>NZ_JBITLO010000001.1:0-1279159 GCF_044465345.1 Nonomuraea sp. NPDC049684 | reverse complement strand
ACGGTGGCGGGGATGTCGGCCACGGCCCAGTGCCAGAACCCGGAGCCGGTCGGCGCGTCCGGGTCGTACACCGTGACGGCGTAGCTCTTCGTCCCCTCGGGGGCGCCGTTCCAGGCCCTCCGCTCGGGTCGGTGTCATAGGCCGCAAAGTAGAGGCGTATCCCGAGGTCAGGGCGTCGTACCGGTGCCTGTCGGAATCCACGTACCGAACCGTTCACCGACGTTGATTCTCGACACGAGTTTTCGACACTCACCACCTGCGACCTCGCGGCTTTCGGCGCGAGTGTCGACAGACGAGGGTCTGTCGACACTCACAAGCGGTTACAGAGAGCTACTTTGCACTTCATGGCACCGACCCGAGCGCCGGGCCTCTTCGAACGCACCCAGATAACGCCCGTACTCGGCCAGCCGGCGGACGCGCTTGACGCTCACGCCGTACTCGTCGGGCAGTTCCTCGGCGAAGCGGGTCAGGTCGAGGCGGGTCTGGAGGTCGTCCAGGTCGGCCTGGGGGATCTCAATGCGGAATCGGCAGGATGTCGGAACTCATGCCGTTCATCCTGGTCAGCGGGCGTTCTCGGCAGTAGTTCCCCGTGCATCGATCAGCATACAGATTGCACACCGGGTCCTGCACTAGTGCACATCACGGCATTTCCCCCTGCTGCACCAGGGGCTGGCGAGCTCTTGCGTACGGTGTCCACATGAAGTACCTGGAAGGGCCCTTCGCGCCCGTTACCGAGGAAGTCACCGCCTTCGACCTGCCGGTCACCGGGCGGATCCCGGCCGAGCTCAACGGCCGCTACCTGCGCAACGGCCCCAACCCGCTGGGCGTCGAAGACCCCGTCGTGCACGTCTGGGGCATGGGCCAGGGCATGGTGCACGGGATCCGCCTGCGCGACGGCCGGGCCGAGTGGTACCGCAACCGCTTCGTGCGTACGCCGGGTTTCGCCCCCATGGTTCACGTGATCGAGCACGCGCGACGCACCTTCGCCCTGGCCGAGGCCGGCCTGCCGCCCGCCGAGCTGGACGAGGAGCTGAACACCGTCGGCGTGTGCGCCCTGGGAGGGACCGCCGAGGGGTTCACGGCGGGCGCGCACTCCAAGCACGACCCGCTCACCGGCGAGCTGCACTCGCTGGCGTACATGGTGGGCCAGACCTTCGTCCAGCACATCGTGACCGGCGTCGAGGGGAACGTCGTCCGGGCCACCGGCATCCCCCTGACGCGGACGCCGTTCCTGCACGACTTCGCGCTCACCGAGAACCACGTGGTGTTGTGGGACACGCCGCTGGGCTTCGACGGGTTCGACTGCCGGTGGCTGCCGGGGCACCCGACGCGGGTGGGCGTGATGCCGCGTACCGGCGGCGACGTGCGGTGGCTGGACGTCGAGCCGGTCCACGTCAGCCACACGCTCAACGCCTACGACGACGGCGACTCGGTCGTGGTCGACCTGGTCACCGCCGAGGGCCCGTTCGACCCCGCCGACCCCGGGGCGATCCGGCCCGTGCTGGACCGCTGGACGATCACCCCTGACAAGGTCCACCAGCAGCGCATGGACGACCGCCCGCAGGACTTCCCCCGCCTGAACGAGACCCGTGCCACCCGCCCGTACCGGTACGGCTACTCGGCCGCGGCCGCCCTGTACGGCGTCCCGTTCGCCCCCGAGGGCCCGCCGCCGGACGACGCGTTCACCAACGCCCTGGTCAAGCACGACCTGGAACGGGGAACGACCGAGGTGCACGGCTTCGGCGACGACGAGGCGGTCGGCGAGGCGGTCTTCGCCCCCACCGGCCAGGGCGAGGACGAGGGTTACCTGCTCACGTACGTGCACAACCCGCGCAGGAACGCGAGCGACCTGGTGATCCTCCCGGCCCAGGACTTCACCGGCGAGCCCGTCGCCCGCGTCCACCTCCCCGTCAGGGTGCCGCTCGGCCTGCACGGCAACTGGCTGCCCGACCGCTGAGGCGTGGCAGCATGGCCGACGTGAACGATCCGCAACCGCCGTACCTCCGGATCGTCGCCGACCTCGAACGGCGTATCGCCGACGGGGAGCTGCGGCCCGGCGATCCCGTCCCTACCACCCGGGCGATCATGCGCGAATGGGGGGTCGCGATGGCGACGGCCAGCAAGGCGCTCGCCGCGCTCAAGCAGGCGGGCGCCATCGAGTCCACGTCCCGGGTCGGCGCGGTGGTCGCGTCCCGGAGGCTGCCCGCGCGTTCGGCCGGAGGGCTCGAACGCGACCGCGTCGTCCGCGCGGCCATGGAGATCGCCGACGCGGGCGGCCTGGCCGCGCTGTCCATGCGGGCGGTGGCGGCCGAGCTCGGGGTCGCGACCATGGCCCTCTACCGGCACCTGGAGGGCAAGGCCGAGCTCACGCAGCTGATCGCCGACGCCGCGTTCGCCGAGATCGGCTATCCGGAGCCGCCGCCGGGATGGCGTTCCCACCTGCGGGTGGCCGCGCAGTTGCAGTGGGCGGCCTACCAGCGTCATCCCTGGCTGCCGCGGCTGGTGTCCATCACCCGGCCGGGGACGCTGCCGGGGCAGCTCGCGTACGGCCTGTGGACCCTGCGCGCCCTCGACGGCCTCGGCCTCGACCCGGGCACCCGCATCCACATCTACGCCACGGTGGTCAACTACGTGCGCGGGACGGCGATCAACATCGAGAGCGAGGCCGCAGCCGAGCTGGACACGGGGATGACCAGCAAGCAGTGGGGCAAGGCCAAGCTGTCGGTCGACGGGCCGCTGATCGCCCGGGTCACGGACCCGGGCGCGGAGCTCGACCTGCAATCACTGTTCGCGTTCGGCCTGGAACGCCTGCTCGACGGCCTGGCCACGGTCATCGTCCCCCGGAAGCTCCGCCGCTGACCGGATCGTCGCGGCGGCCCTGATCCCGTCGGCCAGCGACGACAGCGACGACAGCGGCACCTCCCGGTGCGTCCACGCCTGCCTGAGGTCCTCGGTGCTGTAGCGGGGAAGCAGGTGCAGGTGGAAGTGGAACACGGTCTGCCAGGCGGTGGGGCCAGTGGCGTGCCAGATGTTCATGCCGCCGGGTTCCAGCGCGCGCCGCAGCAGGGCGGCCGTACGCACGGCCCCCTGCATCAGCAGGCCCGCGCGCTCGGGGCCGATGTCGGTCAGGTCGCGGCAGTGCTCGCGCGGGACGACCAGGGTGTGGCCGCGGGTCGCCTGCGAGAGGTCGAGGAAGGCGACCGCGTGCTCGTCGGAGTAGACGATCTCCGCGGGGACCTCGCCTGCGATGATCCCGCAGAAGGTGCACGTTCCGGCCATGGTCGTCCTTTCTCCGGCTGGTCGAGTCAGAGCGTACCGGGGAAAGATCTTGGTCGGGCACTTCCGACGATCTTGCGTGGTGGCCACCTACCTCGTGGCGGCCGGTCGCGGCCGCGCTTCGCGAGACGAGGGAGGAATCCGCCTCGCCCGTGACCTTGTCCGCGACCTCGCCCATGCCTCGACCTCGCCCACGGTCGCGTGCCCCTTCGTGAGCTCGTCCGCATCGCCCAGTCATAGAAGCTGGAGACCGCGGCCAGGATCCGGTCCACCGTGGCCGGCGACAGCAGCCTGCCCGGCCCGTCCTTTCCCTCCGCGACCACCGCCAGACCGAGCCGCTGCGCCGGACGATGGCTTGGCACCCGCCGCAGGAACGCCAGCAAAGCCAGCATGTGCGGCGCCCGGAAGTCCTGCCAGTCCAAGCCCTCCCGATCGAGGAAGGTGAACAGGTACTTCAAGTCGTATTCGTACGCGCTCAGGGTGTTCGGCGAGAACTCCCTGTCCCGCAGGTGATCCAGGAACCGGCAGACCGGCCCCACCGGCTCTCCCTCATCGTCGATCAGTCGCACCCGGCGGACGATGCCGCCGTCCCGCTCCTTGATGACCCGCATCTCGGCCTCCTCGCCTTGCGGCAGCAGGGATGTGGGTCAACGTATGCGACGAAGACGCGTCAAAGAGGAGAAACTCCAAGGTCATCCAAGGGATTGTCCAGATAAGAACGTGCTGGGCCGCTACTCCTCGCCCTGCCCGAGCTGCCGGGAGGATTGCGACCGCTGGGCGATCCAGGCGATGTCCACGACGACGACATCGGCGGCTGAGACGTCAGGGTCGATGAAGCGGCGGATCAGCCAGGGCCAGGCGATCCGGTCGGTCTGGGGCCACGTCCTGGTCACCTAGATCACGATGGGCCTCCAGTGGGGAGTTCGACGCGGCGGAAGATCCGCCACAGGGTCAGGTCATAGAGGGTCTTGGCGGTCCCGGCGATGAGGAACGGCCAGGCCAGACCGAGGGGCTGCAGCAGCCCGGCCAGCGCGGGACCGGCGGGCCGGGTCAGGTAGCGGGCGGTGTTGGTGACGGCGGCTGTGGTGGTGCGCTCGGTGGCCGGGACCATGGCCATGACGTAGGCCTGGCGGGTGGGCACGTCCATCGAGGACAGGCAGGCGCGGGCCAGCAGCATCCCCGCCGCCACTGGGAACCCTGGGGCGAAGGCGACGCCGATGAGCAGCAGGTTACTCGGCAGGTGAGTGAAGACCATCGTGTTCAGCAGCCCGATTCTGGCCGCGATGACCGGCGCGAGCAGGAAGGAGGCGGTCTGCAGGACGGCGCAGCCCGCGGACAGCAGCCCGATGCTCGCCGTGTCAGCTTGGTAGTGGACGCCCAGCCAGTAGGCCAGGTAGGCCTGCACGACGAAACCCCCGGCCAGGCTGTCCACGGCGAACAGCGCCGCCAGCCGGACCACGACCGGGCGGGGCCGGACCGGTCCGGAGACCTGAACCGAGGCCGCCTCGAGCAAGGCGGGAAGTCGCAGGGCCAGCAACGCACCAGCCACGCCCACGGCCAGCAACACAGCGCCGAGCAGCGACCGCGAGGGCGGGAGCGCGCCCAGCAACGCGCCGGCGGCCCCGGCGGTGGCGGCGACGGCGTTGTAGAGGCCGAAGCCGCGCACGGCCACGCCGCTGCCATCCAGCATGACCTGCTCCACGGTGGTGAACGGCCCGGACTCGACCACCTCGACCGACAGCGCGCCGGACAGGGCGGCCAGGCTCAGCAGCCACACCGGAGCTCCGACCGCGATCAGCAACCCGCACAGGGCCAGGGCCAGGTACAACACGGCGTAGGAGCGGCGACGGCCGAACCGGTCGCCTCAGCGGGCCAGGGCGATGCTGGCCAGCGCGCCTCCGGCCATCACGGCCGCCAGCACGAGACCGACTCCGGCGGCCTGCAGCCCCTCGGCCCGCAGCAGCGTGGCGAGCTGGACGGCGGCCAGTCCGTACGCCAGACCGCGCAAGGCCTGCGCTGCGAAGATCAACCGCGCGGCACTCACGCGGGTTCGCCCTCACCGCTTGCGGGCGGCAGGATCGCGTCCAGCCTGCCAGCGCCCGAGAGCTTCACTCGAGACCCGGGCATAGCGGGCCAGCGAAGCGACCGAGGTGTGCCCGGAGAAGGCGAGCAAGGTGGAAGTGTCGGCCCCATCCTCGGCCGCGTGGGTCAGCGCCGAATGCCGTAGTTGATGAAGCGTCCAGCCGCCGGTGGCCTCCTCGAACAGCTCAGCTGCCCGCCGCCCGTTCTCACCGACCAGCTCCATGCCCTCGGCGCGGGCCTGGTCCACCAGCCGGGCCACCAGCTCCCGATCCGTCGATTCCTCCGGCTTCTTGCGCGCCACCGTGGCGTCCTCCAGGTCGATCTCCGTCGATGCCTGGATCACAGTACTCATCAGGTGCGTCCTCCATGATCAGGAGTCACACCGTTCTTTGTACAGTCCCCGCACGCCAGACCACCGTAACCGAGGACCCGTTGCGTCGGCTCAAGCGCCGCCCGGTCGAGGTCGACCGTGGCGGCTGCTGTATGAGTCCGCGGCACGGGCGTCCGCCCGACATCGGTGATGACGGTCTTGGACCGGCTGCCGTTGCGCATGTTGCCGCTGTCCTTCGTGGCGATCGGCCACACCGCTGGCGCTGGAACCGGCACCGCGACCGGCACCTGGGTCGACCTGGACTACGAAGGGCTCGTGGCGAGCTGCGTGCACCACCTGGCCGATCTCGGGCATCGGACGATCGCCCTGCTCAACCGGCCCCAGGAGTACCTGGACTCCGGCTACGGCCCCGCCCGCCGCGCCCTGGACGGCTTCAACGCCGCCGCCGCCGCACGCTCCCTCACCGCGACGGCGTTCTGCTCCCCGGACGACGCCACAGCCGCGGAGACCCGCACGTACGACCTTCTCGCCGCTCACCCGCAGGTCACCGGCATCGTCACGATCAACGAGGCCGCCCTGCCCGGCCTGGAGCGCGCGCTGTGGCGCTCGGGGCGCGCGGTGCCCCGGCAGTTCTCCGTCATCGGCATCGTGGGGCGCCATTGGGCGGAGGCGTTCCACCCGCCCCTCACCGCGGCCGACGTGCCCGTCTCCGACATGGCCGAACGCGCCGTCGGCCTGCTCGCCGAACGGATGGTCCACCCCGGGACGCCGGCCCGCCACGTCCTGCTCACCAGGCCCGTCTCCTTGCGGGCAAGTACCGCTCCGCCCGCGTGCTCACCCATCGGATCGAGCTCACCTAGGCCGCCGACGTGAGCCATGCCGCGGACGCAGGAGAGCCCACCCCGTAGAAATCCGGTGCGGGCAGCCCCTCCAATCGACGGAGGAGGCGTTCTCCCGGGTTCTGGCCGCGGAGTCGGCCCCGGCGACATCCGGGTCATCGGCATCCGTTCACGGAGGCGGCCGCGTTCCCGGCTCCAAGTCGAGCCGGAGCCATGACGGGGACGACCGCCCACCTGCCCGACCGTCGACTGCGTTGACCAGCTCCCGGCAGGTGATCGCCAAGCACTTCGCCGCCCTTGACGCCACGCTCGCCGTGGACAACCGCCTCCCCGTAGAGCGCACGGCCCATCCGGGCCCAGGCCAGAGACGATCATCGCGCCCTTGCCCGAGCGGCCCGGACCCATGACCCGGTGGTCCGGCTCTCGTTCCAGGGCGGGCAGCAGCGGGGAGAGCCCGCCGCTGAGGATCACCTTCTGCGGGTCGAGAAGGTTGACGACGCCGGCGAGGGCGATGCCGAGTGCCTTGCCTACAGCAAAGCCGCCTGGCTGCCGCCTTGCTCAGGACGGCGGGCCGCCTTGGCGCAGAACGCTGCTCCCGCGTACGCGTGTGGATCTCCGCTGTTCCGCTGACGAGCGCAGGATCACAGGCTCACGAATCGCTTTCGGAAAGGTTGTGCCGGGTAGATGCCGGTCCGGTGCTGGCCCGCGGAGTCAGATGGGGCGCCACATCCTCGAAATGCTCGGTTCGCTCTCCAGCGATCACTGCCATGAGGGTGCGTGCGGCGTTCATGCCATAGGCCGGAATGTCCCGGCTCAGTGCGGTGAGCGCCGGCCGGACCACCTGGGAGAGCGGCGAGTCGTCCCAGGCCACGATGGACAGCTCGCCCGGAACGTTCATGTCGAGCTCCTGCGCGACGGACAGGCCGGCCACGGCCATGATGTCGTTGTCGAAGACGATGGCCGTGGGCCGGCGCGGTGAGGTGATGAGCCGGCGGGTGGCGCGTGCACCATGCTCCCCGGAGTAGTCGGTGTGCTCGATCGTCCACTCCTTGACCCCGGCCGCCTGGCAGACGGCGGCGAAGGCGCGGTCACGTATCGCGGTGTGGGCCAGCTTGGGCAGGCCGGCGACCCGGGCGACGTGGCGATGTCCAAGGGCGGCCAGGTACTGCACGGTTTCCCGGATGGCGGCGCTGTCGTCGGACCACACCGCGGGGAGGGAGCCCGACACGGACGGGTGGCCGATGGTGACCGCGGGCATGTGCAGCGATTGGACCACGGGGATGCGCGGGTCGTCAGCATGCAGGTCCACCAGGATCGCTCCGTCGATGCGGCCCTCGCCCCACCAGCGGCGGTACAACTCGATCTCCTCGGCATGGTCCCTGGCAACCTGCAACATCAGGGCGTAGGAGTGCATCGACAACGCATCCTCGATGCCGCTGATGAGCTCCATGAAGAAGGGCTCCATGCCGAGGGTGCGCGCGGGCCGGCGAAGGGCCAGGCCGATCGTGCGGGCCTTGGCCCCGTTCAGGGCGCGGGCCGCGCTGTTGGGCCGCCAGCCGATCTCGGTGGCGATGGCCAGGATGCGAGCACGGGTGGCCTCCGACACCCCCGGCTGGCCGTTCAGGGCGTAGGAGACCGCCACCTTCGACACTCCGGCACGCTGCGCGATGTCCGCGATGGTTGGACGCTTCACCGAGCCTCCTTAATTAGTTAAGTAAACCAAATGGAATCTAGCACGCCGAAATCCCTGGGAAACCCATCGTTGACAACGTTGCCATGCCACTCCTACATTAGGCGCAACTTACACGGTTAAGTGAACACCCCCCCACACTCTCAGGAGGACACCGTGAAGAGGCGCCGCACGGCCACGGTGACTGTCGTCGCACTCGGCCTGCTGGCCGGTGCCTGTGCGACCGGCACGGCACCCAAGCAGGAGCAGGCCCCGGCGGAGGGTCCGGCCAACCTGACGTTCTGGATGACCGGGTCGGAGGACGAGGCCCTGGCCGTCCAGAAGGCCGCGGATCTCTACACCCGGGCCCACCCCGACGTGAAGATCAAGGTCTCGGCGCTGAGCTGGGACGACGGCCACGCCAAGGTCCTGGCCGCGGCAACCAGCAAGACCGGCCCTGACATCGTCTCCGGCGGCCTGTCGTGGGGCATCGAGTTCGGAGCCCTCGGCGGCATGATCGACCTGCGCGACCACGGGCTGCCCGAGGCGATCAAGGCCAAGACCCAGCAGGGCGTCTGGGAGTCGATCACCTCGCGCGACGGCGCCGTGTACGGCACGCCGCTCGACATGACGGTGTACCTCACCTACTACCGCACGGATCTGCTGGAGAAGTCCGGCCTCAAGCCGCCGAAGACGTGGGAGGAACTCACCGCGGCCCTGGACAAGCTCAAGGCCGACGGCGTCAAGGTGCCCTACTCGATGGACTGGGGAAACATCGACTGGCTGCAGTACTTCAACTTCCTGCGTCAGGCCGGCGGCACTCTCTACACACCGGACTGCAAGCCAGCGCTCAACAACGACGCCGGCGTCACCGCGCTGACCTACTGGGCCGATCTCTACAAGAAGCACAAGGCGCCCACCCAGACCGCGGAGACCCCGGCGGCACTGGCCAACGGCGTGGCCATGGTGTCCGGCGGAAGCTGGCAGATCAAGGCCATCGACACCGCCCAACCGAAGATCAAGGACAAGTGGGCCACCGCCCCGCTGCCCGTCGGCCCGGCCGGCGCCGGCGCCTTCATCGGCGGCCGTATCGCCGGCGTCATGTCCTACAGCAAGCACGCCGCCCAGGCCGCCGACTTCCTGAAGTCCCTCTACACCCCCGAGGCGGTCAAGGTGATCACCGACACCGCCGCCACCAGGGGGGTGCTGTGGATCTCGCCGCTCACCGACAACATCGCCAACCTCCCCGTGACGCCGGATCAGGTGGAGGCCATCAAGGCCGCCTTCGCCTCCGGGTACGGCCCGCCGAACTGCCCGGGCTGGGAGACCAGCCAGGCCGAGGTGACCAAGAAGCTGCAGGAGGTCATCTACGGCAAGGCCGAGCCCAAGGCCGCCCTGGACGCCGCCGCGAAGATCATGGAGCAGAACGCCGGCTGATCCGCCCCCGGCCGGTCGTCACCTGGCCCGACCGGCCCGTACCCACCATCGAAAGGCGATCCGATGGCCACCAAGAGGGGCACTCTCACCTCCGTCGTGATGCTCCTGCCGTTCCTGGCGCTCTTCGCGGGCTTCCTGATCTGGCCGCTGATCAATTCGCTGTACCTGAGCCTCACCAAGTTCAACGGCGTCAAGCCGCCGGAGTTCGTCGGCCTGGCCAACTTCGCGCGCCTGCTGGAGGACGAGCGCTTCCTGCGGGCACTGTCCAACACGCTGGTCTACGTCCTGGCGGCGGTGGCGCTCACCACGGTGTTCGCGCTCCTGCTCGCGCTGGCCTTCCGCGGCCAGGGCTGGGGCGACCGGATCATGCGCACCGTCTTCTTCCTGCCTTCCGTGACCTCGACGATCGCGCTGTTCCTGATGTGGCGCTGGATCTTCGCCGCGGAGGACTACGGCCTGGCCAACACGGTGTCCGGCTGGTTCGGCGGCGAACCGGTGGCCTGGCTGGCCACGCCGTCGCTGACGATCCCGATCATGGTGTTGATGGCCGCCTGGTCCGGCATGGGCTACGCGATGGTCATCTTCGTCGCCGGGATCAACACCATCCCGGAGGAGTACTACGAGGCCGCGCGGATCGACGGCGCCACGACCTGGCAGCAGTTCACCCGCATCACCCTGCCGCTGCTGCGCCCGGTCACCACCTACGTCGTGATCACCACGATGATCGCGGCCTTCCAGGTGTTCGAGGCGGTCTACATCGTGTTCCGTTCGGTCAGCAACGTCGGCGGCGTCATGGACTCCGGCCTCATGATCGTCCCCTACCTCTACGACATGGGCTTCACCAAGTTCCAGCTCGGCTACGCCTCGGCGATCGCCTGGACGCTCTTCCTGATCATCTTCACCATCAGCCTGGTGCAGCTGCGCCTCGGCCGGACCACGAAGGAGCTGGGATGACGGCCCTGCACCGGGCGGCCAAGCCTCGCACGCGCATCCGCTGGGCCAAGGCGCCGCTCTACCTGCTGGCGTTCACGATGATCGTGCCGTTCTACTGGATGGTGATCACCGCGTTCAAGCCGGTCTTCGAGATCACCCGCAACCCGCCCTCGTTCGTGCCGCAGAACCCGACGACCGTCGGCTTCAGCGACCCGGACTGGAACCCGGCAGCCGACAACCCCGGCCACGTGGCCGGGTTGTTCCAGCGTTTCACCGAGGTGGACCTCGGCTTCTGGCGCTTCGCGCTCAACAGCGTGCTCATCGCCACCGTGATCACCGTGCTGGCGCTGCTGGCCGCCTCGCTGGCCGCCTACGTGATCACCAAGCATCGCGTCCCCGGCCGCCGGGTGATCTTCCTGATGATCCTCGGCTCGATGATGATCCCCTGGCAGGCCACGCTCGTCCCCAATTACCTGGTCGTGCGCAACCTCGGCTGGATCGACAGCTACCTCGGCTACATCGTCCCGGCCATCCCCAAGGCGTTCGTCGTCTTCTTCCTCGTGCAGTACCTCCAGTCGATCCCGAACGACCTCATCGAGGCCGCCAGGATCGACGGCGCGGGGGAGTGGCGCATCTGGTGGCAGGTGGTCATGCCGCTGCTGCGGCCGGCGCTCGCCGCCATGTCGATCTTCGTGATGCTCAACGAGTGGAACAACTTCCTCTGGCCGTTGATCATCGTCGAGAGCGATCAGATGGCCACCCTGCCCGTGGCCCTGGCCAGGCTGAACTCCGCCTTCACCGGCGCCCAGCACATGGGCGTGATCATGACGGCCTCGCTGCTGGCCTCGCTGCCGACCGTCGTGTTCTTCCTGCTGTTCCAGAAGCACTTCACCCGCGGCATCGCGATGTCCGGCCTCAAGGGCTGAGACCCGTCTTTAGGAGAAACCACGTTGAGCACTCACCGTCCGCTGCACGACGGCTGGACCCTCTCGGCCGTCTCGGAGGACGTCCGGATCACCGGCGTGCCCGCCGCCGTACCCGGCTGCGTGCACACCGACCTGCTGGCCGCGGGACTGATCGAGGACCCCTACCTCGACGACAACGAGGACCGGCTGGGGTGGATCGGCCGCACGGACTGGCTCTACCGGACCGAGTTCACCTGGGCCGGCGACGGGCACGAGCACACCGACCTGGTCTGCGCGGGGCTTGACACCGTAGCCACGATCACGCTCAACGGCGTCGAGGTGGGCGGCACGGCCAACCAGCACCGCTCCTACCGCTTCCCGGTGCGGCACCTGCTGGTCGAGGGGGTCAACACGCTCCAGGTGCGGTTCGCCTCGCCGTACGGCTACGCCGAGGCGAGACGGGCCGAGCTGGGCGAGCGGCCGGGGGCCTATGCCGAGCCGTACCAGTTCATCAGGAAGATGGCCTGCAACTTCGGCTGGGACTGGGGGCCCACGCTGGTCACCTCGGGCATCTGGCAGCCGATCGGGCTGGAGAGCTGGAGCGGGGCGCGGCTGGCGCAGGTCCGGCCGCTGGTGCACGGCGACGGCCGGGTCGAGGTGCACGTCGTCGTGGCGGGCGCGGGCACGGTCTGCGCCGAGGTGGCCGGGGTGACGGTCTTCGCCGAGGTCGCGGGGGAGGGCGTGCTGCGACTCCAGGTGCCCGAGCCGCGGCTGTGGTGGCCCCGCGGGTACGGCGAGCCGTACCGCTACGACCTGACCGTGCGCCTGGGCGAGCAGGTCGTGCACAAGCGGATCGGCTTCCGCGACGTGCGCCTCGACCAGACCAGTGGCGCGTTCGCCCTCCAGGTCAACGGCACGCCGGTCGCGGTGCGCGGCGTCAACTGGATCCCCGACGACTGCTTCCCCTCCAGGCTGACGCGCGACCGGCTGGCCACCCGGCTGACCCAGGCGATCGAGGCCAACGTCAACCTGGTGCGGGTCTGGGGCGGCGGCCGCTACGAGAGCGACGACTTCTACGACCTGACCGACGAGCTCGGCCTGCTGGTGTGGCAGGACTTCCCGTTCGCCTGCGCGGCCTACCCGGAGGAGGAGCCGTTCGCCAGCGAGGTCGAGGCCGAGGCGCGCGAGCAGGTGGCGCGGCTCAGCGCCCGGCCGAGCCTGGTGCTGTGGTGCGGCAACAACGAGAACATCGAGGGCCACGCGGACTGGGGCTGGCGGGAGCAGCTGGGCGAGCTGTCGTGGGGCGCCGGTTTCTACTTCGACCTGCTGCCCAAGGTGGTCGCCGAGCTCGACCCGACCCGCCCGTACTGGCCGGGCAGCCCCTACTCGGGCGCTCCGGACCTGCCGCCGAACGACCCCGCGCGCGGCACGATCCACATCTGGGACGTCTGGAACCGCGAGGACTACACCCGCTACGCCACCTACCGGCCGCGCTTCGTCGCCGAGTTCGGCTTCCAGGGGCCGCCCACGTACGCGACATTGCGCCAGGGCAGCACGCAGGAGCCGCCGGCCGGGCACCAGAAGGCGATCGCCGGCGAGCAGAAGTTGCTGCGCGGCCTGGGCGAGCACCTGCCGCAGCCGCGCGACTCCGACGACTGGCACTATCTCACCCAGGTCAACCAGGCGCGCGCGGTCGCGTTCGGCATCGAGCACTTCCGCGCGCAACTGCCCGTCTGCATGGGCACGATCGTGTGGCAGCTCAACGACTGCTGGCCGGTCGTGTCGTGGGCGGCGGTGGACGGCGGCGGGCGGCGCAAGCCGCTGTGGTACGCGTTGCGCCGCGTCTACGCCGACCGGCTGCTCACCGTGCGTGAGGGCGAAGTCGTCGTGGTCAACGACTCGGCCGAGGTCTGGTCCGGCGAGCTGGAGCAACACCGGCTGACCCTCGACGGCCGGACGCTGGCCAAGGGCAGTGTCGCCGTCGAGGTGCCGGCGCGGTCCACGGCCGTGGTCCCGCTGCTCGACGGCCCGGACGCCGACCTGGTGGCGATCACCCTGGGTGAGCAGCGCAGGCTGCACTTCTTCGCCGAGGACCCCCGGGCCGGACTGCCGGCCGCCGCCTACGAGACGCGCGTGACGGCGGAGCCGGACGGGGTGGCGGTCACCGTCACCGCCCGGACCCTGCTGCGGGAACTGGCGCTCTTCCCCGACCGGCTCGACCCGGCGGCCACCGTGGACGAGCAGCTCGTCACGCTCCTGCCCGGCGAGTCGATCACCTTCCACGTGGCCACCGAACGCGAGCTGGACCCGGCCGCACTGGTCGGCCACCCGGTCCTGCGCTGCGTAAACGAGGCGAGACCATGACCGTGCCGGCGCTGGATCTCGGCGGCACCAAGTTCGCCGCGGCGGCCGTCTCGTCCGGGCCGCTCGACCCGGCCGCGGGCACCGTCAGCCCGGTCAACATCCCGAGCTGGCGGGACTTCCCGCTCGTCAAGACGGTGGAGGAGACGCTGCCCGAGCGGGCGGTGCGCCTGGCCGGCGACGCCCAGTGCATGGCCCTGGGGGAGTGGTGGCGCGGCGGTTCCGGTACCGCACGCGCGATGCTCGGCCTGGTGGTCTCGACGGGCGTGGGCGGCGGCATCGTCCTGGACGGCCTGCCGTACACCGGGCCGACCGGCAACGCCGGGCACATCGGCCACCTCGCCGCAGACCCCGGGGGACCACCCTGCCCGTGTGGCGCGACCGGCTGCGTCGAGCTCTACGCCAGCGGTCCCAACATGGCAGCCTGGGCCCGCGACCAGGGCTGGGACGGGCCTGACGCCAAGCACCTGGCGGCGGACGCGGCGGCCGGGGACGTCATCGCCACCCGGGCCTTCGAACGCGCGGCGAGGGCGCTCGCCATCGGCATCCTCAGCTCAGCCGTCCTGCTGGACCTCGACCACGTCGTCATCGGAGGGGGCGTGGCCGCCGCAGGGCCGACTCTGTTCGGCCCGCTCAGGCGGGCGGTGAAGGAGAACGCCGGATTCGGCTTCCTCCGCCGCCTGCGGGCGGAGCCCACGCGCCTGGGCCGCGACGCCGGACTGCTCGGGGGCGCCGCTCTCGTCCTGAACCCGCCAAGGAGCACACCATGAAACCCGCCGCCCCGACGGCAGGGAACTGGCAGACCGACGCCGGGACCGTCACGCCCGCGAGTGAACACGCCACCGACGGCACCCCCAGACTGCGTGGAGGTCATCGGAAGTTCTGACAATGTCGTCCGCGCGGTTATTGTGTCGACGAATTCAGGCTCGGTGCGATTCGCGCCGGAGATGAGGCTGAGCTCAATGGTCGATATCTCGGAATTATCTTGTGTGTGCAGGAGTCGGTGCAGGTGGAAGCCGCAGTTTTCTTTCAGGGCCGCCCTTCCTTTGATGTGTGCATCACGGGCTGAGCCGATGGCGATGCGTTTCGGTTCGAGCCTAATTTGGATCGCTCCAGAAGAACCGCACGAATATCGCATTGCATCCGCCTGGCCTCTTGAAACTTAACTGGTTAAGAATTTCACTGGAGGTATGAACGCCCACCCCCCTGTAGCACGCGGCCCCATCGTGTGGGCCGCAGTCATCGCTCTGGTCGTCGCGGGAGCCGGACTCCTCGCGATTCGGCCCTCCGCGGCCGCCACCACTCCGCCCGGGTTCGCCTACCGCTGCGGCGTGCACTTCTGTCTCGACGGCAAGACCTTCTTCTTCGCCGGCGCCAACACCTACGACCTCTTCACGTACGGCAGCGCCTCGGGCGACACCGAGACGCAGTACATGGACAAGGCCCGCATCGACGCCCATTTCACCCGCCTTCAGGCGGACAAGGTGACCGTGCTGCGCACCTGGCTGTTCAACCACGAGAGCTGGCACGGCTTCGAAACCGAGAAAGGCGTCTACAACGAACAGCAGTTCGCCCTGTTCGACTACGTCATCGAGTCGGCCAAGCGGCACGGCGTCAAGCTGCTGCCCGTCTTCGAGAACTACTGGGAGGCCTACGGCGGCATCGACACCCGGCTCCGGTGGGAGGGCATGTCCGGCGGGCACCCCGGCCGCGCGGCCTTCTTCGACAAGACGCGCTGTGCCGGCTGCTTCACCTCCTACAAGAACTACGTCAGCTACGTGCTCAACCGGACCAACCACTACAGCGGCGTGAAGTACAAGGACGAGCCGGCCATCGTCGCCTGGGAGCTGATGAACGAGCCGCGCTACCAGGACGTCAGCCCCGAGGAGAACAAGTCCGGCCACACCCTGCGCAAGTGGGTCGACGAGATGGGCGCCTTCATCAAGGGCATCGACGCCAACCACCTGCTCGGCACCGGCCTGGAGGCGCACGAGGCGCGGTTCGGCTTCGGCGGCGACGAGGGCAACCCCTTCGTCTACATCCACCAGTCGCCCTACATCGACTTCACCTCGGCGCACCCCTACCCGACCGAGGACTGGGCCGATCTGAGCATCGAGGAGACCCAGGCGCTGGTGCGCACCTGGATCCGCGAGTCGCACGACGTCATCGGCAAGCCGTTCTACCTGGGTGAGTTCAACGTGCACAACGTGGACCGCACGCAGTGGTGGAACGCGATCTTCCAGACCTTCGAGGCGGAGGGCGGTGACGGGACGGGGTTCTGGTGGTACCAGGACCGGCAGGTCGACGGCAAGTTCGGCGTCGCCCAGGGCGCTCCCGAACTGGCCGCCTTCCGCGCCCATTCCGACCGCCAGGCCGCCAGGAACGGCCCCGGCCCTTCGCCGACGGTCACCCCGACCGGGAGCCCCTCCCCGACGGTCACCCCGACGTCGAGCCCCACTCCCACGACCTCGGCTTGCACGGTCTCGTACGGGCTGTCCGACTGGGGGTCGAGCTTCAACGCCGAGGTGACGATCCGCAACAACAGCGCCGTTGCGATCAACGGCTGGACCTTGCGGTTCGCCTTCCCGGCCGCTCAGACGATCAACAGCGTCTGGAACGCCAAGGCCACGCAGTCGGGCCGGCAGGTCACCGCGACCAACGAATCCTGGACGGCGACCATCCCGGCCGGCGGCACGGTGAGCTTCGGCCTCAACGGTTCCTCTATCCAGGGCACCAACGGCGTCCCCGCCACCTTCACCCTCAACGCCATCCCCTGTGCGGTGGCGAGGTAGACGTCGGGGATGCTGCCGCTTCCCTGGGGTCTTCACCGTCAACGCGAAGATCCCAGGGAGAGCGGCGCATGATGGGGTGGGTCGCCCAACGGCGGCAAGCCATCATGACGACGGAGCTCCTGGCAACCTGCGCATGATGGGGGGCAGACCAAGTACGAGAGAAAGGGGCAGCGACGCCTATGACCTGTGACGTTGCCCGTTCGATTTCGGCGTACGCGGTTTGACCGGGAGGCTCGCTGCTACAGGTACTGGCCCGCCTCGGCGCTGTCTGTCTTCGACACACGCGCCGACACCACGTTGGCGAGGTTGATGACTATGCCGTTCACGTCGGCTTCGCGATCATATCTCGCTCGCATCAACACCAGGCTGCGCCGCTCGTCCACAGCACGAGCGATCGCCGTCACCGCCTCCGGCTCTCCGTCGAAGTCCCCGCTGATCACGGAGACGTCTTCGCCGCTCATCAGGTGGAATCGAATGATCAGTGCGACATTCTCAGGCACGGCCGGCTCCTTTCACCAGTATCCGCATGGGGCCCTGCCCAGGGTCGAACTCTGTAGGCAGTTGCCCTCCACATTCGCCTACCGTGGCGCGGACGTGGTGCCCTCCAGCCGGGCTGGGATACGGGAGCAAACAATCGCGGCACCCGCTCCGAACCGGTTTGTTGTTCTGGTCAGTGGTCGGTGATGAGCGCGTCCAGGGCGGCGGCCTTGTCGGCTTCGGTCGGCAGGGCGTAGCGGCGGGTGGTGTCCAGAGAGCCGTGGCCGAGGAGTTCGGCGACCAGGACGGGGTCTTTGCCGTCGCGGATGAGCTGGGTGGCGAAGGTGTGGCGCAGGACGTGCGGCCCGAAGGGCGTTGAGGACTCCCGTCGCGGCGGCGGCCACCTCCGCGTCGCCGGTGGAGCCGGCGGTGAAGGCGAGGACCGCGCCGGTGACGCCGTGCTCGCCGGCCAACGCGTGGAGATCGGCCCGCAGATCGGGGAGCAGGTCGGGAAGGGCGGCGCTCATGCGGCGGCTCCGAAGGTCGGGTCGATGCGGTATCCGGCGGGCGGCTCCGCGCCGATCAGGTGGCGGGTGAGGAAGTCCCAGGTACGGCGCAGCACGTGCGCCTCCGCGTGCAGGTAGCCGTGGGCGGCGTTGGGCACCATGAGCATCTCGAAGTCGGCATCGGCCTCGACCAGCGCGTTGACCAGCCGCAGCGACAGGCCGGGATGGCAGTTGTCGTCCATCTCGCCGAAGATGATCAGCAGCTTGCCGGCGAGCGCGCCGGCGTGCGGCAGCATCGAGCCCGCGGCGTAGTCCTGCGGCGGCGGCCCCTGGTACGTCTCGCCCCAGACGGCGTAGTAGCCGTCGTGCTCGTAGTCGCCCGCCGAGGCGACGCCCACGTGGAAGAAGCCGGGATGGGTCAGCATCGCTCTGGCCGTGGCCGCGCCGCCGCCGGAGTGCCCGGTGATCCCCACCCGCTCCAGATCGAGGTAGGGCCGTTCGGCGGCGAGCTGCGTGATCGCCGCCACGTGGTCCTCCAGCCCGGCCGTCACCGCCGGGTCGCCGTACGAGACGTCCTGGAACGCCTTCCCCCGGTACGGCGTGCCGCGCCCGTCCAGCACCACGACGGCCATGCCGAGCGCGGCCAGCGACGGCGCGCCGCCCGCCGGATCGAGCAGCCACGGGTCGAGCGTGTAGCCGCGCAGGGTGGTGCGCAGTTGCCGGGTGATCTGCGGCCCGTTGTAGATCGAGTCGAGGACGGGATACCGCTTGCCCGGGTCGAAGTCGCCCGGCAGGAACAGCAGCCCGTGGACGTCGGTGACGCCGTCGGCGGCCTTGACGGTGAAGCGTTCGGGCGCCCGCCACCCGGCCTTCTCCAGCAGGCTGAGGTCGGCCTGCTCCAGCTCCATGACGAGCGCTCCGGCGGCGTCGCGCAGCACGGTGACGCTCGGCGTGCCGGGCGTGGCGTAGGTGTCGACGAGCCAGCGGCCGTCGGGGGAGACGTGGACCTGGTGGTCGGCGTCCTCGTGGGTGAGCACGGTGACCTCGCCCCCGTCCAGGTCCGCGCGGCACAGGCGGCGGTCGTAGGGGTTCGACCCGTGCCCGCCCGACAGGAACAGCACCTGCCTGGCCGTCCAGTCGACCTGAAGCAGCTCGCGGACGAGCCATTCCCCGGTGGTGACGGCGTTCGCGAGCTCGCCGCCCCGGTACAGGTACAGGTGGCCCCAGCCCGACCGGTCGGAGTACCACAGCACCTCCTCGCCGCGGGTGCGCACGAGGGGCGGGACGACGATCGTCGGGGCCGTTGCCACCACCGTCTCGGCGTGCTCCTCCAGGACGACCTCCGCGCGACCGGTCCTGGCGTCGACGCGGTGGAGTACGGCTCCCCGGTTGCCGCGGGTGCAGTGCAGCAGCCACAGCGTGTCGTCGTCCTCCCACCAGATCCGGTCGAGGTTGAGCGGGGCGTCGTGCGTGAACGGCAGCGGCCCGAGCGCGACGTCGACCCGCTCGCCCGTCTCCGCGTCGAAGATCGCGTGCGTGACCGTCGGCAGCGGGTCGCCGGGCATCTCGTAGTGCAGGGTGTGCGCCAGCGGACGGCCGCCGCCCGGGGGGCACGACTGCGTGATCGTCAGCGTGGGCACGTGCCGCTGGTCCACGCGGTGGGTGACGAACCGGCGGCCGTCGGGCGCCCAGGCCAGCAGCGGGGGCGTGGTCATGCCCTGCTGGGCGGCGACGATCGGCATCCGGTTCTGGTCGCTCGGCAGGCCGTAGGCGTGGCCGGGCTCGCCGTCGCGGGTGACGCGCGTACCGTTCACCAGCAGGTCGCCGGCCTCGCAGGTCACGGTGAAACGGCCGTCGGGCGAGGACTGGGCGCCGGTGAGCTCGGGCGGGAGCACCGGCTCGGCGGCCGGGGCCGGGCCCTCCACCCGTTCCTTCCGTTCGGGGAAGACCCTGACCTGGCGGGGGCCTTCGGGGGTGCTCACCAGGTACCAGAAGGAGTCCTCCTCCCAGACGGGCGTCACGGCCGAGCGGTGCACGAGCTTCGCCTCCCGCGAGACGTGCAGCGCCTCGGCGCGGCGATAGGCGTCGATCACTTGGTTTCTCCGATCGCGTGGTCGATGAGGGCGTCGAGATCGCCCATGAGGGTCTTGCGGATGGTCGCGATGAACCACGACCCGAGGACCGCGGGGACGAGCAGCAACAGCAGCGCGCCGCGCAGGTCGAGGAAGGCGGTCGCCAGGGCCAGCAGCCCGGCGCCCACCAGGCCGCCGGCCGCGATGATCAGACCGAGCGCGGCCATGGCGTGCGGACGGTCGGCGGGCCGTACGACCGAGAGGGCGCCGATGAACAGGCACGGCCCGATCACCGCGAGGAAGGCCTGGCCCAGCGCCAGCAGGGCCAGCATCACCCACAGCACGGGCACCACCGAGGACAGGGCGAACGCCGTGGCCGCCGCGGCCAGCGCCGCGCCCGACAGGGCCATGAACCGCGCCGGACCCGCCCGGTAGGCCGCCTCCGCCCTGGTCCCGAAGGCGGCCAGCGCCGCGATGGAGACCGCCGCGGCGGCGCCGGTGAACAGCCCGCGCTGGCCGGGCGTGAGCGCGTACTCCTGCTCCAGCAGGGTCGAGACCACCACCCCGTACGGCGCGGCCAGCGCCCCTACCGCGGTGAAGCCGACGCACATCCGGCGGACGGTCGGGATGCGCAGAGTCCGCGCGAACGCCGCCCGGAACCCGCCGAACTCCGCCGTCCCCGCGTCCGCGGCCGGTACGGCGCTGCCCGATCTGGCCTGGAGCTCGGCCACGTCCCAGCGGCCCAGCACGGGCTCGCGCAGCCGCAGCGCGTACAGGCAGGCCGCCAGCGACAGCCCGCCGAACGTCGCGAACACCGCCCGCCAGTCCATGCCGAGCCACGACACCAGTCCCGCCACGACCAGCGGCGCGAGGACGCCGGCCAGCGGCGACGAGGCCGAGTACAGCGACATGACCCGCATGCGGGCGGGCGGCGGGTAGGCGTCCACGAGAAGCGGCGGATGCAGCACCGCCACCGTGCCGGTGGTGGCCCCGTTGACCAGCATCAGCACGGCCAGCGAGACAGGCCCGGCCACCGACCCGGTGAACAGCGTGGTCAGGCTCCAGGCGAACCCGGTGCCCACCGCCAGCCGCACCCGATGGGGGTGGCGGCGCAGCAGGGCCGCCACCGCGAACGGGGCGAGCCCCGTCGCCACGCCCTGAGCGGCGACGATCCCCGACAGCGAGCCCGCGTCCATCCCGAGCGAGGCGGCGATCTCGGGCGCGAGCACGCCGAACACCTGGGTCTGGAAGTTGTCCACCACGGCCAGCACGGTCAGCGCGACCAGGAACGACAGGCCGACGCCGTGCTCCCTGAGCGTGCGCAGCAGGGGAGCGGCGTCGCCCTCCTTGCCGGTGACGCCCAGGATCGCGCGAGCGTCCTGCCTGGTCAGGGAGGCGTGTTCGCCTGGAAGATCGTTCACGCATCGAGGATCACGCGGCAGGGCAGGCCCGCACGAGCGCCGAACGGGGGCTGTCCCGTGGGGATCGTAGGCGCCGGCATCCTACTTTCGTCGGATCCGGCCGGCCTGCGCGGATCGGTAGCGTGGCGGTATGAACGCGCGGGTCAGAAGGCTGTCGGGGGACGTCGCGCTTGCCACGGCCGTGGGCGTGGTGGGCGTCGGCAGCGATCTGGCCATCAGCGGCGCGGTGCCGATGGCGCTGGTGCCCGACGTGCCCTGGCAGGGGGTGTGGGTGCAGGCCGTGGCCGCGGTCGCGCTGCTCGGCCGGCGGCGCTTCCCCCTCGCCGTCGCGCTGGCGATGATCCCGCTCGGCTTCGTCGAGGTGCCGGTGGCGATGCCGTTCGCGCTGTACTCGCTCGGCGCCCACCGCGGCGACCGGCGGCTGCTCGTGGCGGTGGCTGGGCTGGCGCTGGTCGTCCTGAGCCACCTGTGGGAGGCGCCCGACCTCGCCACGGCCCTGAACCTCGTCGCGATCTGCGGCCTGGTGGTGATCCCCGCGACGCTGCTCGGCCTCTACGCCGACAGCCAGCGGCGGCTCAACACCGCGCTCGCCGAACGCGCCGAACGCGCCGAACGCGAGCAGCGGTTGCTGGTCGAGCAGGCCAGGCTGGAGGAACGCACGCGGCTGGCCCGCGAGATGCACGACGTGGTCACCCACCACGTCAGCCTGATGGTGCTGCAGGCCGGCTCGCTGCGGATGGCCGCGCCCACGCCCGAGGTGCGTGCGGCCGCCGAGGAGCTGCGCGCCACCGGCCGGCGCGCGCTCGGCGAGCTGCGCGAGGTCGTCGGGGTGCTGCACGACCGGCAACCGGCCGATCTCGCCCCGCCGCCGACGCTGCTCGACGTCTCCCGCCTGGTCGCCGAGTCGGGGCTGCCGGTGTCGCTGAGCCAGGACGAGCGGATCGAGCTGTCGGCGCCGCTCGGCCGTACCGCCTACCGGGTGGTGCAGGAGGCGCTGACCAACGTGCGCAAGCACGCGCCGGGCGCGCCGGTCTCCGTCCGGCTGAGCCCTCGGGACGGCGGGGTCCGCGTCGAGGTGCGCAACCATCCGGCCGACCCGGCGCGCGCCGAGCCGATGCGCCTGGGCCTGCCGTCGTCCGGCACCGGGCTGCTCGGCCTGCGGCAGCGGGTGGAACTGGTCGGCGGCGCGTTCGCCGCCGGGCCGACCGAGACGGGAGGATTCGAGGTGCTGGCGACACTGCCGGCCAGACTGCCCGGACAACTGCCCGGACAACTGCTCGGAAGGGGGAGGGGAAGCGCCCGATGATCAGGGTCCTGCTCGTGGACGACGAGCGGATGGTCTGCGCCCACCTGCGAGCGATCCTGTCCCGCGCCACCGACATCGAGGTGGTCGGCGAGGCGCACGACGGCGCCGAGGCCGTCGAGGCGATCGTCCGGCTGGCGCCGGACGTCGTGCTGATGGACATCAGGATGCCCGGCGTCGACGGCCTGACGGCGACCGAGCGCGCCTGCCGGCTGCCGCGCCCACCGAAGATCATCATCCTGACCACGTTCGACCTCGACGAGTACGCGGTCCGGGCGCTGCGCGCGGGCGCGGTGGGCTTCCTGCTCAAGGACACCGACCCCGAGGACATGACCGGCATCGTCAGGGTCGCCGCCGACGGGCACGCCGTCGTCTCGCCCGAGCTGACCAGGCGGCTGGTGGCGGCCTTCGCCCCCGCCGAGCCCGCGAGGCAGGCCGCCAGGCGACTGGTCGACAGCCTGACCGAGCGCGAGACCGAGGTGCTGGTCTGCCTGGCCGAAGGGCTGTCCAACTCCCAGACGGGCAGCAGGCTCTACCTCAGCGAGACGACGGTCAAGGGCTATGTGTCACGGCTGCTCGGCAAGCTCGGCTGCGCCAACCGCACCCAGGCCGCGCTGCTGGCCCACGACGCCGGGCTGGTCGGCCGGGCCTGAGCCCACGACGCCGGGCTGTTCGGGCGAGCCGGAGCCCGCGACGCCGGGCCGGTCGGCCGGGCCTGGGCTCAGGCGATGCGGCGGGCGGCGAAGCCGCCGTTGAGCAGGCGTACCGCCCGGCCGTCCTGGACCACGAACGCCAGATCCCAGCCCCGCCCGCCCGACAGGTCCTGCTCGGGCAGGAACCGGTGCTCGTCCAGCGGCAGCAGCGCCACCGGCGGGCTGACGGCGCCCGAGGCCACGTCCTCCAGCGTGATCGTCAGCACCCCGTCCACCGAGGTCACCTCGTAGCGCAGGTCGCAGGCGGCGTACCGGCCCTCGTACGGGCCCGCGTCGGCGGTGAGCCGCGTCGCCGGCTCCACGTCCACGGCACCGGCTCCCAGGAGCTCGCGGGTCACGGCGGCCGCCAGCGGATATCCCGCGTGCGGGCTGTTGCACACCACCGCGACGATCACGCCGGTGGACGGCACCCACAGCAGCGTCGAGGAGCCGCCCAGGTTCGTCCCGCTGTGACCGAGCACGGTCGTTCCCCCGAGATCGCGCTGGTAGGGCCCCAGGCACCAGCGGTCGGCGAACCTCCTGGTCGGCAGCGACACCTGCGGCGCCTGCATGGCGGCGCACGCCTCCGCCGACAGCACACCGGCCCCCGCCCGTACGAACAGCTCGCCGAACCTGACCAGATCGGCGGCCGTGGAGCACAACGTGCTCCCCGCGGGCCCCGAGGCGCGCGAGAACGTCCACGGCCGCACCACCGACCCGTCGGGCGCGTGCCCGACCGCGACCCGGTGGTACGGCAGCTCCTCCCACGACGTCAGGCTCTCGCGCAGCCCCAGCGGCTCGAACACCCTGCGCCGCAACGCCTCGTCCCAGCTCGACCCGGTCAGTCGCGCCACCAGCGCGCCCGAGACGACGGTGGAGGCGTTGCTGTAGGAGTAGCCCTCACCCGGGGCGAACAGCATCGGCATGCCGGACAGCGTCGCCAGGTAGTCGGCCGGGTCGTCGTAGAACCCGTTGTCGATCCCGCTGGTCATGGACAGCAGGTGACGGGCCGTCACCGACTCGGTGGCGGCGGCGTCGGACAGCCGCAGCTCCGGCAGCCGGCGTACGACCGGCGCGTCCAGGTCCAGCACGCCCTCGTCGACCAGCGTCATCACCAGCACCGCGGTGTGCAGCTTGGTCGTCGAACCGATCTGGATCAGCGTGCGGGGGTCCATCGGCGTGCCCAGCTCGGCGTTGGCGACCCCGGTGGCGGTCTCACGCAACTCGCCGTCGGCGAGCACGGCGACCTGCGCGCCGGTGACACCCAGGCGGCGAGCGGCCTCGGTCAGCATCTCTTCCATGGCGACCGAGTCTCGGCCGCCCTCCCGTGCCCGATCAAGGAGATGGCGGGCGAAGCCGACCTTCGGCACGGCAGGACCGTACTTTGGTGGGCGTTCGAGCGCGGCGGCCGGGACGGTCAGCTGGGCTGGCCGGTGGGCATGGTGGTGACCTGCTGGAGGTTCGCCCGGGGCGGCAGGCTCGCGATGAACCCGAACGCCCTGGCGGAGTCGGCCTTCTACGCGGCGCGCGGCGTTCGCCCGCCGGCTCTGGTGGTGGAGGCGTCCGAGGTGGGGGTCATGATCAGGCGGCTCGTCGCCGCCACCCGCCGGGAGCTGCTGACCTTCGAGGACCCCTCGGGCTGCGTGAGCCAGGGCGTCCCGGAGCGCCTGCTCGCGAACGCGGCCGGCTGGATGCGCCTGGCGGGCGCCGCGGTCACCGCCGTACGCCAGATCACCTCTCCGCACGTCCGGAGCGGCCACTCGCGCGGGGGCCGCAACAGGGCCCGGCCGTGCCGGACCGCATCGAGCAGCCGGTCGAGGCGGCCGGACCGCCTCGGAGCGGCGTCGCCGGTGACAAGGCCAGACACGCGGCGCCGCATTCGACCATGCTGTGCTGGAGTACAACGGGAACACGCATGGAGCGGCAGTCTCCGCCACGCCCCTTCGAACCGGGTTGTAACCGCTTGGAACGCCTGCCAAGCGATCCTCATCCGGCCATCGCGGACGTCAGGGACGCCCCGCTCGGCCGGGCGTTTCGCTGCTCCTCGCGCGCCGCTTCGAAGAGACTTCGTGGTCTGGATCAGGCCCAGCCCGGTGAAGATCAGGCCGACGACCACGCCGAGCGAGGTGATGATCTGGAGGGTGGTGAGCACTGCCTGGTTCTGCTGGGCGCGGGTGGAGTTGTGCGGCTCAGCCCGCCGCTCGGCGGGTAAGGCGGCGA
This sequence comes from Nonomuraea sp. NPDC049684, assembly GCF_044465345.1. NCBI lineage: Bacteria > Bacillati > Actinomycetota > Actinomycetes > Streptosporangiales > Streptosporangiaceae > Nonomuraea > Nonomuraea sp. NPDC049684. The sequence goes on along the minus strand of NZ_JBITLO010000001.1, from coordinate 1,253,843 downwards.
ACTCGCCGGGCGTGCGACCCCACGTGGCGGACCTGCGCGGGCCCCGCTTGGCGGGCGGTGGGTCGGTCTGGCGGCGCGAGGTGCACCGGCCGCCCCCGGTCCGCCGCTTCTAGGCTGAGCCGGCGGACGGAAGCGCGAACCGTACGGCGGTCAGCCGTTCCGACAGCTCCCACAGTCGGCGGCCGGTCTCGGCGTCGGCGGCGGCCGGGGACAGCTGCACCCGTTTCGGCGCGCCGCGCAGCTCGGCCAGTCCGTCCGGCCCGTAGAACTGCCCGTCGGCGGCGTCCGGCGCGGTCGCCGCGTACAGCTGGGGCAGTGCGCCCTGGTCCGGGGACTGGGCGAGCGGGGCGAGGACGCGGCCGTACAGCAGTTTCACCATGCCGACCGGCGCGCTGGTCTGCAGGTTCGTGGCGGTGTAGCCGGGGTGGGCGAGCATGCTGCGCACCGGGCTGCCCGCCGCGGCCAGCCTGCGGTGCAGCTCCCGGCCGAAGACGGCGTTGGCGAACTTCGACTGGTTGTAATACGCCATGGGCGCGTACGTACGCTCGCCGGACAGGTCGTCGTAGAACAGCCGCCCCTGCCGGTGGTTGGCGGAGCTGACCGTGACCACGCGGGGGTCGTCGCCCTCGGCCAGGAGGTCGAGCAGCAGGCCGGTGAGGGCGAAGTGGGCCAGGTGATTGACCGCGAACTGCAACTCGTGGCCCTGCGCGCTGAGCGTCCGGGGCGGCGCCATCACGCCGGCGTTGTTGAGCAGCACGTCCAGCCGTGCGTGGTCGGAGCGCAACCCGTCGGCGAAGGCGCGGACCGAGTCCAGGTCGGCCAGGTCCAGCCGGCGCACCTCCAGGTGGGCGCCGGGGTGCTCGGCGGTGATCCTCCCGACCGTCCGGCGGGCCTTGGCATCGTCGCGTACGGCGAGGATGACGTGCGCGTTCTTGCGGGCGAGCGCCCGGGTGGTCGCCAGGCCGAGGCCGCTGGTGGCGCCGGTGACGACGAACACCCGCTTGGTCTGGTCGGGAATGTGCCCGGTGGTCCAGGACTCCTGCTTGGTCATGCGGCACACGTTGCCCTTAATGGCACTGAGTGTCAAGCTCGCGTCTTAGTGTCAATGGTGTGTACCATGGGCTCGTGCCGCACCCCGAAGTGAGCCTGGCCCAGCGCAAACGTCAACTCGTCGCGGACGAGCTGACCCGGGCGGCGCTGAATCTGCTGACCCGGAAGGGGTTCGACGCGGTCACGGTCGACGAGATCGTGGCCGCCGCGGGCGTCTCCAGGCGGACGTTCTTTCGCTATTTCGCCTCGAAGGAAGACGTGGTCGTCCAGTTCTTGGCCGAGCTGGGCGACGGCATGCGCGCGGAGCTGGCGGGCCGGCCGGCCGAGGAGCCGCCCTCGGTCGCGCTGCGGCACGCCGTCCGGGTCTCCGTCGACGCCTGCGCCGGCCACGCCGACCGGGCGCTGCGCGTCGTGCAGCTGATCCTGGGCACGCCCGCCCTCCTCGCCCGCTTCCTGGAGCGCCAGGCGCAGTGGCGCGACGACCTGGCGGCCGAGCTGGCCCGCCGGCTGGACCTCTCCCTGGAGCGACATCTCTACCCGCGACTGGCCGCCGGGACGGCGCTGACCGCCTTCGACGCCGTGCTGCAGCGGTGGAGCGAGAGCGACGGCGTCGAGGGCCCGGCCGCCTTGATGGACCAGGCCTTCGCCGTCATCGCGCCGGCACTGGACGCCGTCGTGCCGGAAGGGCTTGGGTAGCAGGCCGGGCCGGCCGGGGCCGCTTGTGGGACCGCTCCTCGTGATCGGGTGGTCGCTGACCGATCTCGCCTGAGCCGGCACCTCAGGTCGATCTGCAGGTCAAGCCCCCCTGCGACGACTTTTGAAGCAGTACAGGAGGCCGCGGCCGCCGCGCGGCTGCAGGCCCACGCCGAAGTGGAACTGCGCCAGGCCGGCACCGAGCGCGATCTCCAGCGCGAGCGCGCCGTGGCCGCCGAACAGCAAGCTCACACCGCCCGGGCCGCAAGTGAGCGCGAGGCCGAACAGGTGCGGGAACTACGCGACCGGCTGGCCGCCGCCCAGACAGCCGCCTGGCCGGTGCTGCCCGAACCGGCCGACCTTACCGCGCCGTGGCCCCAGGCCTGCTCGCCATCTCCTCACCTACATGCATGACGTGCAAGGAGAGCGCCCCAGGGACGCGATATGGGAGGAAGTGCCCAAACTCGACCTGGCGGTCGATCTTGAGGGTCCTGGCGGCCTCGGTGACCGCGCGGCGGCGCTGCGGTGACGGCGCCCTTTGAGCTCGTGCCCGGCCCCGATCCCGCAGACACTGTCCGCTTAACCTGCAGATACAGGGCGGCTCATACACCGCATCCGTGGACGCGACCCTGCTGAAGCCCACAGCGTGACCGTCGTCGTGCGAAAGCCTGAGGTGATGCAGCAGTCGTCCACTGCTTCCGGCGCGCTGCGGCCCATTCGTGGAACTTCGGCAGCGCGCGCGACTCCGATGGGCCGGCCCGTACGATGCGACTCCGGGCTGGAGCTGCCCGGCCAGGGACGGATCGACACGATGGGCGGCCCCATCGACACCCTGATCGTCTCGGGCGGCCAGGGGCATGAGACCGCCGCCGCCAACCCTCGGTTCGTGAGTCAGGTCATGCGGCTCGCCGGGCTGTCGCGGCGGGTCGCGTCCGTGTGCACGGGGGCGACCGTGCTGGCCGCGGCCGGGTTGCTCGACAACCGCCGGGCCACCACGCACTGGTACGAGGCCGGACGGCTGGCCGCCCGATTCCCGCACGTACGGGTGCTGTTCGAGACCGCCTACGTCTGCGGCGCGCGCGCCTCCGAGGTCTGCGGTCTCTACGTGGAGGATCTCGACGCATGGACGACGAACGCGTCCGCATCCATGGCAAGGGCGGCAGTTCCGGGCCAGCGTCAACGGCCGCGGCGGACCGCTGTCCTACGACGCCGCCCACCACCGCCGGCAGACCTACTGCACCGCCGCGCACGTCGAGATCGACATTCACCAGCTGCGCCACGCCCACGCCACCGAACTCATCAACGAGCCAAGGAAAGCTTGCAACCAAGAACAGCCTCAGCTCTCTGCACTCAAGATCTTTCTCAGCGCCAGCGGCCGTCCACCGGTTCCTCAACCGCGGGCACGGCCCGGCCATGGAGTGGCAGGAGAACGTGGTGCTGGTCGGGAGCGCGGCAGGAGCGGGCGACCGGCTGAGCGTACGGGTCGAGCGGGCGCTGAACGACCGGAGCCTGCCGGGCGACCGCCGCGAGCGCGGCCGCTCGTTCCTCGACCAGGGCCGGATGCTCAGGAAGCGGCCGGCGGCCGAGGCGTGCCGGCCCGTGCCCCGCGTCCGCCGTCCTCCTGCCTGACCTCGGGCGCCGGGGTGATGCGCCGTACCACCACGCCGAGCAGCCATTCCGCCGGCACGTAGCCGAAGTGCCGCGAGTCGCGCGAGGCCGCCGCGTTGTCGCCGAGCACGACCAGGCATCCGTCGGGCACGACCCGACCGGGAGCGTGCGGCAAGGAGGCGATCTCGCGGGGAACCGGGTCACCAGCCACGGCGGTCACGCGCTTGACCACCCGGAACGGCTCGTCCGCGGGTTCCCGCGCCGCGACGGGCCGTCCGGCCGGCTTCCGGCCGTTCACCGGTCGGTCCGACGGCGCGCGGGGGTCGGGGGTGAGCGCGGCCTCGGCCGCCATCTCCGGCCACATCTCCGTGAGGCTGCCGACGAGCAGCACCACCCGGCCGCGCCGGACCGCGTCCAGGGACGCCCGCCGGACCAGCACCCGGTCGCCGTCGCGGAACGCCGGCTCCATGCTCACGCCCGTCACCGTGATGACGAGGTAGCGACGGCGCAGCCGGACGGCGACCGCGGCCGACGCCCCGAGGACGCACCCCGCCGCCGCCAGCAGTGCCAGGACGGGTCTCAACGGCGTTCCCCTCCACTCATCGCGTCACCGGCTCCACGGGCTCCTCGGCGTAACCGGCCGCCTGAACGGTGAACAGCCGGGCGTACGTGCCCCGGGCGGCGAGCAGGTCGGCGTGCCGCCCCTGTTCGACGACCAGCCCGCCGGACAGGACGACGATGAGGTCGGCGTCCCGGATCGTGTTGAGGCGGTGGGAGATGAGCAGGCTGCTGCGGCCGTCGCGCATCCTCCGCAGCCGCTCGTGCACCTCGTGCTCGGCCTCGGGGTCCAGGCCCGCGTTCGGCTCGTCGAGGATCATCAGGTCCCGGTCCTCGCGGAGGAAGGCCCGCGCGAGGGCCACCCGCTGCCACTGGCCGCCGGACAACATCACCCCGTTCCCGGGGTCGTCGGCCTCGTCGTCGGCGAAGAACAGGCGGGTCAGCAGCGTCCCGTAGCCGTGGGGCAGGCGGGACAGGGTGCCGTCGATCCCGGCCCGGACGGCCGCGCCGCGGATGCGTTCCAGGTCGCCGAGCGCCGTCAGGTCGCCCATGGCGATGTTGTCGGCCGCGCTGAAGTCGTAGGTCATGAAGTCCTGGAGCACCGCGCCGACGCGGCGGCGCAACTCCTCCACGGGCACGTCGCGCAGGTCCACCCCGTCCCAGAGGATCGCCCCCCGGGTGGGGTCGTAGAACCGGCACAGCAGCTTGACCAGCGTGCTCTTGCCCGCGCCGTTATGGCCGACCAGCGCCGTCGAAGCGCCGTGGGGGAGGAAGAGGGTGACGCCGCGCAGCGCCCACGGATGGTCGTCGCTGTAGCGGAACCAGACGTCGCGCAGTTCGATGCCGCGGCGAAGCGCGGGCAGCGGCGCCGGGTCGTCCGGCGGGGGCAGGTCCGGCCCAGCGTCGACCACCGCGACGTAGTGGCCGAACAGGAGCACTTGGTGGTGCGCCCCGGCCATCGACGTGATCAGCCCGCCGAGCGCCCCCTGCAGGCCGGCGACCACGGCCACGAACATCGACACGTCGCCCACCGTCACCTGCCCCCGCCCGGCGGCCACGACGACCCACACCAGCCCGCCACCGGCGATGACCGCCGACAGCGCCGCCAGCGCCCCCTGGACGACGACCTCCCGCCGGTCCGTCCGCCGCCGGGCCTCGTCGGCGGCGCGCCGCTCGGCGACCAGCCGACCGCGGAGATAGGCGCCGAGGCCGAACAGCCGGATCTCCTTGGCCGCCGCCGCGCTGGCGAGCAGGTCGCCGTACAACATCTGCCGCCGCTCCGTCGGGCCGATCCGCCACATCATCGCGGCGCGCCGCCGGGACAGCTGCAGCTCCAGGATCACCGTGGGGACGGCGGCGGCCAGCACGACGACGGTGAACCCCGTGCTGATCACGGTCAGCGAGCCGAGGAACCCGACCAGGGTGAGCGCCCCGCGCACCACCTCGAACACCGCGTCGGCGGTCCTGGCCGGCGCGGACGCGCCCTGCTGGGCCAGCCGGAGCCGGTCCTGGAAGTGCGGATCCTCGAACCTGGCGACCCCCGCCACCTGCTCGACCGCCGCGAACAGCTCGTCGTGCCCGCGGAGGGCGGCCCTGCGGTCCATCTCGGCCCGCAGGTACTGGGCGACGCGCGGCACGACCCCGAGCGCGATCCCCGCCGCCGCGAGCCCGGCCGCGGGTCCCACCAACCCGGACGGCGAGCCCGGCACGGACGTCAACCGGTCCAGGACGGCCTTCGTCAGCCAGGCCACCGCGATCGGGATCACCGCGACCGCCGCCGTGCACACCAGGTACGCCAGGCCGTGCAGGGGCGCCGAACGGAACGTCAGCGCCACGACCCGCGCCGCGGTGGCCGCGAACGCGCCGGGGGATGTCCGGGGCTCCCGGCTCACGCAGCCCTCGTGACCCGCAGCAGGGCGACGTCGGGCGCGGTGGCGAGCAGCGCGCCGGTGCTGTCGACGACGTAGTGCGCGGGGAACCCGTCGACCGCGAAGGCCCGGCTGAGCTCGCCGTCGAACTCCTCCACGGTCACGCGGGCCACCGGTGTGAGCGTGCGGACCATCTCGTCGCTGTCCTCCCGGTCACCGGCCAGGACGGCGAGGACCTGCCGCCGCCCGCCTGGCAGGCCGCGGGCGAACTCGACGAACTCCGGCAGCGTCTCCCGGCACGTCGTGCAGCCGGGACTGAAGAAGGCGACCAGGGTCTCACCCGTCAGCAGGTCGCGGGAGACCGGCTCACCGTCGACGGTGGTGGCCAGGAAGTCGCCGACGCTCCCGCGGAGCCTCCCCGGCGGACGGTCACCGTGGGACATGAGGCTCCGCAGCTGATCGGTGTGCTCCCGCAGCCGTCTGACCACTCCCAGCGTCAGCACCAGGTCGAAGAGGCACAGCGCCCCCACCAGGATCATCCCGGTGACGAGCATCGACATGACGTTCTCCTTTCGGCACCGGTCCGGCGTTCGCCGCCGGGGACACGAACAGTTCGACCAGGTCGTCCAGCCGGCTGACGAGCACGGCCAGCACCAGTCCCGCGCCGCCCGCGACCGCCGTGCCGGCCGGCTGCGACCATGCCTGTGACCATGCCTGCGGGAGGGCGGCTCCGCAGGTCAGGGCCACCGCCAGGAGGCCGAGGTTGCGGGCCAGGTGGCGTCGTCCCAGAGGGGCCTGCGACGTCCCGAAGCACCGGGACGGCCGACTCGGCCACGACGACCAAGGCCGCCGCCCAGCGGGCGGTCCGCGGGCCCGTGCCGTGTCCCAGCAGGGCGGTGAGCAGGGCTCCGGTCGCCCGTACGAACTCGGCGTAGGCCGCGCGGCCGCGGATCTTGCTCAGTGCCGACATCGCGAAGACGACACCGATCAGACACTGGCCGCCAAAAGCGACAAAATCCACCAGATTTCCTCGATGCGGAGATCAAAGCGCGCTTGCCCGCCCCGGCCGGGCGGACAAGCGCTCAACGGCTAGCAGTAGCTGGAGATGACCGTGCACGCGCCGCAGTTCGTGCCGTGGACGAGGTCGTACAGCCTCTTGCCGTAGACGACCTGGCCGCCCATGGTGCAGCACATGTACCGCCACGTGCAGCCGGCCGCGGTCGCCGACGCGTCGGCCTTGGGCGCGACCCGCTCCAGCAGGCGGTCGCTGATTCTCGTGATCGTCGCGATCATGGTTCCGCTCTCCTTCACCAACTGGTCGTCAGCGAGGCCCGGGCGTGCCGTTCCTCGATGGACCACTCCATCCTGAACGGCGGATCTTGCGATTTTGTGGCGGTCGCCGGTACGCGGATTCCCGCACCTCGCAGGCGCGGTGACCTGGGACGACGGCGGCCCGGCGGCAGAATGCGGCTCCCGGTACGGGAAGGAGTACGGCCGTCGTGCTCACAGGTTCCTGAGGATGACGTCCGGCGTGCCCGGGTCGTCGCCGGCCTCGATGCGGGACCGTTCGCCGGCGCTGATGAGCCGCAGGTCGTGCAGGATCGTCACGGCGTTGCGCCGGCACTCCCGGGCGCGATCCTCCGCCCCGAGCGCACGATGGACCAGGCCCAGGCCCCACCAGTGGCGCGCCTCCGTGCAACTGCCGAGGTCGTCGGCCGCGCGGTCGGCGTCCAGCGCCATCCGGAAGTAACGCTCGGACTCCCGGTGGCGGCCCATGCGCCGATGGGCCTCGGCGAGATAGCCGAGCGCGATGGCCGTGCCCACCAGGTCCTCGATCTCGCGGGTGACGGACAGGGCGTCGCATAAGGCCGTGACGGCCGCCTCCGGGTCGCCGCCGCGCAGGTAGGTGAGCCCGAGGTTGGTGAGCGTGATCGCCTCGCCGTACCGGTTGCCCTGGCCGCTCTCCAGGTCGATCGAGAGGCGGAAGTGGCCGACGGCCTCCGCGAACCGGCCCAGCCTGCTGTAGACGACCCCCAGACGGTCGAGCTGGGCGGCCTCTCCCCGGCGGTTGCCGGTCTGCCGGTGTTGTGCGAGTGACACCTTCAGGTGGACCAGCGCGTCGTCCAGCCGGCCGAGGTCGGCCAGCACGTATCCGAGGTCGCCGTGGGTCACCGCCCGGTGGTGGGGCTCGCCCAGGCGGTCGGCCGCGGCGGCGCCCGTCTCGCTGACCTCCCACAGCTCCCGCCACCGCCCTCGTTCGTACAGCGGGAAGAACAGCGCCGCCGACAGGGCGGTGACCAGGTCGTCGGCGCCCAGCGCCGCCGCGCTGCCCAGCACCGCCGGAAGCTGCGCGGCCTCCGCGTCGACCCACGCGTACACCTCCTGCCGGTCGCGGAAGCCCGGCCCCGCGCCGGACGTCGTCGCCGGACCCAGCGTCGTCCGCCACACGGCGACGGGGATCACCTGCCTGCTCGCGTCTCTGGCGACGGCCAGCCCGCTGTGCAGCGCGCGCAGGACGGCACGCCGCCGCTCCTCCGGCGGGTCGTGCTCCGCGGCGAGCTCCCGGGCGAAGAGCCGGGCCAGATCGTGCACGCAATAGCGTCCGGGGGCGGCGGTCTGCACCAGATGCGCCTCGGTGAGCTGGTCGAGCAGGTCCTCGGCGGTCGGGGCCGGGAGGCCGGCGAGGGCGGCGGCGGTGTCCACGCCGAGCTCCGTGACGCCGAGCAGGCTCATGCACCGGAACATGCGGGCCTGCGCCGGGTCGAGATCCCGGTAGCCGACCATGAGACTGGCTCTGACCGCGCGGTCCTCCAGCTCCAGCTCCGTGAGACGCCGCCCCTCCTCGGCCAGCCTGTCCGCCAGCGTCCGCCAGGTCCAGGCGGGCCGCACCGACAGCCGGGCGGCCGCGATCGAGAGCGCCAGCGGAAGGTAGGCGCACTGCCGGGCGACGGCGTTCTGGGCCTCGGTGTCGTCCGGCCCAGTGGCGGGACCGGTAGCGGGATCGGCGGCGTGGCGGGTCAGCAGGGCGCGGCAGTCCTTCTCGGGCAGCACCTCCAGCTCGTACGGGACGCGGCCCTCCAGCGCGGCGAGCGTCCTGCGGCTGGTCACGATGACACCGCAGGTCGGGCTCGCCGGGAGCAGCGCGCGTACTTGCCTGACGTCCAGCACGTTGTCGAACACGAACAGCATGCGGCGTCCGGCGGTGCGGGACCGGAACTGGGCGGCGGCCTCGTCGACGTCCGTGGGGACGGCGGCCCGGTCCACGCCGAGCGACCGCAGCAGGCGACCGAGGGACCGCAGGGGTTCCAGCGGTTCGAGGTCGGGCGTCGAGCCGTGCAGGTTGAGGTAGAACTGCCCGTCGGGAAAATGGTGGGCGGCCTGCCAGGCGGCCTTGACCGCCAGCGCCGACTTGCCGATGCCGCCGCAGCCGGAGATCAGGATCGGCTGCGGACGCCTGCCGACCACGTCGCGCACGAGCGCGTCGATCAGCCCCGTCCGTCCGACGAAACCCGGCACCACGGGCGGCAGCTCGCGGGGAGCGGTCGGCGCGCCGGTGCCGGGCTCCGCCGGCGTGCCGGACGTCCGGATCTCCACGGCACCGTCCACTCCCTGCCGGAGCACGCGGAGCTGCGCCTCCACGAGTTCCGGGCCGGGGGACACCCCCAGGTCGTCGACCAGCCGCCGGCTGATCCCGCCGAACACCTCCAGCGCGGCGGCCTGCTCGCCGCAGCCGGCCAGCGCGATCATCAGCCGCGCGTGCGCCCGTTCGTGCAGCCGTTCCACCTGCGTGATCGCACGCAGCGGCGACAGGACGAGCTCGTGCCGGCCGAGCGACTCGGCCACCTCCACGAACTCCAGCGCGGCCGTCACCCGCTCCGCGCTCAACGCGGACACCTTCGGATGGTTGTGCAGCGCGGGGACGTCCAGCAGCGGGCTGTCCCGCCACAGGTCCATCGCCTGCCCGAACGACACCGCGGCCGCGTCGAGCTCGGCCCTGTCACGATGTTCGCGCGCCTGGCGAAGAAGCCGCCGGAATGCCAGGACGTCCACGTCGCCGTCCGCCACGGACAGCTGATAGCCGTGCTGACGGCAAATGATGAGTTTCTTGTTCCGGGCCCCGTGATGCAATGTGCGGCGCAGCTTGCTGACATGGCCGTGCACCGCTCGCACACAACCGTCGCCGGCCGCGTCACCCCATAATGCGTCGGCGATGGATTCCATCGGCACGACCTGGTTCGCGGACAACGCGAGCAATCCGAGAACGCCTCTCTGCCGTTCACCGCCCAACGCGACGAACGATCCGTGCTCCCGCACTTCGAGCGGGCCCAATATCCGCAGCCAGACCGCCGCCGACGCCGGACCGCGGAAGGGGTCGCCCGATCCGGACATGACCAGCGGGAGGACGTCCGACAGGCGGCGCAGGGTTTCGGCACGTGGGCGGCGCGTGCGGCCCTGCTCGACGTCGCGGATCACGGCGACGCTCACCCCGGACCGGGCGGCGAGTTCCTGCTGGGTCAGGCCGGCCTGTTCGCGTCGCAGCCGCAGTTCGTCACTCAGGTTCTCCATTGCTCATTGCCCTCGCTGAAGGATGAGGAGTTCGAGAGCGACCCGGCGGCGGCTCGCCCCGAAGAGCTTCACCCCTCCCGTGACGAGGCGCAAGGATTGTTCCGTCTTCTCGTGTCCGGGCGGGATATGTTCGCGGGCCGACTTACCGATTGGTTACGGCTCTGGAACCATTGGCCTTCCCGGTGACCATGCCCCAGACACACTGGAGGGCGACGTACTGCGCGGGGTGGGTGGCCGTCGCCTGACGCCGGCGGGACGTCGCGGTGCGCTGATCGCCCGAGACCTAACCCTTGGCTTGCCTTCTGCCAGAAGTTGGCAAGGACGGCGTGCGGAGCCGGGGAATCGCCCGGCGTGGACGTTCTACTACCCCTTGGAAGGTGCGTTCCGCTGGCGGGGGAGTTCGTATGGAAGGCGGCGAGAGGCGAGGATTGTTGTCCCCGATCCTGCTTCTCCTGATCTGGAACCGGCCCAGCCACGGCTACGACCTGATCGACCGGCTGGGGGAGCTGGGCGTGGCGGGGGCGGAGCCCGGCCATGTCTATCGGCTGCTGCGCGCCCTCGAACGCGACCAGTGCCTGGTCTCCTCCTGGACCGCCTCGCGTACGGGACCTCCGCGCAGGAAGTACGAGATCACCGCTTCGGGCCTGAGCGACCTGAAGGCCGCGATGATCCGGCTGCGGGACCTGGGGGACGTCCTGCGCGCCTGCGCGGCTCTGTGGGACGAGGGACAGCGGCCGCCGTCCCATGACGCGGGGCCGTCCCGCTCCCGCGTCGCCTCGCGGCAAGGAGAGGTGGGATGACGCCTGTGTCGCCGGCCTTCGAGCGGCGGGTCGCCCCAGGACGGGCGCTCGCAGGGGAGGCCGCCTCGATCGCCCTGGCGTGCCGGGCCATGGCCCGGCGGTTCGCGTGGGGCGGTCGGCTGCTGGTCTTCGGTGACGGCGGCGCCTCGGCGGACGCCCAGCACGTGGCCGTGGAGTTCGTCCATCCGGTCATCGTCGGCAAGAGGGCCCTGCCCGCCCTCTCCCTCAGTCATGACGCCGCCCGGCTGACCGCCATCGCCGCGACCAGCGGGTTCGAGGAGGTCTACGCCGAGCAGGTGCGCCTGCTGGCCGCCGAGCACGACATGGCGCTCGGGTTCTCCTGGGACGGCGGCTGCGCGGACGTGCTGCGCGGGCTGGAGGCGGCACACGGGCTCGGACTGCTGACCGTCGCGCTCGTGGGCGGAGAAGGCGGGGACGGCGGCGCCGTCGGCCGCAGCCCGGCCGTGAACCATGTCCTCGGCGTCCGGTCCGGCGACCCGTGCGTGGTGCGGGAGATCCACATGACGGTCTACCACCTGCTCTGGGAGCTGGTGCACGTCTTCCTCGACCAGCCGGAGGAGGCCCGATGACCGAGGAGCCGGGGGAGCGGGTGTGCCTGACCTGTTCCGACCTCGCCCTGCCCATGCGCGTGGTCGAGTTGCTCGGAGACGGCCTGGCCATCGCGCAGGGGGCCGCCGGCGGCCCGCAGGAGATCAGCGTGGCCCTGGTCGAGGCCGGGCCGGGTGACGTCGTCCTGGTGCACGCCGGTGAGGCCATCGCGGTGGGAGGGGAGTGCGGATGAGCACGGCGGAAGGCACCGGCGTCGAGGCCCTCTACCCGTCCCTGTACGTCCGGCCCACCGATCCGGATGCCCTGCTGGAGGAGGCGCGCCGCTCCTGCGCGGCCAAGGCGCACGAGATCGTCGCGCTGCGGGAGACGATCGCCGGGCTGCACGGGGAGGAGCTGGCGCGCTGCGCGGCGCGGACGGCGGCGGCCTTCGAGTCCGGCGGGAGGCTGTTCGCCGTCGGCAACGGCGGCAGCGCCACGGACGCGCAGGCGCTGGCCCAGCTCTTCGCCCACCCGCCGCGCGGGCGGGCGCTTGCGGCGACCTGCCTGGCCGCCGACGCCGCCGTCGTCACCGCGCTGTCCAACGACGTCGGCTACGACCTGGCCTTCGCCCGCCAGGTCGCCGCCTTCGCCCGGCCCGGCGACATCGTGGTGGGCCTGTCGACGAGCGGCGGCTCGGCGAACGTGCTGCACGCCTTCGCCGAGGCGCGTCGCCGGGAGGCGCTGACCGTCGGCCTGGCCGGCGGCGACGGCGGGCGGATGGCGGCCGACGGCCTGGCCGATCACCTGTTCGTCGTGCCGTCCCCGTCGGTGCACCGGATCCAGGAGGCCCAGGTGACCCTCTACCACGTCCTGTGGGAGCTGGTGCAGCGGGCGCTGACCGGTGACGGCTGAGCGGCCCGGCCGGCTCCGGATCAGGGTCGAGGGGCTGGTCCAGGGAGTCGGCTTCCGGCCGTTCGTCAGTGGCCTGGCCGGACGGCACGAGCTGGCCGGGTTCGTCGGCAACGATCCGCGCGGCGTGTTCATCGAGGCCCAGGGTGAGCCGTCGGCGCTGCGGGCCTTCGTCGCGGAGCTGGAGCGGCGGGCGCCGCCGTCCGCACTGGTCGAGAGCGTCACCGTGGCGGACGCCGAGCCCGTCGCGGAGTCGGGCTTCCGGATCGTGGCCAGCCGCGGCGAGGGCGCCCGCCAGGTGTGCGTGCCGCCGGACACGGCGCCGTGCGACGCCTGCGCGGCGGAGATCGCCGACCCGGGCGCGCGCCGGCACGGCTACGCCTTCACCAACTGCACGGCCTGCGGGCCCCGCTTCACGATCGTCACGGACCTGCCCTACGACCGGCCCAACACCACGATGGCCCCCTTCGCGATGTGCGCCCGCTGTTCGCGGGAGTACCGAGACCCCGGCGACCGGCGCTTCCACGCCCAGCCGGTGTGCTGCCCCGCGTGCGGACCGTCGCTGCGGCTGCTGGACGCGGACGGCCGGCCGCAACCGGGCGACCCGGTCGGGGTGGCGGCGCTCTGGCTGGCGCGGGGCAGGATCCTGGCGGTCAAGGGCGTGGGCGGGTACCACCTCGCGGCCGTGGCCGGGGACGAACAGGCGGTCGGCGCGCTGCGGGACCGCAAACGCAGGGAGGGCAAGCCGTTCGCGGTGCTGGCCGCCGACCTGGCCGCGGCGCGCGAGCTGGTCCTGCTCACCCCGGCCGCCGAGCGCGTCCTGAGCGGCCCGCGGCGGCCCGTCGTCCTGCTGCCGCGCCGGGGCGGGGCGCCGGTCGCCGAGGCGGTCGCGCCGGGCAACCGGGAGCTGGGGGTGATGCTGCCCGCGACGCCGCTGCACCATCTCCTGGCCGTACGGCTCGGCCGGCCCGCGGTCCTGACCAGCGGAAACCGGTCGGACGAGCCCATCGCGCACCGGGACGACGACGCCCTGGACCGGCTGTCCGGCATCGCCGACGGCTTCCTCGTCCACGACCGGCGCATCCACGTCCGGGCCGACGACTCGGTGGTGCGCCTGTTCCGCGGCCGGGAGCTGCCCGTCCGTCGCTCGCGCGGGTACGTGCCCGCTCCCGTGACGCTGCGACGGCCGCCGTCCCGGCATGTGCTGGCCTGCGGCGGCGAGCTGAAGAACACCTTCTGCCTGGTCAAGGGTCGCCACGCGGTCCTGTCGCAGCACATCGGCGACCTGGAGGGCTACGAGACCCTGCGCTCGTACGCGGAGGGGATCGGCCAATTGAGCCGGCTGTTCGGCGTCCGGCCCCGGCTCGTCGCCCACGACCTGCACCCGGAGTACCTGTCCACCAAGTACGCGTCCGGCCTCGACGGCGTCGAGCTCGTCGGCGTGCAGCACCATCACGCCCACATCGCCTCCTGCCTGGCCGACAATGGCGAGGAGGGCCCGGTGATCGGCGTCGCCCTGGACGGCCTGGGCCTGGGCTCCGACGGCACCCTGTGGGGCGGCGAGCTGCTGGTCGCCGACCTGCGGGGGTTCGAGCGGGCGGGGCACCTGGAGGCGCTGCCCATGCCCGGCGGGGCGGCGGCCGTACGGCAGCCGTGGCGCATGGGCGTGTCCTACCTCGACGCGATCTACGGCGACGCGCCGCCGGACCTGCCGTTCGTCCGGCGGCACCGGGACCGGTGGGCGGCCGTGGCGGCGCTGGCCCGCACCGGGACGAACGCGCCGCTCACGTCGAGCGCGGGCCGGCTGTTCGACGCGGTGGCCGCGATCGCCGGGCTGCGCGACCGGGTGCTCTTCGAGGGGCAGGCGGCGATCGAACTGGAGCAGTTCGCCGAGCCTGGCGAGCGGGCCGCCTACCCGGCGGCGCTGTCCGGCGGGCCGGAGCTGGTCGTGTCCGGGACCGACCTGGTCCGCGGCGCGGTCGAGGACCTGCTGGCGGGCGTGCGGACGCCGCTGGTGGCCGCGCGCTTCCACAACGGCCTGGCCCGTGTCCTGGTGCGGGCGGTGCTGGAGCTGAGCGGACGGACGGGGCTGCGCGAGGTGGCGCTGTCCGGCGGCGTCTTCCAGAACGTCGTCCTGCTGGAGCGGATGGAGGCAGGGCTGCAGGAGGCGGGCCTGCGGGTGCTCCTCCACTCGCGGGTGCCGCCCAACGACGGCGGCCTCAGCCTGGGCCAGGCCGCCGTCGCCGCCGCCCTCGACCACGCCGGATGAACCACGCCGGATGAACCACGCCGGATGAACCACGCCGGATGAAGCGCCGGTCGGCCGCGGCTCAGCAGATGCGCGGCAGCGGGTCCCCGACGAGCATGTCGACGATCCGGGTGCCGCCGAAGGCCGTGTCGAGCAGCACGAGCCCCGCGGGCTCGGCACGCACCCGGCCGACCACGGCCGCCTCCGCGCCGAGAGGATGGCCGCGCAGCGCCTCCAGCGCCCTTCCGGCCTGCTCGCCGTCGACCACGGCGACGAACCGGCCCTCGCAGGCGACGTACAGGGGGTCGATGCCGAGCAGTTCGCAGGCGCCGTTGACCACCGGGCGGACCGGCACCGCCGACTCCTCCACCACGATGCCGAGCCGCGAGGAGCGGGCCAGCTCGTTGAGCACCGTCGCCACCCCTCCGCGCGTGGCGTCCCGCAGCACCCGCACCCCGGGGACGGCGTCGAGCAGCGCGGCGACGACGCCGTTGAGCGGCGCGGTGTCGGAGGCGAGGTCGGCCTCGATGTCCAGCTCCCCACGGGAGATCATGATGGTGACGCCGTGCTCGCCGATCGGCCCCGAGACGATGACGGCGTCGCCCGGCCTGATCGCCGACGGCGTCAGCTCCGTCTCCCGCTCCAGCACGCCCACGCCGGCGGTGGTGACGTAGCATCCGTCCGCCTTGCCGCGTTCCACGACCTTGGTGTCCCCGGTGACCACCTGGACGCCGGCGCGGTCGGCGGCGGCGGCCATCGAGGTGGCGATCCGCCGCAGGTCGGCGACCGGGAAGCCCTCCTCCAGGATGAAGCCGGCCGACAGGTACAGGGGCCGGGCCCCGCAGACGGCCAGGTCGTTGACCGTGCCGTTGACGGCGAGGTCGCCGATGTCGCCGCCGGGGAAGAACAGCGGGAAGACCACGAAGGAGTCCGTGCTGAAGGCCAGCCGCCCGCCCGCCACCCCCAGCACGGCGCCGTCGCCAAGCGGCTCCAGGATCGGGTTGCGGAACGCGTGCACGAACACGGCCTCGACCAGCGTGTGCGAGGCGCTCCCGCCCGCGCCGTGGGCCAGCGTGATGCGCTCCTCCCGCACCCGGGCCCGGCGTCCCCGGGCGCGCTCGATGCGCAGCAGCACCTCTTCCTCGCGGGTCGCCGGGCCGGCGGGCCCGCCCGCCTCGCGGACGGCCCGTTCGGCCCATCCGGCGGTACGCTCGGTCGTCATGCCGTGGTCGCCTCCTTGGCCCGCGTGCGGGTGAACCGGCCGAAGTTGTAGTACGCGGCGCAGGCGCCCTCGGAGGACACCATGCAGGTGCCGATCGGCGTCTCCGGCGTGCACGCGGTTCCGAAGACCTTGCACTCCCAGGGCTTGAGCACGCCCTTGAGCACCTCGCCGCACTGGCACGCCTTCGGGTCGGCCACCCGTACGCCCGGCACCTGGAAGATCCGTTCGGCGTCGTGGGCCGCGTAGGCGTCGCGCAGGCGCAGCGCGGAGTGGGAGATGAAGCCGAGGCCGCGCCACTCGAAGTACGGGCGCAGCTCCATAACCCGGCCGATCGCCTCCAGCGCCCGGCCGTTGCCCTCCCACGGCACCACCCGCGTGTACTGGTTCTCCACCTCGGCCCGCCCCTCGGCGAGTTGCCGCAGCAGCATGTGGATCGACTGCAGCACGTCCAGCGGCTCGAACCCGCAGCAGACGAGCGGCTTGCCGTGCTCCTCGGCGATGAACGCGTACGGCCGGCAGCCGATCACGGTGGAGACGTGGCCCGGCCCGATGAAGCCGTCGAGCCGCAGGTCCGGCGAGTCCAGGATCGCCTTGATCGCCGGAATGATCATGACGTGGTTGCAGAAGACGGAGAAGTTGCCGAGCCCTTCGGCCGCGGCCCGCAGCACGGTCATCGCCGTGGACGGCGCGGTGGTCTCGAAGCCGATCGCCATGAAGACGACCCGGCGGGCGGGGTTCTGGCGGGCGATCCGCAGCGCGTCGAGCGGGGAGTACACCATGCGGATGTCCGCGCCGGCGGCCTTGGCGTCCAGGAAGGAGCCCTCGCCTCCGGGCACCCGCATCATGTCGCCGAACGAGGTCATGATCACGTCCGGTTCGCCGGCGATGGCGATCGCGTCGTCGACGCGTCCCATGGGGATCACGCAGACGGGACAGCCGGGCCCGTGGACGAGGTTCACGTTCGGCGGCAGGTAGTCCTCGACGCCGTGCTTGTAGATCGTGTGGGTGTGCCCGCCGCACACCTCCATGAAGGTGTAGCGGCGGCCGGGCTCGCACAGCTCCGCGATCCGCGCGGCCAGGGCCCGTGCCTTCTGGGCGTCGCGGTACTCGTCGACGAAGCGCATGCCGGCGCCTTTCACGTGATGTCGGATTCCGCGAGCGCCTGGAGCTCGTCGGTGTAGGCGGGGCCGAGGCCGTTCAGCAGCGCCAGCGTCGCCGCGGCCTCGCTCTCGTCGATCCTGGACATCGCGAAGCCCACGTGGACCAGGACCCAGTCACCGGGCCGGACCGGGCCGTCCAGCAGGCCGACGCTGATCGCGCGGCGTACGCCGGCGACCTCGACGGTGGCCAGGTCGGCCCGGTCCGGTAGCAGCTCGACGATCTCTCCGGGGATGCCAAGACACATCGTTCCGGGATCACATCTGCTTGATCTTGATGTAACGCCTCAGCGCCGGGAGTTCCTTCCAGAACATCCCCAGGAGCACCGCCCCGGCCAGCCCGGCCAGCAGCGTCGTACGTGGTCGCCGCATGTCTGTTCTTTCTTTCTCAGCCTGGCGGGAGGTTGGGCATGACAGGCAGGATCGGGTCGTGCTTCTTGGGGCTGATCCCCGTCGAGCGCCGGGCGTCGGCCGTGCCGTCCCGGTGGTGTCCCGCCTGCCGCTCGTACGCGCCGGGCCGGTTGCCCTGCTCGACGCCCTTGACGTGCGCCGTCGCGTCGGGTGCGACGTCGGGCTTGCCCACCTTGATGTGTGCCATGGTGCGGGTCCTACCCCCGGCGATGCCCCGCGTCGTCGAGCTGGGCGAAATACTGCGCGATCTTTGCCCATACCTGATCGCCGCCTGACATACCGGTCCATTCACCTCGTACCAGGGCCATCAGCCGGTAGCAGTCGTCGATCGGGACCAGCCAGCACTCACCGGCCCCCCGTACGCCGTTGACGAGCAGCGCCTCGACCATCGGCCGCATGGTGCTTAGCTCCTCGGCGCGGGCGGCGACCGCCTGCCAGGCCGCGGCGTCCAGGTCGCTGCGGGTGCCGCCCAGCGGGCTCGGGTAGTGCGCGGTGGCCGAGCCGTCGGGCGCGGTGACGAAGAACGCCAGGCTCACGGGGATGCCGAGATCGGCCGGCCGCACCCCGGTCAGCCGCAGCCGCCGTTCGGGCACCCGCAGGAAGCGGCTGTCGCCGTCCCGCTCGAACAGCAGCGCGCACGCCCGGCACGCGCACAGCACCTCCGCCGAACGCGTGTCCACGACGTGCCCGTGCTCGCCCCGGACCGGCGCCTCGCACAGCTCGCAGCGCGCGCCCGCGTCCCGGCGGCGCGCGGTCCGTCTGAGCAGGCGGCCGTGCGCGGTCGTGCTCACGCGGCGCCGCCGGGCCGGACCAGCAGCGCGTCGGCGGGGACGAAGGCGACCGGCGCGGCGCGGCTCACCTCGACCGTCTCCACCTCCGGCGCGACGGCGCGCACCGCCTGCTCGACGGCCAGCCGCACGGGCTCCGACCCGGACGAGCAGCCGCCCGTCAGCCGCACCCGCGCGACGTCGTCCGTCACGTCGGCGAGCCGCGCCTCCACCCCCTGGGCGCGCAGGGCGCCGGCCAGGCCGTCGAGCGCGCGCTCGACCCGCCGCCGGAGCGGTTCGGGATGGATGTCGTGCAGGACCAGCAGGTGGCCGAGCAGCTCGTCGTCGGCCAGGGCGGCGGCGACGGCGGACCCGGCCGGAGCCCGGTCCATGACCCGGGCCAGGGCCTCGCCGTAGACCTCGGCGAGGATGGCGACGGCGTCCAGCGCCGTCTCCGCCGTCGGGCCGGGCGTGCTCTCCAGCCGCCCCAGGGTCTCCTCCAGCCGCTCCAGCAGGCGGGCCACCGCCTGGTCGTCCAGGCGGTCCGGCTCAGCCATGGCTCGCGCCGAACATCGGCGAGTGCAGCTTCTTCACCGTGCGTCCCTTGCCTACGTACATGTGCACGCCGCAGGGCAGGCAGGGGTCGAAGCTGCGCACCGCGCGCATGATGTCGACGCCCTTGAAGTCGTCCGGGCCGTTCTCCTCGAAGATCGGCATGTCCTGGACGGCGTCCTCGTACGGGCCGGGCGTGCCGAAGCTGTCGCGCGGGCTGCCGTTCCAGGGCGTGGGCGGGTATGGGTGGTAGTTGGCGATCTTGCCGTCCCGGATGACCATGTGGTGGGAGAGCACGCCGCGCACCGCCTCGTGGAACCCGACGCCGATGGCCTCCTCCGGCACGGCGAAGTCGGTGAACACCTTGGTGTCCCCGGCGCGCATGCGCTCCATGGCCTGCTCGACGAAGTACACCGCCATGGCCGCGGCGTAGGCCACGAAGTACACCCGGGCCCGGTTGCGTTCCAGAGCGTTGGACCAGGGCGGGATGCGCCACTCCAGGGTCGTCTCCGGCAGGTCGCGGCCCTTCGGCAGCGAGATCTGCACCGACGAGCCCGTCGCCTTCACGTACGGGGTGTCCACGATGCCCGACAGGGCGGTGACGTACAGGCGGGCGAAGGCGCCGCCGCCGGTGTCGAGCGCGAGGTGGTCACCGGTGCGCGGATCGAGCCACCGGGGGCTCATGACCCAGCTGTAGTTGCCCTCGAAGTCGCGTTTCTGCGGCGCGGGCAGGGTCGTCTGGTTCCACGGGTGCCGCATGTCGATCGGGTTGCCGAGCGGGTCGTGGGTGACGAACGGCTCCTCGGCGGTCCAGTCGTCGTAGTACGAGCTGCCGAGCAGGATGCGGATGCCGAGGTTGATGTCGACGAGGTTGTTGGTGACCAGCTCGCCGTCCACCACGATGCCCGGGGTGACGAACATGGCCTTGCCCCAGTCGTTCATCGTCTCGTAGCGGTAGTCGACCACGGCCGGGTCCTGGAAGGCCCCCCAGCAGCCGAGCAGGATCCGGCGGCGGCCGACCTCCTCGTAGCCGGGCAGTGCCTCGTAGAAGAAGTCGAACACGTCGTTGTTCAGCGCGACGGCCTTCTTGACGAAGTCCACCACGCCGAGCAGGCGCGAGA
Source organism: Nonomuraea sp. NPDC049684 (assembly GCF_044465345.1). Classification (NCBI taxonomy): domain Bacteria; kingdom Bacillati; phylum Actinomycetota; class Actinomycetes; order Streptosporangiales; family Streptosporangiaceae; genus Nonomuraea; species Nonomuraea sp. NPDC049684. The sequence continues at coordinate 1,233,764 of NZ_JBITLO010000001.1, read as the reverse complement.
GGTAGTCGGTGAACAACGTCGGTTCCGGCATCGTGCCGACCCCGCCCGGATAGACCGTCGACGGGTGGACGTGCCGGCCCTCCATCAGGCAGAACATCTCCCGCGTGACGCGGCTGATCCGCAGCGCCTCCTTGTAGATGTCGCCCTCGAACGGGTTGAACGCCTCCATGATGTCGGCGATCGTGCGCTTGCCGTGGATCGCCGCCCCGGGCGCCTCGGTGGTCCTGGCCCGCGCCAGCAGCGTCGGGTTGGTCTCCTTGACCATCGCCTCGCAGAAGTCCACGAAGACGAGGTTGTCCTGGAAGATCGTGTGGTCGAACATGTACTCGGCCGCTTCGCCGAGGTTGACGATCCATTCGGCCATCGGCGGCGTCTTGATGCCGTACGCCATGTTCTGGGCGTACATCGAGCAGGTGGTGTGGTTGTCGCCGCAGATGCCGCAGATCCGGCTGGTGATGAAGCCCGCGTCCCTGGGGTCCTTGCCCTTCATGAACACCGAGTAGCCGCGGAACAGCGAGGAGGTGCTGTGGCACTCGGCGACCCGCCGGTTGGCGAAGTCGATCTTCGTGTAGATGCCCAGGTTGCCGATGATGCGTGTGATGGGATCCCACGACATCTCGACGAGCTCTCCCGGTGGTCGCCGGTCGGGCGCTTCCTGCTCGGAGATGGCCATGTGCTGATGTGTCCTCTCTGGCGTCGCGGGCCCTTACGGGCGCCACCGTGGATCGAAGCCGCTGGTCAGCGCGTCCCGGTTGTGCCGCCACCGCGGCTCGGCGTTCGCGGTGTTGTTGGTGATGCCGCGCATGCGGCGGATGAACGCCCCGTAGGGCTTGATCAGCATCGAGGACAGGCTGCTGCCCGGCGGCATGTCCATGAACGGCATGAACTTGTCGGGGAAGCCGGGCATCGTGCAGCCGATGCAGATCCCGCCGACGTTCGGGCAGCCGCCCACCCCGTTCATCCAGCCGCGTTTGGGCACGTTGCAGTTGACGACCGGGCCCCAGCAGCCGACCTTCACCTGGCACTTGGGCGAGTTGTAGTCCTTGGCGAAGTCGGCCTGCTCGTAGTAGGCGGCACGGTCGCAGCCCTCGTGCACGGTCCTGCCGAACAGCCACTGGGGACGCAGCAGCGCGTCCAGCGGCGGCGGCGGCGCCGAACCGGCCGCGTGCTGCAGGACCCAGGTGAGGGTCTCCATGAAGTTCTCCGGCTGCACCGGACAGCCCGGCACGTTGACGATGGGCAGCCCGCCGGCCGACCGGAAGTCCCAGCCCAGGTAGTCGGCCAGGCCCATGCAGCCGGTCGGGTTGCCCGCCATGGCGTGGATGCCGCCGTAGGTGGCGCAGGTCCCGATCGCGACGACCGCCCAGGCGTTGGGGGCGAGCAGGTCGATCCAGGTGTTGAGGGTCATCGGCTCGCCCGTGTCCGGGTCGTTGCCGAACGACGTCCAGTAGCCCTCTCCGTTGATCCTCTCGTTGGGGACAGACCCCTCCAGGACGAAGATGAACGGCTCCAGCTCGCCGCGCGCCGCGGCCCGGAACGGGGCCAGGAAGTCCTCGCCGCCCAACGTCGGGGACAGGACCTTGTTGTGCAGGTGCACCTTCGGCAGCCCGGGCACGAGGCCGGTGACGACGTCCTCGATGGCAGGCTGGGACGCGGCCGTCACGGAGACGGTGTCGCCGTCGCAGCTCATGCCCTCGGAGATCCACAGGATGTGCATCTCGTCGAATCCGCTCTTCTGATCGGCCATGTCACGTCTCTCCTTCACGTCAGCGGCCTGGTCTCCAGCCGGTGCCGGCGGGTCTGTCAGGCGGTTCCGGGAACCGGTTCAAACGTGATCGACTCCACCACGACGCTCTCGTCCGTGATGCTCTCCACGTCCATCCCGCCGCAGCTCCGGCAGGCGAGCAGGTCCGTGGCGGTGCGGGCCTCCTGCTCGGCGCCGCATCCCGCGCAGCGCATCAGGTACGGCACGGTGACGAGTTCGACGGTCGCGTCCTGCACGACCGTGCCCGCGGCGGCCAGGCGGAAGCCCGTGTCGATGACCCGCGGATCCACCGGGTGCCCGCCGACGCGGACGCGCACCGCGTTCACCCGGCGTCCACCGGCCCGTCCCAGCGCGGCCTCCACGATCGCGTCGCACAGCCCCAGTTCATGCATCGGTGGTCTCCTTCTCGATCTTTCCCGCCGCCTCCTGCCAGGCCAGCTCCGCGACGAGGCGGACGGCTCCCTCCACGGCGGCGGCCACCGGTTCGGACAGCTCCATCACCTCGTCCAGGACCGCGGGCCGGCAGCCCACGATCACGACCCGCTCGACGCCGCCGCCGAGGTGGTTCAGCAGCCGGAGCACGGCGTCCGGATGCAGCCCGTGCCCGTCGATCGCCACGTCGCCCCCGGACGGCCGGTCGTCGGCCTCGATGACGGCCAGCGTTCCCGGCGGGCCGTCGAGCGGGACGGCGTCGACCAGGATCAGGGTGTCGTAGCGGCCGTCCAGCAGCTCGTAGGCGAGGTGGACGCCGCGGATGCCGTAGTCGGCGACGTCGGCCGTCGCGGGCAGCTCCGCCCGGTCCAGGCGCCTGACCACCTCGACGCCGAAGCCGTCATCGCCCAGGAACACGTTCCCGATGCCGGCCACGAGCACGTTACGGGAACCACCGGTGCTCATCTCGCCTCCAGGGGCTCGACCTCGTCGAGGGTGAAGTAGCGGTAGCGCCCGTACCAGCGGTTCAGGTCGGCGCCCGGGTCGTCGTCGACGGTGACGGCCAGGTGCCAGGTGTCGTCCACGTCCTGGAGGACGTCCTCGACCAGGCCGGTCCTGCCGTCGAGGAACATGTCCTGGGGGTCGGTGCCCGACCGTCGCGGCCGGAGCCTGACCCGGCTTCCCTTCGAGACCTCCACCCCGGCGACCGTCACGCCGTCCACCGCCGCCGCGGGCCGGCGGGAACGGACCGCGCCGTGCAGCCGTGACAGCGCGGCGGGCGGCATGGAGTCGACGCGGTCGATGATCTCCGCTGCCCGCGCGTCGGTGGCGCGGGCCTCCCGCTTCTCGGCGTCGGTGAGCGTGAGGGTGCGCAGCGACAGGATCTCGTCGATCTCCGTGGCGTCGTGCAGGTCGCCGGGGCTCTCGGGGGCCACGCGCGGGTGGTCGTACAGGATGATCGGGGAGGAGAGCACGACGTCCCGCGCGCCGGGCGTACCGGCCAGCACGGGGAAGGTGCCCGTGTTGACACAGTCGCGGACCGCCGCCGCGGCCCATTCCGGCGGGTCGAGCAGGGAGACGAACGAGCCGCCGCGCGTGGCGAGCAGAGTGTGGCAGCTCAGGAGCGAGGCGCGCAGCGCGTCCTCGCGGGCGGCGTCGGCGGGGGTGGCCGGGTCATCGTTCTCGACGCGGCAGCGCAGGCGCAGCAGCGGGGACGCCGTCGCGCACCGCGTGGCCGAGACGGCTACCGACGCCCGGATCGCCGACCGGCTGACGACGATCCGGCCGCCGTCCAGCGGCCGGATCTCCTCGCCCGCCGGCACGCCGACGGTGATCCGCCGCTCGCCCGCGAGCAGTTCGGCCGTGCCGGCACACAGGTCGAACTCGCGCGGCACGGCCTCGTCGAAGCTCAGTTCCAGCGTGGGCCCGTCGCCCAGGGAGTCGACCGGCTGCCAGGCGCCGTCGGCGTGCCGGCGCTGGACCTGGCGCCGCTGCTGGTGCAGGAAGCGGATCCGCAGCTCGACCGTGGCCTCGCCGTCCGCTTCGAGCAGGCATTCCGTCTGCTGGCACCACGATTCGGCCGAGCCCGCCACGCCCGCGCCGGTGAGCCCCCGGGCCCGTGCCCAGGCGGGCGGCAGCAGCACGCCGAACTGCCATCGGACCCGGTTCTTGCCGGAGGAGCGGCGGTAGGGGTACAGCAGGTACCCCTCGTACAGGATCGCGTCGGCGATCGCACGGACGCTGTCGAAGGTGTCATCCGGACCCACGGTGTCCGGTATAGCAAGAGATGCACACGTACGGTAAGTAAGCTTGTACAGTGTGTGCTGAATCCACCTAGCGTTACCGGCACCGGAGTGGCCACCCCCATCAGGGGCCGGCCCCCTGCTTGTGCCGGTCCTGACCCTGGCCGTTCCGGCCCAGGGCGTGGCGACCGCCGCAGGCGCCGCCGTCTTGCTCGGCACCGCGCTCCTCCTGGCCTCCCCCGCAGTACGGCAACCCCACCGGCCTGCCGTCCTGCTGCTGACCATCACCGCCTTCGGCGCTTTCACCTTCGGCTGCCTGCGCATCGCCACGGTCGCCTCGGCCACCACCTTCGGCCACCACCTTCGGCTCAGCCGCCGCCGGCGTGCTGATGGGCCTGCTGTCGGCCGGCGCCCTCCTTGGCACCCTCGGCCACGGCGCACGAACCTGGCCCATCACCGGCGTGCTCGTCCTGCATTGAGCCTGGTCAGTGAGGTCTCCATCGCCTACTTGCGGATCTTTCTCGGAATCCGGGACGCGGAAGGTCGGGTACGGTCAGTATTGATCCGGTTTTCGGGGGGTTATTCGCAGCGGTCAGGTGGCCGCCAGCCCGCGAGAAAGCCGGATGCGACGTGGCACGTGTCGTCGATGAAGACGCGTTCCCGTCAGCCGACCGGCCACCGTGTGGTGCTCGGCTCACCGCGTCGGGACTGTGGACGGTGAGCCGCGTCTATTGGTGGGGGATGTCTACGCCGGCGGAGCGCAGTTTTGCCTCGACCAGCGTGGTCAGCCGGGCCATGGCCGACCCCTGGTCTTCGCCGTGATGGTTGAGCAGGCCGTATCGGGTGACGTCAATGCGGGCCTGGAGGCCGCTTGAGATCGCGAGCAGTCCGGGGTTGGCGAGGAAGCGGCCGGCCACGGCGGTCGCGAGTTTCTCGATGCGGGGGTCGTCGGGCGCCAGGTCCTTGGCGGCCCAGCATTCCTTGTTCAAGGCGACGAACCGAGTGTCGTCGAGGACGTGCTCGGCCTTGGTGAGATAGTCGTCGAAGCCGTCGGGTACCAGGGCCCTGGCCAGCACCATGCCCTCGCGGTAGGCCGCCACCTCATCCGGGGTGAAGCCGAGGTCGGCGGCCCGCTCCAGCAGCGCGCAGGCCCGGTCGGACAACAGGGCCCGGTCACTGTTGGCGAGCCGGTCCAGCGAGTCGCCCCGCGCGATCAGCTCCTCGATCCGCTCGGTCAGCCGCCGTTTGACCTCGGCCAGGCGGACGGCGAACCGCTCCGGATCGGCATCGAGCAGGGCGGCGATCTCGGACAGCGGTACGCCGGACTCGGCCAGTGTCCGGGCCTGGACCAGCCGCAGCAGGTCGGACGACCCGTAGCGGCGATAGCCGGAAGCGTCCCGGCGCGGTTCGTCGACCAGGCCGAGCCGGTGGTAGTGGCGGACGGTCTTGATCGTGACGCCGGCGAAGGCCGCCGCCTGGCCGATCGTGACGCCGCTGGTCATGGTCATCAGCGACTTTCGCGGGTGAGGGCGGCGAGCTCGCGTGTGGCCTCGGCGATGGCGCGGAAATCCTTGCGCACGATCGTGCCGTGGTTGCCGGTGACCTTCGCGCCTATCGTGAGGTTCGGGTTGCGGGCGAGCACAGGGTTGAGAGTAGTGCGCATCCGCTCCTGCTCGTCATTCCTGCTTCCCAGGGCCTCACCCGAGCCGACCACATACCGGACCGGGACCGTCAGGCTGTCGAGGACCGGTTCGAGGGCGGCGTGCAGGATGTGGGCCTCGATGTTGATCTCGGCATGCTGTGCGGCACTCATCCGCGCGGCGTTGCCGATGAGGCGCGCCATCGGCAACGCCCATCGGGCCTTGTGGAACAGCCGCCGGATGCGTTCGTGGCCGGCCTCGTCGGTCCACCCGGACGGAAAGGGGCCGTCGACCCCGACCACGCCGGCGACGCGTCCCGGATGCCGGGCGGCCCAGTGGACCCCGAGCAAGGCGCCGTAGGACCAGCCCACCAAGAGCGGTCGCTCCACCCGCCTGGCTTTCAGGACGGCGTCGAGATCCCGGACGCAGGCCTCGAAGGAGTAGTCCGCCGACTTCTTCGATCTGCCGCGAGCCCGCTCGTCGTAGGTGATGTGCCGCCACCCCGGCCCCAGGGCGTTGATGACGGGCCGCCAGTGCCGCTGGCTCGCGTAGGAACCGTTCAGATAGACGACGGGGATGCCTGACCCGCCGGTGTCGGTCACGGCCAGTGCGGTGTCCTCCACCGGCAACAGGCCCTTCCAGCCCAGGTGGGCGGCGTTCAAGTTGGTCATGCCACCAGCGTCACCCTTGACCTTAGGGTCAAGGTCAAGTCGCGTTTCCGTGAATTCCGGCACGACAGGTGCGCGGCCTCCGAGGCTGGAGGACTCCATCGTGGTTCCCGATCGCGACCCCGAAGGCGAGGAAGGGGGTCCCCGCCGGCCTGTCACAGTTGTCGCGCGGGTCTCCTTCACCACCACGCCGCTCATCGACCCCGGCTACCGGCCAAGATCTTCTGGGGGTGCCCCCGGAATGCGGCAGAAACGGGCCGCGTCCGGCTGACCCGAAAGAACACAGTCCTGCCCGGTCACTGTGGGCGTATCGTCCCCGATCACCGAAGCGGCGGCATCGCTACCCGTCGTCCCGCCGCCGTTGGGAGAGGCGCGCCACCGCGCCGAGCACGGAGGCGGCGGCGACCGCTGCCGGATCGTCGCCGCCGCGCAGCCGTTCGAGGGCCGCAACCGCCTGGTCGCGGCCGACGTCGCCGGCGAGCAGCCCGACCGCGATCCGGTACCGCAACCCCCGATCGCCCTCAACGGCGAGCCGCGCCAGCAGCGCCCCGGCCGAAGCGCCCAGCGCGGCCCGCGCCCGCACCCGAAGATCGCCGTCCTGAAGCGCGTCGTCGAACACCCCGGTGAACATCCCTGGCCCCCGCAGCCGGGCGAGCGCTTCGAGGGCGACCATCCGGACGGGCGTTCGAGCCGACTCGGGTGGATCGTCATGATCCCGATCATCGAACTCGCCCGGATCCCGCACGAGAGGTGCCACGACCGCCGCGTCGCCGGAGTCCCCGTGTGCCGTGAACCACCGCAGCGCCTCGGCCCGCGTACCCGGATCGGCCGCCGACAGATTCGCAAGAATCTCCGCCCTCACGCGTCCATGATCCCTCCAATGACGGGAATCGGGGTCCCGGTGCAAGCCATCTGACCGCCGCGCGGCTTCTCTCCTGCCTGCGGCGATGTGCTCGCACGGCCCGTTTCTGCCGTATTCCGACGGCACCCCTACTGCGGCTGTCTTCCATCGCCACCATCGGCTGCAGCCCTGCCTCCACCTACGACCAGCGCATGACCTGTCTGCGCAAGGTGGCCGGCGGTGGAGAGACAGCAGAATGGCGCGGCCAGGTGAAGGAGTTCTTCGTCGACTCCTGCATCAGCGGCGAGCCCAAGCACGTCCCCGGCGATCTGCCCGACCTCACTGCGACGCAGCCCTCAACCACGCCGTCTCCCGCTGTGCCGTCAACGGCCACCCCGACCCCTACCCGCTAGCTAGCTGGATTGACCGGCGGAAGCCACGGGACCACAGGCTGCCTGCGGTCCCGTGGCTTTCGTATCGAGGGCGATGCTGGGAGTACGACGGTCCAGGATCTTCGTCCCCCAGTGACGCTGGAATCCGAGAAGCAAGATCTCCCACTGTTGAGCGACAGGAGAGTGTCAGCGGTCCGCGACCACCACCGGCCCCGATCCCGAGCTGTACGACGAGGCCGCCATGGACGTCTGGCGGGCCCAGGCATTCACGCAGCCGACGCCGTACCCCATGCCGGCCGAAGCCGATCAGGTGCGCACCCTGGGCGGCATTGGCCGACTGCTGCTGCCGGCCATCCTGGGCGGCTGGACGCTGGCCGTCGTGGCCTTCGGCGTCGTGTCCACCGTTTCGCTGACCATCGGCCACCGCGAGCGGGAGCTGGCCCTGCTGCGCTCCATCGCGGCCACCCCGCGCCAGATCCGGCAGAACGTCGTGCTGGAGACACTGGTCGTGGCCTTTCCCGCGATCGCCGCCGGGCTGCTGCCGGGCGCCGGGCTCGGCGAGGTCGTGCTCGCCCGCCTGGCGGACGCCGGGCTCGTCGGGGCGGGCGTCCAGCTGGTCGCGGGGTGGCCGAGCACCGCGCTCGGGGCGGGTACGTCCCTGGTCGCCGCGCTGGCCGCCGCGCTGATCTCCAGCAGGCGCGCCGCGTCGATCCCGCCGGTGCGGGCGCTGTCCGCCGCCGGGCCCGCCCGCGCGTCCGGGCGGCTGGCCGTCCGCAACCTGCACGCCCGCGCCCCGCACACCGGCAGCGTCGCCGGGCCGCTGATCCTCATGGTCGGCATCGCCGGCGGCACGCTCTACATGCAGAGCACCGAGGACAGCCTCCATCGGGACGCCGCCGACGTCAGCGCCCGGCTCGCCCCGGTGAACTACCTGGTCGTCGCCATGATCATCACGTTCACGGCGATCGTCGTGGTCAACACGCTGATCGCCGCGACCCGCCGCAGGAGCCGCGAGTTCGGGCTGCTGCGCCTGTCGGCCGCCACTCGTGCCCAGGTCATGGCAACAGTCGTGGCCGAGAGCGTGCTGACCGCGGTCCTGGCCGTTGCGCTCGGCACGGTCGCCGCCGCCGCGACCACCGTGCCCTACAGCCTGGTCAAGACCGGGTCGCCGATGGCCGCAGGGCCCGGCTGGGTCTACGCGGCCATCGCCGGGGGCGCGCTGTTGCTCGTCCTGGCGGCCACGGTGCCCACCGCCGCGGGGGCGCTGCGGGTCAGGCCGGTCGAGGCGCTGTCCGCCCCCTGACCGCCGGCGCCGAAGCTTCGGCGCCTTCGAGCACAAACGCTACTGGCATGACTTCTTCGCCTCCTTCGGCCTCGGCAAGACAGCCGTGGACTCGGCCAAAATGATGGTGCTGGTCGGCGCCTTCGAGGTCCTGCTCGGACTGGCGATCCTGGTCAAACCGTGGCCGCCCTGCTGTTGTTCGTCCTGGTCTGGAAACTCGGCACCGAACTGCTGCGCCCGCTGGTCGGCCAGGAGTGGTTCCACGCCAGGCTGATGGCCTACCTCGCGCCGCCGGCTCCGGCGATCGACGTTCTCCTGCTCACGAGAGTGGCTTACGGCGGCGCAGCAGCCCGACCAGCCGGATCGCGGCCAGCACGCCCACCCCCAGATGCGCGCACACCAGGACGATCTGGAAGATCCGCTGCCCGCCGGTGAGGTCGGCCGCGTAGCCTCCGTCGTAGAAGCCGGACATGAACGCCAGCACCCCCGCCACGACCAGCAGCCCGGCGGCGGGCGCGGCGAGCGCCCGGCGGCGGCTGGTTGCCCCCGCGACCAGGACGACCTGCGCGACCATCATCGGGATCGGCGCCGACAGGCGCGCCTGGGAGCCGAGCGCGTCCAGGAACGTGGCGTTCAGGCCGGCCGACAGCGAGATGACCGCGCCGGCCAGGTCCAGGACGAGCAGCAGCCCGACCCCGACGAGCAGCGAGACCTTCAGCGGCCGGTCGGTGGTGGTCGTGGTGGAGACGGACATGTTCTTCTCCTGAGGTCGTAGGAACGGCCTCAAGGATGTGCGGGGCGGCCGCCGGGCGTCATGAGCCTCATGCCCCGACCCGGAGGGGACTTCTCGTCCCGTGACGGCGGGACAACCGGGTGGCACGATTCACTCCATGAAGGACAGATCGGTACGGCGAGCCTCGCTGGTCGGCGGGGTGCTCGTCGCCCTCGTGGTCGGCTCGCTGGCGGTCGAGCCGCGGCTGCGGGCGCTCGGCGTCACGGGGATCGTCGAGCGGTTCGACGCCTTCCGCGGTGTGGCGGCGCTGTCGTTCGGCGTGCCCGGGCTCTTCGTGGTGTCGCAGCGGCCGGGCGGGCCGGCGGGCCGGGTGGGCTGGGTGATGGTGTTCACCGGGTCGGCCCAGGCGGTGGGGCTGGCGCTCGGCACGTACGGGCTGCTCGGCATCAACCAGGGCGTCGAGGGCGGCGTCGGGGGCGGGCGGCTGCCGGGTGACGACTGGGCGATGTGGGCGTCCAACTGGTTGTGGATGCCGGCTTACCTCGTCGTGCCGACGGTCTTCCTGCTGATCTTCCCGGACGGGCGGCTGCCCTCGCGCCGCTGGCGGCCCGCGCTGGTGGCGGCGCTCGTCGCGATCGGGGCCAACACGCTCGACTGGATGCTGCGGCCGGTGCCGTACGAGAACGTGCCCGGCCTGTTCCCCGACGGGTACGCGGGCGTGCTGGCCGGTCTGCGCGGCCTGCCCGACGTGCTGGACGGGCCGGTCGTCGCGTGCACGGCGGGGGCCGTGGCCGCCGCGGTGGCCTCGCTCGCCGTCCGCTACCGGTCGTCGGGCGAGGAGGTGCGCAGGCGGCTCCAGTGGGTGGTGGCCGCCGCGCTGATCACGGTCGCGCTGGCCGGGGTGGCGCTCGTCGCGTCTTGGGGAGCGGGCGCGCTCGTGCTGGCGGCGGTGCCACTGCCGGTGGCGGTCTCGGTCGCGATCGTCGCCCACCGCCTGTGGGACCTGGACCTCCTGCTGTCGCGGGCGCTCGCCTTCGGCGCGCTCAGCGTCGGGCTGCTGATCATGTACGCGCTGGTCGCGTTCACCCTCGGTGGCATCGTCGGCGCGGGCGTGTCGGCGGTGCTCGTGGCGTTCGTCGTGCATCCCCTGTACGCCCGGGTCCTCGCCGCCGCCAACCGCCTGGTGTACGGCGACCGCGACAACCCGGCCCGCGCGCTGCGCATGCTCGGCACCCGCCTGTCCGGAGCCGGCGTGCCGGGCGAGTTGCTCGACCAGATGGCCGCGGAGGTCGGCAGGGTGTTGCGCGTCCACTACGTCGCGGTCGAGGAGTCCGGCGCGGTCGTCGCCTCCTGGGGCCGTCCGGGCGAGGTCGCCGAGACCGTGCCGCTGCTGCACCGGGGCGAGCCGGTCGGCGCGCTGCTGCTCGGCGAACGGCTGCGCCCGAAGGACCACAAGCTGGTGGGCGAGCTCGCCCCGCACGTCGCGGTGACCGTGCACGCCCACCGCCTCGGCGCCGACCTGGAGCGCTCGCACGGCCGTATGCTCGCCGCCCGCCAGGAGGAACGCGACCGCCTGCTGTACGAGCTGCACGACGGCCTCGGCCCCAACCTGGCCGCGCTCGCGCTCCAGACCGACCGCGCCCGCCGACTCGTGGACACCGACCCCGCCAAGGCCAAGGGGGTGATGGACGAGCTGTCCAGGCGCATCCGCGCCACCGTCGAGGACGTCCGCACGATCGTCAACGACCTGCGGCCGCCGCCCCTGGACGACCTGGGCCTGGCCGGCGCGCTGGCCGAGCTCGGCAGGGGCTTCGCCGGCGACCTCGCGGTCGACGTGGAGGTGCCGCCCGACCTGCCCGTGCTGCCGCCGCCGGTCGAGCTCGCCGCTTACCGGATCGCCGCCGAGGCGCTGACGAACGCCGTACGGCATGCCATGGCCTCCCGCTGCACGGTCACGCTGCGCGCCACCGACACCCTGGAGCTGCGCGTGCAGGACGACGGCGTGGGCGTCGGCGCGCCCGCCCGGCGCGGGTTCGGCCTGGCCTCGATGCGGCGCAGGTCCGAGGAGCTGAACGGCACGTTCGAGCTGGTCACCGGCTCGGGACCGGGCACGCTCCTGCTCGTCAGACTCCCGCTGGCGGCCTGATGATCAAGGTCATGGTGGTGGAGGACCACCCGGTGTTCGCCGAGGGCCTGGTCGCGCTCCTCGGCGACGCGCCGGAGATCGACGTCGTGGGCGTCGCGAGCACCGGCGAGGCCGCCGTCGACCTCGCCGGACGGGTCGCGCCGGAGGTGGTGCTCATGGACCTGCACCTGCCGGGCATCAGCGGCGTGGAGGCGACCGCCCGCATCCTCGCCGACCGGCCGGAGACGGTCGTGCTGGCGCTGACGATGCTCACCGACGACGAGAGCGTGCTCGCCGCGATCCGCGCCGGGGCCCGCGGCTACCTGCTGAAGGAGTCGACCGGCGAGGACATCGTGCGCTCGGTGCGGGCGGTCGCGGCCGGGCAGGTGGTGTTCGGCGCCTCTACGGGCGAACGCCTGCTGTCGGTGCTCGCCACGACCGCGGCACGCCCGCGCCCGCTGCCCGAGCTGACCGACCGCGAGGTGGAGATCCTCGACCTGGTCGCGGTCGGTCTGAACAACCAGGCGATCGCGCGGCGGCTCGTGCTGAGCGAGAAGACCGTGCGCAACCACGTGTCCAACATCTTCGCCAAGCTGCACGTCTCCGGCCGTTCGGCGGCGGTTGCCCGGGCCCGGGATGCCGGGCTCGGCTCCGGCTGATCATCGCCGACTTCCGTCCGCCTCGCCAGGTCGGCGAGACCTGACGCGGCGCTGGGCCGTGGCCGGCTGCGGCCAGGGGCCGGCGGATGGTGCCTTCCCTGATTCGACGGCCGAGGCCCGAGCAGTTCACCCCTGATCCGCCGCCAACTGTCCCCATGCACAAGCCTCTGCCCGCACTTCCCGCCCCTTGACGGGCGCGGCGCGTGGGATGACCCCGAAGAGGAAGCGCGTCTCTTGGCGGTGGATGGCGTTGCGCTCCTCGCCAAGATATCTCGCACTCTCCGCTAACGACACAGGTCATCTGGCGTCGCAAGATTGCCTCTCGAATGAATTGACTTGATCGGGACAGGTGCGTGGGTGGGCGCGGATACCAAAGCCAGGACGCCCCCGTTCCCCCTCGCCCCTCTGGTGGCGTCGATCGCCGCGTTCGGCGATCAGATGCGGTTTGACCCGGATGGCTGAGATGACCCTGGTGAAGCGGTGGAGCGTTCGGCCCCGTACGAACGCTGGCCACGCCTCTGTGCTGCCCCTCAGCTTGGGAGCACACCCCGCGGAGCCGGGGCGCGGATGTCGACGACGTCCCGGCAGCATGGGACGCGCGGGCCTGATCGGCCGGGTAGTGGTGTCCACCGTGCTGGGACTCGGCGTCGCCGCCGCTCCGGCGGCCGCCACGACGGCGGACGCCGAGTGCAGCCCCGAACCGGGCGTGGTGAAGCTGCCCGGCGGCGAGCCCTGGGCGCAGACGCGGCTCGACATCAAGACGGCATGGCGGCTGAGCACCGGAGCCGGCGTACGGGTGGCGATCATCGACAGCGGCCTCGACATCAAACACCCGCAACTGCCCTGGCTCTCCGACTTCGTCGACTTCACCGGGACCGGCTACACCGACTGCGTCGGCCACGGCACCGCCGTCACGGGGATCATCGCCGGGCGCGTCTATCCAGGCGTCGCCTTCCACGGCGTGGCCCCGCGGGCGACCGTCATGGTGCTCAAGCAGAGCAGCCAGGCCGAGGGCCACGTCGCCACCCTGGCGGCGGCCATCGACAAGGCGGTCCAGCTCAAGGCCGACGTCATCAACATCTCGATCAAGGCGGCCGACAATCCCGCGCTCAAGGCGGCCGTACGCAACGCCCTGGCGAGGGACGTCGTGATCGTCGCCGCCGCGGGCAACATCACCGACAAGAAGGAGGACGTGCCCGCCTATCCGGGCTCCTACGAGGGCGTGCTGGCCGTGGGCTCAGCCACTCCGGACGGGCGACGCGCCGACTCCTCCAACACGGCCACGCCCGTCGGCGTCCTGGGACCGGGGGTCGGCATCATCGCGCCGTGGCCGGGGAAGTCGTACAAGCTGGACCTTGAGGGTTCCAGCTTCGGCGCCGCCTACGTCTCCGGGACCGCCGCGCTGGTGCGCGCCCGCTTCCCGCACCTCGACCAGGAACAGGTACGGCGGCGCATCATCGCCACGGCCGACGGCTCCATCGGCGAGGGCACGGGCGCGGGCATGGTGAACCCGGTGCAGGCGGTCAGCGCCGTGCTGCCCTTCGAACCCGCGGGGCAGCCACTGGTGGCCGCGCCTCCGCCCGATCCCCTCGCGGCGGACGCGATCGCCAAGCTTCCCCCGCAGAACGTCGCCGCCCGCGACACCGCGCTGGCCGTGACAGCCGGAGCGCTGCTCCTCACCGCCGCGGCCGGCGCCTTCGCACTGGTGCTGCCGCTCGGCAGACGCCGTGGATGGCGCACGGGCCCACCGGCCCCATGACGTCACCTGATCGCTGATGCAGGCGCTGCCCGCAGCGCAGCGCCTGGATACGAAGGGAACCTACGATGCACCCGTTACAGCCAGACGATCCACCGAGGCTGGGCGACCACGACCTGTCGGAACGCCTGCCGGAGGGGCCGCGCGGAGCGGCCTTCCTCGGCCGTGAGTCGAAGGACGCGCCCATCCGGGTGATCAAACTGCTGGCGGCGAAGCCGGACGCCGACGCGGAAGGTCTCGCGCGCTTCGCCAAGGTCCGGCGCCTCTCCAGCTCGTCCATCGCGCGGACGCTGGACGCCGGTCTGCACGAGGGGCACCTCTACGTCGTACGTGAGCACGTCGAGGGGCGCAGCCTGGCCGAGACCGTCGCCGCCGACGGGCCCCTCAACCCCGACGGGGTGGAGCGGGTGGCCGTCGGGACGTTGACGGCGCTGACCGCCGCGCACCTGGCAGGCGTCACGCACCGGGGGCTGAACCCCAGCAACGTGATCATGGGCGCCGACGGCGTCCGGGTGACCGACCTGGACCTCGGCGAGGCGGTCGGCGAGATCGGCTACCGCTCGCCCGAGCAGCTGAGAGGCGAGCCGTACGGCCCCTCCGCCGACCTGTTCGCATGGGCCGCCACGGTGGTCTTCGCGGCCACCGGGAAGGCGCCGTTCGCTCATGACGCCGACGAGGTGCTGACCGGCGCGCCGGAGCTGGGCACGTTGGTGGGGCCGCTCCAGACCGTGGTGTCCGCGGCGCTGTCGAAGGACGCCAAGCAGCGACCCGCCGCGTACGCGGCGCTGCTGCGCCTGCTCGGCGGCCCATCAGCGGACCAGGAGGTCACGGCGAAGCTGCCGTCGCCGGACGCCTCGGCTCATGCGCCGGCGTTCGCTGCTCCCGCTCTGCCGGCGGCGGAAGGGGCGCCGCTCGAAGGCGTGCCGGTGCAGCCGCCCCAGCCTCAGCAGGTGCAGCAGCCCCAGCAGACGTGGGAGCCGCCCAAGCTGCAGCAACCCATGACGGAGGCGCCGCAGCGACCCAAGGTGTGGCAGGCGTCGGTCGTGGATCCGGCTGCCCCGCGCCGCAAGTTCCCGGTCGGCCTGACAACGTCGGTCGCCGCGCTCATGGTGCTGTCAGGGGTGGGCCTGTGGGGCGCCAGCCGCTACACCGACACGAACCGGATCGACTCGGTCGGCGTCGCGGCCGAGGGCAAGTCCACCGACAGAGCGGCCGGGTCCGCCGACGCGACGGGGAACGGGACGACCGGCCCCGGTGACGGGACGGTTCCGCAGCCGGGCGAGCCGGGCACCGACCAGGCCGACGTGGCCGTGCCCTGGGCCACGCCGTCCGACGCTGACTCGTACGGGGTGGGCCCGCTCATCCTGCCCACCGAGGAGCCGTCCGGCGTCCCGACCGCGCCCGTGTACAGCACGGTGCCGACGCCTTCGCCGCTGTCCACCCAGCCGGTCGCCACCCCGCAGCCGACCACGCCGCAGCCGACGGCATCACAGCCGAAGAGCCCGCAGGCGACCAAAACGGTCACGGCGACACCGACGGCGCGCAACACCAGGACGCCGGAGCAGTCCCAGGAGCCGACCCCGACCCCCAAGAAGAGCACCGAACCCCCGACACCGACCCCTCAGAAGAGCACCGAGACCCCCACCCCGGCCCCCAAGAAGAGCACGGAGGCCCCCACCCCGGCCCCCAAGAAGAGCACGGAGGCCCCGGCCCCCACCAAGAGCACCCAGCAGGCGCCCACTCCGCCGCCCACGACGGAGGCCCCCGCGCCGGAGCCGCCCAAGAGCGAGGCTCCGCCGGCGGCGCAGCCGGAACCGGAGCCGAAGAACCCCTACACGCCTGTCCAGGTGTGCGGGTCCGGCTTCTACGTGCAGCGTTCGCAGGCGTTCAACGGCGGCGAAACCTTCCAGCTGTACAACAGCGGCACCAAGCAGAACTGCGTGGTGACGATGAAGTACGCGGGCGTGGGCAAGGAGAGCCCGGTGAGCGCGACGCTCGACGTCCAGGACGGGGAGAGCGCGACCGACAGCGGCGACTACAAGTACTACGCGGGGCCGGTGAAGCTGGCCGCGCCGGGCAGGTGCGTGAAGTTCTCCGGCAGCGTCGGTGCCGGGAGCACCGCCGCAGGCTGGGCCAACTGCGGCTGACCCGGCACAGGACGCACCCCATCCGGAGGATTCCGGGTGGGGTCGTCGCCGTTCCCCGGCCGCCGGCCCGTCAGTAGGGCCGGTAGCCGCCGCCTCGCTCCAGAGACTCGATGCCGGGGTGGGTGGCGAGGTTGCCGTACCGGCTGTAGGTGTACAGGACGCCCGCGATGATGTTGTCGACCGGGTCGAGGATCTTCTCGTGGCCGGGCAGGGCGTGCGCGTTGAACGTCGGCGGGATGGTCTGCATCAGGCCCTGCGACGGGACGCCGTTCTTGGCGTTTATATCCCAGTTGTTGACGGCGTTGGGGTTGCCGCCGGACTCGTGGTAGATGATCGTCCAGATACGCTCGATGTCCTTGGGGTCGTTCGGGTCAAGGTCGCTGACGTCGATGCCGCGCTGGCGCATGACCTCGGCCATCTCGGGAGACCTGATGACGGTGAGCGCCTGCTTGATCCACTCGACCACCTCGGCCTTGGGCGCGGGAGTGCCCGTCGTCGGCGAGCCGCCGCCGGCCCCGGAGCCGTTGCCGGACCCCGGGCCGCCGCCCGACACCCGCGTCTCGTCCTGGGCGGCCGCCTTCGTCCAGACCACCTTCTTGTCGCCCGGGTCGAAGTCCGGCCCTCCGGGGTCGGGGATGTGGGTGAACCGGCCGAATCCGTCGAGAGAGCCAGGCCGGACGTGGTCACGCAGCGTGGTGGCAGCGGCCCCGACGGCGTCCTCGGCCTTTCTGACCAGGCTCCTGGCCTGCTCAAGGTTGGCCTTCACGATGTCGGTGAAGCAGGGGTCGGCGAACATCGCGGCCTTCGCGTCGACCTCTTTGGTGTTGGGATGGGTGGCCAGGTAGTTCCCCATGTACTGCCGCGCGTAGCCGAGCGTGTCGTCCCGGAGGGTCGTAATCCCCGGAAAGGCCTTCTCCAGCTCCGTGGCGACGTTCTTGAGCGCCTGGGCGCAGGCGTGGACGTCGTTGTTGAAGGCGCCGCCCGCGTTGGGGAACTGCCGCATGTAGGCGTTGAAGGCGTCCGCGGAGTCGCCGTCCCACTTCCGGTCGACCTCGTTGAGGTTGTCGATGAGCGCGGCGGTCTCGATGGCGGCATGCGACCCGCACGACTCCCAGGCGTAGGCGATGTCCTTGATGCCCTGGGGGTTGCCTGTGACCTTGGCGAGCAGCGTCAGGAACTCTCCCCCGCCGGGAATCTCGGAGATGTCCGGCAGAGGGGTGGCGTTGGCGTCGCTCATGCGCCCGAGGCCGTCGCCGCCTTGTGGAGGTTGGCCTCCACCTCGTCGAGCGCTCGCTCGACGTTCTCCAGCCTGCGCTGAGCGCTGCCGAGCTCGACGCGGACGGCGGTCCAGGTGGCACCGACCTTGGCGGCCAGATCGCTGGCGCCGTCAAGCTTGCCGAACAGGTCGGGGGGTGTCACCTCCGCGGGCGTCTTCGACTGGCTGACCTTGAGGATCTCATCGAGGGCGAAGTCCTTCGACGCCACATGGATGCGTGTCCGGCACTCGTCGAGCGCTGTGTAGGAAACATCAACGACGCCTTTGCTCATGAGGATCGAGCATAGTGGCGATCATCACGATTGGTCAGACCCGATTTCCTCCGCTTCCAGCGACGCCGTCTGGATCAGCCGGTCTCCCGATCTCCGGTCAACGAAGAAGGCCCGGCCGGGCGGGAGAGGCTGCGGTTTCACCTTGCCGAACAGCACGCCCTCCTCCCGGCTGCCCGACATGATCAGCGCAGGGCTGGCCATCTCCTTGAGCCGCTGCACGGCTTGGTCGTACATGGCGCGGCTGGCGCCGCCCATCTGGCGGGCCAGGATCAGGTGCAGGCCGATGTCCCGCGCCTGTGGCAGCAGTTCGGCCAGCGGTTGCAGGGGGTTGCTGGAGGTGGCGACCAGGTCGTAGTCGTCCACCACGATGTAGAGGTCCGACCCGTGCCACCAGCTGCGGTCGCGAAGCTGGTCTGGGGTCAGGTCGGCGGGCGGCAGGCGCTTGAGCAGCGCGAAGCGCACCTCCTTCACCAGCTCCGCGGCCGCGGCGCTGGAGACGGCGTAGCCGATGCGGTGCTCGGTGGCCGCGGTGTCCAGCAGCGACCGGCGGTAGTCGATCACGACCAGCCGGGCTTCCTTGAGGGTCTTGCGCGCGACGAGCCCCTCCATGATCAGTTTCAGCGCGTTCGACTTGCCGGACCCGGTGTCGCCGAAGACGACGAAGTGCGGATCGGCATCGAAGTCGAGCATGACGGGGGAGAGCGTCGCCTCGTCGATGCCGATCGCGATGCGGTTCCTGCCGGTCTCCTCCGGGCCGGGCAGGGCGGCCGCCGGAAGCAGGGACGGCAGCAGCCGGACCGGCTTGGCCGCCGGGCCCTGCCACGCCTCGTCGACGACCTCCACGAGGGAACGCAGCCCGTCGGCGAGGTCTTCGGCGCCGCGCACCCCGTCGATGCGCGGGAGGGCGGCCAGGAAGTGCATGCCGTCCTTGGTGAGGCCGCGTCCCGGAGTGCCCTCGGGCACCGCGAGCGACGCGCTGCGGCTGACCTCCGACTCGTAGGCGTCGCCGAGCTTGAGCTCGATCCTGGTGCCGAACAGGTCGCGGATGCCCGGCCGGAATTCCGACCACTTGTTGGTGGTCGCCATGACGTGCACGCCGTAGCCGAGTCCGCGCGCGGCGAGGTCGGTGATCACCTGCTCCAGGTTCTCGTACTCCTGCCGGATCGTCAGCCAGCCGTCCACGACCAGGAACACGTCGCCCCAGCCGTCGCCCTCGACGCTGCCGTCGGCCACCCGCTTGCGGTACGTGGCGATCGAGTCGATGCCGTGGTCGGCGAAGTCCCGCTCGCGTTGCTGGAGGATGCCCGAGATCTCGGCGACCGTACGGCGGACCCGGTCGGCGTTCTGCCGGTTGGCCACGCCGCCCACGTGCGGCAGCCCCTCCAGGGCCGACAGCGTGCCACCGCCGAAGTCCAGGCAGTAGAACTGCACCTCCTTGGGCGTGTGCGTGAGCGCCATGCTGGCGATCAGCGAGCGCAGCACGGTGCTCTTGCCGCTCTGCGTGCCGCCCGCGATGCCGACGTGCCCGGCCGCGCCGGACAGGTTCAGCCAGTACGGATCGCGCCGCTGGTCGAAGGGCCGGTCGATGATGCCGATGACGGCGTGCAACCGGCCCCGGCCGTCCCAGCCGGGCGTGGACAGCCCGAGCTCCGGCGTCACCGACAGCGCGGGCAGCAGGTGAGCCAGCGTCGGCGGCTCGGCCAGCGGCGGCAGCCAGATGCGGTGCGCCGCGGGGCCGCGTCCCTTCAGCCGGCCGACCACGACGTCGAGCAGGCTCGGCTGGGCGCCGCTCTCCTCGGCCTCCTCCGGCGGCTCCTCCTGTGGCGTCTCGGCGGCAGGCAGCGGCGCGTAGGCGTGGCCGTACTCGATGACCTCGCGCGCCGCGGGCTGCCCGCTGTCAGTCACGTGCCTGGGATCGGGGTGGTAGGCGGCCGAGACGTAGGCGGCCTTGAACCGGGTCATGCCGGTCGTGTCGAACTTCAGGTAGCCGTTGCCGGGGGCCGAGGGCAGCTCGTAGGCGTCGGCCACGCCCAGCACGGCCCGGCTCTCCATGGCCGAGAACGTCCGCAGCCCGATCCGGTACGAAAGGTGCGTGTCGAGGCCCCGCAACCTGCCCTCGTCCAGCCGCTGGGAGGCCAGCAGCAGGTGCACGCCGAGCGAGCGGCCCAGCCGGCCGATCATCACGAACAGGTCGATGAACTCCGGCTTGGTGGACAGCAGCTCGCTGAACTCGTCCAGCACGACGAAGAGCGTGGGCAGTGGCGCGAGGTTGGCGCCCTGTTCGCGGGCCCGTTCGTAGTCGCGCAGCGAGGCGTGGTTGCCCGTCGCGCGCAGGAGCTCCTGCCTGCGGACCATCTCGCCGTGCAGCGCGTCGTGCATGCGGTCGACCAGGGGGAGCTCGTCCTCCAGGTTGGTGATGACGGCCGAGACGTGGGGGAGGGAGTCGAGGCCGAGGAAGGTCGCGCCGCCCTTGAAGTCGACCAGGACGAAGTTGAGGATCTCCGAGGAGTGGGTGACGGCGAGCCCGAGCACCAGGGTGCGCAGCAGCTCCGATTTGCCGGAGCCGGTGGCTCCGATCAGCAGCCCGTGCGGGCCCATGCCGCCCTGGGCCGACTCCTTGATGTCGAGCTCGACCATGCGACCGTCCGCCCCGAGCCCGATCGGCACGCGCAGCTTGTTGCGTCCGGCACGCGGCCGCCACGTGAGGGCCGGGTCCAGGGCGCGCGGGTCGCTGATGCCGAGCAGGTCGGTGAGCGTCGTGTTGATCGACAGCATGTCCTCGCCGTCGCCGCCGCTCCTGGACGAGGCGCGCAGCGGGGAGAGCTGCCTGGCCAGCCCTTCCATCCACACGTAGGAGAGTCTGTCCGGCGTGCCCAGCCGCGTCCTGCGCTCCTTGCCCGCGTGGTCGATCTTGACCATGTGCAGGTCGTCCCGCTGGACCTCCAGCCGCAGCGTGTTGCCCTCCTCGACGGCGCCGGTGGAGCCGGTCAGGTCGATGACGGTCACGCCCTGGATGGCGTCGCTGCCGAGCTGCGAGTCGTGCGGCATGTGCCCGCCGTCCACGATCACCAGGTGGTACGGCAGCGCGTCCGCCGGCGAGCCCGGCTGGAACCTGGGCCGCTCCTTGAGGTCCCCGCCGACGAGCCGATCGAGATCGCCCAGGTCCTCGGCCATCAGGCGGACGGGCCCGGACGCGTCGGCCAGGTCGGGATGGTGCGCGTGCGGGAGCCACTTGACCCATTCCCAGTGGGGCATGCGCTCATGGTCGGCGCAGACCATGATCCGCATGTCGTCGGGGGAGTGGAAGGTGACGACCTGGCCGATCATGGCACGGACGAGGTCCCGCATCGCCGCCAGGTCGCCGGTGAGCCGGATGCGCGCGAAGGAGGCCAGGGCGACGGCCACGGGCAGCCGGGCGAGGGTGGAGTGCGCGCGCATGAACCTGCGCAGCGCGCCGGAGGAGAGCGCGTCCAGGTCCTCCACGGGCTTGGAGTCGGGCGGGAAGAGCTGGATGGCCAGCTTCTGCACGCCGGTGCCCAGGCGGATCGTGCTGAAGTCGTCGTCGCGCGACCGGCGCTCCCACAACCGGGGGCCCATCGCGATCCACCACAACGAGTCCGGCTCGGGGCCGCTCCACTCCAGGGCCTCGCGCTGCTGCTTGGCCGCGCGCCTGGCCTTCTTGCGGATCTGACCGAGGTAGCGGAAGTAGTCGCGGCGGGCGCCGTTCAGCCGGTGCTTGCGCTCGCCCGCCTGGCGTCCCATCTGGCCGATGCTCATGCCGACCATCGAGACGGCGAACAGGCCGCTGGCCACGTACATGACCGGGCTGGCGTTGGCGCCCCCCGCGGTGAACATCAGCGCCATCGCCGCGGCCCCGGCCACCATGGGCAGGTAGGTGAGCACCAGCATGAAACCCTGGCCCTGAACCTCGGGGATCTCCGGCGGAGACTCCAGCATGACTTCTCCGCGAGGTGGCTTCGGGCCTGGACGACGCTCCGGGCGCCGGACAACCACTTTGCTCACGCGACGTTCTTACCAGAATCGACCCGCTATGGTCTGTGCTGTCCGTGATCCTTTTGGGACGGAGTGGACCGTGGGATCGATGGTTCAGAAGCCGCCGCCGCCCGAGTCCCGGCCCCCCGCCGGGGAAGCCGCCGAGCCCGCTCAGGCGCCGTCGGGGCCGGTGCAGCAGGGCGCGCTCGCGCAACTGCCGTTGCCGCTGCCGACGTTGTGCAACGTCACGATCGTGGGGCCGAGCCGCAAGGCTGACCTGACGCTGCCGGCCGACATCCCCCTGCCGCACGTGCTGCCGGGGCTGCTGCGCATGCTCGGCGAGGTGGGCGGCGACGCGACGTCGTCTCCGGGATGGACGCTGCAGCGGCTCGGCGGCGCGCCGCTGGACCTGGAGCAGAGCCTCAGCGCGCTCGGCGTGCTCGACGCCGAGATCCTCTACCTGCGTCCGCGCGAGTCGATCCTGCCGCCCGCGGTCTTCGACGACGTCGCCGATGTCGTGGCCACCGGCGTGCGAGGCGGCCCCGGCAAGTGGACGGAGGCGCACACCGCGGCCCTCGGCGCGGCCGGCGCCACCGGGCTGCTGGTCCTGGGAGCCGCCGGGCTGGCGGTGGCGGGCCTGCCCCCGCAGATCGGCACGGTCGTCTTCGCGACGCTCGCCCTGCTGATCATCGCCGCGGGAACCGTGCTCTCCCGGGCCATGGGCGACGCCACGGCCAGCGCGCTGATCGGCCACGCGGCGCTGCCGTACGCCTTCCTGGCCGGGCTGTTCACCCCTTCCGGCGGCGGGGGCGTGACCGAGGTCGGCGCTCCCCACGTGCTCGCCGCGTTCGCCTGCACGGCGCTCGCCGCCGCCGTCGCGGGCATGACGGTCTCGCACGGCATGCCCGGCTTCCTCGGCACGTCCATCGCCGCGACGTGCGGCACGATCTGCGCGGCCGTGGTCATGGTGACGGGAGCCGCCCCCGCCGGAGTGGCGGCCGTGGCCATCGCCGTCCTGCTGTCACTGAGCCCGCTGGTGCCGACCATGTCGTTCCGGATGGCCCGGGTGCCGCTGCCGGCCATGCCCACCACGGCCGAGGAGCTGCGCGCCGACAACCAGCGGCTCGACGCGGCGGCGATCCAGGAACGCACCGTGATCGCCCAGCGCTACGCCACGGGCCTGATCACCGCCGTCGGGCTGGTCGCGCTGGCCGCTCTGGCGCTGCTGGTGCTGCACGACGGCCTGATCGCCTACATCCTGGCCGGCACGCTCTCCCTGACGCTCATCATGCGCGCCCGCGTGTTCTCCGGCGTCGCCCAGCGCATCTGCCTCGTCGGGTCCGGCCTGGCGGGGCTGGCGATGCTGGCCTTCGCGCTCAGCTCCAAGGGCGGCGTCGTCGGCGCGCTGGCCGTCGCGGTCGGCGTGCTGTGGGCGTCCCTGCTGGCGGTGGGGGCCGGGCGGAGCCTGGCGTCGGGGAAACCGTCGCCCTTCTGGGGACGGGCCGGGGACATCCTGGACCTGCTGCTGATCGTCGAGCTCTTCCCGCTCGCGGCCGGCGTGCTGGAGCTCTACACCTGGGTACGCGGGTTGTCGGGCTGATACTTTGCTGGCCGTTTCGAGCGGAGGAGTGAGGCTGTGCAGGAATTCGGAGACTTCGCCAACATCGACATCGAGAAGCTGCTCAAGGGGGCCGACCAGCAGTTCGCCCGCATGGAGGAGTTCCAGAAGAAGATGGACTCCTTCGTCGGACGGGCCCAGGACGAGCAGGGGCTAGTCACCGTCGAGTGCGGCCATGAGGGCGTACGCGAGCTGCAACTGCACCCCAAGGGCCTGCGGTTGTCGTCCGGGGAACTGGCCGACCTCATCAAGACGGCGCTGCACGACGCCACCGCCGACCTACAGCGGCAGGTCGCCGAGGGCATGAACGAGACGTTCGGCGACTCTGAGGACAACCCCATGACGTACCTCAGGAACCCGGACGCCGCGCTGAACCAGATCAAGGAGGCGGAGTCCGCTTACAACCGCACGTTCGAGGACGTGATGGGCGAACTCGACCGCATCCGGCGGCGGCTGGAGTTGTGAGCTAGGCCTGGCGCTGCGTGGGCAGGTCGGCGATGACGACCTGCTCGAAGGCGGGCGCGTCCTTGCCGGTGAGCGTGACCGCCTGCGACATGCCCGTGTCCGTCAAGGCGGACATCAGTCCGCTCGCGAGCCAGGCCAGGGCGGCGGCCGAGCCGTACACCACGAGCATCTTGGAGAAGAACCGCCTGAACGCCCCCTGCGCCCGCACGGCCGCCGAGGCCGCCAGCGGGTTGCCCGGGAAGAAGTGCCCGGCGGCCGAGAGTGTCAGCAACAACCCGGCCAGGGCGGCGGACGACACCGCACCCGTGTGGGACATCTTCGCGAGCTGGTCGAGGGTGTGGGCCAGCTCCTTGTACACGCCGCCGGTCTTGGCCACCTCAAGGGTGAACTGCTCGGCCACCTTCTCCATCTCGGGCCGGGCCAACCGCTCCCAGTCCTGGCTGGAGACCCCGGCGATGAGCTGCCGTACGCTCTCCTTCGCCTGCTCCACCTCGTGCGTCGCGGCGCGTACCTCGTGGGCCGTGCCGCGGATGTCCTCGGGGCTGGAGAGCATCGTGCCGATCAGTGCGGCGCACATCTTGCACACGACGGAGAGCACCACGTTGGTCTTCAGCATGGCGCCCGCGTTGCAGGAGGCCACGGCCATCGTGTACAGGGTCGTGCCGTTGCGGTAATGATCCATGGTTCCTACTTCTTCAGCGTGCTCTTGTCGTTGGCGTCCCTGATGACCTTGGCGCCCTCGTTGAGCTGGGTCTGCCAGCGGCCGAGCTGGTTCTTGGCATGCTTGAGGTAGTCGGCGGCGGAGTTGCGGGCCGCGTCGTAGGCGCCGTCGAAGGCGAACCTGCCGAGCAGGCCGAAGCCCGGGAAGCCGGGGGTGGCGCCTCTGACCGTGCGTTCCACCGCCCTGAACCGGTCTCCCGGCGTGTGCGTACCGCCCGCCTGCGTCGGGGCGAGGCTCTGGCCCAGCCGTTCCATGGCCTCCGGGCTGGCCTTGCGCCAGTCGCCGGACACGCCGCCGTCGCTCAGCGCGGTCGCCTTCGGGTCCTGGGGGCGTTCCTTGCCTGAGCCGTCCTTGTTCGCGGCGGCGGGCGTGGTGGGGGTGGCGGTGGTGGGGTCCGGGGGTGTGCCGGTGGGGAGGCCGCCGCTCGGCGTCCCGCCGCCGCCCGCCGGGGCGGCTTCCTTGGGAGATGCCTCGGTGTCGTCCGCCTTTGGGGTGGTGGCCGTGGGGGGTTTCGCGGCGTCGGGCGCCTTGGTGGTGTCCTGGGGGGTGGTCGCGGCCGGTCGGTCGGGCGTCGGCTCCCCGGACGACGGGGTCTTCTCGGGATGGTCGGGGGTCGTGGGCGACGGGGGGCGCTCGGTGTCGGGGGTGCCGGTGTTCTCGGAGTCGGCGGGCGGCTCCGGCGCGGTCGATCCGGGTGCCTCGGAGTCGGCGGGTGGGGCGGTGGGGGCGGGCGTCTCGGGGGCGGCGGGGGGATCCGAGGGGGTGGAGTCGGAAGGGCCGGTTTCCAGGGTGCTCGGGCTCTGGGGGGTCGGGTCGTCCTCGGTGGCCGGGGTGTCCTCGCGGGCGGGGGCCGTGGGGTCGGTGGGGGGCGGGTCGTGCGGCTCGGGTGGGGGGTCGTCGCCGGAGATCTCGAGGAGGCCGTCCGGGGGCGCCGGCTCCACGGCGCCGTCGTCCGGCCGGTGCTCGCCGTCGTCCTCGACCTCCTGGACGTACGGCTCCTGTCCGAGGCCGGCGACGGCCGCCGCGGGAGCGGCCGGTCCCGGCTCAGCCGTGTCGCCGTCGCTCATGACGACCGTCGCGGACATGCGTCCGGTCACCGCCGAGTCCTCGGCCGTGGTCCAGTTGACCAGGCTGTCGATGCTCCCGAACTCGGCCATCCGCGCCCCCAAAGCCTGCGACCCGCCCGAACGATCAGAAACACTAACCGCGTGAGCGGTCAGCCGTACAGGTCGGCCGTCGCGGGCTTGGCCGCGGGTCTCAGCCGATGCGTTCGTACGCGCCGCCGGAGTCGGCGTTCTTGACGCCGCCGGAGAACTTCACCCAGGACCCGGTCGGCGCGGCGTGGTAGACCGGCACGGTGTGCAGAGGGGTGATCTCCTCGTTCTTCACCACTCCCGCGCCCTTCACGTCCACCGCGGACCACACCATGCTGCGCGTGCCCACGTCCTTGGTCTTGAACGTCACCGCGCAGGCGTTCTGCTTGCCGGGGTTGAGGAGCAGGTAGGCGACGCCGCCGGCGAACGCGGCCTGACGCTGGACGGTGTAACCCGGGCCGCAGACGACGGCGGGCGTCTCGGCCGCCTGGCGGGACGCCGAGGCGGTGGTGGCGGTGGTGGCGGTGAGGACCGCCGTCGTGCCGAGCACGGTCGCGATGACCGCACCGGCCGTCCTCTTCGTGATTCTCACGTTCTTCATCTCCAAAGAGCGGAAAGGCGATTTGTCCGAAGGGCAATCCTGTGATGCCGGTTTCTTCGCGTCTTTAGCACAGAGCGCAGAATGTTTTGGCATTGAGCGCAGATTTGTTCTCGTCGGCCGGACGGTTGTGATCGCTGGGACGGGTGGTGGTTAACATGCGAGTCGATGTTGTTTCGCAAGGGTTCGCCCCATTCATGTCGGCCAGCCGATATGCGAGACAAGGAAATGTCCACTTGGAGGTCCAGTGGCACTGTACGGAGCAAGTCCGACGCAGCTGACCAACGCCGCCGGGTACTGCGAGGACACCGCGCAGTACATCGAAGGCATGCGCCAGCGCGTCCAGACGATCAAGGGCGACCTGACCACCCAGGGGTGGCGGGGCGGCGCGGCCCAGAAGTTCAGCCACGCCCTCGACGAGTGGGACGTCGAGTTCAAGGCCGTGATCAGGATCCTTGAGGACATCCACGACCGGCTCAACATGGGCGCCGGGGTCTACCGGAACGCCGCAGACCAGAACATGGAGCTGTCGGGGTCGCTGGCCAGGGACGGCTTCACGGGCCGAATCGACAACGTCATCAACAGCAACTAGCCGGCCGACGCCACGGAGATCTCAGTGACCGTTCCCGATGATCACACATACGTCAAGTTCGGCAGCATGGAGCAGGCCTACGAGGAGCTCAAGAAGGTCGTGACCGAGCTCGACAAGGTCACCGACGACCTGTTCGCCGACATCAAGAAGGAGCTGGCCGCCAGCTGGGAAGGCGAGGCCGAGCAGTTCTTCAACGCCAAGAAGGACCAGTGGGACGCCCACGAACGGGCCATGGGCAGGCAGCTCTTCGAGGCCGCCAGCGCGGTCAACATCGCCAAGGGCAACTACGAGGCCGCCGAGCGGCGCAACATCGCCATCTGGACGGACTGACGCGCCTCCTCTTCCCGGTCACCGTGGCGACGCGGTGACCGGGGACTCGCATTCGCAGGGGTAAGCGATGGGCAAGCAGGAACCCGAACCGCAGACCGACCCGCTGGACATCCCGGCGCACACGGCCGACCAGTTCCAGGGCGACGGCAGGGTGCACGAACCGTCCGTGATGCGGTCGATCGCCGCGGCTCTGTCGAAGAATCTGCAGGCCATGGAGAAGCCGGGCGTCAGCGGACGCACCCTGGCCGACGTCCAGCCCGGCGCCGCCCAGTTCGGCGAGTGGATCGACGCCAAGGTATTCGGCTCGACCGCGGGCAGGGACGGCGCGGGACAGAAGTTCGGCCGGGTCTACGCCGAGTTCGTGGAGGCGTACAGGAGCGTCATCGCCGCGATCGAGGCGAGCGCCGCCAACCACGCCGAGGCGGACACCCGGAACGAGGGCGGGTGACCATGGCCGGCGCCGGCTCCAAGCGCGAGACGCTCGTCATCCGGGGCGATCAGGTCCCCTCCGGTGAGACGGAGGTCCATCCGAAGGCGGAGATCCAGCGCCTGCTGGCGACGTCACAGCCGGACCTGGTCAAACGCGCCGGATCCACCTACATCAGCACTGCCAAGGCGGTCCTCGACGCGGTCGTCGGGCTCGAGGACCACGCGGGCCGTATCCTCACCATCTGGAAGGGGCCGGACGCCGACCGGGCCCGCATCGCGCTCGAGCTCCTGTACGCCACCGGCAACGAGCTGGCGCGCAAGCTCGCGGAGATGGGCCGCAGCCTGGAGGGCTACGCCGCCTTCATCCCCGTGGCCATCGCCGAGGTCGAAGGCATCAAACTGGACAAGAACGACCCGGACGTCCAGGAAGTCGTACGGGTCCACCGGGCGCTGTATGGGCTCGACCGGCAGGGCGACGACGAGGCCAACGCCGTCGCCCTGCTGGAGAACATGCGGGCGCAGGCGGCCCTGCGGAAGCTCAACGAGAAGATCCGCGACCTGCATCTCGGCTCCGTCCCGCACGACATCACCTACGAGCTGCCGGTCGTCACGGTCCCGGGCGGCCCGCTCGCCACGACGAGCGTCGTCTACGGCGGGACGGGCGGGAGCGACGATCCCACGACCGGCGCGGGCGACCCGGCAGGCACGGGCACGGGCGACGGGCGCACGACCGGCGCCGGCGACCCGGGCACGCAGGACCAGCCTCCCCGGGACGGCGCGGACGACGCCGCTCCGGGGACGCCCCCGGCCGACCGGCCAGCCGGCGGTGACCAGCCCACCGGCGGGCACACACCCGGACAACAACCCGGCGACCAGGCCGGCAACACCGGCGCGGGCGCGGGCGCGCAGGACGGCACCACTCCGCCGGTGATCGGCGCCCAGGACAGGACCGAGCTCGACGACGCCACTCCCGAGGCCGACCCGGCCCGGACCGAGAGCTCGTTCTACCAGCCCACGATCGGCGAACGTCCACCCCTCGTGGCGACCCCCGGCATGAGTGCGGCGCCGGTCGCCACGAACCAGCCCGTACCGTCGGTGATCGGTTCGCCGAACAGCGCGTACACACCCGGCGGGCGACTCGGGGCGATGCGCGGAGGCAGTGCGGCGGGCCTGTCCGGCACGCCGTTCCTGCCGATGACGGGCGGCGCGGGCCCGGCCGGGGACGCGGGCGCAGACCTGGAGCGCACCGCCTACCTGTCGGAGGACAGGTCAGCCTGGACCAGCAACCATGACGTGACGGACCCGGTGATCAGGTGAGCGACCAGCAGAAGAACGGTGCCCCCGCGCAGCCGACCGGGCAGCAGCCCTACGGCCAGTACGGCATCCCGATGAGCACCCAGCTGCCGCTGCCGTCGTCGGGCATCTCCTTCACGGACGGCGCGCTCAACGCGGCGAGCGGCCAGATCAACGGACAGACGGCGATCATCGACGCGCTGCGGGCCAAGTCCGGCCACATGGGGGTGCCCTTCCCCGCCTTCGGCGTGATCGGCTACGGGCTCACCCACGCCCATGACCAGGCGATCGCGGCCCAGTCCACCGCCCTGGAGCGAGGCAAGAAGGCGCTGCAGAGCTGGCAGGCCGCGCTGAAGGCGGCCGACGCGAACTACCACGCGGCCGAGGAGGAGAACGCCGGCCTGTACCGCAAGGACCAGGACTACGACCCGACCGGCGGCGGAGTGCCAACCCCCAAGATGCCCGAATCGCCGGACCTCGACATGCCGGACCCCGACCCGCCCGGCGGCGACCTCCCGGACGCCGACCTGCCCGACATGGACCGTCCGGACACCGACCTGCCCGGCACGGACCCGCCGAACGGCGACGTGCCGGGCGCCGACCGGCCCGGGAGCGACCTTCCCGGCACCGACCTGCCGGGGATCGACCGGCCGGACTCCGGCCTGTCCGGCGCCGGCGATCCGAACATGAAGGTCCCCGACATCGACTCGACGATCAACTCGCCGCGGGACACGACCGGCCTGTCGTCGTACGACCCCAGGGCCCTGAACGGGACGCCGAACCCGAACCTGACCGACCTGAGCACCCGGCCGGGCACCACATGGGGATCGCCGACCGGCAACGGCGCGGGCTCGGGCGGGGGCGCCGCAGCCGGTCCGAAGGTTCCCGGCATGGGCACGTCCGGGGGGATGGGCAGCGGCATGCCGATGATGCCCATGATGCCGATGGGCGGCTCGGGCAACGGCCTCGACGAACGCGACCGGCAGGAAGGCTCGCTGCTGTCGGAGGACGAGGGCGTCTGGGAGGACGACGAGGACATCGCCCCCGAGATCATCGGCAAGGAGACGTAGATGAGTTACGAGGAGGGCAAGGGCCTGTACTACAAGGCCCTCGCCACCGCCTCGGGCGCGGCGGTCCTGATCAGGCGCCCCTGGGCCTTCTACATAGTGGCCATGATCGGGCTCATGATCTCCGATCCGGGGCGCATGTCGGGGTCGTCGAAGACCTGGCGCACCACCGACAACGGCGGGACGACCTCCGAACTGGCCGCGCTGGAGGAACAGCTCAAGCAACTGCAGGCCACGGTCACGGGCACGGGGACCACCTGGGAGGGCACGGCCCGCGAGAAGTTCGACGAGGCCTACGCGGAGTTCACCAAGTCCCTGGCCACGCTCAGGTCGACACGGAACGCCACCGGCGAGGCGGTCGACCAGAGCGCGAAGTTGTACCACGTGGGGGCGCTCACCTGCGTCTGCGTCGCCGGATACCTGGCGCTCTACGCCATGACGCTGCTGGCGCTTCGCCACAGCGTCTACGGCAACTTCATCGCGTACGCGCTCGACCTCAAAGTCAGCAGGACCACGACCACGTCGATGAAGAAGGTGCTGATCAAGCACGGCATCGCGGTCACCGTCCTCGGCACCCTGTTCTACCAGGCCGTCCAGCAGTCCGAGGCCAGCGGGAAGTTGTTCCCCACGATGAAGGGCATACCCAACGAGCTCGACACCCTGAAGTCCGGCGATATGCCGGAGTTCAGCAACGCCGCGCTCGAGTACAGCGTGGAGAGCCACTCGCTGATACCCAAGCAGGACAAGCAGGGCGGTCTCCCCCGCACCTGAGCGGACGGGCTTCAGGACCGGCCGGGGAGGCGTCCGGACGACGTCTCCCCGACGGGCTTCCGCGCGGCGGCGGGATCCAGGAGCGGGCCCTCCGGGATGAGCCGCAGCAGATGCGCGGGCACCGGCGCCACCTGGGCGGCGTCGTAGCCCAGCGTGCCGACGAGGTCGGGGGAGGCCAGCCGGAATCGTCTGCCCTCGTCGGTGATCAGGGAGTACTCGTGGATGGCATCGGTCCGGCCCTCGCCCGGGAGCTGGCCGGCCAGCGCCGCGCCGCCGGGCGGCAGTAGCACCTGGTCGACGCGGTCGGGGTTGCCGCTGCTCGGCGGCTTCGGGATGGCCATCGTCGCCCCGGTCGTCAGCCGTGCCCGGACCGAGCCCCTGACCGTGTCGGCGTACACCGCGCACAAGGGCGCGTCCGCCGCCGGGGTGCGGAAGGGCGGCATGGTGACCGGCAGCCCGCCGCCCAGGATGCGCAGGGCCGACATCTTGGCGGCGTTGACGGTGGCGGCGTCCACGGCGATCGGGCGGACCCGGCCGCCGCCGTAGGCGACCTTGGTGTCCGGGTCCTGGAGCAGGAGCGTCGCCTGCGTGTGGGTGACGGGCGTGAGGCCGTCGGCGAGCAGCACGTACCAGCGTTCTGGCACCCCCGGGACGGCGGCCAGCGTGAAGACCTGTCCCACGCGCGCGGCCGAGCCGCCCGGCCCCGGCACCCGCTTGCCGCGCTGCGGGATCGCCGGGGCGGCGAAGTCGGGCCCGGCGGGGATCGCATTCACCCAGGAGACCGGCACTCTGCGCGGGGCCTGGTCGGTGAGCCGGCGCGGGTTCCTGACCAGCATGCGGTAGCTGTTCCACAACACCCAGCTCTGCTGGCCGTCGTCGACGAGCAGCGCGTCGGTGCCCACCGGCGTGCCGCCGACGTCGATCCCGCCCAGCAACGTGACGTACGGACGGCGGACCCCGGTCGCGTCCTGCTGTTCGACCACGCAGACCGTCCACGGAGATCTGACCAGCTTCTGGGGCTTCGGCAGCGAGTCGGGCGCCCCCGAGATGCCGACCCTCTGCCCCCGTGCAAAGCCGGCCAGCGACTCCGCCGACACCGTACGGACCTTGATCTCCTGGCTGTCCAGCAGGAGCCTGGCGGAGACGTAGTTCTCCACCGGCTGGAGCTTGCCGTCGCTCTGGTTGTAGACGTAGGAGGCGCCGGTCTCCTCCTCCACGAGCAACTGGCCCGCCTCCTTGAGCTTGGTGGCCCCTCCGGGG
This sequence comes from Nonomuraea sp. NPDC049684, assembly GCF_044465345.1. Taxonomy (NCBI): domain Bacteria; kingdom Bacillati; phylum Actinomycetota; class Actinomycetes; order Streptosporangiales; family Streptosporangiaceae; genus Nonomuraea; species Nonomuraea sp. NPDC049684. The sequence goes on along the minus strand of NZ_JBITLO010000001.1, from coordinate 1,201,803 downwards.
CTGAGCATCCCCCAGATCCCGAACCCGGCCGTGATCAGCACCAGCAGGAGGATGCCGGCGAAGGTCGCCACGTTGTGCCGCCGCATGGGGGACTCGGGCAGATCGGGCTCGCCCTGCAGCAGCGCCAGACCCAGGCGCTGGGTCATCAGTTTGTGCGCCTGGTAAAGGTCCTTTCGGGTCTGCATGACGGACAATGTTACGCAGGTTGCGAAAGAAATTTAATGAGGATGGATATCACGCTTTTATACGGCATGGCCGCCTAGTAGGCTTCTTGATCAATCGCACGCGGGAGGCTGTCATGGCACCAACCGACAATGGTTGGCATTTGGAGCAGAGCTGGCCGGGTCTGGTCGCCGACAGAGACGGTGTCGAGTACGCTCCGGCGGAGCTGGTAAAAGTCGCCAACGCCCTTTGGGCGAAATTTCCAGAACTGTACGGCAGCGATCCGAACGCCCGGCTGACCACCGCCACGACGCCACGCCAGGGCTCCAAACCCGACGTGGAGGCACAGGGCGGATCGTTGCAGGTGTTCGCCGATCACCTCGCGGGGGTGAATCGCTGGGACGGCGGCAAGAGCTTCGGAGCGGCGCTGGTGCAGGGCCACAAGGAGTTGACCGCGGTCTACGAGCAGGTCAACGAGAAGCTCAGGATCGCCTTCGCGCTCATCGACGCCGGCGCGGGCAACTACAAGCGCGCCGACGCCGCGAACGGGGGCTAGAGATGGCCGTAGACGTGTCCGCGGACCACCCGATCCGCCCCGCCGGGGGCGCGCCCTTCTCCGTCGACGACGACGGCCGGAGCGTGGCGGGCGTCAAGGACGTGATCACGAACATCGACGTGCCGTCCCTCCAGCAGGTGGCGGCGTCCTACCTGTCGGCCGCCGATCGGCTCACCTCGATGAACGAGGCCCTGGTGTCGGGCGCGACCGCGATGGCCAAGATCTGGGAAGGGCCCTCGTCGGTGGAGTCGCAGCAGTCGCTGCGCACGCTGCACGCCACCATCCGCGAGCTGGCCGAGAAGTTCAGGGCGGTGGGCGGACCGCTGGAGGCGCTCTGCAAGCGGCTGCTGGCCCACCAGGACTTCGTGGAGCACAGGGGCGAGGCGTGGAGCGACAACGGCGAGACCTGGGACGACAGCATCCCCGCCTGGTACAGGACGATGAACGCCGGGTACGAGTGGGGCTCTCCGGACGAACTGGCCGGCCAGCATCTCCGGCTGCTCAACAACGACCTGCGCCATGCCTACGAGCAGTGGCCGTTCACCATCCACAAGGTCGTGCCCGACCTCAAGGACCCGACGGCTCCGACCCCTCCGGTGGAGACGTCTGACGACACGCGGAGCGACGGCATCGATCCGGATTCCTTCACCCGTCCCGACGACCACTTCCAGAACGAGGACTTCGACGGCATCGACGACACCCCGCCCGGCGACACGCCCACACCCGGCCTGCCCGGCGACACCCTCAGCCCGGACGGCTACCCGGACGGGACCACCCCGGACAGTTCCGGCACGGGCACCGACCCCGGCGGAACCCACTCCGGCACCGGCACCCCCGGCGGCAGGGATCCCGGCGGCGCCGACCGTGGCGCCGCGTACCCCGGCGGCGGCACCGGCCCGGACACCGGCGCCGGCCTACCGGGCACGGGCGGCCTGCCGGACACCTCCGGCTCGACCACCCTGGAGGACTTCCGGCGCCCGGCCGGCTGGACCCCGGACACCTCCACCTCCTTCCCGAACGGGAGCATCCCTCCAGCGGGCACCGGCAACGGTGTCGGCGGCACCATGACCGGCATCGGCGCCCTCCCGCTCAACGCCAGATCCGCGTCCGCGACCGGCAACGGCTTCCCGTACATGCCGATGGGCGGCGCGGGGGCGGCCGGCGAGCAGGAGGAGACGGAGAACAGCACCTGGCTGCACGAGGACGACGATGTCTGGGGCAACGACGCGGACGACGCCGTCTCCGGCAGAATCGGCTGACCGGACCGCAGGGACGACAGCCGCCGACCGCCCGGGGACCGGCCCGGCGAGGTGCCTCTCGCGTACGTGCGTCACCCGGCCGGGAGGAAGACGTGGAAGTCGCCGGGCATACGTCCCGGCCCCCACGCCCGCAGGTCCCCCTGCGGGGAGAGATCCACCGTCCCGCTCGCGGCGATCACCGCCCGGCCCGTGGCGTCGGCCAGCTCCTGGGGGAACGTCTCGTCCGCCAGGTCGCTCCCCGCGAGCAGGCGCGTCGTCGGGGCCCAGCCCGGGAACGGCCAGCAGCAGCGCGGCGAGCGTGCCCGGCTCGATGTGGTCGCGGCGGATCAGAGCCACGTCGCCACCGAAGCGGCCCTCCACCACGAACGCCCCGGCGACGGGCCGTACCGGCGTGGAGGGGGAGAGGGGCATGCCCTCGCTGTGCAGCCGCACCCCGGCCGCGGTCCGCTGTACGTACTCCATGAGAGGCGCGGCCGATGTCCGGCGGGGGCGCGCACGAGTCGAAGGACAAGGAGAACAGCACCTGGTTGCACGAAGACGACGACGTCTGGGGCAACGAGGTGGGCGATGCCGTCTCCGGCAGAATCGGCTAACCCGCAGAGGACCGGCGCAGCTCCCGCAGCGTGCGTTCGGCGACGGCCTGGCTCACCGCCGGACATCGGAAGTCCTGTGCCACGATATGCGCGCAGAGCCCCTCGTCCGGCCGGATGCCGTGCTCCTCCAGGTAGTAGGTGACGGTGTCCGTCCAGACCCAGGTGCCGTCGGTCCGGAAGCTGAGCGGCACCACCGCGCCGCGCGCCGGGTCGAGCCGATCGAGGTCGAGATTCGTCGTGGAGAGAACGGCCGCGCCGGCCCTCAGGTAGTCGACCAGCCGCGGGTCCCGCACCCGCGGACGGTCGGGCAGGAAGTACGGCACGCCGTCCCTGACCCCGTCGAAGACCCTGGCCACCGAGATCTCCGGAACGATCTCCACGTAGCCGTCGCTCCAGCCGCGCAACCCGTCGAACGCCTCGGCCGGGCTCCACTCCCGTGAGGCGGCCATCGACTCGATCAACGACCGGACGTCGGCCGAGCTGTACTCCACCTGGTCCCCGGTCCGCGTCAGCCTGCCGATGACCGTGCCGGAGGCGATGACCACCACCTTGAGCGTGCTCATGCGCCGCTCACCTGGACGAACCCCGCCTGCCCGAGGCTCGACAACAAGGAGAGGTCGTCCGTGGGGTCGATCCAGACGATCTCCCCGGTCGGCCTCGGCGGCGGGCAGAGCGTGGTGACGAGCACGAGCGGCACGGCCGCGGTCCAGTGCTCGACGAGGGGCATCCGCGCGCGGTCGGCCAGGATCGCCTCACGCTCTGCGTCCGTGCAGTCGCCGAACCGCCCTGCCGCCGCCAGCCCGGCCTGCAGCCGCGCCGCGGCGGCGAGCGCATAACGTTCCCTGTCCTCCAGGGTGCCGGCATAGCCGGGGATCAGCTCCGTGATCAGTTCGGCGGGCTCGTCCCCGTAGATCCGCCACCAGCCGTCGATGACCTCGTAGGCGTACGGCGTGCCGTCTGCCCTGGCCGGGGGCGTCGGCGGTGCCTCGGCCGCCGACGTGTTCCTGACGCGTACGCTCATCTCGCTCACCATCGTCCGTCGTCCGAGGCCGGCTGCCATGTCGTGATCGCGAACAGGGCGGTCAGCTGTTCCTTGTCTGCCTGGCGGGTGAACAGGGTGTTCACCATCTCGATGAAGGAGGCCGCGTCCCGCCGCGGGTCCCGGTCGTGTTCGAGGTGGGTGCCCAGTTGTTCCCGCGCGGGCAGGTGCTCACCGCCGTTGCGCGCGTAGTCCACGATGGCGGCGACGAGCTTGATCCGTGCCTGGATGAACGAGGGATCCAGATGCCCGTCGTTGTGGCGGAACTCCACGTGATCGTCGGCCGTGCCGATGACATGGGCCAGGTTGAGTGCGGAGGGGCGGCGGTGGACGTCGCGGAGCTCTTGCGTCGAGTGCTCGGTGCCGCCGGTGACCTCGTTGGGCTCGCAGTACCGATAGGGCCGGTGCATGCCGAAGGGCTCCCTGGGGTCCTGCCCGAGCCGGAACAGGATGTCCTCGTAGCCGTAGTAGAGCGTGAGCAGCCGGTGCATGCCCTTCACGTCGGTGCCGAGACCCGGGGCGCCGACATGGATGTGACCGCCGGTCGCCGGGGTGATCTCGCCGCCGTGGGACTTGATGATCTCGGTGATCCGGGCCAGGTCCGCCCATGTCTGCTCGGTGTCCCGGAGGATGCCGGAGACGAACTCGCCGGCGATGAGACGCGGGTTCGCCTCCCGCTCCATGTACGGCCGGCCGCTCATCGAGTCGGGGGCCTTGTGGTGACCGAACACCTTGGGGCTCGCGGCGAGCCCCGCGCGGTGGAGCTCCTCGGTCATCAGGCGCACGTCGCCGGCCCGGACGCCCATGGTCCCGCCCGCGTGGGCGAACTCCAGCTCCAGCCCGAAGGCCACGTCCGTGGTCATCGCGTCTCGCGTCATGTACGGCACGACGGACGCGACGTCCTCGCCGGCCGCCAGCCGCCGGGTCACGTCCTCGACGACGTCGTTGTGGTCGTCGAAGTCCCAGCCGAAATGGCTCTGGACCCGGACCGGCGCCGGTGCCGGCGGCGCCAGCAGCGAGATCTCGCCCTTGGCGTGCATCCCGATGTGGTACAGCCTCTTGAGCGCCTCTTCGTAGGCGGGGATGAAGCCGCTGTCCCGGTAATGGGGAGCCAGCGACACCATGACCTCGGTGAGGAAGTCCACGTCCTGCCGACTCAGTGGGTTGTCGACCCATACGGGACGGTCGTGGGGTCCGGCCGCGACGAAGTTGCCGCGGAGAACCTTACCGACTGACGGGATAGAGGTGATTTCGGTGCCGGGCATCAAGGCGGCGTGTCCGCGAGGGACTCGGGGCACGATGAAGGCGCGTCCGTGATCCACACCGGCCATACCGGGGCCCGTGTCGTAGAGGTTGTTCGGGTGCCGGTCGTTGTTGAGGATCAACAGGTCGAGGAGTTCGAGCAGGATCGCGTTGCGCTTGGCGTTCGTGTCCGGGCTGTCGGCGGGGTGCGTGCCGCGGACGTATTCCATGAAGACCGTGCGTGGATCCGTCGGGTGCGCGACGACGATGGGGACGTCGGCGCCGATGAGCCGTCCCACCAGCGACCCGAGGACCTCGGCCCTGGCTTCGACGACGCCTGTCCCCTTCCGTACGATCTTGGTGCCGTCCCCCAGGGTGAGGTGCGCCACGGTGCCGTCTACTCCCTGCTCTCCGAACAACTCCCACTCGTTCGCATCGGCCGCGAGCGCTTCGTCGACGGCGCTTTGGGGCAGGCGACGCTGTTCGAGGACGCGCGGCGGTGCCGGGACGGCGAAGGGCGTGGCGGGCGTCACCTTCCTGGACGGGTGGGCCTGCAACCACTGGCCGTCGTCGTCGAACGGGAAGACCGGCCGCCCGTCCTCGTCGTATCCCTGAACGGCCGCGGTGTGAGCGTGCCTGTCGGCGCCGATGTAGACGATCTCGTTGCCGGCCAGGATCGACCGGCCGGTGAGGTCGGCCAGTTCCTGGAGCACCGCCGGGTCGCGGGCCGTCTCGCAGCCCAGGATGCGTATCCACGCGTCGGGCTGCGCGAGCACGCGCGGGTCGTGGGCGAGCATGGTGCCCAGGTCGGCCGCGCTGAGTCGTTCGGAGCCTATGAAGAATCCGGTGCCGTCACCGGCGATCGCGACGTCGATGGTGTCGGTGGTGCGTCGCAGCAGGCGTGGATCGGCCGTGGGCATGACCGCGGAGCTCTCGTCGCGGTACCAGATGCCCGCGTTGACCTCGCGGCGATGCTCGGAGATCAGGTCCCGGTGCCGGGCGCTCAGCGGTGGCGCGGACACCGGGCCGGACGACTCGACGGGCCGGACGGCCGCCAGAAGCGGGACGGGACGCATGTGTCCCTTGCGCTCCGTACGACTGGGCCGCGGATCCTCCGGCATCGCGGCCAGCTTGGGACCGAGCCAGGCCCTGAGCTGCTCCCCGACCACCACCGAGGTGTCGGCGGGTGTCAGCGTTACCCGCCTGTCCGGGGGTGACCAGGCGTAAGAGTAGGTGGCGCAGCCGTTGTCGCTGCGTATCGGTGAGTGCGCTGTAGAGCTGTTCGGCGGTGTGGGCGACGGCTCCGTCGATGCCGCCGGCGGCCTCATAGGCGGCGGTGGTCAGCGCCTTACCGGTGTGGCGCCGCCAGGTTTCCAGGAGTGCATGCGACATCAGGGGCAGTGCGCCGGGCTGGCCGGTGACGTCCTGGAGAATCCGGGCGGTCAGCTCGCGTTGCACGATCAGCCCGGCCGCGCTCGCCGGTTTGGTGATGGCCTCACGCAGTTCCGCCGTGCTCATCGCCCCCACCAGCACGGTCGAGTCGCGTACGGCCTCGGCCAACTCGGGAAGGTGAGCGCAACGGCCCAGGAAATCCGCGCGGACGGCCAGCACGACCCGCGTCCCGCTCCCATCGCCTGTGAGAGCGACGAGAGTGTCGATGAAGGCCTGGCACTCGGCAGGGTCCTGGCACAGGGTGAACGTTTCCTCGAACTGGTCGACCACGACCACATCACCGGCCCGGGCACTGTCAAGGCGAGGATGAGCGCCGGGCGTCATCACCCGCACGCTGCCGGTCGGGAGCCGCGGCACCAGCCCGGCCCGCAGCACCGAGGACTTGCCACACCCTGAAGGGCCTACCACCAGCACCAGCCGATGGGCCTTCACCAGTGTGATCAGATGCTCGATCAGGGCGGTCCGGCCGAAGAAGAACGCCTGATCGGCGGCCTCAAACCGGACCAGCCCCCGATACGGCGCCTGTGCCGCCTCGTCGCCGGTCGCGGCGGGGTCACGCAGAGCGGCGCGGGCTTGCTCCCAGCGGGCCCGCCACTGTTCGCGACCTGCGCCGCACGCCTCGGCATAGGCCAGCGCGACCGGCAACGTCGGCAGCTTGTTGCCTGCGGCGGCCTGCGCCAGCGTGGCCGCCGAGCCGGAGGACAAGGAGAACAGCACCTGGCTGCACGAGGACGACGACGTCTGGGGCGGCGACGACGACGCCGTCTCCGGCAGGATCGGCTGACCGGGCCGCCCGCAAAGGACGGCGCCGCGATCACGTGGGGTCCGACCTGGCTGGATGACGCACCTTTCGCGTCATGAACGTCCTGGCGGCGTTCAGCTCATTCGGTCTGTTCGAACCCCTTGTCGAGGCGTCCTTCCTCGTACGCCCGCAACGCGTCCTCCTCGGAGTAGAACGTGGGCAGGACGACGACTTGGCCGTCTTCCCGCAGGACCAGCAGCGGACCGGCCCCGAGCAGGGCGTCCTCCCACTCGCGGGTGCGCAGGAACGCGGCTGTGGTGAAGACGAACAGCCATCCGTACGGCTTCTCGATGGCCGCCTCGTCATTGAGGACGATCTCTTCCCGGTCGTACTGGGTCATGAGGTCGCGGGCGAACTCGAGGGCGATGCGTTCGGCTTCACTTCTGTCGATCACTGCGATTCTCTTCTCAGGCCGTCGGGTAGAACCTGTAGGACACGAACCCGCGATCATTTCGATTGACGGCGCTCATCCACGCGGGTTGGCCGTCTATGTAGAACAGGCCGTCATCCGTGTTGGCGAGGTTCCAGGCATGCCCCGCGCCGCTGGCGCGATGGCCCACCAGTATCCCACGGGAGCCCGGGTTCTGCCGGACGAGGTTCTCCGCCTCTTCCAGTGAGGAAGTCATGTGCAACGGGAGCCGCAGGGCGCGACCGATGTAAATTCCGTATTGGGTGCCGGCATGCTCACCCCTCAGCCCGGCGACGGCGGGTCGGCCGCTGAGGATGTCGTCGACCGCGAGCGCCACCTCAGCGCAGTTGATCGTGCCCCTCAGGGGGTTGATGTGCGGCAGCAGGCGTTCGATCTCAGAGGCACGGAGCGCGCGTCCGCCGGCCTGCTCAAGGATCCTTCTGATTATCAGATAGGCCCCTCGCATCCGGGCTTCTTCCGTCTCTGTCAAGGGCTCGGGCAAATAGAGCCTGCCCGTGTTGCGAGGGCGGATCTCGGCGAGTGGAAGACGTTCGGGTCCGGCCCAGCCGCCGGGCGTGCTCAGAGTCAAGGGTTCGTCCATCTGCGGGATCTCGGAGCGGAGCCAGGCCCGGAGCTGTGCTGCCACGAGGCCCGAGGTGTCGGCGGGGAGGAAGATCTTGAGCCGTGCCAGTGACCTGAGGGCGTCCGGGCTGGACGGGCCGTCCTCCGTCGCGCTCTCCGCCGGGCCATCCGCGGCCAGTACCACCCGATCGGTGAACCGGGCGAGCTCCTGCGCGAAGTCCGTCGTGCCGTCATGGGGACCGGCGAGCAGAATCGTCGCGCCCGGCGGCAGATCCGCGAAGATCAGCAGCATCGCCGCGACCGCCTCGGCCCGCAGCCGCCGGCCGCCGACCATCATGCCCTGCTCCACGTAACGCCCCTCGACCACGAAGACGCCCTGGGTGGCCGGCGTCGTGGAAGGCGCGGCGTCATGGGCCCGACCGCTGCGGACGCGTACGCCCGCGGGGGTCCGGTCGACCGTGTCCTGGAAGAGGGCCGCCAGATCCCTTGCCAGCTCACTGGAGAGCCTGATCGCCGGCGTGACCATGGTGTCCGACCGGGGCCGGGCGGACGTCTGGGTGAGGAAGTAGTGCGGCGTCCCGTCGGGCGTCCGCAGCACGGCCGTCACGACGAACGGGGCGTCAGTCCTGAGGGTGGCATGATGCGGCTTGCCCGACAGATCCCCGACCGGCACGTAGCCGGTCGACAGGACGGTGACCCGTACGCCGGTGGGATGTTCGGCCAGAAGGTCGATGTCGCCGCCGTCGTCGACGCCGTCGATGAAGCGCCTCATGAAGAACCCGTCGCCGGGCGCGGCATTCGAAGGGATCAGCTTGCCGGGCACCCAGGCGAACACGCATCCGGCGGCGGTGGGCCGTCCCGCCAGTTCGGCTTCGGCCTGCGCGATCAGATCGAACAGCCCACGCTCGTACGCCTGGGCCAGGTGGTCGTTCCGCAGGAGCTCGGCGAGCAGGGAGTCCGATCCCGGCGGGGGCTGCCATGCGGGCACCCGGTACTCCGGCGTGGTCAGGTCCTCGGAGAACGCCAGCGGGATCAGCCCGGCCTCGTCGGAACCGGTGAGGCTGTTCAGCGTGTTCAGGAGCCACTCGTGCCGGGAGTCGAGGTCGAGCACTGCGAAAAGGGCGCGTAATTCTTCCAGCTTGGCGGTCAGGTCGGCGACGACACGGGCCGACAACACCGGCGCGCCCGCTTGGAACCGCCCGTCAACGGTCGTCCCGAATCGGGCGAGGAGCGGGTTGGCGTCGAGCAGTCGTCGCAGGGTCGCCTGCTCCGGCGACCGGCCATGACGAAGGAGGGCGTACAGTGCCCGGGTGGCCAGGCGGCGCTCCGCCTCGGCGGGAGACTCGGTGGTGATTTCTTCGTAGACGACGGAGCGGTTGGCCCGATGGGAGCCCGGCACGCCGTCGCGGGCCTCGATGAGCTCCTCCAGCGTGGCCTCGAACTCGTCGGCCAGCTCACGGGTCGGGAACTCGTGGCGCAGCGCCCGCCGGCCGTCGCCGAAGGTCACCTCGGTCGTGCGTCCGTACGGTCCGGGGGCCTCGACCGAGCGGACGATGCCCGTGGTCAGGCTCACCCGCAACCTGTCGTTGCCGAACGTACGCCAGACCACTCCGTCGCCGTCGACGTGCACGGCTGGACCGGCGATGCCCAGCACCCGTCTGACCAGCGCCTGGACGAGGACCTGCGCGGTCAGGTGGGCGGGGACCTCAAGCCCCTGGGACCCGTCGGCGAACGTGACGACGTCGCCCAGGGAGGCTGAAGGCCGCTTCGACACGACGCCTTGCCGGAGATTGTCACGCAGGCGCAGAACAGGATCGATGGTCCGGCTCCCGGCCGCGGGCTTCGTGCCCGTACGTGTCGAGGGCGAGCCCTGGTCGGCGGTGGCGCTGAGCTGCTCGACCATGCCGAGACGCAGGTACTGCCCCGGCGCGGCGGCCAGCACGCTCTCCCGGCCCGCCGCGTTGCCCACGAGGGGGCCACCGGCGAGTGACCGGTGACGTTCCATGATCTGGTCGAACTGGGTCTGCAGGCCCGACCGCGCGAAGTCCTCACGTGCGGCCACCAGCATGGTCTCCAGCGCCACGAGGTCCGAGGGGGACAGCGGGTTGCTCGCCCACTCGAGCCGGCCGGAGGCGTCCTTACGCAGGAACAGGTCGAGCAGCGGGCGGCGGCTCGCAAGCACGTGGAGGGCCGGGCTGGTGACGAGCGGGGTGATGTCGGCCAGGGCGACGAGGTATCCGGCCAGCACCGCCTCACGGGTACCGAGGAAGTCGGAGGAGGAGGTGGCTGAGGAGGTGGGGGTCCAGTCGATCAGGATGTGCCGGTCACCGGCCGCTCTCGGGTGGCCGACCAGGCCCAGGCGGTGGGCCAGCTCGGTCATCAGCAGGGTCAGGTTCCTGCCCTGAGGGGTGAGCTCCTCCACGAGCAGGGCGGAGGAGCCGTCGGCCATCGTCACTTTGGAGACGTTCGCGGCGACGTGCTCCGGCGCGCCCCGGACCTCCAGCGCCGCCAGCTCCGAATCGCCCTCGGGGTTCGTGGCCTCTGGTTGTGGTTCGTTGGATTCCGTCCAGTTGATCAGGGCGTCGATGGAGTGCGGCGGCCCGGTGCGGCGGTCGAGGTCGGCCTTGACGGCGACGATCTCCCGGCCCAGCCGGTCCGCGGCGTCCGTGTCGCCCGCCGCCAGCGCCTCGCGCTGCTTGCGTTCCAGATAGAGGAGCTCGTTGCGGCGGGCGGTGACGCACTCGTCGCGCGTGGCGTCCCCGGTCGTGTGCGCGTGCGTGTGCCCGTGCGCGCGTTCCATCCGGTACTGCAGCACGTCGCTGATCTCGTGCAGGACGAGCCTGGCCACCTGGTCCTCGGCGACGCGGGGAGTCAGGGTCACCACGTGCGGATCGGACTCCGAGCCCTTGTTCAGCACCGTCGTTTGGCCGAGGTAGCCGCCCTCGACCGGGCCCACCTCGAAACGGAAGTGCAGCCGGCCGAGCAGGTCGGACTCCAGCGTCAGCGTGTCGCCGTCCTCCCAGAGCACCCGCCAGGTGCCAGCGACGCCGCCGAAGTCCTCCACCAGCACGTCCTTGAACGCCTCCCTGGCCTCGTCGACGGTGAGGTCGTCCTCGTCCGCCGGGCGGCCGTCGGCGACGAACAGGGAGTCGTCCATCGGGGAGGCATGGGTGTGGCCGTCGCCGGCCGTGCCGTCCTCCGCGTCGTCGGGTTTCCCGCTCACCGTCCACCCCGGCGCTGGAGCCGCGGACGGCGGGACGGCTCGCCTGCGCAGCTCGTTCCGCAGTGACTCGGCCAGGGGCGTGTCGGCGCGCGTCGCGGCGTCCAGGGCGTGCAGGTCGATCCCGTGCTGCTCGGCGAGCGCCACCAGTGCCGTCGGGACGCCGGAGAAGCGCCGTCCGAAGTCGCCGTTCTGCCCCCGCGCCCACAGCCGGCCGTCGGGCGTGGCGAGGTAGGTCAGGGGCGAGCCGTCCGGAAGGCGGACGGTGACCCACAGGTCCCCGCCGAGCGCGCGGGCGGCGAGCTGCGCCTGCCTGAGCTGCCCGTACGGCGGCAGGGGCAGGTCGGCGTCGAGATGGACGACGGGGTCCGGCAGGGCCGCGAGCGCGCCGGCGAGCTGCCGCACGTCAAGGCCGCCCTGCTCGAGCGCGCCGGCGAGCTGCCGCACGTCGAGGCCGCCCTGCCGGAGCGCGGCCAGGGACTGCGTCGGGCCCGGCACGCCGGGCGGCTCCTGCTCCGCCGGGAGCGGCGGCGGGTCCTCGGCCTCCCGCATGATCGCCGCGAGGACGTGGTCGGCGACGAGCACGTCGGCCTCGCCCGTCGCGACGCGCCGCGTCTCGCCCCGCTTCTCAGAGACGGAGCCCCGCGTGACCTCGAAGCGCACGGTGTAGTCGACGCGGAAACGAACGGAGCTGCTGGTGCCGGCCTGCTCGAAGACGCTGGTCTCGTCCCGGTTCCCGCCGCTGACCGACGAGCCGTCGCCGGACTGGTCCCGGACGCCCGCGGTCACGCCGACCTTGTCCGCGAGGCTCCTCGTGAGCCGGCTGAGCAGGTCGGAGAGGAACGACTCGTCGTCCTCGGGGGAGGAGCCGGTGAGCGAGAGCGGGCGCAGCCTGGTGTCGCTCGCGTCGGCCCTGGTGGTCCACTGGCGGCGGTCGGCCTGGCCGATCTCCAGATCCGACAGGCCCCCGGCGGTCGTCGTGGCCTCGGACAGGATCGCCCCGACGTAAATCTTCACCTCCCGGCCGCGCCGCCCCGGCACCTTGAGCACCATGTGCCCGTCCCTGGCCAGCATGAAGGGGAAGATGCCGTTCCTGGAGTTGCCCGACAGGAGCCAGGCGAGCTTCCTGGAGTCCTCGGGGGAGAGCTTCACACCGTGCTCGGCTTCGAGTTGCCGCTCGACGGCCCTGGCGAGCCCGTCGGCCCGCGTGCTCTCGGTGGTGAAGCTCTCGGGCACGGGAAGGGGCCGCGGGTCGGGCACGGCCACCGGCGCCGAGACCTCTCCCACGGCCGCGGTCATGCCGGGCGGGACGAGCCGGTCGATCGTGCCGGACAACGTCGTACGGACGGGCCGCGCGTTCCGGGAGGGCGACCGCCGCACCTCGATGGTGAGCGTGATGCCCTGCCGCACCTCGGCCCTGGCCCCCGTGAACGACGACGCCCGCCGTAGCTGGGTCTGCTGCACGTTGCTCGATCCCGTGCCGCTGCGCCCCCAGTCGGTGGCCCCGGTGAGCGATGTCCCGCCTGTCGCTCCCTTGGCGTGGGGGGACGCGGTCAGCGACGACGATTCGGCGACGTTCTCCTCGGACATCGTGTAGCGCTGGAGAATCTGCCCGTAGTCGAAGACCTCGCCCCGGTACTGCACGTCGTCGCCCAGCTCGGCCCGTACGACGATCTGCAGAGGCTCGGCGTCCCCGTCGACGTGGAGGATGTACTCGCCGCCCGGGTGATCCGGGTCGAGCATGTCATCGATCTTCCCGAGCCACGTGTCACCGGAGAAGTCGGCCGTCAGCGCCCGTTCCAGCAGCACGTCATCGGCGAACGCGTCCGGGGCCACCTGCCTCACCGCGTCCATGATCGCGTCCAGCAGCTCCACCTCGGTGCCCGGAGCGCCGGCCGGGTGCAGGCTCACCCCCTTGACCGTGCTCATGCCGAGGGCGTGCTGGTAGGCGGGGGCGAGCTGGGCGGGCACCTCGCCGTTCGCCAGCCGCGCGGCGGCGGCCAGGAGCGCGTCCCGGATCTGGGGATGGAGCTCCGGCCTGCTCAGCATGCGGTCGATGGTGTCGCCGGGAAGTTCGTCCGGACGGCCCTCGGGGACGCCGGGCGGCATGAACGCGGCCAGCCGGTCGGCGTCGAACAGGGCGAGGAGCGCGGCGAGTGCCCGCTCGACGGTGTGGCCCGAGGTGAGCGGGATGCCGGGCAGGGTGCTCAGGCCGGGGACGCCCGACGGGTGGTTGTCTCTGGCCTTCTCCAGCTCCGTGAGGTATCGGTCCATGAACGTGATCGCGACCCGGCGCCCGAGCTTCAGGTCGCCGTTCATCAGGCGTTCCGCCGCGTCGGCGACCTGGTGCAGCGGCAGGCGCACCTTCTCGTCGGCGTACAGTTCGAGCGCGTCGCGTTCGGAGAGCATGTAGACGACGGTCCCGTCGCGGAGCCGGCCCTCCTGCCCGTCCACGGTCAGCTGGGGGGTGACGCCCATCGCGAACACGTACTGCTTGCCCGTGTCGATGCCCAGCCGTTCGGGGCCGGTGATCGTCTTGTGTTCTTCGCTGGTCGTGTGCCCCCAGGAGGCGCCGGCCCCTTCGCTGCCGGGCTCCACCGGCACGGAGAGCGGCACGTCCAGGCCGCCCGCCACCTCGCGCGGCCGGGAGCTGCGCTGGACGTCGTTGTGGGCGGCGAGCGTGAGGTTGATGTCGCCGACCACCATGTCGGCCACGGACAGGAACCGGGACTCGCCCAGGTCGAGGCGCAGCCCGACCTGCTGGTGCCCCGCCCGGGTGTCCACCCCCGTACGGTGACCGGTGGAGAACACCTCGCGGTGGCTGATCAGGCCGCGTACGTTGAAGAACGCCGCCAGGTGCTGGAACGCCGGCGAGTCGCGGTCGAGCCCCGCGCGGAGCCGCGTGTCGAGCTCGCGCGCGGCGGCCGACGCCACGTCGCCCACGTCCAGATGGACGATGGTGGCCCGGCGCAGCACCGCGGGTTCGGTGCGGAAGCGCGGGCCACGCGGGCGCGGGTGCCCGTCGTCCGCCGGGGCGAAGGGCAGCAGGTCGGCCGGGAGCACGATCCGCGCCTCGCCCGCCTGGCCCTCGACCACCGTCCGGCTGATGTTCGGGCCGATCAACCGGTCCACCTGGATCGTGTGCGGGACGCGGAAGACCGCGCTCGGCCCGTCGCCTTCGAGGAGCGTCACCTGGTTGACGGTCCTGGCCGTCCCGGACTCGTCGGTGGTACCCCGGCCGCGGCCGAAGGAGCCGCCGGCGTGCCCGACGTCGACGCCGGGATCGTCCTTGAACCCGGCGTCGAGCTTCGCCCCCCACTTCCAGGAGCTGTTGCCGGTGCGGGTCAAGGTGTGGGTGTCGGAGCCGATGTCGAGGTTCGTCATCCGCACGGCGTCCGTCACCCCCTCGTAGCCGGCGGCGCCGAAGTGCTGCGTCAGCCTGATGCGGAGGGTGTAGTGCTCGGCGGCGAGGAGCTCCCGGTAGTGGACGAGGTTGATGAACAGGCCCTCCTGGGCCGCCTGGTCGTAGCCCGTCTCCAGGCGTTCGGCGGAGAACTGTTCGGCGACGAGCTGCTCGTTGGCCATCTGGCTCGCCCTGACCCAGGGGATGCGGGAGTAGACGGGCACGTCCTCGACGAGCTCGGGCAGCACGCCCTGCCCGCGCAGGTACTCCTCGACCTGGGCGCGGACCTCGTTCATGCCGGTGACCTGCTGGACCAGGGCGGGACCCGCGCCCCGGACGTGATCCGGCGGATTGCCGAGCCAGCTGGGCAGCCTGCCCACCCTGCCGGGCGGGTTGGCCTTGACCGGGTCGTCCCTGAGCACGGCGTCGCCGTTCGCGTCGCGTCCGACCTCCGCGGCGGGGTCGACCGGCAGGCCGTAGCGGTAGGCCGCCGATTCGGCGATGCGGAACAGTCCGTTCCCGCCCCCGGCGAGCCGGATCGGCGGGTGGCCGTCCACCTGGATCGTCACGGTGTGCATCAGGCCGAGCATGAAACCGGCGGTGTGGCCCACCGACTTGTGCACGCCCGCGCGCATGCTGACGGCGCTGGCGCCGACCGAGGTCGAGGACGCCCGTCCCCAGTCGGAATATGGGACCAGTTGCGGCGTGAACTCCCTGTCCTGGTCGATCCCGATCGGGTGGGTCGGGTCCGGGTCCTGCGGATTCAGGTTGACGCCCACGCCGCCCCCGCCGCCGTGGTTCTCGTTGGCGGAGCGTTGCCGGCCCGCGTGCGAGGACGCGTTGCGCAGCGCCTCCTGAGGATGCTCGGCGCTGGTGCCGCCGACGGGCAACGCGCCGGGGAGCACGGTGGTGCGCACCGTCACCACGGCGCGGGCCACGCCGTCCACCGTGATGGTGCGGCGCAGCCCCGACGGGTCGTTGACGGCCTGGCCCAGATAGCTGGGCAGGTCCTCGGTGATCGTGGTGAGGATCTGCTGGAGGGCGACGGGACTGAGGTCGAGGCTGTCGATCCGCCTGGCGACCCGCTCCGCCAGCCGGCCCAGCCCGGTCATGGCGGTGACGACGTGTTCGGGGAAGGGGGTGTGCTGCCGCTCGTTCTCCGGAAGGTGGAGGGGGTTCGCGGGCGGGTCGAGGAGATAGGAGTGCGGGACCCAGAGGCCCTGACGTTGCGTGGCATCACCGGCGGGCCGCGTGCCGGCGACCGGCGCGCCGGAGGGTGTGCTGACCTCGACCTCCCAGCTCGCCTTCGCCGCGAACCGGGAGGACTTGCCGCGGTAGTCCTCGACGTTGCCGCCCTGCCAGTTCTCCTGCGAGGAGGTGGAGACGGACTGCGCATTGCCCCAGCCGAAGTGGGCGTTCACCACTAGGTACAGGGCGAGCTTCTGGAGCTCCTCATGCGGCACCCACGGCACCCGCTTCATCAGCCATCTGAACGGCGTGACCAGGTCCTTGTTGAAGTCGAACCCCTTGGACCTGCGGTCGGTGCGGCTCGACGGGCCGCCGCCCTGCCGCATGCGGCCGAGAATCGTCTCCGAGGACCGGCCAGGCGGCCCCGCGACCTCCTCCAGGTCGCTCAGCTTCAGGCGGATGCGCACCGTCGCGCCCGCCGCGTTCAGCCGCAGGATCATGCCGTCCTGCGAGACCGCGGCACGGAACGCCTGGCGGACCTGACTCTCCAGCTCGTCCTCGGTGAGCCGTGCGGCCACGCCCTTACGGGCGAGCAGATCATTGACCAGCTCGGTCAGCGCGGCCACCTCGGCGACCGGGCCCGCCCTGAAGACGCCCAGCAGGGCGAGCGGCGACGGCAGGTTCGCCTCCCGCGCCGCCTCGTACGCGGCCCAGCGGCTCTCCAGCTCCGCCAGCGCCGCGTCGACCTCACCGTTCGCCGGGGGTTCCGTCCTGCTCGTCTCCGTCAGGGCGGTCAGCGCGAGGCCGACGGCTTCGAGCGCGTACGCGGCGGCCTCGGCGGCGGCCTCGTACCGGTGCGCCACGAGGGCGTGGAAGTCGGCGGTGGCCGCCGCCGCATCGGCTTCCCGCGCGGCCTTCCACCTGCGCCTGGCCGCGCCGTCGTCCTCAGCCACGCGCCTGCGCCCGCCGCGGGGGTCGGTCGCCTGCTGTCGTGCGGTCCGAGCCTGCTGTTCGGCGGCCTGGGCCGCGCGGCGGTGCTGGGCGGCGAGCGTGGCGGCGTGCTCCCCGGCGGCCTCGATGTCCCGCGCCCGGTTCTGGACGTGCTTCCAGAGCCGCCTCACTTCGGTGTCACGCGGGCCGTCCGCCGCCGGAGGCGTGAGGAACGAGGGAGGAGGCGCCTGCGCCCGCAGCTCGGCGAGGGCCTCCCGGTACGTCTCCAGCGCCTCGGCCGCCGCCTCCATGCGGGCGGTCAGCAGGGCGGGGTCGACCGGGTTCCCGTTGATCGCCTCGTCCAGCAGGACGCGGAACGCCCGCTGGGCCTCGCGGGCCTCGATCGCCAGCGACTCGGCGCGCTCGTGCCGCGCGCCGAGCGCGCTGAGCTCGGCCGCCTCGGCCCGCCATGCGCGCGCGGCCTCCACGTTCTTGCCGGCCAGGGCGTTCGCCGCCTGCTCGTACGCCCTGCTCGTCGCCTCCTCGTAGGCCCGTACCACGTCACGCTGGGCCTTGACGGCCTCGCCCGCCGCCTCCAGGGCCTCGTCGGCGGCCGAGCGCAGCGCCGCGACCGTGGCCTGGCGTTCCGCGACGTCCCTGCGCAGGGCGGCGTGCAGCGCGTCGATGTCCCTGGAGGCACGCGCGCTCTCCGCTTGCTCCGGCGTGGCGAGCTGGCGGTAGTGCTGCTCGTAGCCGCTCGCGAGCCTGAGCAGCTGCGAGACGAGCTCGGACGGCGGGCCGAGGAAGGGGCGATCCTGGTTGATCCGGTTGAGGAGCAACTCGTACGACTCGGCGGCACGCAGGGCCGAGTCCGCCGCCGCGGTCCTGTCCGCCGCCGTCGCGGGGGACCGCCGCGCCGCCGCGGTGAGCTCGTCGGCGGCGGTCCTCAACGCGCTGATGTGCCCGCCGAGCACGTCCCCCAAGGACGGGCCCGCGTCACGCGGCAGCGCCGGGACCAGGACGAGGCTGTCCGCCTTCGCCTCGAACTCCCGCTGCAGCAGGCGGGCCCGCTGCAGCGCCGCGCCGAACTCGGTGACCCGCGTCCGGGAACCGGCCGCCAGGTGCAGCAGCGCCTGCGCGGACTCGTACGCGGCCCTCGCCTCGGAGACCGCGGTCAGCAGCGGGTTCGGACGCGTGTCGGCCGTGGCCATCATCTGGAGCCGCAGGTCCGCCTCGATGCGCAGGAGCCGGTCGATCTGCGCGGTCACCGCCAGGTCGAGATCGAGAACGGCGTACTCGATCGCCCGGCCCTGCTCGTTCATCCGGGCCACGAGACCGGCGATCGACGGCGGGGCGGACGCCGGAGCCGCCTCCAGGGCCGGGGTGGACGGCGGCCACATGCCACGAGCCCTGAGGAAGTCCCGTACGACCGCGCGCTCGGCCACGAGGGCGTCCCGCTGGGCCCCGCTCACCTCGCCGATCCGGCGGGTCAGGAACACCTCCTCGCGTACGCGCGCCGCCACGCACTCGTCCCGGCCGTCCGGCTGGGCGACCATGCGGCGGAGCAGGTTCTGGCGAGGGTGGGCGCGGGCGTGCAGCGTGTCGACGACCTCGTGCAGCACCAGCCTGGCCACCTGGTCGGGGGCCACGCCGGGAGCGAGCCGCCCCCTGTTGACATTGCCCTCGTAGGCCACGGTCCGCCCGAGCCGTCCACGGCGGACGCGTCCCACCGTGAAGACGAACGTCTGGGCGGGACGGTCGCTGAACTCGACCACCAGCGTGCCGGGCCCGGTCCAGCGCAAGGCGGTGACGTTCTCGCCGATGTCCGACGCGCGCACTTCGGCCTGGAACGCCGCCTGGGCCTCCTCCACCGTGAGCGGCGGCACGCCGCTCATGCGGCCGTCGGCGACGAACCGCCCGAGGGGACGGCCGCCCACGACCGCGTGGGTGCTCCTGGCCCGGCGGGTCGCTCCGATCAGCCGGGAGACCAGCGTCCGCGCCCGCTCACCGGTGACCGCGTGCTCGCCGGGGGGCGTCTGCCGGACCACGGGCACGGGCGCCGCCTGCTGCGCGGCGGGACCCTGCTGGCCCGTCACGGGAGATCCGGCCGGCTGGGACGCCATTCCGGTGACCACGGTCTCGGACGTCCTCCCGGCCTCCGGCGCGGCGGGGGATCCGACCGCGTTCACCGTCTCCGGGGCGGTGAACGTCTCCGCCGTGTTCGCGGTGTCGGGGGCGGTGAACGTCTCCGCCGTGTTCGCGGTGTCCGGCGTGGTGGCGGTGTCGGGGTTCTGGGGGGCGGCGGTGTGGTCGGGGGCCGCAGCGGTGGGGGCCTGCGCGGTGGCGTCGGACTCGACGGACGCGCTGGTCGGGTCCGAGGTGGTCGGCTGGGAGTCGGGAGCGCCGGCCGGGTCCGGGGTGGTCGGCTGAGTATCGGTTTTCTCGGCGGCGGAAGTGTCCTGGACGGCGGCCGAGGGCTGGTTGGACGCGGGGTCCTGCACAGCGGACCGCTGGTCCTGAGCCTGGCCCTGCTCCTCACCCTGAGACCGCTCCTGGCTCTGATCCTGGGGCTGAGGCTGTGGCTGGTCCTGGGGCTGCGGCTGGGCTTGGGGCTCGTCCTGGGGCTGCGGCTGGGGCTGCTCCTGGCTCTGGTCCTGTGGTTGAGGTTGGGGCTGGGAGGAGAGGGGGTTCTGCTGGGCTTTTGTGTTGTGGGCTGGTTGGGGTCTGGGCGTGTCGGGGGTGAGGATGTCGGGCGTCTGCGTGCCGCGGCCTCCCCTCGTCCCCTGAGACTGCGGCACCATCGGGGACGAGCCGGAGTCGGACGGTCCGGTCTGGGGGCCGCCCGTGGTCGAGAAGTCCACGGGAAGGGGGCCGGCCGGGGTCGCCGTCCCGTTCTGCTGGGCCGCCATCGCCTCCGCGACCGCGTTGCTCAGCGAGGTCACCGGGGTGGCGGCCGCGTGCCAGACCTCCAGGTTGGTCGGGCTGAGGGTGTTCGTACGTCCCGCGCCGCCGAGGAATCCGCCGTAGAAGCCTTCCGCGCCCGGCAGCGCGAACTGGTCGTAGACGGCGTAGTTGGCGACGATGCTGCCGGCGGGCGAGGCGACCATGTTGTTCAGGCCGGTGTTCAGCGCGCGTCCGGGGAAGCGCAGGAACGCGTTGCCGACGCCGCGGTTGTCGCCCGCGATCCGGTTCAGCCGCGAGATGCCGGGCAGGTCGTTGGCGAAGCGTGACATCGGGTCGCCCAGCTTGGTGCCCGCGACCGCGCCGACGCCCGCGCCGATCGCCGCCGCCTTGACCTTCTTCCAGTCCCACGTGTCGCGGGTGCCCATCTTGATCTGCTGGTACTGCGTGGTGAGGTCGATCAGCAGCTCTTCGCTGATCTCCTCGAACAGCTCGTACGCCAGCGCCTTGTTGAAGAACGACCCCGCACCGGCTCCGGCGAGCTTGCTGACCTGGCCGCTCTTGGCGACCACGCCCGCCCGCGACGCCGCCAGCGCCAGCCGCTGCATGATCATGGCGATCCTGGTGCCGCCCGCGGCGCCGACACTGCGCAGCATCAGGCTGGCGAGCGGGAAGAAGCCCGCCGCGATCAGGGCGATGAACGCGGCGATCACCGCGATCCAGAAGGCGACGTTGATCGAGAGCTTGGTGTACTGGGTCTCGCGGGCGAAGTTGTCGACCATCTTCGCGTAGGAGAAGGACTCCTGGGCCTTGGCGACCACGCCAGCCTTGTCGTCGTAGAGCTTGGCGAGCCTCTTGAAGATGGCCGGCTTGGCGGGGGACTGGAGGCTGCCGTTCAGGGTCTGCACGGTGGCGGCGGTCGGGTCGAGGGTGCTGATGAGCAGGTTCATCAGCTTGACGTACTCGACGCGTAACTCCCAGAGCTTGCTCTCGCTTCCCTCGGGCCAGCTCTGGCCCGCCGTGAGCAGCGGGATCAGGTGATGGACCACCCAGCCGGGCAGCGCCTCGGTCTGCCAGACGGGCTCCACGTCCTTGGTGGCGATCCCGCCGTCGAACGCGCCGGTGCCGCCCGCGGGCTTCCGCGCCTCGTCGGTGGCAGTGGTGACGTCGCCCTTGCCCGCCATCATGCCTTTCGGTAGGCGTTCGACAGCCCCAGGTCGATCGCCTGCTCGGTGGTGAGGGTGTTGGAGACCGTGGCGCGCAGCAGCGGCCCGGAGCCGGAGATCTCCTTGATCAGATCATCGGTGTCGCGCAGGAATCTCTCGGGGCCTCCGCCCGCCAGGTACTGCCTGCTGAAGGACACGCCGTCCGGTCCGTCGCCCTGGGGACGGACGGCGTTCAGCGCCCGGATCCGCGCCGCGATGGCCGGCCAGGCGGCGCCCAGGTCGGTCGCCATGGCGTCCCACTGGTTCAGACTGTGGCTGATCGGTTCGCGGATGTGCACGTCCGCCCGGTCGTCGGCGGTCATCGGCGGCGTCTCTCTCCCGGCAGCGGACCGGAGAGCTGGTCGAGCACGGCCTCCAGGTCGCCCTCCAAATGGGCGCGTAACTGCTCGGGCGGCACCACGGGCTCGAAGAGGTCGACCAGCTCGTCCAGGGCTTTGGCGGTGGCCCGCCGGATGGTGTCGGTGATCGTGTCGGCCAGCCCTCTGGCGTTGGGCCGGCGGTACAGCCGGGGGTCGAGATCGAGCCTGATCAGCTCTCCGCGGACGCTCACCGTCGCCGAGACCAGCCCGTCGGCGGATCTCTCCGTGACGCGGATGGCCTGGGCGCGGGCGTTGAGTTCGCCCACGTCGCGCTGCATGCGCATGAAGGTGTCGCGTAACTCGTCGGCGTAGGCCTGGAGGCCCACTATGTCCGCGTCTTCCATCGAGGCCCACCCCCTGACTGGGGTGAATATAACAACAACATCATCCGGCTCGAAAGAGATCATCAGTGATGTCGTTCACCGGTGCCCCCGATCATCACAGCCTTCTCGCCGAGCGCTGAGACCTCCTCCCGCCGCACCCAGGCGCGGTACACGCCGCGCTCGATCCGTTCCAGGCCGAGCCCGGCCGCGTGCGACGCGTTCCCGCCGGTGTACTCGACGAGCAGCTCCGCCTCCCGTTCCGCGAGCACCAGGAAGGAGGCGCCGCGCCACTCGCAGACGGTCGTCACGTGCCAGATGGCCGCGCAGCCGGCCGCGGGAACCGCGCGTACGAACCGGCCGGGCGCCGCCTCCTCGAAACCGTCCGCGGGGACCGGGGCGTACAGGCGCATGAACAGCCGGCCGTCGACGAGCTCGGCCGACGCCTCGTAGTCCGTCCCGTCCCAGCGGGCTCGGTACGACTCCCCGTTCACCGGTCCGCCACCATCAGCCAGCGGCCGTGGTCGGCGTCGTACCTCGCCTGGACGCGCTCCTGGCCGTCGGACCCCAGCTCCACGATCTCTGCGCCGTGCGGCAGGCCGACGCCGTCGACCTTGTACTCCCTGATGGTCTCGGCGGCGTTCGGCACCAGGCCCATGCCGACGAACGGCGGCTCCTCGATCACCCAGCCGGCCACCGCCGTCCGGCCCCGCTCGTCGACGCCGCCGTAGGGGGTGCGGTAGAGCTCCACCCCGATCGCCGGCCAGCGCAACAGGTTGACCGCGCCCTCCGCGGTCAGCGCGTCCTCCTGGAGCAGCGCGTCGGCGAGCACCGAAGGGGTCGCGATGTGGGCGACGTCGAGCGCGTGATGGCAGTAGCCGGAGATCCGCGGCCGCTCGCTCTCCAGCAGCTCCTGGAGCTGTGCCACCTCCAGCAGCTTCTGCATGATCGGGAGGCCGCTGTCCGGCTCCGCTGCCAGGTCCTGCTCCAGCGTGGGCACCGCCAGTCTGGCGACCGTGCCCGGTTCGAGCAGGAACGACGGCTCCAGACCCGGATTGACGGCCAGGCCCCAGCGAGGATCGGGCCAGCCGGCCGCCAGCTCGACCAGCGACAGGATCCGGAAATGCCGAACGCCGCCGTCCGTCGCCTCGCGCATCGCCTCCGCCGAGGTGTACACCGCCACCCACACCCGATCGGCGCCGGGGAACGTCGGCCAGGTGATCGGCTCCTCGCCCCTGGCGGCGGCCTGGCTGACCGGGCAGGCGAAGTCGGCGTACCGCAGCAGCGCGAGACAGGTGGTCAGGTCGTGCCGGCCGTGCGCCTCCTGGAGCCGCTCCTCGAACGCGGTCGGTGCCTGCATGGCGACACCCTAGTGGGTTGATCGGCTTCCCTGTAGGTTGCGCGTGTGACGGATCGGCCGATTGCCCGCACCCGCGACGAGGCTCTCGTGTACCTCGACCTCAACCCGTGCCAGTGCGGCTCGGTGGAGACCGAGTGGGACAGCGGCGTGGTCAGCGTCGAAGGCTCGCTGGCCAAGTGCTACTCGGGTGCCTGCGACGACTGCGGCGCGGCGCGGGAGTACCTGTTCTCGCTGCCCCGACGCGAGGTCATGCCGGCCGGCTGGCCGACGTTCGGCGGCGCGGAGCCGTCGGAGCTGCTCGACGCCGGGGAGTGGATGTGGCTCGCCGATCTCACGGCCGGCAACGTCCCCGACGACCCGGAGGACGGCCGCCGGGCGCTGTCGATGGCGCGCGCGGCCGTGGAAGAAGTGCTCAAGTTCATCCCCGAAGGGCAGGACGACGTCCCCGCGACGGCCTTCTGGTCCGCCCGCGGACGGGAGGTACGCGCCGCCGAGCCTCCCAGGTTCCGCCGCGACCGCCTGATGGTCGTCCGGGACACCTACCGCGACCTCGCCGACCGCTGAACCTGTGCTCGCCACGGCGGTCAGGGCGTGTCCTGCCCCGCAGGGGGCAAGTGATCCTCATGTTCGGCGAGCGAACGACGGCGGTGGTCCCTCGGGCTGAGGTCGTAGGCGGTACGGAACGCGCGGCTGAACTCGGCGCCGTTCCTGAAGCCCCAGCGCACGCCGATCTCGCCGATCGGATCGTCCCTCAGCCGCGGGTCGGCCAGGTCGGCGTGACAACGTTCGAGCCGGCGCCGGCGAATGGTGGCGCTGACGGTCTCGTGCCGCTGCTCGAACAGCGCGTGCAGGGTGCGTACGGAGATGTGGTGGTGCGCGGCGATGCTCGACGGCCCCAGATCGGGGTCGCCGAGATGCTGGTCGATGAAGGCGTCGATGCGCGCGGCCAGGATCCGGTGTCGGCTCTCGCTCGGCAGTTGGCGGTCGGCGTCGAGGCGTCCGGACAGGAAGGCGGCGGCCAGGTCCACGCCGATGGTGCCGAGACGTGGCAGCTCGGCGGGGTGGCAGCCGCTCGCGTGTTCGAGCAGGCCGGTGAGGTAGCGGGCCAGCATCGCCCCTGAGCCGGTGGCCGCCGGGAGCCTGGTGGCCAGCAACCGCTCCATCTGGCCGCGGGTCAGCGGCAACGCGTCGCGCGGCAGGAACAGGAGCGTCACCCGGGTCGGCCGGTCCGTGCCGAGGAATTCGGTCGTGTACGGGGAGGAGGTGTCGAACAAGCCCATGTCGCCGGCCTGTAACAGAGACTCGTTGCCCTGCTGCCGCAGCCTGTTCGCGTTGTTGTGCACCAGGAACAGCTCATAACCCTCGGGATCGTGCCGGCTGATGTGGGCCGGCGTGCGCCGGCCCTCCAGCGGCGACATCGTGAAGTCGCCCACGCGCACGCGCGACAGGTCGATGGACTGCACCCGGCCGTGGAAGTCCTCGGCGTGCTCGCTGGACAGTGCTGTCGGGACGACCTCGTGCGCCGCGATATGCGCCCACCACTCCAGGCGATCCTTCCTCGGGATCGCATCGGTGGAGAGGGAGACCACCGGGCTCGCTTTGACTGTTCGGTGGATCCAGGAACTCCGGTACGGGTGATCGCACACCGCGTCTACGCTGTCGGCCACCGTCCAAGGGTCCACAACCCCGTCCCCGGCCGCAAGGGAGCGCGTCGAACTCTAGTGACCGCAGCCAGACCACGAGTACATGATCAGGCCAGCGATGCTTGCACGCCACAGGATCTGCGTGCAAGCGGTATGAATCGTCCCGGGTTCGGTGGAGACTTGATCTCTTGAGAGGATCGAGTCCATGCCAGGTAAGTCTCCCTATCCCGCCGAGCTGCGCCGTCGAGCGGTGCGGATGGTCGCCGAAGTACGGCCGGATTACCCGACCGAGTGGGCCACGATCAACGCGGTCGCGACCAAGCTCGGCATCGGCACTGCGGAGACATTGCAATCAACCGCTGAGGTCTCCATCAAATTCGGGGCGATTCACGTAGACCATGCATCAGAAGATGAATATGGAAAAGGTGAAGCATCATGAGCATGCCTGACCCAGGCCGCTGCTCCCTCAGGAAGCCGAGAGATCTCGCAGCTACTGTAATTGCTTCCGTCTCCCGGGTCACCGGAGCTCGCGTACGTTGAGGCGAAGCCTCTCAGAGCAAGGACCCGGGCGGACGTCGTTATCGGTAGGCGCAGCGTCGCCGTTATGTGGATCAGCCGCGACGAGCGCTTCGGCGGCCCTTTTCGGGAAGTGCGTTGTCTCGCTCTTTGTTTTGTGTGCAAAACAAAGAGCGAGACAAATATCGGTTCTTGCTCAGGACTCGTTGAACTGTGCGAGGATGGCCGCGGCGAGGCGGCGCTCGTCCTCTCCCATGGCTGAAGCCTGCTGAATTAGAGCTCGGGCGCGCCCAGTCAGAGATTTGTCAATCTCCACACTGATGGAGACCAGATCCATGCAGTGCATGCGTTCGCTCCTGCTCCCGCTCTCCATTATTTCACTGTAGAGGGGGAGCCCTCGCAGTACCTCTCGTTGGACCTCAGGTGCAAGGTTACGGTCACTGCCAAGCGGGTCTACGCCTCCCCCTAGCTGAACTAGCAGCTCCAGGACGTGCTGCCGGCTGACATCGTTTGCGGTGAGTAGTCCTTGGACCAGGCACGCCGTCACGTCGGTGGCGCCCGGCTGCAATGCTCCGTTGACGACGACGACGGAATCGATCTGCCAGTAAAACCTCTCAATCTCTGCCTCATCCTCCGAATGGATGAGCCGGTAGATCACTTCGCCCATGTCGACGCCGAGCGGAGCAAAGCCGCTCCAGTCGCGCCATTCCAGCTCCCAACGCATGTGCGTCATCCTACCGTGGAATGTCAGAGAGGAAGGTGGTGGCTGGGTCGGTGAATGGCGCGCGGCCATAGGTTGCCTCGCAGAATCCGCAGACAGGGATGGCTCGATAGGGGCCGCTACCGCCTGTCGGGCGATACGCTCGCGTGAACCGGATCAGATCCTTGTTTCCGCCGAGATTGCGAACGGCGCAGGTTTCTGCGCATTCCTGGAGCAGTTTGGAGCTGTGCCCGACAGTAACTTCGCCGGTCTTGATGTTGTAAGCACCTACGACGGTGGCGGGCCGTTCTCTGCTACTCAATTGGCCCAGGCGTGCGAG
Source organism: Nonomuraea sp. NPDC049684 (assembly GCF_044465345.1). Classification (NCBI taxonomy): domain Bacteria; kingdom Bacillati; phylum Actinomycetota; class Actinomycetes; order Streptosporangiales; family Streptosporangiaceae; genus Nonomuraea; species Nonomuraea sp. NPDC049684. Next base: position 1,175,601 of record NZ_JBITLO010000001.1, on the reverse strand, counting down.
TTCGCTTTCCAGCGACTGATTCGCTCTCCCGAGGAGTACCTGATCCTGAGTAAGCCCTGATCCGACGATCGGATTGCTCACTTGACCGGTAATCTTTGCCGTCTGTCCTGCGAGGGTCCCAGTGGTTCCGATGCCCATGGTTGCCACGCCGGTCGCGACTGTGCCGGCACCCTTGCCAACGGCGCCCGCATAGCTGTCGCCGTCGATGGGATAGGTGGTGTCGACCCAGTCGTAATAGTCGCCCCCATGTCCAGTGAAGAGCATGACTGCCGGGTCTAGAAGGATTCCGAAGGCGGACATGATCGAGTTGTTCATGCCGTTGATCAGGTTCTGCTGCATCGACTGGCTGCCGTAAGGCACATAGTCGGCGCTAGGTGGCCTGATGACGATCTGAGGCTTGATCACCGGGGTGTAGCTCGTCCCGGTCGATCGGCTTGCACTCGTCCCTGTGCTGGCGACTGGCTTGTAGCCGCTGCCTGCCGGGTTGCTGCTGGTGGTGTAGCTGCCGTCGGTCTTGGTTCCGGTGATCTTGTTGCCGTGGCTGTCGGCGCAGCCACCGCCTACGGAGCCGTAGGCGCAGTCGTCAGGGCGCAGGCCTGTCGGGTCACTCCAGGTGCTGGGGTTGTTGTTGGCATAGGCGTAGCCATGAAGCTGCTGTGGATTGGTCAGATCCATGACAGGGTCCACGCTGATGAACCGGCCGATGAGCGGGTCGTATTCGCGGGCGCCCAGGTGGGTCAGGCCAGTGCTGTCGCTGATCCCGCTACCGAGGAAACCGTGGTCACCGGGCCATGCGCCGGATGAGCCACGCAGGCCACCGAACGGGAGAGTGCGGCGGATCGCCGTGATCTGGGTAGCGCCATTGACGGCCAATTGGCCGGTGCCCTGATGATCAGGGGCGATGAACGACACCGTGCTGCCCACGCGGACGGCGATGGTCTGGCCGGCGGTGCTGTAGTAGCGGGTGCCGGAGACCACTGTGGTCTTCTTCAGTTCCATCCCGTTGGGGAGGTACAGGGTGACGGTGGTGCCGTCGCGGCGGATGAGCCGGCTGCCGTTGGCGTCGTAGAGGTAGGTGCTGGTCTTGGTCCCGTCGGTGACCTTCTCCAGACGTCCTTCGGTGTCCCAGGTGAGTGTCTGGGTGGTGGCGCCGATCTTGCGGGTGGTGGTGTTGCCGGTGGCGTCGTAGCCGAAGCTGTCCGTACGCGCTCCGGCGGCGCCGGTCTGCTGGATCGACGACAGGCGGTGCTGGCCCTGCCCTGGGGCGGGATAGGTGTAGGTGCGGACGGTGTCGGCGGCGCCGCCGACACCGTGCTGGACCTCCTTGGTCCGGTTGCCGGTGGCGTCGTAGGCGTAGGACTGCCAGTACGGCTGGATGCCGCCGACCACGCCTGCGGCCGGGCTGGCCGAACAGGAGGTGTCGCCCTCGGTCCACGCGTCGGTCAGACGGCGCAGGTAGTCGTAGGTGAAGCACTGGGTGTCGGTGCCGGACTTGGACACGTCCGCGATGGAGGTGATGTTGCCCGACGGGTCGTAGCCGTAGGTGGCGGAGCGGTCCACGCCGGTCTGGTTCTCGCGCTCGACGCGGGAGTCGGCCAGGCGTTGGGTGCCGTATTCGTAGCCGTAGGTGAACCAGGAACGCTTGCCCGCCGTGGTGCCCACCTCGTACTGGCCCAGCTTGCCGGTCAGGCCGTAGGTGGTGGCCGAGACGTAGGTGTTCAGGTTCGACGTCAGCGTGGTGGGACGAGCCAGGTCGTCGTAGCCGTAGACCACCGTTTCGGCAGCCAGACCACCGGCGGAGGGATAGCCGACGGATTGGACGGTGCCGTCCAGGTTGTAGCTGGTGCCGAACTGGTAGGCGCCGGCGAGTGTGCCCTCCGTCGTCGGGATGGTCACCGTGGATCGGATCGCGCGGCCCATCTTGTCGTACTCGGCCACCGCCTGCGTGTAGGGCTGGCCCCCGGAGTAGCGAGTAGAGGAGGTGACGGCGCCCTTGCGCAGGGTGTCGTAGACGAACTGGGTCAGCAACGTCCCGGTGGCCGAGCCGTCGCGGGTCTCGGTGACACGGTCGAGGTTGTCGTAACCGGTCCAGACGCTCTTGCCGCGGGCGTCAGTGGTCGTGACGACGCGGTCGAGGTCGTCGTAGGCGGTCTTGGTGACGCCCTTGTCGGGGTCGGAGGACTCGATCTTGCGACCACGCTGGTCGTAGGTGTACGTCCAGACGTTGCCCGAACCGTCGGTCACCTTGGCCAGGAGACCTGTCTGGCCGAAGCCGTACTTGATCGCGTCGTAGTCTCCGGTCGGTGCGCCGCCCTTGTACTGGCGGATCTCAGCGGTCCGGCCGCGTCCGTCGGTGATCGTGGTCGTGGGAGTGGCACCCGCGGGCGGATCCACGTGGACGCGGTCGCCGCCGTAGCCGGTGGTGGTGCGCCACTTCTCCTGGCCGACGCCGTTGCCGGTCAGCAGCTTCTCAGCGGTGACACGTCCCAGGCCGTCGTACTCGTAGGCGACCTGCGACTCCACACCGTCGGTCACCTTGAACAGCGACGGTTCGGGCACACCGGTGGCGTAGTAGGCGGCGTAGGTGCGCTCGACCTTGCCCAGGTAGTTGTAGAAGGTGTCGGTCAGCAACCGGCCGCCGTTGGCGCCGGGGACCTGGGTCTGGCGCGGGCGCAGCAGGCCGTCCATCAGGGTGTAGGACCACGGCAGGTAGGCGCCGTTCTTGCCGATGCTGCGAGTGCCGACCGCGACGATCGCCCCGGCTTTGATCGTGTAGGCGTACTCCGTGTTGGCGCCCTGTCCGGCGGACTTGGGGTTGTTGGGCAACCAGACGCCGGTCAGCCGGCCGAGCCCGTCGTAGGTCATATCGGTCCTGGAACCAGCGGTGTCAATCTTCACGATCGGCAGATTCCAGGCGCTGTCCAGCTCGGTCGTGCTGGTGAGTGCCGTTGTCGCGTCACCGGCCTTGGCGGGCGGAGTGGTGATCTTGATCGAGGCTGGCAGGCCAGAAGTGGGAGTGTATGCGGTGATGGTGCTGCGGCCGGCAGCGTCGGTGCTGGTCAGAGGCCGGCCGTAGGAGTCGTAGGTGGTGGTTGCCGCGGGGAGGTAGGTGGCCGTGGTGCCGTTGTGCGAGGCCAGCTTCTCGACCTTGGTGGCCTGGCCCTTGGAGGGGGCCGCGCCTAGGGCGCCGTTGTCGAAGTAGGTGCGGACGTCGGAGACGACCTGCTTGGTCCTGTCCGGCGTGGCAGTACAGCCGACTGCGACGATCTCTTCCCGGGAGACGTAATTGATCAGCCAGTCACGGGTGTTGGCCGCGGCATAGGTGACGCGGTTGCACTGGTCATCGGCCGGATCGGCGACGTCGCCCTTGTCGTCGGACTGGGTCCGCAGGCCGTAAGTGGTCTCGTAGGTGTGGTCCACCCGGGTCTCGCGGAAGCCGCCGCCCTCAAGCGCCGTCCACGCACGAGCGCTGCTGACGCCGGTCAGGGACGCGGTGACCGTGCCCCACGTGCGAGTTCGGCTGGCACTCTGGTGCCGCCAAGGCGTGTTGACCGTCTTGGACACGACCGCGCCACCGGGTTTGTCATACGCCGTGGTCTTGAGCAGGAACCCTTCCAGACCTTCGGAGTCGGTGTGGGTGCCGCCCTCGCCGTCGGACACCGTAACCGTCTTGGTCTCGCCGGTGCCCTTGTCGGCCAGGTCGCCGTGCATGCCGCGCAGGTACAGCGAGGTCTGCTCGGTCTTCATCCCGACTTCGGGGCCGCCTCCGCTGCGGGAGGTGACCTTGCCGTAGCCGCGCCACTGCGACCAGGTCTTGTACTTCTCCTTGGTCAGGCCGTCGTCGTCGTCGAAGTGCCAAGCCGCGCCGCCCTCGTAGGCGTAGGTGGTGACCATGTCCGGGGATTGGGCGGTACGGTCGGAGACGATGACCTTGGTGGCCACGTACTTGTGGAACCAGTCCCGGACGGGGTTCGCGGTGCCGCCCGGCTCCCAGAACACCGGGAAGCAGCGCTTGGTGTTGTTCGAGGGGGCGGGCAGGCTGCCGAGGGTGCATTCGGGCGCGCTGTAGGTGACGTCGATCTGACCGCCGGACTCGTCATAGATCGTGCCGAGGCGGTACTTGATGAACGGCGGGATGTCGTCGCCCTGTTCGTCCAGCCGGTTCATGAGCTGGACGTGGTTGAAGGTGACCGGCGGCAGCGTGACCGGCGTGCCGGTGGCCAGCCCGGTGTGCTGGACCGACTTCAGCAGCAGGTCGCGGTCGGAGTCCGCCTCGCCCCACAGGTGATCCATGGCCCAGGAGTCAACGGGCCGGTAGGAGCCGTCGCTCTTGAGGATGCTGGTGGTGACCTTGGTCAGCCGCTTGCGGGTGAAGAACGCCGGGGAGAGGACTTGCTCGCACTCGCCGTCGGCGTTCTTGCACTGCTGATCCCAGGGCACGTCCGGCCACTGCTGCGGCTGGTTGTCGATCTTGTCCGGGGCGCAGTCGAAGCCCGCGTCCGGGATACAGCGCTCGGCCACCTCGAAGTCGACCTTGCCCAGCGGCTTGGAGGAGTAGACGGCGTCGGCGCGCAGACCGTAGTCGATGTGGTCGAGCCAGGAGCCGCGGTCGTAGGGGGTGTCGTCCTCCTTGAGGTTGCGGCCGTAGTGGTTGCCCTCCACCTCGTAGTAGTACGCCATCGCGTTGCCGGACGGGTCCACGACGTAGTCGAGGTTCCAGCGGTAGGCCTGCTGGCACCAGGAGTCGGCGAAGCTGCCGCCGTGGCAGGGCTCGCCGGAGTTGTTGCCGAACACGGGAACGGTCAGGGCCGACTTGGTGGCGCCGCTGCCGTTCCAGCCGGGCAGGCGGTTCAGGCCGAAGTAGTACTGGGTGCCGTCGGTGGTGGTGACCCGCCAGTGCTCGCCGTTGTCGTCGCCGTTGACGGTGTTGAACAGGTGCTCGATGCGAGTGCCGTCGTCGTTCTTGAACTTCCAGACGTCCGAGCCGGGTCCGGTCTGGATCAGCTCGCCGCCCTTGCCGTTCCAGCTGATGGTGGCGTTCGGGTACGCCCAGCACAGGTCGCCTGGCTTCTCCAGGTCGGTGCCCTCGCCGTCGTCCTGACATGGTTTGTAGCTGCGCTCGATGAACCCGGGCGACAGCTCGAAGCCCTCACCCACCCAGGACGGCTGGGCGTTGGTGTTGGAGGTGCGGCCGTCCACGCTCGACGAAGAGTAGGAAATGGCCAGGTTCGGGGTCAGGTCGCCGGGCACGGGAGGTACACGCATGGGGTATGCCCAGGCGAAGTCGCCCGAGTTGCCGCCTGCGTTCCAGGTGGCCGAGGCCGACAGCGAGGTCGCCTTGTAGTCGCCCTGGCTGCCCGACGGGCCGGCGGTGGCCGCCAGCACCATGGGCTCGCTCGCCGCGAGTGTCTGGCCGCTCGGCTGCAGCGCCCTTCCACCGGCGGACGACGTCTCGACCGGCGCGGGTGCTCCTGGGAGTGTGACCTGGCCGGTGACGGTGTCGGTGCGGGGGTTGTTGGCGGACTTGATCGGGGTGGCCTTGCGGCACTCCGGCTTGTCCGGGGTGGTCAGCGCGCAGGCGGGCAGTTGGACCAGGCGCAGGCGAGAGCCGTACGAGCCGCCGTACGCCTGGGCGAACGACGAGTAGTCCAGCGCCACCTGGGCCTGCCCGGTTCCGCCCGACAGGCTGAAGAGCGGCCCGTCGAGGCCGGCGCGCTGCGATGCGGCCCTGTCGTGCAATTCGACCTTGACCTTGCCGGTCGCTGCGGGAGCCGCGCTGTTGGCGGTGCTCTTGGCGGAAGGCGGCGCGGGCGGGGTCAGCCGGATCGGGAAGGCCGTCTTCTCCGTCGGGGCGTTCAGGTCGGTTTCCACCACCGCGGCGGCGGGCCAGGCGATCTTGTGAGGGATGGAGCTGCTCTGGGCGGCCGGGTCGGGCTTGCGGTCACGTACGACCACCGGTCCGCCCTTGGCGACGCGGTCGTGGCTGGTGACCTTCGGGCGTTCGGTGTTCACTTGAGCTGTGGCCGGTAGGGCCTGCAACGTGGTCAGGCTGACCCCGGTGATCGCGAGCATCGCGATCCTCCGGGTCCAGCGGCCTCGTCTGTGCGGCAGCGTGCTGCCCACGAGTACCTCCTATGGGGGAACAAGGACACGACGGATTCCGGCAGGCGGGTGCCTGCCGGAATCCGTGGGTGATCAGGAGTTGGCGAGGAGGGTGATCTCTTCGGCGGTGAGTGCGCCCTGGTAGGCGTGGACTTCGTCGAGCGCGCCGGGGAAGGCGTTGCCGTAGCTGCCGCTGACGAACCTGGTGCGGCCGATCTGCAGGGCGCCGCCGCCGTTCCACGGGGTGTCGTGGGTGGCCGATCCCTGCAGCGTGCCGTTGACGTACAGGCTGACCTTCTTGCTGGTCGGGTCGTAGACGCCGGCCAGATGGGTCCACGTGCCGATGGCCGGCGCGGCTGTGGAGACGGCGGTGCGGGCGGCGGCGGTCGAGGTGTCGTTCGCCCTGATCCGCATGATCCAGCGCTGGGTGGCCTGCTCGTAGCCCAGGTAGAACGCGCTGCCTCCGCCGCTGTCCTGGGAGACGGCGGCGTGGTTGGCGGTGGCGCTGTCCAGCTTGACCCAGGCCGTCACCGAGAAGGCCCGGTCGGTCCGTACGGGAGCGGTCGAGCTGGCGTAGGCGCCGCCGGCCAGTTGGGCGGCGCAGCTTCCGCGTACGTCCTCCACCCAGCTCGCGGTGCTGTTGAGCGTGGCGTCGTGGCCCTTGCCGGAGTAGTCGTAGACGGTGGTGCCGTCGCACTCGTCGAAGGTGAGCAGCAGTTCGGGCGCGGTGGGCGGATATGTAGTGATCTCGGTGCTGTTGGCGAGGGTCTGGATCTGGCTCTCGCTCGCGATGCCGGTGAAGGCCCAGGTGTCGTCGAGCTGGCCGGGCCAGTACTCGCCGTACGCGCCGCCGGTCTTCGTCCGGCCGAGCTGCAGGCCCTTGGCGGCGCTGAAGGCCACCGTGTTGTCGCGGACCGACACCGACTCCTCGAGCTGGCCGTTCACGTACAGCCGCAGCTGGTCGGCGAACGCGTCGTAGACCACCGCGAGGTGGTCCCAGGTGGAATTGGTCTGGAAGCGGGGGTGGCGCGCGGTCTGGGACACCGCGCCGGTGGCGTCCTTGTCCGGCACGTCGATCTGCCAGGCGCCCTGGTTGGCCGGATCGGCCGGGTCGGGCACGTAACGCAGGGTGAAGGCGCTGTTGACGTTGCCTTCCTCGCTCAGCACGGCGACCGGCTTCTGCGGGCGTCCCGCCGTGCTCGCCCAAGTGGCGACGGTGAAGCTTTCACCGGTGTTGACGACCGGCGCGGCGGTGGCGGCGTAGCCGCTGGTCCCGTTCAGCGTCAGGGCGCCGGTGCCGACGGCGACGTTCGCCGTGCTGATCGAGGCGCCGCCGCCCAGAGTGAGGTTACGGGCCTTGCCGCTGTCGTCGCCGGAGACGGCGGGGGTGCCGGAGGCGGAGTTCAGCTTCCAGCGGGCGGCCACGGTGGGGTGCGTGGTGAACAGGTCACGCGCTTCGGTACCGGTGACCACGCGGTCGTACAGGCGCACGTCGTCGATGGAGCCGCCGAACAGGGTACCGGGGCCGCCGCTGTAGGCGCCCGAGCCGATGAACACCGGGCCGGTCGCGTTCCAGCCGGAGGTGAAGGCGGTGCTTTCGGTGAGGGTGCCGTTGACGTACAGGCGGAGCTGTCCGGCGGTGGCGTCGTAGACGCCGACCAGGTGCTGCCATTCGCCGCCCTGCGGGGCGGCGGCGCTGTTGACGCGGACGCCAGTGGCGGTGCTGGTGTCGGTGGTGGTGCGCATGAAGCTCCACCGGTCATAGCCGGGCGAGTAGAACAGGTCGAAGCCGGACTTGACCGCGCCGGCCTGGGCCATCACGTTCATCTGCTTGCCGGGCTTGGACGTGGCCAGACGCACCCAGGCGGCGATCGAGAAGCTCTTGCCGGTGTCGAGGGCCGGGCCTGCGGTCTTGGCGTAGACGCTGGTGCCGTCCAGGTCGAGGGCGGTGCCGTCGGCGCCGGGGATGCCGAGGGTGGCGTTGCCCGTGAGCGTGGCCGGGATCTGACCGGACAGGGTGGTGGAGCCGCCCGGGTCGTCCATGTTCCACTCGGCCTTGGCCGGGGTGCCGGCCTTGACGCGGAACAGGTACTGGGCCACGGCGCTGGCGTTGCCGGCCGCGTCCAATGCCTTGACCCGCAGGAAGTTCACGCCCGCCGTGGACGGCATGACGCTGACCGTGACCGGGCCGCCGCCGGTGGTGGTGCGCTCGAAGGCCGACGACGGGTCGGTGTTGAGCCCGATCTGGTACTTCACCACGTCGGTGGCGTCGGTGTCGATGGTGAAGTCGCCGTACCTGCCGACGCCGTCGAGCCAGGGGTCGTCCGGGTTGTCCGGGTCGGATTCCGGATAGGCGGTCGAGGTGATGGTCGGGGCGGTGGGGGCGGCGGTGTCGTACAGGAAGGTGCAGAAGACGGCGCCTGTGCCTTCGCTGCTGTAGGCGCTGTAGGTGGTGCCGTCGTAGGAGCGGGCGTCCCAGGAGAGCGTCTTGCCCTGCGGCGGGTTGAGCGTGGCAGGGATCGTCATCTGGAACTGGGAGCCGGACGCCTTGGCGTCGGTCAGCGGCGAGGTCCACTTCAGCGCGCCGTCCCAGAACAGCCGGAACTGGCCGCGGACCTTGGCGGCGTCCTCGGTGTCGGCGTCGCGCAGGGTCGCGTACAGGACCGGCAGCTTCTGCAGCTTCGGGCCGTTCGGCGACACACAGGCGCCACCCGGGTTCATGCTCAGGTCGGCGGGCTTGGGCTGCTGCGGCGGGGTGTTGTAGTTGACCCGCAGGTACGCGTCGTCGCCGAACCGCTTCCAGCCGATCATGTCGCTCTCGTTGGCGGCGCGCAGGCCGAAGGCCATCCGCGACTGCCCGGCCGCCAGGGCCTTGGTCAGACCGGCCTTGGCGTCGAACTCGACGTTCTTGGCCGGGCAGGTGGCGTCGTGGCCGTAGGCCACGTCACGCGAGTCGAGCTGCTGCCGCCACCATCCGGACGTCTTCTGCTTGTCCCAGTCCAGCGCGTCGGCGAAGTTGTCGGTCCACCACAGCTGGACAGACCGGCCCTCGCACGAGGCCGACCAGACCTCCTTGGCCTGGAACTCGGCCGAGATGACGGTCTTGCCGGCGTACGCGCCGATCGGCATCTCGTAGTGCAGGCGCTTGACGTGGTTGCTGCCGCAGCGCGAGTCGAGGCTGGTGCTGCAGTAGCCCATGCCCTCGTCGTTCTTGCCCTTGAACTTGTAGTAGGACGTGGACGGGAAGGCGCTGGTGGTCATCGCCCACTCGTTGGCCTGCTCGGTCTTGAACACCGGGTCGATGTAGACGGGGAAGGTGGTGTTCGCGCCGGTCAGCAGGCTCTGGTCGGGCACCAGTGACAGGTTGTCCTGGGTGACCTGGACGCCGAGCTCGGCCACCTTGGCGCCCTCGCCCGGGCCCTCGGCGGAGCTGACCTGGCCGGGTGCCGCCGGAGCGGCCTTGAGCGTACGGGCCGTCGCGGCCTGGGCGGGCGCCGAGTCCCACATCAACGGGGTGGGCGCCCGGAATACGCCGGCTCCCGAGGCCGTGTCGACCGCCGACACCGCGCCGGTGTCGTCCTTCCTGGTGGTCAGCCCTTTACCGGACAGGCTGTAGCTGAGCTGGGACAGCGCGGGGTTCGCGGCTGCCTCGCGGGTCTTGACGACCAGGACGTGGGAGAAGCCGTCCACGTCGGCGCGTGCTCGCAGGTCCACGCCGGGCAGTACGTCGGCGTAGACGGCGGTGTCGCCGTCCAGGGTCGGCGCCGGCAGCGTGTTGTTCCAGCCGAGCGCCAGTTCCCGGCCGGCCAGGCCCATCGTCGCCAGCGGCGCGTCGCCGCCGGTGGAGAAGCGCAGTTCGACGGTGGAGGCCACCGGGCCGATGGAGCCGTCGGCCTTCTTCTCCAGGCGGGCGTCGGTCCTGACCCAGCGGCCGGCCTGGCGCGTACGGACCGGACGCAGGTGTTCCACTGCGGTGTAGGTGCCGTCGCTGTTGGCGAACACCTCGCGGGACTCGCCACGGAAGGCGCCGATCTCGACGGGCTTGCCGGTCTTTCGGGCCAGCTTCAGCGCTGCGGCTTCGGTGGCCACCATGGTCTGCGTCGGGTCGGTCTCCGCATGGGCCGCGGAGGGGGCGACTGCCGCCAGATGCAGCTGAAGGAGGGCGAGCGTCAGCGCCCCCGTCAGCGCAGCGGATACACCGCGCGTATTGATCACTTAATTTCCAAACAAGAGCAAAGAGGACGTAAAGCGGCGATAAAATTAGCAGCTCAGAGGGCTGTCCTCGTGCCGCGAAACGTCGCGGTTATCGATCAAGAAACAGGCGGGAAGTCCTGTCTCGCCGATCGTTTCGGTGGGTCGGCATGCTTTTGATCGTGGTTGTCACAGATATGTCACAGTTGGGGGCTGGCCTGCAGGAAGCTGGCGAACACGATCACGTTGTCCGCGTAGCTGCGAGACGTGGTATCGAAGGCGCCGCCGCACGTGATGATGCGCAGAGCCGGATTCGACGTCGAGCCGTAAACCTGGGCGCTCGGAAACGTCGTTTTGGCGACCCTTTCGACTTGGTCGACGACGAACACGTCACGCCTGCCGTCCATATGGGCCACTGTGATCCGGTCCTGTGGCCGCAATTCCTTCAGGCGCGCGAAGACCGCCGGAGCGGTCCGGGTGTCCACGTGGCCGAGCAGGACGGCCGGGCCCACCTCGCCCGGTGACGGGCCGAGGCCGTACCAGCCCACCAGGTTCTCCTCGTCCAGAGGGGGCGGCTCGATCACCCCGCCGGCGTCCAGGCCGACCTGGACGATCGGCGCTGACACGCCGATCGCCTCGATGTCCAGCCGGGTGGGAGGGGCCACGGCCTCGGCTGGGGACGGTTGCGCCGTGGGTGGCGGAGGCGCGGGGATGACGACGTACTGCGGAGGCGGGGACGCCGACGCGGATGCGGCGTCGGCCAGAACCCGGTAGGTCATCGCCAGCGGGGTGCCGACCAGGACGATCACCCCGGCAATGATCATCACCCAGGAGAAGGCGTTCAGCCTCCAGCCTGGCGTCCCAGAGGCGGGCGACGAAGGACAGGCCGCCGGTCGGCTTGTCTTCGCGGCAGCGAGGAAGACCAGCCACGACTGCTCCGAGTGCCGGTCAGAGTCCATGCACGCGCCTGCGCCTCAACTCCCAGCCGATGCCGATCGCCAGCAGCAGCGCGACGCCGCCGCCCGCCACGTACGGGAGAGGATCCGGCGCGGCCAGGCCGCCGCCGCCGGTCGGCGCGCCACCCACGGGAGTGACGATGGCGCCGCCCTGATCGGTGTCCGTCGGTTCGGCGGTGACCGTCACGGTAGGCGTGGGGGTCGGGGTGGGCGTACTCGACGGCGTGGCGGTGGTTGCGGCTTCCGTTCCCTTGACAGTGATGGAACCTAGGGCGGGGGCCGCGGCGTCGGCGGTGCACGCCGTCTCCTGGGCGATGCCGTCGCGGGTGATGATCAGGGAGATGTCACCGGGGACGACGCTCAGCATGCCGGCCTGACGGGGCGTGTAGGTGCCCTTCATGGCGCCGCTGTACAGAGACTGGCCCTTGTTGATCGCGGCGCTGTTGGCCGGCGAGGTGGTGGTGACGGTGGTGGCGGGATCGGCCGATGCGGCGGCACCACTCGTGGCGCTGGGCGTCGGCGTGGTGCCGGCCGACGTAGGGCCGGTCGGAGAGACGGTGGAGATCTTCAAGGTGCCCTTCTGCACCACCGCGCCTGCGGGCAAGGCGTCCGGGGCTAGCAGCCCTGTGTCGACGGACCAGTCCAGGTTGAGGTTCTGTCCGACAGCTGCGGTGGCCGGAAGGGTCGCCCGGACCTGGACCTGCGCGGGCGCGTCCGTGCCCAGGGGCGATTTGCAGATGTAGGTGACGGCCGTGTCAGCGCCGGCCGGAGTGACGCCGAAGCCGAGGACGGCGGCGAAGGCGACGATCGGTGGCGTGATCCATCGGGAGAGCATGAACATCCTTTGCGGAGAGGAAGCAGTGAGGGAGAAGTCAGTGGGCCCGGTGCTGCCCGATGTGCGCCTCGCGGCGCGGGCGCGTGATCCTGGTACGCGCCTCGACCAGCACCAGTCCGCACAGCACGGCCACGATCAGGACGATCGCGGGAACGGCCAGCAACATGTCCCGCCATCCCATCCCGGGGCGTGGCGAGGGAGCGCTGACCAGTCGCACCGCCTGTTGGACCGGGGGAGAGGAGGACGGTGCCGGCGACAGTGTCGGCGTGCTCGGCGGAGCCACCTGGGGCAACGTCACCTCGGGCGTCGGCGTCCCCAGGCCAGGCGTTTCGGCCGGGATTGGTGGCAAGCCTGCCGCAGGGGGTTGGCTGACGGGGGCGGGCAGCGGAGCTGTGGTCACGGTGACCGTGGGCGCCGGCGTTGGTGGCTTGACCGTCTTGGTGATGGTGGGTGCTGGGCTCGGCCTGGCGGGTGGTGTGACGGTGACGGTCACGGTGGGAGCCGGCCTGGGGGAGTTCGAATCGTCCTCTACCGTTCCCCAGTCGGGTTCGACCGTCCCCGGCTGCGGGTCCGCATTGGCCGTGCCTGGGAACATGCTCAGGAGCAGTACGGCCGCCAGGATCAGGATCCTTCTCACGCGACTACTGGCGTCGACGTCAGCCTGCAGGGGCAGGTGATCGGAGTGGGCACGGGACGAGGACCTTACGAGTCGGCGAAGGGCGGCCCGAGTAGATTAAGGCAAAGATTTGCCCATGATTGTCCTGTTTGATGTCAAAAAGAGAACCTTTGGGTAGATCTTCTTGGTCCCACTCGCTGCTGCTGATCACATAGAGCCGCACCTGCCGACTAGGCATGGAGCGTGTTCCCGACGGACTTGCCGACGTTGGAATGCTGCCCAGGCGCTGGTGGCGATCGTTCGGTTACGCGGGGCCGGTAGTGAGGAGGACTTCCTCATCTGCGATGCGGTCATCGGTCAGCGGCTGGAAATTTTGGTTGCGTCATGATGGGCAAGTCGGAGGGCTCCCATCGGGTCGTCGCCGAGGTGGCAACCAGGCAGCCAGCGGGATTCAGGGTCTGCGCTCGGGTTCATGCGAAATCGGATCGCTTCGCCGCCGGCAATGTGCGACGGTCACTGCATGCCTCAACCGATCTTGCGTACCGAGCGTGTGTTGCTCGTCCCGCTCGCCGACCGGCACCTCGACCTGGAGGTTCGACTCGACTCCGATCCCGAGGTGCTTCGCTATCTCGCTGGACGGCCGCCGACCAGGGACGAGGTGGTAGCCGCTCATGCGCGGCGGATGGCCCTGACGGGCAAGGTGGACGGCTTGGGTTTCTGGATGGCCTTCGTCCGCGATGGCGGGGGGCGAGGTTCGACGCCACCGGAACGGGAGGAGGAGGGGGAGTTCATCGGACTCATGATGCTGCCACCGGCGCATGGTCCCGATCAGCCCGACGATCCCACCGTCTCGGATCTGGGGTATCGCCTCGTTCGCCGGTACTGGCGTCGAGGCTTGGCCAGCGAGGCGTCCCTGGCGCTTTTGCGGCACGCCTTCGACACGGTCGGGCAGAGTCGCGTGATCGCGCAGACCATGGCCGTCAACGCCGGATCCCGGGGGGTGATGCAGGCCATCGGCATGCGGTACGTGCGCACGTACTACCCGCAGTTCGACGATCCGCTACCAGGTACGCACCTGGGCGAGGTCGAGTACGAGATGACCCGCGCCATGTGGGAGAGGCTCCGCTGAGCCGGGGACCCCAGGTATCAAGGTCACCCCGCAGCGACCTGCGGTGATGCCCCTCGTTTGGGCCGTGTGGCACGTTTCTTACCGACACCCGAAGACGCTTACGCTCGCATGGAGCCACCGGCCGAGGGCAACATCGCGGACGCCGACGGCGAAGGACCTCGCACACCGAACACGGCGGTGAACGTCTGGCACCCCTGGAAGGCGTTCTCGCCCACGCGATGTGACGGGCGCATGTTGGCGTCGCGCTCGCCAGGCGCCCTCAGTCGAGCGCGGTCGATGAGGCGGCCGGTCGGCTTGCCCGGGATTCTGCACGAGCAGGGCGAGCGAGGTCAGCCTTCGGAGTATTGACTGCTTGGGCGCGACTCTGCTGCTGAGCGCAGCGATCAGCGCGGTCATGGCGGCGCCCGGCACGTGACCGACGTGTGTTCCCGGTCTCCGCCGCCCCCGCACTTCCTCGCCGACGCACAGGGTCCGGCCGGAAGCCGCGTCGGCGCGCTCCAACCTCACCGGACGCGAGCAGGTCTAAGAGACAGCTCGCGAGCAGGTCTAAGAGACAGCTGTTGTGTTGTGGCGGCCGTAGGTCAGACGCCGTAGGAGGACCTCCATCGGGCCTCGATGGCCTGTGCGGTGCAGCCAGTTCGCCAGGACGATCGAGACGGCGCCGACCGCGAGGGCGATGCCGAAGGCGGCGGCGAAGCCCACGTCGTCGGACAGGCCCAGCGTGAACGGGTAGAACAGGGCGAGGAACACCGCTGACTGGAACAGGTAGAAGGTCAGCGAGCGCTGGCCGAGGGCGACGAGGGCGGCGGTGAGGGGGCCGAGGCGCGATCGCGTCGCGATGAGCCCCATGAGGGCGGCCAGGCCGATGCCGCCGGCCTGGCCGGTGAGGGTGTGCGCGAGGACGGCGGCCCAGGGCGCGGGGGGCGTCCACGCGCCGGACAGCAGCAGGGCTCCTGGGAGTCGTCCGGCGAGCGCGATGCCGAGGCAGATCACGGTGACGCGGCGCAGCAGGGCCCGGTGCCGCTGGGGCTCGTCCAGGACGCGGCGGCGAGCCGCCCAGATGCCCAGCATCATGCCCGGCACGATGTCGATCGTGCCCAGGACCGTCTTCACCGGCCACATCTGGAGGCCGGACAGCAGGTGGGAGCCGAGGTCGGCCGGCATGATCCCGGCCCCCGCGACGTTCACGGCGCCGGCGAAGGCCAGCAGGATCGGCCCGGAGGTCACGAGCACCGCCGGGAGGAGGGTCAGGGCGGCCGTCCGGCACAACACCGAGTCCCGAGCCCGCACCAGCGGAACGAGCACCAGCAACGTCAGCCCGTACACCGCGATGATGTCCAGCGGCACGAGCACTCCATGCACGAAGCCGATGACGATCAGCCATCGGCTCCGGCGCCGCAAGAGCCTCCTGAGCGAGTCCCAGTCCCCGCCCTTCACCTGGTGCCGGTAGGCGAACTGGCCCAGCGCGTAGCCGAACATGAACACGAACATCGGCCGGGCCTGGTTGTGGGCGAGCAGATGATCGAGGAACGCGGCCACGCGGTCGAGCACCCCGAAGGCCGTGCCGGTGACGAACACCGGCGCGTGCGCCACCGCGATCGCCAGCAACATCACCCCCCGGGCCAGGTCCGGCGCCAGGGACCGGCCGGTCGTCGTCGTGACGGTCACGGCCTTCACCCGACCCGCTGCAGGGCACGCTCGCGGCGTGCCGCCACCGTCGAGCCGGACTCCCCGCGTGCCATCCGCCGCAGCACGACCGGCGCCACGAGCAGGCCGAACACCGCCCAGGCGCCCAGCACGCCGGCGGTCTCCAGGTGCCGCCACGACTCGCCGATCTCGACGGCGACCGCCGAGTCCGGCAGCAAGGCCGACCGCATGCCGAGGCCCATCCAGTAGATCGGGAAGATCTGGGCGATCCACTGCAGCCACTCGGGCAGCGAGGTGATCGGGTAGAAGATGCCGGAGATCCCGATCAGCGCGAGGAACGGAAGCTGGACCAGCCCCTGGGCACGGGCGCTGGTGAACACCGAGCCCAGCACCGCGCCGATCGGCAGGGTCGAGACCAGGCCGAGCGCCAGCACCCAGGCCAGGCCGGGCCAGGAACCCGGGCCGATCCGCAGGCCCTCGACGAGGAGCACGGCGGGCACGAGGAAGATCACCAGGTCGGCCAGCAGGCCGCCGGACACCGAGATCACCTTGCCGATCAGGTAGGCGGGCATCCCGTGCGGGGTCGCCTTGGCACGCAGCAGCGTGCCGTCCTCGCGGTCGGCGGTGAGCTGCTGGCTCATGCTGATCATGCCGGTCGCGGCGTTCATGCCGAGGATGCCGGGTAAGGCCAGGGCGCCGAGCAGGAGAGGGCCGGCCGGCAGGTCGCGGATGAAGAAGAGTGTGGCCACCATCAGGGCGGGCCACAGGAAGTGGGAGAACAGGTCGGCGCCGTTGGTGAACGACTGCCGCAGCTCGATCAGGCCCCGGGACCAGCCCGCGCGCAGTACGGTCGTGTTCATCGGGCCACCCCCTCGGCCTCGCGTACCAGCGCCAGGTACGTCTGTTCCAGCGAGGCCCGGTGGACCTCCAGTTCCTGGACGTGGTCGCCGTGGCGGGCGAACAGCTCGCGGGCGAACGTGGTCGAGTCGGGTGTCCTGTGGACGTATCGCCGCCCGTCGCGCACCCAGCGCACCTCGTCCTCGCCGGCGATCCGCCGCGCCAGCTCGGCGGCGGTGCCGTCGGCGACGATCCGGCCGCCGTTCAGCACGAGGATGCGGTCGGCCAGCTTCTCGGCCTCGTCCAGGTCATGGGTGGTGAGCAGGACGGTGGTCTCGCGGGCGTCGGCCAGGTCGCGTACGAGATCGTGGAAGTCGGACCTGGCCTGCGGGTCGAAGCCGGTGGTCGGCTCGTCGAGGAACAACATCTCCGGGCGCCCCACGAGGCCGATCGCCACGTCGAGCCTGCGCCGCTGGCCGCCCGACAGCGCCTTGAGCTTCTTGCCGGCGTGCTCGGTCAGGCCGACCCTCTCGATCAGCCCGTCGGGGTCCCAGGGCCGCGGGATCCCGGGGACGGCGTAGGGGGCGTAGTAGGTGCCGAGGTGGGCGAGGAACTCGCGTACCCGCCATTTGCCGTGGTCGCGCCAGGACTGCAGCACGATCCCGAGCCTGGCCCGCCACCGCTCGTCGCCGTGCGCGGGATCGGTGCCGAGCACCGAGACCCGGCCCTGCGACCGGGTGCGGAAGCCCTCCAGGATCTCGATCGTGGTGGTCTTGCCTGCGCCGTTCGGCCCCAGCAAGGCCAGAACCTCGCCGTGGCGGGCCTGGAACGTGACGTCGTGCAGGACGTCGAGCGAGCCGTAGCGCATGCGCAGCCCGTCGACGTCGAGAACGACGCCGCTACTCTTCGTCATGAGATGACCTCTCTTCGTGATCAGATGGCCTCGTGCCGGAGCGCATGCCGGCGGAAGCCCGGCACGAGGGTAGGACGCATCGCGGCCCGAACCGGGCCGGAGCGTGGGGGCAGGGGTGCTGGTTACCAGCTTTCGCGCAGGAGCGTCTCCTCGACGCGATCGATCAAGCCGGCCCGGTCGACACCGGCCAGGGCGAGCGCGCGTGGCACGGTGCCGACGTCGGCGCTCAGGACGCCGAGCAGCAGATGGGCGGGACGCAGGTCCTTCTTGCCCTTGGCGGCGGCGAAGCCACGTTCAAGCGCGAGCCGGGCGGAGGCGCCGGGCTTCGGATGATCCTTGGGGTCGCGGAACGGCCTCGGAAGGTCATGGGAGGCGAGGGGGAGCCCGACCGCGTCGAGGCTGTGCTCGAACTCCCGGTCCAGCGCATCCCTGATCGCCTGCCGCCCGAGCCCTGCCGCCGCCAGCACGCGGTGCGCGGCGGTGCCCTCGACGGCGGCGATGGCCAGCAGGAGGTGGTGGGCCTCGGTGGCGGCCGAGCCTTCCTCTCGCGCCTCGGCCGCTCCCCGCACGACGATGTCGTTGATGTAGTGGTCGATCGTGCTCACTGTCGTCTCCTCAGCGTCACGCCGGCGGCGATGAGCCGCTTGGCGTGCTTCTTGTGGACCGCCTGACGGGTGACGCCGAGCGCCTCGGCGACCTCCGGCCAGCCCCACCCGGCGCGCATGGCCTGCTCCACGGCGGCATCCTCGAGCTGGTCGGCCAGGCGTCGCAGCGCCACGACCGCCGCAAGCGCGTCCGCTGGACCCTGGGGTACGGGTACGTCTTCTGCCGGCATGCAAGCAACCCTAGTTGACTAATCTGCAGCAGTCAACCAAGGTTGCTTAAGCTGGCCCAGGGCTCGGTGAGGGCGCCGTCGTGGGCAATGACGGCGGCGGCCGACGGCTTGGAGAGGGGCGGACAGCGATGGCGTACTGATGGGTCGTCGATCAGCCCCAGCGTCGCCGCAGCACCGACGAACTGATCGCCCATCGGGCCGGCTCGGGCACCGAGATGTAGCCGCCCTCGGCGGTCTTGGTGTGGTCGTGGTCGTGGTTGTCGTCCGCGACAGCGCGTATTGGATCAGCGCCCCGCCGTCCTTGGGGTGCCTGACCACCTGACGGGGCCATCAGGCGAAGAGCTGGACGACGGTGGCCTTCTGGTCGAGAGTGGCGTGCGCATCGTGCTCGGCGTCGTTCAACAGGGGGCGACGGTCCCTGGGAATCCGCTGGTCGTCGAAACCCAGACAGGTCGTCGGCTCGTGTGTGCTGAAGACCAGACAGGGGCCCGTGGCCACAAGGGGCAACAGAGCTGTTGAGGATTTCTCCTGGCTCGTCCGCGTCGCGGCATTGGCCCCCGCCTGGATCGTGCCGCTGTTGACGCTCGTGTCCTTGCCGTACTGGAACTACGAGATCCTGTCCCTGACATGAGGAAGGGCGGGGCACGTGAGAGAAGAGCCTGTCGAGCAGACCCGGCTCGGTTCGCGCGGCCGGGTGCTGGCCATGACGGCAGCGGCAGTGGTGGCGCTGGGGGCGCTCGCAGTCGCCGCGCTGGATGCGCCACCGGACCCCGGTCCCGGCGCCGGCCCGGTGGCGATCACCGAGCCGGCACCGACCGTCACCGAGCCGGCGGGCACGGGCACGACACAGACCGCCGAGCCACCGGGGGAGACGGGGCGGCCGATACCGACCTGGGAAGGCCCGACGGCTCCGCCGATCGATCTCACCCTCGCCCGCGGGATGGAGTCGGCACCGGTGACGATCGTCGAGTTCGGCGACTTCAAGTGCGTGAACTGCGGAAGGTTCGCCCGCGAGATCGAACCCGAGTTGCGCCGCCGCTACATCGACACGGGCGTGGTACGGCTGTTCTGGCGCGACTTCCCCGCCCAGGGCCGCCAGTCCATGCGAGCTGCGATCGCCGGCCGCGCCGCTGCCCGGCAAGGCAAGTTCTGGGCCTTCCACGACGCGATCTACGCTGACCAGTCCGGTGGCCTCGGCGAGGAGAAGTTGCGCTCGGTCGCCGCCAAGGCCGGACTCGACCTGGCCGCCTTCGACACCGACCGCCGTGATCCGGCCCTGCGCGAGGCCGTGGAGCAGGATTTCGCCTTCGGCGCCCAACTGGGCATGCCCGGCACCCCGGCGTTCCTGATCAACGGCACGCTGTTCTTCGGCGCACAGCCGCTGTCCGCGTTCGTCAAGCAGATCGAGAAGGCCCGGCATGAGTGAGGTCGGGTACGCCGCCGCCTTCCTGGGCGGGCTGTTCACTCTCCTCAGCCCGTGCAGTGCGCTGCTGCTGCCCGCCTTCTTCGCCTACGCCTTCCCCGGGCATGCCGCGCTGATCGGCCGCACACTCCTGTTCTACCTGGGCCTGTGCGCGGTGCTGGTCCCGCTGGGGATGGGCTCCGCACTGATCACCGGGTTCTTCTACGGCCACCAGGACCTGCTGATCACGGCAGCGGGAGCGATGCTGATCCTGCTGGGTGTGCTGCAACTGGCGGGACAGGGCTGGGCGGTCGGCCCGCTGGAACGGCTGCGCGGCCACGTCCGCGGCGACTCGCCCGGTGCCGTGCTGGCGCTGGGCGCCGTCTCGGGGCTGGCCGGATTCTGCGCCGGGCCGGTGCTCGGCGCGGTCCTCACCATCGCCGCCGCGTCCGGCAGCACGCTGCGCGGCGCCGTACTGCTCGCCCTGTACGCCGCCGGCATGGCCGCGCCCTTGCTGGTGCTGGCCCTCGTGTGGCAGCGTTTCGACCTCGGCCGCCGGCGCTGGCTGCGCGGCCGTGGCCTGCGGCTCGGCCGGTTGCGCCTGCACACCACCACCTTGGCCTCCGGGCTCACCTTCATCGGCCTCGGTGCGCTCTTCCTGGCTTTCGACGGCACCCGCACCCTGACGGTGCCGATCCCCGAGGCGTGGGAGGCCGGCCTGCAGCAGGCGGCGGCAGCCGTACAGGTGCCGGATCTGCTGGTGGTCGCGGGACTGGGAGCCGCTCTCGCCGTGTTCGTTGTGCGGCGGCTGCGGAAGGCAGGGAAATGATCGAGCGGATCCCGCTCGGCCGCAAGCCGGCAAGCCTGGCGGGGGCTGCCTGAAAGACGGGCCGGCAGGGCCGGAATAGTCTATCGTCCACGAGGTCGCCGCAAGGCGGATCGAGTACGGCGTATCCACGGGGCAGTTGTGGCGACGACCGCAGCCCCGACGATGAGCACCTCCCGGTCAAGGACGACAGGTCCCGCTGAGGACCCGAGCCGGCCGGTCATCGGGGCAGCCCCCATCGGGAGGTGCCCGCCGACACCATCTGTGTCACTGCGCGAGCACGTCCGGGAAGCCGGACATCGCGGCCAGCGTGGGATCCCGGAACTTGATCACGCGGGTGACCCCGGTGGTTGCGGGGGCCAGTACCACAACGCCCTCGGCATCCCGGGGTACACGACGGCGGCGGGTTGGCCGTTGGCTGTGGTGGCGATCATCCGCCAGTCGCCCGGTGTGCCCAGCACGTACGCGCCGAGCATGTGGATGCACATCGTCCGGCCCGACTGCCAGTCGCGGAATGGCGTCTCCTCCGGCGTAGCGTCCGCGCGCAGCACCTGTTCCAGCAGGCCAGCATGGGAGCGCTTGAAGGCTGCGATGTAGCCGTCGAGCAGCGCACGTGCCTGTTGATCGGTCGGTTCGAGCAGTTCCTCGGGCTCCGGCTCCAGTTCGTCCAGCCGGGCACGGGCGCGCTGCAGGCCGGCGAGGACCGCCGGCCGCAGCGACGTTGGTGGCGATCGTGTGAAGCCACGATCGGATCGACGCGCGGCCCTCGAACCCGGAGGAGGACCGCCACGCCCGCAGGTACGTCTCCTGCACCAGGTCCTTGGCGTCGTGCGCCGAGCCGACCATGCGGTGGCAGCGCGCCGGCAGCTCCCGGCGGAACCGCTCGGTTTCCGCGGTGAACCGGTCTTGATGCAGCGCCACGCGCATGTTGGAGGTCACGCCGGGAGCCTGATGTTGCAACACGTCCGGGTTGTCCTGGACATTGCGGCTGCTGGAACCGACGCGCCCCCAGCATGGGCGCGGCGACGATGACGCCGCTGCGCAGCGGGGTGAGGCGCCGACGGCTAAGGCCCGGGACGGGAACGGGCGACGGCCAGGGTGAGCGCGGTGACGTGCTCGGCGAGCGCCGCGACCAGCGCGGGCGGATTGCAGACGGTGAAGGGCCAGGGCAGGCCGGTGAGGATGCGCGCCATGGCTGGCAGGTTCTCCGCGCCGCTGACCAGGAGCACGCCGCCGTCGGGGTCGGCGTGCAGGTCGCCGAAGGTGGCCGGCAGATGGTCGCGGGCGGTGTCCAGGTCGGTGTCGAGCCATACCTCGGTGCGGTGAGTCCAGGCGCCGAGCGTCAACGTGCGCAGCACGTGGGTGACGGGATCGAACCCCTCGGGCGGGATGAACCGGCCGGGCAGTTCGGCGGCGCCGCTGATTCTGTCCAGGCGGTACATGCGGATGGCGGCGCGCTGATGGTCGTGTCCCACCAGGTACCAGCGGCGCGCGTGCACGACGAGCCCGTACGGGTCCACCTCGCGTGCGCCGCGGGTGTGCTCGATCCGGACGGTGTGCCGCGCGTGAGCGGCCGCGGCCAGCATCAGGGCCAGGTGCGGTTCGGGAGTCAGCGGGCCCGCCGTCGCCGAGGTGGCGGCGATCAACGCGGTGACGCGCCGGCGCAGCGGCGCGGGCAGGACGCGGTTGAGTTTCACCAGCGCCCGGTCGGTGGGGCCGGGCTCTCCCGCCTGTCCGTGCTGCTTGCCGGTCGCCAGCGCGACCGCGACGGCGACCGCTTCGTCGTCGGCGAGCATCAGGGGCGGCAGGCGCACGCCGCGGGCCAGCCGGTAGCCGCCGTAGCGTCCGCGGACGGACTCGACGGGGATGTCCATGTCGCGCAGGGCGGTGATGTAGCGGCGGACGGCGCGGGCGTCGACGTCGAGGCGCCGGGCCAGTTCGTCGGCGGGCACCAGGCCGCGCTCTTGCAGGATCTCCAGCAGTGCCAGGACGCGGATGGCGGGACGGGACACGGCCGCGATCTTAATGAGGGCAGAAAGCGTCCACAATCCTCCCTAGCCTTGCGCCGGCAAGAAGTCGATCGAAAGGAGTCGACCCGGTGTCGACCATGGTTCTTGTCGGCGGTTCGTTCCTCGGCGCATGGGCCTGGGAGCGCGTCACGCCGCTGCTAGCTGCGTACGGCCACCAGGTGCATCCGTTGACGCTCACCGGTTTCGGCGACCGCGCGCATCTGGGCTCGTCGGACACGACGCTCACCACGCATGCGCGCGACATCACGGCCGCGATCGAGTACGCAGGGCTGCGCGAGGTGGTGCTCGTGGCGCACTCCTACGGCGGAGCCCCGGCCACGGTCGCTGCCACCACGATTTCCGGACGGATCGCCCGGATGGTCTACCTTGCTGCGATGCTGCCCGAGCCGGGCAAGAGCCTGTTCGACAGCACGCCCGCGCCGGTCGTGGAGGCGATCATGGAAACCGTCCGGGACGGGCGGATCCCGGTGATGAGCGACGAGGTCATCGACGCCAACTTCGGCGATCATGGGCTCACCCCCGAGGACCGGGCCTGGCTGCGGGCACGCGGCGTCGGCCAGCCCGTCGGCACCTACCAGGACCTGGCGCCGGCCGACCTGCGCGCGGCGCAGGGCCTGCCCCGTACCTACATCGCCTGCGCGGGCGACCCGGGCGGCCCCCCGCGCATGCCGGGTATGGCGGTGATCACGCTGGACGCCGGGCACTGGGCGATGATCACCGAACCGGAGTCGCTGGCCCGGGTGCTGGACAAGGTGGCCCGGTCATGATGCGGCCGTACCGGGTGAACATTCCGCAAGAGGCGCTGGACGACCTGGCCGCCCGGCCGGCCGCGACCCGCTTCACCCGCCGGCTGCCCGGCCAGGGGCTCGGCGTGCCCGCCGACCGCGTCCGGCATCTGGTCGAGTACTGGCGCGACGGCTA
The DNA here is from genome assembly GCF_044465345.1 of Nonomuraea sp. NPDC049684. Taxonomy (NCBI): domain Bacteria; kingdom Bacillati; phylum Actinomycetota; class Actinomycetes; order Streptosporangiales; family Streptosporangiaceae; genus Nonomuraea; species Nonomuraea sp. NPDC049684. Next base: position 1,152,361 of record NZ_JBITLO010000001.1, on the reverse strand, counting down.
CGACTGGCGCGCGTGGGAGCGGCGGATCAACGCCCATCCGCAGTTCCTGACCGAGATCGACGGGCTTGACGTGCACTTCCTGCACATCCGTTCGGCCCGGCCGGACGCCTTGCCGCTCATCCTCACCCACGGCTGGCCCATGTCGGTCGTGGAGTTCCTCCCGCTGATCGACCGGCTGAGCGACGCCTTCCACCAGGCCGCCTGCGGGGCCGTCATCGATCCCGCTGGGCCTTGCCTGCTTCGCCGACGACTTCTTCCCCTCCATCCGCCCGCTCGCCGAACGCGACCACAGCGCCATCGTGCACTGGAACACCTACGAAAAAGGCGGGCACCATGCCGCGCAAGAGGAACCCCAACTCCTCGCCGACGACCTCCGCACGTTCTTCACCCTCCGCCGATGACGTCGCCCGCAGGCGTACCGGCCGCGGCACCGGTGGCCTTCACCCGATCGGGAACGCACAGCGCATGCCGACCTCGTTCGTCGCCTTCTACCGGAACATGAACCTGGGCCACCCGAACAGCCCCACGCGTGCGGTGCTCGAAGACGCGCTGCGCACCGCGGGGGCGCCGTCGGCACGGTCGTTCCAGACGAACGGGACGGTCCTGATCGAGGTCGGCGACACCTCGCCACGTGAGGTGGTGAACCGGGCGGCGCCGCGGCTGCTGGCGGTCAGCGGCTACGACGACGCCGTGTTCGTGCGTCCTGTCGACCAGCTCGCGGCGATGCTTGAGCGCGCCCCCTTCGCCGGCATCGGCGACGAAGACATCTCTCGCGAGACCTTCACCTTCTTCGACGGCGTTCAGGAGTTCGGCGCCCCGCTGCCCTGGACGAACGACCGAGGCGATGTCCGCATCATCGAGGTCTGCGGTGGCGTGGCGTTGGGCGTCATCAAGAGGATCGCAACCCGGGTCGGTAGTCCCACCGCCGAGGTGGAGGCGAGGCTCAAGGTCCCCGCCACCACCCGCACCGCAGGGACGGTCAAGCGCCTGGTCAAGCGTTTCGCCTCAGCTACGGCGAGCGACAGTGACCGCCCGCCTGCACGTCACCACGGCCCAAAAATCTCGGAAGTAGACTCCCCGGCGCGGGTTCCGAGATGACGCGCTCTGAACCTCGCAGGCGTCCGGATTTGCTTCCGAGATCACGAGGCGCCATCCGGACGCCCGCCCCACCCGGCTGCCGCCCACCTACGACGGCGTCCTCGGCGCGTACGCCGCGGCGCTGGAGCGCGCGCGCTGTCGGACGAGATCCGGCGCACCTACCGCTCCCGGGTGCGCATGTTCCTGTCCTGGCCGGCCCATCACGCCGCCACCTGTTTCGCCGGTCCTCTCACCGATCGGCAGGCGCGGGACTGGGCGGTGCGACTACCGGATGTGGCTGCTGCCCGACGGCCCCACCAGGCGCAGCCGCGTCCATGTCGACTCCGCCCTCACCTCACTGGAGGACTTCCACGTCCGCCGAGGCTTGGGCAAGGCCGACGTCGCCCGTGGCGCGTCGCCGCCGGTGGAGAAGCGCAGCTCGACGGTGGAGGCTGCTGAGCCGATGGAGCCGTCGGCCTCCTTCTCCAGGCGGGCGTCGGTCCTGAATCAACGGCCGGCCTGACGCGTACGGGCCGGGCGCAGGTGTTCCACGGCGGTGTAGGTGCCGTCGCTGTCGGCGAACACCACACCTGAACACTTCGCTGGACCCAGCGGCACGCAGCGCGACCGGGAGCCGGTCTCGTCGCTCGTGCGGCCCTTGGCGTCTTGACACGGCATCCCAGCGGCGGCCGCGTATGGCAAGATCATCTAGCTGAACGGGCGGACGCGGCAACCACGTCGCGGCCGGCGTCGGGGGAAACCGGAGGAAGTCGGGCGATGCGGGCAAGCAACACAGGGCGGATGCGTAAGGCGCTGGTCGCGGGCGTGGTCGTCGTGTCGGGGCTCGGTGCCGAGCCGGCCATGGCCGGTGCCGCTCCCGCGGTGCCGGATTCGGTGGCCGCGGACCCGGCCTGCTCGGGTGGCGTGCTGAACGCCGTCGCCGACGCCGGTGCGAAGGGCGACGGGCAGGCCGACGACACCGCGAGCCTGCAGCAGGCGATCACCACCGCGTACGCCTCGGGACGCTGCCTCTACCTGCCGGGCGGCCTCTACCGCATCACCGGCGGCCTCGACTGGAGCAAGCCCGCCTCCCTCCTCGGCGACCCCGACACACCCGCCATCTTGCGCAGCACGACCAACGCGGCCCTCGCCGACACCACCTACGCCAACCGGTGGGACCGTACGCCCGTACTGGACAACGTGGTGTTCGACGGGCTGCGCCTGGACGTCAACAGCCCCTACAAGACCGGGCCGATCATCCGGCGCAGCGTGTTCGTCAACCGCATGGGCGACGGGGAGACGCCCACCGGGGGCGACGAGCAGCAGACGAGCTCGGCCCAGGTCGCCGTGGCTCTCACCAACGTGGTCGGCGCCAAGGTTCAGGACTCGGTCTTCCTGTCGGACCGGCAGGTGGACGGCGGCGCCCCGCTGTTCACCTACCGCACCCGCGACCTGACGATCAGCGGCAACGTCCTGGGCGCCGACCTGTCCTCGACGGCATGGCTGAGCACCTGGGCCGGCGGACGCTCCTGGTCCCAGGCTCCGGCCGCGCGCCTGGCCGAGGTACGCCGCCGTACCGGCCTGCCCGCCGCCCTCGGCCACATCCAGCGCGGCATCAGCATCAAGGGCGACATCAACGCGACCGTCTCCGGCAACATCGTCAACCGCGACCCGCGCAGCCGCGCCAAGAGCGACCACGGCGTGTACGCCTGGGGCTTCGACGGCCTCAAGATCACCGGCAACTGGCTGCGCGGCTGGCCTCAGGACGCCAGGGGCGGGCTCAAGGTGCGCAACGGCACCGGCGCGACCATCGCCGGCAACCTCTTGGACGGCACCGCGCTGCTGCTCTACACCTACGACGTGACCAACGCCCCCAAGGTCTTCCAGGACGTCGTCGTCTGCGGCAACGTCTACGACGTCCGCATGGTCACGCCGGCCGCCGACCACAGCGGGATCATGTACTGGCGCAACTTCCCCGGTACCGGGGCCGAGCAGGCGATCGCCGTGTTCGGCAACCGCTTCCTCGACCCGCTCGCCGGGACCCCGGGCCGCCCCGACGTCTCCCAGGTCGCCGGGGACGCGGCGGCCTTCACCGCGTCCGACAACACCTACGCCGACGGCCGCGCCGTGCCGGTCGTGGGCATGCGCAACGCCGCCCCCACCGCCGACCAGCGCGCCCGCTGCGCCGGCAGCACCGTCCCGGAGCTCTCCATCCCCGGTTACCAGGGATAGGAGCCACCCGATCACCTCTTGCGCCCGATGTCCGGAACCGATCGAAGCAGCCAGTCGAAGCGTGCTGCGGGTCGCCGAGCCGGATGCGGGTGTCGTGGTGACCTGCTCGTCCTCGGGCACCGTTCTCACGGACGGGCAGGCGCAACGATCGGATGCCGAGCTCGGCCGAGGCCGGCTCCGTCAGGGACGTGGGTCCGCCGGCGGCGGGTCGTTTCTCGGACGAGCAGGCGCTGAGGCCGGTGGCGGTGACCGCGGTCAGCTGACCATTCGGGGCAGCGCGACCGACAAGACCGTCCTGGCGAACGCCGTCTCCCGTGAGGTGGAGATGTCGTCGGCGAACGGCGCGAACCCGCAGTCGTCACAGGTGCCCAGCCGGTCGGCGGGCAGGTGGCGGGCGGCCGTCACAGGACGTCGGCAATCGCCTGGTAGGAGCAGCCGAATCGCAGTTGTGCCGGTAGGTGCCCAGACTGTCCCGGAAACCGGCCGATGCCGCTTGGCAAGTCGGTGCCTTCGGTCGGGTGGGTAGGTCGCGTCCTCTCCTCGAGCACTCGCGGCTCGCGCTGATTGAAGTATCAGGCCGATCGGCCTACCCTCAGTACATGCAGCCTGAGAGTAGGCCGATCGGCCGAAAGCGAAACCCCATCATCGAAGAAGCCCGCCGGAGACAGATCATCGACGCCGCCATCGAAACGGTGGCGAGCGTTGGCTATGCGCAAGCATCGCTGTCGCGGATCGCGCAGCACGCACACATCAGCAAGAGCGTGATCTCCTACCACTTCGCCGGCAAGGACGAGCTGCTGGACCAGGTAGTCCAGCAGATCTACGACGACACGTGGGCCTTCATCCAGGCGCGACTCGAAACCGAGACGACCGCAGCCGGCAAGCTCCGGGCCTACATTCAGGCCAACCTCGACTACCTGCGATCGCATCGCTCTCGTGTGCTGGCGGTGGGAGACATCGTCGCCAGCCACCGCGCAGCCGACGGCACGCCGCGCTTCGCGACGACCACCGACGAATCGGTCATCACGCTACTGACCGGCATCCTGCGCCAGGGCCTGGATGACGGCGAGTTCCGGGACTTCGATCCCCAGGTGGTCGCCGTGACCGTCGGCCAGGCCCTCATCGGAGCGCTCAGCCAGTGGGCGCTGGACCCCACCGTCGATCTCACCGCCTATGCCGTCGAGCTGACCACCCTTTTCGACCGTGCCACCCGGAAGTAGGGAACGTACACATGGGCCTGACCCACAAAGGCGTCAACTACGACGTCGGCACGAACTATCTTCCCGGTGGCGCCCTCTCCCGGGACGTGTGGCGGCCCGATCTGATGCGGCAGGAGATCCGGGCCATCCGTGACCAGCTACACGCCAACTCTGTCGGCATCTACGGCACCGACCTCGACCGGCTCGTCCAGACCGCGACAGTCGCGCTGGAGCACGGGCTGCACGTATGGCTGCAACCCCGGCTGATCGACGCCGGTCCGCGCGAGATGCTGGACCATCTGGCGCGAACGGCCGAAGCCGCCGAACTCCTCAGGAAGGAGTATGAGGCGATCGACCTCAACGTAGGTTGTGAGCTCACCGTCTTCTCCGCGGGCATCATCCCCGGCGCCTCCCACGAGGACAGAAGCGCCAAGCTGGCCTCCCCGCTGTACTGGCCGCTGTTCCCGTGGTTCAACAGGAAGCTGAACCGCCTCCTGGGGAAGGCCGCCGCGGTCGCCAGGTCCGCTTTCGGGGGCCGTATCACCTACGGCTCCGGATTGTGGGAGAGAGTGGACTGGACACCGTTCGACGTCGTGGGCCTGGACTACTACCGCATGCCGTACAACGGTTCCAGGTACGTCAAGAACCTGCGCGGCTTCCACCGGTTCGGTAAGCCTGTGGTCATCGTCGAGTTCGGCTGCGGCGCCTACGACGGCGCCGCGGAGAAGGGCCCCTCCAGCCACGCGATCATCGACCGCGGCGGACCAGCGCCGGTCATCAACGGCTCATGGGCCAGGAACGAGCGTGTCCAGGCCGATCAGATCGCCGAACTGATCGGGATCTACGAGAAGGAAAACGTGCAGGGCGCGTACGTGTTCGAGTTCATCGAGCCGCACCACCCGCACTCCGCCGATCCCCGGCATGATCTCGACATGGCGGGCTACGGCATCGTCAAAGTCATCCAGGACGATGCGGCGGGATCGTATCGCTGGGAGCCGAAAGCAGCCTTCCACCAAGTGGCCCGGCTCTACGGCGGTCAGGCCTGACCACCAGCCCATCGGCCCTCACCGCCGTCGGCGCCGCGCTGGCGGGCGTAACGACGATCACGCCGAGCGACCACAGGAGCATCGCGGCACGCAGCATCGGCAACGCGATCACCGGCGACAACAACACGGTCCACCGCTGACACGGCGTCAAGCGCAGAGCCCACGAGTCGTGGCTCAGCCGTCGACCGGGACCGGATGGGCGGGCGGGGCATCGACGAGCAGGCCGGCGAGCAAGTGCGGCAGCGGGCCCAGCGTCACTCCCGTCACCTCCGTCTCCTCACGCAGTCACGAAGCGCCGCGCGCACCACCCCCGGTGCGCTGGTCACGACTGGAGACCAACAGAAGCCGATCGGCGTCGTCGATGAGGACGACTCGAGCGCTGGGACGCGGAACCGGCCCGACCGACATCCCATGGGGCGCGGCCATGCTGCGGTTCAAGGGCGGGACGCACGAAAGCTCCTTCACAGAGGGTCGAGACCTGGGCTACCGTCACGGAAACGATCATTCTCCAGGTGTGAACCGATCTTCTCCACCTGCCTGAGTCGTGAACCCCATGCGCTACGTCAAGTGTCAGCTTGCGGGGTCCCCGGGTTGAGCCAGAGCGAGACGGCCGCGTGCCGAAGGCCGTACGGCCTGCTCGCCAGGGGAGACGCGGCCTGGTCGGGCCTGAAGGCGGTCCGAGCCGCCTGTCAGACCTTTCGCGCACGCCGACCCGGAGATCACGCCGCCAGCGCGAGTGCGAAACAGCCGGCCGTCCTCTCCGCCCCCGAACGTCGCGATGTGCCGCCGGAGGACGGACACCAGCTCGGGCGGGACGGGGACGGTCCGGGTCTGCTGCACGTCCCTACGCTTCAGACCGCGCTCGTCGCGGGCCCGCCCCGAATCGGTGAAGCGCTCTATCCAGCGGATGCCTCCATCGTGTAGAGGCGGTAGGTGGTCAGGATGTTGAGCCTGTGCAGGTTGCGGCACAGGTGCAGCATCGCGTCCTGGGCCTGGGGCGGCCCGAGGGCGGAGGCGAGCGCCGGGTCGAGGCGTTCGGCCCACGGATCTGTGCAGGTCCGCGTGGTCTCCTCCAAGGTTCGGCCCTGCCGCGTCGCGGTGTGGACCTCCTCGTGGAGCCGTTCGAGGTAGGAGATCAGGGCATCGATGGCCCGGTGGCCGTCGCCGGCGGGGCCGTGGCCGGGCACGATGGTCCGCATCTCGGCCAGCGCCGCCTTCATGGCACGCAGGGTGGCGAGGTACGGCGCGGGTCCGCCCTGCAGCAGCATGTGGGCGATGCCGGCGTGGCACAGCAGGTTGCCGGTCCACGCAGTCCTGACGTCGGGCACGTAGACCACGGTGTCGCCCGGGCCGTTGCCGGGCCCGAAGTGCCACAGCTCAACCGTCCGGCCGCCCAGGTCGACCTCGGCGAAGGAGTCGAAGACGACATCGGGAAGTCGCCAGGTGGTCACCGCGTCGAAGAGGGCCTCGTCGCCGTACATGTTGCCCGATCTGACCTGCTTCTCGAAGCCGAGGTCGGTCATGTTGTCCCGGTTGGCGCGGGAGGAGATGATCACGGTGTCGGCGGGGAAGGCCATGTTCCCGAACGTGTGATCACCGTGGTAGGTCGTGTTGACCAGGTAGCGCAGCGGCCGGTCGGTCAGCTCGGCGGCCAGCGACTGGATCGTGCGCGAGACGCCAGGGGTGATGCCGGCGTCGACCACCAGCGCGGCGTCCCGTCCGGCGATGAGCCCGTTGTTGTCCTTGGGCGCCGGGACGGCCATCAGCGCGTGGACGCCGTCGGCGAGCCGCCTCGGGACGAGCTCCAGACCGACCGGCGACAGGTTGGGTCCGTTGTAGGCCGCGGGCCGCTCGGCGATCTCCCGCTCGGGGATGTGCATGGTCACAGCAGCGTCCCCAATCGCTTGAAGAGCTCGGGAACCTGCTTGCCGAGCTGGGTGCGCACCAGGTGCTCGGCCATCTTCGGCACCCCCTCCAGCTCCAGCCGGAACTCCACCCGGCAGCCGCCGTCGACGTCGCTGACTCGGTACGCCTGGCTCACCCCCGGCTTGGCCTGCGGCGGGGTGTGCAGCGTGAGCGATTCACCCGGCACGTAGCCGGTCACCGTCAGGCCGATCTCGGTGCGGCGGCCCATCACCTTGCGTACCTGCTCGACGTGGACGCCGTCACGCAGCGGCCCGTCCGCCCGCGACTCCAGGACGTCGGCCTGCCATTCGGGGAAACGCGCGGGGTCGGACAGGACGGCGAAGACGGCGGCGGCGGGACGCGCGTACGTCGCGGTGTGGTCGATGGTGATCACGGCCGGCTCCTCAGCAGCTGGGCGGTCAGCGGGTTCAGTTCGATGGGGTCGTCCTCGCCGATGACGACGGTGCCGCCCAGGTTGGTCAGGCGGTCGCCGATGACGGCGTTGGGTTCGAAGGCGAAGGTCATGCCGGGGGCGAGGGGCAGTTCGCCGCCCATCGTGGGCACCTCGAACAGCCGTCCGTAGCGGGCGGCCTCGGGCAGGCGGCGAAGCCCGGCGCCGAACCCGCACACCGGCCCCATGGGGTTGAGCGTGTGCACCAGCGGGTGCACGTTCCAGGCCCCGGCCTCCTCCAGCGGCGCGCGCATGGCCTCGACCAGGTCGCCGAAGGTGTTGCCTGGACGGGCGGCGGCCAGCCCGGCGTCGTAGGCGGCGCGGGCCACCTTGGCGCCCACCTCGATATCGGGATGGACCTCGCCGACGGCGATGGCGACCTGATGCTGGGTCTCCTTCATGCCGAACCGGCAGAACACCTCCGCCATGATCACGTCACCGTCCTCGATGACGCGCGGCGCCTGCGGCCGGTAGGACCAGGCCGGCGGACCCCAGGAGACGAACCCGGGCCCGGAGGAGATCAGCATGCCGGGAGCCGCCAGCCCGCGGCGGAAAGCGGCCGTCATGCCCGCGGCGTACACGTCGGCCTCGCTCGCGCCTGGCCGGGCCGCCTCGACCATCGCCTCGGCCATGGCGTCGCCGGTGGCGGCGGAGTGGCGGACGACGGCCAGCTCCTCTTCCGACTGGCAGATGGTGGCGAACAGGTAGCTGAGCCCGACCGGCTGGAACTCCACGCCGGGCAACTCGGCCAGCACCTGGTTCCACAGGCCGTGCGGCATGATCGGGTTGATGTGGAAGGGCGGGTAGGGGTCCAGACCGAGCACGCCGACCTTCCCGCTCTCCAGGCGGTGCTCGCGCAGGACCTCCACCACCCCGGCCGCGTGCTTGGCGACGCGGATGCGCTCGGGCGGGATCCACAGCTCCTCGCCGCGGCGCAGCGCCTGGATGTGGTCGGCGACCGGCAGGGTCGACCAGGTCAGTTCGATCGGGTCGGCGTCACGGCAGAAGACGACGATCGCGCCGGGGCGGTCGTTGGTGAAGTAGACATCCGGCGCGAAGGGCGCGAGGTCCGCGCACTCGTGCTCGCCGTAGGCGATGAGCGCCTGCACGCCCTCGGCTTCCATGATCTCCCGTGCGAGTGCCCAGCGGCGGTCGCGCTCGGCGAGGGAGTAGGTGGGAACGTTCATGGAGAAGACGCTAGGAACGGCCGCCCTGACGCCGCTTCCGTCATCCTGCTGGAGCCGCCGCGGCTCGCTTAGGTCATCGGGCCCAACGCGGCCAGTTCACCGCGCGAGGAGACGCCCAGCTTGGGGAAGGCTTTGTACAGGTGGTAGGCGACCGTGCGCGGGCTGAGGAACAACTGAGCGCCGATCTCCCGGTTCGACGCGCCGGTGACGGCCAGCCGTACCACTTGGAGCTCTTGCGGGGTGAGCGTGGCCAGCGGGTCGTCGGCCCTGACGCGGCGGGCCGGCGAGGCGCCGGTGGCGCGCAGTTCCGCGGCCGCGCGGGCGGACCACGGGGAGGCGTCCAGCCGGTCGAAGGCCTCCATCGCTGCCTCGAGCTGGATGCGGGCCTCGGCGCGCCGCCGCTGGCGGCGCAACCACTCGCCGTACACCAGGCGGGTCCTGGCCTGGTCGAACGGCTGCTCGTGCCGGCCGTGCACGGCCAGCGCACGCTCGTAGAGGCCCGCGGCCCGCTCGTCGGAGGCCAGCAGGGCTCGTGCCCGATGCAGTACGGCGAGCGGACCGGGTTGCCCGACGCCCTCGGCCCAGGCCGCGTAGCGGCGCAGGACCGGTTCGGCGCGTCGCGGCGTGCCCGCCCTGACGGCCGCCTCGACGTAGTCCGGCCAGGCATACCTCCAGATGAACGCGTACCGCGAGCTGCCCTCCGTCACCCTGTCCAGCCGGTCGAGCACCGCCTTGTTGCGACCCAGCCCGAGGTCGAGGATCACGCGCCCGTACTGGGCCCACGTGCTCGCCGGCAGCCAGGACCTGTCGTCGGCGTGCCGCAGGGCCTCGGCGGTGCACGCGGCCCACTCCTCCTCCATGCCGGCCACCCCGTACAGCCAGGCCTGGACGCCTCCCAGGTAGCCGCGCCAGAACGGCTGGCCGACGTCGGCGGCCAGGTTCAGCCCCTCGGCCACGGTGGCACGCGCCGGCCGGTGACGCCCGTCGATCAGCTGGGCGATGGTGAGGACCGTCATGGCCTGGGGGAGGCGGCCCAGGCGCCCCTGTGCCCGGCACTCCTCGACCAGGGCGGTCGCGCCGGTCAGCATCTCTTCGCGTTCTGCGCGGACGATCGCGTGGTAGGTGATGACCATGCGAACCTCGAACGGCACGGCCGTCAGCTCGCCCATGCCGTCGGGGAAGGCCGGTACGGGGGTGGTGTCCCCTTCCAGGATCATGCGGTAGCCACGGTTGATCGCGCCCACCGCGGCGGCGAGCCCGCCACCGTCGGGGGTCAGCTCCTCGGTGCGACGGGTCAGGGCGATCTGATCGGGGTGGGGCGCGCTGGTCCAGACGTAGAAGCCGGCGAGGCCGAGCAGCGAGAGCATCGTGGAGGGATCCGCCGTCTCGGCGCCTTCCTGCAGCAGCCGGGCGGCCTCGAGCGGCCTGTCGGCCTCGAATGCGAGCTGTGCCCGCACTCGGGCGAGTTCGGCCAGGACCGATCGGTCCAGCGTGGATGAGCCCGCCTGCCGCAGCGCCGCGGCGACCAGCTCGGCCGCCCGCCGGCTCAGCCCCGCCTCGGCGGCCGCCCCGGCGGCGGTCGTCCACCGGCGTACGGCGTGGGCCGGGTCGGCGGACAGCTCGGCCGCCCGCGCGTAGGCTGCCGAGACCGTCGCCTGCCCGCCGCGCTGCCGGGCGCGCAGCGCCAGGCTCTCCAGTTCTCCGGCCACGTCCTCGTCCGGTCGCAGGGTGACGGCCGCCAGGTGCCAGGCGCGCCGGTCGTCGTCGACCGCATGTGCCAGGGCCCGGTGTGCGGTCATCCGGGCGGCGATGTCGCAGGCGAGCAGGACCGCTGTGCGTACCAGTGGGTGACGGAAGACGACACCGGCCGCGCTGACCTGGACCAGTCCGGCTCGCTCCGCCGGCGCGAAGTCCGCCAGCGAGGCGTCGAGCCGTTCGAGTGCGGCGGCGAGAACCTTCAGCTCGCCGCGGTCGTCCAGGGCCGCGGTGAGCAGGCAGGAGCGAGTGGCGGCGGGGAGAGCGGCGATCCGGGTGCGGAAGCCGGCGAGCACCCGGTCCGTCACCGGCTCCACCGGCCCGAGGGAGAAGGCCAGGGGGGTGAAGGCGCCCGCCCGTTGCTCGGGACTGAGCATGCGGGGCAGCTCGATCAGGGCCAGCGGGTTGCCCTGCGCCTCGGCGACGAGTTGATCGCGGACGGCGAGCGGCAGGTCCGCCGCCTGCTCGGCCAGCAGGTGCCCCGCCGTGTCGGCGTCGAGCTTGTCCAGCCGGAGCTCGGGCAGCCCCCCGCCGGGGAAGGCGCCGCCGTCCTCCCGGGCCGCGAACAGGACGACAACGGGCTCGATGTGCAGGCGGCGCGCGGCGAACACCAGGGCGTCGGCGGATTCGCTGTCCAGCCACTGCGCGTCGTCGACCAGGCAGACCAGGGGTTCCTCCGCGGACAACTCCACGAGGAGGCTGAGTGTCGCCAGGCCGACGAGGAAGCGGTCTCCTCGGGTCGCCTCACCGAGGCCGAGCGCGCCCAGCAACGCCTCCGCCTGCTGCGTGGGCAGCGCGGCGACGCCGTCGAGTACGGGGCGTAACAGCAGATGCAGGGCGGCGAAGGGTAACTCGGCCTCCGACTCGATCCCGGCGACGCGCAGCACGCGCCCGGGCGTCCGCCGGGAGGCGTACTCCAGAAGGGCCGTCTTGCCGATGCCCGCCTCGCCGCGCACCACCAGAGCGCCGCCCGGTCCGTCGAGCATCTGGTCGATCCGGGCCTGTTCCGCCTGACGGCCGTGCAACATGAAGATCCTCAGCAGTCACGGCGCATCCACTCGATCGCCCAGAGGTGCACGACCTTCCCCTGCGCCCATTCCGATCATATGGGCTTTCAGCGGGCATAGTAGGACTGGCCGCTCGGTCATCGTGGAGTGTGACCTGCCGGCACGCCGCCCCGATGCCGCGCGCGAACGCCTCCTTGGGGGCCGGCGCCCACTCCCGCCGCGTGTGCCTGCTGGTACGGGCCGCCTGCGCCTCGTGGGCGAGCGGCACGGCGGCGCGCACGTACGTGCCGGGAAGGCCGCACGGGCGGGACCGGCGGTCGAGTGCCCCATCTTGACACGAGAAGGTGTGAGTGGTTTATTACTCACATGATGACGAGCCGAGCGCGACAGCTGTCCACCGCCGAGGAGCGCCGGGAGACGGTGCTCGCCACCGCCATCGGCGCCTTCGCGGCCCGCGGCTACTGGGGCACGACCACGACGGAGGTGGCCAAGGCGGCGGGCATCTCCCAGGCGTATGTCTACCGGCTGTTCCCGAGCAAGGAGTCCCTGTTCGTGGCGGTCGTCGAGCACTGCTTCGTGAAGGTGCGCGGCGCGCTGGAGCAGGCGGTGGCCACCCACGGTGGCGGCTCGGCCGAGACCGTCCTGCACGCGATGGGCGACGCCTACGCGCAGCTGATCAGCGACAACGACCTGATGCTGATCCAGCTGCACGCCCAGGCGGCGGCGGTGTCCGAGCCGGCCGTGCGCGAGGCGGTCCGGCAGGGCTACGCCCGGCTGGTGGAGTACGTGCGCGGCGCCTCCGGCGGCAGCGAGGTCCAGGTCCAGGACTTCTTCGCCCGGGGCATGCTGTGCCACCTGCTGGTGTCCACCGGAGCCGACGAGGTCCAGGCCCCCTGGACGCGGACCCTCTCGGCGGGCATCACGCACTACTGAGCCCTCCCGGGCGATCCGCCCGGGGGCGACGCGGCGGGGCTCGCGCCCCGCCTTCTTTCCCCGCAAAGACTGAGTGGTTAACCACACACATTTGGAGTCGGAGATGCGCAAGACAGTCACGGGTCCGGCGCTCGCTGCCTTGGCCGCGGCGCAGTTCCTCGTCGTACTCGGCAACTCGATCGTCAACGTGGCTCTCCCGCAGATCCGGGACGGCGCCGGTCTTTCCGGCGGCGGCACGACCTGGGTCGTCAACGCCTACGGACTGGCGTTCGGCGCTCTGCTGCTGGCCGGTGGCCGGGCCGCGGACCTGCTGGGCCATCGCAGGCTCCTGGTGGGCGGCCTGGCGGTCTTCGGGACGGCCTCGGCCGTGTCGGGGCTGGCGTCCTCGGCGGGTGTGCTGATCACGGCCCGTGCCGTGCAGGGGATGGGAGCGGCGGCGGTCGCCCCGGCTGCGCTGGCGGTGGTGATGACGTTGTTCCCGCCCGGCCCCGGCCGGGGCCGGGCGCTGGGGGTGTGGGGCGCGGTCTCGGGCGCCGGCGGCGCCGCCGGGGTGCTCCTGGGCGGTCTCCTGGCCCAGGCGTGGGGCTGGCGGGCGCTGTTCTTCGCCGTCACCGCCGGTACCTTCGCGGCGCTGGTCGCCGTCGCGCTCGCCACCCCGCGCGCTCAGCCGCGCCCCGGCGGCCGGTTCGACCCGCTCGGCACTCTCACGATCACTCTGTCCCTGACCGGCCTGGTCTGGGGGCTGAGCACAGCCCGCGCACAAGGCTGGACCGACGGACGTGTCCTGGGCGCCCTCGCCCTCGCCGCCGTTCTCGGCGCGGTGTTCGTCCTGGTGGAACGCCGTCACCCCGATCCGCTGGTGCCGCCGCGGCTGGTGCGGGGCGGCCGGGTGGCCGCGGGCAACCTGCTGATGGCCCTCTTCGGGTCGGTGTGGCTCGCGCTGTTCTTCTTCCTGCCGCTCTACCAGCAGGAAGTCCTAGGCGAGAGCCCGCTGCTCACCGGTCTGGGCCAGCTTCCGCTCGCCGGCGCCATCATGATCGGCTCAGCTCTGTCCCCCCGGCTCACCGCCCGGCTCGGATCCCGCCGGACGCTGCTGTCCGCCCTGCTTGTGCAGGCCACCGGGACGCTGTGGCTGGCGCGGATCAGCGCCGGAAGCTCCTACCTCGCCGACGTGCTCGGTCCGAGCGTCCTCATCGGGCTCGGTCTCAGCGTCGCCTTCATCCAGCTCACCGACCTGTCCATGGACGGAGTCGCCAAGGAGGACTCCGGAACGGCCGGCGGGTTGGTGAACACCGCCCGCCAGGTCGGCGGCGCGATCGGCCTGGCCGTCCTGGCCACGCTGGCCGGCTCGGTCACCGCAGGCTCCTCCTCACCACAGCTCCAGGCCCTCACCGACGGCTACCGCGCGGCGTTCGCCGCCTCGGCCGCCGTCCTGCTCGCCACGGCCGTCCTGGCCGCCTGTCTGACCCGTTCAACCGAAAGGAATCCCGAAATGCGCACCATCGACGAGACCGCCCCGGTGATCGTCCGCCTGTCCACCACCATCGACGCCCCGATCGAGCGGGTATGGGCACTGCACACCGGCATCGACGCCTGGCCGAGCTGGAACGGCGACATCGACACCGCCACGCTCAGCGGCCCGGTGGAGCCCGGCAGCTCCTTCCGATGGACCACTCACGGCCTGGACATCACCTCCACCGTCTTCGAGGTCGTGCCCCGCGAGCGGATCGTGTGGGGCGGCCCGGCCGGCGGCATCGACGGCGTGCACGTGTGGACGTTCACCGCCGACGGCGACCGCGTCACCGTGCGTACCGAGGAGTCGTGGGCCGGAGCGCCCGTCGAGGCCGCCGCCGAGCAGCTCGGCCAGGCCCTGCACGCCTCACTCCAATCCTGGCTCGCGGCCCTGAAGACCCGCGCCGAGCAGCCCGCCTGATGACCACCCCCTTCACCGCAGAACGCTCCGACCACATCAAGGACGAGGAAATCCCCATGACCATCAAGCCCTACCTGACCGGCCACTACACCCCCGCCGTCGACGAGATCACCGCGACCGGGCTGACCGTCGAGGGCCACCTGCCGCCCGAGCTGAACGGCCGGCTGGTCCGCAACAGCCACAACCCCAAGCCGGGAGTCACCCCCACGCACTGGTTCAAGGGCAGCGGCATGGTCCACGGCATCCGGCTGCGGGACGGCCGGGCCGAGTGGTACCGCAACCGGTGGGTCCGCACCCCCGCACTCGACGGCGCCCCCTACATGACCGAGCACGGCCCGGACATGGCCGCCAGCCCCGCCGGCACCCACGTCATCGAACACGCCGGACGCCTGCTGGCCCTGTGCGAGGCGAACTTCCCGTTCGAGCTGGACGCCGAGTTGGAGACCGTCGGCGTCCACGACTTCGACGGCAAGCTGCGCAGCGCGATGACCGCCCACCCCAAGACCGACCCTGTCACCGGCGAACTGCACTTCTTCGGCTCCTCGCCGTTCCCGCCCTACCTCCTGTACTACGTCGCCGACGCCGAGGGCCGGATCGTGCACAGCGCCGAGATCCCCGGCGCCACCGCCTCCCTCAAGCACGACTTCGCGATCACCCGCCACCACGTGGTCTTCGTCGAGGGGTCGGTCACCTTCGACCCGACCGAGCACTCCGGCATCCCCTACGGCTGGAGCGACGCCCAGCCCTCCCGCATCGGCGTCATGCCCCGCACCGCCGACGGCGCCGCCAGGATCCGCTGGTTCGACATCGAGCCCGGCAACATGCTGCACGCCGCCAACGCCTACGAGGACGCCCAGGGCCGCATCGTCCTGGAGGGCCCCACCGTCGACCGCGAGGGCTTCCAGCTCTCCTGGAACTGGTGGGTCGGCGCGCCCGGCCGCGGCGCCGAGCCCAACACCCGCTCCTACACCCGCCGCTGGGTCGTCGACCTCGCCCAGGGCAGCGTCGGCGAACAGACGATCGACGACCTCGCCGTCGAGTTCCCCACCCTCAACAAGGACTACCTCGGGACCGAGAACCGCTACACCTACGCCATCTCCTTCCCCGACCAGGACGGCTTCGGCGGCTACGGCGTCGTCAAGTACGACCGCGCCACCGGCGCCCGCCGCGTCCACCAGGCCGGCGACGCCCGCCTGCCCAGCGAGGCCGTCTTCGTCCCCGCCGAAGGCGCCACCGGCGAGGACGACGGCTACCTCCTCACCGTCGTCTCCGACCTCAAGCAGGACGCCTCCCAGCTTCTGGTCCTGGAGGCCGCCGGCCTCGACCGGATCGCCACCGTCCACCTGCCCCGCCGGGTCACCGGCGGCATCCACGGCTCCTGGATCCCCGACACCGACCAGTAGCCGGGGCTTCGGGGCGGTCCTCACCGGGCCGCCCCCGTTGTGAGACAGGAACCTCCTGATGTCCCTCGACGGAATCCCCCTGGCCGCGCACGTGCCCGCCGCCCTTGCCATCCTCGCCGGCCTCGTCACCGACCGGATCGGCGTCGTCAGAGCGTTATGATCTTGTCAGGCACGTTGGCTGGCGTCGCAGGCATGGCCTTGGAGGCGAGGCGCCGGGACCCGTCAGGTCAGCGCCGAACGGCGCTCTTCCGAGGGACGACGCCGGTACGTGCTGGCCCCGCGCACGCCCCTCGCCCGGCTACAGCGAGAGACCACAGCACAACAAAGATCATGCTGTTAGGCGCTCCAAGTAAGGGTCATCATCCGAGATGACCGGCATTGGGCTAGTTTGGCCGGGATGAGGACATATGAGGATCTGGCGGCAGAGCTGGTGACCGAGCGGCTGCGGTTGCGGCGGTGGGTGCCGTCGGATGCAGAGAAGTTCCGCGGGTTGTGGCTTGAGCGGGACCCGCGAGTGCCGGCGGCCCGGCGGATCGACGCCGAGGGACGGCCGACGGTCGAGGACGTCCGCCGCTGGCTCCTTGACAATCCGCTGGCGGCCGATCCTGGGCTCGGGTTGCTGGCCATAGAGCTGCGCGACACCGGCGAGTTCATCGGGTATTGCGGATTGACCGTCGGCCAGGGATCGTTCGACGAACCTGAGATCGCGTACGAGCTGGCCCGACGAGCCCAGGGCCATGGTTACGCGACAGAAGCCGCCCGTGCGGTCTTGGAAGCCGCGATTCGAACAGGGCGTCGCCGCCTCTGGGCCACTGTGCGGGAGTGGAACATACCCTCGTTCCGCGTCCTTGAGAAGCTCGGCTTCCACCGAAGCGACCGCATTGACGAGGACGTCGAACACGGTGACTCGATCTGGATGACGCGCGTACTCGACCCCGGATAGAGACGCGGGCATCAGCTGTCATCGCGAAGGCGAGCGCCGGACTCATCCCCGAACGCCCGGACCGATACTCGCGGTCGGGGCACCGCAGCCGTCACCCGGTGTGGCCTGCGGCCCCGCCGACCGGCTGCCGATCGAGGTCGTCCGCTGCCGCTCATCGCCGAGTGGACCGCGGTCAAACGCCGGTGGGGCCTGACCGTGGACGAGCGGGAGAAGCAGGAGCTGACCTCCGTCGCCGCCCGGTGCCCGAACGCGCCGCTGCCCGCTGACCTCCCGCTGCTTCACCACCGTCTCCCCGCACTCCCGGGGCCGCTGCTCACACCTGCGCGCCCGAGGCTTGGCCGGGTCAGGTGGCGTTCACGTCGGTGGTGGCGAGGGCGGCGTAGACGTCGGGGCGGGTGCGGCGCAGGCGCAGGCCGAGGAAGCCGACGGCGGCGTACGTGGCCCGGGGCACGGTGTGGTCGGGGCGGCGGGCCTCGTCGCGGTGGATGGCGGTGGCCTCGAAGCCGATGAACGCGGCGACGGCGAGGCCGAGGGGGCCGCTCATGCTGGAGGTGAAGACGTTCGCGGGAGTGAAGGAGTCGAGCGTCAGGCCGTTCGCGCCGCCTTGGGGCAGGACGGCGACGGCCGGCAGGAGCAGGATGGCGGTCTTGGCGATGAGCAGGGCGGCCAGCACTGTGGCGCCGAGGTCGATCGACCGGTAGCCGAGGAACCGGACCAGGACGATCCCGGCGAAGGCGTACACGCTCCAGGGCAGCTCGACGCCGAGCAGGGTGCCGAAGGTCGTGGCGGCGAAGAAGCCGAAGGCGCCGTACATGCCAATCTGCAGGGCGTTGTAGGAGAACACGGCGAGCAGCGCCGCGCCGAGACCCGCCGGCCGCCCCATTCCCTGGGCGATGTAGGAGTAGAAGGCGCCGGCGTTGCGGATGTACGGCGTCATCGCGGTGAAGCCGATCGCGAACAGGCAGAGGACCACGCCGACGGCCAGGTAGGCGACGGGGGCTCCGATGCCGCCGAGCACGAGGGCCAGCGGGGCGACTCCGGCCATCACCGTCAGCGGCGCGGCCGCCGCCACGACGAAGAAGACGATGTCGGCGACGCCGAGAGTGCCGCGCTGCAGGTGAGGGGCGCTGGACGATCCTGAGGCGGATCCCGGGGGAGTGGCGGGGACGACAGGCTCGGTCATGGGGGGTCCGAGGGGGTGGTCCTCGCTGGGACGGTGGTAGATGGGGCGCCCCGAGGGCGGACGGAGAGAAGAGCGCTCGCCGGGACGGTGAGGGAGGGGCGGGCCTGGTCAGCGACGACGGTGGGTGGAACGGACCTGGTCAGCGACGCGGGTGGGTGGGGCGGCCGGCGAGCCAGGTGCCGAGGACAGGCAGGGAGAACAGGTCGCGGGCCGGGATCTCGACGGGGTCGGCGGCGGTGCTGTCGCGTACGGCAGGCGTCACACGCCCTTCGCGAGTGCGAGCCTTCCTGGGGAATGTCCAGGTCGATCAGCTGGCCGCCGCCGGCGCGGCGCACCGTGGCGGGCGGTCAGGTCAGCAGGCCGCGCTGGAAGGCGACGGCCACCGCGGCGGCCCGGTCGTTGACTCCGAGTTTGGCGTAGATGTGCAGCACGTGCGTCTTGACCGTCGCCTCGCTGATGAACAGCTGGGCGGCGGCCTCCCGGTTGGTCGTGCCCTGCGCGATCAGCCGCAGGATCTCCAGCTCCCTGGCGCTGAGCGGATCGGCGACCGGCGCGCGGATCTGTCCGATCAGCCGCGTGGCGACCGACGGCGAGAGCACCGACTCGCCGCGGGCGGCCGCCTCGACCGCGCGGATCAGCTCGTCGCGGTGCGCGTCCTTGAGCAGGTAGCCGGTCGCTCCGGCCTCGATGGCCGGCACGACGTCGCGGTCGGTGTCGTAGGTGGTCAGGACGAGGACGCGGGCCGTGCTGCCGGTCCGTGCCAGTTCCCTGATGGCGCTGACGCCGTCCATGCGGGGCATCCGCAGGTCCATCAGGATCACGTCCGGCCGCAGGGCGAGGGCGAGCTTGACCGCCTGGCCGCCGTCGCCGGCCTCGCCGAGCACCTCGAAGCGGTCGTCGCCGGTGAACATGCCCCGGATGCCGTCGCGCAGGATCGGGTGGTCGTCCACGATCAGCAGCCGGATCGGCGTGCTCACGCGTCCTCCCTGGCGACCGCCGGGACGGTGGCCGAGATCGCGGTGCCGCCGCCGGGCTCCGACTCGATCTCCAGGCTGCCGGCCAGCCGCGCCACCCGCTTGCGCATCGACGTCAGGCCGAAACCGCCGCCCTCGCCGGCCCGGTCGAGGGCGAAGCCGACACCGTCGTCCCGGACGTCCAAGGTGACCACATCTTCCATGTAGGACAAGGTAAGGCCGACCCGGCGGGCCTCGGCATGCTTGGCCACGTTCGCGAGCGCTTCCTGGGCGATCCGCAGCAAGGTCTGCTCGACTTCCGGGTGCAGCGGTCGTGCCGTGCCTGTCGTGATCATCTCCCCCGGCACGGCATGCAGCCCCGACCAGCCGGCGACCACGTCGGCGAGAGCCTCGGGCAGCGGAGCCGTCTCCAGCTGGCCCGGCCCGATGGCGTGCACCGAGCGCCGGGCCTCGGCCAGGCTGTCGCGAGCCAGCCGGGCGGCGGTGTCGAGGTGCCCGCGCCACCGCGCGCCGGTCTCCCCGGCCTGCGTCGCCGCCTGGATCTGGGCGATGATCCCGGTGAGCCCCTGGGCGAGGGTGTCGTGGATCTCCTGCGCCATGCGCTGGCGCTCGTCCAGCACGCCGGCCTCGCGGGCCTGGAGGAGGAGCTGGGTGTGCAGGACGGCGTTCTCCCGCATCGCCTCCTCGAGCTGGGCGACCATGCGCTTGCGTTCGGTGCTGCGGGCCGTGGTGACCTCGCCGACGAGGCTGAACAGGGCGACCAGCGAGGTGATCGCGGCGACGAAGAACAGGTGGGTGAGGATCGCGGGGAGCGTCGGGGCGGGCAGGCCGCCGGTGAAGCCGGTCACGCTGATCGTGGCGGTCGCGGCGACCCCGGCGAAGCGCCACTTGCCGCTCAGCAGGTGCCAGGAGGCCAGGTAGCCGGTGAAGGCGAAGAATCCGGCGAACCAGATCCCCTGGCCGCACAACACTCCGATCAGGACGATCAGCCCGGTGACGTACAGCGCGTGGTGCCGGCTGCGGCCCAGCAGGGCGATCCAGGCCGCCGTGACGGCGGCGACGCCGAGCATCAGCAGATGCTCGGCGAGCGACCGTCCGTCGGTCAGCCAGGCGAGGGCGACCGAGACCACGAGCAGGAGGTACGGGACGACGGCCTGGAGCCGTTCGAGGCGGGCCTCCTGCAGGTCGAGCGAGGTCACGTTACTCCCAGCGGAAGAGCTTGGCGGCGGCGACGCTGATGACCACCGCGTATCCCGCCATGATGACCAGCGACAACGAGTTCGGGAAACCGCCCGCCCAGACCTCCTGCAGAGCCTGACGGAAGGCGCCGAGCGGGGTATATGTGCCGATTTGGGCAAGAATAGCGGGCATCTGGGTGGGCGGCTGGATCAGCCCGGCCAGGTAGGCCATCGGGAAGTAGAGCAGCACGCCGATCCCGTTGGCCGCCCGGCCGTTCGGCGCCAGCGCGGCGATCAGCAGGCCGATCGCGAACATCGCGCCGGTGCCGAGCAGGAAGGCCAGCGTGACGGCGGCGGGCGCGCCGGGCAGCCGCGCGCCGAGCAACGTGCCGGCCACCACGAGCAGCAACCCGCAGGCGGCGACCGCCAGGACGAGTTGCAGGATGAGCTGCACCGCCAGCAGCCGCGCGGGCGGCACCGGCGTGGTGGACAACCGGCGCAGGATGCCGCGCTCACGGTAGGTCGCCAGGGTGGTCGGCACCAGGTACAACCCGACGAGGCCGACCGCGATGGACAGGGCCATGGGCACCACCACCGTGTCGCCGGCAGAGACCGAGCTTCCGAAGACCACCAGGATGAACAGCGGGATGAGCAGGGCGAACACCGAGCCGGGTTCGCGGACGAGCAACTTGATCTCGACGGTGGTGAGCTTGGCGAGCGCGCTCATCTTCGGGCCTTTCAGGAAGGAGGGGAGGAGTCAGGAGAAGGTGCGGCCGGTGAGGGCGAGGAAGGCGTCATCCAGCGTGCGCTTGTCGATACGCAGGCCCGAGACGAGCAGGTCGTGCCGGGCGAGCTGCGAGGTGACCGCGCTGGCGAAGTCCCCGCGGCCGGTGACGACCGCCGTTGCCCCGACCACCTCGACCGAGGTGACCCCGGGCAGGCCGCCCAGCAGCGCCGGCAGCTCCGCCGCGGTCCCGTCCAGCAGCGTGAAGCGCATCTCGTGCTCGGCCCCGACCAGGCCGGCGGGCGTGTCGAGCGCGACCACCCGTCCCCGGTCGACGACCGCCACCCGGTCGCACAGCTCTTCGACCTCGTCCATGAAGTGGCTGACCAGCACGACGGTCACCCCGCCGTCCCGCACCTGCTTGATCAGCTCCCAGGTGGCCCGCCGCGCCTGCGGGTCGAGCCCGGTGGTCAGCTCGTCGAGGAAGGCCACCCGGGGATTGCCCACCAGGGCCAGCGCGATGAACAGCCGCTGCTTCTGGCCGCCGGACAGCTTGCCGAAGCGGGCGTTGCGCTTGTCCTTCAATCCCCACTGATCGAGCAGCTCGCGCCAGTCGCGCGGGTTGCCGTAGAAGGAGGCGTACAGGTCCAGCGCCTCCCACACCTTGATGTTCTCCGGCAACTGGGTGTGCTGGAGCTGCACCCCGATCTGCCGCCGGAGTTCACCGCCCGCGGTGAGCGGGTCGAGCCCGAGGACGCTGATCCGGCCGCCGTCGGCCCGGCGCAGGCCCTCCACGCACTCCACCGTCGTGGTCTTGCCGGCGCCGTTCGGGCCGAGGATGCCGAAGATCTCCCCGGCCTCCACCGAGAAGGTGACGCCCTCCAGGACCGACTGGCTTCCGTACTTCTTGACCAGGTCTGCGACTTCGATGACTGCCATGGCACAAGCATCGCCTCGCGGCCCCGGCCGGCGGATCGTCCCGGCAGCTACCGTTGGCCGCGGATGCGGCTGATCGCCTGATCCACCGAACGGTGGATGGCGGACCCGGCAGAACACCGTCAAGAAGCTGCACGCGCTCGGAGGTCGACGGTCGGAAACCCCCAGAAGGGCTCGTTCCGCTCAGGACGACCCATAAGCCCAGGTAGGTAGAGTCGATAAGGCGTTGGGGCACGTTTGAGGGGGACAGATGGTGGAGTCGTTCGGCAGTCTGCTGCGGAGCCGTCGGCAGGCCGCCGGGCTCACCATCGAGGAGCTCTCCGACGCCTCGGGCGTCAGCGTGCGGGCCATCAGCGACATGGAGCGCGGAATCAGCCGGAGCCCGCAGCGGCGTACTGTCGAGGCGCTGGCCGAGGCGCTGCCGCTCGACGACGCGCAGCGGGCGGCGCTGGCGCAGGCGGCGCGGGCGGGACGGCTGCGCCAGGACGCCCCTGCTCAGGGCGCGTGTGAGCTGCCCCGCGGGGTGGGCGACTTCACCGGGCGGAGCCGGGAACTGCGCACGTTGCGCGACCTGGCGGCCCGTGCCGCGGACGCGGAGGCCGCCGGCGAGCCGGCCACGGGAGCGGCCGTCGTGGCGGCGGTCTCCGGCGCCGCGGGGATCGGCAAGACGGCGCTGGCCGTGCGTGCCGGCGGGCAGCTGGCGGACCTGTTCCCCGACGGCTGCTTCTACCTGGACCTGCGCGGCATGGACCCGATCCCGCTGGACTCGGGGACCGCGTTGTCACGGCTGCTCACCGCGTTGGGCGTGGCCGAGCGGCGGATCCCCGTCTCCGAGGAGGACCGCGCGGGCCATTATCGGGCCCTGCTGCGCGAACGGCGGTGCCTGATCATCCTGGACAACGCCGCGCACGAGAGCCAGGTGCGTCCGCTGCTGCCCTCGGCCGGTCCCGTGATGACGCTGATCACCAGCCGCCGGCCGCTGGCCGGGCTGGAGGGCGTGCACCAGCTCCCGTTGGCGCATCTGGCCGCCGACGAGGCCGCCGCGCTCCTGCGCTCGATCGTCGGCGCCGAACGTGCCGAAGCTGATCCTGACGGTGTGGCGCGGGTGGCGAGCTTGTGCGGGAACCTGCCGCTGGCGTTGCGTATCGCCGGCAACCGGCTGCAGAGCAGGCCCGGCTGGACGGCCGGGCACCTGGCCGAGCGGCTCGGCGATGAGGGACGGCGGGTGGAGTCGCTGTCGGCGGGTGACCTTTCCGTGGCCGCCGCCTTCGCATTGTCCTACCGGCAGCTCTCGTCGCCCGCGCGGCAGAGTTTCCGTCGCCTGGCGCTGGCGGCGGCACCGGATTTCGGGGTCCCGATGACCGCGGTCCTCACCGAACTCGGCCTGGCCGACGCCGAGGACGCCCTGGAGGAACTGGTCGACCTCGGCCTGCTGCTGTCGCCGTTCCCCGGGCGTTACCGCTTCCATGACCTGGTGCGGTTGTTCGCTCGCGCCCGGCTGTCGCAGGAGGAGCCGATCGAGGCCCAGCGGCGGGCGCGGCGGCGGATGGACGAGTGGCTGCTGGAGGTCGCGACGGTCGCGGGGCGCTGGTTCGAGCCCGACTACGGGGCGCCGCCGCCGGACTGGAGCGCGCTGGTCGAGCTGGACGACCAGCGGCAGGCCCGGGAATGGCTCATGGCGGAGGGCGAGGCCTGGTTCGCGGCTCTGCGTACGGCGGCCGGCCTCGGCGAGCACGCCCGGGTGGTCGAGGTCGCCGAGGCGATGCACTGGTTCTCCGACCAGTGGATTCACTGGGAGCACTGGCCCGAGATCTTCGGCCTGTCCGCAGCCGCCGCCCACGCGATGGACGACCGCAAGCAGGAGGCGGTCCACCTCAACTACCTGTCCTGGGCGCGTACCCACTGCCAGGCCCGCTACGACGAGGCGGAAGCGACCGCGCTGCGCGCGCTGGAGCTGGCCCGAGGTGTCGGCGACCTGCGCCAGCAGGGCTGGGCGCTGATCTACGCGGCCTGGGCGCTGTGGGGCCGCAACGATCGGGTGAGCGACGAAACCGCGCTGGACCACCTCCGGCAGGCGGCGGAGCTCTTCCCGGAGGCCGGGGACAGGGAAGGTTACGCCCAGGCGTTGATCGGTGCGGGCCACTGCTTGAACCGGTTGGGGCGGGTGGAGGACGCCGTCCGGCACAACCTGGCTCTGGTCGATCGGCTGCGCGATCCCGCCTTCGGCGGTTCCCCGGACCTCGTCGGTCAGGCTCTGGCGATGGTGCTGGACCAGGTGGGTGACGGCTACCGAGCACTCGGACGCTGGCAGGAGGCCGCCGACCATTACCGTGAGGCGTTGCGGGAGATGCGCGTGCCGATCGGCCGGGCCATGGCGACGTCGCTGACCAAACTGGGCCGCGCGCTGGTCGAGCTGGAGCAGGTGGAGGCGGCTCGCGAGGCGTTCAAGGAGGCGCTGGAGCTGTACGAGGCCGCCGGCGACACCGACCGGGCGGCCCAGGTGCTCGCGGAGCTTGACGCGGTGAGGCCCCTCACGGCTCCACAAAACGCTGGATGAACGTCAGGGCGGTGCCGCAGACCTCGCGCCAGCCGTGGTCGACGGTCAGCGAGTGGCCCCGGCCGGGCAGCTCGATGATCTCGGTCAGGTGCTGCTCGTTGCGAGCCTGCCTCTTGTAGGAGGCGTGCGCGGCGGCCCACGGGACGATGCGATCCAGCTCCCCGGAGATGAGCAGCAGCGGTCCCCGGTCCTTGGCGGTGGCATCGCACTCGCCCCACGGTCGCAAGTCCGTGGCGGGCGCCTGGAGCGGCGGTGCGCCCGGCGTGGGCACGACGAACGCCTCATACAGCCGCCCGGCCTCCTCCTCGCCGACCGCGTTGGCCAAGGCGCGGCGGAACTGCTCGTGGGTGAGCGGTGCGGTGCCGCTGACACGGGCCGGGGACATCGGTGACGGCAGCACCGCGGGCAAGGGCGACGGGCTGATCGCCACAGCGGCGCGGGCCAGGCCGCGTCCCGCGATGATCTGCGTCAGCAGGCCGCCGGCGCCATGGCCGACGACGGCGGGCCTGTGCTCCAGCCCGCCGATCAGGTCCGCGAAGTGGTCGGCGGCTTCGCCGCCAGGCCAGGCGGGGAGGACGGACGCGAATCCCGCCTCCTCGAACACGTCGGCCCAGCGCTTCCAGCTTGAGGGGAGCAGCCACGGATCGTGGACGAACACGACGGGGGTCCGGCCGGTGGCGTTGGCGCGGCGGACCTGGGCGAGGTCGGAAGTGGAGGGCATGAGTCCGTCCTGTCGGCGGGGAGTCGGCTGCCGCCGCTCGACGACGCCTGGCGACGATCGCGTTGCCGGAGGGTGCATCTCCGGGACGGTCGTTTCCAGGCAGTCGTCGAAGCGGGTGGGATCAGCGTGTGGCGCGTGCGGCCTTGTCGATGATCTCGGCGGTCTTGCCCGGCTGGGAGACCGACACGGCGTGGGAGGCCGCGACCTCGACCGTCGATGCGTGCGCGCGCCGCGACATCCACCGTTGGGCAGCCGGCGGGATGTTCTTGTCGCCGGTGGCGATCAACGACCAGGCCGGGATGGTCTTCCAGGCTGCGTCCGTCGCCTTCTCCTCCAGCGCGGCGACCGCGACGGGCCGCTGGGAGGCCGCCATCGCCGCAGCCTTGCGAGCCGGTACGTCGGCGGCGAACTGCTCGCGGAACTTGTCCTGCTTGATCGTCAGCTCGACCGCCGTGCCACCGCCCGGCAGCTGGTAGGTCCACTGCTGGGTGTTGGGCCCGAGGGTGCTGCCCGGGTATTTGTTCGACAGGGCCAGCGCGCTTTCACCCTTGTCCGGCAGGAACGCCGCGACGTAGACCAGGGCCTTGACCGAGGAGTTGCCTACGGCGGCCTTGCTGATCACCGCGCCGCCGTAGGAGTGGCCGACGAGGACCACGGGGCCCTTGACGTTCTTGAGCACACTGGTGAGATAGGCGGCGTCCCCGGTCAGGCCGCGTAGCGGGTTCGCGGTGGCGAGCACCGGATAGCCGTCCCGCTTCAGCTTGGTGATCACGCCTTTCCAGCTGGAGGCGTCGGCGAAGGCGCCGTGCACCAGCACGATCGTCGGCTTGGGCGGGGCGGCCGCCTCGGCGTGCGCGGGCGAGGGCGCGGCCAGTAGTGCGCCCACGGCGGTGGCGAGCCCGAGGGCGAGCGCCGCCTGGCGGCGAACCCGGTTGACTGCGACCTTGGTCATGATGTCTTCTCCTTCAGGGTGTGCGGGATCTCCGCGTGCGGGCCGCGACGCCAGGGTCGCGGCAAGGCTGGTCTCGCAGCCGGGGTGTTCGACACGGCGGGGGTGTGAGAAGGCGCGGGTAGCGCCGCCGTACCCCGGCCGAGGTCAGCGGATCGTCTTCGCGGCGGCGATGATCACGGCTGCCACCGCCTCGGGCTCCGAGGCCGGGATGGCGTGCGAGGCGCCAGGCAGTTCGACGCTCTGGCGTGAGCCGGCGCGTTCGGCCATGAAGCGGTGCGCGGCGAGCGGGATGTTGCGGTCCAGTTCCGGATAGACGAACCAGGACGGAATCGTCTTCCACGCCGGCTCGCCGGCGCCCTCGTTGAGCGCGACGGTGTTCAGCGGCCGCTGGGTCGCGGCGTCGAGCGCGGCGCGCTCGGCCGGCACGTCGGCGGCGAACTGCTGGTGGAACAGGTCCTGCCGGATGTACAGGTCGACGCTTCCGTCGGGCAGCGGCACCTCGGCCAGGGTCTGCCCGAGCGTCCCGCCGGGGTACTTGCCGGACAGCTCCCCGATGCTCTCACCGGCCTCGGGCGCGAACGCGGCGACGTAGACGAGGGCCCTGACGTGGTCGTGGCCGACTGCGGCGTTGGAGATGACGGCGCCGCCGTAGGAGTGCCCGACGAGCACGACCGGCCCCTTGACGGTGGCCAGGACGGCGGAGACACCCGCCGCGTCACCGGACAGGCTGCGCAGCGGGTTGCCCGCGGCGATGACCGGGTAGCCGTGCGCGTGCAGGCGCCGGATGACGCCGTTCCAGCTGGCGGACTCGGCGAACGCGCCGTGGACGAGAACGATGGTCGGCTGGGCCGTACCGGATGACATGATCGCTTCTTTCCGGCCGGGCTCAGCGGGTGGACAGGATCGTGGACAGGAAGTCGACGGCCTGACGGATCGCACCTTCGGCCGCGTGGGTGCCGCGCAGGGCGTTGAGCATCACGAAGTCGTGGATGGCACCCTGATAGCGCACGGCGGTGACCGGCACCCCGGCCTGCCGCAGCTTGTCCGCGTAGGCTTCGCCCTCGTCGCGCAGTACGTCGGCCTCGGCGGTGATGACCAGCGCCGGGGGCAGGCCGGTCAGGTCCTCGACGGTGGCGCGCAGCGGGGAGGCGGTGATCTCGGCGCGCTGGGCCTCGTCGGTGGTGTACTGGTCCCAGAACCACTGCATGGCGTCGCGGCGCAGGAAGTAGCCTTCGGCGAACTGGTGGTAGGAGCCGGTGTCGAAGGAGGCGTCGGTGACCGGGTAGAACAGCACCTGCCCGAGCAGCGGCACGTCGCCGCGCTGCTTGGCGGTCAGGGTCAGCGAGATGGCCATGTTCCCGCCGACCGAGTCGCCGGCAACGGCGATCCGCGAGGCGTCCAGGTCGTGCTCGGCGCCGTGCCGCACGATCCACTGCGCGGCCGCGTAGTTCTCGCCGATCGCGACCGGATACCTCGCCTCCGGGGAGAGGCTGTAGTTGGAGAAGACGACGGCGGCGCCGGTGCCGGCGGCCAGTTCGCGAGCGAGCCGGTCATGGGTGTGGTCGTTGCCGAACACCCAGCCCGCGCCGTGCACGTAGAGGATCACCGGGAGCGGCCCGCTGGCGCCTTCCGGCCGGTAGATCGTCAAGGCGGGTTCGCCGAGGGTCTGCCGGATGGTGCCGGGCACGACGATCTCGGGGCTCTGGACCTCGTCGACGGCCTTGCGGCCCTCGACCGGGCCCAGATCGAACAGGTACGGCGGGTTCGCGGTCGCCTCGACGAACGCTTGCGCCGCGGGTTCGAGAACTGGTTTGTGCATGGTGGAGGCTCATTTCCTGTGTGGTTGACGTTGCCTCGTGCGGCGATCCCGCGAAGCGGGTCGACGTCGGCAAGGGCTGATCAGCGGCAGCACCGCCGCGCTGAACACCTCGGGCCGGTACGCCGACAGGCCGTCGACGAGCCGGGCTTGACCGGCCACCGGGAGGCTTGCTGGGTCAATCACACCGTGCGCCGGCGCTGCGGAACAGGCGGAACCACATGCAGAAACACTCCCGCAGGTGGTTCCGCCGCTGTTCAGCCGGTCGGCGTACCGGCCCGGCCGGGGGCGACCGGGTCACCCACGCCACCTACCAGACCGTGCTGGGCACAGCCCCTCCCTCAGCGAGGTTGATTAAGGCGATGAGGTCAGCGCCCGCGACGCGACGTCAGCGGCCCGGAGCGCGATCACGGCGAATGAAGGACATGCACCGCGCCACCGCTTCCTCCGCCGCCGGGCGACGTTCACGCCCCTGTGCGGTTGGCCCTTCTGCCGGCCGAGCAAGGCTGTACCGAGGGCGACCACAACGTCGCCGCCCTCGGGGGCGAGGAAGCGTACGGCCAGGAAGTCGGTGTGGAGATGGCCGAGGACGGCGGAGGTCACGCAGGCCCCTTGCGTCGGGCATGTGAGCCACCTGGTCCCCGAACGCCAAGATCCAGACTTCGCCATCTCTCCTGAACCTGTCTGCTGCGAAATCACCGACATCCTGGGCATGGCGGACTGCCTTCACCGAAATGGACGCACGCCCCTGCCGGCTCGCCCGTCACACCGATCAAGACCATCCGGGGGAAGACCGAGGCGAGCAGCCGGGCCACGTTCTGGGCGCCCATGATGGCCTTGGCCAGTTGCGGGGCCTGCCGCAGCCATCGCCCACCATCGACACATCGGCAGCCGTCAGGGTCTACGCTGTGGCGCGCGGCCCCCGCCCGATCTTGGTTTGTCTTCACGAACTCCGAACGATCACGCGGTGGCCGTTGCCACGTGACCCGATCCCACAAGATCGCGAAGTGTCACCGAAGCAGTAGTCATGGACTCCCGGAACCGTCAGGGCCTGGTGAGTCACCACGGATCCCGGCCGAGGTGCCCGGCCCGGCGGCCGGGCACCGGTCGTCGGGTCACTTGACGATGATCTCATGGGTGGCCTGGGCCGGCCCGGTCCCGCCGTCCCCCGCATAGCTCGCGAGGTAGCTGTACCTGCCGGCGTTGGCGGGAATGTCGGTGAACGTGTAACTGCCGTCGGCGTTCACCCTCACCGGCGGGAGCTTGACGGCCTTGCCGCTGGTGCCCTTGACGTACAGGGTGCGCTGCACGGTGAGCGTGGACCCCGGAGAAGGCGGCCTGCCGCCCCCCGCCAGGACGCCGCTCAGCTCCACGGCCGTGCCGGCGACGCCGGACTGTGGCCCTGTCAGGGTGAGCGTGGCTTCGCGCTTGACCGTCACGAGGCCGGAGGCGCTGCTGCGGCGGTGGCCGTCGTCGCCGTCCCAGAACACCCAGTAGATCACCTCGCCGACGTACGGCGGCAGCTCGAAGACGGGCGTGTCCTGGAAGGTGAACGTGCCGTCCTGCCGCGTCGTCACGCCGGTGATCGGCAGTTTCGTCCAGCCGGGCTGGTACTGGATCACCGTGAGCGGCTTGAGCCCGAGCGCCTCGCCATCGGCGCTGGTGAGCCGCCCCTCGACGGTGATCGGCGAGCCTACGTACGCGACTGCGGGGACCGTCACCGTGAGCTTGGTGGCCGGTAGCGCGACGCCCGTCACCCGCCACAGCAGCAGCCGGTCCGTGGAGCTGCGCAGCAGCGCGAAGACGTCCGTGCCGGAGAACGCGACGCCGTCCGGGAGCAGTTCGGCGTCGGGCTGGTCGACGGCGAACAGCTCCGTGCCCGTCGCGGCGTCGTAGAGGGTGAGGTCGGTGCTGCCCCACGGGCCTCCGGCCGCGACGTACGCGCCGTCCGAGCCGAGTGCCACGGAGGACAGGTACCCGTTCCAGCCGTCGCCGTAGGTGCCGGTCGCCGCCAGGGTCCTGGTGTCGTACCTGGAGAGGTGACCGGGGGCGTCGGCCGCGCTGAACAGGGTGCCGCCGTCGGAGCTCAGGGTGAGATCGCGCAGGGAGTCGATGTGCGACTCCTCGCCGTCGATCGTGCCGCGCAGCGCGGGAGCGCCCTCGCCGAGGTCATAGACCAGCATGTCGGCGTGGTGCAGGGCGGTCTGGCCGACCACGAGCGTGTCGCCGGCGGCCGCAAGCACGGGAGGCCGCAGGTGCTCGCCCCCGACAGCCACGGGCGCCGGGACGCTCGCGCTGAGATCCAGGCCGACGACGCCGCCGGGGCCGTTGTCGCATCCGTGCCCCACCCACAACCGCTCGCCCAGCAGCGCCAGGGTGGACGGGCAGGGGTGGGCCGACAGGTCGATCCGGCGGGTGACGGCGAGGCTCGCGGTGTCGATCTCGGCGACCTCGTTCGAGGCGGTGACAGCGGCGTACAGGCGGGTGCCGTCCGCGTTCAGGGCCAGCTGCTGGACGCCGGGCAGGCCGGTGACGACGCCGCCGGTGAGGTTTCCGTCAGTGTCGGCCACGATGATGCGGTCGCCGGCGGGCACGAACACCCGGCCGCCGCCGACGGCCAGGTCCGCGGCGTAGGAGTCGGCGACCCCGAGGTCGGTGGTGGTGCCAGCCGCCGAGGCGGCGGGGGCCGTGACAGTAAGCAGGCCGGTGATCAGGCCGGCGGCACCGCAGTAAGCGGCTAATCGGCGAACCAGGGATGGGGACACGAGAGCCTCCTGCCAAGATGAGAACACGTGTTCTAATAACGTCTCATGGGTGCTCCCGCGTCAAGATCATCCGGCCGTGCGACACCAAACCGTGATCAAGCACCCTCCGGCCTTTAGACCGGAACGATTGTCGGTGCGCGCTGACAAAGTCGCCGCCATGACGATTCCCCTCACGTGGCTCCGCGCCGTCCGCGGCCCGGCGGACTGATGGGCACCTTCTGCCAGATCACGCACTGCGGCGCGAGCAAGAGCCTTTCATGTGCTCACTCGGGGGCTCGCGACACTTGTTCTCGTGGCCCACGGCAGCATCGGGCTTGTCATGGGCCACGAGCTTCACCACTCCAGCCGGTGCCGGGACGAGCCCAGCCAGTCCCGCTCCGCAACAGCTGAAGTGTGAGGGAGGACAGGCACCTGGCGCCTGCTCGCTGCCCGCCTCCCTCACCCCCCGCTTTCGCTGCCCGCCCGTGCCGCCCCTGTGCCCCCGGCCGGCAGCCGCCCATCCTGGGGCCTGTGCGCGGCCCAGGATGAGGCCGTGGGACGGCGTCCGGTCCTGCTGTCCAGCCACGCCGTCCCACGACCGTCCCGCCAGCTCGGCGAACACCGCCATGAACGCCCCCGGGGGGAGGGGAGGACTCGAAGCTTGCCTGCGACTCCAGCATCCTGCCTGACGGCTACTGGCCCTACTGCTCCACGCTCTGCGGAGACTGCCGCCTTCGGCGTGCCGAAGATCACCGCAACGGAGTGGAGGACCTCGTCCTGGCCTCCATGGTGCGGGCCGGTCACCCCCTCCCGCAGGCGCCCACGCCTCGCACCGAAGCTCCCAGGCCGACCGCGGCTTCGGTCCAGCCCGTGCGCTCTGGGCGTGCTCTCCCTCTGACGTTGTCCCGTTGGGAGTGACATGAACCTGCCGGTGCTACTGATCCACGCAGCTGCGCGCCCCACCTCTGGCATGGCTCGCAGTTTCCCGCCCCGATGCGCGGCCCGGCATCGGGACGGCCCAGCCGAGGGGAGGCGGGTCCCGCCGCCCCTCGGCTGCCCTTACGAGTCGCCTCACCCTCCGAGGACTCCCATGCCTGTCCCGCCCCCTGCTCCTGATGGCGGGCTTCTATGGCTTTGTCCCGCCCGGTGAGGAGCCGCCACGCTGGCCATGGCTGATACGGCTGCTGGACGGCTGCGATCGGCTGCGATCTGAGGCGGCCCCCCGCATCAGCTACCGTGGCGCCGAACTCAGGTAAGGGCATGCACGCGCCGCCCCAACGGTAGGCGAGGCCCGCTTGACGAGCGGCACCATGACTGTCACGCGCAAGGCCGATACGGCACTCCCGAGCTCAGCGAGCCCTGGACCAACCCCATCTGGGCTTTTGACACGTCAGGCGACGAGGCCCGGGCAGTGGCGGCAGGCTCGCTCGCCGCCCTCGCCGGTGGCGGGGGATCCTGCCATCCTCACGAAGTGGCCGGCTCGGCCGTAAGCGGCGGCGACGCTGAGTCCGCCGGCGATGCGCGCGATCACCGCGGCGGGGGATCCGAACGCCTGCGGGCGTCATCAGACCGGGTCTCTACGCTCGCGTTCCCCGCCTTGCGCGGGCAGTGCGCATCACCGCGATCAGCACGGCTGCGACAGTGACGATCAGCAGACCCGCCATGGCCGCGAACCTCGTCTCGGGCGCGTTCAGCCATGCCTTCAGTTCTCGTCCCGCCCTGCGCGCCCTTGCTCCGCCAATGGCGGGGACCCTGTCGGTCATCAGCGAGACGATCTCCGCAGTGGCCTGGCGATCTGTGGCCGCGGCGGGCACGGCCGGCGGGCGAGGATGCGTCCGCGGGTCTGGAGCGTTCATCACCGGCCCATTCCCCGCTCACCTCGCTCCTGAACGTCCACCGCGGTGCGCGGAGAACGCGGGCTGTGGAGTCACCTCGATCGGCGTGGAGGTGAAGTGGCTGGAGAGGCGCATCGCGGCCGAGCACTCAGCGGTCCGCCCGGCATGTTCCGCACCGAACTGACCGTCACCGAGCCTGCCTGTGTTGTGGCGACCGCGCCGGGGCCACTGCATCCTGTTCCTGGACGATCCGTACAGGTCCTGGTGGTCGGCAGCGCGGTTTCTCGTGCCTGAAGCGCAGGTGACCTCTAGGCTGACCTGCCAGCAGACATACTCGCCCACATGGGGACGCCTCATGAAAGGACTGGCTTGTCATCGCTTCGTATGCACCATCAGTACTACACCGGCGCGACTGTGATCACGATCGCCGGAGAGATCGATCTGGCCAGCGCCGGCCGCCTGCGTCAGTACCTCGCCGAGGTGGCCTGGTTGCCCGCCGAACATCTGATCCTGGACATGACCGACGTCGCGTTCATGGACAGCACCGGCTTGAGCGTGCTGCTGACGGCCTACACCGCGGCCCGACAGCACGGCGGCATGGTCCATCTGGCCGGCCTGCACGGTGCCCCCGCCCGCCTCATCGAGATCACGCGACTGACCGACCATTTCCGGCTGCACCCCAACACCAGCACCGCGCTGGCTGCCTTGACGACGGGCTGAACTCACGGCGGTTGCCATGCGCAGCTCCAACTCGGGACCGGCATGTCAGGGCGAGCCGGCCTGTGGTCACGACGTCCAGGCGATCATCGCCACGGCTGGCCCCCTCGTGTGGGCGCCAGTACGGCAACACGTCAAACCGGCACGTCGAGGAAGACCTCGAAAGCGGCCTCGCGTTCGTCCTTCGGCGTCAAGCGGTAGAACGCGGCCGTGGTCTGGTCATCAAGCCGATGCAGAGCCCTGCACGTCGGGTGCACTTGCTGCCGGCAGCCCAACTCCAGAAGGGCCTGGCTGACGAACTGGCCTCTGAGCTGCAAGTCCGATCTCGACGGAGTGAGCACG
Organism: Nonomuraea sp. NPDC049684; assembly: GCF_044465345.1. Lineage (NCBI taxonomy): Bacteria > Bacillati > Actinomycetota > Actinomycetes > Streptosporangiales > Streptosporangiaceae > Nonomuraea > Nonomuraea sp. NPDC049684. Next base: position 1,118,611 of record NZ_JBITLO010000001.1, on the reverse strand, counting down.
TCAGACTGACCCGGCGCCACTGGCGCGCGACTATCCAGCAGCATGCCGAGAACATCGGTTGTCATCGAGCACGGTTCGCGCCGGATGGACTGAGACGTCAAGGTCGGTGCGTTCCAGCGGTTCCTGGACCTGAGGCAGATCGAAGTGGGGCCGCCAGGCGGGCAGCCGAGGACTGCGACAAGGGAGGAGCCCAGTCCATGCTGACCCTGTCTCCAGCACTGACGTGAAGTCAAGCGGCTTCGGCCGGTGAGTCGCCCCGCTGGGCGACAATGCCGGATGTGATTGTGGACAAGGCGATTTACCGCGACGGCGTACGCCACACCATCCGCGGCGACATCAGCGACGCCTTCGGCGACGCCAGGGCTCGGGGCGGCTGCTTCCTGTGGATCGGCCTGCACGAGCCCAGCCAGGAGGAGTTCGACCTGATCACGAGCGAGGTGAAGCTCCACCCTCTGGCGGTGGAAGACGCCATCCACGCCCATCAGCGTCCCAAGCTCGAACGTTACGGCGACACTCTGTTCGTGGTGCTCAAGACGCTGCTGTACGTGGAGGACGGTTCCGACATCGAGGTCGGCGAGATCAACCTGTTCGTGGGCGCGGACTTCGTGATCAGCGTTCGGCACGGGCAGGCCAACCCGCTGACACGGGTGCGCAGGCGGATCGAGGCCGACGCCGACCTCATGGCCATCGGGCCTGCCGGAGTGCTGTATGCGATCTGCGACCAGGTCGTCGACACCTACTCGGAGATCTCCCACGAGATCGAGCACGACCTCATCGTGCTGGAACGGCGCATCTTCAGCGGCGAGCAGGCCGACGTGACCGAGGACATCTACTCGCTCAAGCGCGAGGTGCTGGAGTTCCGGGCCGCGCAAGATCCACTGATCCCTGTCCTGGAGGAGATGGTCAAGGGGCGGGTGGAGTTGTGCGTCGCGGCCCGCGACCAGTTCCGCGACGTACTCGATCATCTGCTGCGGGTGGACGCCGCCGTCGACGAGCACAACGAACTGCTCACCAACGCCCTGAACGCCCACCTGGCGCTGGTGGGTCGCGAGCAGAGCGCGGCGGCCATGCAGCAGAACGCGGACATGCGCAAGATCTCGTCGTGGGCGGCGCTCATCGCCGTCCCCACCATGATCGCGGGGGTGTATGGCATGAACTTCGACCACATGCCCGAACTGCACTGGCTGCTCGGTTATCCGCTGAGTCTGGTGGTCATGGTCATCGCCGTGATCATCGTGTACCGGCTGCTGCGCAGGAGCGGGTGGTTGTGAACGACACCGCGCCGTCGGGCGTTGGCTGCCGATGAGATGATGCAAAAGAGAGCCCCAGGTGCAAGACGCGCCGACGAGCCACGAGGACGGGTCATCAACGAGGTGCGGCGCCGCAGGTCCGCTCAGGTCATGGCCGCCGGTGGCTTCGCATGCATGGAGGAACTGGTCGGCGTGAGCTCTGGCACGGTTCAGCCGAACAGGGCCCGGAACCGGCGACGCAATGTTTTGGTCATGTTCTCCGGGTAACCGGAGTATCCAGTCCGATGTCTGAATCCCCAAGATCTCGAGACAAGGAGAGTCGCATGGCAGGCCATTATCTTCTGAAGAAGACCCCTTCGGGTTACCGGTTCAACCTGGTGGCAGGCAATGGCGAGATCATCGCCACCAGCGAGAGCTACACGACCAAGGCCAGCGCCCTCAACGGCATCGACGCGGTGCGACGCAACGCCGACAGTCGCATCGACGACCAGACCGGCGAACAGCAGCAGGCCGGGGGCGCTTCTCAGCGGTGACGGCGTCCATCCGGCTGCCGACAAGCTTCAGGGAAGGCAACGGCGGTCGGCTCCGCGCCGCTGCCGCCTTCTCCCGACCGCGCCATCGGCCGGAGCGGTCCGCGCGTTCGTCGTGATCACAGGAACCGCGCGGCCTGGAACAGGCGAGACAGCATGACACTGCTGGAGAAGCCGCTGTAGCTGCCGTTCAGCGCGTGTGGCGGGCCGAAGGTCGGCGCTGTGTCCAAGCGATGTGGAATCTCGTCGCAGGGCAGGGTGTTTGCGCCGCGCACGCCGCGGTGGCGACCCGCGGAGCCGGTGCAGCCTTCACCGGGCGGAGTGGGTCCGTGTCCCGCTGTCGGGTGGAGCGGCCGCGGCGCACCGCCTGCCGGCGGTCACGGTTGCGCGAGCGCCCGGAGCGCGCGGGCCTCTCCCGGACGGTGGCCGGTCTCACGGTGCACGGCCAGGGCGAGGTGGCCCTGGCGGACCGCCTCCGCGCGATCACCGGCGGCCAGCGCGACCTCCGCGAGCGCCGTGTACGCCAGCCCCTCCAGCAGACGGAACGAGCGTTCGCGCGTGATCAGCAGGGCCTCCCCGGCGAAAGCAGCGGCCTCCGCACCGGAATCCCCGCCCGAACCCGTGCCGGAATCCACCGCGCCCGCCAGGCCGATGAGCGCGGCGGCCCGGACGGCCAGGTGCATGTCGCCGGCCAGGTGCAGCGCCCTGCGGTGGTGCTCGGCGGCCTCGGCCCGGCGGCCCGAGCGCCCGCAGACCGTCCCCAGACTGTTGTGCGCCAACGCCTCCGACAGGCGGTCGCCCAGGTCGCGGCTGACCGCCAGGGCGCGTTCGGCCAGGGACCGGGCGGCGTCGTGGTCACCGAGCTCGCAGTGCACCTCGGCGAGGTTGACCAGGCAGGGCAGGAGCACGGCGGACGACCCTGCCGCCTCGGACCGGGCCCGAGCGATGCTCAGGTGTTGCAACGCCTCGTCGAAGCGGCCGAGCAGGTGGCAGACCTCGCCCAGGTTGCGGGAGATCATGCCGTCGGTGTCGGCGGGACGCAGCCCCAGCGCCTGGGTGAGATGGCGGTGGGCGGACTCCAGACGGCCCAGCCGGGCGTGGACCGCCCCCAGGTTGACGAGCTTGGCGGCCTGCCAGAGCGGCAGGCCGTCGGCCTGGTCGCGGGCGATGCCCTCCAGCAGGCAGCGGGCGGCCTCGTGCAGCCGGCCCGTCCGCAGGTGGAGGACGGCCAGGTTGTTCTGGACGGAGGAGACCCCCTCCTTCCAGCCGCCCTCCTCGGCCAGGGCGAGGGCACGGTTGTAGAGCGGCAGCGCCTCCGGGTCCTCCTGGAAGGCGCGCGCGTTGGCCAGGGCGAGCGTGGCGGCCGCCCGCCCGGCCGCGTCGCCCTCCTCGAACGCCGCCGCCATCGCCGACCGCGCGCACGACAGCCAGTGCTGCATGGTGCCGGTGTGCCAGAAATGGCTGCGCAGCGCGTCGGTGAGGAGCCACGCCGAGGCCCACGGGCCCGACCGGGCCGCCTGGTGGACCGCGGCCACGAGGTTGCCCTGCTCGGCCGTCAGCCAGGCGGCGGCGGAGGCCAGATCGCCGAAGGAGCGCACAGCCACGCCCGCGGGCGCCGGGCCGAGCGGCAGCCTGGCGTAGTAGGGGTGGCAGCGGCCGACGGCGGCGCGCGTGTTGAGCAGATACCAGGAGTGCAGCCGCTGCCGGGCCTCGGCGAGGTCGCCGGAGCTCTCCTCCGCGGCGGCCCGCTCCGAGGAGTACAGCCGCAGCAGGTCGTGGAAGCGGTAACGACCGGGCACGTGCTGGTCGACCAGGTAGGCGCCGGTCAGCGCGGACAGCTCCCTCCGGGCCTCGGCCGTGCCGGAACCGGTGAGCGCGGCGACCGCGTCGAGCGGGAAGTCCATCCCAGGCACCAGGCTGAGCAGCCGGAACACCCGGGCCGTCGAAGGGGCCAGCGCCGCGTAGGAGAGCGCGAACGCCGCCTCGACCGCCGTGCCGCCGGCGCCGCCGGTGCTGCCGATCGCCAGCTCCGCCAGCCGGTCGCCGCCGCGCAGGGCCGTGACGTAGGCGGCCGCCGTGCCGTAGCCGCCCCGCTGGATGTTCGCAGCCGCGATCCGCAGCGCGAGCGGCAGGTTCGCGCATAGCCGGGCCAGCTCGGCGAGGACCTCGGGCGGCGTGGCGGCGGCGCCCGCACCGAGGACGTGCGCCAGCAGGCCGGCGGCCTCGCCGGGGCCGAGCACGTCGAGCCGCGTGATCAAGGCGTCGCCGTGGACGTTGAGCCCCGACAGGTCGTTGCGGCTGGTGACCAGGACGGCGCTGTGGCCGCTGGCCGGGATGAGGGGGAAGACCTGCTCGGGGTCGGTGACGTTGTCGAGCACCAGCAGCAGCCGCCGGTCGGCGGTCAGGGACCGGAACAGGGAGACGCGGGACTCCACGTCGGCCGGGACGGCCCCCGGCCGCACGCCGAGCGCGAGCAGGAAGCCGGTGAGGGCGTCGGCGGCGGTCCTGGCGGCCTCGGGGGAGTAGCCGTGCAGGTTGTAGAAGAGCTGGCCGTCGGTGAAGCGCCGGCGCACCCGGTGGGACCAGTGGACGGCGAGCGCCGTCTTGCCGACCCCCGCCGTGCCGCTGACGACCGCGACCCTGGCCGCCGTCGGGGCCGGGTCGCCGATGCCGAGATGGGCGGTCAGCTCCCGTAACTCCCGCTCGCGGCCGGTGAACGTGGCGATGTCGGGCGGCAGCTGGGCCGGAACGGGCGGCCTGGAGGACGGCGGCGGCGGCTCCGCCGACCGGCTGCCGCTGGACGTCACGGCCTGATCGGAGGCCATGGCAGCTCCCGGGCCGTGGGGCGCGACGGCCCCGCGGCGCAGCACCTGGGCGTGGGCGCCGGAGAGCTCGGGGCCTGGCTCGACGCCCAGCTCGTCGCGGAGCCGGCCGCGCAGCTCGCCGAACAGCCGCAGCGCCGCGGCCCGCTGACCGGCCCCGGCCAGCGCCAGCAGGACGCGCGCGTTGAGGCCCTCGTGCAGGGGCTCGGCCGCGACCACCTCCCGCAGCCGCGCCAGCGCCGGCTCGTGCCGCCCGTGGGCCATGGCCAGGTCGGCATAGGCCAGGACGGCGGTCAGGCGCTGCTGGGACACCCCGACCACGACAGGATGATGGGCGGCACGCGGGGCCAGACCGGCGAGCACCTGCCCACGCCACAGCAGCAGCGCCTGCTCGTAGGCCCGCTCCGCCTCCTCCGGCGCGCCTGCCGCCCGGTGGGCGGCGGCGACCGCCAGCGTGGCGGTGAACACGAGCAGGTCGCTCTCGTCGCCCGCCAGCCCGAGCCGGTAGCCCTCGCCGACCCGGCCGATCAGCTCGGTGCCCGAGCCGGCCCGCACCCCGGAGAGGAAGCCGCGCAGCCGCGACACGTGGGTGTGCACCAGATTGTGGTAGCTGGCGGGGATCTCCTCGCCCCACAGGAACTCCACGATGTCGGCCGTCGTGACGACGTGGCCGGCCCGCAGCGCCAGCAGGCCGAGCAGCCGGCGCTGCATGGGCGGCCGCAGCTCGGCGGCGCACCCGCGCACGCGCAGCGTCAGCGGCCCGAGCAGCCCGATCCGCAGCGCCGGGTCGGGCTCGGCGACGGACAGGCCGGCCGCCTCCGCCACCAGGCGGACCGACCTGGCGCGCGGATCGCGCAGCAGGCCCCGCTCGATGTCGCGCAGCGTGCGCACGCTGACGCCGGCGCGGCCGGCCAGATCCTGCTGGGTGACGCCTTCCCGCTTCCGGTAGGCGAGCAGGCTCTCCGCCAACTTCATGCCGACACGCTACTGCTCCGCGCCGACAGGATCTCCTGACCTCCTTCCGGTACGGTGCCGGTGCCCGCCGTTCCCGCAGGTCGTCCGGACGATGGGGGCTCCAGGCGGCGTCCAGTGCCCGGAAAACCGGCTCTCCTACGCTCGGCGTGTCGATCGCAGGGGGTGACGATGTTCCGGTCCGTGGTGGCGTTCGCCGCGAACGGGGTCAGCTCGTACGGGGTGAGCGCGCTGAGCGGCGTCTTCGCCGACCGCTCCCACCTGGGGCTGCCCGCCTTCTCCTTCACCGTCTGCGCGGAGGCCGGCGGCCGGCTGCGGACGGACCTCGGCCTGTGCATGCAGGTGGAGCACGGCCCCGAGGCCATGGACCGGGCGGACCTGATCATCGTGCTGCCGGCCGGCTCCGGCGCCATGACGCTGGGCGAACCGGTCTCGCGGGCCCTCGTCGCCGCCTACCGCCGCGGCGCCGTCGTCGCCGCCTACTGCAGCGGGACGATCCTGCTGGCCGGCACCGGCCTGCTGGACGGACGGCGCGCCACCACCGACCGGCGCCTGACCGGCCTGCTGGCCGACGGCTTCCCCAAGGTCACGGTGGACCCCGACGTCCTGTACGCCGACGAGGGACGCGTCGTGACCGGGGCGGGCGGGGCCGCCGGTGTCGACATGTGCCTGCACCTGCTGCGCCGGGAGTACGGCGCCGCCGTCTCCAACGCGGTGGCGTGGGAGTCGATGGTGGCGCCGCGCGGCGAGCGGGGCCAAGTGCGGTACGTCCCGGCGCCCTCCGGCCACGCCGGGCGCGCGGACGCCGACGGCGACGGCCGCATGGCCGAGGTGCTCGCCATGACACCGGACCGGCTGCGGGACGTCCTGACCGTCGACGACCTGGCCAGGCACGCGTTGATGAGCTCGCGCACGTTCGCCCGCCGCTTCCGCGAGGCCACCGGCACCACGCCCCACGCCTGGCTGACCGGCCGCCGGCTCGACCGGGCCGAGGAACTGCTGGAGACCACCGCCCTGCCCGTCCAGGAGATCGCCAGGCTCGTGGGGTTCAGCTCGGACGCCGTGCTGCGCGACCACTTCGTCAGGCGGCACGGCATCTCGCCCCGCCGTTACCGGCGGGCCTTCAGGGAGCGGGCCGAGGCCGTCCGGGCGCGGCAGGCGTCCGGACGGCCGGGGCCGCTCACCGAGCCGGTCAGTTCTCCTGACCCCAGTGGATCCCGGCAGAGTAGAACGACGTGCCGAAACCGGCTCCGGCCGACGGCGTGCACCCCATCCCCTGGGCGGTGACCGAGCCGGTCCTGCGGCAGTGGTCGGCCGTGCCGTCCCCGTTGCAGTCCACCCGCCCGGGTTCGGCGCCACGCCCTCCAAAGGTACTTCGGGACTGGGGGGCACATTCGGGGAGGAGATCTGCTCGTCCGAAGCGTTCTGCGAACGTTCATGATCTCCTCACGCCAGCGCCGGGACGAGGGGGCGGACAGGCCCTTAGCCTCGCCAAGGTCATTCAGACCCTGAACAAGCGGAGTGTCCCGTGCGTCATCACCATGCCCTGGCAAGTCTGGCCTTCGTTTGCGTGCTCGCCGTGCCGGCGTTCGCCCACGCGTCGACGGCCGACGGCCCCGGCGTGCTGCCCCAGAAGACCCACTTCGACCTGCAGGCCCACCGCGGCGGCCTCGGTATGACGACCGAGGAGTCGCTGGAGGGGTTCGCCAAGGCGTTGCGCCTCGGGGTGACCACACTTGAGCTGGACACCCATGTGACCAAGGACCTGAAGGTGGTGGTCAACCACGACCGGCAGATCAGCGCCCAGAAGTGCCAGGACACCGCGCCCGTCACCCCCGGGGACCCGATGTTCCCGTACGTCGGCAAGTTCATCAAGGACCTGACCCTGGCCCAGATCAAGACCATGAACTGCGGCTACAAGCAACTGCCCGGCTTCCCCGAGCAGGAGGTGGTCGACGGCTTCCGGATGGTCGAGCTCAAGGACGTGCTGGACCTTGTCAGGAGTCACCGGGCCAAGCAGGTCAAGCTGAACATCGAGACCAAGGTCGAGGCGGGCGCACCGGAGCAGACCGCGCCGCGCGAGCTGTTCGTGGGCCGCGTGTTCGAGGAGATCCGCGCCTCGGGCATCGAGCGCCAGGTCACCATCCAGTCCTTCGACTGGGGTGCCCTGATGGAGATGCACCGGCTCGCACCGGAATGGCCGCTGGTGGCTCTGACCAACTACGACTTCCTTCAGGTGGGCAAGCCGGGCGCCTCCCCGTGGCTCGGCGGGCTCGACGCCGACGACTTCGGCGGCGACTTCGTCAGCGCCGCCGCTGCCGTCCCGGGCGTCACGGCACTGTCCCCGGTGTACGGCTTTCCGCAGAACGGCACGATCAGCGACCCGACCTTCCGCTTCTACGTCACCGAGAAGATGGTGTCGGACGCGCACGCGCGCGGCCTGAAAGTGATCCCGTGGACCTGTGACGACCCGGCCACGATCGAGGCCCTCATGGACATGGGGATCGACGGTCTCATCACGGACTACCCGGACCGGGTCCGGCGGATCATGGCCGACCGCGGCATGCGCCTGCCGAAGCCCTACGACAAGTAGCCCTACGACGAGTAGCCCTCGACCGCTCCTGAGCGCTCTCGCGGAGAAGGCGTCCGTCCTGCGGAGTTGCGCCGGCCGCCGGGAGGTTCCGGCGGGTGTCGCGGACGAGGGCGGCGGCGTCGGCGATGGAGTCCAGCTCTGGTGCGGCGCCGGCGCGATGCCTCCGCCACTGAGGCGGACGCGCCGGCGACCTGGCCGCGTTCCAGCTCGGCGTGGTACTCGACGCTGACGCCGGCGAGTACGGCGACCTCGGTACGCAGCAGGCCGGAAACGCCGGGTCATGACCTCGCTGGGCCGCGGACGCCGTCCCTGTGCTCTGCGGCAGGGCTCGGGAAGGTGCCGGCATCGGTCGTGACCGGCCGCATCACCTCTCGGGCGTCAAGCGCCTGGACAGACAGTGGACGGACGCAGGTCGCCGCGACGCAGCCGGTCAACGTCAGGATGGCCAGCGCCGCGGTGGCACCGGCCGGTCCCCGGTCGAACAACCAGCCCACCGCGCTGCCGCCGACGAACGCCAACAGGCCCGACAGGAACGTCTGCACGCCCAGGTACGCCCCGAAACGCGTCGGCGGGGCGAGCCGGACGATCGTCTGGAACACTGCCGGCTGCAGCAGCCCGTCGGCGAGCCCGTGCAGCACGGCCACCAGCACCAGGCCCGTCAATCCGTCGCCCGCGCCGGCCGCCAGCAGCAGATGGCCTCCCGCGGTGAACAGCAATCCCGCGCGCAGCACGTGCGGGCGGTCGGCGCGGCCGGGCACCGCGCACCACGGCTGGACCGCGGCCGACACAACGGCGAGCACGCAGGAGAACACGGCCACCGCTGTCGCGTCCACGCCGCCGAGCGGCACCACCACCGACGACTGCTCCGTGAGCAGCATGGCGGGCGCCGACACGGCCGCGAACCAGACGAAGACCCGGTCCCGCAGCACCGTTCGCACCCCGGAGGCGACCCCGCGCACGACCGGCACGCGCGGGACGTGCCGCACGAGCGAGAACAGGAATGCCGCCGCGCCCCACAGCGCCGCCGCCGTCAGCGCGACCAGCCAGAAGCCCACGTTCAGCAGCGCCAGCCCGAGCAGCGGGCCGAGCACGGCCGCGGCCTGCAACGTGATCGCGTACGCCGCGTATCCGCGCGCCCTTCGCCGTTCGGCGAGCCCGGCCAGCAGCGACTGTGCCGCCGGGTGGAAGAGCGCTCCGCCCGTGCCCAGCAGGACCACGGCGATGATCAGCCAGGGCAGGGTGGACACGGTGCCCAGCAGGACGAACCCGGCCGCGCGCAGCAGGCACGCCAGAATCCCCATCCGTACCGGGCCGAGCACGTCCACCAGCACGCCGACCGGAAGGGAGAGCGTGTGCTGCACGAGATTGCGCAGCGCCAGCACCAGGCCGATCAGCCCGGCGGCCAGCCCGAGGTCGGCTCGCAGGTGCAGGACGACGTGCGTCATGGCCGCGAAGTAGCCCAGCGAGATGGCCGCCTGGACGGCGACCACCACGGTGACCGTGCGACGGTCACCGTGCTCTGCGGATGAGACGCTCACGCGGCGGGCAGGACGTTCAGCCGGTGCAGCAGTTCGCGGGCGAGCGTGGCGCGCTTGGCGGCGTCGCCGTCCTTGGCGATGTCGATGTTCAGGGCGAAGGTGTACACGCGTCCGCCGCGCTCGACCCAGCCGGTCCACCAGCCCGTGCCGGGGCCGGGGGCGTTCTGCCAGCCGGACTTGGCGTACAGCGCGTACCCGTCCTTCTTCTCCTGCAGGATCAAGTCGTGGACGGTGCGCTGGTTCTCGCGCTTGGCGGGCAGGTGCAGCGCGGCCAGCCGTGCCATGAACCGGGTCTGCTCCACCGCCGAGATCTTCAGCGGCCCGTCCAGCCAGAACCGGTCGACCACTGACCCGGTCTGCCGGTTGCCGTAGCCCAGCCGGTGCAACCACTGGCGTTCGCGCGCGAGGCCGATGCGCCGGGCGATCACCTGGAACGCCGCCGCGTTGGAGACGCGGACGGCCTCCCTCATGGTCATGTCCTTCTCCCACTCGGGAAACGGCTGCGGAGTGCCGTCCCAGGGGATCACCTCGTCGGGGCTCTTGACCACGCCCGTCTCCAGCGCGACCAGCGCGTGCGGGACCTTGAAACTGGAGGCGGGCACCATCGGCGTCCCGGCCCGTCGCCGGTCCACCACGGTCGTCTCCTTGGACGACACGTCCAGCAGCGCGAACGTGCCTCGCACGCCGGCCGTGTCGAACACCGCACGCAGGTCGTCGCGCACCGTGGTTCCCGGCCGTGCCTCTGTGGCCGCGGCGGGGGTGCCCGGTGATGCGGTGGCCGCGTACGAGGGAGCACCAAGAAGGGTGAGCGAGGTGAGCGCGATGACGCCCAGCCCGGAATGGAAGGCATGGGGGATTGTCTTCTTCATGCGCAGAGGACATCACGGGACATAGATCGTGTCCAATATCGATATCAACGGAAGACCGATATTCGAATTGGTATGGCCGCTGGCAGATGAGCCTTCTCGCTGCAGTGTTCATGAACGGGCTCGGCCTCGGACGGAGGTGAGACCGGAAGATCGTTTCCCGGCCGGGAGCCGTCGCCATGGCCGGCGGTGCGGCGGCGGCGGGCCCGCCCCTGTTCCGGGCTGCCGATCAGGGCTGGATGTTCTCCAGGTCCTCCAGCAGACTCGGGTGCTTCGGCTCCCAGCCGAGCGCCTGCCGGGTGTGGGTGCTGGTCGAGGGCTGGTCGGCCGCGAAGATGGCGCCGAGAGGACCGTAGGTCTGCACCGGCACGGACTCGACGGGCAGGCCCAGTCGCCGGCCGATGACCGCGGCGATGTCACGCACCTGGTCGCCCTCGTCGGCCACTGCATGCCAGGCGGTGCCCGCTCCGGCCTGCTCCAGGGCGAGCCGGAAGAGGACTGCGGCGTCGAGGGCGTGCACGGCCGGCCAGCGCTGCGTGCCGTCGCCCGGGTAGCCGGACACTCCGCTCTGACGCGCGATCCCGGTCAACATGCCGGCGAACCCGCCCGTGCCCTCATTGTGCACGGTCCGCGGCAGGCGGACGGCCGAGCTCCGGACCCCGCGCGAGGCCAGGCCCAGGACTGCCGTGACCGCGCGACCGCGACCACCGACCGGCCCCGTGGTCGGAATCGGGTCGGCCTCGGTGGAGGCGCGGCCTGGCACGGCGGGCGTGCCCGAGCAGGCGACGAAGGGACGGTCGCTGCCGACGAGTGCCTCGCCGAGGGTGGCGAGGGCGGCGCTTTCCTCGGCGACCGCGTTCGCCAGGGCTTCGGGGCTGCTGAAGTCGTGGGCGAAGGCCAGGTGGATCACGCCGTCGGCCTGAGCGGCACCGGCGCGCAGGACGTCGAGATCGGCCAGACCGCCCCGGATCGGCTCGGCGCCGGCCGCCGAGACGGCCTGCGCGGAGGCGTCGGAGCGGGCGAGTGCGAGGACGGTGTGGCCGTTGCTGAGAAGCTCGGCGACGACGGCGGACCCGATCAGACCGGTGCCGCCGGTGATGAAGACGCGCATGGAATTCTCCCGCGAGTGATGGGACTCTTGTCCCATCACCGTAGCAGAGTGACGGGACAAGTGTCCCATCACGTATGATGGGCGCCATGGGACGATGGGAGCCGGGCGCGCGCGAACGTCTCGTCATGGCGGCCGTCGACCTGTTCACCGAGCACGGGTACGACGCCACGACGGTCGCGCAGATCGCCGAGCGCGCCGGGGTCACCAAGAGCACCTTCTTCCGGCACTTCCCCGACAAACGCGAGCTGCTGGTCGCCGGGCAGGAGACGCTGAGCCGGCTGCTGACCGAAGGCATCGCCGAGGCGCCCGCCGACGCCAGCCCGCTCGAGGCGGTCGCCGCCGGCCTGGAGCGCGCCTCGACCGCGATGGGCCCGATGAGCCGGGAGATCGCCCCGCGGCTGAAGGCGGCCGTCGCCGCCAGCGCCGAACTTCAGGAGCGCGACGCTCTCAAGAGCGTCAGCCTCGCGGCCGCCATGACCGCCGCCCTGGTCGCCCGCGGCGTGCCCGATCCGACCGCCGCCCTCGCCAGCGAGCTGGGCGTCCTCGCCTTCAAGCGGGGGTACGCCGAATGGTCCGAAGGCGACCGTGCCCCCGAGGTCGGGTTCGCCGCCTACCTCTTGAAGGCCCTCGACGAGCTGCGCGCCGCGAGCGCATCGCTGGGCTGACTGGACCAACTCACCCGCTCCTCGGCCGCCTGCCGAGTCATTCCTCAGCCGTTTGGCCGTGCTGATGTCGGAAACCACTCTCATGCCGCGAAGCGTGCGCTGCTGCGTGCTTTCCCGTCGATCGTCGAAGCGGGTACAAGTCAACGACCTTCATGGCGCGGCCTATGGCCCGATGGTGCCGCATGGGGTGAACGGTCCCGATGCAGTGGCAGGCGAGGCACTCCTGGGCCGCTGCACGAGAGTGCCGTGGGGAGCTGCCGAGCGACAGTGAAGACGTGGCCTGGTGCACGTTTTCTGGCGGTGTTAGCGTCGGGAAGTCTGGTCGGACATGTGGTGATGTCGCCGGCCCGGAGGAGAAGGCGTCATGGAATTGATCCCGCTCTCTGACATCGACCGCTCCATGATCGACCTCGTGGGAGGCAAGGGCGCCGGCCTCGGGGAGATGATCAGAGCGGGGGAACGCGTCCCCGACGGCTTCTGCCTGACCGTCGAGTCCTACCGGTCCGGGAATCTGCCGGAGAAGGAGCTGGCCGAAGCCTACGAGCGGCTCGGCGGCGGGCGGGTGGCCGTACGCTCCAGCGCCACCGCCGAGGACCTGCCGGAGGCCAGCTTCGCCGGTCAGCAGGACACCTTTCTCGACGTCGAGGGAACGGGTGAGCTGATCGCCGCAGTCCGGCGGTGCTGGGACTCGTTGTTCACCGAACGCGCCGTCGCCTACCGGGCGGCTGCGGGCGTCGGCGAGGCGGCCATGGCGGTGGTGGTGCAGCGCATGGTGGACCCGGTCGTGGCGGGCGTGCTGTTCACCGCCAACCCGATCACCGGCTGCCGTACGGAGACGGTCATCGACGCCGCCCCCGGTCTGGGGACCGCCATTGTCGAGGGCACCGTGGTGCCGGACCACTACGTGCTCGGGCGGGGGGCGTCGGCCGTACCGAACTCCGACGGCTGCCTGAGCGCGCAGCAACTCGAACACCTGCGCGCGGCCGGGCTGCGCCTGCAGGAGCACTTCGGCTCGCCGCAGGACATCGAGTGGGCGATCGACGCCGGCGGTGTGCTGTGGCTGCTGCAGTCGCGGCCGGTCACCACACTCTTCCCGCTGCCGCCCGACACCGGCGACACACGGCTCTATCTGGAGTTCGGTCACATGCAGGGCATGCTCCGCCCATGCACTCCGATGGGCGTGTCGCTGCTCAAGGCGGGCGGGAGCCTGTGGTTCAAGGCAGCGGGAGCCAGGATCGACCGGCGTGACCCGCTGCCCCGGCTGGTCCCCATCGGCGGCCGGATCTACTTCGACGCGACCGACTTCATGCGCAACAAGACCACGCGCAAGCGCATCGGGACCTCCCTGGAGGTCTACGGGCCGAGAGTCCAGAGCGCCGTGCTGCGGATGCTCGATGACCCACGGTTCGCGCCGCGGCCCGGCCTCCCCTTCGACGTCGGCACCGTGCTCAAGGGCGCCTTGCGCATGCTGCCCGCCGGGATCGCCGGAGTGGCGTCGAGCCTGGCGAACCCGGCTCGTGCGCGGGCCCGCGCCTTTCGCGGGGTCGCGGAGATCAAGCGGATGATCGTCCCACCGGGCGAGTCCGCCACGGCCGCGGAGCGGCTGCGCTGGGTCATCGAGGATTCCCACAAGGCGGTCATGAGCCTCGACATGAACGGGATCCTGTGGCCGCTGGTCACCGGCATGGTGGCCGGGACGATGCCGGCCGTCCTGCTCAAAGGCGTCGCGACGGACGCTGAACTCGACACCGTCCTCGGCGGCATGCCGTACAACGTGACCACCGAGATGGATCTCAAGCTCTGGGACCTGGCCGTGCGGGCGCGCGAGCACCGCGACCTGTTCCTGGACACCCCGCCGGAGGACCTCGCCGCCAGCTACTTCGCGGGCGAACTGCCGGACATCGGCATGAGCGACTTCCTGGACAAGTACGGCATGCGCGCCGCGGCCGAGATCGACGTCGGCGTGCCTCACTGGGACGAGGACCCGGCGCCGCTGTACGCCGTCATCGCCAACTACCTGCGCAGCGGCGATCCTGAGCAGGCGCCCGACGTGCGCTTCAACGCGGCGGCGGTCAAGGCGGAGCAGATGGTCGAGACGCTGGCGCGGCGGGCGCGGCGCAGGCGGCCGGTGCGGGGCCGGCTGGCGGTGTTCTTCATGCGCCGCTCGCGTCAGCTCACCGGGCTTCGGGAGATCGCGAAGTACGCCTGGCTGCCCGCGATCCAGGCGTGCCGGCGACAACTCCTGCGGGCCGGCGCCGACCTGGCCGGCCGGAATCGGCTGGAGCGCGCCGACGACATCATGTTCCTGACGCTGGACGAGGCTTGGGCCGCTGCCCACGATGGGGCCGACCAGCGGGAACTGGCCGCGACGCGGCGCGCGGAGTACGAGCGGGAGCTACGTCGGCGTGCCGTGCCCGGCGCCCTGCTGTCCGACGGGACGGACGTCGAGGCACTCGCCCCCGCCCCGCCGATGCAGGACGGCGTGCTGGCCGGGATGTCCGGAGCGGCCGGGCAGGCGACCGGCAGGGCGCGGGTGATCCGCGACCCGATCGGCGCGCGCATCGAGCCGGGCGAGATCCTGGTGGCGCCCACCACGGACCCTGGATGGACGCCGTTGTTCATGACCGCGGCGGGCCTCGTGACCGAGACCGGCTCTCCGGTGGCGCACGGCCCCACTGTCGCGCGCGAGTACGGCATCCCGGCCGTCATCTGCGTCCGTGACGCCACCAACGAGATCAAGACCGGGCAGCTGATCTCCATTGACGGAACAGCGGGCACGGTGCGCCTGGAACCGGAATGATCACCTGCGAGATGTGGTCGCGGGATGCCGCCCTGCTCCGTGCGTGCGCGTACGCCCTGGGGCGGATGGTCGAGGTCCCGCAGTGCCGGAAACGCAAGGGGCGGAAGGGAAACCGCAGCCTGATCGCTGATCGGCTGCAGGCGTGACGTGTCTGCCGCACGAGGTGTGGTTCTGTCAGCCGGCCAGATGGGTCACATGACGGGATTGTTGTTGGCATAGGCATCCGTGAAGCTGCTGGGGATCGGTCAGTTCCATGACCGGCTGTGAGAACTCACCGCAACAGTCCCACGGCCCGCAGCCCTTGCTCATAACCACCTTCGGTGCAGGCCCAGAATCGCTCGGCCGCATCGATGACCGCCAGGCTCTGGCTCGTCGTCCAGGCCTCGATCATGTCCAGCAAGGCAGCCCCGTCCGCCGCCCACACCTCGGGCGCACCCAAGGCGATCACTGCCGCCACTTCCTGCGCCAGCAGCCGCTCTCTGGTCAGGCGGTCGACGGAGGGCAGCCCGTTCACCGCGTCCACGATCAGCAGGGCTTGCCGCAGGCTGAGCGGAGGCAGGGCCGTCATCCCGCGGCCCGCTTCCGGACGGCGTGCAGCGGCCCTGGCGGCGTCTCGGCACTTGGGGCGACGACTTCGATGCCGGCCACGTGGGCGAGCAGTTCGATCGCCGCCGCCAGGAAGTCTCGTATCCCTTGTCCGGTTCGTGCGCCCAGCCGGCGTGTGTCTCGAACGCTGTCAGCGCGTATGCGGCGTTCTCGATCATGCGCTCATTCTAGTCAAACAATCGTCACAAACAAGTGTTTTGCACAAACGTTCCAAACGTGTGTATGGTCCCAGGCATGGCACAAGCAACCGCAACGGCCACAGCCGTGAGCGACTTCAGCCGCCTGTCCAGACGCGTCAGACAGGCTGGGCTCCTCGACCGCCGCCCCCGCCACTACCTGCGGCGGATCAGCGTGGTGGCAGCCCTCTACCTGTCCGGTGTGGCTGCCTTCTTCCTGCTCGGCGACTCCTGGTTCCAGGTGCCGCTGGCGGCCGGCTTCGCGATCGTCTTCGCCCAGGTCGCCCTCGTCATGCACGACCTGGCGCACCGGCAGATCTTCCTCGGCAGGAGACCGAGCGAGATCCTCGGCCGGCTCGGCGGCAACCTCGGGATCGGCCTCGGATACGGCTGGTGGATGAACAAGCACACCCGCCACCACGCCAACCCCAACCACGAGGACCTCGATCCCGACGTCGTTCCCGACGTCCTGGTGTGGTCGCAGGAGCAGGCCCGCGACAGCCGCCGGCTGGCCCGGCTCATCGGCGGCAGGCAGGCGCTGCTGTTCTACCCTCTGCTCCTGCTGGAAGGGCTCAACCTGCACCTGGGCGGCGTCCGCGCCCTGCGCCGGCCCTGGATGAGACACCGCGTCCTGGAGGGCGCGCTGCTGTTCGCCCACTTCGTCCTCTACCTGGGAGCGCTGGTCTGGGTCCTGCCGCCCGGCAAGGCACTGATCTTCTTCGCCGTCCACCAGGGTCTGTTCGGCCTCTACATGGGCTGCGTCTTCGCCCCCGGCCACAAGGGCATGCCCACCCTGACGGGTACGGCGGAGCTGGACTTCCTGCGCAAGCAGGTGCTCACCACCCGCAACGTGCGTGGCGGCCGCCTCATCGACCTGGCCATGGGCGGCCTCAACTACCAGATCGAGCACCACCTGTTCCCCAGCATGCCCGCCCCCAATCTCCACCTGGCCCAGCCCATCGTGCGGGCCTACTGCGGGCAGCTCGGCCTGCCGTACCACGAGGTCGGCTTCGCGGCCTCGCACGCCGAGGCCCTGCGTCACCTGCACCACGCCGGTGCACCCCTCCGCGAGAAAGGCCGTTCATGAAAGCCGGACGCAAGCAGTGGATCGGGCTGGCCGTCCTGGTCCTGCCCGTGCTCCTGATCTCCGTTGACCTGCACGTCTTGTCGTACGCGCTGCCGTTCATCAGCGCCTCCCTGGCGCCGAGCGGCTCCCAGCTGCTGTGGATCATCGACATCTACCCGTTCGTGCTGGCCGGGCTGCTGCTGCCGATGGGCACGCTCGGTGACCAGGTCGGACGGCGTCGCCTGCTGATGGCGGGGGCCGCGGCGTTCGGCGCCGCCTCCGCGGTGGCCGCGTTCTCTCCCAGCGCCGACCTGCTGATCGTCACCCGGGCCCTGCTCGGGGTGGGCGGCGCCACCTTGATGCCCTCGACGCTGTCGCTGATCCGCAACATGTTCCACGACGACGGCCGGCGCCGGGTCGCGATCGCCATCTGGACCGGCGCCTTCGCCGGCGGCGCCATGCTGGGCCCGCTCATGGGCGGCGCGTTGCTGGAGCACTTCTGGTGGGGCTCGGTCTTCCTGGTCAACCTGCCGGTCATGGCGCTGCTGCTGATCCTGGCGCCGCTGCTGCTGCCCGAGTCGCGCGACCCGCGTCCGGGCAGGTTCGACCTGCTCGGCGTGGCCCTGTCGCTGGGCGCCATCCTGCCCACGATCTACGGGATCCAGCACATCGCGCAGGACGGCCTCGGCTGGGCGCCGGTGCTGGCCATCGTCGCCGGGTCGGTCATGGGCGCCGCCTTCGTGCGGCGGCAGCGCTCGATGGCCGATCCGATGCTGGACGTGCGCCTGTTCGGCAGCCGCGCCTTCACCGCCGCGATCGGCGCCAACACCCTCGGCGTCTTCGCCATGGTCGGCTCCAGCCTCTTCACCACGCAGTACCTGCAGATGGTCATGGGCGCCAGGCCGCTCGTCGCCGGTCTGTACGCCCTGCCCTCGGCGGGCATGGCGATGCTCGCCGCCGGGCTCGCGCCGGTGCTGGTCCGCAAGGTCAGGCCGGGGCTGGTGGTCTGCGCCGGGCTGCTCGTCGGCGCGAGCGGATTCGCGCTGTTGTCCAGGCTGGACGTGACCGGGCAGAGCGGTCTGCTGATCGCCGGGATCATGCTGATGGCCGGGGGTGTCACCCTCGTCCTGACGGTCTCCTCCGACCTGATCATCGCCACCGCTCCGCCGGAGCGGGCAGGCTCGGTCGCCGGGTTGTCGCAGGTGGCCACCGAGTTCGGCGGCGCGCTCGGCATCTCGCTGCTGGGCAGCATCGGCACCGCCGTCTACCGGGCGCACCTCACCGGCGTTCCGGCCCCGGCCCTGGACACCCTCGGCGGCGCTCTGGAGTCGGCGCGCCACCTGCCGGAGCCGGCGGGGACCGCTGTGGCGGCCGCCGCGCGTGAGGCGTTCACCCAGGGCCAGCACTACGCCATGATCGCCGCGGCGGTGGCACTGGTCCTGATGGCGCTCGCCGCGCCGGTCATGCTGCGTGCCGTACGGCAGGCGAACCGGCCACATCCTCGCCTGAACCACCCCGCGAGGCACGAGATGCGCTAGACGCACCGACGGGCGTAGTACCGGACGCCCTTCGCCCCGCAGGGAAAGACGCCCGTGCCCGCCCCCACCAGGGTGAGCACCTCCTGAAAGGTGCCGGCCACCGCCCCGACGGGCGGCGCGCAGGTGTTCGGGAATGGACGACGACGGCCCGACGACACCGCCAGCACGGTCGGCCAGTCCGGGTGCCGTTCGCGGAACACCTCGGCCGTTCTGAAAGCGAGTTGTCCGGTGGCGGGGGCCAGGCCGTCCCGCAGTTGGATGCCGATCGGAGTCAGCCGGCCCCGGCGGGTGGAGCGCTCGAACAACGGAACGCCGACGCGCCGTTCCAGCTTCTGGACGGTCTGGCTGACGTGGGCGCGCGACACCAGTCGGCCGTTCGGCCGAAGTGCAGTTCCTGGGCGAGGGCCAGAAGGTCTCGATCTCGCTGCGCTCCAGGGCCACCGCCCGCACCTCTGTTCGGACGTCTGGCTTTTCTCCCGAATTGACCAGCCGCGAGAGTCGGACGTGCGAGAACCGCCAACGACACAAAGGACCACACCATGACTCTCTCCACCCGCGTCGCCATCGTCACCGGGCCCTCCAGCGGCATCGGAGCGGCGACCGCCCGGCTGCTGGCCGCCCAGGGCGCGCTGCACAGCACCTTCCATGGCTACGTCACCCTGGAGACGGCGGGCGGGTTCGGCCGGACCGAGCGTGAGGTCGATGCGTACTGGTCGCGCGGCCTCCACGCCCTGCTCCGCCAATGGTCCGCCCTGTGACCGAGGGCAAGCGATTGTTTGAAACAGTTGTTCGTGGCGCTGGTAAGATCACCTGATGGGAGTCCCCGAGGATTTGCTGGCAGCGGCCAAACAGTGCCTGTCCGAGCGCGGCTACGCCCGCACGACGGTCCGGGACATCGTGGCAGTCTCCGGCAGCAACCTGGCCGCGATCAACTACCACTACCGCTCGAAGGACGCCCTGCTCGCCCAGGCGATGATCGAAGTCACCGGTCAGGCGGTCGCCGAAGTGCTCAAGGCCTTCCCTGACGAGTCGGCCAAGTGGTTCGAGGAGTTCTGGGCCCGGCTGATCGAGTCGTTCCAGGCCAACCCGATGGTCTGGCGGGCCAACGTCGAGACACTGGCCCAGGCGCCGCACCTGCCCGACGTGCGCACCCGGCTGGCCGAGGGGCAGGCGCTCGCCCAGCGCGAGCTGAGCCATCGCCTGCCCGGCCAGGACGCGGCGGGCGGGCAGGTGCTGCTGACCTTGTTCATCGGCCTGCTGGTCCGCTGGCAGATCGACCCGGACAACGCCCCGACGGCCCAGGAACTGGCCGCCGGACTCCGGTCGGTCGCCCAGGCGGCCGCCGGCTAGCTGCATTGCCCCGTAGCGTTGCCGACGCCTGCACGCGGCGGACCAAGGAGTCCTCTTCACCGGAGACACCCTGTTCAAGGGCGGTTCCGGGCCCGCAGTCGAGCAGCAGCCTGGTTCCGGCGGGGGTGACCAGACGGCCGGAACTGGCCACTCCGTGCGAAGGCATGCCCGCCCGGCAGCCGAGCGCGGCCAGGCGCATCGCTTCGCCCTCGTGGTCGAGCATCCCTTGAGCGTGACGCGGACGTGGATCTGGGGAGCCAACTGCGCCTGACGAACTTGCGAGCCTTCGCCGACAGGAGAGTGGCCTCATCGGACGGCGTGCCACCACCTGGTGCCGAGGGCGATCTGTCGCAGTCGCCCGATGGTGAGAGTGGAGACCTTGCGGACAGGCGGCGCCGGCCGAGGTCACGAACCGCGCAGCCGACTTCTCGCGGGTCGGCGGCTCGGGGCGGCGGAGAAACAACGCGCTGTCGGTCTGGGCTCGCCGACCGGGGTAGCGTCCACGAACGCCTCGATCGTCCCGGCCGGCACGCCGGTCACCCCTTCGACGTCGTCGGAGGCGCGGTCGTACACCCATTCACAAGGTCATCGACATCGTGCCGTGCGCGTGCCTGACCTCTGTGGTCGGTACAGCTAACCGCCCCTACAGGCCCCGTCCCAGCCTGAGGGAAAGCTCTTACCGTACGAACCGGTTCCACTGCAGGTCCGCCCCCGAACCTTGACCAGCGAGCGGACATACCGCGATAACCATCGTAGGCAAGAACACACTTCATGTAGAGGTGCATGTCCGTGTCGCCCCCAAGACAGGAAGACTCGGCGCCGAGCACCGGCGCGCGCTGGCCGGGCTGGGACGAGCAGTTTCCGGCTCGGGTACGTGCGGCCACGGCGCGGCTGGAGATGCCCGCACCGGCGGATGGCGACTTGGTCGTCCGTGACGGGCCGGAGCGGGCGGCGGCCAAGCCCGGGCCGCCGCTGTGTATCAGAGCGGGTTGGCGAGAACCGCTGGAGCGGCTGGTAGCCGCTTACCACCGGCTCATCGAGACGATCGTGACTGCCTATCCGCACGATCCGCGGCTGCGCACTGTGCTGGTCTGGCCTCCGGGGCTGAGGCCCGAGCAGTTCGCAGGGGAGGTGCTCGCGGCCGGGCGGGTACACGTGATGCGGCTGGACGTCATGCCGCAGCCTGACGGCGCCCTCAAGGTGCTGGAGACCAACGCCAACTGCCCCGCGGGCTTGGGCAAGGGCAGCCAGTGCGCGCGCTGGCGGCCGCTGCTGACTGCGGCCGGTGTCCAGGTGCCGCCGCCGCTGCCCGGCGAAGTGCCGCATTGGCTGGGACGCTGGTTACTGCAGGTGGCCGAGCAGGAAATGGGGCGGCGTCCGGAGACGGTGGCGCTGCTGCGGCCGGAGGGAGGCCATCGCACCGAGTTGGACGGGTACGCGCACGCGCTGAACGCCCTGGGCATCGGCGTCGTGGAGGCCGACCCGTGTGAGATGCGCCTGGTCGGCGGTCGTGCCGTCGTCGGCGGGCAGGTGGTCGAGTGCGCCTACGCCAAGATCGGCATGCAGGACATGGCACGGCTGCGGTCCCGGCTCCAGTCCTACGTGCGGGCGGTGTGTTCGGGGGCGCTGTTCGTGCCCAACGGGTTGCGGGCCAGGCTGATCGGCGACAACAAACTGTGCCTGGCCGTCTTGTCCGACCCGCGCTTCGCGGACCTGTTCGACCCGGCGGACTATGCGCTGGTGCAGGGCAGCATTCCCTGGTCGCGCAACCTCGCCACTTGCGATCTCGCCACGGTCGGCCTGATTCGCGGCTGTCCTGATGGCTATGTGTTGAAACGACCGCTGGACACACGGGGCAGGGGCGTGGTGGTGGGCCGGGAGGCGCCCGACTGGAACGCCAGCGTCGATGTCGCGCTGGCCGAGGGGTGGCTGGTTCAGGAGTACTGCGCCGCCCCCGTACTGGAGGCCGACGACGGGCAGGCGCCGCTGCGGCACGACCTCGAACTCGGCGCCATCAACGGCCGCCTGATCGTGGCGGGGTCGCGGGCGAGCCGCGAGGAACGCGTCAACGTCGCCCGCAGCGGCCGAACGCACCCGGTGTACCTGTGAACGCCCTGCGGCCGGGCGGGGTGTCTGCCTCGATGCCGCTGCCGGCGGGACTCTTCGTTCGGGTGCTCGTCATGCCCCGTCTTGGTGAAGGCCGCCGGTCTTCGACTGCGCGGGAACATTCGTCCAAGACTGGCGGCGGGCCGCGCGTGCATGGTCGCCGCATGAGTCGATACGACATTGCACGTTCGCACGGGATGCACGTGGTCCATGACGGCCCGCGGCAGGCGCCGCCGTTGTTGCTCATCCACGGGTCGGGGGCCTCGGGCGGTTTCTGGGGCCCGGTGGTCCCGACGCTGACCGGTCACCATCACGTCATCCGGATCGATCTCCCGGGTTGCGGCCAGTCCCCGCCCGCGCCGTCGTATGACGTGCCCGCGCAGACGGGTCAGGTGGCGGCGCTGCTGGACGACCTCGGGCTTCGCCACGTCGCCGTGGCCGGGCACTCCAGCGGCGGCTACGTCGCCACGGCGCTGGCCGAGCAACGTCCCGACCTCGTGGGTTCGCTTGCGTTGATCAGTAGCGGCCCGAGTCCGGATGCGCTCCTCCGGCAGCCGTTCATCCTCCGGGCGCTGCTGGCCCCGCCGCTGGGCCCGCTCATATGGCCGAGGCGTTCGGATGCGATGATCCGCAAGGGGATCAGCGCGATGGCCGTTCGCCCCGTGGACCTCCCGGACGCCGTGGTCGCCGATGTACGCGGCATCACCTACCGCGTGATGAGGACGGTGCTGCGCCAGAACACCGCCTACATCGCCGAACGGAGCGTGCCCGAGCGGCTCGCCGCCCTCGGCGTCCCCGTGCAGGTGATCTTCGGTGCCGCCGACCCCCGTTGGGAGCCGTCGTCGGCGCACCGATACGAGGCGGTGCCGGGCGCGCGGGTCGAATCGCTGCCCGGCGTCGGGCACCTACCCATGCTGGAAGCCCCCGAGACGATCGGCGAACTGCTGCTGGACTTCACGGCGGCGGGGCCGACGTCGACCCGTGATCCCTGATGCCTGCACTGGCCATGTGTCGCCTGCCGGAATGCCGTCTGACCAGGCGCTCGGTGCGCGCGCGAACGGGCTGAGGCTGGGCAAGGGGGAGCGGAGCTGGTTCTGCTCTGCGCGAAGCCGACAGAGCTCGAACGCGCCATCGATCTATGGTGAGGTATGGCCTCATCCCTGCCGTCGCGTCCAGCGATCGATCGGACCGCCCCCGAGCCGTCTCCGGCTCGCGAGCCGCTGTGGCGGCAGGTGCTCGGTGAGCGCTTGAGAGGGCTTCGCCATGAGCGGGGCGAGAAGTTGAGCGAGACGGCAAGCCGCGCCGGAGTCTCGCCGCAATATCTCTCCGAGATCGAGCGAGGCGTCAAGGAGCCGTCGAGCGAGATGATCGCCGCGGTCGCCGGGGCGCTGGATGTGACCCTGGTCGATCTGACCCTTGCCGTTGCCGAGAGTCTGCGGCCTGCTCCGCAGGGCGCGTCCAGAGGCGCCACCTGCTCGGCGGCGTATGCTCTGGCCGCGTAGCGCGGCTTGCCGGGGTTGTCCACGGGTCTATGAACGCTCCTCGATGATCTGATCGATGAGCCCGTACTCCATGGCCGCGGTAGCGGTGAACACGCGATCGTGATCGGTGTCGGCGCGCAGGGTCTCCACCGTCTGGCCGGTGTGCCGTGAAAGTATGCGCTCGATGTCCGCCCGGACACGTACGACCTCGTCGGCCTGCAAGATGAGGTCGGGGATCGCGCCGCGCCCCTGGGCTGCCGGCTGGTGCAGGATGATCCGTGCGTGGGGGAGAGCGGCGCGTTTGCCCTCGGCGCCCGCGGCGAGGAGTACGGCACCCACCGCGACGGCCTGTCCCACACAGGTCGTCGAAACCCGTGGGCGGATATGGCGCATGGTGTCGTAGATCGCGAGCATCGCGCTCGGGTCTCCGCCTTCGCAGTTGATATAGAACTGGATCTCCGCGTCGGGGTTGTCTGATTCCAGGAAAATCAGCTGCGCGATGAGAGCATTCGCGACGCCCGCGTCGATCGCGGTGCCCAGGTAGACGATCCGCTCGGTGAGCAGGTGAGAGTAGACATCCATGATCCGCTCGCCGCGAGGGTTCGAGGCGATGACGTTCGGGATCGTGTATGAGGTCACTGGCCGACTCCTTGGGTGACGCCGAATCCGAGCCGCGGGCGGTTTTGTGGCGCGATTTCGTCGAAGTTCTGCACGATGGCGTCGATGAAGCCGTAGTCCAGTGCTTCCTGTGCCGTGTACCAACGATCGTGCAGAGAATCCTCGAAAATGCGCTCGACAGGCTGACCCGTGTCCTCGGCGATCAGACCGAGCACCGTGTCGCGCGTATGCCGGAGGTCGCCGGCCTGCAATTCGATGTCGACCGCAGTGCCGCCGATTCCCGCCGAGCCCTGGTGCATCAACACGCGTGAGTGCGGCAGAGCGCGGCGCTTCCCACGGGCCCCCGACGACAGCAGGAACTGCCCGGCACTGTAAGCGATGCCCAGGACGAGGGTCGACACGTCACAGGGAATGAGGCGCATGATGTCGCGGATCGCGAGCATCGACGGGACGGAGCCGCCTGGGGAATGGATCCACAAGGCGATGTCGGACGACGGATCCTGCGTGGCGAGCGCCATCAGCTGGGTGGCCAGCAGGGTCCCGTTGTCGTCGTCGAGAGGGCCGTCGAGAATGAGGACACGCTGCTCATAGAGTTCGCGTCTCATTCGCGTGTTGAACAGCGGAGGTGTCGATTCTTCGCTCATGCGTCCATCTTGGGAGGCGATCCGGGCCGGCGTCGACACGATCTGCCTGGGGCAGATCTGCTGTGAGCAGCGCGAGAGCTCCTGAGCAAGGGCAGCGCGATCGCCGGCCGGTTCGGGGAGCGCGGGCCGACTGCCGGGCCGGGTTCGATGGTCGAATGGGCACGGTTTCGTTCGGCTCCGCTTGTCGAGGCGAACTTCTGGTGGAGGGAAACTGTCATTGGTGGCCGAGCTGGGCGTGCCGGAGCGGGGTCAGTCTGCTTGCCGATATCGCCTTGGTCCTCAGGTCGGTCTTGGCGTCTTTTCGATGCTGACCTTTCTGGGTTAGAGCGGCTACCGCTGGTTTTCTGAGAAGTTCTTGCTCAACCCCTTCAGGGCTTCTGGCGGGCTTTCTTGCAGGCCCGCCAGAAGCCCCGTCTTGCATCCTCAGCCGGCGAGGCCAGGTGCCTCCTGGTTGAGGGGCAATGCCGTGACGCCGGCCAGCGTCTCGTTCTGAGGCCGCTGGTGCTTCATGCGTAGCCGCCGCCAGGCGGTGGTCCACGCCTGCAGGTCCTCCTCAGAGCCGGAGCATGCCCAGACGAAGGCCCGGACCAGCTTCTCGGGCGGCAGGTGGGAGGACTTCAGGGCCTCACACAGTGTGCTTGCGCCGAACGCGTTGCGAGCACGCCGGACGATTTCCCGATAGCTAGGCTCGCCCGCCCAGATTCGGTACTGCTTGAGCAGTTCCACGAACTCGGCGGGAGTTCGCGCGGACAGCGGATCCGGCTTCAGAACATAGCCGGGAAGGTCTGCCGGCGGTCCGAACGGCATTTCCGGCGGCCCGCTCGCCTCCACTGGATTCGGCCGTTGACTGCTGAAGCTTCCGATGTGGGACTCTATCGCCGTGGTTGTGGCCGCGGCCCGAGCGACCCCTGCCTCAGCCATCACGCGCTTGTACTGCTGCTCAGTGAGATTGTATTGCTGCTCAGTAAGCCTCAGCCTTTTCTCCGCCTGTGCACGCCGGACATCGGCGTGCGTCAGCTCTTCTTCGGCACGCGCCCGTAGAGCGTCGGTCCGGCCCAGTTCCGCCATCGCGTCCCTGTATCGGGCGTCGGCGTGCACCAAACCGTCTTCGGCACTCGCGCTACGAGCATCGGCATCTGCCAGCTCTCCCTCCGCACGCGCAACCGCACTGTTCTCCCTGGCGTCCAGCGATCCGACTCTCGCATACACCTGGTCGGTTTCTTCGGCCAGGATCCGTACGGCACGCATGCGGTCCTTCTTGGCCGTGGCCAGAGCAAGTGCCGCCTGCTCACGCCCTTCCTCGGCCCTTGCCAGAGCCCGTTCGGAGCGCTTGTGCTGCTTCTCGGCGGCGACCAGGAGGCCTAGCGCACGCGCACGATCCTCTTCCGCCGACGCCAGGGTCTGCAACGCTTCTCGCATTCGGAACAACGAGTTGTCCGCCGCTACTTTCCCTGCCTGGCGCTGAGGGTCTTCACCACCCTTGCGAACCACCATTCGCTTAGATCGTCTTCGACCGGGGAAGGAGCTGCTGCGTGGCCTTGACCGCCACCGCCGCAGCGCCCGCGATCAGCGCGAGTACTGCCTCCGGCTCATAACCCAGGCGCAGCAGTGTCACTGTGAACACGATGACGATGATCAGAATGACGACGCCTGCACCTGGGAATCGGAAACGAACGGAGAACATCGAGGGGATCACCTACTTGTTGACGGGCTCGACCACGGAAAAGGCCCCGAAAAGCTTGTGATCCCGTCGGCGCCAACCGTCCGGAATCAGGGGCGTTGAACCAATGATGGCCTATGCCGCACGCCTGCTCGGCTTCCATGCGCGGAGCCGATAAATGCTGGTGGGCGCCGATGTTCGGAGGCGTTCGCCGCTGTTCGGCAGCGTTCGAAGTTGGACGCCGCTATTCGCGAGCGTGCGAATATGCCACACATGCTACCGATGTCCATTTTGTACCGCTTCAATGGAGGAAAGTTCGCCTGAGTGTTGGTGAACTTTTCGAAGGGGACTCATCCGTCTCGACCACGGAACACCTCGACCTTGGGGGCCCGCTGCGCCAACAGCGGGCCCCTTCTGTATCACCTTGTGCTGACCGGTCACGGTGCGCTGGTAGGCGTCCTCTTCAAGGGGGCATGAGGTTCGAACGTGGCCACACGAGCTGCCCTCCGCACGACGTGCAGTGCCGGGGGAGCCGTTCCGGTCTGGCCACGCCCACGAGCGCGGTCCGTGAGCGTCGTTACGCGGAGGCTCTCAGGGGTTCGAGGGCGCCCAGGACGAGGTCGAGGCCGAAGACGAACTCCTCCGCCGGGTCGTAGCCGGCGGCGAGGAGCGCCGCGGCGGACTCGTTGAGGAAGGGGAACTCGTCAGAGGGAAGCTGGGGCAGGAAGACGTCCTCGGTCATGTCCGCGAACTCGTCGGCCGTGTCGAACTGCAGGCTGGCCTCCTGCAGGGCGAAACCGTAGACATAGCTGTCGAGCAGCCAGTTGGCGTGCGTCGCCATCAGGACCGAGAAACCGGCCCTCCGCAGGCAGGCGGTGACCGCCTCGCGGTGGCGGAGGTTCGCGGGCCCCGGGGATGTCCGCGACTCCATCAGGCCGATCGCCCACGGGTGGCGCGCGAGAACCTGCCGGGCGGATACCGATCGCCGTCGCATCGCCGACTGCCAGTCGGCCTCTTCGGGCGGGAGCTCGATCTCCTCGAACACGACGTCGATCATGGCGTCCAGCAGCTCTTCCTTGTTCGCCACGTAGTAGTAGAGCGACATCGCGCCCGCGCCGAGCGCGCCGGCCAGCCGGCGCATGCTCAGCCCGTCGACCCCCTCCTGGTCGGCGAGCCGGACCGCCTCGGCCACCACCCGCCGCTTGCTCAGCCCCGCGTCTGACGCGACCTGGCGTCGTTCCCTCGCAGACACGGTTCTCCTCGCTCTCGAACGGCTTGACAATCGTACAGCGTACTACCATAGTACGGCGTACGAAGTACGCTGTACGAACCTGCGACAGCCGCAGCTCGGACGTGAGGAGGCTTCGGTGGGGATCGAACGCCTGGCGCCGGGGGCGAGTCCGGCCGGGGCGCCGACGATGCGGGCCGCCGTCCATTTCCGCTACGGCCCGCCCTCGGTGCTCAGGTCGTCCGAGGTCGAGCTGCCGCTGCCGGGCCGAGGGGATGTGCTCGTCCGGGTGGGCGCGGCCTCGGTCCATCCTGGCGACTGCTTCGTGATGACCGGCGTGCCGTACGTGGTGCGCCTGGCGTTCGGGCTCCGCCGGCCGCGCCACGGCATCCCGGGCAGGGACCTCGCCGGCGTGGTGGCAGCGGTCGGGAAGGATGTCACCGCTCTCCGTCCCGGCGACGAGGTGTTCGGCTGGAGCACCGCCGGAACGCTCGCGGAGTACGCCCGCGTCCCGGCGGACAACCTCGTGTCCGCGCCCGCCAATCTGTCGGTCGTGCAGGCGGCGGCGGTGCCCACGTCGGCGATGACGGCGTTACAGGCCTTACGCGACGTCGCGAACGTTCGTCCGGGCCAGACGGTGCTGGTCACGGGGGCGTCGGGCGGCGTGGGCTCCTTCGCCGTACAGATCGCCAAGGCGTTGGGCGCAGAGGTGACGGGTGTGTGCAGCACCCGCAACGTCGACCTGGTCCGGTCGCTCGGCGCCGACCAGGTCGTTGACTACACGAGAACCGAACTTCACCCTCACCGGGAAGCGCTACGACGTCATCCTCGACAACGTGGAAGCCCGGCCCCCTCGGCCGGATCGTCAAAGCGCGCGTGCTGTCCGGGTTCACCCGTCAGCGGCTGAAGCCCTTCACGTCGATCGAGAAGCGCCAGGACCTGCTCGTCCTGGCCGAACTGCTCACGACCGGGCAGATCACGCCCGTCATCGACCGCGCCTACCCCCTCGACGAGGCAGCCGACGCCCTCCGCCACGTCGCGGCCGGCCACACCCGAGGGAAGGTCGTCGTCACCGTCTGACGGCCGGGCCGGCGAGAACGACCCGACCCGTGCGCATGCACGCCCGAACCTGCCGCCACACCGGTGGACGGACCGCTCCTCTCGAAAGAAGAACCGATGACCGTCGGAACGAAAACCCCGAACGTGCTCGACAACCCGCCGATCCCCGTGCAGGCCAAGCTCGCCGCCGCCTGGACCAGCTTCATGTTCCTCTACATCTACGTCGACTACTTCCACCTCTACAAGCCCGGCGCCGTCGGCGACATCCTGGCCGGCGTCGTCTTCGGGCTCGACATCAGCCCGACGCTGTTGACCATGATGCTCGCGTCCGTGGCGATCCCGGCCCTGATGGTGATGCTCTCCATGACGCTGCCCGCCCGCATGAACCGCGTCACGAACCTCGTCGTCGCATCGCTCTACATCCCCTACTCGGTGGTCAACGCGGCGGGGGAGTCCTGGGACTGGGCCTCCTTCTACGGCCTGTCCATCGGAATCGAGGTGCTGCTCCTGGCCTTCGTCCTGCGCTCCGCCTGGACATGGCCTCGGACCGCTGCGGTCTCGGCCGATCCCGTGACGACCGGCCTTCGCCAGTAGGCATCCGTAGTCGATTCACAGGTAACCGCACCGGTTCGGCTCAGCGGCGGACGCGGTACCGGATGTGGGTGGCCTCCGGTGTGTCGATCACCTGAACGATCTCCAGTTCGATCTCCGACGGCAGGACGTCGAACAGCCGGTGGCCGGCGCCCAGCAGCACCGGGATGTGATGGATCTGCACCTCGTCCAGCACCCCGGCCTCAAGTGCCTGTCGCACCGTGTAGGCGCCGCCACGCACCTGGACGTCCCGGCCCCCGGCGGCGGCCTTCGCCTGCGCCATCGCGCTTGCGATCCCGTCGTTCACATACGTCACCAGCGGATGACCCCAACGGGCGGCCGGGCTGGGCGGCCGGTGACTGGGGACGAAGATCGGGAGACCGTCGTGATCGCCTCCCCAGTGATCCATGAGTTCGGCGGTCCGCCGCCCTGCCAGGACCGCGCCGGCCGCCTTCCATTCGGCTTGGAACCGCTGGATCGCCTCGGACGACGGACCGGGCTGCGAGCCCGCGTCAGCCCACTTGTGCAGCCGCTCGCCGTCCTCGCCACCGAGATAGTCGTTGGGATCGGCGACGTACCCGTCGAGCGACATCGACATGTCGAGCACTGATTTGGACATGGTCCGCTCCTCGTCTGCGACGGTGTGACTCCTCAGTCACGCCGCCTGCTCCGGCTTCGGCGCACTAACTGTGTCTCGAAGACACTGTGTATCCTGGAGACAGTTTTTACAAGGGGAGGCTGCGATGTCGGCTAACGAGGATCCGACGGCATTGGCCGAACTGTTGTGGGGCCTGCGGAAGCCGCGCACCAGGGGCCCCAGGCCTGCCTTCGACCTCGCGCAGGTGGCCGACGCCGCTGTCAAGGTCGCCGATGCCGAGGGCTTGGAAGCGGTCTCGATGCATCGGGTGGCCGCCGAGCTCGGCCTCACCAAAATGGCCCTGTACCGCTATGTCAACGGCAAATCCGAGCTCATCGCGATCATGGTCGAGGCGGCGGTCGGCACACCCCCCGACCTGAGCGGCCTGACCAACTGGCGGGCCAAGCTGGAAGAGTACGCCCGCCAACTGTCCGCCGCCTGGCGACGCCACCCCTGGCTGCCGTCGATCACCGTGGGCGACCGCGTCATGGGTCCACGCGAAACCGGATGGGCCGAAAGAGCCCTCAGCGCCCTGACCGACACGCCTCTGACCGAACGCGAACGGCTGGACGCGGTCATGCTGGTCTCCCACCACATCCGCGCCACCCACCCGGCCGCCACCCAAGGCACCCAGACCTGGACGAACGGCGGCGCCGCCCCCATCATGCGCGACCTGCTACTTCGCAACGCCGACCGTTTCCCGCTGCTGGCCACCACCATGGCCACCCCCTCGGCCGCCACGACCCAGGAGTTCGGCCTGCACGCCCTCCTCGACGGCCTCGAACACACCATCACCCGACGCACCCGAAACGGCGACGAACCAGCAGCTTCTATGTAAGAAGCAGCGCGCCCGACCGGGACGGACGGAGTGGTGCGGTCGCTAAGCCGCTGTCGGACAACGACGGGGGACTCGAAGCCATGTCATGGGCCTGTTCGGGGCCCTGAGGGTCTTATTGGCCGGTGTCGTCGCTCTCGGCTCGCGCAGGGGCCGCAGCCCGTCTGCGGGCTGGGACGTGGTGAAGCCATGTCGGTCAGGCCGCCAAGAGTGCCCGATCGGCCCAGTCCGGCTTCGGCCGGCGCACCGTGATCTCGACATCCTTGGACGCCTGGCCACGCCCCAGCCAGCCGAACACCCGAGTCAAGGTCAAGGCCGCAGGTCAAGCACGATGCGACGAGCCGTGAAGCGGCACAGGCCTGACGGGGGCGCGGGCGCGGCCGATGACTCAGAAGTCGACCAAGCGCATGCTTGAGGGGGTGCGCCGATGGACACGAGGGCGATGGCGTCCGCCTGTCGGGGCGTCATGGCCGGTGCGCCGCTACGCCGTGGTCGGGAACTGGCGGTCCAGTCCGGTGACACGCAGCAGCCGGGCCATTCGCGGTGAGACGCCGCGCAGGGCGAGCGTGACACCCCGTGCCCGCGCCCGGCCTTTCACGCCGATCAGCACGCCGATCCCGCCGGCACCGCAGAAGGTGACCCGGGACACGTCCAGGACGAGCAGGTCGGTGCTGTGATCCAGGGCGCTGATCAGCCGCTGGCGCAGCCGAGCTGTGGTGAAGATGTCAATGTCTCCCGACAGCTGTACGAGAGTCGGCGCCGAGGCGCTCACAGCCTGCGGGGCGATGTCGATGACGGTCATGAAGTTCTCCTCACGGAAGAAGCTGAAGGGTCATGAGATGCCTGCCTGTCGAGGACCGGCCCGGTGTCAGTTCGGGGACACCTGGTCTGCTCGATCAGGTCATGCAGGTCGTACCGGAGTCGGGCCGGCGAGTGCGCGGGGGCGAGGATGGGCGTCGATGCTCAAGCCTGCGCCGCCTGTGCGGTGAGCTTGAGCGTGGCCTCGGCGGCGCCCGCGGGCCGCCCGCGCGCCGGGATCCGGCGCGGGATGTTCTGCCACATATCGCCATGGATGCCGATGCGGAGCGTGACTCGATCGAGCAGCTCGCCGACCGCGGCGACGAGACCGGGCAACTCGGCGGACGCGTCAGGGGAGGAGAGCCGCCGAGCCCTGTCCGCCACGTTTCGCTGATTCGGCGCCGGGTCGATGCTGAGCCGTGCGGGATGAAAGAGAAGTGTCGACATCATGATCGCCGGGCCTGTCCGGGCCCGTTCAGGGGGCCGGTGGTGGTTCGCCGAAGGCGACGCAGACCTGAGTGCCGACGCTCGAAAAGTCTTCGGTAGTTTCACCCTACCTCACGACTTCCAGGATTCCGTAATTCCCGCAGCGTAAGTGGCTGATATCGCAAGAAAACGGGGGCTGGATCCTCGCCCCGCGACGCATGCCCGTGGAGCGACGATGTGTGGACGGTCAGGGCGTTGGCTGGTCGGGCACGGGCGCCAGGCAGTTCAGGACAATTAGCTGCATGAGGTGACAGAAACCTGGAGGAGGTGATTCGTGACCAGGCGCATGAGCGGCGGGGGGCTGCGTATCACGGGCTGTCGTGTGTGCTAGGGTGAAAGCAGTTGCAGTTGTGGTACCCATAATGAACTTGTGTGCACCTGACGGTATGTGGCCTCGGGTGCATTTTTGTTTTCCGGTCTTCTCCGGGTGTGGGCCTATCTCGGCGACGCGGAATTCGTGCATCGCGGATTTCGGCTTGCACCTGCGAAAAGGAGATCGACATGGCTTCTGGCACCGTGAAGTGGTTCAACGCTGAAAAGGGCTTCGGCTTCATCGAGCAGGACGGCGGCGGCGCCGACGTTTTCGCGCACTACTCCAACATCGTCTCTCAGGGCGGCTACCGCGAGCTGCGGGATGGCCAGAAGGTGGCCTTCGATGTCACCCAGGGCCAGAAGGGCCCGCAGGCCGAGAACATCGTTGCCGCCTGACGAATAGCGCCACGAATCAGGGTTCGCACCTTCACGGGTGCGAACCCTGATTCGTTTCCGGCCTCGTGTTTGTACGTAGGGCGATCGGCAGTACGAGATCTACAGCTGGCACGGCGAATCGAGCATGCCATCTCCGGGACCGAGGCAGAACGTCCGGCCGGCGAACTGACCGCGCTCCTGGAAGCCAGGCTGTGGCACACCAGTGGAAGATCGATGAGAGGACCTGATCAACGACGGGACAGCCCGATCTGCTCAGTGCTCCCAGAACGGTGACCGGCGAGCCGTCGCCGATCCCGCCTCCACTGGCGAAAGCGTGCTGACCGCGCTGGTGCCGCGGTCCGCCGCAGCCCCCTCCCTCGTCGCCTACTCGCACCCACCACGTCCAGTCATGCTGGACGAGACCTTCATCCCCGTTTGGAGGTCAGGCCGCCGGCGATCGCGTAGCCGTGCTGCGAGTCGCCGCTGACACCCGGACAGACGGGTCAGCCGCGGTCGAAGGTCTGGACGACGATGAGGCAGGCGAACGCCGCGAGCGCGAGCACGGTCCGGACGAGGTGCAGGTTGAGCCACCGCCGGCGGCTCTCGGCCCAGTCGGCGGGCGCTGAACGGCATCGCCTGAGCGGTCCTCACTCGCGACCTCATCCGGGCCGGCGACGGTGGAGCCGTGCGCGAGGACGTGGTCGCGGATCTCTGGAGCATCGGCGTCTCGCCCCGGGGCGATGCAAATTCCTGCCTGGCTTCCGGCAAGGACGGCGCTTCGCCCGGAATGGCGGGCAGGTAATGATCGCGGACCTGGACGAGACGTCGGGCCAGGGCCCTCGCCGCCGAGTCCGGCGTCCTCTTCGCGCCGACGGACGTCACCAAGGAGCAGGACGACCAGGCAGCCGTCGAGGCCGCCCTGACCACCTCCGGGAGGCTCGGCCTCGTGCATCTCCGAACGGAACGCTCGTCCTCGAGACCCGCCGTAGGGTGCTGAAGATGCCGGACGGCGAGGCGTCGCGCTCCCGACCCTGATGGACTGCGGCGCCGCCGACGCGTTCCTCCAGCTCCGATTCGTCGGACAGCGACAGGGTCCGTGCGGCAGGCGTGATCCCCTGCGCTACCTCGCGCATGATCGTCGGCCCGCACCGCACCTTGGCAGCATGGAGAATCCAACGCGCGAAGGGGCAGGAAAATGATCTTTGAAAGTGGCCCGATGCCCGGATCCTTACGTGCGGCCGTGCTGGCAGTGTCGATCCTTCTCTGCGGCTGCTCGGCCACGCCGGCGGCGGCCCCACCGTCCCCGACCGCCCCGGCCAAGCCGACATCCACCCCCATCTGCGACGGCCGGCTGCCGCCCACGGGGCCGGAGAAGACCGCCTACACCGATCGCATCGATGACTGGCAGCTCGCCATGGCCGTCAAGGACGGGTTTCCCGACGACCTGGCGGTCAATCGGGACGGGACAGTCTGGGTGGTCGGCACGGCCGAGGCGCCGGTGAAGCCCTATCTGGACAAGGAACAGGGGTGCCTGGTCACGACCGACACCGAGCGCCGGGGGAAGGTGTGGCGGTACGACGCGGGTACGTGGCATGTGGTCGCTCCGCCGCGGAGGTGCTCGGACCACCTGTCCAAGGTCGACGTGACCGAGGACGGCAGCCTCTGGGTGTACGGCAAACGGCTGGAGAAGAATGACCAGGTGTCCTGCGTGGCTCGATGGAACGGCAGCGGATGGGAGGCGCGGACCGTCCGAACGGAGGACCCGGCCGAGGAGGCCAAGGCGCTGACCGTCAGCGGCGCCGATCCGTGGTTCATCGACGCCCGGGGGAGAACCGTCCGGCTGACCAAGGGGAAGCTCTCCGCCCACACACCGGTGGCG
This sequence comes from Nonomuraea sp. NPDC049684, assembly GCF_044465345.1. Classification (NCBI taxonomy): domain Bacteria; kingdom Bacillati; phylum Actinomycetota; class Actinomycetes; order Streptosporangiales; family Streptosporangiaceae; genus Nonomuraea; species Nonomuraea sp. NPDC049684. Next base: position 1,084,019 of record NZ_JBITLO010000001.1, on the reverse strand, counting down.
GAGGCTGACGTGCTCGCGCGAGGGCATGGGGGCGCGCTCTGGGCGGCGGGGGTCCAGGGTGCACGTCGCCTGCAGCTCGCACGATGGGATCGCGGGCGGTGGCAGCGCGTTCCCGACCTGGCGCTGCCCCATCCGAAGGGAGAGCCGAGGGCCTGGCTCGCGTGCGACAGCATGGTCGCGACCGGGCCTGATGACGTCTGGGTGGCCGCCTACTGGACCTGGTACGCGAGCGACGGTTCGGAGCCCGGGCGGCAGGTCCTGGCCCATTGGAACGGCTCGGCCTGGTCGTGGCACACGGGGAAGGTGGCACTGCCGAACAGAGAGGCCGACCTGGCCCCGGATGGGCAGGGTGGCGTCTGGCTCACCTCCCTCGACGACACCGCCCTCGAACACGTCACCGGCCGGCGCCACGAGCCGATCAAGCTACCCGATACGGAGGAGGATTTCGGGCTGGGCATGCGGCTGTCCCAACGTCCTGGCACCCGCGAGGTCTGGGCGCTGAGCCAGGGGAACCTCTGGGTCACTCGCAGGGACGCCGGGTCGTGAACGGCTCCATGGCACCGACGCCGGGGTCGACGACATCACCCTCAACGCCACCATGCGCCGCCTGGCCCGCGCGCACGCCCGCGCCCACGACCACGACCTCAAGCAGGCCGACGCCGTCCTGGACCAGCTTGTGGACACCTTCCGCGACAAGCACGTCCCGCCCGGTCCTGGCCACCATCGCCGAACAAGCCGAAACCACCCGCATTCAACTCCACGACCAGGCCTGACACCCGGCCACGGCCGTCCTTGCCGCCTGCCTGAGCGCTACCGAGACGCGTTCCGGACGCCGCACCGATGCGACCGGCACCGTCCAGGTGGCGCTGGCGCTCCTGCGTGAGGCCGGACATCGCATGGGCTTTGCCGTGACCGTCCGGCGGTCCGGCCAATCCTGCGCCCGCTCGGACGTCACGCCGAAGCCCGGAGGGACGGTGCTGTAGATCGCCCCGCCAACCGCACTGGCCAGCGCGATCCTGGTCGCGGGCATGAAGAAATGCCCCGTCCGCGTGAACCTTGCGATGTCCGGATCCACCTTGCCGCCGGTCACGCAACGTCCGGACCAACCTTGCGACAGGAGGAAGATCGCCCCATGGACGCCGACGACTTCCGCCCACTGTCTGTTCGACCTGGCAGAGCGGCTGATGCAGAGTCCCTGGTGAATCTTGACTCGGTCGCGAGATCCGATGGCGGCCAGCGGCGCGGCAGCATCGAGCGTTGGTGTCGCGACGGGTCTGTCCTGGTGGCCGACAGTCCCGCTGGGCTGGTCGGCTACTGCGTCGTCGAGTACACCTTCTTCGAGCAGGGCTTCGTGACGATGCTCATGGTGGCCGAGTCCGCCCGGGGGCACGGCATCGGCGCGGAGCTTCTGAAGGCTGCAGCAGCCTCATGCCGAACCGCGAAGCTGTTCACGTCGACGAACTTGTCCAACCATCCCATGCAGCGGCTGCTCCTGCGGGCCGGCTGGCGCGCGGTGGGGATGGTGCACGGCCTCGATGAGGCTGATCCCGAGGTCTTCTACCTCCGCTCTCCCCAGAGCGCCGAAAACGCAGAGTGACTCTGGACGAACGCGGAGACCATTGTGTCGAAGCCACCTGACATCTTGCAGTAGGCCCTGACCAGGATCAGGCTCTTGCCCGGACGAGACAGAGAAACCCCGGCGGGCTGCCGGGGTTGCCTGTCTTGTAACGTCGCAAAGTGACGATGCCCGCGCACTCTCGTTGATCTTGATTGTGATCGTTGCCGAGGGTCGTCCGGCGCGTCGACATCGTCCGAGTGGCTCGACGCCCTACCTCTGCGGATCAGCGAGCGTCCGACCAGGTGAGAGAGCCGCGGCGGCGCAGCCGGAAGGCGACCGCGGACACCCACAGCATCGCGCCGGTCACTCCGACGGCCAGGGTCACCGAACCGCCCGGGCCGCCGCTCATCGTCCAGCCGTTCCCGGCGATGACAGCCGCGCCCGCCACGAAGGACGCGACGGCCGAGCCAGGGGCTCCGGCCCGGGAGAAGCGGCGGCCGAGCACGAAGCAGGCCGCGGCCAGGGCGATGAAGGCAATCGAGCCCGAAGCCATGTGCAGCCCGGCGTGCCAGCTCATCGTCGCGGGCGGGCCCGCGGGGGTGCCGACGGGGAAGCCGTCGCCGGCGTCCATCCGGAAGATCCCCGCGGAGATCATCCCGATGCCGTTGACCAGCAGGAGGCGGGGGAGCCACCGGCCGGGAACGGCCCGGCGCAGCCCGTACGAGCCGGCGATCACCAGCGCGCCGACGACCAGGAAGTCGGCCACCTGGACCCAGCCGAGCGAACCGGTCGACAGCTGGCTGAGCGGGTGGCGGACGATGTCGAAGCCCTCGCGGGTGAGCACCTGGGCCAGGTTGACCACCGTCCACAGGGGGGCGGCGACGGCGCCAGCGGTCAGCAGGCTCCGGGTCGAGGCGGCGGGGGCGGTAGTGGTGGTGATGGCGGTCATGTCCGGTGTCCTTTCGTGTTCTACTGCATACGCGACGAACGGGCGATGTGACAGGGAACGCATATGAGATTTCTGCTGACGAACGTGAGCGAGCGCCGCGACGACGAGACGCTGCACGCCGAGATGGGCAGGTTCATCCAGGAGCTCACCGAGGCGGGCGTGCTGCTCGCGACCGGTGGCATGGAGCTGGGCGGCACCGTGCTCAAATCCGCGGGCGGCGAGCTGACCGTGACCGACGGGCCCTTCGCCGAGGCCAAGGAGATGGCGGGCGGGTTCGCGCTGATCGAGGTCGGTTCGCGGGAGGAGGCGCTGGAGATCTCGCGGCGCTTCTTCGCGGTCGTCGGCGACGGCGAGTGCCACATGCGCCAGATCTACTGATGGACGCCGTCACGGCGGTCTGGCGGGAGGAGTCCGCGCGGATCGTCGCCGGGCTGGCCCGGATGCTCGGCGACGTGGGCCTGGCCGAGGAGTTCGCCCAGGACGCGCTGGTCGCCGCGCTGGAGACCTGGCCGCGTGACGGCGTACCGGACAGGCCGGGCGCGTGGCTGACGACCGCCGCCAAGCGCCGCGCCCTCGACCACCTGCGCCGGACCCGGCGGCACGATCAGGCGCTCCGCGACCTTGAGCCCGAGCACCTCGGAGACCGCGAACGACCGGAGCAGGCCGAGGTCGGCGACGACGTGTTGCGGCTGATGTTCGTCTCCAGCCATCCGGTGCTGCCCGCCGAGGAGCGGACCGCGCTGACCCTGCGGCTGCTCGGCGGCCTGACCACCGCGGAGATCGCCCGCGCGTTCCTGGTGCGGGAGGCCGTCGTGGCCGGACGCGTCGCGCGCGCCAAGCGCACGCTCGCCGAGGAGGGGGTGCCGTTCGAGCTGCCGAGGGGGCCCGAGCTGGCGGTACGGCTTGCGTCCGTGCTGGAGGTCATCTACCTGATCTTCAACGAGGGCTACTCGGCCACGGCGGGTGAGGACCTGATGCGGCCCGCCCTGGCGCTGGAGGCGTTGCGGCTCGGGCGGCTGCTGGCCGGGCTGGCGCCGGGCGAGTCCGAGGTGCACGGGCTGGTGGCGTTGATGGAGATCCAGCAGTCGCGCGCGGACGCCCGTACCGGGCCGTCGGGGGAGCCGGTGCAACTGCACGAGCAGGACCGGGGACGGTGGAACCGGGAGCTGATCGCGTCCGGGTTCGCCTCCATGCTGAGGGCGCGGGCGGCCGGCGGAGGGCTCGGCCCGTACGTCCTGCAGGCGGCGATCGCGGTGTGTCACGCGCAGGCGGCCGGCGCGGCCGACACGGACTGGGACCAGATCGCGGCCCTCTACGGCGCGCTGGCACGGCTGCTGCCCTCGCCGGTGGTCCGGCTCAACCAGGCGGTCGCCGTCGGCATGGCGGACGGGCCGGAGGCGGGGCTGGCGCTGGTGGACTCGCTGCTGTCGGACCCGGCGCTGCGGGACTACCCGCCGCTGTCGGCCGTCCACGGCGACCTGCTGGCGCGGGCGGGGCGCGACGCCGAGGCCGGGACGGCGTTCGAGCGGGCCGCCGCCCTCACCCGCAACACCGCCGAACGCGCTTTCCTCCTCACCCGCGCCGCCCGCCATCGCACCGCCTCCTCCCTCGCCCGTGCCGCCCGCCACCGCACCACCTCCTTCCTCGCCCGTACGGCGGGCGTCCTGGACGCGTCCCCGCTCGGCGAGGCCGCGGACCGGTTCCTGGCGCGTACGGACCTGGACGCCGGGACGATCCGGTCGTACGGGCAGACGTTGCGGCGGCTGCGCCTGGACCTGGGGGTCGCCACGCCGCTGGCCGAGATCACCCCCGCCCTCGTGGCCAGGGTCTTCGCCGCCGCGTGGAGCACGGCCGCGCCCAGGACCTGGAACCGGCACCGCGCGGCCGTACGGTCGTTCAGCGCCTGGGCGGGCCTCGCCGACCTGTCGGCCGAGCTGCCCAGGAAGCACGACGACCGCAGGAGACGCCCCGCCGTCGCCGATCAGACCCTGGCCGCGCTCTGGCGGCACCCGTCGCCGCGGGAGAGGGCGCTGTGGCGGCTGGTGCACGAATCGGGCGCCCCGGCCGCCGCCGTCCTCGCGCTCGACGTCGAGGACCTCGACCTGCCCGCCCGCCGCGCCGCCACGATCACGTGGGGCGACGGCGCCGCGGCCCTGCTGGAGGAGCTGGTCGCGGGCCGGACCTGCGGCCCGCTCTTCCTGGCCGACCGCAGGCCCGCCCCCGCCCGGACGCCGGACCCGGCCGACCTGTGCCCCGAGACCGGCAGAGGCCGCCTGTCGTACGAACGCGCCGAGTACCTGTTCAAGCGGGCCTCGGGCGGTTACACCCTGCACCAGCTCGCAGCGTCCGCACGCCGATCGGCACCCGCACCACGCACAGCAGCGCGGTGACCGCCACGTCGGGCAGCGCGCTCTCCTTCAGCACGCCCATCCAGGTCGGTCAGGTCGCGGGCTGGCTGCGTTGATGCGGGGGCTGGTGCGGCCGGCGCCCGTTGTAGTGGATCAGATGCTCCTGGAGCACGGGAGTCAGCTGGCGTTTTTTGCGGATCAGGACGAGGTCCAGGAGCTCGCGGCTCCGAAATCGCCTCACAGCACCGCACCGCGGCGCACCGCCGAACCGCTGCTCTCTGCCCCCCCCGCCTCCCAGCCGGTGTATGGGCAAGCTGACGCCCCTGCCCTTCGGGGAGGGGCGTCGCCGTGTCGGAGAGGAGGGCGGGGCCTCAGCCGACCGTGATCGTGCCGTACGCGTAGGCAGTGAAGCCGTTCTCGTCCCCATTGTGCCGACGGCCGGTCATGACCTGCCCCGGACCCGCCGCCGTGGAGTGGTTGCTCTCCTTCATCAACTCGGTCCAGTAGCGAGAGGTGAGCCGCAGCTCGCTTCCGCGCCAGCGCAGCGTGCCGTACTTGTGGCGGGTGTCACCATTTTCGTCCCCCAAGTGCTGCCTGCCGACGATGACCTGGTCACCGGAACCTAGGAAGTACGAGTTGCTCTCCTTCTGCCTGGTATTCCAATTCCAGTTCTCATGCAGTACGGAGACTCGTTCACCGTCGATGTAGATCCGGCCGCACTGGTTCATGGTCCAGTCGGTCTCGTCCCCATAGTGGGCCCGGCCGATCAGCACCTCGTCCTGCGGGCACTCGAATATGCTGTCCGGCTCCTTGAGGCGAATGAAACTTCCGTAGAAGACCTCGATGCTCGGTGTCGCGGCCTCGAATACCGCCGCATTTTTGGCTACCACCGCAGACGCGGGCGCTGAGGTCAGGGCGGCCAGGGCGGCCGCCGCTGTCGCGACGGTCAGGGCCTTCTTGTACATGTTCATGTCCTTCAGGTTTGTGTCCTGCTTCGCGCGACGTGCGCCTAGAGCACGTGTGCCGGCGGATTACCTCGTCGCTTCCGCGGCAAGGTCGCAGACGGCACTAAAGATCGTCTTGGAGCCGGCTTGCGGCCTGTGCGATGCCAGAACGCTGACATCGCTGCTGAGCTGGGCGTTTGCCGGGCGATCAGGCTGCTCTGTGGTACTCGTCGACCAGTCCCGTGGCGGCCCTTGGCCAAGGTCGTGCCCATGACGGGCGGAGGTAGCGGCCTTGAAGGGGGCGATGATGGGTTGAAACGGCGCTCGTCCTCGGGCGTCCCCGGATCGCGCTGGCGCGAAGCGTCAACCAGCCGAGCAATCGGACCATCAGCAGACGCCGCAGGCGTAGAAACGCGAGTGCCGGGGGATAGAAGGCCAGGCCAGACGCAATAGACGGGTTTCGGCGCCGCACGCGCAACCGAGCCGGCCCCGAGCGGTGTGCTATTTCGGCGGTGGTGGTTTGCGCTTGGTCTTGATGCCCAAGCGCTTCCTGAGCCACTTCACGCCCCCGCAAAAGGCCGGGATGACCGGTAACGCCAGAACTGCGGACCCCCACCCTTGCTGGATGCACACGTTGCTGATCGCCAGAACGAGCAGAGGCCCAAGAACGACCCATGTGCGGAGATGGCTCCTGAGCGTCCAATACAGGAAGATCTGAATGCGACGCATCAGGAAGGCGTGGGGTCGGAGAGCAAATCGGAGTTGGGTCACCTTTCCGAGCTGGCGCAGCGCGTATTTCAGCTGCACGAACTGGCCCGTGCGGGTCTTGGCCAGGAAATGCAGTTCCGCGCGCCATTCCTCCAGGTAGCGGTCCCGGGCCGCGGAAGGTAGGAGGCGCGCCTGTAGCTGGAGCAAACGTAGAGCTGGTGAGGCGAGGTGATTCAGTTCCCGCCGTTCGGTTGGTTGAGCCGAGAGCTTGCGCACCAGGGCGAGGGAGGCGTCGAGGTTCAGGTTGAGCTTGCGGGTGTCGTCTCGCCCGCTGCCGAGGTGGTAGGAGGAGTTGCCGTGCATGGTCAGGCTCAACGACTGAGCCAGCAAGACCGCGTGCGAGGCCGCTCTTTCCAGGTAGACGGTGAGCTGACTGTCGATTTCCAGAGGCAGGGACCGCTGCATCGTGCAACGCAGTGCGCGTGCGAGCAGGATGGCCTGACCAAGAAGCTCCTTGAGCGTGCCAGGGCTTTCATCCACCTGCTTGATGAGGTTGATCTCGATGTAGGCGCCAACGTCCGAGTAGTACGTCAGGTCTCGTTGGAGTTCGCGCGCATACGTATAGGCAGACGAATCCTCTGCCTGTTCAACATGCGCCCCCAGAGCGGCGATGTTGTGAGAAGGGGTGACGTCGCCATCGGTCATGCCAGGTCACCGAGATGCCGGGGCTGACTCATCGAGCTCGATTTTGCGATCTTGGCCTGGGCCTGCGCCAGGGCGATGCGTGCTTGTTCGGCGCCGTCAGTGGTGAGCTTGTAATAGCGACGGCGCGGCCGGCCGACCTCACGGGGATCCACATCCTCGAAGTGGCTCTCAAGCCATCCGACGTGCTCGAAGCGGGCGAGAATGGGATGGATGGTGCCCGGTTGCAGTCCAGCGGCGGCGCAGATCTCCAGCCCGTACATCTCGCGGGTCGGCACCTGAAGGAGAGCGCGAAGAACCAATTGGGTCGGCACCGTCATCCGAGGAGTTGCACCCATGCAGGAACTCTAACTAGGGGTGAGCGGCCAGGTACTCCCTTTCGGCAATTCACCTCCGCCGGCTATCGCGAACTGCACCAACTGCTCATCTTGATGCCGCGCGCCACAAGCCGGAGGGACCTTCGGCGCCTTGTCAGTCGGTCACATGGCCCGCGTCGAGCGGCGCGGACGTCGACCTGCGGCTGTGCCGTTCCAGGGACCGGACAGAACCGCTGTTCTGTCCGGTCAGTGCTACCTGACGGCTGGGGACGTTCGGGCGAAGGACGCCGGGTGGCGACGGTCGGCGCGCGTCACCGGACCGGGCGGACGCCCTTCGCGATCTTCCACAACTCACCCATGGCGTCGATCTCCTTGGCGTACTCGGGGCCGATGAGCACCTTGACGGCCAGGTCCTCGCGGAGCTTCCAGGCGACCGCGGGCGTGATCGGGCCGCCGGCGGCCCCCGAGTCGCCGTCCTTGGACAGTCGTGCGGGGTGGCCGCCGAGGTCCACCGTCTCGGCCCGCGATTCCGGCAGGAAGTCGTACAGGGCGTCCGCGGACGCGCCAAGGGCCACGATCACCTGGACGGCATAGCCGGCCTGCGGGAGGCCCGGCTTCTGGAAGCTGGTGGTGTAGCTCTTGCCGGGGCCGATCACATCGTCCTTCGACCATTTGCCCCACTCGAGCCCGTCCGGGAGGTAAGTGAGCTGGATGCCGCCGAACTTGCGCCCGTCGCCGAGGTCCCCCAGGGCCTGCGGCGTCGGCGCGGGCGGCAACTGGACGTGGAGCGTGACCGTACTGCCCCACGCGACGACCTTGCCGGCGGCCGGTTCCTGCATGCCCACCAGGCCGTTGTCGCTCCGCATCCCGGCGAGCGCGACCTTCAGCCCGGCGTCGTGGAGCGCCTTCGCCGCCTCGGTGGCGCGCCGGCCCGTCACGTCGGGCACGGTCACGTCGTTGCGCATCACGACCTGGTTCTGGCCGGTGTCGGCGGGTTCGCCAGGATTCAGCATCACCGGCACGGTCACGGCCACGGCCGCCGTGACGATCGCCGCCCCCGCCACGCGGAGCCTGGTCACGCGGGCGCGGTGTCTCCGGCGTACGGTACTGCCCACTCCGGGTCCGGCCTGAACCTCGGCGACGTGCGCCGCCATGGCGTCGGCGAGGTCGTCCTCGATCGTCATCTCGTCACTTCCCTTGCGACATCCATGTTCTGGCGGATCCTGGCGAGCCCGCGCGCGGCCTGGCTCTTGACCGTCCCGACCGAGCAGCCGAGCAGGGTCGCGGTGGCCTGCTCGGACTGGTCCTCCCAGTAGCGCAGGACGAGCACGGCGCGCATCCTGGGCGGCAGCCTGCGCAACTCGCCGATGAGCGCGTCGCGCAGGTCGAGGTCGGGGGAGTCGGCGGCGGTCTCGGGCGGCCGGGCGAACATGATCTCCTGGACGACCCTGCGCCGCCTCGCCCTGCTGATCGCCGCGTTCACGACGACCTTCCTCGCGTACGCCTCGGGGTTGTCGTGCCTGATCCGCGGCCAGTTCCGGTAGACCTTCTCCAGCGCGTGCTGGACCAGGTCCTCGGCGTCGTGCTGCGTCGCCCCGCACACCAGGATCGCGGTACGCAGCAACGAGGTGCTTCTCGTGGCGAGGAAGTCGTCGAAGGCAGCCTCGTCGTCATCTGTCATGAATGAAGGTCCCCTTTCGCCCTCCCAACGCGCGAGCCCGTCCGGAGGCTGAGTGCCTTCTCGAAGAGCCGAGGTCAGATGACGACCACGCCGTCCGCGCGCAGGGACGCCTGCTCCGGCGGCGAAGGGGACAGCAGGTCGGCCGGCACCTCGTCGGTGTGCTCGCCCAGCTCGGGAGCAGCCAACGGCGGGACCTGGCAGCCGCCCCGCGCCAGGCTGGCCCAGCGGGCCATCACTACCCCCAAAGACTGGGGGAGCCTTCGCGCTCTCGTAAGCTACAACATCATTTCGTTACCGATAGTAATCAGCCAAGTACTCAACGTTCATGATGGGTGGGCAGCACCTGCTGCCCTGGGACCCCCCGGAAGGAACCGCAATCGTGCGACGCACACTGACCACCTTGGCTGCATTCGCCGCAGCCGCCGCACTCACCATCACCGTCCCCGGGGGCCCCGCCTTCGCCATCGACCACGTCGAATGCCGGGGCGGCGAGAACTTCCTGAAGATCTGGTCACACTCCGGCGGACGCCAGAGCGTTGACTGCTACGCCAACAGGGGCAGGACGGACTTCGGCGGATGGTGGGTCGACCGGATCTCCACCGGCAACAACGATCTGATCTACTACGACGCCAACGGCGACTCGGTGAGGATCACTCGCTGGACCGAGATCAGCTTCCCGAATCGCCCTCCGAAGGTGGCCTCCATCGAGATCCTGTGAGACGTCGCCGTCCGGATCCCGGACAGGTCGGCCTGCTCGACGTGGTCGGGGGCGGGGAACAGCTTGTCCAGGCGGGCTGCTGTGACGGCGCGATCGCCGCAGCGCACGGCCTTGCGGCGCTCCAGCCGCCGGGCGGGGTGGTCGCCGGCAGGTCCTTGCGCTGGGCTCCGGCGGCGAAGCTGAACCGCGATGTCAGGTACGTCCGTGCCATCCGGCGCGCGGACGGCACGGACGTACCGAACCTTGTGACTTACCAGTTGGCGTCGCTGATGGGCTCCAGCCGGAACTTCTCGTTGTCCTGGTTACCGGAGTCGTACTGGTTCACGCTGGCGCCGTAGTCGAGGCTGGCGTTCTCGATGGCCAGTACCTTGCCTGAGTGCTTGACCACGATGCGGACGTAGCCGTCGCCGGCGTCGCGCAGTTCGAACTTCTCGTTGTCTTGGTGGCCGGAGTCGTACTGGTTCAGGCTGGCGCCGTAGTCGAGGCTGGCGTTCTCGATGGCCAGTACCTTGCCTGAGTGCTTGACCACGATGCGGACGTAGCCGTCGCCGGCGTCGCGCAGTTCGAACTTCTCGTTGTCTTGGTGGCCGGAGTCGTACTGGTTCAGACTGGCACCGTCCTTGAGGCTGGCGTTCTCGATGGCCAGCACCTTGCCCGAATGCTTGACGATCAGCCGAGCTCGCGGAGGGAAGGGAGCCATGGTTACCTCCTTGGTAGGGGAAAACGGGGATAGGGGCCTGACACACACCGGATGGTGTGCCCTGCCAGTGGTGAACAAATTGAGTCGGTCGACATTCAAAATGACAGATATTCTTCAGCAACGAATCCCGACAGATGCGCCGGTCAAGAAAGTCCGGGATGAACTGTCGAATCCCGACGCGAGCACCAGCGACATGCCCGCCTGTCCCGAATGTTCGGCGAAGAGTTTGTGGACGCCGGTAGGATCGCGGGCGGGCTTGATTTCAATTACTGGTTGACCGGCCGTCTCTTCCCGGTCCGCTGCATGACCTGGAATGCGTCCTCGATGCCGATCACCAGCTGTAACTGCCTATTGATCAGGCTGGCGACAGCAGGAGTGGCCATATGATTCCCTCCAATCGGTGATCGAGGCAGCGGCGCGCCGTTCGTCTCTATGAAACTTGATTGCGAGCGGGAAATCACCCTCCAGTCGTGGCCACATGCGGACAGGGTTCAAGCGTCTGCAACTTAATCGCGCCAGCGGTGTCAGGTGAGATCGCCACGACGGGTCCGGAATCGACGCCAAACTACGCGGAGCCATCGTCCATGGATGGGTGTCTAAAAGACTATGTCCATGTATCGCCGCCGCTTAGCCGCTATCAGCCAGTGGACAGGTGATTGTTGATGTGGGTACGTGAAAGTGGCAGCGCCGGGAGCAATGCCGTTGCGTTCTCGGTTGATGGGCGCTTGCCGGCTCGATGAGGCAGCTGTTCGGGGGAGCTGGTAACGGTAGACGTCGGCGGCGTGGGGGTCTCCGCGGGCGCCGGCGTGGTCATGGGGGCCGGCGCGGACGTGGGTATGGTGGTCACGCCCGCTGTGGTGGCGGAGGGGGCCAGGGTGAGGGCTGCGCCGTGGTGCGCGCGGCCGACGCTGAGGTGGTCTTGGGCAGGCTGCTGGGTGACGAGGAGGGCCAGGCTGACATCCTGCTCGCGGTGGACAAAGGCAGACAGCCACGGCAGGTTGCGCGCGGCGCAGGTCGGACAGAGCATGCCGCCGCCGTAGTAGTCGCCGCGGTTCGTGGCCCCATGACGAACGGCGTGGAGGAGAGCCGGTGGCGGCCCGGAACTCGCGCTGAGGGTGAGGGCATGAACATTGATCCATGCCCGTTGGCGGATCGCCGACATGCTCCCGGTCCCTGAAACCGAGAAACCGCGTCTCAGGCCGCCGCGCTCACCGGACGGCAGGCCGGCGCTGCCTGGACGGAAATTGCCGTGAAGAAAACCTGCCGAGCGGCGAACACTGGATGACAGTCGCCTTCGGAAGGACGCCATGACTGCACCACCTGACGCCAATGACGTGATGGAAGACGTCACCGTGGTCGAGCGGTCGCTGCACAGTCCCGAGCTTTTCGCCCTGCTGTACGACCGGTACTTCACCGAGCTCTACCGCTACCTGGCCGCCCGGCTCGGCGGCGAGCAGGCCGAGGACCTGGTCGCGGACGCCTTCCTGCTCGCCTTCCACGGCAGGCACGGCTTCGACCCGCAGCGGGGCACCGTGCGGTCGTGGTTGTTCGGCATCGCCACGAACGTCGTGGCCCGGCACCGCCGCAGGGAGGGCCGCCGCCTGAACGCGCTCAGCAAGGTGGCGGCCGAGGACACCGCCGACGGGCCCGAGGACCAGGTGACCTCGCAACTGGCGGCGCTGGCCAGCCGCCCGCAGCTGGTACGGGGGCTGAAGGGCCTGGCGAAGGGTGATCGTGACGTGGTGTTCCTGCTCGTGTTCGGCCGGCTGGGTTACGAGGAGATCGCCACGGCCCTGGACATCCCGGTGGGGACCGTCGGGTCCCGGATCAACAGGGCGCGCAGGAAGCTGCGCAAGGCCCTCGGCGACGTCAACCCGATCGGGGAGTGGTGATGGACGAGTTGAAGCTGGTCGAGGCCGTGTTCGCCGAGCCCGAGCCGACGCCGGAGGCGGCGGCGAGGGGACGTGACCGCCTGCTCCGCCAGGCGCCCGCGCCACGTCCGGGCCGTTCGTGGCGCAGCGCGCTGCCGATCCGGCGCGTCGCCCTGGTCGGCGCCATGGCGGTGCTGCTCACCGGCGGCATCATCGTCACCCAGACGAGTCTGGGCGGCTCCGATCCGCGTACCCCCGGGCATCTGCTCGCCGCTCCTCCGGCCGACGCCAAGGCGCTGCTCACCCTGGCCGCGCGGGCCGCCGCCGACCGTCCCGACACGGTGCCCGCCCGCGGGCAGTACGTGCACACCAAGACGCTGGTCCAGCGCAGTCTGCACACCAAGGGCGAGTCGGGCGAGACGCAGTACACCAGGGTGCTCGTCAGCGAGGAGCGGTGGGAGGCCGCCGACGTGGGCAAGCCCTGGCTGAGCCGCAGCCAGAGCCTGTCGGGCACGGGACCGGCGCCCCGGAGGTACTGGGACCACGGCGTCGAGGACATCGTGTACGAGCCGGGAACCTGTCCCGGCCGGCCGGCCTACGCGCGGCTCGGCGCCTGGCCGACGGACCCCGGTCAGGTGCGCGCGAAGATCGTGACCGACACGGGCGAGGACCCGCTGCGCATCTGGCACGCCCTCCAGAGCCTGGTCCGCGAGTCCGTGGTGCGTCCCGGCCTGGGAGCCGCGCTGTACCAGGTCGCGGCCGGGCTGGACGGCATCGTGCTCGTCGGCGACGCCGTGGACGCCGCCGGCCGCCCCGGCCTGGCCGCCGCCATGGACGAGGGCGACGGCACCCGGTCCGAGCTGATCTTCGATCGGACGACCTATCGCTATCTGGGCGAGCGCACGGTGAGCACCAGGGACCGCAAGGTGAAGGTGTCCTCGGGCGTCGAGTACATCGAGAAGAAGGGCACGGTGACCGGCAGCGCGGTGCTCGCCGTCGACCTCGCCACCGGCCTGCCCGAGGTGTCGCCGAAGGCGTCCCGCATGAAGATCCCCTGCTGAGACTTTCCCTCTGATCCGGCCGTTCCGGCCGTGAGTTCTGTTTCGCATGCCTTCCGACAGATCCGGCATGCCGTCAAAAAGGAGAACATCGATGTTCATCGTCAAGGCGATTGCGGTCACCCTGCTCGCCGGCTCGTTCGGCGGGCCCGCGTCGCCGCCGTCCGGGGACGCCGCCGCGTACGAGAAGCAGGCGCAACTGGAGGCCGAGCGCGTCGCCTGCATGACCGAGCGGGGCCTGGAGTACGTGGCCTCCCCGGAGACGCGCTACAAGTGGCAGCCCGGGGAGCAGGAGCGGCTCGCGGGTGACCTGAAGGCGCTGCGGGCCTACCGGGCCAAGTACGGCTTCGGCGTCTGGTCGGTGAACGTCTATCCGAAGGACGAGGTGGTCAACCCCGTCCAGCAGGACAACCCGAACAACAAGCTGCTGATGTCGCTGTCGGCGGGTGAGCTGAAGAAGTGGCGCGCCGCCGACGAATCCTGCTTCTCCCGGGCGGTCAAGGAGGTGCTGGGCAAGACCGTCACCTCCCAGGACGACTACGGCGACCAGCTCGAAGAGGCGGTACGGAAGTCGTTGAGCGTCCTCGACCAGGACAAGGAGCTCGTCCAGCTGGGCAAGCAGTTCGCCGCATGCCTGGGCGTCAACCAGACCGAGCCGGCCGAGCTGGACGGTCTGAGCCACGCGAAGATCGTGCGGCAGGCGTCCGACGTGGCGAAGAAGGCGTGGAAGGGCGAACTGCCCAAGGGCAAGACCGTCATCTTCCGGCCGAACCTGAAGCCCGCGCAGGCCAGGCCGTACCTGGACAAGGAGATCAAGGCGGCGCTGAAGGACCTGGAGTGCGGCAAGGACTTCTACCCCGCCTACTCGCCCAAGGCCATGGAGATCACGTCGGGGGTCTACCGGGAGTTCGGCCGGGAGGGCGCGGCACAGGCGATCCCGTCCCGGATCTACCGCAAGCTCGTCTGACCACAGCACGCCAGGGGGCCGCTCGTGGCGCGCGGGCGGCACCCCGATTCCTCCGCCTCCAAGGTTCCTGCCGGTGGCACGGCAGAGTCGCTTCCCAGGCCATCAGCGTCTCTGCCCCATCGGACGAGCAACTCCCCGCACATCGACCACGAGAGAGCAGATGACATCAACACACGCAACCCTCGCCATGCTCGTGGCGGGATGTCTCGTCGCCAGCGGATCCACGAGCGCCGCGCAGGCGGCAGAGCCGGTCTCTCCGGTGACCGAAGTGCCGGGCTCGGTGACGCTGCTGACCGGTGACCGGGTGACCGTCACCGCGAACGGTCACCGGATCGAGCCGGGACCGGGCAGAAAGGAGCGCTTCGACGTTCAGCGCCGTCAGGGCCACCTCCACGTCATTCCAGAGGACGCGAAGCGGCTGCTGGCACAGGGGTTGCTGGACGAGCGTCTGTTCGACGTCACGCAGTTGCTCACCTGGCGATACGGCGACGCCCACAAGGCGGAGATACCGCTGATCGTGCAGTCACCCCAAGGGAAGCCGGCGCAGAGGCTCAGCGGAACACGGAAGGCGAAGGAGTTCGCCGGGCTGGGGCTGGCCGCCACGAGCGTCCCCAAGGTGACCGCGGGCCAGACCTGGCAGAGTCTGGTCGGCGACGCCCGGTCACTGGCCGCGGGCAAGTCGAAGATCTGGCTGGACGGCAAGCGGCCCCTCACCCTTGACCAGAGCGTCAAACAGATCGGGGCCCCGCAGGCGTGGCAACAGGGGCTGACCGGAGCCGGTGTCACGGTCGCCGTGCTCGACTCCGGTTACGACGCCACTCACCCCGATCTCAAGGACGTCGTCACGCAGTCGCGCAACTTCTCCGACGAACCCGACATCACCGACAACGTTGGACATGGCACCCACGTTTCGTCCATCGTGGCAGGAGCCGGAGCCAAGTACCGGGGCGTCGCGCCGGGGGCGAAGATCGCGCTCGGCAAGGTCGGCGGCGAGTACGCCGGCGAATCGGCACTGCTGGCAGGCATGGAATGGGCCGCCGCCGAAGTCAAGGCGAAGATCATCAACGTGAGCGTCGGCAGCCCGGACACGCCCGGCGTCGATCCGGTGGAGCACGCCGTCAACGCCTTGTCGGCGCGGACGGGAGCGCTGTTCGTCATCGCGGCGGGCAACGACGGAACATCTGGCTCGGTCAGCAGCCCGGGCAGCGCCGAGGCGGCACTGACGGTCGGCGCGGTCGACAAGTCCGACCAGATGGCCGAATTCTCCAGCCGCGGCCCAAGACTGGGCGATCACGCGATCAAGCCGGACGTGACCGCCCCCGGCGTCGACATCACGGCGGCGGCCGCGCAGGGCACGGCAGAGGGCCCGTACGCCACCCACAGCGGCACCTCCATGGCGGCGCCACACGTCGCGGGCGCGGCGGCGATCCTCGCCCAGCGGCACCCGGACTGGAACGGAGAGCAGCTCAAGGCCGCGCTCATCGGCAGCGCCGCGCCGCAGGCCGGCGCCACGCACTTCGACCAGGGCGCCGGGCGCGTCGACGTGGTCCGCGCGATAGGCCAGGAGGTGTACGCCAGCCCCGCGAACATCGGCACGGTCTTCCGCTGGGGCGAATCCGGCGAGCGGCAGGCGGCCAAGGAGATCACCTACACCAACGCCGGCGACTCCCCGGTCACGCTCGACCTCACCGCGGACGGCGGCGTGCTGCGCACCTCGGCACAGCGGGTCGAGGTGCCCGCCAGAGGCACGGCGTCCGTCACCGTGACGATCGACGGGACCGGCAGACAACCCGGTGATCACCCGGGCGCCGTCACCGCCCGATCGGGTGACCTGCTCATCCGCACCGTCGCCACCGCGTACGTGGAGCCGGAAGCCTACGACGTGAAGATCAGCGCGCTCGGCGCGGACGGCCGGCCCGTCGACGCGGTCGGGGAGTTCTACAACGGCAAGGGCGAGAGCGTTCGCATGCTCCTCATCGGCGCGCCGGACACCTACCGGCTCCCCGCCGGCGAGTGGAGCCTGTACGTGGACATCTACGAAGGATCGCGCATCACGACCACGCACCTGCCGGTGAAGGTCGGCGAACAGGGCACGGAGGTGATCCTGGACACGCGCAAGGCCAAACCGATCAGGTTCACCCTGGACGAGCCCACGGCTGTCACCAGCGGATGGACCGAGATGTGGGTGATCAACGGTTCATGGTGGCTCGGCTGGGCCGGAGGCAGGCCCGACCCCAGCTCCGTGTACTTCGTGCTCGGCTCCCAGCAGCCCGGACTGAAGTACGTCAGCAGGATGCATTTCCACAAGAAGGACGCCTCTCCCACCCCCGTCCGCTACGACCTGGTGGACGAACGCCAGGACGGCATGCCCGAGGACCCCACCTGCACGGCCAGGGTGAAGGACCTCGACCAGGTGACCACGACCTTCCGCGGCGCCGGAACGGCCGCGAAGGGCACTTACTTCGTGGCGAACGCCGTCGAAGGCGTTTCTGCCGGATTCCTGACCCCCACGAACGATGTGCCGCTGCCGGGCAAGCTGACGGAATATCGGACGCGAGGGTATAAGTGGTCCAGCGCGCTGCGCGTCGGCGATTCCGCGGTCACGGGGGCCACGGAGCCCACCGGCCACGGCCGCGATCGTCGGACGTGGGGCGCCGCCGTGAGCGGTCCGTCCTTCGCCACCTTGGGCGGCTGGCGAGAGGGTGACACCGTGGTGTTCGACGGCGCCCGGCTGTTCTCCGAGGGCGTGCCCGGCCGGGTCGGCACGGATGGCGCGGCCACCGGCACCGTCATCCTCGCCCAGGACGGTCAGGTCATCTCCACGATCGACTACACCGGGTGCGGCCCGTGGGAGCTCGATTCCTGCCGGTTGACCGCCGGCATCCCGGCGAAGCCCGCGACGTACACGCTCAGTGCGACGTCCGACCGGCAGGTGCCGTACTCCACGCTCTCCACGAAGGTGGCATCGACGTGGACGTTCCGCTCGGCGCACACCGCCGGGCGGGAAGCACTCCCGCTGTCGGCGGTCCGCTACGCCCCCAAGGGGCTGGACGAGTACAACCGGGCCAAGCCCGGATCGTCCACCCGGCTGCCCATCTGGATCGAACGCAACCCCGGTGCTCCCGCGGCGGCCGTGACGTCCATCCACCTGCAGATGTCCGTCGATGACGGAGTGACCTGGCGCGACATCCGGGTCAGGGCCGAGGGTTCGGCGTGGACGGCGCAGATCGACAATCCGCGCACAGCGGGCTTCGTGTCCCTGCGCGCCACGGTGACCGACAGCGCGGACAACAGCGTCAGCCAGACCATCCACCGGGCCTACGCGGTCGGATAACCTCCCCAGCCGTGGAGCCGGAGACGACCACCGTCGCCTCCGGCTCCGCACACGTGCGCGCCTGCGATCAGCACCCCTGCGGCGATGGTTTGGCTGGATTCCCCGCGTCGGCGACGGTTGAGGTTGGCGGTGCGCTTGACGGAGGCCGACGGGCGGACCGGTCAGCTCGGGTTCGACCGGCCCGTTCGCCTCGCCCTGCCCTCGATGGATCACAACGGACAGGGGACCGGAGGCTGCGAGGCGTTGTGCGGAGCCGTACGCTGGCTACTGCTGTGGGGGCACGATGCTGGCGTGGGCCGCGACGACCCGCCAGTCACCTGCGGCATCCCTGGTCCAGCTCCTGGTGTAGCGCATCTGGGCGCGGAAGGTCTGCCCGCCGGCCGTGCCCGCGATGGTGCCGAGGAACCAGGTGATGCCGGTCGTGCCGTCAACGAGGACGCGTAGATCCTCCTCCTCCACCTGGGTCAACGACTGGGCGCCGGAACGCTGGATGTCGAGATCGTCCTGCTTGGTGTACAGGGCTCCGTCGATGCCGTTGGTGAAGATCAGCCGATCGTCGAGAAGCGTGTCGAGGGCGTCGGCGTCACCCGCCAGTTGCGCCGCTTGAAGGCGGCGTTCGGCTGCGCGTAGTTCCTCGGTGGAATTGTCCATCCCGACTACCTCCAGGGAGAGTTCTGAGTGCCTCGCGGGGCATGGATCTGCAGGCCGTGGACCGGCCCTCTCGTCCGGACCCCATCTGAGTATCTCGTGATCTCGTAAGGCGAGAGCGGTGCAGCGGCCCTCAGTGATCCTGATGTCATCGGGGCCGGGCAGAGCCAGGCACAGGCCGTCCAGCGCGGCGGCGAACGCGTGCTCGGCCGGTGTGCCGTACCCGATGACCAGGCCGTCGCGTGCCGGCATGGCGCTGTCGGGATGCCGGTAGGGAGCAAGGCCGTCCAGGGCGAGGCCGAGGCGGCGGGCGGCGCGCAGGGTGGCCTCCTCGGTGCCGGGGGGCAGGTCGAGCACCGCGTGCAGGCCCGCGGCGATGCCGCTGACGGTGATGTGCGGGGCGCGCTCGGCGAGCGTGGCCGTGAGCAGGCTGCGGCGGCGCCGGTAGATCGCTCGCATCCGGCGCAGCTGACGGTCGTAGGCGCCGCAGGCGATGAAGTCGGCCAGGGTGAGCTGGTCGGTGACGCTTGACCAGAATTCGCGCGTGCCTTTGGCGGCGAGCACGTCGTCCACCAGCCGGGTGGGCAGCGCCATCCAGCCGAGCCGCAGCGAGGGGGACAGGCTCTTGCTGGTCGAGCCGAAGTAGACGACGCGGTCGGGGTCGAGGCCCTGCACGGCGCCGACCGGTTCGCGGTCGTAGCGGAACTCGCCGTCGTAGTCGTCCTCCAGCACCAGGCTGCCCGTGGCGCGCGCCCAGTCGATGACCGCGGCCCGCCGCCGGGGGTGCAGGGCGCCGCCGGTCGGGTACTGGTGCGCCGGCGTCAGCAGGACCGCCCGCGCGTCCGTGGCGGGAAGGTCCTCGATCCGGGCGCCGTGGGCGTCCACGGTGAGCGGGACGGTCCTCAGCCCTGCCTCGGTCAGCAGGGAGCGGTGGAAGGCGAGCCCGTAGGCCTCGACGGCGACCGGCCCGCGCAGCACCTGGCACAGCAGCCGCAACCCGTGCGCGTATCCCGAGCAGATCACGATGTGCTCCGCCGTGGTGCGTACGCCCCTGGTGCGCGCCAGGTAGTCCACCAGCGCCTGACGCACCTCGGGCCGGCCGCGGGGGTCGCCGACGCCGAAGGCGTCGCTGGGGGCGGCGGTCAGCGCCCGCCGGGCGGAGGTGGCCCAGGCCGAGCGGGGGAAGGCGGCGGCGTCGGGGGAACTGGGCATCAGGTCGTGGACGATCCGCGCCCGGGACGGACGCGCGGGAGCTCGCCGCGGGTCCGGCTCCAGAGGCGCGGCGCGGTGCGCGACCTGGGTGCCCGAGCCCTGACGTGCGGTGAGCCAGCCCTCCTCGACGAGTTCGGCGTAGGCGGCGGCCACCGTGTTGCGGGCGATGCCCAGGTCCACGGCGAGGGCGCGGTAGGGCGGCAGGCGGGTGCCGGGCGCCAGCCGTCCGGAGCGGATGGCCTCGCGCAGGGCCCGCATCAGCCGTACGCGGGCGCCGCCGGTGCCGGTGAGCTCCAGGTGCAGGTCGCTGCCGCTCACGAATTGGCCCAGGAAAGAGTCATCGGAATGCACCATATCGTGGGCCGATCACGCTCCTAGCGTGGTGCCCATGACGAACGTTGCCGTTGCCGAACGGATGAACCTCTCGCGTGTCGCCCCCAAGGTCTTCAAGGCCGTGCTGGCCCTGGACGCCGTGGCCCGCGAAGGGCTGGACCCGGTGCTGGTCGAGCTGGTGCAGATCCGCGCCTCGCAGATCAACCGGTGCGCGTACTGCATCGACTACCACACCGGCGACGCCCGCCGCGCCGGTGAGAGCGAGGCGCGGATCTACCAGCTCAGCGCCTGGCAGGAGGCCGGTCTCTACACCGCGAAGGAACGCGCCGCCCTGGCGCTGACGGAGGCGGTGACCCTGCTGCCGGACGGAGTCGAGGACGAGGTGTACGACGAGGCCGCGCGGCAGTTCGACGACAAGGAACTGGCCCAGCTCATCGCGCTGATCTTCACGGTCAACGCCTGGAACCGCATGAACGTGACCACGCGCAAGACCCCCGGCACCGAGTAGACCCGCCGTTCCCCGCTGCCGGGGGGGGGGGGGGGGGGGGGGGGGCGGCCCGCGCCCCCCCCCCCCCCCCCCGCGCCCTGACCACATCCGGAAAGGCCCACACCCATGACCGCCATCGACGCCGGGTCGCCGGACGCGGCCCAGGACCCCTCGCCGGTCCGGGGCTGGCTCGCGATCCTCGCCGTCACGCTGGGCATCTTCGCCCTGATGACGTCCGAACTGCTGCCCGTCGGACTGCTCACCCCCATCGGCGCCGCCCTCGACCTCTCCGAGGGCACCACCGCGCTCATGGTCACCGTGCCCGGACTGGTCGCCGCCGTCGCGGCGCCGCTGGTCACCGTGGCCACCGCCCGCATCGACCGCCGCCTGGTGCTGGCCCTGCTGATCGGCATCGTGGGGGCGGCCAACCTCGCCTCCGCCCTCGCCACCGGCTTCGCCGTCGTCCTGCTGGCCCGCTTCCTGATCGGCATCAGCGTCGGCGGCTTCTGGTCCCTGGCCGGCGGCATCGCCCTGCGCCTGGTGCCCGAACGCCACGTCGCCCGCGCCACCGCGGTCGTCTTCGGCGGCGTCGAGACCGCGTCCGTGCTCGGCGTGCCCGCCGGCACCCTGACCGGTGACCTCGCCGGCTGGCGCACCGCGTTCGCCGCCGTCGGCGTGCTCGGCCTGATCTCGCTGGCCTGCATGGTCATCGTGATGCCGAAGGTGGCGCCGCAGCGCACCCTGACGTTCGCCGACCTGCCGCGCGTCCTGCGCACCCACCGCGCCCTTCGCACCGGCATCGCCATGACCTTCCTGGCCGTCACCGGGCACTTCACCGCCTACACCTTCCTGCGGCCCATCCTTCTGGACGGCGGCGTCCCCGACGGCATGATCAGCGTGCTGCTCCTCGTCTTCGGCGTCGCCGGCATCTGCGGCAACTTCCTGGCCGGTGCCCTGGTCACCACGCGCCTGCGGCAGACCGTGTGCGGCATCGGCCTGCTGCTCACCGCCGCCATGGTCGCCGTCGCGATCGGCAGCCACGACGTCTGGTCCGCGGCCGCGATCCTGGTCGTCTGGGGGCTGGCGTACGGGGCCGTCCCGGTCACCTTCCAGACCTGGATCCTCGACGCCGCCCCCACCGCCACCGAGGCCGCGTCCTCCCTGTACGTCTCGACGTTCAACCTGTCGATCGCCCTCGGCGCCTTCGCCGGCGGCCTGGCGGTCGACGCAGCCGGGCCGGTGAGCGTGTTGTGGATCGGCGGCGTCCTGACCGTCCTGGTGCCGCCGCTCATCATGATCGCCCGTCGCCGTTCAGCCCGGCCTGATCCGTGCCGTCCGCCTTCAACGTGACAACGAGGACTCCGCTGTGAGCAACAGCCCCGGCACGCAACGTCCTGGCGATCAGTGCCATCGGCACCCAACGCCGCTTTCCGGGATCAGTCGGGCGCGACAGCGCCTACGTCGTGGCGGCCCGGACACCGAGGACGACGAGCACCACCGCCGTCACCTTGCCGACTGCACGCCTGAAGCGGGCCCTGTGCAGAAGGTGTGCCCCTTGGCGAACAAGGGCCGTCCAGGTCAGCAGCCACACCGCCATCAGTAGGGCATGGGCGGTGGCCAGGGTGAGGATCTGCCCGTTGAGGGGACGGTCGGGCACGATGAACTGCGGGACCAGGGTCAGGTAGATGGAGGCGGCCTTGGGGTTGAGTACGTTCGCGAGCAGCGCCTGGGTGTAGACGGAGCCGGTACGCATCGGCTGCTCCGTCAGCTTGGGAGGCGGGGGCAGGGTGGTGGAGCGCCAGGTCCACAGGCCGAGGCCGACGAGGTAGGCCGCCCCGAGGAGCTTGACGACGGTGAAGGCCTGGCTGGAGTGCATGACCAGGGCCGACAGTCCGGCGATGGCCAGGGTGGCGTGGGCGTACAGGCCGCTGACCGTGCCGAGGATGATCGGGAGGGCCTGCCGGTGACCGCCGGCCGTGACGTGCTGGATGAGCAGGGTCAGGCTGGCGCCCGGAGTGGCGATGATGGGCAGGATCGCCGGGAGGAACGCAGCGACCGCGTACGTGTGGGTCATGCCTGGAGCACGACGCGGAAGTGGGTGGTGAGGCGGTGGTCGTCGTCCAGGATGTGGAAGGCGAGGCCGGGCGGTTGGTCGCGGTCGGCGGGCTGGTCGCCCTCCCACGGCAGGCGCAGGGTCCAGGTGACGGCCGGCGCGACGATCAGGGGACGACCGGCGAAGGTGGAAGCGGCCGCGGTGTGAGCGTGGCCGGTGAGCACGGCGACGACCTGCGGATATGCGTCGAGCAGCGTGGCCAGGTCGCCGGGCGCCTCCAGCCGCCCGGAGTCGGGCAACGGGTGGTGGAGCACGACGGGCGGCTGATGGAAGGCGATCAGCGCGGGCGTGTCCGGGGCGAGCCCGTCGAGGGTGGCGTGCATCCAGGCGAGGGTTTCGGCGTCGAGCCGGCCCTCGTCGCGTCCGGGAATGGTGGAGTCGCACATCAGGACGGCGGTGCCGGCGACGTGGTGCACCCGGTTGACGGGGCCGGGCGCGGATCGCTCTCGCAGCAGCGCCTTGCGGTAGGCCGGGCGGACGTCGTGGTTGCCGGGGCAGGTGAGCACCGGGAAGGGGGCGGCCAGGATCCGGGCGGCCTGCTCGTACTCGGCCTCCTCGCCGTGATCGGCGATGTCGCCGGTGACCAGCAGGGCGTCCACCGGGCGGGGCAGCGCCTTCAGGTAGTCCATGACGTGGGTGGCACGTCGGGTCGCCCTGTCGGTGCCGTCAAGGTGCAGGTCGCTGATCTGGGCCAAGAGCAAGGTCATCGTACGATCCCCAAGCTGTCTAATGGTTAAATAAGATTTAGCGTTAGGGACCATAGAGTACGGAAGAGGCCGTGAGCAACCGGGAGGTTCGAGTGGAGCGCTGGCCGGCACTGGAACTGGCGAGCACGATCCGCCACGACGGCGACGGCGGTGTCGCCGACGACCTGGCAACGGCGCAGGGCGCCACCCGCTGGATCCGCCAGCAGGCCGAGTTGCTGGCCGGCCGCCTCGACGTCGCGGAGCTCACGGTGGGCGAGGAGCTCAGGAGCGAGATCGTCGAGCTCCGCCGGTCCGTGCGGGCGCTGTTCGCGCGTGCGGTCAGCCCGGCGCCGCCGAGCCGGGCCGACGCCCACCGGCTGATGCCGGTCGACCAGGCGCTGGCGCACGTCAACGCGGCTGCCGCCCGGGAAGCAATCGTCCCGCAGCTCGACTGGCCCACGAGCGGAGCACCCCGTACGGAGGTGTTGTCGACCGAGCGCGACGCGCGCGTCCAGTTGATCGCAGCCCTGGCGCGGGCCGCCATCGATTTCCTGAGCGGTCCGCAGCGTGAGCAGTTGCGGGCCTGCAACGCGCCGCGCTGCGTACGCTACTTCCTCAAGAGTCACGGGCGGCAGGAGTGGTGCAAGCCGTCATGCGGCAACCGCGCCCGGGCCGCACGCCACTACCAGCGCCACAACGCCACGCCCGCCCCAGAACTGCCGGGCTCCTGACCCCTCGGGATCTTCCGAGGGCTGGGCGCCCGTCGGCTCTCGGTGTTGTGTGGGCGGACGCGTTCGCGGCCCAGTCCCTGTAGGTCGCCGCCCTGGTGCTCCGGTGCCGTCAAGGCCCGGAACGCCGCCGACTCGAACCGCAGGACGCGTGCTACTCAGTCGGTTGCCGGGTGTCGGCTGCTGCGCGGGCGAAGGCGCGGATGAGTGGCGTCTCGCTCGCCGTACGCCAGGCGAAGGCCCACCGGCACGGCGGGGCGTCGCGGATCGGGACGAAGGCGAGGCTGGGCCACGGGTAGAAGGTCGCGGCCTCGGCGGTGACCCCGGCGGTGGCCTGGCCCGAGGCGACGGCGCTGAGGGTCTCCTGCCAGGTGGTGACCTTGGGGCCGCGGCGGACTGGGCGGCCGGAGGGGGTGTGGCAGGGGTTGAAGATCTCCTCCATGCAGGAGGGGATCGACTGGCCCTCGACCACGGTGCAGTCGCCGAGGTCCTCCAGGCAGATGGAGTCCCGTCCCGCGTAGGGGTGGTCGGCGGAGACCATCAACACCACGTCGGAGGCGTACGAGGTCGGTTCGACGGTCAGATCGGGCTCGCGGATCGGCAGCCACAGGTGCGCCACGTCCACCTCGCCCGACTTCAGCAGGTCCAGAGGGGAGGCGGGCTGGATCTCGCGGTGCTGGAGCCGGGCGTTCGGGTGGCGGGCGAGGAACAGGTCGAGAACGTCCTTGATCTGCGTGGAGAGCGGGCCGACCGTGCCGAGGGTCAGGGTGCCCGCGGTGCCGTCGGCGGTGGCCTGAGCGGTCGCGATCCCTTGCACGATCTGCCGGTGGCCGCTCTTGAGCGCCTGGTACAGCTGCTCGCCCAGCGGGGAGAGGCGGACCGCGCGGGTGGTGCGGTCGAACAGGGGAGCTCCGACGCGCCGCTCCTGCTTCTTGATCGATTGACTGACGCGGGCAGGGCTGATGCCCAGCCGCTCGGCCGTACGGCTGAAGTGCAGCTCCTCGGCCAGCGTCAGGAAGATCTCGATCTCCCGCATCTCCACGGGCGGGCCTCCGCATTCTTCATCCCAGGGTTAAAGGACGTTATCGGATCCGTCGTAGATGCGGGGCGGCCGGGTGGGAGAGGCTTGGCGCGTTCGGAGGAAATGCTGATTTGGAGGCTCGGTGCCCGTCGGATATCTGATCCCCGTGGTGCTCGTCGCGATCGGGACGCTGTTCGCGCTGCGGCCGCTGCCGGGGTGGAGTCCGCTCGGCCGGGTGAGCTACTTCTTCGGGCTGGCCGCCAACGAACTGCCGTTCGCGGCCTTCTTCTGGCTGCTGCTGGCCCCGACGGCGCTGGCGTTCGCCGAGGGGGACATCCACACGGCGGGCGGCTGGGCCGTCGTCGGCCTGGCCGCCGTGACCACGATCGGGCTCTCGGTCATCGCCTGCCGCGGCCTGGGGGAGCGGGCCAGGATCTGGCGCGCGATGGACGCCGGCCTGGGCGCGGGCTGGCGCGCCGCCGTCGCCGCCGACCTCGCCGCCGGGCTGCGCCGTCGTCCGCCGTGGGCCCGCATCCTGTTCCTGCCCATCTACAAGCGCCGCGCGGATGTCCGCCGGGTGGCCGATCTCTCGTACGGCGACGCGGGCCGGCGCAACCTGCTCGACCTCTACCACCACCGCTCACGCCCGTCCGGCGCGCCCGTGCTGATCCACGTGCACGGGGGCGGCTACTCCGGGGGCCACAAGAACAGCCAGTCGCTGCCGTTGCTCTACCGGCTCGCCTCCCAGGGGTGGGTGTGCGTCAGCGCCAACTACCGGCTACGGCCTGGGGCCCAGCACCCGGACCACCTGATCGACCTCAAGAAGATCATCGCCTGGGTGCGCGAGCACGGCCACGAGTACGGCGCCGACCCCTCGACGCTGTTCGTCGCGGGCAGCTCGGCGGGCGGGCACATGGCGGCGATGGCCGCGCTCACCCCCAACGACCCCGCCTACCAGCCGGGCTTCGAGCACGCCGACACCTCCGTGACCGGCGCCGTCTACCTGAACGGCTGGTACGGCGCCTACTTCGGTCAGGGGCCCGAGTCCTCGCCGCCGGCCCACATCACCGCGGACGCGCCGCCGTTCTTCGTGGCCCACGGCGACCTGGACCCGCTGGTGCCCGTGGCCGAGGCCAGGAACTTCGCCGACCAGCTCCGCCGTACGTCGGCCTCTCCCGTCGTCTACGCGGAGCTGCGTGGCGGCAACCACGCCTTCGACCTGTACCACTCGGTCCGCTTCGATGCGCTCGTCGATGCCATCGAGGCCTTCACCGCCCTGGTGAGATCGCAGCAGCGGACACCGCAGCCTTAGAGCGCCTGACGCGATGAAGTGAGGCGCCGCCGGCAGCTGAGCGCGCAGGCCGGCTTAAGGGGGTGCCGGTGGCGTCGGTGGTCAGGTGATGCTCGCTGCCGGCCCGCCCTCGATCGACCGGCGACGGCCGGTCTGCGCCCTGTTCGGCGCTCTGATCTGGCAGGAGCTGCGCGCCGCCGACGCGCTCGACTTCTCCCGCGCCGCGGCGGGCTCGGCGTTTCATCGCTGTGGGCGTTCACCAGCCGTCATCGAAATCGTCGGCGTCCACCGGGGGATCGTCGCCCTCATCGGCCCCGCGGTTCTCGCCCGAAGAGGACGAATCCTGCCAGTTGCCGGTCCGGAGGTCGTCCACCAGGCTGATGGTGAGAAAGATGCCGAGGGCCGCAGCGAAGAGCCCCATCAGCACATTCCAAGGGGTGGAGAGGTCCTCGCCCGCAGCGTTGACTCCGTGGATCACTCCAGCGATCGTCAGCAGTCCCTCGACGGTCATTGCCGCCGCGAAGGTCAGACACACCGCTGCGATGCAGCGTTGCCCGGTCGTGAGGCGTGTGCTGGGTGTCTCGTGCCCACGCTGCTTCATGTCGCTCAAAATATGGGCAGGCCGGCGGCCCGCCTAGTGGCTGAAAGGGTGCGAATCGCTGCTGTCGCCTGCCCGTGCGCCCGCGTCGGCGAGCACGCTGCGCCTCTGACCCCGGTCAGCCGCGCAGCAGGGCGGTGAGGTCGTCCCAGCGGGACATGAGCAGCCCGGCGACGGCGCCGAAGACGCCGACGATGGCGGCGAGCGCGAGGTCGGCGGGCTGGGCGGCCGCCGCGCCGGCCAGCCCGAGCAGGGCGACCGCGAGGAGAACGAGGTTGCGCACCACGTGCGGCACCCCCATGGGCGTGGTCGAGGCGCCGAAACAGCGGCACGTCACGGCGGCGCCGCGCCGGACGACCAGCACGATGGCGACCGTGAGGCAGGCCAGCAACCCGGCCGCCAGCACGAACGCCGCCGTCCCCGCCCACGGCAGCGGGATCGCGGCCAGGACGACCACGAGGGCCTCCGCCACGGCGGCCGCGACGGCGACCGGCCGGGCCGCCTCGCCTCGGGCGACCCTCATCGCCCTGACGGACTCGACGAACTCTCTCCAGGCGGTACGGCTGGTCACCTTGCTCGCCAGCGCGAGCGCGAACACGGTGAGCAGCAACAGCCGGCATGCCACGTCGACGTACTGCATGATCACAACCTCACGAATCGGGCAACGGGGAGGACGGGCCGGAGTGCGGCCGGGACCCGTCGGTCGTGGAGTCCCCGGCCCGCGCCGGGCTCGCCAAGGCCAGAGGGACGGATTCTTTCGGTTGATCCCTTACCGCCCGCATGTTGCAGGAGATTCCCGCCCGGCGCAACACCCCGGATCGGCCGGCCGGGCCGCGGCATCCGGCGGACCGGCGCTCTGCCTGGGGCGATGCGAGGCCGATGGGAGGCCGTTGAGAAAGCATTGAGAAATCGTTCAGGCGGGCGAAGCATGCTGCGGCCACCAGGCCACCGACCGAAAGGAAGGCTTCATGCGTGCCATGACCAAATTGGCCGACCGGCTGCTGGAGATGGTCGCCCCGCACACCGTCGCCCGGGCGACCGACTGCGACTACCAGTGTTGCAGGGCGGACTACTGGAAGTACTGCTGCTACTACCCGAACGGCACCTCGCACTGCGGCTCCTGCATCACCAACTCGAGCGCCAGGCAGTGGTGCTGAGACCGACCGGTGCCCGGCTGCCGTCCGGCGGCCGGGCGCCTCGTTCGTGCCCCTCTCCGGGAGTTGGACAGTGTCCTACGCAATCGCCGCGCCGGCTCTCGCCGGCCTTCTCTTCCTGACGAACCTGGTGCTGGCGCTCGCGGTGCTGCGGCGCCTGCGCAGGCACACCGCCCGCATCGACGACCTGTACGAGGTCGTCGCCGGCACCCCCGACCTCGACGGCCCCGCCGCGGGCGACCTGGTCGGCGACTTCTCCGCGACGGACCTGGACGCGGCCCCCGTGACGCGGGACTCGCTGCCGGAGGGCGGCGTGGTGGCCTTCCTGTCGCCCGACTGCGAGGGCTGCCGGGCGGAGCTGGCCGAGCTGACCGCCTGGGCGGCCGGGCAGGACCGGGCGCGGGTCCTGGCGGTCGTGGACGCCCGCGGCGGGGATCCCGCCCGGATGGTCGCGGCGCTCTCCCCGGTGGCGCGGGTGGTGGTGGAGCGCGACCACGCGCACGTCGCCGAGGCCTTCGGGGCGCGGACCGTGCCGACCGTCTTCCACGTGGCCGCGGGCGGGACGGTCCTGTCCCGCGTCCGCAGCGTCACCCGGCTCCCCGAGACCGCCGGGAGCCGAGGGGCCGAGCGGGCGGCGAGCAACCCGTCGTGAACGTCGAACCGGAGGTGAACCCGTGACCCCATTGCTGATCGTCTCGATTCTATTGTGCGCGTTGTGCCTGGCCGGCCTGGTGCTGATGCTGGGGGTGGCCCGGCGGCTGCAGGAGCACGGCAAGCTGATCGACGCCCTGTACGAGGTCGTCGAGCAGCGCGGCGGGCCCGGCGCGAAGGGGCTGGCGGCCGGTGAGGTGGCCGGCGCGTTCGACGTGCGGACGGTCGACGGCGACCGCGTCGCCCGCGACCTGCTGCCCGAGGGCACCGTGGTCGCCTTCCTGTCCTCCGACTGCGGCCGGTGCCGGACCGAGCTGCCCGAGCTGGCCTCCTGGGCGGCCCGGCAGGACCGCTCGCGGGTACTCGTGGTCGTGGACGCCGAGCCGCTGGCCCGCACGCTCTCGCCGGTGGCCCAGGTGGTCGTCGAGCCGGACGGCGGGCCGGTGACCGGCGCGTTCCAGGTGGACTCCTTCCCCAGCTTCTTCCAGGTCGCCGCGGGAGGCGGCGTCCTGGCGCGCATCCGCGGCGTCGCCCAGTTGCCGGCCGGCTCGGCGGCATGACGGACGGGCCGGGCCCGCGCGTCCTGGCCGCGTGCGCGGTGCGGGGCGTCGGGCTGGTGTGGCGGGCCGCGCCGCTGTACGTCCTGGGGTACGTCACGGTCACGCTGGTGAGCGGCGTCACCCCGGTCGTGCTCGCGTGGCTGACCAAGGCGGTGCTGGACGGCGTCGCGAACGGGCGGGTCGCCTCGCTGCTCTGGCTGGCGGTGGCCGTCGCGGCCGTCACGACGCTGGCGGCCGGCGCCGCGCAGGCGGCCCAGTACCTGCGGGCCGAGGTCGACCGGCAGGTGTCGGTGCGGGCCAAGGCCGAGCTGTTCACCGCGGTGTGCGGGTTCACCGGGCTGGCCAGGTTCGAGAGCCCGACCTTCCTGAACCGGCTGCGCATGGCCCAGCAGAGCGCCAGCAACCCCGGCAGGCTGGTGGACACCGCGCTCTCGACGGCCAGCAGCGTGATCACCGTCGCCGGGTTCGTCGGGTCGCTGGTGGTGATCAGCCCGGCCTTCACCGGGCTGGTGCTGCTGTCGGCGGTCCCGGCGCTGCTGATCGAGCTGCGGCTGGCCCGCCAGCGGGTGGACATGATGTGGCGCATCGGGCCGGCCGAGCGCCGGGAGATGTTCTACGCCCACCTGATGTCCACGACCGACGCGGCCAAGGAGATCCGGCTGTTCGACCTCGGGTCGTTCCTGCGGCTGCGCATGCTGGGCGAGGCGTGGACCGCCATCAGGGCCCGCCGGAGCATGGACCGGCGCGAGTTCGCGATGCAGGCGGGCCTGGCGGGCGCGTCGGCGCTGGTCGCCGGGGCCGGCATGGTGTGGGCGATCCTGGCGGCCGGCCAGGGGCGGCTGAGCGTGGGCGACGTCGCGATGTTCGTGGCGGCCGTCGCGGGCGTGCAGGCGGCGCTGAACGTCACCGTCTCGGCCGGGACGATGGCCCACGAGCAGTTGCTGACCTTCCACCACCACGTCACGATCCTGGACTCGGGCCCGGGGCTGCCCTCGCCCGCGCGGCCCGTCCCGCTGCCGGCGCTGCGCCGCGGCGTCGAGCTGCGCGACGTGTGGTTCCGCTACAGCGACGACCATCCGTGGGTGCTGCGCGGCGTCGACCTGTTCCTCCCGTACGGGCACACGGTCGCGCTGGTCGGGCGCAACGGCGCCGGCAAGAGCACGCTGGTCAAGCTGCTGTGCCGGTTCTACGACCCGACCCGCGGCTCGATCCTGTGGGACGGCGTGGACATCCGGGACGTGGCCCCCGAGACGTTGCGCGCCCGCATGGGGGCGGTGTTCCAGGACTTCGTCTCCTACGAGCTGACCGCGGCCGACAACATCGCCGTGGGCGACCTCACCGCGGAGGACGATCGGGAACGCCTGGAGCGCGCCGCCCGCGAGGCCGGCGTCCACGACGCCCTCGCCGCCCTGCCGCACGGCTACGACACGATGCTGAGCCGCGAGTTCGCGCCCGAGCAGGACGAGGAGGAGGACGGCGTGCTGCTGTCCGGCGGGCAATGGCAGCGGCTGGCGCTGGCCAGGGCCTTCCTGCGGCGCGACGCCGACCTGATGATCCTGGACGAGCCGAGCGCCGGCCTCGACGCCGAGGCCGAGCACGAGGTCCACCGGCAGCTCGCCCGCCTGCGGGCCGGACGGACCAGCGTCGTCGTCTCCCACCGGCTCGGCGCGATCCGCGACGCCGACGACATCGTGGTGCTCGGCGACGGCGTGGTGACCGAGCTGGGCACGCACGGCGAGCTGATGGCCCTGGACGGCACGTACGCCCGGCTGTTCACCCGGCAGGCCAGCGGCTACCGGGACGACGTGGAGGTGCCCGGATGATCCTCACCGGCCTGGTCGCCGGCCTGGTCGCCGGGGTCGGGGCGATCGTGCTCGGGCTCGCCTGGCTGCGGCGCGCGTACGTGGTGGTGACCGTGGAGGGGGAGAGCATGCTGCCCACCTACCGGCCCGGCGAGCGCGTGCTGGTGCGCAGGACCGGGCCGCGGCGGCTGCGCACCGGCCAGGTCGTCGTCCTGGCCCGGCTCATGGAGGCGGCCGAGGACGGGCAGGCACGCTGGATGATCAAGCGGCTCGCGGCCGTCCCCGGCGACCCCATCCCCCGCGCGACCGTGCCCGCCCTCCGCACCGCGCCGGGAACGCGGGTCCCGGACGGCCACCTCGTCGTGCTGGGCGACAACCCGCAACGCTCGCTCGACTCCCGCCGCACCGGCTACCTGACCGCCGACCGGCTGCTCGGCGTGGTGCTGCGCAAGGTCGAGAGCCCGGACGCCCCGCCGGCACCCGACGCCCGCCCGGCGCCGCCGACAGCGCCTGGTCCGGGCGGTTTTTGATGATGAGCTGCAGCGGTACTTCGGCCGCCGAGGTGGGTCGCGGCGGAATGGCGCAGCTGGTGCAGATCGAGCCCGGCGTACTTCTCCAGCAGGACGCGGGCGCGGTCGCAGCAGAGGCTGGCGCGGCCGGTGTGCGGGCAGATGTCGGCGGCCCTGCGGGCCGGGACGGGGACACCGTTCGGACAGGGGGGCCGGCGCGCCGACGCCCCACAGCCCGGCGAGCGCGGTGCCGATCTCAGTGTCGGCAATGTCGGCGAGGCTGACACCTCCACCGCAGGGTGGTGATCTTCCGGGCGGCGCTCATGCCGCCCGCCGTTCGATGCCTGCGGGAATCGGGAGGCCAGGCTTCCGCTCGTCTTGTTTATCTACTATCGTCGATTGACGATGGATGAGATGAAGGAGCCGCTGCCGCGCGCGGCGGCCGAAGAGTACGCGAGCTGGTTCAAGGCGCTGGCCGACGCCACCCGCATCCAGATCGTGTCGCTGCTGGCCCGGCGGCGCGCGCCGATGAGCGTGGGCGAGATCGTGGCCGCGTCCGGGGTGGGGCAGTCCACGGTGTCGCACCACCTGAAGATCCTGTCCGACGTGCGGTTCGTGCTGGTCGAGCGGCAGGGCACGTCCAGCCTGTACCGGATCAACGACAACTGCGTGAGCTGTTTCCCCACCGCCGCGGACGTGGTCATGGGCAAGCCCGTACCGGCCGCGCCCACCTGCGAGTGAAGGAGCGTCGCCATGGCGCACGACGAGATCATCGACCGTTACTCGGCCCTGGCCCGTGCCGCGGACGCCGGGCGGACGGTCGCCGACTGCGGGCAGGAGGCGTTCGAGCAGGGCGGCTTCGGCGCGGCCGGCTACGACGACCTGACCGTGCTGCCCGAAGGGGCGGTGCGGGCCAGCCTGGGATGCGGCAACCCGGTCGCCGTCGCCGAGCTGCGCCACGGTGAGACGGTGCTCGATCTCGGGTCCGGTGGCGGCATCGACGTGCTGCTGTCCGCCCGCCGGGTCGGCCCGCGCGGCACCGTCTTCGGCCTGGACGCCGGCCCCGCCATGGTGGACCTGGCCCAGCGCAACGCCGAACAGGCGGGCGCGTCCAACGTGCACTTCCTGCACGGCACGATCGAGGCGATCCCGCTGCCCGGCCACACGGTCGACGTGGTCATCTCCAACTGCGTGATCAACCTGTCCGACGACAAGGCGGCCGTGCTGGCCGAGGCGTTCCGGGTGCTGCGGCCCGGCGGCCGGTTCGGCGTGAGCGATGTCGTCACCGCGCAGGCGCTGGACGAACAGGCGCTGGACGAACAGGCGCGGCAGCGGGCCGAACAGCGCATCGGCTGCGCGGCCGGGTCGCTCACCGTGCAGGAGTACCGGGACCTGCTGGCCGCGGCCGGCTTCGTCCAGGTCTCCGTCACATTGACGGCCGATCACGGAGACGGGGTGCACTCGGCCATCGTCCAGGCCGTCAAGCCCGTCATCGGGCCCGGTCTGGAGATCCGGCCGATGCGCGAGGGCGACGCCCCCGAGGTGCTGGCCATCTACCAGGCCGGCCTGGACACCGGCCAGGCCAGCTTCGAGACCACCGCGCCCAGCTGGGAGGGGTTCACCGCGAGCCGGCTGCCGCACCTGCGGTACGTGGCGACCGACAGCGATTCCGGCGAGGTGCTCGGCTGGGTGGCCGCCTCGGCGGTCTCGTCCCGCCCGGTCTACGCCGGAGTGGTCGAGCACAGCATCTACGTCCACCCCGGCTGCCAGGCCCACGGCATCGGCCGCGCGCTGCTGGCGGCGTTCATCGCCGCCTCCGAGGACGCCGGCGTCTGGACGATCCAGTCGGGCGTCTTCCCGGAGAACGCCGCCAGCCTGGCCCTGCACCAGGCGCTCGGCTTCCGCGTCGTGGGCACCCGCGAACGCGTCGGCCGCCATCACGGGGTGTGGCGCGACGTGCTGCTGATCGAGCGCCGCAGCATCTCGACCGGGACCTGAGTCGCCGCTCGGGACGGCGGCCGGGAACTTGGGGGCCGTCTGATGGTTACGTCCGTCGTGCCCAGTGTCCTCTGGCTTCACCTGTCGCCTTCGCGGGATCACACACAAGCCCTGCCGGCTCCCCCTGGGTTTGACATGTGTCAATATAGAGAGGAATCGATTTCGATGGCTGTCTATATGGAGGAGATGTGGAACCTCTGGAGGTCTTGGAGTGCAGCCCGCGGCTGATGCGCGAGCCGCTCGACGCCGAGCAGGCCGCCGGGGTGGCGCGGGTGTTCAAGGCGCTGGGCGATCCCGTGCGGCTGCGCATCCTGTCCATCGTGGCCAGCCGCGCCGGGGGCGAGGTGTGCGTGTGCGACGTCACCGGCGCGTTCGAGCTGTCCCAGCCGACCATCAGCCACCACCTGAAGGTGCTCAAGGAGGTCGGGCTGCTGACCTCGGAGCGGCGTGCCTCCTGGGTGTACTACCGGCTGGTCCCCGAGACGCTGGGCGAGCTGTCGGCCCTGCTCGACGTGCCCGCGACCGTCTGAGAAGGCAGCACAGTGCCTTCCACGTCTCCGGCCTCGCCGGTCGCCGAGCCCGCGCAGGGCGTCATCGGCGGCCTGTCCACCCTCGACCGGTTCCTGCCGGTGTGGATCATCGCGGCCATGGCCGCCGGGCTGCTGCTCGGACGGCTCGTCCCGGGGCTGAACACCGCGCTGGACGCGGTGAAGATCGGCGACATCTCGCTGCCGATCGCGCTCGGGCTGCTGCTGATGATGTACCCGGTGCTGGCCAAGGTCCGCTACGACCGCCTCGGGGCCGTCACCGGCGACCGCCGACTGTTGCTCTCCTCCCTGGTGCTGAACTGGGTGCTCGGCCCGGCCGTCATGTTCGCGCTGGCCTGGACCTTCCTGCCCGACCTGCCGGAGTACCGCACCGGCCTGATCATCGTCGGGCTCGCCCGGTGCATCGCCATGGTCCTCATCTGGAACGACCTGGCCTGCGGCGACCGTGAGGCCGCCGCCGTCCTGGTGGCGCTCAACTCGGTCTTCCAGGTGGTCGCGTTCGGCGCGCTGGGCTGGTTCTACCTGCAGGTGCTGCCCGGCTGGCTCGGCCTCGCGCAGGCCGCGCTGGAGGTCTCGGCCTGGGACATCGCCCAGTACGTCCTCATCTTCCTCGGCATCCCGCTGGCCGCCGGCTACCTGTCCCGCCGGCTCGGCGAACGCGCCCGCGGCCGGGACTGGTACGAGAGGCGTTTCCTGCCCCGGGTCGGCCCGCTGGCCCTGTACGGGCTGCTGTTCACGATCGTCATCCTGTTCGCCCTGCAAGGCGGCACCATCACCTCCCGGCCCGGCGACGTGGCCCGGATCGCGCTGCCGCTGCTGGCCTACTTCGCGCTCATGTGGGGAGGGTCGTTCCTGGCCGGCAAGCTGATCGGCCTGGGCTACGAGCGTTCCACCACGCTGGCCTTCACCGCCGCCGGCAACAACTTCGAGCTGGCCATCGCCGTGGCGGTCGGCGTCTTCGGCGTCACCTCCGGCCAGGCCCTGGCCGGCGTGGTCGGCCCGCTCATCGAGGTCCCCGTCCTGGTCGCCCTGGTCTACGTCAGCCTGGCCGGCCGCCGCCTGTTCACCAAGGAGCCCGTACGTGCCTGACCAGCCCAGCGTCCTGTTCGTGTGCGTGCACAACGCCGGACGCTCCCAGATGGCCGCAGGCTGGCTCACCCACCTGGCCGCAGGCCGCGTCGAGGTCCGCTCGGCCGGTTCCGCCCCGGCCGAGCAGGTCAACCCGGTCGCCGTCGAGGCCATGGCCGAGGTCGGCATCGACCTCACCGCCGCCCGGCCCAAGATCCTCACCACCGACGCGGTCCAGGCATCGGACGTGGTCATCACCATGGGCTGCGGCGACGCCTGCCCGATCTTCCCCGGCAAACGGTACGAGGACTGGAAGCTCGACGACCCGGCAGGGCAGGGCATCGACGCCGTCCGGACGATCCGCGACGACATCCGCGTACGCATCGAGAAGCTGCTCAACCAGCTGCTGCGATGAGCGACGGTGGTGGCCGCTGCCCGCGTCAGGCCGGTACGGACGGCGATCGGCCGGCCACTGCGTCGGGATGCAGATCCGTATTCAAGTCCTCAGACTGATGGCCATCCCCACGCGCTGACGCTGTCCGAGCGAGGCCGCCGGGCGGTTGAGGCGGGCCGTCAACAATGCGGGCTGCTATCCGGCCTGCACGGTGATGCTCGCGGCCGAGCAGGTCGTTTCCACGCCTTGCGTGACCGTCTGGAGCCGATGCGGCCAGAC
This sequence comes from Nonomuraea sp. NPDC049684, assembly GCF_044465345.1. NCBI lineage: Bacteria > Bacillati > Actinomycetota > Actinomycetes > Streptosporangiales > Streptosporangiaceae > Nonomuraea > Nonomuraea sp. NPDC049684. Next base: position 1,048,084 of record NZ_JBITLO010000001.1, on the reverse strand, counting down.
GCTGCCCGACGACCTGACCATGACCGCCCTGGCTGAGCACTTCACCCAGCAAGCCGTCCGATCATCGGCCGCGCAGCACCACCCGATCCGGTGGTGCCGTCGCGATCTGATCAGAGGGGCTGGGCGGCCAACAGCCCGACCGCGGCGACCAGCAGCCGTGCCGCCGCCATGAGCGTGTCCGGCTGGACGCGGTCGGGGGTTTCGGCGGGGGTCTGGTAGCCGGGCATGCCCATGCCGATGCCGATCGCGGCCAGGCCGGCGGCGGCGTAGCGGCGGTTGTCGGAGGCCATCGCGCCGGCCCGCAAGGGCACGTCGACCAGGCGGGCGGCCTGGTCCAGGGCGGCCAGCAGGGCGTGGGCGGGTCCGCCCGCCTCGACGGAGGCGGCCTGGTGCAGGTGTGCGGCGCCGTCGAGGTTGATCACCAGTGTGTCGGACGGCAGGGCGGGCGCGTGGTGGGCCGAGCCCCATGCCCCGGTCTCCTCGGCGTCCAGGAAGGCCACCGACAGCTCGGCCTGGATGGCCGGGGCAGTCGTCAGGACGCGGGCGGCCTCCAGGACGGCGGCCACGCCGGAGGCGTTGTCGGCGGCTGCGGGCATGCGCTGGCCGGGATCGTCGCCGACGCCGTCGTAGTGCGCGGTCAGCAGTACCCGCGGCCCGGTCCCCGCTGTCCCGGTGGGGAAGCGGGCGTGGACGTTGTGGCCGTCCGCAGTGACCTGCCGGAGCGGCATCGACCCCGTCACCTGCACCGGGCCGGCGGCCAGCGCGTCGGCCAGGCGGGCGTGCAGGTCGGCGCGCAGGGCGATGATCGGGACGGCGCGGGTGGCCGGTCCGGCGATCATCTTGGGCATCCACCCCTCGGCGTCGACGCCGCGCGCGGTCAGCACCCCGGCCGCGCCTTGCGTCTCGGCTCGTTCGCACGCCCGCGCCCAGTCTCCGGTCTCGGCCAGCACCCATCGGCCGCGCAGGTCGGCCTCGGACGCGGCGGCCAGCGGTGCGGTGCGCGGGTCCGGCAAGTCGGCGGTCGCGAGGTGTTCGACGAAGTCCCGGCGGTGCTCCAGGCGCAGCGCCTGGCCGCCTGCGTTCCATTCGAGCACCGGGGTGGCATACAGCTCCCGCACGTCGGCGACGGGGAAGGGGTCGAGCTCGACCTCGGCGCCCAGCTCGCGCAGCCGCTCGGCGAGCCACGCGGCGGCGGCGCGGCCTCCGGGCGTGCCCACGCGTCGCCCTGCGTAGTGGTCGCGGGCCAGCTCGTGCACCGTGGCCAGCATCCGCGCCGCAGACACCCGCTCCACGACGGCGGCCAGGCCGGGCGCCTGAGGGAGGTCCGGCATGGTGGAGGTCATCCGCAGCAGCCGGTGGAAGCCGCCTCGGCGGCCGGGGCGGCGGCCGGGGCCTGACCGCAGCAGCCGTCCTGGGCGGCCTGCTGGGCGGCGGCCGTGCTGCCGCAGCAGGCGGTGGCGGCTACCTCCGCCTGCCGGGCCGTGTCACTGGCCGGGGAGGTGGCGGCAGGGGCTCCGCAGCAGCCACCGGCGGCGGGCGGTGCGAAAGCCTCCGCCAGGTCGCCGATGAAGCCGCCGCTGGTCTGGTTCGTGGTCATGGTGGTTTCCCTTCTGCGGTGCGAGATCTCAATACTTAGATCTACGTCGAATCAGGAATGACGATCTCACGCTGTTTAGACGTTCGTCAAGATAGACGTCAGTCGAAGCAAGGTGGTGCGGCGATGCCGGTGTGCCGGTGCCTGGTAGACACATGCCCATGAACGCCTCCACCGCCCAGCATCTGCGCATCATGTCTCCCGCATTCGCCGTTGAGCACCTGCCGCATGAAGGGACGCCCGAGAACGATTGGCTGGTGCTCGTCCGTGCTCCAGAAGGGCTGACCGTGGTCCGCGAGGCCACAGGCGGGGACGCGGCGGAGCAGTGGATCGGCTTCTACGGAGGTGCCACAGCACATGGCCTGGACATCCCCGGAATGCTGTCCGCGATCGTCAAGCCGCTGGCGGAGGCGGCGATCCCGGTGTTCGTAGCCTCGACCTTCCATGCCGACCTGGTTCTGGTGCCCGCGCCGAGGAAACAGCAGGCCATCGCCGTCCTTGAGGAAGCGGGGCACCAGGTGGAGAGCCAGAGCGGCGAAGCCGGTGAACGTTTCGGCCACGGCGCTAGAGCTGGGCGGTGATCTCCGCGGCCATCTGCCGGGCGGTGCGGCCGGCGCCGATGAGGGTGGCCGAGGCGGGGCCGGTCCAGTCGCCGTAGCCGAGCAGGTGCAGGCGCGGTTCGGCCAGGACACGGGTGCCGTCGGTGGGGATCACGCCGCCGGGGCCGCGCAGCCGTAGCGGGGCCAGGTGGGCCAGGGCGGGGCGGAAGCCCGTGCACCAGACGATCACGTCGCACGCCGCCGTGCTGCCGTCGTCCCAGGCCACGCCGTCGGGGGTGATGCGGGAGAACATGGGCTCGGCCTTGAGCACGCCCCGGTCGCGGGCCTCCCGCACGGGCGGGACGGCGACGATGTCGCCCAGGTCGCCGATGCTGTCGGCGTTCTGTCCGGCCAGGGCGGCCCGGTGGCGGCGGGTGGCCAGGTCGAACAGGGCACGGCCGTCGATCTCGTCGGGCAGCAGCCGGGGCGGGCGCAGCGTCGCCCAGGTGGTCTGGGTGACCTGGGAGAGCTCGGCGAGGATCTGCGCGGCGGAGTTGCCGCCGCCCACGACCATCACCCGGCGGCCACGGAAGGGTTCGGGTCCTTGGTAGCCGGCGGCGTGCAACTGCTCGCCGCGAAAGCACCGGATGCCGGGATAGTGCGGCACGTAGGGGCGCCACCAGGTGCCCGTGGCGCTGACGACGACCCGGGCGTGCCAGGCGCCGGCGGCGCTCTCCACGGCGAGACGGTCACCGGCACGTCTTACGGCCCGCACCGCGGCGGGGCGGACGATCGGCAGCCGGTAACGCTGCTCGTAGTCGGCGAGGTAGGCGACGACGTGGGCGGCGTCCGGGTAGCCGCCGTCGGCCGGGATCGGCATCATCCGGCCGTGCAGGGAGCTGTACTGCGCGGGCGAGAACAGCCGCAGGGACGGCCACGCATGCCGCCAGGCGCCACCCGGGGCCTGCCCGGCGTCCAGGATGACGAAGTCGACGCCCGCCCGCCGCAGGTAGTAGCCGGCCGCCAGCCCGGCCTGCCCGGCGCCGACGATCACGACATCGGCCAGGCGTGCCGTGCCGGTCATACGGTGAGGAGTTCCGCGTCCACCGGGCCGTCCTGCGCCTCGGCCGGGGCGGCGAGCGGCGCGAACAGCGCGCCCAGCTTGTTCACCACCTCGGGGATGATCCGGTAGTAGACCCAGGTGCCGCGGCGTTCGCCGTCGATCAGCCCGGCGGTGCGCAGCACCTTCAGGTGGTGGGAGATGGTGGGGGCGGTCAGGTCGAAGACGCCGGTCAGGTCGCACACGCACGCCTCGCCGCCGGCGTGGGAGCCGATCAGCGACAGCAGACGCAGCCGCACCGGGTCGGCCACGGCCTTGAGCAGGGTGGCCAGCTCGGCGGCCTCGGCCTCGCCGAGCGGCTCGCGGGCGATCGGCGCACAGCACTGGGCGGTGACGGGGGCTGCCATGACGCGACTCCTTAATTCGATGCCGGTCTAAATTATAGGCGGTGGTATGCGACCAGCGCGAACGCCTTGCAGCGTACGGATCGCGGCGGCGACGATGGTCAGCGCCAGGATGCCTCGCGCACGGCCTCGCGCGTCGGCCCCGTACCAGGCGATGATGACGGTGAAGGCGGCCTCGTACAGCACCATCGAGCAGGCGATGCCGATGGCGGCGACGACGAGGTGGAGCTGCCACAGCGCGGTGACCTGCGACCAGGCCGGCACCGCCCCGGCGCCGAGCAGCGAACCGAGCGTCATCAGGGCGCGCCCGCCGTGGGCGTCCAGCCGCCGCCCGGCGAGCGGGGCGCAGACAGCGGTGATCAGCACGGACACGGTGAGCGCGGTGGCGACCTGGGCGTCGGTGGCGTGCAGGTCGTCGGCCATCGGGACGAGGAAGACCGAGAAGGCGTAGTAGAGCACGCCGTAACCGATGGTCTGGGTCACGGCCAGCGCGGCGACGATCCCACGTCCGGAACGCGGCGGACCGCCGCCCTGCTGGTCAAGGGCGGCGGTCCCGGCGGGGGAACTCATGCTGGACAGGCGATCAGCTCGCGGCCCTCAGTCGTGGTCGCAGATGAGGTGCGGGGCTTCCTTCTGGGCGGCGGTGGGGTGGCCGTCGGACATCGGGGGCTTCCGTTCAGCCGCAGCAACTGCCGCCGGACTCCGCCGGAGCTGCGACGGTGACGAGGGGGAGCGGGGCCGTCAGCAGGCCGCCGCTGATGCCGGTGGCCAGGCCCACGCGCTGCTCCTGGGCCTCGGCCAGGTTGGAGGAGCACACGCCGGTCTCGGGCAGGTCGAGCTGAACGTCGCGGGCCGCCTCCCAGTCCCCGGCGATCGCGGCCACGACCGAGCGGACCTGCTCGTGACCGGTGGCCATGAGGAACGTCGGCGCGCGGCCGTAGCTCTTGACGCCGACGGCGTAGTAGCCGGGCTCGGGGTGGGCGAGTTCGTCGACGCCGTGGGCGGGGACGGTGCCGCAGGAGCGCTGATTGGGGTCGATCAGCGGGGCCAGGGCGCGGGTGGAGCCGAGCACCGGGTCGAGGTCGAGCCGGAGTTCGGAGGCGATGGAGTGGTCGGGGCGGTAGCCGGTGGCCGACACGATGCGGTCCACGGTGACGTGCTGCTCGTGGCCGGAGGGGTCGCGGCTGATCACCTCGATGCCCTGGCCGGTGGCGTGGACGCGGTGGGTGAAGAAGCCGGTCAGCAACTGGATGCGGCCGGATTCGACGTGGGCGCGCAGCCGGGTGCCGAGCGCGCCGCGGGCCGGGAGGGCGTCGGCGTCGCCGCCGCCGTAGGTGCGGGTGGCGCTGCCGGCGCGGATCGCCCAGGTGATCGGCGTGGCCGGCAGTTCGGCCAGCGCGAGCAAGGTGGTGGCGGCCGAGTGGCCAGCCCCCACGACCAGTACGCGCTTGCCCTCGTAGCGGTCGCGGTCGGCGCCGAGCACGTCGGGCAGGGCGTGGTCGACGACCACCTCCCCCTCGCCATGGGCGGGCAGGCCGCTCGCGCCGAGCACGTTCGGGCTGGTGTACGTGCCGGAGGCGTCGACGATCGCTCGCGCCCGCAACTCGGTGCCGTCGGCCAGGCGGATGAGGAACGGCGCCTGCTCGCGGCCTGTCGTGCGCACGCGGTCGTAGCCCAGGCGGCTGATCGCACTCACCTTCGCGCCCAGGCGCACCTTGTCGCCGAACAGCTTGGCCAGCGGGGCGAGGTAGTCGTCGATCAGCTCGGCGCCGGTCGGCAGCCAGTCGGGGTCGGGCTCGCTCCAGCCGTCTGCCTCCAGCAGGCGGTGGGCCGCGGCGTCGATGTCGTACTTCCAGGGGCTGAACACCCGCACGTGGCCCCATTGCGCGACCGAGGCGGCGACCCGGTCACCGGCTTCCAGGAGGAGGAAGTCGATGCCGCGCTCGGCCAGGTGGGCGGCGGCGGCCAGTCCGACCGGCCCGGCGCCGATCACGACGACCGGCAGGCCGCTCAGCCCCGGGGCGGCCTGCTGAGGGGCGGTGAACTGCTCGATCTCGACGGCAACGGTGCCACAGCAACTGTCACTCATGACGGCACTCCAGGTGGGCGCGTGGGCTAGCGGAAGGACGGGAACGTGGCGTAGAGGCGGGCGCGCTCGATGGCGGCATCGGCGCGGCAGTCGAGGTCGCACACCCGCGAGGTGGCCTTGTCGACGGTGAATCCGGGCCGCTCGACGGGCGGGCGGCGGCGCCGGGTGAACAGAGCGCGCATCACGCACCCCTTTGGATAGAAGTTCATCTAAGCAGGAGTCATCATGCGGCACTGCTTAGATGGAAGTCAAATTAAGCTGTGGTCGTAGACCCCGGGCCGCCTCGGGATCGCTCCCCGGCGCGCCGGGGAGCGCCGCGCAGGTGACGGGCGAGCATCCCCGCCACGTGCGCGGCGTCCGCGCCGACGCCGCGCAGGCCGCGGGTGGCAAGCTCGTCCGCGGCCGGGGCCGGCCGCGCCCCAAGGACGCCAAGCCGGTCGACAACCACCTGGGCTACGCCTCCCTGGCCGAGACCCTGGCCGACAAGGGCTACATCGTGGTGTCGGTGGCGGCCAACGGCATCCAGGCACAGGAGAAGGACATGGGGCACGTCGCACGCGCGGCCCTGCTGGACAAGCACCTTCACATGTGGGAGCAGCTCTCCGCCGGGGAGGCCCCCTGCGGGAGCTCAAGCAGTTCGCCGGCCATGTGGATCTGGACCGGGTCGGCACGCTAGGACACTCACGGGGCGGTGGCGGTGTCATCGCTCAGGCCCTGGACAGCCACACGCCCCCGTCCGGCGTGCACGTCCGGGCCACCATGGCGCTCGCGCCCGCCATGAACGGCATCAACGCCGACAAGGAACGCATCACCCGCGTCCCGCTGGCCGTGGTCGCCGGAACCTGCGACGCCATGCGGGAGGACGGCAAGGTCGCCGCCACGATGGCCTCGGGCGACTCGGACGCCGAACACCACGACGTACCCGGAGGCAACCACAACTTCTTCAACACGATCTGGACACCCGGCATCGGGCCGGCCTTCGCGACGGACGATGTCGCCGTCGAGAAGCGCAACCGTCCCGGAGGCAGGGGTGAGAGCACCAACGGGACCGCACCGTCCGGCAGCTCAAGCCCGCCGAGCAGCGCGAGACCGCGATCCACTACGCGGCCGCGTTCTTCGACAAGCACCTGAAGTAGCCGGCCCCTCCGGCGGTGCTGGTGCCGGGCAGGCAGTGGTCAGCTTGCGGCCGCCCGCGTTGCAGCGGCGTTCCTGACGGTCAGGGGTGCGAGGACGCCCGCGGTGACGAACAGCAGCGCCAGGACGCCCCAGGTCCAACCGCCCGCCAGTTGGAGCAGGCCGGTGATCAGGACGGGGCCGAGGACGTACCGGCTGACCGAGCGACCCATGCCGAACGCCGCCAGGTACTCGCCTCTCCGGTCATCGGGAGCGAAGGCGTACGACAGCGTCCAGGCCGCGGGGACGGCGATCAGTTCCGCCGCGGTGAGCATCACCAGCGCGGCACAGAACAGTGCAAGGGGCATCGCCTGGGCCGCGTACCAGAACAACAGACAGGCGGCGGCGGCGAATGCCGCGGCGATGGGTTGTGATCGCCGGGCCGCTCCGAGGCTTGTGATGTGGCGTGCGATGAGAGCTTGGAAGCCGAGCGCGAGGACTGTGTTGATGGCGTACAGCGCCCCGAGTAAGCCGTCCGGCACTGTGGTCGCTCGGGCGAGCCACAGCGGAAAGGCGAGGTTGAGGATCGGTTGCCAGAGCTGCAGTACGCCGTCCACACAGGCCAGCGAGAGCAGCCGCAGGTCACGCAGCACGCCCAAGCCGCGCCGGACCGGGGCGGGCTCTTCGGTTCGAACCGGTTGCGGCAGGGTGGCGAAGGCCGCGGTGACCAGAAGATAGGCCGCCGCGTTGGCCAGGATGATGGTCCGGAAGAGCCCGGTGCCGGCCAGCAGCCCGCCGAGTGGACCGCCGATGCTGATCGCCAGGTTGATCACGGTCCGATACGAGGCCAGCACCCTTACCCGGCTGCTTCCCTCGACGATCTCCGCCACGTACGCCTGGGTCAGTGCAGTCGAGATCTGGTCGGCGACCGTGATGATCGTGACGACTACGAGATACCCCCACCAATCACCGACGACGGCGTAAGCGGCGGTTCCGGCAGCGCGTAGGGCGTGCACCAGCACCAGCGCCCGCCGGACCCCGTAGCGGTCGGCCGCGCGACCCAGCGGTATCGCGGTGGCTATGGCCGCGGTACCCGCGATGCTCATGCCCAGCCCGACCTGGCCTGCGGGGAGCCCGACCACGCCGGTGAAGTAGACGGCCGAGAAGGCCAGGAAGAGCCCTGAGCCAAGGAAGTCCACGAAGCTGGCGCCGAGCAGCCGCCGCACCGCTCGTCGCTCGGTGCGGCCAGTATCTTGTGTCATAGTCGCACTATTCTGCACTCTAGGGCAGCATTGCGCCATGACCGATCCAGCCGAGGCCGTAGGCCACACCCTCGCCGCGAACCTGCGCGCCGCACGTCAAGCCCGAGGCTGGCGGCTCGAAGAGCTGGCCACGCGTTCCGGCGTCAGCCGCGGCATGCTCCAGCAGATCGAGACCATGCGCACCAACCCCAGCATCGCGACGCTCGCTCGGATCAGCGCCACGCTCGGCGTCTCGATCGGCGAGCTGGTGGAGCCCCCGGAGGAGCTGGGCCGCGTTTCCCGTGCCGCCGACGCCGTCGTTCGTTCAGAAGGCCGCGCCAGGCTCCTGATCAACGACAGCCAGCCGCCTTTCACCGAGCTCTGGGAGTTCCGGCTGCCTGCCGGTGACAAGATCTCCACGCCCGCGCATCCGCCCGGCACCCGGGAACTGTTGCAGCTCCACTCGGGCAGCGTCGCGGTCACCGTCGGCGGGGCGCTCTTCCAACTCGCCGCGGGAGACGCGCTCCGCATGCGAGGCGACCGCCCGCACGCCTACAGCAGCCAAGGCGCAGACCCGGCCCACTTCACGATGGTCGTCGTCTACGCCGGCGCCCGGGACCCTCGATATGCGAGCCTCGTCCCCGGCTGATGCAACGGTCTGTCGTGCGGCTCCCCGCTACGGCGCTCGATCGTATTCACTGGCCACGGTGCGTTCGCCGTGGCCCTCGATCTCAGCGCCGTGCGGGCGGTCGCGCTGCGCGCCGATCGCGGTGACGCATACGGCCGGGATGCCGCTGATGCGGCCACCGTGGTCAACGACACGGCAGGCAACCCGATGATCGAACAGAAGGGGTGCCGCCAAGGAGCCGCACCCGCCGACCTCCAGTGTCACCGTGCTTCGGCCTGCCCTGTGGACGGCGTTCCTGGAGGGACGTTCAGGAGTGGGCGGCGCGGATCTCCGTCACGATGAACTCGTCGACGATGTGCCGGTTCTGCACCAGGAACCCCACTACCCCCGCCACCGCCTCCGCGCCCAGGGCGGCCCGCACGCGTGCGCTCAGAAGGTAGACGAGGGGCGTCGACGGCTGGGTGAGGGTGAGGTCGCGGTCGTGGCGGTGCACGTCCTGCAGCGCCCTTATGGGGATCGGCCGCTCGGTGGTGAACCACGCCGCGACCTCCCACAACGGCTGTGCCGGATCGACGTCGGCACAGGCGTGATAGCAGTCGACGCAGCCGTGCCCGGCATGCTGTCCGTGCGGGCAGGTCCAGTGAGCGACGTCGGCCGGGCTCTGGTCATGGGCGCTCAGGACGGCTGCTTCGGTGACGCGGCGGCGCACCGGCCTTGGCCGGTCCTCCCACGGAGTGACAGAGTCGCTGCTGATGATCGGATCCCTTCGCGGCTACATCCCAGTACGTCAAAGCCTAGTAGTGCTTTCTCAGATCTGTCGGTGGCTGTTGCGGTGTGACGGTTCAGCTTTTGATGGCAGGTAGGACATGCGCCGGTCCAGGTCGCGAGCAACAGGTGTCACTCGCGGATGACCTGTGGAGGGTCAGACCGGCGCAGCCGCTTTTTGGGGCGCCCCCCGCATGGTGATCAACAGATGCGCGGCGATGCTGGTCGAGGGTCGGTTGTCCGTTGTCGTCGGCGCGATGGGACGCTTGTCAGACGAGGGCGGCCACGGCCTTGACGGCCCGGTCCACCTCCTCGGGGCTGTTGACGATGGTGGTGCCGAAGCGCAGCAGCGTCCCGTTGTAGGGCGTGGTGCCGGCCACCACCTTGCTCCGGCGGAGCGCGTGGACGGCCTGCAGGGGTTCCATGCCGTCGATCGAGCAGCACACCAGCCCGGCCGACAGCGCCGGGTCGATCGGGGTGGCCAGCGTGACGTGCCTGATCCCGGCGAGCCCCGCCTTCAGCCTGCCGGCCAGCTCCTGGACGCGCTGCTGCACCCGGTCGGGCCCGATCGCCTGCTGGAAGGCGAACGCCGAGGGCATCGCCCATCGGTGCTCGAAGGCCTTGAACCCGCCGGGCGTGGCGAGCTCGGCCGTGGTGGGGCCGGGCGGCGTGCCGAGCTGCCAGACCTCGAACGACTTCTGCCCGAAGCTGGTGATGACCGGCGACAGGGCGTCCCAGGCGCGGCCCCACAACACGCCGGTGCCGCGCGGGCCGAACAGCCACTTGTGCGTCCCGCTGGCCAGGAAGTCGCATCCCAGGTCCGCCGCCTTGTCGGCGACGGCGGCGAAGCCGTGCACGCCGTCGACGCACAGCAGGACGCGGTCGTGCTCCTCGCGCCGGGCGTTGACGTCGGCCAGCATGGCGGCGATCTGCCTGACCGGCAGGCGCACGCCGGTTCCGGAGTGCACCCAGGTGATCGCCACCACCCGGGTACGCGGGCCGAGCCCTTCCTTGATCGCGCTGATCATGCGGTCGGCGGTGGCTGTGGCCGGGTCGTCGTACAGGCGGACCTTGCGCACCCGCGCGCCGGTGCGGGCCGCGAGCAGGCGCAGGCCCTCGTGGGTGGCCAGGAAGTCGTGCTCGGTGGTCAGGACGTCCTGGCCGGGGCGTAGCCGCAGGCCGGAGTAGATCAGGCCGAGGCCCATGGTGGTGCTGTCGGTGAGGGCGACGTCCTCGGGCCGGCCGCCGAGGAATGCGGCCGCGGCTTGGCGTACGAGCTGGTCGGGGTCCTGGTCGCGGACCGGCGCGTAGTCGGGGTCGGCGTCGAGGCCGTCGCGGTGCCTGGCGATCTCGGCGCGCACCGGGGCGGGTGCGGGGGCCAGGGTGAAGGCGGCGAAGTGCGCGACGTCCCGGTGGAGGGCGAACTGGGCCCGGACGGAGGCCCAGTCGCGCGGGTCGAAGGAGGGCCCGTGCCGCGGCGGCGACGGGGGTGTGGGGGAGGAGCAGGCCGCCGCCGCTCCGGCCAGGGCGCCCACACCGAACAGGGCTCGTCTGCCCAGTTGCTGACTCACGTCTACCGTCCTATCCCGTGCGAGGTCGTGTTGCCCAGAGGATCGCCCCAGATGTGACGACGGCGCCCGTTCTCAGCGAGATCGCCCCTGAACGGTCGCCCCAGGACCGGGGCGTCGGTGTGAGCAGCGCCACCACGAGGGGGACGTCGGCCGGCGTCCCGGCGTCGGGGATGCGGAACCGTCTGCCTTCCACGCTGCCCTCCCGGCCGGCCGGCACGTGATCGGGCGGGGCACAGGCGGACGCCGGGACCGATTCGGGTCAGGCTCTGGGCGGCCGCTGCCCCTGGGAACTGTCAGCTGCAATGGGGAGGCTGCGTAGTGTCAGCGCAGCCGGCGGAGGCAGCGGTCTGTTGGCCGGGTCGGCCCGGAACGACTGGAGCAGGTAGGCCACCAGGCGCCGGGACGCGGCACCGTCATCCGGTAGGGCGGTCACCAGACCGCAGTGCGCCAACAGGGCCACGGCGAGGTCGGAAGGGTGAAAATCGGCCCGCAGCGCGCCCGACGCCTGGGCCCTGCGTACCAGGGTCGCGAAGTCGCGCTCGGCTCGTTGCCGGTACTGCGCGTGGTCCGACGTGCTCTCCGGGAAGGCCGCGACGAACGCAGCCGGGAACCCGCGTTCCTCCCGTTGCAGGGTGCAAACCGTCTCGACCAGCTGCTGGAAACCCTGCCACGGGTCAGGGGCGGCCAGCGCCTCGGTGAGCGCCCGCGCGCAGGCCTCCGTCTGCTGCGCGAACGCGCCCCGCACCACAGCGTCCCGGGTCGGGAAATGCCGGTACAGCGTCGCCACGCCGACCCCGGCCCGACGCGCCACGGTCGCCATCGGGGCGTCGATCCCGTGCTCCGCGAAGACCGCACGGGCGGCGACGAGGATGCGCTCCCGGTTGCGCCGGGCGTCCATCCGCACCCCGTCCCGGGCTGTGATCCGAGAGGATTCCGCCATCACTGTCTCTCGCTTCCGGTCGAAACGGACGATCTCGTCCGTTTAAGAGCTTACGGTCGATGCCAGACCCCTGTACGGCCCCCGGCGGCAAAGGCGGAACGATGAACGACCGCATGATGAAGGCAGTGCTCTACGACCGCTACGGTGGCCCCGACGTGCTCTACGCAGGCCGCGTGCCGCGCCCCGAGCCGGCCCACGGCGAGGTCCTTGTGCAGGTGCGCGCGTTCAGCGTCAACGGCGGCGAACTGGCGGCCCGGGCCGGCCGTCTCCGTCTCCTGACCGGCCGGAGATTTCCCAAGCGCCTCGGCTTGGACTTCACCGGCGAGGTCGCCGCGCTGGGTGCCGGAGTCACAGAGTTCGCGGCCGGCGACCGCGTATGGGGGGTCTTGGGCCGCACGTCCGGGTTCGGCAGCGCCGCCGAGTACGTGACCGTGCCCGCCGAGCGGGTCGGCCGGCTCCCCGACGGCCTCGACCTGGTGGACGCCGCCGCGCTGCCGGTGGCCACCACGGCCATCACCGCGCTGCGGGACAAGGCCGGGCTGCGCCCCGGCGAACGACTCCTCGTCCGGGGCGCGGCGGGCGGTGTCGGCAACGCCGCCGTCCAGCTCGGACGGGCCTACGGCGCCGAGGTCACGGCCCTCGCCCGCGCGGCCAACCTCGACTTCGTCCGCGGGCTCGGCGCGCACCAGGCTGTCGACCACCGGACCGTGCGGCCGGCGGAACTGGGCCGCTTCGACGTGGTCCTGGACACCGTGGGGACCGACCTGCGGGCCTTCCGGCGCCTGCTGAACTCCGGCGGGCGCATGGTCACCATCGCCTTCGACCTTGAACGGCCCGCCGCGTCGCTCGGCTACCTCGCGGCCAGCGCGGTCCACGGACACGGCCGGGTGCGCTTCTTCAGCGGCAACCCCACGCGGGCGGACTTCGACGACCTCGCCCGCCATGTGGTCGAGGGCAGGCTGAGCCCCGCGGTGGACACGGTCTTCCCCCTGGAGGAGACAGCGGCGGCACACCGGGCGCTGGAGGCGGGCGGCGTCCGGGGCAAGTACGTGGTCAGGGTCGCGTAGGCCCCTGAAGGCGCTGATCACAGCCCTCGTTGACGGCAGTGATGAGGATCGCCTCGTGGCGCACCCCGGCTTGCCGCATCGCGCGGCGGCGGCACGGACCCGGCGGGGACGGACATGGGGCCATGTGCCGGAATCCCGGCGACAGGATCGCGGTGGTTCTCGTGGACCGCTCCGGGTGGACGTCGAGCGGGACGAGAGCCCGGATGAGACCCGGAAGATGCGAGACGCGCTGGTCCGCAACCGTGCGGTTCACGAACCTCGTGCCAAGGATGCGGAGGCGGCCTTGAGGAGGGTTTCGGCGGCGGCGGTGCGGGCGTACAGGACGGAGTGACCGGCGCGGTGGGCGCTGACCAGGCCCGCGTCGCGTAGCGCGGTGAGATGGCGGGAGACCCCGGCCGCGGAGAGCCCGGTGCGGCGGGCCAGTTCAGTGGTGGAGGCCGGGGCCTCCAGCTCGGCCAGCAGCAGGGTGCGCGAGCGGCCGAGTACGGGGGCGAGGGCGGCGGCCCCGACGGCGGGCCGAGCCTCCCACAGCCGGCCGACGCCGCGTGCGGGATAGGCGAGCTGCGGTGGCTCCGGCGGCCTCATCTTCGTACGCAGGCCGGGGCCGGTGAACGCCGAGGGGATGAGCAGCAGCCCAGGGCCCGCTGCCTCCCGGGGCAGGATTCGCTTCCACCGGGCCACCCTCAGCTCGTTGTCGTCCCACCTCACCGAGTCGTGCAGGTCGTTGAGCAGGTGGCCCGCGCCGTGCTCGGCGACCGTGCGGGCCCGGTGGAAGACGTCGGCGTCCAGCACGGCCCGGATCCGCGCCCAGTAGGGGGCAAGGGCCAGGTTCCAGTAGGTCTCGATCTCCTGGGTGAGCTTGGGCAGGCGGGCAGGCGGGTCGGCGTGCAGGGCCCGCAGGCGGGGGCCGAGACGCCCTTGGTGACGGGCGAGGTGATCGAGGTCCTGGCGTACCCGGTCGGCGGGCGAGGCAGTGATCGCCTCCCACTCCTGCGACGGGGCTGGCGCGGCCCCGCCGGGGGACGGGGTGAGGAAGTCCGGCACGTAGCCGGTGGGCGGGATCAGCTCGGCGAGCCACCCCCGGTCCAGCCCGGCGGCCACCATACGCGGCCGTACCTGGTCGATCCAGGCCCGATGGAGCGGGTGGGGCCTGCCGGACGTCAGCAGCCGGAAGCTGGGCGCCACCTCCCACATCGGTGAGACGACGAACCGGACCTGCGCCAGATCGTCCGCCGAGAACGCCAGCTCAGCCAGGACGACCGCTCCTCAATGGATTCCGGCATATGTGAATCAATGGCACGCCAGTCTACCGAGTGGAAATCATGCCGCCATGACCCCACAGACGATCTCCGCGACGGCATCGGGCACCTGGAGGCTCGGCGACCGCACGGTCAACCGGATCGGGTTCGGCGCGATGCGCCTGCCGCAGCACGGCGAGGCGCTCACGCCCGGCGCCGTCCCCCGCGACCGCGAGCAGGCGATCGGTGTGCTGCGCCGTGCGATCGAGCTCGGCGTGAACCACATCGACACGGCCGCGTTCTACTTCTCGTCGCGCCGCTCGGCCAACGAGCTGATCAACAGGGCCCTGGCCCCCTACCCGGACGACCTGGTCATCGCCACCAAAGTCGGGCCGAGCCGCGACCCCGACGGCAACTGGCTGCCGCACGCCACCCCCGGGCAACTGCGCGGCCAGGTCGAGGAGAACCTGCGTCAGCTCGGTCGCGACCATGTCGACGTGGTGAACCTGCGTATCGTCGGCGCCGGCTCCATCGCCGAACGCTTCGGCGCACTCGCCGACCTGCGCGACGCCGGGCTCATCCGCCACCTGGGCCTGTCCAACGTCCACCGCCACCATCTCGCCGAGGCCCAGGCCATCGCGCCGGTGGTCTGCGTCCAGAACATGTACGGCATCGGCGCAACGCCCGAGCAGGAGGAGCTCCTGCGCGTCTGCGGCGAACAGCGCGTCGCGTTCGTGCCGTTCTACTCGATCGCCGGCCACGGACGCACGGCCGGTGCGAGCACCGGCGAGAGCACCGGCGAGGTGCACGCGATCGCCCGCGCCCGCGGGGTGAGCACCGCCCAGGTCCGGCTGGCGTGGACGCTGCACCGCGGCCCGCACGTGCTGGCCATCCCCGGCACCGGCGACGTCGACCACCTGGTCCAGAACGTGGCCGCCGGAGCTCTGCGCCTGTCCGAGGACGAACTCGCCGTCCTGGACTCCCTCCACCACGAAACAGCGTGAAAAGCCCTGCTCGCCGGCCACCACGGTCGAGGCCAGGTGGTCGTTCGCGATCGGGCCTCGGCGGCCCGCCGAGGGTGTGGGCGACCGGGCGCAGCTCCACCGACAGGCTCGCGGCGTCCGGCGGGCCTCGTCGATCAGGCCGTTGGCGTGCAGGGCGAGGACCGGCAGGCCCTCGAACCGTCAAGCGTCCACCGCAGCCGGTCGCTCGGCACGACCTGCCCGCGCGCCGCCGCCGGGGCCCGCCCAGGGGCACGGGCTCGCCGCCGACCTCGGCCCAGAACGAGCCCAGCACCCGGACGAAGACCATGATCCGCACGTCCTGCGTGGACGTTCCAAATCGCTTCCAAATGCCTTCCAAACACCCAGGAGCAGCCTGAACACATCGCAACCGACGAAGGAGCGGGAACAGATGAGCGTCAACACCCAGGACATGGAGATCGTCCACCGCGTGCTCCGCCGTGAGTCACGGCTGCTGGTGGAGCTCGTCGCGGCCGTAGCCCCGGGTGACACCGCTCGCGCCAAGGTGATCGCCGGCCACTTCCGCGTCTACCGGCTGGGCCTGCGCAACCATCACGAGGGCGAGGACGAGCTGCTGTGGCCGCCCCTGCTGTCCCGGGTGGACCTGGAGGCCGACATCGTCCTGCGCATGGAGGCCCAGCACGAGCGCGTCGCGGCCACCCTGAGCAGGCTGGACGCCGCGGTCCCCGCCTGGGAGGCCACCGCGGGCGCCGACGAACGCGACACCCTCGTGGCCGCCCTCGCCGAGCACCGCGCGGTCCTGCTGGAACACCTCGACGACGAGGAGGCCACCCTCCTCCCGCTCGCGGCCAGGCACATCACCTCACAGGAGTGGGCCTCCCTGAGCGACCACCTGGTTGACAACACCCCCAAGCTCACCCTGCTCACGCTCTTCGGCGCCGTCCTGGAAGACGCGAACCCGGCCGAGCGCGCCCTCGTCCTCAGCGGCCTGCCCGCCCCGGTCCGCGCCATCTGGCACGTCGTCGGCCGCCCCCGCTACGCCCGCCACATCCGCCGCGTCCGCGGCTGAACCCCGCCCGTCCGTACGTAAAAGGAGAACGACCATGTCGCTGAAGAAGATCAACACCGTCCTGGCCGCCGTCGTCGTCCTGTTCGCCCTCTACCTCGGGTTGTCCTTCGTCCTGCCCCTCGGGACGACCTTCCCGGGGCTGGCGAACTGGCCCTCCGACGGCAGCGGCTTCTCCATCGTGAAGGGCAGCCGCGAGATCGGGATGGGCCTGGCCATGGGCGTCCTGCTGGTGACAGGCCACCGCCGCCCGCTGGGCTGGGTCCTGCTGATGATGGCCGTCACCCCGTTCGGCGACATGGTCAACGTCCTGGCGCATCACGGATCCACGGCCGCCGCGCTCGGCGTCCACGGCCTGACCGCGGCGCTGATGGCGATCACGGGGTTGCTGATCCTCCGCGAGACCAGCACCACCCCGGCGACCGCCGCGCAGCCCGCCTGACGTCCACACTTTCTGACAACTCGAATGAGGAGACGACAATGACGATCAACGACCTGAGCAGTGTTGTGAAGGGGCGCGTGCTCCTGCCCGGTGACGACGGCTTCGAACAGGCGGCCACCGCGTGGAATCTGACCGTCAGGCAGCCCGTGGCGGCCGTGGCGGAGGCCGCGGACGCCGATGACGTGGCGGCGCTCGTGCGATACGCCCGGCGGGCAGGCATGACGGTGACCGCGCAGCCGAGCGGGCACGGCGCGTCGGGTGATGTGGAAGGCCTGATCCTGTTGCGTACCGGCCGGTTGAACGACGTTGAGGTACGTCCGCAGGAGCGTGTGGTCCGGGTGGGCGCGGGCGCGAAGTGGGGGCAGGTGCTGGCGGCGGCCGGCCCGCTGGGTCTGACCGGCCTGTCCGGCAGCGCGCCGGGTGTCAGCGTGACGGGCTACACCCTGGGCGGCGGCGTCGGCTGGTTCAGCCGCAAGCACGGCTTCGCCTCCGACAGCGTGCGGGCCATCGACATCGTGGACGCCGACGGCGAGCCCGGCCGGGTGACCGCCGAGTCCGACCCAGACCTGTTCTGGGCGCTGCGCGGCGGCGGCGGCGACTTCGCCATGGTGACCGCCCTCGAACTGGAGCTGTATCCCGCGCCGGTCCTGTACGGCGGGCGCGTGATCTGGCCGGAGCACCGGACCAGGGAGGTGTTCGACGCGTTCCTGGAGATCACCGCCGAGGCGCCGCGTGAACTCAGCGTCTGGATCAACCGGTTCCAGCCGCCCGGCGCGCCGCCGATGGTGACGCTGGACGTGGCCTACCTGGGGGAGGCGGCGCAGGGGGAGGTCCTGCTGGCGCGCATCGACAAGATCGAGGGTGCGATCTCCGACAGCCGCGGCGTCGTCCCGATCGCCGACCTGGGCGGCATCACCGCCGAGCCCACCGCTCCGGCCCCGTCCATCGCCCGCGGGGAACTGCTCACCGGCCTGGACGCGGACGCGGTGGAGCTCCTGCTCGCCAAGCCGGTCGAACCGCTCATCAACCTGCAGATCAGGCACCTGGGCGGCGCGCTGGCGGAGCCGGGCGGCGGGGCCGGGGCGAGCGGCGCGGTGGTCGAGCCGTACCTGCTCGGGCTGCTGGGCCTCGGGCTGCCGCACGCGGCCGATGCGACGCGCGCCAGGCAGGCCGAAGTCGTGGCCGACCTGAAGGCATTTATCAGTGGCCGCAAGCCGTACACCCTTCTGTCCCCTGGTGAGACGGCGGCGCAGTCCTTCTCCGGCAGCGCGCTCGCGCGGCTGCGGGAGATCAAGCGGGCCCGTGACCCGCACAACGTGTTCCGCGCGAACTACCCCGTGCTCGGATAGAACGGTTCCCGGCAGACCGCGGCCCCTCCGCCCATCACGGCGGCGGGGCCGCACCACACCCCCGTGGCGGATGCCGCCCGGCATCGCTTGGTGAGCGCCGGCGGAAGCGGCGATCACATGAGAGCCACCTCGGTACGTGAGGCATGCAGCGTGGGCCGGGGGAAGGCGCATCCGGCGCGTGAACCGTCGTGACGGCGGACGCCGGACATTCGCGCTCACCCCAGACTCACGCGCACAGCCCTTCCGAAAGCGACCCGCAACGCCTTGTGCGCCGATCCGAGCATCAAGCTCACCGGCAGAGACACCCCGGACACCTCAGGGCCGCGCGCACCGAGGCGAATCACACCGCCGGCTTCTATCGATCCGCTGAAGAAGTCGATGATGGACTCCACCCGGTTGAGATCCCGATGGCAGGACTCGTCGCACAGGGCCAACAACGCCGGCAGGTACTGCCGGGCCTTCTCCAGATTCGACTTTATCTCCCTGGCTCTGGCCGCGTCCGCGTCGGTGAACTCGCCCTGCGGGTCGAGCTCGGCCACGTATTCCTGAAACTTGGCCTCGGCCTCCTGCACGAGCGCTATGGCAGTCATGTACAAATCAATCTGCTGGTCCAGGCGCCGGCGCTCCCGTTCGAGGTCACGTTCATGACTCCGAGCCCGCCCGGCCCGTGCGTTGTCCTCCGCGATCCTGTCTCGCTCGATCTCCAACTGGCGCTGCCATTGAATCGTGTCGCGTTCTCGCTGCTCATTCCACCGCAGCCTTTCGTGCTTCCACTGCAGACGCGTGATGAGTACGGAGCCGAGCAGGGAACTGACGGACCCCACGATCACCCCGAGAAACGCCATCCAGGCAGCCGTCATGCGGGCCAGTCTAAATTCGGCCCGTTTCGTCGTCATGCTGGGCGCAGCCGCGGCATTCAACCGCACCCTGCTCGACGAATGGGCCTACGCCCAGCCATACGCCTCAGATCGCCTGGTGGAGGGATCGCATACAAGGGATCATGTGTGTGGGCCGGGCTTCTGTCGGGACGCAGGGGGGCAGATCATGAACAGTTCCGACCGGCAGGCGGACGAGGTACGCCGACTACGGTCCGGTCTGCGGGCAGGCTTGGCGCGGTTGGCACGCGGCACTC
The DNA here is from genome assembly GCF_044465345.1 of Nonomuraea sp. NPDC049684. Classification (NCBI taxonomy): domain Bacteria; kingdom Bacillati; phylum Actinomycetota; class Actinomycetes; order Streptosporangiales; family Streptosporangiaceae; genus Nonomuraea; species Nonomuraea sp. NPDC049684. The sequence continues at coordinate 1,028,863 of NZ_JBITLO010000001.1, read as the reverse complement.
GCACCGCGACTCCTCCGGCGGTCGTGGCGTTGCTGTGTGCGGGCGCGTTCGCGGAGTTCGGCGCGGGTCTGGGCGAGGCGGGGCTGGGAGTACTGGCCAACGTCGGCGCCAACACACTGACCGATGTCATCAAGAACGCCTTGGAGCGGGTCCGCGGCCGACCCGAGACCTCCTTCGAGGAGGAGCTGGCCGAGCAGTTGGAGGCCCGCCTGACGGCGGGCGACGCCGCGTTGAGCGCGGATATCGCCAAACTCCTGGAGCAGGTCGACGCGGGCAGTCTGGTGCTGGAGGCGATGCGGGCCGAGAACCGCGATGGCCTCGCCCACGCCCTGCAGGTGATGACGGAGCACTTCGGCGACTTGCGCTTCCTGGTCGGCTCGGTCCTGGACGGCTTCGACCGGCTGATCGGCGAGCAGGCCAGTCAGGGAGCGCTGCTACGCGCGGGTAGCCAGACGGCCCAGCAGCAGCTCGCAGAGCTGACGTTGATCCGCGACATGATCGCCCGGCTGCCGCAGTCCGGTCCCACCCCCAACCGCAGGCGCGGTCGTCCATCGCCGGGCCGCTCCGGCTGCCCGTACCGCGGACTGGAGCCGTTTCGGATCAGTGACGCCGACATCTTCTACGGTCGCGAGCAGTTGACCCACGACCTGGTTGCCGAAGTGGCCGCCCGGTCGGCCGGTGGTGTCGTGCTGGTGTCCGGGGTGTCGGGGGCGGGCAAGTCCTCGCTGTTGCGCGCCGGGCTGCTGCCGGCGCTGGCCCGGGGCGCGATCGACGGCTCGGCGCGCTGGCCGCAGCTTGTGCTCACCCCTGGCGGCGACGCGCTGACGGAGTTGGCGGCGCATTTGGCCGCGCTGGGGGGACGGGACGCAGCCGAGGTCCGCCACCAGCTGGCCTGCCGGCCGCACGACAGCGCGCTGACCGTACGGCAGGCGGTGCTGGCAGCAGCCCGGCACAGGCACGCCGACGGCCGCACCCAGGCCCGGCTGGTGCTGGTCGTGGACCAATTCGAGGAATTGTTCACCCACGCCGACGACGACGGCGGTTCGGCCGTGGCGGAGCGCGAGCGCCGCGCGTTCATCACCGCCCTGCACGCGATGAGCTCCAGCGGCGCTCCCCTTGAGCAGCCGCCGCCGGCCGTGGTGGTCGCGGCGGTCCGCGGCGACTTCACCGACCGGCTCGCCCTGTACCCGGAACTGGCCGCCGCGCTCGGCGACGGCCTGTTCGTCGTCGGCGCGATGAGCGAACCGGAGCTACGCCGTGCCATCATCGGCCCCGCCCACGCCGCCGGCCTGGAGATCGAGCCAGGGCTGACCGAGACGATCCTGGCCGACCTGCGCTCAGCCGACCATGGCCGCCGCTACGAGGCCGCCGCCTTGCCGCTGCTGTCCCAGGCGCTGCGCAACACTTACCACGAGAGTGACAAGCGCCACCTGACGCTGCGCGACTACGGCCGGTCCGGCAGCGTGACGGGCGCGGTCCGTCACAGCGCCGAGCACGTCTACCGGCAACTCACTCCCGCTCAGCGGCAGATCGCCCGCAAGGTGTTCACACGACTTGTCACCCTGTCGGCTCCCGGCGGGCCGGCACGCCGGACCGTCCCCCGCGCCCAGCTCGCCCAGCTGGCCCCTGAGGATCCGGTAGCGGTCGACGACGTGCTGGCCGCTTTCGCCGCCCAGCGGCTCATCGCCCTCAGCAAGACCACCAGCCGGTCACCTGCCGAGGACGAGACCGAGCCAGACACGCGGGAGGATCCCACCGAACCGCAGGTGCGGGTCGAGCCCGACTCCGCAGAGATCTCCCACGAGGTGATCCTGACCGCCTGGCCCAGGTTGCGCGACTGGCTCGATCCCTACCTGGACGCCAAGATCCTCATGGACCAGCTCGACAAGGACGCCGACGACTGGTCCGCCCACCCTCCGGGCGCCGGCAAACAAGCCCTGCTGTATCGCGGCCCCCGCCTGAGCGCGCTGCTGCAGCTCGAGCAACGCGCCCAGGCCGAACCGGACACCTTCCCCACCCCGCACGCCACCGGCCAGGCGTTCCTGGCCGCCAGCACCGCCCAAGCCACCCGCGCCACCCGCCTTCGCAGGGCCGCACTGACCGCCCTGTCGACCCTGCTGATCCTGGCCATCACCGCAGCCGCCGTGGCGGTCCGCGCCCAGCGGAACGCCGACCTGCAGCGCGACGCCGCCGTGTCCCGCCGCCTGGCCGAGCGAAGCCAGAGCCTCGCCGCCGACCACACTCTCACCAGCGACCCTGCCCTTCCCGCGCTGCTCGCTGCCGCCGCCGGGGTGATCAGCCGCACCCCAGAGGCCCGGGCCGGCATGCTCAACATCCTCCGTCACCCCTACCGAGGGAACTTGGAGGTGCGGGCCGACCATGTGGCGTTCAGTCCCGACGGCCGCATCTTGGCCTCCGCGTGTTACGACGGCACCGTTCGGCTGTGGGACGTGACCACCCGAGCCCCGATCGGCGCCCCCATCAAAGCCCACACCGGAAGGGTGCAGTCGGTGGCGTTCAGCGCCGACGGCCGTACCCTGGCCTCCGGCGGCGTCGATGACGGCATCGTACGACTGTGGGACGTGACCACCCGAGCCCCGATCGGCGCCCCCATCAAGGCCCACACCAGGGTGTGGTCGGTGGCCTTCAGCGCCGACGGCCGTACCCTGGCCTCGGCCGGTGTCAATGACGGCACCATACGACTGTGGGACACCACCACCCAAGCCGCTGTCGGCAACCCCGTCAAAGCCCGCACCAGGGGGTGGCCGGTGGCCTTCAGCCCCGACGGCCGTACCCTGGCCACCGCCTACGGAGATGGCATCGTACGGCTGTGGGACGTGACCACCGGAGCCCCGATCGGCAATCCCGTCAAAGCCCATACCACGTCGGTGACGGCGATGGCGTTCAGCGCCGACGGCCGCACCCTTGCCTCCACTGACGGAGACACCGCCATAAGGCTGTGGGACACCGGCACCCGAGCCCTGATCGGCCCTCCCATGGAAGACGCCACACTGTGGGTGTGGTCGGTGGCATTCAGTCCTGACGGCCGTATCCTGGCCTCCGCGGGTGCCGACGGCACCGTACGGCTGTGGGACACCACCACCCATACCCCGATCGGCGCCCCGATCAAGGGGCACGCCGGGATGGTGTCGTCGATGGCGTTCAGCCCTGACGGCCGCACCCTGGTCACCACCGGCTACAACGGCATATGGCTGTGGGACACCACCATCCGAACCGCCGTCGGCGATCCCGTCAAGGCCCACACCGGGTCGGTGTGGTCGGTGGCGTTCAGCCCTGACGGCCGCACCCTGGCCACCACCGGCGGCGACGGCATCGTACGGCTGTGGGACACCGTCACCCGAGCCGCGGTCGGCGATCCCGTCAAGGCCCACACCGGGTCGGTGTGGTCGGTGGCGTTCAGTCCTGACGGCCGAACCCTGGCCACCGCCGGCGATGACGGCATCGTACGGCTGTGGGACACCGCCACCCGAGCCGCGGTCGGCGACCCCATCAAACCCCACACCGGGTCGGTGCGGTCGGTGGCGTTCAGCCCCGACGGCCGCACCCTGGCTACCGCCGGCGACGGCAGCACCGTACAGCTATGGGATGTGTGGCTTCCTGATGATTCGCATCTTCTCGCGGCCGTGTGCGGCGTTGCCGCTCACTCACCCACCCGGGACGAATGGGCCAAATACATACCCGAGCTGAGCTTCCGGCCCGTCTGCCAGAAGTAGACACCTGATCCGGCCACACGGAAGGGCCAAGCGGGCGCAATGGATCAAGATCTCTATCTCCGGGCTGGGCCCACTGCCAGACGTGGGGCCAGGAGCGGAGGGGCATGCCCACCGTGACCGGCGGTGGATCTGAGCGGCCTGGCGTTGCGCGACTCGATGAGCATCGGCGTGCGGGTGCTGCTGCTTCGCCAAAGCCCCTGGGCTGCTTCAGAGGAGCGGCGGGGGTGGTGCTCGGCAGCGTGTTCAGGCGGTTGCTGACGCTGCCGAGCGTGTCCGGGACGATGGCGGACCCTTCCTGGGCCGTGCCGTCGCTGTCTTGTCCGGTCGGTGGCTCCGGTGAAGAGGCGAGCCCACCGGTTCGATCGGCCCCGGGGCAGTTCGATGACCTCGCCCCCTCCGTTCTCAGCCGGCGGGTGAGGCCGGCTTGCCGAGCACCTCGGTGAGAGCCGAGATGCTGTGGTCGCCGTGGCCCGCCTCGGCGGCTCGCCTCAGCAGGTCGTTCAGCGGGCCGAGCCAGGCCACGTCGACGTTCGTCTCCCGGGCGAGGTCCTCGTCGTGGGCCGCTCCGGCCAGGAAGAGGTTCACGGAGGAGGCGGCGTCGCTGTAGTCACCGCTGTCGATCTCGCCGGCGTACACCGGGAGCAGGGACTTGATCATGTCCAGCCACTTGCCGGTGAAGCGCACCATGCTGCCCGCCGGAAGCCCGCGCGCCCGCAGGGCGGCGGCGCCCTGGAAGAAGCCGACGAGGGCGGGCAGCAGGAGTGCGCCCACCGCCATCTCGTACAGGGCGGCCAGGTCGATCTCGTCGCCCAGATGGACGGTGTCGCCGCCCAGCACCGTCAGCGTCGGCTCGCAGGCATCGAAGACGGCCCTATCCCCGCTGTAGTAGACCAGGGTGTCCGGCGCCCCCACCGCCGCGGGCACGTTCTTGACCGCGCCGTCGAGGTAGCGGGCCCCGTGGGCGCCGGCCCAGGCGGCCGTCTCCCTGGCGCCGGCCGGGGAGCCGCTGTTCAGGGTGACCAGGGTGCGCCCCGGCAGGGCGGCGGCGACCGGTTGCAGGAGCTGGCGGGTGTCCTCGTACGTGGTCAGGCAGGTGATGATCAACGGGCTCGCCGCCACGGCGTCCTCGATCGTCTCCGCGTGGATCGCGCCCCTGGCGGCCAGGCGGGCGGCCCTGTGCGGCGTACGGTTCCACACCGTCGTGGGACGCCCTGCCCTGATGAACGCCTCGGCGATGGCCGTACCCATGGAGCCCAGCCCGATGACGGTCACCTTGTCGTCTGTCATTGCGTGTTCCTCTGGTGATGCGTGGTGCGTGGTGGTTGGTCAGTGGTGAACGGTCACCGCGTGCTTGCCGGCGCCCTGCGGGGACGTCTTCCTGTCCCGGTGCAGCAGCAGGAGCAGCGCCGTCGCGAGCCCGGCCAGCGCGAAGACCGCGGTGGCCAGGAAGCCGGCCTGGAATCCGTCGTTCAGGCCCTCGGCGTCGGCGCCCGTCGTGGAGGCGAAGGCGACGGACGAGGCGATCGCGATGCCGAGCGCGGCCCCGATCTGGAAGACGGCGTTGTTGATGCCGGAGACCAGGCCGGACTCCTCGGGCTTGGCGCCGGTGAGCGAGGCGATGGAGGCGGCGACGTTCGTGCTGCCGATGCCGGAGCCGAAGATGACCAGGCCGAAGAACAGGTCGCTCCAGTAGCCGCCGTCGGGGTCGATCCCGGTCAGCAGCAGCAGGCCGCCGGCCAGCAGCGTCATGCCCACGATCGCGATGGGCTTGTAGCCGACCTTGGCGACCAGGCGGGCGCTGACGTTCGCGCCGATGATCGACATGACCGCGTAGACCGCGGTGCTGAGCCCGAACTTCACCGCGCTGTAGCCGAGCACCTGCTGGGCGTAGAGCGAGGTGATGAGCGCACCGCCGTACACCGCCATGGCGACGATGAGCATCAGCATGTTGCCGCCGACCACGGTCGGCGAGCGGAAGATCCGCAGCGGCACCAGCGGGGCCTGCGACCGGTTCTCGATCACGGTGAAGATCACCAGCAGGACGGCGGCGCCGACGAGCATGCCGATGGTCTGACCGCTGCCCCAGCCGACCAGCGGCGCCTCGGAGACGGCGTAGACCAGCAGGGCGATGGCGGCGGTGACGGTCACCGCGCCCGCCGGGTCGAAGCGGCGGCGGCCTTCCCGGACCGGCGTCGTCCTGAGCAGGCGGGGGCCGAGGACCAGGACCGCCACGACGACCGGGACGTTGATGTAGAAGATCCACTCCCAGCCGAGCCCGTCGGTGATCGGGCCGCCGATGAGCAGCGCCGCGGTCGCGCCGAAGGCGCCGACGCCGGTCCAGATGCCCAGCGCCTTGTTACGCTCGGGCCCCTCGGCGAAGGTGTGCATGAGCACCGCCATCGCGGTCGGCGTCATGATCGCCGCGGCGACGCCCTGGACGATCCTGGCGGTGATCAGCACCGAGTCGTCCCAGGCCAGGCCGCACAGCACCGAGGCCAGGCCGAACAGGGCGGTGCCGAACAGGAACATCCGACGGCCGCCGAGCAGGTCGGCGGTGCGCCCGCCGAACATCAGCAGGCCGCCGAAGCTCAGCAGGTACGCGCTCATCACCCACTGGGCGCCGCCCGGGGAGAAGCCGAGTTCGCTCTCGATGGAGGGCAGGGCCAGCATGACGATCTGGGAGTCGACGATGACCATGAAGAAGGACGCCACCAAGAGGGTCAGCGCCAGCCATCTCCGTGGATCGGGGGCTTCCAGAGGTTCGAGAGGTGTCATTTTTCCTCTTCTGAGATGTATCAGGGCAGCGCGAAGCCGCCCCGTGGGGATGTCGAGCCTGGTGAGGGCTACTGCGGAGGGGCGATCCTCGCGGCCAGGCACATGCGATCGAGCGCGTTCGCGACGGACACGGCCATGATCAGATTCGCGAGGTTGTAGGGACCGAGCAGGTTCTCCGCCACGCCGTACACGTCGTCGGGCACGCCGTCGGCCGGGAGCTTGGTCATGGTTTCGGCGAGGGCCAGGGCCGCCCGTTCCGAGTCGGTGAACCGGGGCGAGTCGCGCCAGCCCGCCAGCTCGTTCAGCCGCTCCTGCCGCTCGCCCAGGCGGATCGCCTCCGCGGAACGCAGGGCCAGGAAGTACGCGCAGCCGTTGAGCTGGGCGACCCGGATGCGCGCCAGTTCGCGCAACCGGTCATCGCACAGTCCCTCGCGCCGCAGCACGTCCTCCAGTTCGGTGATCAGGCTGACGGCTCGTGGCGACGCTGCCGCCAGTTCGATGCGCTGCCTGGTCATCGTGTCGTCCAGTCCTTCGTCGTCGGTAGGTCGTCCGCCTGAAGCAGTGTGAATCCGGCAGACGGTCATGAACAACGGCAAAGTTCTCACCTTTCGGTAAGGTGCCCTTACCGAAAGGGGGCGCCGGTGAACTGGCAGGAGCTGGAGACGTTCCTGGTGCTGGCCGAGGAGCTGCATTTCGGCCGTACGGCCGACCGGCTGCACGTGTCACGCGCCCGGGTCAGCCAGATGACCCAGGCCCTGGAACGCCGGGTCGGCGGCGCCCTGTTCGAGCGCACCAGCCGCCGGGTGGCGCTGACCCCCTTGGGCAGGCAACTGCGTGAGGACCTCGGCCCGCACTGCCACGGGGTCCTCGAAGCCCTGGCCAAGGCGTCGCAGACCGCGCGCGGCACCCGCGACGTGCTGCGCGTGGGCTTCTCCAGCCCGCTGGCCAGCGAGCGGGTCATGGCCGTGGTCGAGGCCTTCCGGGCCTCGCATCCGGGGTGCGAGGTGCAGATCCGCGAAGTCCACCTGTCCGACAGGTACGGCGCGCTGCGCCGGGGCGAGCTGGACCTCCAGGTGATCGAACTGCCCGTGGACGAGCCCGACCTGACCGTGGGCCCGGTGCTCGTGCGCGACCCGACCATGCTCGCCGTCGCCGCCTCGCACCGCCTGGCCGGCCGTACGTCGATCTCCATCGAGGATCTCGCGGGTGAGAATCTGCGGCTCATCGACGGCATGCCGGGCTATTTCCAGGCGCGTCACCTGCCTGATCGCACCCCGGCCGGGCGGCCCATCCATCACTCGACCACGACGAAGTACTGGCAGGAACTGCTCGCCCTCGTCGCGGCGGGGGAGGGCGTCACGATCGCCGCCGCCCAGGGCACCCGCTACTATCCCCGGCCCAACCTGGTCTACGTCCCCTTCCACGACGTCGGGCCGTTCGAGTACGCGCTGATCTGGCGTACGGCGAGCGTCTCCGCCAAGGCCCGCGCCTTCACCAGGGTGGCGGTGGAGACGCACGCCTCCAAGGCTTGACCGGCGCACGCCGTGCCGGGGTGTCGGCGGTCAGCGTTCTGAGGACGCCTGGAAGGCAGGTCACGGTCTGCGCAGTCAGCCCCGCCCCGCGCCCGCCGCAGGCAGTGACCCGCGACGAGCCGCATTCGGCAACCGAGCTTGCGGGGGCGTCGCCGTCCCTCCACCACCGCCGCCATGGCCGGCACCTACCTCGGCGCCACGAGCGCGCTCAAACGGGGACGAGGAGCCCCGGGACGGCGACCCGTGCCGACCCGTGCGGCGCCGACGCCGAGGGCATGGCCGCCGCGCTCGACGCCTCGCTGACGGCCAGGCTGGAACGCCTGAAGAGGACGGCTGAGAACGCCTGAGCAGCGGGTCAGGCGAGGATGTCGGCGGCTGCCTTCCGGAGGGCCTCGCCGGCGTTCGTGACGGGGTCGCCGTGGCCCACGCAGGCCGTCCGGACGTCCAGTTCGGCCAGCCGCCGGAACGAGCGGAGCATCTCTTCACGGTCCATGTTGAACACTCCGGGCATGACCAGCCCGGACACGTGCGCCACGGTGTCGCCCGTGAAGAGGATTCCGTGCTCCGGCAGGTGGAGGGCGATGCTGCCGGCGGTGTGCCCGGGGGTGGCGATCACCCGGGCCCCGCCCCCGAAGGCGATCACGTCGCCGTCCTCGAGCTCGCGGTCCACCCGGCACGGCGGCGCGGGCGGCAGCAGGTCGGCGCCCAGACTGCGATGCAGGGCCCGTTCCTCGTCGGTGAAGTTCGGCGGAGGGGCGGGCGCGTCCCCCCGGATCACCGGGGCCTCCAGGCGATGGGCCAGCACCGTGACCTCGCCCCACGCCGTCACGTCCGCCGCGCCGCCGCAGTGGTCCTCGTGGTAATGGGTGAGGACGACCCGCCGGACGGCGTCGGTGCGCAGCCCGAGCCGGCCGATCGCCTCGGCGATCTCCCCGGCCGAGGTGGCGATGCCCGTGTCCACCAGGGTGAGCACACCGTCGTCGTTCCACAGGTACGCCTGCCCGAACGTCAGCCGCAGCAGGTGCAGGCGCCGGTCGACCTCCACGACCTCCATCGCGGGACCCCCTCTCATCAGCACGGATGTCAGGGAACAGGTAACCGGTCCACCGGCGGCACTGTCCAACACCCATGGGACCGCGGATTGACAACCGATGGTTGTCGATGCAGGGTCTGGGCGTGGAAGCAGACATCTCCGGCGTACGCGCCTTCATCGCGACCGCCGAGGAACTGCACTTCGGCAGGGCCGCCGCGCGCATGTTCATCACCCAGCAGGCGTTGTCGAAACGCGTCCGCAGGCTGGAGGACGCCCTCGGCACGCCGCTGTTCGAACGGACCACCCGGTCCATCGAGCTGACCGCCGCCGGAAGGCGGTTCCTGCCCTTGGCCGTGGCCGCGGTGGCGGCGTTCGACGAGGCCGTGGGGGCGGTCCGCGTGGTGGACAGCCCCGTCCGCGTGGACGTCTACGACGAGCGCTTCACGCCCCTGCGCATGGTCAGGGAGGCGAGCGAGCGCGACCCGCGGCTGCGCGTGGAGGTGAGCATGCGGCAGGGGCTGGCGGTGGCGCTGCCGGCGCTGCGCCGCCAGGAGATCGACGCGGCCTTCGGACGGGCGCGCGACCTGCCGTGGCCAGAAGAGCTGGCCCAGCGGCTGGTCCACCTGGAGCCCCTGGCCGCGTTCGTCCCGGAGGATCACCCGCTCGCGCACCTGAGAGAGCTGCGGCCCGCCGACCTGCGGGCGGGCGGTATCGCGATGCCTGATCCGGCGGGCGCCGCCGAATGGCGCGCCTACCTGAGACGCCTCGCCGACCGCCTCGGCGTCCCCTTGCGCTTCACCGAGCCCGCCATCGGCCAGGGGCACCTGGTCCAGCAGTTCCTCCGCGAGAAGAGCGCCGTCGGCCTGGGGGAGTGGAGCATCGACGCGACGGGGAGCGGGCTGCGCCGCATCCCCATCGTGGACCCGATCCCCCTCCTGCCATGGTGGGTGGTCTGGCACCGCCGTAACCCGCACCCGCTGCTCCGTACGCTGCTCGGTCAGCTCCCACGCGTGAGCCCGCCGGGCCCGTCGGAGGGGCGGTACTGGATCCCCGACGCCGACCGTGCCCTCCCGTAGGGTCGCCCGGCGCCTCTACGGGCGGACTCCGGCCAGCGGTCCGCCTGACCGGTCAGGGGAAGCGTGCGGTCACGGTCAGTCCGCCGCCGGGGCGCGGGACGGCGGACAGGTCCGCGCCGTGGGCCTCGGCGACGGCCCGGACGATCGCCAGCCCCAGGCCGTGGCCCCCGGCGGTGTGGGTGCGCTGGGGGCTGAGCCGCTGGAACGGCTGGAACAACCGGTCCAGGTCGTCCGCCCGGACGGCCGGGCCGGTGTTGCCGATCGACAGACCGTCGGGCCCGGTGGCGATCGTGACGCTCCCGCCGGGGATGTTGTGGAGGAGGGCGTTGTCGACCAGGTTGCCGATCATGCTGGCGAGGAGGTCCGGGTCGCCGCTCACCGGCGCGGGGTCCAGGGACGCCTCGACGGTGAGGCGCGTCGGCCGGGAGAGCAGGACTTCGCGGGTGATGCCGGCCAGGTCGACCGGCTGCCGGTGTTCGAGGCCGCGCTGCCCTTCGGCCAGGACGAGGAGGGCGTCGATCAGCCGCTCCTGCCGTACGCCGAGGTCGAGGGCCTCCTCGCACACCGCCCGCAGCCCATCGGCCGTCGCGCCGGGGTCGGCGAGCGCGACCTGCAGGACGGCCCGCTGCCCGGCCAGCGGGGTCCGCAGTTCGTGCGAGGCGTTGGCCACGAAGTGCCGCTGCGCCGCAAAAGCGGAGTCCAGTCGCGCGAACAGGTCGTCCAGCGTGCGGGCCAGCCTGGTCAGCTCGTCGTCGGGTCCCCGCAGGCCGAGCCGCCGGTTGAGGTTCGTCGCGGAGATCTCCGTGGCGGTCACGGTCATCGCGCGCAGCGGCCGCAGGAAGCGCCCGGCCAGCCACCACGCGGCCACCACGGAGAGGGCCGCCACGACGGCCGCGGTGACGGCGAGCGCTGCGTCGACCTGCTGCGCGCCCGTGTCGGGCGGCGGTACGGCGTCGCCCGCCCGCAGCCGGTCCTGACCCCTGCCGAACAGGAACCCGACCAGCAGCAGCATCGGAACCGCCACCGCCAGCACCAGCCCGGCGTACAGCGCCGTGAGCTGGACCCGCAGGGAGGGCCGGCTCATCGCGGGAGTCCGATCCGGTAGCCGCCCTCGCGGACGGTCTCGATCACCGGCGGATCGCCGAGCTTGATCCGCAACCGCCGCACCGTCGTCTTGACCGCCGTGGTGAACGGGTCCGCCTGCTCGTCCCAGACCCGCTCCAGAAGCTCCTCCGCCGGGACGACCCGGCCGCCGGCGGCCAGCAGGCAGCGCAGCAGCGCGAACTCCTTCGGCGTCAGCTCCAGAGGGCGCCCGCCACGCGAGGCCACCCGCCTGCCGGGGTCCAGCGTGAGCTCGCCCATCCGCAGCACCGGCGGCACGGCGGGCGCGGAACGCCGGCCGAGCGCGTGCACCCGGGCGACCAGCTCGGCGAAGTCGAACGGCTTGGGCAGGTAGTCGTCGGCCCCCAGCCCCAGCCCCTCGACCCGGTCCCGCACGGTGCTCGCGGCCGTGAGCATCAGCACCCGCGACCCGGCCCCGCCTGCGGCGATCTCGCGGCAGACGTCGTCGCCGTGGGTGCCGGGCAGGTCGCGGTCGAGCACCACGACGTCGTAGCGGACCACGGCCAGGTGGGCCAGCGCGTCGTCGCCGTCCAGCACCACGTCGACCGCCATGCCCTCGCGGCGCAACCCGGTGCCGATCGTACGGGCCAGCACCTCGAAGTCCTCGACCACCAGAACGCGCATGCCGTTCACGATGCCAGGGATCCGGTGTCACCGGGGTGACACCGGGCCTGCCGTACAACCGTGGGCATGACAGACGCACGATGGACGCGGCGCAGGGCGCTGGCCGTGACGGGAGCCGGTGCGGCGCTCGGCGGGCTGCTGCCCGCCGGGCGGGCGGGGGAGAGCAGCAGGCCGACGTCGGCCACGGACTTCGCCCGTGGGGTGCTCGCGGGCTTCGACCATCACCGGCTCGTGGCGATCGGTGAGGCGCACGGCCAGCAGGAGCACGGCGACGCGCTGCAGCTCCTGCTGGCCGACCCGCGGCTGCCGGAGGTGGTCGACGACGTCGTCGTCGAGTTCGGCAACGCGCGCCACCAGCCGGTCGTCGACCGGTTCGTCGCCGGCGGGGCGGTCGACGACGCGACGCTGCGCAAGGTGTGGCGCGACACCACGCAGTCGCCCGCGGGCACCGGCGACCAGCCGATCAGGGAGCAGTTCTTCCGCACGGTCCGCGCCGTCAACTGGACGCTGCCGCCGCAGCGGCGGATCCGGGTGCTGCTCGGCGATCCGCCGATCGACTGGTCCAAGATCAGCACGCAGGCGCAGGTGGACGCGCTCCTTGAGCAGCGCGACGCGTTCGCGGCGTCCCTGGTGGAGCGGGAGGTGCTGGCCAAGGGGCGCCGGGCGCTGATCTGCTACGGCAGCGGGCACGTCCTGCACGGCAGCGCGGACCACGTGGTCGCGCTGATCGAACAGCGCACCGGCAGCCGCGTCCACGTCATCGTGTCCGGCACGCATCCCCGCCTGGCGGGGCATCCCCGGCGCACGGTGATCCCGTGTGCGGGCACCTGGCTGGCATCCGTCGACGCCGGGCAGTTCATGGACGCGCCGCCACTGTGCGGGCAGCCGCTGGGGAAGGTCGCCGACGCCGTGCTGTACCTCGGCCGGCCGTCGGACCTGACCCGGTCGCTGTGGAATCCCGCGATCTTTCTCGACCCGGTGTACTGGGCGGAACTGCGGCGGCGCAACGCGATCAACGGCAACCACCTCGACCTGGAGCAGTACCGGCGACAGCAGCCGATCGGCTGGTCCGAGGGGCCGCCCGCGGGCTGCGGTTAGGGAGTGTCCCGCCGATCATTTCCTGGTCTGGCGGACGATGTCGCGGCGCCGGTCCCCCTGGCAGGGCAAGGGGCAGGTCGAGGATCGTCGGTGGCGAGCTTGCCGCCTACGGGTCCGATTTCCGCCGGATGCATTCTGTCCGGAGCGGACATGATGAGCGCATGACGGCAGAAGCGATGACGAATGACGGTCCGGTTTCGGGTGGCGACGAGGGCAGGAGCTCACTGGCGGTGCTGGAGAGGTTCTACCGGGCGGAGGTCGCCTACATCGCCGCAGGGGGCCTCGGCAAGGCCGACTTCGGCCGGCTTGCCGAGTGCCTGGACCCAGAGGTCGTGATGTACCAGGCGGACTCCCTGCCCTACGGGGGCATCTGGCGCGGGCCGAGCGGCATCGAGCAGTTCATGGCCGCCATGAGCGAGGCATGGCAGTCCCTGGAGTTCCTGGAGCAGAAGTACGTGGTCGACGGCGGCAGTGTCGTGGTCTGGAACCGCGGCATCCTGCGCGCCCGCGCCACCGGCCGGGCCTTGGAGACCTCGGTGATGCAACTCATGACGATCAAGAACGACCGCATCACCGAGATACACCCGTTCTACCTGGACACTTCTGCGGTCCTGCACGCCCTGCGCCCGGACGGCGACGTCTAGCCCGGCTGCTGAGCGGGCGCGGCCGGGGCGGTGGCGATCTCGCCCGCTTGCCACCACTGCTGGAGAAGGGGTGTGAAGACACCCGAGCTGAAGATCGTCGCCGATGCTGCCGCGATCGTGGCACGGGGAGTCCGGGAACGAGGTCTTCGGCCGTCTCACGCATCTCGGGTCATGAGTGCCAATGGCCTGGCTGCGTTGTGCGCGGCGGCCGTCCTGACTGCGCCGTGCCCCCGCCGCGAGGTGCGTCCGCGCCGACTCCCACCTCTCCAGTCGTCGCCGCGGCAAGCCCCGAACCCTCTCCAGTACGTACGGCCCAGGGGCGCGGGTGGCGGCTTGAGCACGTCGGCGCCCAGCGCGGAACCCGGCTGAAGGCGGTCGCGGATCGTCCGGCGTCAGCGCGTCCGGCTCCGGCGGCAGGGACGGAATCGTTCTGGTCGACGGGGACGCCGTCCAGGCCGGCTTGAGCGGGACCGTTCAGGAGTCTCCGCGGTGAGCGCGCTGCCCGGAACGGCACGGTCTACGCAGTCGGTCTCGCCTATGGCAACGCCGGTTCGCCATCCCCGCAAGACGAACGACGGATGAAACATGACACAAGGCGTCGGGTTTCCGGGCGATCATCAACGCACCGGTCCGCGCCGATGTGCGCGAAGCCCCGGAGAGATCTGATCAAGCGGCCGCGTAGTGGCGGAATCAACGTGTTCGACATGGGCGGGAGTTCGTCCGCCTGTGTTCTGTTGTGTTGCGAGAGGGTGGATCAAGGTTGACTGCGTTCGTACGGGACGTCGCCGGCATGGGGCGAGAGGCCATCGAGGTGGTGGGGGCTCGTACCAACAATCTGCGGGACGTGTCGGTGAGCATCCCCAAGGGGTGGCTCACCGCCTTCACCGGGGTGAGCGGCAGCGGCAAGACGTCGCTGGCCATCGACACCCTGCACAACGAGGCCCAGCTGCGCTATCTGGAGGGGCTTTCGCCGTTCGTGCGGCAGTACATCACCCAGCGCAACCGGCCGAAGGTCGACCGCATCCTGGGACTGGGCGCGACGCTCGCCGTCGACCAGCGCCGCCTGAACCGCAACCCCCGGTCCACGGTCGCGACGATCACCGGCATCGACGGACACCTGGGACTGCTGTACTCGCGCCTTCCGGCGATCGGCGCGGACCCGGCGGCGCAGAGCGTCAACGGGCATCTGACGACCGCCCATTTCGACCGCAACACCCCGGAAGGCAGCTGCCCGGACTGTCACGGCGTGGGCGGGCGCTGGCAGGCGCAGGAGGACCTGATCATCACCCGTCCGGAGCTTCCCCTCTTCGAGGGGGCCTCGCCCTGGTACGCCAAGTGGCGGTCGGGGGAGCACGCGTTCGTGCCGGCGCTCGCCGACAAGCGCGGCGTGGACCTCGGCCTGCCATGGCGGTCGCTGCCGGAGGAGTTCCGCCACTGCGTGCTGTACGGCACAGGTGAGGAGAAGGTCGAGGCGACCGTCGACATGACCAGCAAGAAGGAGACGGTCTCGGTCACCTACACCTCCAGCCAGCCGCTGCGGGGCGCGCTGGCCGAGGTGGAGCGGGTGTTCCTGAACGCCCAGACC
Source organism: Nonomuraea sp. NPDC049684 (assembly GCF_044465345.1). Lineage (NCBI taxonomy): Bacteria > Bacillati > Actinomycetota > Actinomycetes > Streptosporangiales > Streptosporangiaceae > Nonomuraea > Nonomuraea sp. NPDC049684. The sequence continues at coordinate 1,013,640 of NZ_JBITLO010000001.1, read as the reverse complement.
GCCAGCGCCAAGCAGCGCTACCTGCCGTACATGCGCAAGCAGCCGTGCGGCACCTGCGGCGGCAGCGGGTACGACGAGGTGGCCCGGTCCGTACGGCTCGGCGGGCTGGCCTTTCCCGACCTGCTCCAGGTGGACGTGCGGGAAGTCCGCGGCTGGGCCGAGCGGGTGGCCGGCGACCTGGACGCCCGGCAGCGCGAGGTGGGCGAGCCGCTGCTGCAGGACCTGGGCCGCAGACTCGGCATCCTCGACCGCCTCGGCCTGGCCCACCTCCAGCTGTCCCGGAGCGCGGCGACACTGTCCGGGGGCGAGTTGCAGCGAACCCGGCTCGCCGCGCAGCTCAGCACCGAGCTGAGCGGCATCGTCTTCGTCCTGGACGAGCCCGGCACCGGGCTGCATCCGGCGGACAAGGCGCACCTGCTCGACATCGCCCTGGAACTGCGCAAGGCCGGCAACACGGTGCTCCTGGTCGAGCACGACCCCGAACTGATCGCCCGCGCCGACTGGGTGATCGACATGGGCCCCGGCGCGGGCCGCCTGGGCGGTGAGATCCTGGTGTCGGGGCTTCCCTCCGACGCGGCCGCCCACCCCACCTCACTGACCGGACGCTACCTGGCCGGTGAGGGGCCACGGCTGCGCCGGACCCGCCGTCCGGCCGGGGATGACACCGGCTGGGTGGCGCTGCACGGCCTGCGCGCGCACAACGTGACCGCAGACCTGGTGCATTTCCCCGCCGGCCGGCTCACCTGCCTGACCGGGGTGAGCGGCAGCGGCAAGAGCAGCCTGCTCGCCGCGCTCGCGGCGAGCGTGGAGGCCGCTTTGAACGGGACGACGGTCGACACCGTGCGGCAGGTGACCGGCCTGGAGGGGTTCGACTGGGTCGCCGTCGTCGATCAGGAACCGCTCGGGCGCACGCCGCGATCCAACCCGGCCACCTACAGCAAGGCGTTCGACGTCGTCCGCAAGCTGTTCGCCGAAACCGACCTGGCACGCGCACGCGGGGTCAACGCGTCCTGGTTCAGCTTCAACACCGCGGGCGGTGGCCGCTGCGAGCCCTGCACCGGTTACGGCCGCAAGCTGGTCGACATGCACTTCCTGCCGGATGTGTGGGTGGTCTGCGACGCATGCCAGGGGCGGCGCTACACGCCGGAGGCCCTGGAGATCGAGTACCAGGGACTGGCCATCGATCAGGTGCTGGAGCTGACCGTCGCCGAGGCGGTGGAGCGGTTCACGAAACCCCGGCAACTCGCTGAAACCCTGGGAGCCTTGAACCAGGTCGGGCTCGGCTATCTGCAGCTCGGCCAGAGCGCCACGGAGTTGTCCGGCGGCGAGGCGCAGCGGCTGAAGCTGGCGTCGGCCATCCAGCGCGGCGCCGCGGGGCGCAAGGCCGGTCTGGTCGTTCTCGACGAACCCGTCTCGGGCCTGCACCCCTCTGACATCCAGCGGGTGGTGGACGCGTTCGACGTGTTGCTCGACTCGGGCAACACCGTCGTCGTGGCCGAACATGACATCCCGGTCGCCGCGTCCGCGGACTGGGTGATCGACCTGGGGCCGGGAGCCGGTCCGGACGGGGGCGCGGTGATCGCGGAGGGCACCCCGGACACCGTCGCAACCGCGAACACACCGACCGCCGGCTTCTTCCGGCGGTACGCGGCGGGCCTGCCGCTCCTGGGCCCCACCGTCGCGCCTTGACCGCGACGCCGCGCCGGAACAGGTCGTTGAGGACGATGAGCCCTTCCAGGAGGTCGCGGCCGAGCCGATCCACCCATGCGTCCATGAGCGAGGCCGTCTCGGGGCCCTCGGCGGTGACCACCATCCCCCCACCCGGCGCACTTGAACGCCAGCACCCCCGCCGCGATCAGACGTTCGTCCAGCTCGTGGGTGAGCTGCGCCGGGCCGGGCCGCGGCAGGATCGTCCTCGCCTCCTGCCGTCGGCATGGGACGCGCGGCGACCGCCGCCGGTCAGCGCGGGATGGTGTCGCGGTGGACGGCCAGCCACGCGTCGAACGACTGCAGCCGCGGGTTGAGCTCGCGCAGCAGCTTGAAGTCGATGAGCTCGGCGATGTCGGGGGCGGCCGCGATCAGGTACTGGAGCATGTTGCCGACCTCGCCCGCGCCAGGGAACCCCGCGGCCCGGATCACGTCGGGGCTGACCGCCTGGTACGTGACGGGCTCGCCGAGCGCCAGGCTCAGCGCGGCGGCGTACTGCGCGCCGGTGAGCACGGCCCCGGCGACGCTCACCCGCCGGCCGGCCATCGCGGTGCCGCGGCGGAAGATCCCCAGCGCGGTCCTGCCGACGTCCTCCGCGGCCTGCGCGGCCACCCCCGCCTCGCCGAACCCGAGCGGCAGCACCAGTGCGCCGGTCTCGTCACGCCGGGGCGCGAACATGTCCCGGAACGCCTCGTAGTAGACGTTCGCCTGCAGGAAGGTGGTGGGCACGCCCGACTCCAGGAAGAACAGGTCGGCCTCGGCCTTGCCGTCGGCGTGCGGCACCTTGTACGCGCCCTCGAAGCTCGGCGTCCCGTCGTCCGGACGGAAGTAGCCGCGGGTGTCGGACAGCGTGGACCAGACGAAATGCCGGACGCCGGCCTCCCGGCCCGCCCGCGCGGCGTTGCCGGCCTGCTCCCGCTCCTTGATGGTCGCGGGCCGTGCCCGCTCCTCCTCGGGCGTGCGCGGCTCCCAGAAGTTGGTCACCACGAAGGCGCCGTGTGCGCCGTCGAACGCCCTGCGCAGGCTGCCCACGTCGTCGAGATCGGCCCCCACGACCTCGGCCCCCAGCGCGGCCAGCTCCCTGGCCCGCGCCGAACCCGGGTCCCGGGTCAGGGCTCGCGCGGCGAAGCGCCCGCCGCGGTCGTCGAGGATCGCGCGGACCAGCCCGCCTCCTTGCGCTCCGGTCGCGCCCACCACGGCGATGATCTGCTGCTCGCTCACAGGTACGGTCCCCTCAGGTTCAGGTTGATGTATCAACCTGGCCACCATACAGCGCCAGGTTGATACGTCAAGCAACCGGTAGAGTGGGCGTCATGGGATGGCAGCAGGACATCGGCGAGGCCGACCGGATGTGGCGCACGTACATCGAGATGGCCAAGCACCTCGGCTCACACCTGCAGCAGCACCTGCAGCGCGAGTGCGACCTGTCCGCGGCCGACTTCGAGGTCCTGGTCCGGCTCGCGGAGTCGGAGCGGAGGGAGATGCCCGTCGCGGAGGTGGCCGCCGCGACCCAGTGGGAGAAGAGCCGCCTGTCCCACCAGCTCACCCGGATGGCGCAGCGCGGGCTGGTCGAGCGGGTGGGCTCCGACGACCGCCGCTATCCCGACGTGCGGCTCACCGACAAGGGGCACGCGGCGATCGACAAGGCCGTCCCCGAGCACACCGAGCTGGTGCACGCTCTGTTCATCGACGTGCTGGGCCCCGAGCGGCTGGCCGGTTTCGCGCATGCGTGCGCCGACGTGCTGCGCGCGCTCGACGAGCACCGGGATCGCGACTGCTCGTTGTGATCACGCTCTCGCCCCCGGCATGGCGAGAGACGAGGACGCCGGGCCTTCGCCGGGCGGCCGTACGGCACTGGCGGGGGCCGTGTCCGCGGCCCGGCGAAGGCGTTCGTCATGGGTCGTGATCTGGTGTGCTGATCGGCGGGCGCGATGCCGCCGGGAGTCAGCTTGCGAGGGGTTTCCAGTTCCAGGTGAGCCCGTACGACGCGCTCAGCGCCAGCAGGCCGGGGCCGGTGGTGCCGAGGGCGAGGAAGCGGCCCTGCGCGTCGTACTGGCCCACCGCCGTCAGTTGCGCGGCGTGCCTGTCGGCCGACGGGGTGCAGAACATGTAGCCGCCGTCATTGGGACGGAACTCGTTCAGGGTGAGCCGGTTGCCGTCGCCGACCGCGGGATCGGTGGCTGTCGAATTGACGTACAGTCCCTTCTGGACGAGGTAGTAGCAGTAATAATCCTCGGTTTTGTCGGCGTATATGGGCATGAATTCTTCTTCGGGATCGTCGCTGTCGGGTTCGAGCACCACCGGCGTGCCCGGTCCGGGATCGGAGTCCTGCACGGTCATGGCCGATCCCGCGCCGGTGACGATCTCATCGACGTCCAGTGCCTCGTTCTCGGCGTCCTGGAGGAACCAGCGTTGGTCGGGATCGAATTCGTCGGCGAGGTCACGACCCACCAGTTCCTCGCCGTCGGCGCGATCCAGTCTGGTCAACGCCTGACCGGTGGCCTTGTTCAGCAGGATCCAGGTGCCGTCGCCCATGTCGAGCAGTCGCCAGAGCTGGGAGTCGCCCTCGTCGGAGCCCTGGAGGATCGCCGGCGCGTCGGCGAGGCCGGATTCCTGGCCCAGATAGGTACGGGTGAGGCTGTGCAGCACGCGGTAGTGACCCGGGTCGTCCCCGGCGGCCAGGAACCGGAAATTGTGCGCGCTCTGCTCGGACCGGCCGAACATCCTGGTCTTGAGGCGGCTGCTGCCGGGCCGCGTCCCTGAACCCGAAGGGTAGGGGGAGCGGGTGCTGGAGGCGCTTCTGAGATTCTGCGTCGTCCGCGGGACGGCCTTCGCCTGCCGCGCCGGCTGGGACGTCGTGCACCGCTGGTCCTCGGTGAGATAGGAGAAGTCGTATTCGACGGGAAGGTGGTCCGACATCTCGAAGTCGGTCATCGGCGTCCCGAACCCGTAACCCCTGTAGAGCACCGGGGTGAGGCCGTTGCGGGTGACGGCGTAGTCGATGGTGCGTCCCGTGACGGGCCGGGTGGGCCCGCTTGAGGGCAGCACGTCGAACTGAGGGGAGTCGCCGCCGAGGGCGTTCAGCAATCCCGCCTGCCCATAGACCTCCATGTTGAAGTCGCCGAGGACCACCCAGCGCAGTGGCTGCCCGTTCGGGCCGGCGTTCTCCATACGACTCCTGATGTTCCGCAGCATCGTGACGTTGTCCGTGCCGCCCTGTGCGGCCCCGTGCCAGGTGAAGTAGACGACCCCGCAATAGTTGACGCCGAGCGCGGGACGGGACTTGCCCTCGTGAACGCCGTTCCGCGTCGCTCCGGGGACGACGAATATCTCGTCGCTGCGGACACTTCTCCGCGTCCAGACGGCCAGATTGATCTTCTCCGGGGCGCCGGAGCCGGTGTCGACGTTGGTGTTCAGCCAGTAGAGGTAACCGCCGCCGCGGCCGCCAGTGGTTCGGCTGAGCCAGAGTTCCTCGACGGGAGGCGCGTTCGTGCTGCCGTCGCGCATCCTCTTGACGTAGTCGGTCTGCGCGTAGGTTTCTTTGCCCCAGAAGTGCTGGGCGGCGGGATAGCCGCTCTCCTGGAGCGCCAGGAGGTCGTTCTCCCGGGGAGGATCCGCCCGGGTGTGCAGGGCGGGCAGCGCGGTCGCGTACCGGTCGCCCTGTTGCTGCGAGGACGCGCCGGCCATGTTCCAGGTGGCCGCCTTGATCTCGACGAGCTTCGGGTCACGTGGAGGAAGCTCGCCGCCGGTCTCGCGGAGGAACAGCGAGTGCCGGTGTCCCACGTCGAGGGCGGCCACGCCGTTGCCCTGGTAGTTCAGGGTCTCCCGTCCGGTCCAGTCCGTGATCGCCTGCCCGTTCTGGCTCAGGGGCAGGAACGCGCGCGGGTCGGCGGCGTCCGATCCGAACTGGAAGGCGGTGCCCACCTGGGCGCCGTACGGCCGGTACGGCTCGAACGGCCCGTCCGCGGTGGTCTGCTTGCTCAGCGTGTTGTCGTGGAAGACGTTCTGCGGCCCTGAGGAGCCGGCCCACTTGCCCGCCTTGGGGCCGGCCGCCCACCAGATCGGATACCAGGTGCCCGCGTCGATCTCGCCGCCCTCGCCGCCGCAGTTGGCGGAGCAACTGGCCGAGCGGTGCTCGTAGGGGACGCGCACCGTGTTCTGCTCGAACAGGTTGTCGTGCTCCCAGCCGCCGTGCAGGTTCAGGTCGGAGTCGAGGTCGTTGCGGAAGGCGACGTTGCCGCCCGCCGACCACTGGAAGGTGAAGTGGCGCAGGTTGCGGCTGAGGTTGTGCGCCCACAGCGAGTCCCACACGCGGCTGCCGCGCAGGTAGCCGTTGCCGCCCTTGCCCTTGTTCCAGGCGCCGTCGAAGCTGTTGCGCTCGATCTGCAGGTTGCGCGCCACCTCGGTGACGATGGGGTGTGAGCCGGTCATCGTGGCCCTGAGGCCGCGCGCCCAGCTGTTCGCCGCCCACTTGAACACGATGCCGTGCATGGCGTACTCGGGCGCCAGGTTGCCGTAGTTGTGCACGGCCTGCTCGGGAGTGAGCGAGTACGTCTCCTGGCCGCCGATCTTCGGTAGGCCGTTCATGTCCTGGGTGAAGGAGAAGTCCTCGAACCCGACGCCCTCGACCACCGTCAGCGGCGTGACCTTGCTGGCGTACGGGGTGCCGCCGCCGTTCAGCGGTTCGGAGCCGTCCGATTCGGAGTTCACCGGCAGGTCCCACTTCAGCGGCCGGTCCAGGGTGATCGTCTTGGCCGTGGCGTCCATGCGGCTGAGCCGGAACATCTCCTGCCGCATGTGCAGCGCCTCGATCATGCTCTGATCGGTGATGCCCTGCTGCGCGTAGAACTTCCTGCTGTTGGCGGCGCCCACCCAGACATAGCCGCCTGGCCTGAACCTGGTCATGTCGGCCTTCGCGTCCAGCCGCACGACCGTGTCTCCCGTCCGTGCCGAGAAGCCCGGGTCGTCGGCCGCGGCGGCCACCTTGAAGCCGGAGACCCAGTGCTGGTTGACGCTGCCCTCGTAGAGGTCCTTGCGCATGGGCAGGCTGGAGGCCAGCTCCCAGTCGTCCTTGTACCGGGCAGCCACCTCCCGGGTCTGGACCCGGAACATGCCACGCCCCGGCCAGATCCAGCCGCCGTTGCCGATGTCGGGGGCGGTGCCGGCGGTCATGCTCTCCTGGTCCCACCGGCCGTTGATCACCTGGTCGTAGCGGGTCCGGAGGCCGGGCCTGAACACCAGCCGGGTGCCGCCGTCGCCGGCGCCCTTGCCCCGTACGATCAGGAATCCGGCGTCCACGTAGATCTGCTGGGTGACGTCGATCCGGCCGGAGGGCAGCTCGATGAGCGAGAGCCGGTTGAAGTTGGCGTTCGGCGAGCAGTCGCTCTTGATGTGGTCGATCGCCTTCTGCAGCCCGGCGGTGTCGTCGGCCCCGTCGTCCGCCGTCACGCCGTAGGAGGAGGCGAGCTCTTCCGGCGAGATGCGGCAGGAGGCGTCGTCGGTCAGATCCGTGTCGCCCTCAGGCAGTTCCTGGCCGCCTCGGTACCCGGCGCGTGACCAGTCCGGCAGACCGGCCGGCGGGGCTGTGCGGTTGGCGCTGCTCAGGTCAGGGCCGGACGCTCCAGGCCCCGCCGACGGCGGGTCCTCCGCCGCGGCAGGCGCGGTCACGGGCATCGGGGAGGTGGCCGCCGCCCACGCTGCCGGGGCGATGTCCGGCGAGGACAACCCGAGCAGCAGGGCGGACACCGTGGCCGCCGTCCGCCTCACCACTGCGGGGCCGACGGCGTGGGCATCGCCGCGAAGTCGTAGACCTTCTTCCACAGCACGCCGCTCTTGCCGCCGGCCGAACCGTTGAGCACGTAGTAGAGATCGGTACCGGCCACCACGGCCAGCGGGGTTCTGCCGGGTGAGAGCGCGAAGCTGTTCTCCTCGTAGTAGCCGCTCCAGCCGCCGTCGCGCGAGATCATGTAACTGCCGATGGTGTTGTCACGGTCCTCGGTGATCGTGATGACGCCGTAGCCGCTCCGGGAGAGCGCGACGGACGGGCCGTTCCTCGTGTAGCCGGGGGTGCCTGTCGCATAGACCCGGAACGGATTGGTCCAGCTGCCGGTCCCGTACCGCTGCCGCGACATGTACACGTAGTTGTCGGTGCCCGTGAAGGCGAGCACGACCTGGTTCCAGGGGGCGGGGTCGGCGCTGCTGCCCACCTGGGCGGCCAGTCCCGGCGCGTCCTTGCTCCGCGCGCCCGGCACGACGCTGGGCGAGCTGTAGGTGCCGGTGTCGCCGTTGTAGTAGATCGTCCAGATGTCGTCGGTGGACTGGCTGTTCCAGGCGAGCATGAAGGAGTTGCCGGGGAGCGCGGCGGCCGCCACGGGCTCGGTGTCGGTGGTGCGCGTGTCGTTGGGGATCCTGGTCCAGCTGGGCAGCGTGGCAGGTAGCTGGTAGCTCGTGCTGAGCTGGACGCGGTGCTGGTAGACGTGGCCCTCGGTGCCGGTGTGGAAGATCCGGAAGTTGCCGCGGCCCCCGTCGTCCGTCCAGATCACCCGCGGAGGAGTCCATGTCTGCGCGTTGGGCAGCGAGTACGCGGGCCCGTTGTTCAACGAGATCCAGATGGAGTCGTTGTCGGCGCCGCGCCAGGCGTGCAGGATGTTGCCGCGGTTGTCGCGCGCCTCTCCCGGAGTGGACCTGCTGGTGATCTGCCCGCCGGCGTAGGTCACCGGCTGCCAGTCGGATCCCTCACCGGGAAAGCCCCAGGAGCTGATCGAGGCACCGCCGTCGTCGGCCGAAGCCGGCGCCGTCATTCCAGCGGCAGAGGCGATCAGCGACACGGCCGCGATGAACAACCTCTTCTTGACGAACATCTCTTCTCCCGCATCGTCTCTCGAATCGACGTCCATCGCGCCGTTGGCCCGGCGGTGACTCATGGACCGTCATGACAGAGACAAAATGCGGCAGGCCGCCCGTGACATGACGCTCGTCACACCACCGTCCCGATCGCCGGCCTTCGAGCCTGGCGAAGAGCTTGCGCGGGTGCCATTCGACGGTGTGCTTGCGCCGCGTACCGGGCCAGGTAGCCGCTGCCCGTCACGGTGCGCAGCACCATTGGCGCGGTCGCGGCGCCAGGCGCTCGCCGGCTCTGAGCAGGAGCGGGAAGGCGGAGCCTGCGCTTCTGGAGGATGCCTGCTCGCCGCCGACCTCGCCCGCTGCCTTTGACAGCTTTCGCGGCGGTCTGTCACATATCGCGACGCTGTCCGGTCCTAGTGGGCGTTCGCCCAGGAGCCTGGCCGAGGCGGGCTGGTTGCTCCGGCTCGCCCACGTCGCCGAGCGTTACGGCCTGTTCACGATCATCCTGCTGGGCGAGAGCGTCCTGGCCGGGTGCGTCGTCGCCGTCGTGGCGCCGCCATCTGGGCGGCACGTGACCGAAGGAGCATCATGTACGCGTCAGAGAACAGAATCGCCACGTCCGTCCTGGTCATCGGGACCGGCGGGGCCGGGCTGCGGGCGGCCGTCGAACTCGCCGAAGGCGGGGTGGACGTCCTCGCGGTCGGCAAACGGCCGAAGGCGGACGCACACACCTCGCTCGCGGCAGGCGGCATCAACGCGGCCCTCGCCACGATGGACCCCGAGGACACCTGGCAGCAGCACGCGGCCGACACTCTCAGGGAGAGTTACCTGCTGGCCAACCCCGAGACGGTGCGCATCGTCACCGAGGGGGCCGCACGCGGCATCGAGGACCTCGTGCGGTACGGCATGCCGTTCGCACGCGAGCGGGACGGACGGATCTCCCAGCGCTTCTTCGGCGCCCACACCTTCCGGCGCACCGCGTACGCGGGGGACTACACCGGACTCGAGATCCAGCGCACGCTGATCAATCGGGCGGCCCAGCTCGACGTCCGCGTCCTGGACACCGTGTACATCACGCGGATCCTCGTGCGCGACAACGCGGTCTTCGGCGCGTACGGGTTCGATCTGACCGACGGCAGCCGCTACGTCATCCATGCCGATGCGGTGATCCTGGCCGCGGGCGGCCACACCCGGATCTGGCGGCGCACCTCCTCTCGGCGTGACGAGAACACCGGCGACTCCTTCCGCCTGGCCGTCCTGGCCGGCTGCCGCATCCGCGACCCCGAGCTGGTGCAGTTCCACCCCTCCGGTCTCATCGCGCCGGAGAACGCGGCGGGCACGCTGGTCTCCGAGGCGGCCCGGGGCGAGGGCGGGGTCCTGCGCAACCGGCTCGGCGAGCGGTTCATGTCCAGGTATGACCCGGAGCGGATGGAGTTGTCCACGCGCGATCGGGTCGCGCTGGCCGCATACACCGAGATCAAGGAAGGTCGCGGCACCCCGGACGGTGGCGTGTGGCTGGACGTCTCGCATCTGCCGCGCGAGACGATCATGACGCGGCTGCCTCGCGTCTACCAGACGCTTCTGGAACTGCAGATGCTCGACATCACCAAGAAGCCGATCGAGGTCGCGCCGACAGCGCACTACTCGATGGGCGGCGTCTGGGTGCGTCCCGAGGACCACGGCACGGGCGTCGACGGCCTGTACGCCATCGGGGAGGCGGCCAGCGGCCTGCACGGCGCCAACCGCCTGGGCGGCAACTCCCTCATCGAGCTCCTCGTCTTCGGCCGCATCGTCGGCCGGGCGGCGGCGGAGTACTCCGCGGGGCTCGACGCGCAGCGCCGCTCCGCCGAGGCGCTCGCCGCAGCGCGGGAGGAAGTGGACGAGCTCCTGTCCGCCGACGGCCCGGAGAACGTGCGGTCGCTGCAGCGAGCTCTCCGCGACATCATGACGGAGCACGCCGGAGTGGTACGCGACGAGGGCGGCCTGCGGAAAGGCCTCGCCGAGCTGGCCGCGGTCGAGGCGCGCGTCGGCGGGATCGGCGTGCACCCGGACATCGCCGGCTTCCAGGACCTGGCCCACGCCTTCGACCTGAAGTCCGCGGCGCTCGCCGCGCGCGCGACCATCGAAACCGCGATCGAGCGCCGCGAGACCCGCGGCTGCCACAACCGCTCCGACTACCCGGAACTCGACCCCGCACTGCAGGTCAACCTCGTGTGGTCCGGCCCCGGATCGGTGGAGAGGGAGAGCATCCCGCCGATTCCCGCCGAGATCACGGCGCTCATGCGCGAGGTCTCCACCGTGGGAAAGCTCGTCGAATAGCCGGATCTTGTCACAAATGCCGGGGCTGTCCTGTCTTAGCTGGCGATCGGGCCGCATCACCGAACGGGGGATGCGTGCGAGCCGGCGCCGGGCCGGATCGCCGGGCGACTGTAGATCCCTTGGAGGAGACATGAGCACCCCGAACGGTGAGAACGAGTTCCTGTACGAGCTCCACGTCGAGATCGAGGAGGAGCTGACCCTCGTGGAGGCCGGCCACCCCGAAGAGGAGGTGGGGCGGCCGGTCACCGAGTGGCTGTACGACCCGACGGACGTCGATCGCGAGAGGATCGCCCTGCGGGGGCTGCGCGACGCCGTCGAGGTGCTGGAGAACGGCTCGCGGCCGGGTGGCGACGTTGCCTGAGCCGCGGATCGGCACGCTCGGCAGCCTGCGCGAGCACCTGCAGTGGGCGATCGAGCTGGAGCACGCGACCCTGCCGCCGTACCTGACCGCGCTGTACTCCCTCGACCCGGAGCGCAACCCGGCGGCCGTCGAGGTGGTGAGCAGCGTCTTCGTGGAGGAGATGCTGCATCTCGCGCTGGCGGCGAACCTGCTCAACGCCGTCGGCGGCGCCCCGCGGCTCGACACGCCCGAGATGCTGCCGCCTCACCCCCGCAAGCTGCCCCACGGCGACCTCGACCTGTCGCTGGTGCCGTTCGGCCCGGAAGCGCTGGAGATGTTCCTGCGCCTGGAACAGCCGGCACCGCCAGGCGCCCCGCCGGAGGACGACGACTACGAGACCATCGGCCAGTTCTACGCCGCGATCGAGCAGGGGTTGCGCCACTTGTGCGACACGCTCGGCGAGAAGGAGGTCTTCTCCGGCGACCCGGCTCGGCAGGTGAGCGGCGCCCACTTCCGTCACACCGGCGGCAGGCTCGTCGCCGTCACCGACCTCGCCTCCGCGCTGGACGCGCTGAAGGAGATCGTCGAGCAGGGGGAAGGCAACGCCCGCGGCGAGGTCTGGGACGGTGACCAGGACGAGGTCGCCCATTACTACCGCTTCATGGAGCTGAAGCTCGGCCGCCGCTACCGGCGCGGGGACACCCCCGAGTCCGGGCCCACCGGTGAAAAGCTCCCGGTGGATCTCACCGGGGTGTTCCCCATGACGCCCGACCCTGCGGACCGCGCCGCGCAGGAGGAGTTCGACCACACCTACTGCGCGATCCTCCATCTGCTGGAGCTGGCCTTCAACGGCAGCCCCAGGATGCTCGCCGTCGCCACCGGGGAGATGTACGCGCTCAAGGCCCAGGCGAAGGGGCTGATGCGGCGGGGCGGCCTCACCTTCGAGTACGTCCCGCCTGAGCTGCGCCGCTGGAGCGCGGGCGACCACCAGCGGATCGTCGTGCTCCGGGACGGGCCATACGTCGTCCACGGTCGTGTCCCCCTGCGGCGCAAGCGGAAGATCGTCTCGGCTGAGCAGAAGAACGCGCTCACCTGGAAGACCGGGGAGCCCCTGGAAACCGAGGAAACCTATGCGCTGTGCCGCTGCGGCCGTTCGGGCGCCAAGCCGTTCTGCGACGGCACTCACGCGCTGACCGATTTCGACGGCACGGAGGCCGCGCCGATGCGGCCCTACCAGGAGTTGCAGCACGTGCACGACGGCGTCGGCATCTCCGCGCGGCGGGTGGGCGAGCTGTGCGTGCACGCCGCCTTCTGCGTCGGCCGGACCAGGCCCATCGCCAAGATGCTCGACGACACCGCCGACAGCGACGTGCGCTCCGACATCATGGGCCGCATCGATCATTGCCCCTCCGGCTCCTACAGCTATGCCCTCGAACGCGGCGGCGAGACGATCGAGGCCGACCTCCCGCGCGCCATCTCGGTGCTGGAGGAGGAGGACGGGCTCGCCGGCGCGCTGTGGGTGACCGGTGGAATCCCCGTCACCCGATCGGACGGCCTGCCGCTGGAGACCAGGAACCGGATGACGCTGTGCCGTTGCGGTCACTCCGGCAACAAACCGCTCTGCGACGGCACCCACCGCGAGATCGGCTTTCACGAGTGAACAACCAGAGAGGCAATCCCATGAACCAGCCAGTCGTTCTCCTCGTCCACGGCGCCTTCGCCGAGTCGGCCGGCTGGAACCGCGTCATCCAGCGCCTGCGGGGAAGCCAGCTCACCGCGGTCGCCGTGGCCAACCCACTGCGCGGCGTGGAGGGCGACGCCACCTACCTGCGGGATGTGATCGGCGGCATCGGCGGCCCTGTCGTCCTGGTCGGCCATTCCTACGGCGGCATGGTGATCAGCCAGGCGGCGGTGGGCAACCCGGCCGTGCGCGCGCTGGTCTACGTCGCCGCCTTCGCCCCCGAGCCCGGCGAGAGCGCGCTGCTGCTGTCGAGCAAGTTCGAGGGCAGCACGCTCGGCCAGGCGCTGCAGGCCTACCCGGTGGCCTCCGGCGGCGACGAGTTCCGCATCGACCCCGCCAAGTTCCACCGCCAGTTCTGTGCCGACCTCGACGCCGAGGAGGCCGCGCTGATGGCCGCGACCCAGCGGCCGGTGACCGAGCGCGCCCTGTCCGACGGGCTCGCCGCCGACGAGGCGCCCTGGCGCACCGTCCCGTCCTGGTTCGTCCACGGCGACCAGGACCGCAACATCCCGGCCGCCGCACTGCGCTTCATGGCCGAACGCGCGGACTCGCGCGGCACCCGCGAGGTCGCCGGCGCCTCCCACGCGCTCGCGGCCTCCCGGCCCGACGCCGTGACAGCGACTATCCTCGACGCTGCGGACCACGCGCGAGGCTGACGAACCCCTGTTCAAGCCGACGGGCGAATCGATGTGGGGCACATGAACACGGAATCCCCGGACCAGGCGGACGCTCTCGATCGGGCGGCCTCCGCCTTCATCGAGCTGCGCCCGCGGCTGTTCGGCATCGCCTACCGGATGCTGGGCAGCGCGGCCGAGGCCGAGGACATCGTCCAGGAGGTGTGGCTGCGCTGGCAGGACACCGACCGCGAAACCATCGAGAACCCGCCGGCCTTCCTGGCGCTGGTCACCACCCGGCTGGCCATCAACCTGGCGCAGTCGGCGCGCGTGCGGCGGGAGTCCTACATCGGCCCCTGGCTGCCGGAACCCGTGGACACCAGCCTGGACCCCACCGTCGGCGCCGAACGCGGCGAAGCGCTGGAGCTGGCCTTTCTGCTCCTGCTGGAAAGGCTCAATCCCACCGAGCGCGCCGCTTACGTCCTGCGCGAGGCATTCGACTACCCCTATCCGCAGATAGCGGAGATCCTGCGGCTCACCCCGGTCAATGTCAGGCAGATCGTGAGCCGCGCCCGCAGGCGCGTGACCGCCGTCCGCCACGAGCCCATCGACAGGCGCCAGCACCGGCGCCTCCTGGAGACGTTCCTCCACGCCGCCCAGACGGGAAACGTCGGCGCCTTGGAGAAGCTCTTCGCCGCCGACGTCGTCAGCTCCTCCGACGGCGACGGCATCAGGGGATCGGCCAAGTTCCCCGTGCTGGGCACCGAGCGGGTGGCCAGGTTCGTGGCCGCGTTCTCGCCGCGGTTCTGGCCGGGCACCGCCATCACGTGGGTCGAGATGAACGGGCTGCCAGGCGTGCTCGTCACCCAGGACGGCAGGGACGTCGCCCTGCTCGCCGTCGAGGCCTCCAGGGAGGGGATCCACCACCTGTTGTGGATTCTCAACCCGGCCAAGATCGAGGCCTTCAAGCGGCCTCGCAGCCGCTTTGTCACAACGTAACGGGCTGTCCGGTCTTATCTGCCAACGATGAAGGAGGCGGCAGACCATGACCGAGGCGGGCGCCGAGTCGCTGGCGGAGATGCTCGACGAACGGCAGCACCTGCTCGAGATCGCTCTGTGCATGTTCGGCTCGGACGCCACGGCGGACCACGTCGTCCAGGAGACCTATCGCCGCTGGTACGCCCTCGACGAGGAGGAGCGCGCCGCCGTCGCGGTGCCGCGCGCCTGGCTGACGCGGACAGCGGGAAGCATCTGCCTGGAGCTCGTCGCCGCCCCCGCCCCTGACCCTGCCCCCGCCCCTGACCCTGCCCCTGACCCTGCTCCCGACGCTGCCCCCGACCACGTGCCCGGCGGCCGGGGGACCCGGTTCCAGCCCGTGCCGTACCCGGCCTCGCGCCAGGCCGGGTACGGCCCGGAGATGCTCGCCAGGCACGAGCGGGTGGCCCGCCGGTTCGCCTCGGCCTGCCAGGCGGGCGACACCGAGGCGCTGCGGGAAGTCCTGGCCGCCGACGCGATCGTCGTCAGCGATGGCGGCGGCAAGGTGCGCGTCGCCGTACGGCCTGCTTACGGCGCGGACGCGGTCGCGCGGGTCGTCACGGCGTTGCTGATCGGCCAGCCAGGAACCGAGCCGGCCATCGGATCGGTGAACGGCAGGACGGGGCTCGTGCTGCGGCGGGCGGGCAAGGCCGTGGCGGTGGTCAGCGTGAGCGTGGCCGGAGCCGAGGTCACGGCGGTGTGGATCATCCTGAACCCTGACAAACTCCAGCGCTGGCGCTGAAGGGCATACCGGTGCACGACCAGATCCTCTCCACTGACACGACAACAACGGGGTGGGATTCAGGGCGCTCTGCTCCACGCGCGTCACCGTCGACCCGAGGTGGTGTCAGACGGCCGGGCGGTCGCAGGTGACGTCCTTGCCGGGCAGGGCGCCGTCGACCAGGTAGCTGGTCACCTTGGTGTCGACGCAGGCGTTGCCCGCCGCGAGGTAGGCGCCGTGGCGGAAGGCGTCGTTCAATGTGATCATGCGGGAGCCGGTCAGCGCCCGGTGCATGGCCTGCTGGCCCGGGTAGGGCGTCGCGGGGTCGCCGGCCGCGCCGACGATCAGCGCCGGTACGTCGTTCCCGATCCTCGTGGGCGCCTCAAGCGGCTTGACCGGCCAGAACGCGCACGGGGTGATGTTGCGGGCGAGCGGTCCGAACAGTGGTTCGGCGGCACGGTGCCGCTGGATGTCGCGGTAGTAGGTCGCCGGGTCGCGGGGTACGGCCCGGTCACCGCACAGGATCGCCGTGCCCGCCCGGTCCGAGGCCTCTCCGGAACCGGTGAACAGGCCGTCGAGGAACTCCTGCAGCGAGGCGGGCGGCGGTGTCTCGCCGCCGCGGCTCAGCGCCCGCGCCTCCTCGGCGAGGACGGCATAGGACTGCGGGTCGTCGCTGTAGAGGCGCGCGAACAGCCAGTACGGCACGACATGGGCGTCAACACGGTATCCGCCGATCTGCACGGGATGCCGGTTGATCTTCTCCACGGTCGTCAGGACGGCGTCACGCGTCCCGCCCAGCCCGTACTTGTCGTCATGTGAGGCGGCCCAGGACGCCCAGCGCCGCAGCGCGGCGTCCATCGCGGGGGCGGCGCGTGAGAACATGCGCGGGCCGTACACCCGCGGGTCGACGGCGCTGTCGAGCACCACCCGGTCGGCCCGCGAGCCGAACATTTGCAGGTAGGTCGCGCCCAGGTAGGTGCCGTAGGAGTAGCCGAGGTATGACAGCTTCCGCTCGCCGAGCGCGGCCCGGATGACGTCCATGTCGCGTGCGGTGTTCCTGGTCGTGGCGTACGGCAGGGTCTGGAGATTGCCCTCGGCGCAGCCCGCCGCCAACTGTTCGGCGAGACGCACCCCCTCGTCGAAGGCACGCCGGTCGGGTCCCGCCGAGCGGAGGAAGGTGTCGGTCTGCCACCGGCAGCTGATCGGTGTGCTGCGGCCGACGAATCGGGGGTCCATGCCCACCAGGTCGTAACGGGCCGCGACCGCGGGCATCTCCTTGCCCAGGAGCGGCATCGAGAGGCCGGCGCCTCCCGGCCCGCCGGGGTTGAGCAGCAGGACGCCGCGGCGCCGCGAGGAATCGGTGGCCTTGATCCGGGAGAGCGCGATGGAGAGGGTCCGCCCCTGCGGCCTGCGGTAGTCCATCGGGACCAGGACGGTGGCGCACCGAGCGCCGGCGGCGTCCATCTGCCGGCCCATCTGATCGCCGGGTCCGGTCGCGCAGGAGCGCCAGGTGATCGTCTGATGGTGGAAGCGGTCCAGGGGGGTGGCGGCCTGTGCCGGTCCGGCGGCGCCCAATCCGATTCCGGCGGTGAGGGCCATTGCGGCAGCCGTTCCACTCTTGATGAGGAGCATGCGTCGTTCCTTGGTGAAGGGGTTGTTTCCTGCGGATCCGGCGCGCGTCGGGTTTCGACGCTCCGGTAGTGATGTGTCCGAGCCCAGGGGTGCCCCCCTGTTGATCATTGATCACCGGCTGTATCCAAAACTAGGGCTCTGAGCAGCCACCGGGCATCGTGCGGAAGGTCGATCCGGGCCCTGCCACCGGCACACCAACCGTCCGCTTCTCTGCAACCGCTGCCCTAACGACGACTCCTCCCAAAGGAGGACAAAGCGGTTCATGGTGGCGGCTACCTTCGTCTCATGAACGTGGTGCGACGATGGGGCCGCTGGTGGCGCGGCTTGCCGGTGATGGTCGCCGACAGCCTGCTGGCCGGTGTGTCGACCGGGCTCGCGGTGACCCAGGCCGCCTTGTCGGCCCATGACCCGGTCGTGCTGGCGTACCTGCTGGCGGTGCTCACCAGCGCGCCGCTGGTGCTGCGCAGGCGCCACCCCGTCGCCGTCCTCGCGGTGATCACGGCGGGCCTGATCGGCTGCGGCCTGGCCGGCTACCCCAACGGATTCCAGGCTCCGCCGGTGCTGGTCAGCCTCTACACCGTCGCGGCCTACCGCCGGGAGGGCCACCGCGACGGCGTCCTGGCCCTGGCGTTGATGGCGGGCATCCTCGTTCCCGACCTCGTCAGGTCCGGGCTGACCTTCGCGATCCTCAAGAGCCTGGTCGAGAACGCGCTGCAGCTCGGCGCGGCCTGGGCCATCGGGGAGGGGGTGCGCAGCCGCAGGCTGCGCCACCAGGACCTCATCGAGCACGCCCGCCACCTGGAGATCGAACGCGAGGAGAAAGCCCTGCGAGCGGTCGCCGAAGAACGCGTGCGCATCGCCAGGGAACTGCACGACGTGGTCGCCCACCACCTGTCGGTCGTCTCGATCCAGTCCGGCGCCGGCGGCCGCCTGATCGACACCGAGCCCGACGCCGCACGTGAAGCGTTCACCGCGATCGCCGCCACCACCCGCGAGGCGCTGGCCGAACTCCGGAACATGCTGTCGGTCCTGCGCCTGACGTCCGACACCGGCGAGGACTCCTACGCCCCCCAGCCGGGGCTGGCCCAGCTGGACACGCTGCTGGAGCGCTCCCGCCTGTCGGGCTTGTCGATCCGGCGGGAGACCTCCGGTCAGGCACGCCCGCTGCC
This sequence comes from Nonomuraea sp. NPDC049684, assembly GCF_044465345.1. Lineage (NCBI taxonomy): Bacteria > Bacillati > Actinomycetota > Actinomycetes > Streptosporangiales > Streptosporangiaceae > Nonomuraea > Nonomuraea sp. NPDC049684. Next base: position 995,519 of record NZ_JBITLO010000001.1, on the reverse strand, counting down.
GCCCGGCGTGGACCGGTGCCTGTACCGCATCGCCCAGGAATCATTGACCAACGTGCTCAAACACGCCCCGCACGCCGACGTGACCCTCACCCTGACCTACCACCCCGCCGCCGTCACGCTGCAGGTCGGCGACAACGGCCCGGCCGCCGCCGGGCACAGCGCCGCCGACGGGCACGGGCTGATCGGCATGCGCGAACGAGCCACCCTCTACGGCGGCACCCTCACCGCCGGCCCACGTACGGACGGCGGCTTCACCGTGACCGCGCACCTGCCCGCCTCCCCACTCGCCGAGCCCCTCTCATCGCTCGCGGAGCCCGCCTCCCCACTCGCCGAGCCCGCCTCCTCGCTCGCGGAGTCCGCCTTCGCCGCGGCTCGCCCCCACCAGCAGCAGAGCGCACCGCGACCGGGAGCGTCCCGATGACCGGCCCCGACACCGACCGCGGGACCATCCGTGTCCTGGTCGTCGACGACCAGGCCCTGGTCCGCGCGGGCCTGGTCGCCCTCCTCCGCACCGACGCCGCTCTCGCTGTCGTCGGCGAGGCCGCCGACGGCCACGAAGCCATCGCCCAAGCCGCGGCGACCGCCCCGGACGTCATCTTGATGGACATCCGCATGCCCAACCTGGACGGCGTCGCCGCCACCCGCCACATCCTCGCCCACGCCGCCGGCCCGGCACCGAAGATCCTCATCCTGACCACCTTCGACCTGGACGAACACGTCTTCGCCGCCCTGCGCGCCGGCGCCTCGGGATTCCTGCTCAAGGACACCCCCGCCGACCAGATGCTGGCCGCGATCGCCACGGTCGCCCGCGGCGAGGTGCTGCTGGCGCCCAGCGTCACCCGGCGTTTGGTCCACCACTTCGTCACCACGCCCGAACCCAACCGGCGCCGGCCCGAGGAACTCGCCCGGCTCACCAGCCAGGAGACCGCCGTGCTGCACCTGGTCGGCCAGGGCCTGACCAACCAGCAGATCGCCGCCCGCCTGGACATCGCCGAGGCCACCGTCAAATCCCACCTGGGCCGCCTCATGACCAAGCTCAAGCTGTCCAGCCGCGCCCAGGCGGTGGTCGTCGCATACGAGACCGGCTTGATCGTCCCCGGAGCCGGAGACCGTACCTGATGCTCGGCGACTCACCGGGTTCGGGAGCACCGGCCGGGATCTCCGCCGTGATCAACGACGGCGCCACCCTCACGTGGGTGCTGCGGAGGCGCCAGAACTGTCGTGTCATGTCCGAGCGTCCGCGAGCCTCCGATCTCTGAATCGTCCTGGGCAGCGTGACAGGGGAGGACGAGCCACCCAACGGCGTGCTCCTGGGATCCTGTCGTCCTCTCGGCCCTGCGCCTGGGGCCGACGCGACGCAAGGAACTGCTCGCGAGGATCGCGGGAGTCAGCGACAAGGTGCTGACCCAGGCGCTACGACGTCTCCAGGCACGCGGGCTCGTCGTGAGAGGCAACAGCGCCGATCAAGCGTCGATGCACACAGGCGCGGTCTACCGGCTCTCCACGCTGGGGGAATCGTTCACCAGCAGCCCCCTGGTGCCCTGCAGGCCGGCGAGGCGGATCGGACCGGGCTTGACGGTGGCTCGGCTGGATCACGACGCTGACCCGCCTGGTCAGCGAGGTGCGTCGGGCTGAGAGCGCCCGGCTGTACGGGCTGCTGGCCGAGCGGCCCCGGCCGAGACCGCCGCGGCGTTCCGGTGCCGTTAACGCCCTTGTCGCAGGCCGCGAACGAGAGCGGCGCCGGACAAACCCGCAGCGCCGTGGCAGCCAGGTTGAGCGTCTCCCGATGGACGCTCAGCCGCCGCCCTCGGCGCCGTGTCCCGCTGGCACCCGGCGCCGGGCGTCGGCGCTTGACCGCGGCGGGCAGTCCCAGCCTCATGCGCGGATCGCAGGGGAGACGGTCTGGTCGTCGCCTCGGCGGACCACTGCCAGCCCGCCGACCCGGGTCGTGATGCCCGCCGGCACGCGCCGGGCCGAGGCGAGCACGCTGGCCGGTCGACCGAGGGTGTCACCCTGCTCCACCTCGATCGCGACCGTCTGCGCCCCTGTCGTGTCGAGCAGGTGGGCGGCCAGGCAGCCGGTGCTGTTGGCGTTGGCGACGTCCTCGTCGACACCGATCGCCGGCGCGAACATCCGCGCCGCACCCGGTCGGTCGCCCACCGGCGGTACGTACACGAAGCAGCCGAGGAGCCCGTACCGTCTGCACGCCGCTGTCAGCTCGCCGAGGTGTGGGCGGACTCGGAACAGCGCCGACCGGTCGCGGACCGGCACCAGCATGCGCGGTGCGCCGGGCGCGGCGATCCGTGGCGCGTCGGCCGGATGCGGATCGTCCGCGGTGAGGCCGAGCGCGGTGACGATCGCGGCGCGCTCGTCCGGCGCCGGGTGGCGCAGCGCGACGAGGCCCTGGTCGAACCACACCTCGATGCCGGCGGAGCGGCGGATCGCGACGGTGTCGAACGTGCGGCCGCCGGTGTGCTGGCGGTCGTTCAGCTCGCTCAGCGCGGTGCGGGTCAACCGGACGGCCTGTGCGGCAACGGTGCCGTGGCCGCAGCCGGGCAGTTCGGCGGTGGCGGTGAAGAACCGGACCGGCCGGCCGCCGTCCGGCGTCCGCCCTGGGCCGAGGAACGCCGCGTGCGAGGCGCCGGCCGCAGCAGCGACCGCCCGCCGGTCCGCGTCCGTCGCCGCCGGGTCGTCGTCGGTGACGGCCGTGGGGCTACCGCCCCGGCCGTCGCGCCGCACGCACGCATCAACCACTGTGACATTCGGCCAGGACATCGGCCCCCCTTCGACACAAGGAACTGGCAGCCGTGAACGGCCTGGCCGCAACGGATGACCGAACGAGTCCTGGAGCGTACCGGCCCGCCTCAGCCGGTGCCGTCCTGCACCGGACAGCGGATGATCACCGCACTGCCGATGGCGTGGCCCATGGATGATCTCAGACATCGACACCGCTGATGCTGGACAACCCCGCCGACAACGTTGAGCGCCGTGCGCGCATCAGGTGACGGATGCTCGGCGAGAGCTGGGTCCGCCGGTCAGTCGGTGCCTTCGATGATGCGGAAGTCGCGCTGGAAGCCGTCGGGGAGAGCCACCAGCGCCTTCTTGTACGCCTCGCTCTCGTAAGCCTCGACGGCCTGTTCGAAGCTGTCGAACTCGATCAGAACGACGCGTTGCGCGATTCCGGCCTCGTGGGCGACGACTCGACCGCCACGGGACAGGACCCGCCCGCCCGCAGCCCGGACGGCCGGACCCGCCAGCTCGTTGTAGGCACTCAGCGTCTCAGGGGCGGGAATGGCGGGGTAAACGCTGACCCAGTAGCCCTTGGCCATGGAAACCTCCTGTGTTCGGCCGGACACGTCCGGCTTCGCCCGGTGACAAAGCGCCGGGAAGTTGTGAGGACGTGCCGATCCGGCCCGGCTCGGGTCGCCACCCGAGGCTGCCGGTTCGCGTCCCGGGGAGCCCTCAGTGCTTCGGAAATCGAATCAACGCGACACACGTTAGTGTGTCGGATATCGAAGCAGCAAGACGGGACGGTACGACGGATGGCGGCACCCAGGCCGGGACGGGCGGTCCGAGGGTCGAGCACCGGCCGGCCGCTGATGGCCGCCCTCGACCTGTTCGGCCGCAGGTGGAACCTGCGGATCGTCTGGGAACTGCGAGACGGGCCGGTCGGGTTCCGTGCGTTGCAGGAGCGCTGCGACAACATGTCCTCCAGCGTGCTGCGGCAACGGCTGACCGAGCTGCTCGACGCCGCCCTCGTCGAGCAGCACCCGGACACCGCCTATGCCCTCACTGAGCTGGGCCACGGTGCCTATCGTGCGCTGCGCCCGCTCGCCGGGTGGTCCGCAGAGTGGGCCGCGACCCTCAACGCCGCCGGTCCGGAAGACGCCCGCTAGCGCTTCGACGGGCTGAGTGCGGGAACCTCGGCAGTGGCCTGGCGCCCCTGATCGCCGCCGGGGCGCAGATGCCGCCGGACCAACTGGCTGCTGGCCGACAGTATGAGCTGAGCGCCGCCCATCTGCAGTGCTTGGGCCCTGACTCCCAATGGCTGTCACCGGTCAGTGATTGAAGCTGGGCCGGTGGGTCGGCCTTCGGCTCGGAAGCGTCCCATTCGGTGAGGACAGCTCGCACAGAGGCGGAGCTCTTACTCAAGGGTGCAAGAAAATCTGTAGTCGCCACAGTAGACATTCGCGCTGTGGGGGACTAGAGTTCCTGACATCGCAAGGGATGGATCCACGAGGGCAGCGCAGTACGAGCACCATGACGGGGCTGCCCGGACGGACGTGGACAGCAGTACGGAACGAGGAAGAGGGCAGAAGGTCGGACTGCCGCGGCCAGGTGGTTGAGCAAGAGGGCCGGGGCGGTGGACGCGCTGCCGTTTTGCAGGAAGTCGGCACCAGCGGTCAGGGTGCCGAGGTACGGATAACCGGAAGGGAGTGTTGGACGCCATCAGGATCGCCCGTCGCCGGCCGCATGTCGCCGCACGGGTACCGCAGCTCCACGAACAGGACGGTGGTCTACGGTCACGCTTACGCGATCCCCGCGTCCCCGCATCTGGCGGCTGGCGCGGCATAAGTGAACCGCCCCTGCAGCACGCAGGCAGGGCCGGTCGATGGTGTTAAACCTCTGGGCCCCGGCGCATCATGGCGCCGGGGCCCCTGTTCGCATTCGGGAAGGTTGAATGGATCAAACATCTCAGGCAACGGTCAGCGCTTCCAGGCGGGAGCAGCCCCGCCCCACCGGAGCTCACCCGGCCACTCACCCGGCCCAGGCGGTCGAAGAGGCCGGCAGTCTCGGGCGGCGGCTCGATGATGAGGACTATCCCGCCTACAGCATGGGCCGGGCCGCCGAAATCCTCGGCGTCACCCCGGCGTTCCTGCGCAGCCTCGGCGCCGCCAAGCTGATCGAGCCACTACGCAGCGAGGGCGGCCACCGCCGCTTCTCCCGCTACCAGCTGCGCCTGGCCGCCCGCGCCCGCGAACTCGTCGACGCCGGCACCCAGCTGGAAGCGGCCTGCCGCATCATCATCCTGGAAGACCAGCTCGCCGAGGCGCTGCGCATCAACGAAGAGCTCCGCCGGCGTCACTGACCGCTCCGAGCCCCCGGTCACGCCCGGGGGCATCAGGACAAGCCGCGCCCTGAAATGGCAGGTAGCCCCGGCAATTCCGGGACAGTCCGACCGGCGCGGCGCCGGCCGTTGAAGCTGACCGCCCACAGGTCAAGGATCCCTGACCGGCGGTTCTGTCAAGCGTGCCGGTGGTGGACCTGAGCGGCGTGACCTTCTGCGGCACCGGCAGCAGGCCGTCGCGATCAGGATTGCTCCCGCCGCAACGGCAGGTGAGCACTCACCTCGGAGAACCCCGCCGACACCAGATCCCGCCTGGCGAGAAGAGGTAGCAAGTTACAAGTTTTGACATCTGTTACAAACCCGCTTAGCGTTTCTCGTATGGAGCAGAGGACACTCGGCGCCGACGTCTGTGTGGGGGCTGTCGGGCTCGGTTGTGCAGGCATGTCCGGTGCGTACGGACGCAGCGCCGACGAGCAGGGCATCGCGACGCTTCGCGACGCGCTCGACGCCGGGATCACGTTCATCGACACGGCCGACCACTACGGGATGGGGCACAACGAGACGCTCATCGGGCAGGCGCTGCGCCCCGCCGATCGCGACCGCGCCGTGCTGAGCGTGAAGTTCGGCGCGTTGTTCGGTGTGGACGGCAGCGTCCGCGGCGTCAACGGCCGGCCGGACGCGATCCCGAACTTCCTGGGCTACTCGCTCCAGCGGCTGGGCACCGATTACGTGGACATCTATCGCCCGGCCAGGCTGGACCCCGCGGTCCCGATCGAGGAGACCGTCGGCGCCGTCGCCGAGATGGTGCGGAAGGGCTACGTGCGCGGCATCGGGCTGTCGGAGGTCGGCGCCGAGACGATCCGCCGCGCGCACGCCGTGCACCCGATCACCGACGTCCAGATCGAGTACTCGCTGTTCAGCCGTGGCGTCGAAGACGAGATCCTGCCCACCTGCCGCGAGCTGGGCATCGGCGTCACCGCCTACGGGGTGCTCGCCCAGGGAATGCTGACCGGCACGTGGCGGCCGTCGGCCGGCGACGCACGGCATCGCGCACACCTGCCCCGCTTCGCCACTGGCAACATCGAGACCAACCTCGCGTCGGTCGAGCGGCTTCGGGAGATCGCCGCCGCCCGCGGCGCCACGGTCGCGCAGCTCGCGATCGCGTGGGTGCTGGCGCAGGGGCGCGTGCACCGAGACATCGTCGCGCTGGTCGGGGCCAGCCGGCCGCACCGCGTCACCGAGGCGGTGGACGCCGCCGGCCTGCGGCTGACCGAGGCCGACCTGGACGCGATCGAGCAAGCCGCCCCGCGAGGGGCGGTCGCGGGAGAACGCTACGTCCCCGCCCTGCTCGCGCTCCTGGACAGCGAGCGAACGGGCGGCAGGCGCTGATGCCCGCCCGAACCCCGCTGGACGCGAACGCCATCCTGGCGGCCACCGAGGAGATCCTGCGCCGCCACGGACCGGGCAAGGCGACGGTCGTCGACGTCGCCAGGGCGCTCGGGGTCAGCCACGCCGCCGTCTACAAGCACTTCCCCTCCAAGCAGGCGCTGCGCGAGGCCGTGACCCGGCGCTGGCTCGACCGCAACCGCGACGCCCTCGCCGTCATCGCCGCCGACCGCGCGGTCCCGCCGGCGCGGCGGCTGCGTACCTGGCTGCACGCCGTCCTGGCCGCGAAGCAGGCGAAGATCCGCGAGGACCCGGAGCTGTTCGCCGCCTACGGAATCCTCGCGGCCGCGCACAGCAGCGTCGCCACCGACCACGTCGCCGACCTCCTGGGCCAGCTGACGGCCATCATCGCCGACGGCGCCGCCGACGGCAGCCTCCGCACGGACGACGCGGAGGCCACCGCCCGCGTGGTCTTCAACGCCACTGCCAAGTACCACCACCTCGCCCACGCGGCCGAATGGCAGAACCCCGGCATCGGCGCCGAACTCGACCAGGTGTGCAGCCTCCTGCTGGAGGGCCTGCACGCCCTCACATCGCCGTAGCCGGACCAGGCCGCTCACCGGCCGCGATCGGCCCTGCCCATCGCCGCCCAGGCGGCAACCGACAAGGAGTGCGAACGACCATGGTTCAAGCAATCGGCGTTACGCGGCCGGGCGGACCGGACGCCCTCGGCGAGCTCGACCTGGACGCCGAGCCGATCGGTCCCGGTCAGGTCAGGATCCGGGTGAGCAGCGCCACGGTGAACCCGGCCGACGCGATGATCCGTTCTCGTCCGCGGCAGGGTGAGGCCGACGCGGTACGGGTGCCGGGCATGGAGGTCGCCGGCGTGATCACCGAGATCGGTCCCGCCGTCGACCGCCCGTTCGCGATCGGGGACGCCGTCATGGCCATCGTGGTGCCCTCGGGCCCGCACGGCGGCTACCGGGCAGACCTGGTCATATCGGCACGCTCGGTCGCGAGGATCCCGGCCGGGCTCTCGGACGTCCAGGCCGCCACCATCCCGATGAACGGGCTCACCGCCCGGCTCGCGCTCGACACGCTGGCGCTCCCGTCCGGCGCGACGGTCGCCGTCACCGGCGCAGCCGGCACCGTCGGCGGGTACTTCGTCCAGCTCGCCAAGCAGGACGGGCTGGTCGTCGTCGCCGACGCCGCCCAGCAGGACGAGACCTTCGTCCGCGAGTGCGGAGCCGACGAAGTCGTGCCGCGGGGGGACGACTTCGCCGCGACGGTCCGCCGCCGCCACCCGGGCGGCGTGGACGGGCTCCTCGACGCCGCCGTGCTGGAGGCCGCCGCGCTCTCTGCCGTCAAGGACGGCGGCACGGTCGTCACCGTCCGCGGTTACCAGGGCGACGGGACCGGCCGGGTCCGCGTCGTCCCGATCTTCGTCCGCGACTACGTCGAGGCCGCGGCCGAGCTCGACCGGCTCGCCGCACTCGCCGGTGAAGGAAGGCTCACCGTGCGCGTGGCCGGCGAACTGCCGGCTTCCCGAGCCGCCGACGCGCATCGCTCGCTCGAACGGCGCGGCGTCCGCGGGCGGTTCGTCCTGCGGTTCGGCTGACCGATCCGCGCGCGTCCGGCGATGTCGCGCAGGCGCATCTCCTGATCACGCCGATGGAGGGCCATGGCGAGCATGGGCTCATGGGTGACGCCGGTCAGGCCCTCGCCTCTCAGCGCCGCGCCCGGACGTAGGCCCGGATGAAGAGGACGGCGAACCCGGCGGCGGCCGTGGCCAGGGCGGTCATGGCCTGCACGTCGTCCATGAGCGCCGCATAGACCGCCAGCACGAGGCAGACCGCCGCGCCGGTCAGGGAGACCTTCCAGAAAACGGGCGGCGCAGGCGGCCGCGGAGGCTGGCCGGGAGGCGTGATCGTCATCCTTCACATCCTGCCTCGCAAGCCGATCGGGTGCGCGGCCGATTCCGCACTTCCGGCTCGCCGGGCGAGCGCTCGGCCGGATGCGCGGTCAGCTCTCAGCCGGCCACCGGCGCATGGCCGATCTCCGACGGTCGTCGAACGTCGGTGCTCACGACCGCGACCTGGTGGCGGTTCACACGGAAGTGAGCCATATCGAGAAGTGTCCCGGTGATCCCAAGAAAGTCTTGGACGAGCGGTTACTGAAATCGTTTTCTGGAGGAGCTGGAGCCGCACCTCCCCTCGTCACCCCGCTCCGGCACCGGAAGGAGAACCATGAGGTCGTTGCGCATCCTGGCCGTCGTCACCGTGACGCTGGCCCTGACGACGAGTCCGGCGGCGGCTCAGTCACCGCCGCCCGGCCGGGACAAGCCGGTCACCATCGTCTCCGATCAGGCGGGCGAAACCTTCACCGAGTCCGTCAGCGCGGCGGATGCCGTCGGAGTCCGGACCATCACCTGGACCTCCAACACCGGCGCGAAGCTCAGGCTTCAAGGGGTGCTGCCCGGCAGCACCGTCCGGGTCGTCCACGCGGCGTCTCAGGTCCCCGGTGTGGCCCCTTCCGCCCAGGTCGCCGGCGGCCGAGCGGTCGGACTGTCCGTCACCGGACCGAACCTCAGCAAGTCCGAACTGCTGAAGTACGCCGGGTCCGGCCCCGAACCGGCGACCAGCGAGGCCGCCGCCGCCCTGAGCACCCCGGTGGACCGGAACCCGGACTGGGCGCTGGTCGCCGACTACTGGTTCGGCAACGCCCATATCTACGGCTGGTTCGGCTACTGGCTGGTCAACAACGACGGAGCCGGGAACTGGGGAGTCCTCGGCCAGATCTGGCACAGCGCCTACGACCTCGCGAAGGGCACAGAGATCAAACAGACCTGGCAGTGGACCTACGTCCCGCCCGGCAACGCAATCATGGACCAGGACCCCAAGTGGACGCAGTTCTTCGAGCCCTGCCGGCAGCAGCCCATCTCCGTCAGCATCTTCGGCTTCTCGGTCGGAGGCAGCATCTACAACTGCCGGGGCCAGGTCGACCCCTGGGCCTGGGCCAACAGCAACGACACCGGGGTCGGGGTGAGCTGGAAGGGCAAGAGCGGATACACGACCATCGGCGGCGCGATCGACTTCGCCATCTACAGCCCCTCGACCGCGGCCTGGAATGTCTCGGGCTGGGTCAGACTGATCGATGACTGACCGCTGACAATCAGGAGCGGTCCTGGGCCCAGGCGAGGCTCGCGGCGATGTAACCGGTCACCAGGGGCGAGTGATCGGTGCTTCGCCTGGCCAGGACGAGGTGGGTCGAGGGATGATCGGCCAGCGGGACGTAGCGCACGCCCGGGACGGGATTCGTCCGCGTCGTCCGCTCGGGAACGAAGATCGCGGCCTGCTGCCACAGGACCGCGTGCAGCCCCTCGCCGAGTGATCGCACCACCGGACCGTCGCCCGGAATCTGCCAGAACTCCACCCAGGTGGGGTCCGCCTCGCTGGGCAGCCGGACGGTCCGATGGCCGTACAGGTCGGCGCGGGCGAGTGAGAGCCGGTCGGCCAGCGGGTCGTCCATGGGAAGCGCCACGTATATCGGCTCCGCCCGGACCGCGTGAACCGCCAGCCCGGTCTCGTCGAACGGCGTGAACGTGATCGCCACGTCGACCTCGCCGCGCCCCAGCCCGATCGTGGGATCGGCGACGTTGCCCTGGCGAAGCTGGACCCGCGAGGCCGGATACCGCTGGTTGAAGCTCCGGGCAGCCTCGGCCGACAAGGACGACTCGGCCGGGCCCAGCACGCCGATCCGCAGTACCGGCTCGCCGTTCGCCTGCCGTACTCGCTCGACCGCGCCCGCGGCGGCGGCGAGCAGTCCCCGGGCCTCCCTGAGCAGCACCTCGCCGGCCATGGTGAGGATCATCCCGCGCGCGGTGCGGACGAACAGCGCGCATCCCAGCTCCGCCTCCAGTTCGCGAATGCGCTGACTCAGCGGCGGCTGGGAGATGAACAGGCGACGGGCGGCGCGTCCCACGCTGCCCTCTTCCGCGACGACTACAAAATACTGCAATCGGCGTAAGTCCACACGCGCGACGGTATATCGAAATCTTGACCATGGATCTACCGGAAGGGGATGAATTTGATTGGGAGAGAATGGCGCGAATGCGGGTCGTGCCGGCGCAAGCCGCTCCCGGGCAGGTGCTCTCGAACTCGCCGCGTCGTCGGCGATCGTCATCTTGGCTTATTGTCCTCTTCCCGCGGGGCGACGTGCGAAGATCTTGCTTGGCTCGTCAGGCACGTTCAAAAGGTGACAAGGCGTGATGTGCGCCGTGCTGCCGGGGGTGTACAAGTTGCCGTCATCGGTGCATGCCCGCTTGCTCCACCCGGCACGTACGATCCGACCGGGCATGCCTGATCGACTGTTCGTGCCGAGGGCGATGGCGGGAGACGGGGCATGACTTCGAGGCTGGCCGGTGACGTGGTCGGTGGGCGCTACCGGCTTGCCGCCGAACTGGGGTCCGGTGGTTTCGGACGGGTCTGGCGGGCTCGCGACGAGACCCTCGACGTGGACGTCGCGATCAAGGAACTGCGACTGCCGCCGTGGATGCCGGAAGCCGAACGAGCCGAGCGGCTGGCGCGCGCCACGCGCGAGGCCCGCAACGCCGCCCGGTTACGCAAGCACCACGGCATCGTCGCGATCCACGACGTCGTCATCGACGACGGCCTTCCCTGGATCGTCATGGAACTGGTCGAGGGCTGCTCGCTGAGCGAGCACGTCCAGCAGCACGGACCTCTCCCGGTGGACAGGGCCTTGGAAGTCGCCGCGGCACTGCTGACGGCGATCGGCGCGGCACACCGGGAAGGTGTCGTGCACCGCGACATCAAACCGGCCAACGTCATGCTCGACGAGGACGGAAAGGTCCTGCTCACCGACTTCGGGACAGCGATCCACCACACCGACACAGCGCTGACCGCCACCGGGATGTTCATCGGCTCGGCCGAGTACGTGGCACCCGAGCGGTTGCGCGGCAGCGACGACCTGCCCGCCGGGGATCTGTTCTCCCTCGGCGTGACCCTCTACCAGGCCGTCGAGGGCGTCTCGCCGTTCCGTCGCGCCACCCAGGAAGCGACGCTGGCCGCAGTACTCCTGGAGGAGCCACCGGCGCCGCGACGAACCGGGCCGCTCAGTCAGCTCATCACCCGGCTCCTGAACAAGGACCCAGCTCTCAGGCCGACCGCCGCCGAAGCCCTGGACATCGTCAGAGACATTGCAGGTGAGCAGCCTGCAACCACGGCCCACGTGTGGCGCGACACCAGGATCCTCCCGGCTCGGCCGGTGAAGTGGCGGCCCGTGGGACTTGCCGCGCTGGGGGTGGTCATGACGGCGATGGTGCTCATCACCGTCCTCGGCGTCGCCGGACTCCCGGACAACGGCGACACGTGGGAGTACTTCGAGAGGCGCAGTGCCGACGCCGTGCTGTCGATCGCCGTTGCCGATGTCGTTCTCGCCGGCCTGGCGTGCGCCAGTCTCGCGCGGTTCCTGCCGGCGAACGTCGGCTACGTCGTCACCGCTGTCGTCGGCGTCGCAGGGCTCGTCTTCGGCTGTGGCGCGACGGCATTCGCCCTCCACGGCGCCGCAGAGATCCTTCAGGACGCGAAGGCGTTCTCCGAACGAGCGCCCGAGATGGTGTCGCTGGCTTTGATCAGCATCGTCGTCCTCGTCGCTGCGGGGTCGGCTTGGAGCTCACAACTCCTCCTCCGATGCGGAACGATCAGAGGTCGAACACGATGGATGGCGCTTGGCCGCTTGCCGGGACCGCGATCGGGTCGGCCCAGCGGGTCGCGGTCGTCGTCGGCGCGCCCGTCACGGTAGATCCCGCCGAGGCCGATCCAAGCGGTCCGCCGCCGCTCGCCCTGGGATGGAGGTCGGTCGATGTCGTTGACGGCAGGTCGCTGCGCATCAGACCCGTTGACAGTAGAACCCGCCGAGGTTGCCTCTGGGATAGGTGAGCACGAGGTCGCACAGGTATGTGCCGGTGCCCTGCCCGGACTTGATGATCACTATCGCGTCGATGCCTCCGGACGGGGCCCCGTAGCAGGGCTCGCCGTTGACGTGGAGTGAGCCCGGAGCCGTGGGCTCGTCCAACACGTTTCCGGTGTCGCACGAGTAGTGGCCCGTGGCTGCTTGCGCTGGTGCTGCCAGCGAGGAGACTGCCAGCAGCGCCGCGCCCATGATGGTGGCGAAGCGCTTGATGGTCATGGTTCGACGGTAGGAGCGGGCGCCGGCCACTGCCAGATGCGCACGTCACCAGCAGGCATGAGATTCACACAGGATGCTCGGCCGCAATCGTGGCTGTGCCGCTCAATGGCTGGGCTATTCTGCGCGCGTTACCGCGTGAAGCGGAGGAGTAAGTGAAGCGGGAGCAGGCCCGCCCCTTAGGCCGCGCCTGCTTTCCCTGATCGCGGAGACGTCACATGCCAAAACCCACCGACCTCTACGAATTACTCGCCACCCGAGGGTTCGACGGTGCGGCCGAATATCCGGGTTTTCACATCGTGTGGGCCGAAGGGATGGGGGGCAACGAACTGGCCCGGCGGCTCGGCGCCGATCCGGCCCCTGTGTACCGGTGTGGCCTGGACGATGTGGCGGGCCTCGGTGGCGGCCGTGCGGGCATGTGGGCCGGCGCTGCCGGCGGATGGGTGCAGGCCTTCGTGTTCGACTGGTTTCCGAATGACTTGTCCTGGATCGAGGAGGCGTCGCGCGGAACGCGCCTGCTGAACGTTCAATGTGCCGGCGGTCAGCGTCTGGACTGGGCCGTCGACGGCGTCACGGTGGTCGGGCTCAACCTCGTCTGGCCGAGTGAGCGGTTCGGGGCCGACCCCACCGCCCTCGACCAGCTCATGCGAGACCTGCACTTCCAACTGGACGAACCAGCGGACATCTCCAACGAAGATCCCACCACGGTCGAAGTGAGCGTGACATCGGCACTCCGGCTGGCAGGCCGCCTCACCGGGCAGGAGATCGACGCGCGGTGGCTGGACCGCCCCCACAGCCTGTACCTGTTGTGACCTCAGCACCGACGCCTTCCCGGTTACGTGTCACGGCCGGAAAGAATGTGCAGGGCTTCAGGCGTCAGGACAGCTCGTTCCAAGGGGATGGGGGAGTTGACGCGAAGAAACGGAGCAGGCCCAGGAGCCGGCTGGCCGGAGGTGCGGTCCAATGGCGTTCGTCCGGGCGCGGAATCGGATTCTCCAAGCGGCCGAGAGCCCAGGTGAGATGGAACCACAACACACGGGCTTCCCAATGAGAAATGTCCTGACCGGTTTCCTGCCGATAACCGTCGAGCATGGCCGGGACGACGGTGAGGGGCATCTTGGCGAAGTCGACGGCTGGGTCGGCCCATTCGGCATCGCCCCAATCCACGATCCCGTTGAGCTGAACCCTCTTCGAGGAGGAGACGAGCAGGTTCTGTGGCGCGATGTCGCCGTGGATCAGGACCATGGGCGCGTTCGTGGGGAGATGGTGTGCGAGCCGGTCGAACCATCCGGTGAGCCAGCGGGCGGTCTCGGCATCGATCCAGCCTTCCTTGAGGAGGCGGCCGGTGAGTGCCCAGGGGTCGGCGGCGCCGTCATCCACGGGGACGCCGGCAAGGGCCGGTACGGTGTCCGGAGTGAGCCGGTGGAGTTTGCCCAGTTCCCGCCCTACTTGCCGGAAGAGATGTTCGGTGCCGGCTGCGGGTGGGTCGAGGCGCGCGAGATCCACTCCCTGGGTCCGGGTCAGCACCATGTAGGGCACGTCCACGACTGAACAGGTGTCGTCGAAGGCGACGACTTCCGGAGCGCGCACGCCGGCGTCCCGGGCGACGGGGATGACCGCGGCCTCCTTGACCAAGTCCGGGAGGAACTGTTCGGCCCGTGGGATGCGCAGGACCAGGTCGGCTCCGAGCAGGTAGACGCGGTTGGCCACCCCGGTGGGAAGCGGCCGCACCTGCTCGGCGGTGGTGCCGTACCGGCCGGCGAGGGCGGCCAGCGTTTGGTCGCTCGTCTCGTATTCCGCCATGGTCGAGCATGCTGGCACGGATGGCTGGCAGCTGTCTCACCCTTTTCGGCGGTGTCGGACGGCGTATTGACGGTGTGGCCTGCGAGGAGGACTCTGTCCGGTCTCCCAGGCCGGGATCGCCTGCTCAGATCCCGGCCCCTGGGTCAGTTGACCACTGTGTTCGTCAGCACGCCTGCGCCTGACCTCCCTTCGAGGCAGCCGCGCGGCACGAGGTGATCAACGTGCTCGCCACCCTCGCGTCCCGTCCCCCAGGTACAGGGTGAGCGTCGAACCGACCTTCGCCGACAGCGTGCCCGCTGCGAACCGACCTTCGCCGACAGCGTGCCCGCTGCGGCCCGGCTGATCGCACCGTGCCCGGACGCAGCCCGGCCAGCGACCCGGCCTCCACCCCCAGGTCGACAGTGCCCGCGAGCCCAGCCGGGGGCGGCAGACCCCACTCGCCGCCGGTGAGGGTGTGCGTGGCCGAGGTGCCCCCTTCCAGGTCACGCCGGGCCGCGGCGGCGGTCGTGGCGGGCAGGCCGAGCTGCAGGAGCGCGAAGCCGCTCCTGGATCCGGCCTCGGCGGCGGCAGCCTGCCTGCCGATCGCCGTCTTCTGACCACCGCAGCCGTCGCCTTCAGCGGCCACGCCTCAGCACATCGACGGGATGCAGGTGAACGGGTTCTCCATCGGGGACGGCTGCTGCGGCTGGGCGGGCGGCTGGGTGGTCTGCCGCGGCGGCTCGGGCTCGGGCTCGTGCTCCGGCGGGTTCTCTGTGTTCCCGGCGGGCGTCCGGTGAGGTAGGGAGCGGTCATCGACGGCGTTGCTCACCGCGTCGCCCGTCCTGGTGGGGCGGGTCGCGGGGGCCGAGCTCTCGGGTCGGGCCCGGTGCGTGGCCGGCGGGGACGACGTCCGTTGCGGGGTGCTTCCGACCTGCTGCGGCGAGGTGGTGGTCGCGGCCGGGGCCGGGGCGGTGGCTGTGCCGGACGGCGGGGGAGCGGCCGAGCCGATCGTGGCCGGGGGCGGCGCGGGCGGGTCGGCCGTGGTGATCAGCACGCCGCCCGTGACGAGCAGCGCGGCCGTCGCGGCGGCGGCCATCGCCGGCAGCGCGTGCCGTCGCCGACCGGCCGGACGCTCCGGCGGCGCGGACGACCCGGCGGCCGGTCCCGGTACGAACGCGGGCGAGGTCAGCCCGGCGACCAGGTCGTCGGCGCTCGGCCGCGCGGCCGGGTCCTTCGACAGGCCGGCGGTGACGAGCCGGAGCAGGGCCCCGGTCAGTCCCGAGACGGCCGGCTGCTCGTTCAGGATGCGGTTGAGCACGGCCGGCGTGGAGTCGGCGCCGAACGCGGGCCGTCCCGAGGCGGCGAACACCATGGTCACGGCCCAGGCGAAGACGTCGGCCGCGGCCGTCACCTGCCTGCCGCCGATCTGCTCGGGCGCCAGGTAGGACGGCGTGCCCATCAGCGGGCCCGTCGAGGTGCCGCCCGGCGCGTCCAGGGCCCGGGCGATGCCGAAGTCGATCACGACCGGGCCTTCGGGACCCATGAGGATGTTGGCCGGCTTGAAGTCGCGGTGCAGCACCCCGGCCCGGTGGATGGCGGCCAGCGCGGCGGCGGTGCTGATGGCGAGCCGCTCCAGGGCGGCGCCCTGCCGTGGTCCCTCGGTGGCGACCAGGTCGCGCAGCGAAGGGCCGGGCACGTACTCGCTGACGATGTAGGGGCGCCGGCCGGCCAGGTCGGCGTGGAGCACGGGCGCGGTGGAGAACCTGGCGACCCGCCGGGCGATCTCCACCTCGCGCAGGAACCTGGCGCGCGCGCCGGGGTCGGTCAGCAGGCCGTTGTGCAGCAGCTTGACGGCCACCCGCCGGCCGGCGGGGTCGCGGCCCAGGTAGACGACGCCCTGGCCGCCCTCGCCGAGCCGGGCGACGAGCTCGTACGGCCCCAGCGTGCGGGGATCGTCCGCCCCCAGCTGATCCACTCGGCCTCCAGGAACACATGAACGGACAGGACAAAAGGGACCGGCGGCTCCGCGGTAGTGATCACCGCCCGCCGACTTCTCTCAGCCCGGCAGGCCGCCCGGGTGGGCGTCGGCGACGAGGCTCAGAACGACGTCGTGCTCCAGCAGCGCCTTGAGGGCGCTGATCAGGAAGGTGAAGCCGCCGGTGGAGTCGGTCACGTAGCGGACGAGCTCGTCGCCGGTGCCGGTGAACCCGCTCTCGGTGACCTGGACGTAGGTGGTGTCGTCCGGCATGGGGGTGAAGCGGAACTCGACCGTGGTGGGGGCGTCGGGTGTGTAGTTGCCCCAGGTGAAACGGATCCGCCGGTTCTCCTCCACCTCGGCGACCGAGGCCCGGGCCGACGCCCCGTACATCTCCCATTCCCAGGTCAGCTCGGCGCCGGGGGTCATCTTCCCGCTGCTCCTGGTGTACCAGATCTTGCTCATGACAGCGGGATCCACGACGGCCTGGAACACCTCGCGGGCGGGGCGGCGGATGAGCATGCCGACCTCCACCGAAGGGATCGTGGTGAGTTCGAGCGTTCGTGCGGACATGCGCTGGGTCTCCTCTCGTGGTCCTGGACCGGCGTCACGGACGTGGTCGCCGCTCCAGAGTGCTCACGGGCAGCGTGTCAGGAAAGGACGTAACGCGGTGATCAGCGCGGCCGGATTGTCCTCCTGGACGTTGTGCCCGGCGTCCGGCACGACGACGAGCTCGCCGTCCGGAACCTGCGCGACCAGGCGTTCGGCGGCGGCCTGGGGGAGCACCCTGCTGCGTCCGCCCCGTACGAGCAGTACCGGCGTCCTGCCGAGCTGAGCGGGCAGCCGGTCGATGGCCGCCAGGATGGCGGGGAAGTCCGGAGGGCGCGGATCGCCCTTCGGCACCCAGCCGCCCCCTGGTGCACGGCGGAACAGTGTGCTCATGCGGTAGGCGACACTGGCCCGGTGGGCGCGTGGATTGACCCGCATCGCGGCCTCCACCACCGTCTCCAGCTCCCGCACCGGGCCGAGCCCGCTGATGAAGGTCCGCACCCGCCAGGTGCTGTCGAAGTCCACGCCCGGCGCGACGTCGATGAGCACCAGCCGCTCCACCCGGCCGGGACGCTCCTCGGCGACGTGGGCCGCGACGACGCCGCCCAGGGACATGCCGACCAGCCGCACCCGGTCGAAGCCGAGATGATCGGCCGCGGCGACGACGTCGGCCGCGAGGGTGCCGATGCGGTAGTCGCCGGACCAGCCGCTCTCGCCGTGACCGCGCAGATCCAGCGCGATCAGCCGGGCGGCGCCGCGCAGCCCGAGGCAGACGAAGTCCCACGTGTGCGCGGTCAACGCGCCACCGTGCAACAGCAGCACCGGCGGCCCTGTCCCGCCCCAGTCGAAGCCGTGCAGCGGGCAGCCCGCCCGGGAGAAGCGGATCTCGCGGGGCGGCGCCGGCTCGTGGACCGTGACGCCCAGTGCCGCCGCCAGCTCGGTCATCGCCGGAATCGTGAACTGTCCCCGCACGTGCCACCCCCTTACCTTGGGGGTCCAAGGTAAGGGCTGCTGCCTTGACTGGTCAAGGTAATGTGGACGCGTGGCCACCCGAGTACGACGCCGGCCCGAGGACGCCAAGCGGCTGATCCTGGAGGCGGCGAGCAAGCTGCTCGCCGCGGGCGGCCCCGCCGCCGTGCAGGTGCGCGCCGTCGCCGCGGAGGTCGGGGTGTCCGACGCCGCGGTCAACCACCACTTCGGCACGCGCGAACGACTGCTGGAGTCGCTGCTGCGATTCGGCGGGGCCAAGCTCAAGGCCGAACTGCACACGGTGCTGGGCACGTGGGCCGATGCCCCGATCGACCTCGCCGAGCTGGTCCGCACGCTGTCCGCGCTGTACGCCGGCGGTTACGCCGAACTGGCGCTCGCGCTGCACCGTTCCGGCTGGCGGGACACCGGCAGCGGAATGCTGGACGAGCTGGTGGATCGGCTGCACGCCCAGGCGCTGCGGCACTGCACGGCGAGCGGGCGGACGCCGCCGTCCCGCGAGGCGATCCAGCTGACCGTGTGCGCCCTGCACCAGGCGGTGGCGACGGAACCGCTGTTCGGCGACGAGTTCCGCCGGAGCGTCGGACTGGACGACACGGCCCGGGATCGTCTGCTCGACTGGTGGACCGAAGCCCTGCGCGCGACCGTCTCCGGGCAGGGATAGCCGTGTCGTGACGGTGGAGGAGCGCCGATTCCGCCGAGCGGGGCACGCGGGCCGGGGCCGGACGCGTTCACCTTCGTCCACGCCGACCGCCGTCCTGCCACGTCTGCGCAGAGCGGCCGTCCTTCGGGCGACGCGGACGTGGCGGCCGACGCTGGTCGTCCGCACTTCCTGACCGGTGCTCCGGGAGAACTCGCCCGAAGAGTACGGTGTCAGGTGAGTGTCTAGGGTTCCGCCGCCCGGCCCGTTTCACGCGGGTCCGGCGGGCCTGGTCCGAGCGATACCGCCGGCGGCTCGGGTGGCCACCGGTCAACTGAAGGGACAAAAGCCTGGAGGTCGTGGTTCCCGCGAGCGCGGGAGCCGGAAAGGCCTCCTGGTGTGCCCGACCGTCGTGCTGTTCGTCCAGTGCCTGCCCGGTGAGCTCTCACGACAGGACGCATCGGCTCTTGAGCCGTCCGCCGGCCTTCTCCCCACGCTGCTGACCGCGTCAGTGCTGGCCTTCGCTCTGGCCTGGCTGTCGTCGGTGGGCGGCGTGGGTGGCGGCGTGCTGATGCTGATCGCGTTCACCGCCCTGTTCGGTCTGCAGGTGGCGCTGCCCATCCACACACTGACTCAACTGGCCAGTAACGGCGGCCGCGCCTGGTTCAACCGGCACGCCGTCCAGCGGCGGGTCATCGCGTGGTACGCCCTGGGCGCCGTCCCCTTCGCCCTGACCGGCGGGCTTCTGCTGCCCTACGTGCCGGTAGAGCCGCTCAAGCGGGTTCTCGGCGGGTTTCTCATCGTCACTCTCCTCTGGCGGCGATTCCGGCCGCCGCGAGCGGTGCCGGGCGACAGGACGTTCGCCGCCGTCGGCGCCGGTTGCGGTCTCGCCTCGGCCCTGTTCGGGGCGTCAGGACCGGTCGCGGCCCCGTTCTTCCTGGTCAAGGGGTTCATCGGCAGCGCGTACATCGGCACCGAAGCCGCCGCGTCCCTGGTCGTCCAGCTCACCAAGATCGTCGCTTATGGCGCGGGCAGCCTGCTCTCGGCGCACGTGCTGCACCTCGGCCTGGCCCTCACCCCGGCCGTCGTCGCCGGAGCGTGGCTGGGCCGACGAACCGTCGCCCGGATGCACGCCCGGGCCCTCGTGCTGGTCACCGAGGCCGGAGTGGCCGTCGCGGCGACCTTGTTGCTCGCCGGGATCTGAGCGGGGCCCGTCCTGGACGGCGTCGTCAGGGCTCGCGGCCGGCCCGGCGAACGGGCTCGTCGATCAGCGTCACGATGCCCTCCAGCAGGCGCTGGAGCCCGAACTCGAACAGGGTGCCCAGGTCGAGCGAGCGAGGCGGGACGAGCGCCAGGTTCGGGAACGCCGGGTTCTTCGAGGGGCCCTTCAGGGCCGGTGTGCCCCGGGCGTCCATCCACTGCTCGTCGGTGATCCCCGAGTGGGCCGCGGCCTCGGCTTCGGCTTCCAGGCTCGTGGCCACCCCTCGGACGTACGCGGCCACGCAGACATGGATGTGCAGGCTCGTGGCCGGGTCGAGGCCGAGCCCGTCCAGGGCGCGCATCGTCCATTCGCTGTGGGCCATCGCGCGGGAGGAAGGCAGGGGCCGGGTGAAGGAGACGGCCCGCGCCAGCCACGGGTGACGCTGGTACATGGCCCACTGCTGCCTGGCCGCCACCTCCAGGCAGCGGCGCCATCCGGGCGGCGGGGGCTCCGGCAGCGGGAACTCGCCGAAGACCGCGTCGGCCATGAGCAGGATCAGGTGCTCTCTGCTGGACACGTGGCGGTAGAGCGCCATGGTGGTGACGTCCAGATCGGCGGCGAGACGGCGCATGGACAGCGCGGCCAGCCCCTCGGCGTCGGCGACGGCCAGCCCGGCGCCGACGATCCGGCCCCGGTCCAGGGACGCCGCCGGACGTCTGCGATCGTGCGGACTCCGCTGGCGTGGGCCCGGGGTGTCGACGACCGTACCGACTCCGGGAACCGGCCGGGCCAGACCGGCTTGCCGCAAGGCGGCCAGCGCCTTGGTGGCGGTGGCCATGGCCACGCCGAACTCCCGGACGATCTGCCGCGTGGAGGGCAGCAGGTCCCCGGGCCGGAGCTCACCGCTCTCCACGCGCCGGCGCAGCTCGGCGGTGATGCGCAGGAAGGGCGGATCCGAGGAGGGTTCGGTACGGCTCATCACAGGACGTCCTCCAGCCGACCGCACTAGTGCACACAGCTCAAGCCGGTCGCTGCTCCAGCCGGGCTCTTCCGGTTTCACCAGGCGTACTAGTGCACGCTCGACTCCAGATGGCACGCCAGTCTACGGTGCATACATTCGGCACGGGACCGCCTGGCCAGAGACTGAGACGATCGGAGCACCGACATGCCCGGCACGATCCCCACCCCGGTGCGGGCAACACTGGAACTGGACGGACACCGCCTGTCCTACCTCGACTTCGGTGGCCCCGGCAGGCCGCTGCTGGCACTGCACGGCCATCTCGACCAGGGCATGACGTGGAGCGGCCTGGCGGCCGAGCTGAGCCCTGAATGGCGGGTCATCGCGCCCGACCAGCGAGGGCACGGCGAGTCGGACCGGGCCGCGGACTACTCCCGAGAGGGTTACGTGGCCGACCTGGCGGCCCTGCTGGAGCACCTGAACGTCGGCCCGGTCGTGGTTCTGGGCCACTCTCTGGGCGGGCTGAACGCCTACCAGCTCGCCGCCCGTCACCCGTCCCTGGTCCGTGCCATGGTCGTCGAGGAGATCGGCGCCGTCGTCTCGGGTCCGAGTCGCCTGGACTTCCTGCTGCCCAGCCCTTATGAGGCCGCCACTCGCGACGAGCTCGTCGCCGGGCTCGGCGCAGCGGGCCCGATGTTCGCGAGCCGTCTGCGGCGACTGCGGGACGGCACCTGGCGCCTGCCGTTCCATCCCCAGGACATGGTCGAGTCGGAACGCGCCAACTGGGGGGACCACTGGGCCGACTGGCTGGCGACCGACATCCCCGCGCTGCTGCTGGTGGGCGAGGACAGCCCGATCACCGGCGGTCAGGCGCGGGAGATGGCCGAGCGGCGGCCGCACACCCGGCTGGTGACACTCCACGGCGACCATTTCGTGCACCTCCAGGACCCGGCGGGCTTCACCGGCGCGATCCAGGACTTCCTGCGAACGATCGACATCACCTCCGCATGACGAACGCCCCCGGCGACCCTCTCGGCCGCGATCTCCTCGACGCGCCTCGCTGCGGAGGACGTAGGTGAGGACCAGCCCGCTTCTCTGTTCGTCCCGGTCTACGGCGTGGCCCGCAGGCCCTCCAGGAGCGTGGCGAGGTAGCGGCGGGCGGTCGCGGCCCGGTCGGCGGTCGCTCCGCCGTGCACCTGCGCGGCGTAGGCGATGCCGCACATCAGCGGGACGAGGTCGTCGGCGGCCAGGTCGGGCCGGACCGCTCCGGCCTCCCGCGCCCGCCGGAGCAGCGTGTCGCCCGCCGACCACACCGCCTTCTTGAGCTCCGTCGTACGCGGCAGCGCGTCGGACGGCGCCGCGGCGACCGGGGCCAGGGAGGCGTCGCCCACCTGGGCCTCGACGGTACGCATCAGGAAGCCCTCCAGCGCGCGCCAGGCGTCGGCGTCGGCCAGCGCCCGCTCGCCGTGGGCGGCGAGGGCTTCCAGGCACGGCGTCGCGACGGTCTCCAGCAGCGCCTCGGGGGTGGCGAAGTGGCGGTAGACGGTGCCGACCCCGACGCCGGTGCGGCGCGCGACGTCGTTGAGCTGCAAGGGGACGCCTTCGTCGACCAGGGCACGGGCCACGGTGACGATCTTGTCCCAGTTGCGGGCCGCGTCCTTGCGCAGTGGCGTCGTCATGGGCCCAGGTTAACCGGATCGTCCATCCAGATGCGGCCGGGTCAGCGGCGCGTGACGTTCGCTCAGCGCGCGTACGGCGTCGGCGATCCGGGGGTCGGTCGCCGCGCGGAAGATCGGGACCGGGCCGCCGTGCGGGCCGATGACCAGCCCGGTCCGGCCCTTCAGGGCCTCGTCGGTGGCGGCGACGACGGACGACCGGGCGGCGGCGGAGGCCGGGCCGGACGTCGAGCGTTCGAACTTGCGGCGCACCAGCGGCCACAGCAGCCGCAGGGCGGGCGAGACGATCTTCGGGTCGGTCATGGTGCCGTCGGTCATGCCGGTCGCGGCCCCGCCCGGGTCGGCGGCGAAGACCGACACGCCCGTGCCGTCCAGGCGGGCGGCCAGGTCGAGGGTGTAGGCCAGGTTGGCGAGCTTGGCCCGGCCGTACCAGTGGAAGCCGTAGTAGCCGCCGGGCGGCTCGGCGGCGTCGAACACCCGCTTGGCGGCGACGACCGCGCCCGAGGTGACGTTCACCACCCGGCTCGGCGCCCCGGCGGCGAGGACGGGCAGCAGCAGCTCGGTCAGCAGGTACGGCGAGAGGTGGTTGACGACGAACGACGCCTCGACCCCGTCGCGTTCCTGCCGGTCGGGGAACATCGCCCCGACGTTGTTGACCAGCACCGTCAGCTCCGGATGCACGTCGGCGATCCGCGCGGCGAGCGTACGGACCTCGTCGAGCGAGCCGAGATCGGCCGCGAGGAACCGGGCGGGGTGGGCCGCCCCGCCGCTGTTGATCCGCTCGACGGCCCGCGCGCCCCGTCCGGCGTCCCGGCCGACGACGGTGACCGCGAACCCCGCCTCCGCCAGCCCCGACGCCGTCTCCAGCCCGATCCCGCCTGTCCCGGCCGTCACCACAGCGGTCCTCTTCATTGCCCCACCCCTCATACCGGATACATCATCCACTTTTAGGACTGTAGCATCTATGCGGATGGCTTATCCGCTTCGCGTGGGGGACGGCGGGCAGCCGGTGCCGGGGAAGTGGGCGACGCCGGAGTACCCGCCGTTGTGGTCGGTGGCGTGAACCTGGTGCTGCGTCGCGCCGGCGGGCGCCTGGAGCGCCTGCATCCGCCAGGCGCACGCCGACTCGGCCGCCGCCTGGGACGCGACGGCGAACGACGCGACGAACAGCACCGCCGCCATCACGAATCCGCCTGTCATGACTGAAGTCGATCGTGATCCGCCGGAGCGGGCATCTCCCTGAATGCTTCGGGGCGGACAGCAGCGGGAGGAGGCGCGTTCGCCGGTGGTGCCGTCACGGCGGGTGGTCGTATTCGACCGGTCGCGGACGTCGGCGTGTCAGTCCAGGAAGATCCCGGCGAGGCGTGGCAGGCGGCGGCGCATCTCGTCGTCGGCGACGTCCCACCGGACCCCGGCCGGTTTGGTCAGGGCGCCGAGCGGGCCGGCTTCCGGGGAGGCCGCCAGCGCCTCGTCGAGCCCGTCCGGTTCGCCGGTGAGACGCTGGTAGGCCCGGTGGGCCACCTGGTTGAAGTCGTCGTTCCCGATGAGCACGTCCCCGCCGTCCCGCACGGCCGGATGGCCGGCGAGAGAGTCCGGATCGGCGAGCGCGCGCTCGTACCAGGGGCGGCCGAGCGAGATGAGGCCCTCGCGGAAGTCCATGAACCCGTCGTCGGACCACCAGCCCTCGATGAGGAACGCCGCCGCCCACAGGTCGTACCGGTAGGCATGGTCGCGCAACTGCCACTGGCGCAGGGCGAACTGGACGATCTCGGCAGGCGTACGGCGCACAAGCCGCTCCTCGCACGCGCGCCCGATCGCGTCGCGCCGCTCGTCGAAGTCCAGTTCCAGCGCGTCGACCTCGGCGCACGCCTCATCGATAAGGGCCCAGAACTCCTCGACGTCCATCACGGCCCGAGTATGGCAGGCGCTTCGAGTGCTGGACCGGGCGCGCTCGCCGCTCGCGTCGACAGGTGTCCGAGCCGGGGCGCATGTGACGGCCGCGGTCTCACGTTGATCAATCCTTTGGTTCAGATCATCGTCATGGGCGCGTGCGAGGGGGCGGGACTTCATGCCGAGATCGCCCGCTGGGGCTCGCATAAGGGTCGTCGTCCCTCGTGCGAGCTACCCGTGACTGTCCACCCCGCGGGGACGACTCCGGCGCGCCGCGTCCCTAGCGTTTCGTGGTGTCGGCGGTCTTGGTCGTGCCGCCCGGGTGAGGGAGTTCGTCATGCGGTTGTTGAAACAGCTCGTGCCCGTCGCGGCGGTCGCCTTCGTGGGGTACGCGGTCGCCGGCGCGGTGGCGGGGAGTCCGCCGGCCACCCTGCTGGCGGGTGTCGCCACGGCGGTGCTGGCCGTGCTCGTCTACGCCCGCGTGGTGCGGTGGTCGGAGAGGCGCGTGCCGGAGGAGGTCGCCACGCGCGGCGCGGCCCGCCTGCTGGTCCGGTGGACGCTGGTCGGGGCCGCGCTGTTCGCGGCCGTCGTGGCGAACCTCGCCCTCGTGGGCGGCTACCGGATCGACGGCTTCGGCTCGCTCGCGGGCGCGGCCGGGCTGGTCGGCTCCATGGCCGCCGCCGCGGCGACCGAGGAGCTGCTGTTCCGCGGCATCCTGTTCAGGATCGTCGAGGAACGCGCGGGGACGTGGGGTGCGCTCGTGCTGACCGGCCTGCTGTTCGGCATGTCGCACCTGTTCAACCCGCACGCCGACCTGTGGGGCGCGCTCGCCGTCGCGATCGAGGCGGGCGGCATGCTGGCCGCCGCCTACGCCGCCACCCGCACGTTGTGGGTGCCGATCGGCCTGCACTTCGGGTGGAACTTCGCGGCGGCCGGCGTCTTCGGCGCCGAGGTCTCGGGCAGCGGCGCGACGCAGGGCCTGCTGCACGGCACGACGTCGGGCCCGGCACTGCTCTCGGGCGGCGCGTTCGGGCCGGAGGCGAGCGTGTACGCGGTGGCGGCCGGCCTGCTGCTGACGGTCGCGTTCATGTGGCTGGCCCGCCGCCGGGGGACCGTGGTCGCGTTCAGGCGGGGCGCGACCGCTACGCTCACCCGATGATCGATCTGCGACGGGCCGCGGAGGCGTGGCGGCGGTGCGATGTCGTGCTCCGGGACCTGCCGCTCGGTCTGCTGGTGGCCGTCGCGTCGCTGCTGCCCGCGCTCCACGGCAAGGGGACGCAGGTCGGCGACCTGCCCGCCCGCCCGTTCGACGCGGTGGCGATGCTGGTGATCGTCCTGGAGTGCCTGCCGCTCGCCGTCCGGCGGCGGTGGCCGGCGGTGTGCCTGGTCCTGGTGTCGATCGGGTTCGTGATCGACCAGCTCCGCGGGTACCACCTGTTCGCGAGCAACATGATGACCATCGCGCTCATCAGCGCGGGCGCCCATCTGGAGCGGGGCCGGCGGGTCACCGTCGTCCTGCTCTCCCTGGCGTACGTGCCGCTGACGTTCGCGCTCGCCCGGCTCGGCGCGACCGAGCGGGTGGAGGGGTACGTGGTCTTCTACCTGGCGCTGGTCCTGGCCTGGGGGATCGGGGCGTGGCTGCGGTCGACCCGGGCCGCCGAGGCCGAACGCCGCCGGCACGTCGCCGAGGCGACCCGGGCCGCCGAGCGCACCAGGATCGCCCGCGAGCTGCACGACGTCGTGACGCACCACGTGACGGCGATGGTCGTGCAGGCCGAGGCCGCCCGCTACCTGACCGCCGCCCCCGAACGGCTGGAGGCGACGCTGAACGCCGTCACCGACACCGGCCGCCGGGCCATCGCCGACCTGCGGCAGATGCTCGACCTGCTCAAGGCCGACCACGACACCGACGTCGGCGTGGCCTCCGCAGGGGAGCTGCGCACCCTGGTGGAGCAGACCCGGCAGGCCGGGCAGCCGGTGGAGTTCGCCGAGCAGGGCAGCCGGGCGGAATCGGCGGGCAGCGCCGAGTTCGTCACCTATAGGGTCGTCCAGGAGGCCCTGACGAACGCCCTCAAACACGCCCACGGCACCCCGACCGTGGTCGAGGTGCGGTACGGCGAGAAGGAGATCAGCGTGTCGGTCAGCACCGGCGGACCCGGCTCCGGAGCCGTCCCGCCCGGCGGGGGCGGGCGGGGGCTGGCCGGGCTCCGCGAGCGGGTCGAGGCGCTGGGCGGCGAGTTCGCCGCCGGCCGCCAGGCGGGCGGCGGCTTCCTGGTACGCGCCCGCATCCCCGCGGGCGGCCCGTCGTGAGCGCGCCGATCCGGGTGCTGGTCTGCGACGACCAGGCGCTGATCCGCACCGGCTTCGCCACGATCATCGACGCCCAGCCGGACCTGGAGGTCGTGGGGGAGTGCGGCGACGGCCGCGCCGCCGTGGACCTCGCCCGCCGGCTGGCCCCCGACATCGTCGTCATGGACGTGCGCATGCCGGTGCTCGGCGGCATCGAGGCCACCCGGCTGCTGGCCGGCGCGGGCGTCGCGGAGCCGGTCAAGGTGCTCGTGGTGACCACGTTCAACCTCGACGAGTACGTCTACGAGGCGCTGCGCGCCGGGGCCAGCGGCTTCCTGCTCAAGGACGCCCCGCCGGCCCAGCTCCTGCACGGCATCCGCACCGTCGCCTCGGGCGCCGCGCTGCTGGCCCCCGAGGTGACGCGGCAGCTCGTCGGCCGGTACGCGGCCCGCATCCGTCCAGCCGGGCCGCCGTCCGGCGAGGGCGCGCTGACCCCGCGCGAGCTGGAGGTGCTGCGGCTCATCGCCGACGGCCGGTCCAACAGCGAGATCGCCGCCACGCTGGTGATCAGCCAGGAGACCGTCAAGACGTACGTGTCGCGCATCCTGACCAAGCTCGACCTGCGCGACCGCGTCCAGGCCGTGGTCTACGCCTACCGCAACGGCCTGGTGACCTGACCGCGGCCCGCCGTCAGGGCGCGCCCGCGGGCGCCGGGCGGGAGGAGACGGCTTCGAGCAGGCCGACGAGGAGGGTGGACTGCTCGGGGGCCAGGCGGCCGATGGCGGGGCCGAGCGCGAGCCGGATCTCGTCGTCGAGGCGGCCGGCGAGTTCGAGCCCGGCGGGGGTCATGAACACCTCGACGACCCGGCCGTCGTCGGGGTTCTTGCCTCGGGCCAGCAGGCCACGGCGCTGCGCGCGGTCGATGAGGCCGGACAGCGTGGACTTGTCCAACCCCAGGTAGGCGGCCAGGTCGGTGACGCGGGCGCGGCGGTCGCGGAGGATGCCGAGCACCCGGAGCTGGGTGAGCGACAGGTCGTGCGCGGCGCCGATGCGGGTGAGCGCGCCCGTGACCTCGAAGGTGGTGCGGACCAGGGCGTCGATGACGTCGTCGGCGTCGGTCATGCAGCCATGCTAGCGGACGAGGTTGACATGGTTTGCATTACCAACCATCCTTGAGAATTAGTTGGGAATACAAACCACCTCTGGGAGTGATCCATGCACGCCGCCGTCATCCAGACCCCCGGCACCCCACCCGCCTACCGCGACCACCCCGTCCCCGTCCCGCGCGACGGCGAGCTGCTCGTCGACGTGCTCGCCGCCGGTCTGCACCACCTGACCCGGGCCAAGGCGGACGGCTCGCACTACTCCGGCGGCGGCGGGTACCCGCTCGTCCCCGGCGCCGACGGCGTCGTCCGCGACCGCGACGGCAACCTCCGCTACGCCGTGCTGGACGACACCCCGCTGGGCACGTTCGCCGAGCGCACCCTCATCGACCCGCGCCGCAGCGTGGTCCTGCCCGACGGCGTCGATCCGGTGCGGATCGCCGCCGCGATGAACCCCGCCATGTCGTCCTGGATCGCGCTGCGCCGGCGGATCGGCTTCCGGGCCGGTCAGCGCATCCTCGTCCTCGGCGCCACCGGGAACGCCGGGCGGATGGCCGTGCAGATCGCCAAGCTGTTCGGGGCGTCCCAGGTCATCGCCGCCGGGCGGGACGCCGTCCGTCTGAAGGCGCTGACCGCGCTCGGCGCCGACGAGACCCTCACCTTCGACGAGCTCGCCCGCGCCGCCGACGTGGACGTGGTCCTCGACTACGTGTGGGGCGAGCCCGCCGCAGGCGCCATGATCCCGATGCTCACCGCCCGCGCCGACCGGGCCGTCCCGCTGACCTGGATCCAGATCGGCTCCGTCGCCGGGCAGAGCGCGCCGATCCCCGCCGCGGCGCTGCGCGCGGCCCGGCTGGAGATCGTCGGCAGCGGCATCGGCTCGGTCCCCGCGCGCGACATCCTCGCCGAACTGCCGGAGCTGGCCGCCGCGGTGAACTCGGGGGCGATCGACGTGCGGGCCCGGCCGGTGCCGCTGGCCGACGTCGCGCGGGCGTGGGCCGCCGAGAGCGACGACCGGGTGGTCTTCGTCCCCTGAGCGCCTGCCAAGCCGGTGACGTGCCGCATCCTCGGCGACCACGAGCTGCCGGCGATCGAGCGGATGCGGTTCGCCGCTCTCCCCGGGCCGTTCAGCAGGGCGCCGGCCTGGCCACAGGGGCCGGGCCGGGCCCTGTCGGGGTGGATGTCACGGCCTGACGGCCTTGGCCGGCCCGGTCAGGCCGAGAACGCCGAGCGTCGGCGGCTGCCCGTTGGCTGCGCGTTCAGCCGCGCAGCCCGGCCCGGTCCTGGATGGTGACGGTTGCCGCGTTCAGCTCCTCTTCATCCTTGTGCGTGACGTTCTCCACGGTGAGCACGGCGGTGTGGTCGGCCCGCATGACGACGTTCCCCTCCACGGTCACCCATGCGGCGCCGTAGTCGGTGTAGAGCCCGAAGTTGTACGGCGTGCGCGTGTCCTTGATGACGTTCCCGCTGATCAGCGCCCCGTTGTCAGGCGAGTCTCCTTGCGGGCCCGATACGTAGAGCCCGCCGCCGTCGGCCAGCGCCTCCATGCTGTGGGCGACGAGGTTGCGCAGCACCCGGGCGCCTTCGCCGGGCCCGACGACGATCCCGCAGCGCGGCACGTGCGTGATCTCGTTGTGCGCGACGAGGCAGCCCCGCGTGCCCGTCATGGCGACCGCGGGCGAGCCGCCGAACTCGATCCCGATGTGGTGGATCCGGTTGTCCTCGATGGAGATGTCGCCGCCGGCGGAGACCTGGACGGCGGCGGCGGACAGGGTGTCGAGTTCGCGACCGCGTACGGCGAGCCCGGAGCCCCCGGAGACGCCGAGGCCCGATGCCCCGAGCCGGGTGAACCGGCAGCCCTCGATCTCCACGCCGGTCGTGCCGTCGAAGGTCACGCAGGCGGGAATCGTCACGGAATCGACGGGATACGTCACGGAGGCGCCCTCGCCCAGCACCGCGACATCGGTGCCGCCGCCCTCGTAGTAGCCGGTGCCGTGATGGTGCAGGAAGCCCTCGGGACGGTTCGGCCGCAGCCAGGTGGCCTCGGCGAACACGAGTCCCCTGAGCGACAGCTCGCGCACCCCGGTCGCGCTCACCAGCGTCTCCAGCACAGGCGCGACCACCCGCGTACGCGACGGGTCCTCGCCCGAGCCCCAGCCCGGCCGACGACTGGCCGTCCCAGGTGGAGACGTACAGCTCGGCGGCCCACAGGTACGCGGGGAGGGCCATCGTGACCACGGTGGCGTCACCGTCGGCGGCGACCGCGGCCACGCCGCAACGGGCCTCGGTCCAGGGGTGGACGCCGCGGTGGACGAACTCGACGTCCGCGGGGCTGCGCCACCGTCGCGGCTCGGCGCTGTCCGTGACGTAGCCGCTGTCGGTGACGCGCGCCGATCCCGGCAGCGCGGCGATGCCGGCGCGGGCCGCCCGGCGGCCGTCGACGTAGAGCCGGCGGGTGTCGAGGTCCCTGCGGAGCCGCGTACCTGGCCGGGGGAGGGGCTTGTGGTGGTGACCACGTCCGGGCCGCCCTGTTGCTTGAGGGGGCAGGAGATCTCCACGCGGCGGTTCCTGGCCCGTCCTGCCGGATTGTCGATGCCGTCCCGCTTCTGGTTCAGGGCCGGGCCGTTGTGGCGGGGCGTCAGAACTGCCAGGCGTCGTCGCGCAGGAGCACCACCTTCCCGCCGGGTCCCAGCCCGGTGACCGTGACGTCCGGGCCGCCGACCATGAAGTCGACGTGCACGCGCGAGGTGTTCACGCCCGCCGCGTCCAGCCGCGCGGGGTCGTCCGTACGCAGGGAGGCGGGCACGCCCGGAGGCAGCCCGGCGCCCCAGGCCAGGTGGCAGGTGGCGTTCTCGTCAAGAAGGGTCTCCAGGTAGGTGATGCCGCTTTCGCCCACCCGCGAGGAACGGTCGACCAGGGCGAGCTCGCCCAGCCGGGCCGCGCCCGCGTCGGTGGCCTGGTGCGCGCGGACGACGTCCGCTCCGGCGCTCGCCCTGACATCGGTCACGACGCCGTCGGCGAAGGTCAGCTCCAGGTCGCGGATGAGGGTGCCGTCGAGGGACAGCGGCCGGGTGGCGCGGACCGTCCCTGTGACGCGCCGGTAGTCAGGGGTGGTGAACACCTCCTCGGTCGGCAGGTTGGCCTGGAACGGGCGGCCGTCGACGTCCTCCAGGCGGGCGGCGGTCCAGTGGGCGTCCGGCAGCAGGCCGATGGTCAGGTCGGTGCCGGGGCCCTCGAACCGCACGGCGTCCAGGCGCATCTCGGTGAGCCGTCGGGCGCGATCGAGCAGTTCGGCGATGCGCTGCCGCCACGCCGCGCGCGGATCGGGCTCGTCGAGACGGAGGATGCGGCGCAGGTGCCGCCACAGCCTGGCCTGGTCGGGTTCGCCGAAGACGGCACGGGCCCACTCGGGGGTGGCGTAGGGGACGATCGTCCAGCGGACCAGGTTGTTGAGCTGGAGCCGCTGCCGTGAGGTCAGCGACGGCATGCGATCCAGCCCGACGCGCATCGGATCCAGCCCGGCCAGCAGGTCGGGGGCGGCGGCGCCGCGGACGTTGACGATGACGCCGCCGTTCCGCCCCACCTCTTCGTTGCGGGCGTCGAGCCACGAGGGCACCTCGGCCAGGCTCGCGGTGTCGGCGTGCCGGAGCCGGGATCGTTTGGCGTGCGGGTCGAAGTACCAGATGTCGGCGTAACGGGCGCCTCTGGCGTAGGCGGCCTCGGCCAGGGCGCGGGCGAGCGGGGCGTGCTCGACCTCGGCGTTGATCAGCACCCGGTCGTCCGCGAGCAGGGGCACGGCCACGTCGAACACGACGTCGGCATAGCC
Source organism: Nonomuraea sp. NPDC049684 (assembly GCF_044465345.1). Lineage (NCBI taxonomy): Bacteria > Bacillati > Actinomycetota > Actinomycetes > Streptosporangiales > Streptosporangiaceae > Nonomuraea > Nonomuraea sp. NPDC049684. The sequence continues at coordinate 963,985 of NZ_JBITLO010000001.1, read as the reverse complement.
GGACAGGTCAGCGGGGGGAATGGTCAAGGGGGGCTCCTTCGTGTTCGTTGTGGCGCATGGGCAGGAACAGCAGCGTTCCGGCGGCGGAGACGGCGCCCACCAGGGCGAAGCCGCCGGCCGGGCCGAACGGGTCGGCGAGCACGCCGAGTGACAGGGCGGCGCTGAGGAATCCGACGTCGAAGAAGGCCGTCGTGGTGGCGACGGCGGCTCCGCGCTCGCCGGCGGGCAGGCCAGGACGCCGCCGTAGACCAGGAAGTGGAGGCCGCCGGAGCCGCCGCCGAGTGCGGCGACGTGCAGCGGCAGGAAGGCGCTGACGGCGGTGCAGCCCCACACGGAGGCCAGATAGCCGAAACCGGGTCGTAGAGCGGACCTGTGGGACAGCCGGGCCCGCCCGGTTCCCGGATCCGGGCTGGTCCTCTCCGCGTCAGGGCTCGTGGTGGTCGGCAGGGTGCGGCCGAGCACGGCCGAACCCAGCGCCGCGGCCGCGGCCGTGATCCAGACGGCGGCGAACCCGGACGCGGCGTACCGCGTCTCGGCGGTGACGGGCCCCGCGAGCAGGCCGGCGTTGACGACGACGGAGAACTGGTTGATCGCCGCGCCGGGCCGCCGGTGGTCGCCGGCCAGAGCGGCGAGTCCGACGTAGGCGAGCACCCCGGCCGCCGCGGTGACGGCCGGCGAGACGGTCACCATGCCCGCCTGCCGGCCCAGCGGGCCGGTGACGTAGCGCGGAACCGCCGGGATGAGCGGCCCGATCGACAGGAACGCGCCCGCCGCGCAGCCGAGCAGGCGGCCGATCACCGTTCGTCGCGTAGTTCGAGCAGGAGCGCGGTCATGCTGACCTTGACGCCCTCGTGCGGCGGTCCGGCCTTGTCGTGCAGGAGCGCCACCGCCTGGTCGATCAGGCCGACGATCTCCTCCCAGACGGGCCTGGCCAGCCAGACCTCGGCGTCCATGGACGTGCGCCGGCGATCGGTCTCGGCCAGGCGCCTGGCCAGGTCGGTGCTCAACGCCTGGTGGAGGAGTTGCCGCCCCTCGGACCGGTCGAGACGTTCGCCGCTGGACGGGTCGTACCGGTAGCGCAGCTGCGGGCGGCCCTTGCCGGCCCGCGGACGCTCGTCCGTCTGCTGGAGGAAGCCCGCCTTGGCCAGCTGGCGCAGGTGGTAGCTGGCCGAGGCGTGCGCGATGCCGAGTTCGTCGGCGACCTCGGTGGCCGACATCGACGCGCCGGTGAGCAGCGACACGATGCGGATACGCAGGGGGTTGGCCAGGGCGCGCAGGGGGACAAGGTCGTCCTCATTTTCCAAAGACACCTTGGGATTCTAAGTTTTCCAACAGTTCTTGGGAAGAGGTGCTCTGCGAGGTGTCCCAGGCACGGACGGCGGCTCGCGCGACTTCGTGCCGGCCGGTCGGAGCGAGCGGCATCCGTTAGGGTGCACGGATGCTGCTGACGATCCTCGGCGGATGCGGTGCGTGGCCGGCGGCGGGCCAGGCCTGCAGCGGTTACCTCGTCGAGCACGACGGGTTCAGGCTGCTCGTCGACCTCGGATCCGGGACGGTCCCGCGGCTGCTGGAACGGGTCGGCGCTGATCAGATCGACGCGGTGTTCATCAGCCACGGGCATCCCGACCACTGCGCCGACCTGAACCCGCTGCTGCGGGCGCGCACCATGCGTGACGACCCGTCGCCGCCGCTGCCGCTGTACGCGCTGCCCGGCGCCCTGGACGCGGTGCTCGCGCTGGACCGCCCAGGGGTGCTGGCCGACGCCTACGTCCTGCACGAGTTCACCGCCGGCGGCGGCTTCGACATCGGCCCGTTCCACGCGCGGACCCGCCCGCTGCCGCACTCGGTGCCCAATGCCGGCGTACGGCTGACAGCAGGCGGACGGGTGCTCGCGTACACCGGCGACAGCGGCCCGAGCCCCGGCAGGGTGGACCTGGCGCGTGGCGCTGACCTGCTGTTGGCCGAGGCCACCTTTGTGAACGAGGTCCCGGAGGCTTCCCGGCGCTACCTGTCCAGCGCCCGTGAGGCGGGCCGGCAGGCGCGGGAGGCCGATGTCCGCCACCTGCTGCTGACGCACCTGCACCCGGGCACGGACACCTCGGCCGCGCTGGCCGCCGCCCAGGCCGAATGCGACGGCGAGATCGGCATCGCCACGTCCGGCCTCGTCTTCGACCTCTCACGCGCCTGAACGTTCACGGGACGGCTCCGAGGGGCGGCACAGATCCCGATCAGTCAGCCGCCACGGCGGTCGTCGACGGTCACGACCAGGCCAGGCCATCCGTCCGCGAAGCTGTGCGGGTCGTCGGCGAGTGGGGGCAGGTGCGCGTCGGGCAGGAAGTGCACGGTCGTCCCTGTGGCGCCGTCGCCGACGATGGGCTCCAGGCCGGTGACGGGGACGCCGTGCTCGTACCGCTGCGTCCAGGACCCGTTCAGGCGGCGGTTGGTGTGGACGAGCCACTCGCTGAGCGCGGCGACGACGGACATGCCGCGGCGCGGACGCCCGTCGGGCAGCGTCTCCGCACCGGGGTCGTCGAAGAACCGCAGGTCCTTGGACGCCATGACGGGCTTCTTCACCGGCCGCCCCTGCTCATCGAAACGGGTGTCGGTGCCTCGCCCCTCGTCGGCCACGGACACCGAGCCGTCGGGGTGGAGGGTGACGGTGCAGCGTCCGGCGCCCGTGCTCGCCGCCTCGTCCGCCGGGTGGGCGAGGACTTCGAGGATCAGGTGCCGGACGCCGCCGGGGGCGAACTCGACCGGGTTCTCCCGGATGCGGGCGAGATGGCCGAGGTCGACGTCGGTCGCCCAGTCATGGGTGGTGTTACGCCAGGACGGTCGGGATGTGCTCACCCCAGCACCCTAGTCAGGGCCCGGAAAGGGGGGCCGTGATCTGGCAGAACAGCCCGTCGCCCGGTCCCCTGCCCACCCATGACCACTGATCCGCAGGCCGGCCCCGCCCCACGCTGTATCAGGTTTGACTTATATAAGTAGTGGCTGAAATTATGGCCCGTGCACGCACTCGACGTGCCCGGCGGCGCTGTCGGCACCCGCTCGAGGAGACTCCGTCCGCTGAAGGACGCCCAGCCCCGAACGACGAGCAGGACGAATGATCGACATCGTCACCCAGACAGGCGCTTCTCAGGAGAGGACCAGGCCGGATGACCGGTAACCCCACCACCCCAGCGGTCAGCGGGGCGACGCGGAGGCTGCTGACGTGCGGCGCCGTCGCCGGCCCGCTCTACATCATCGTGGTCGTGCTGCAGATGCTCACCAGGGACGGGTTCGACATCAGCCGGTACCCGGCCAGCATGCTGAGCAACGGCGACCAGGGGTGGATCCAGATCGCCGACTTCACGATCAGCGGCCTGCTGTTCGTGGCCGGAGCGGTCGGCCTGCACCGGGCTCGCGGTCCGGCGGCCTGGGACGGCACCTGGGGGCCGCGACTGGTCGGCGTCTTCGGCGCCGGGATGATCGCCGCTGCCTGCTTCTCCGCCGACCCCGCCGACGGCTTCCCGCCGGGGACGCCCGTCGGCCCGCCCACCAGCATGAGCACGCAGGCGATGCTGCACCTTCTCGTCTCCGCGATCGCCTTTCTCGCGCTGATCGCCGCTTGTTTCGCGTACGGCCGGCGGTTCGCGGCGGCCGGTCGTCGCGGCTGGGCCGCCCTCAGCACGGTGACCGGCGCGCTCTTCGTGACGGCCTGGATCTCGATCTTCGCGGCGCAGGGCTCCAGGGCGGCCAATGTCGCCTTCGCCCTGGCCATCGCGCTCATCATGGCGTGGGCCTCGCTCCTGACCGCGTACCGGCTGGCCTCGACCCGGCGTCGCGGCGTCGCCCTGACCGTGGTCTGAACGGGCCTCCACCAGGTGGGCCCGGGGCAGGGGGCGGCCGCTCGGCGATGAGGGGCCCGGTCGCCAGCGGCGCCGACGGGCCACGGCGAGTCAGGCGGGCTGGCCGGTTGGCATGATGGTGACCTGCTGGAGGTTCGCCCGGGGCGGCAGGCTCGCGATGAACCCGACGGTCTGCGCGACATCCTGCGGCGTGAGCCACTCCATCGACTCCTTGGAGCCCTCCAGCCACGCCCGCGCCCCCTCGTCGGTGACGTGACTCTGCAGTTCTGTGCCGACGATCCCCGGCTCGATCGCCGAGACCCGCACGTTCTTGCCTCCCAGCTCGGCCCGCAGGTGCCGGGACAGGTGGGTGACGTACGCCTTGGTCGCGGAGTAGACGGCGAAGTTCGGGAAGATGTTCTGCGCCGCGATGGAGGAGGTGTTGATCAGGTCCGCCACGCCGCGCGTCCCCGCGGCCTCGACGAGCTGGGGGACGAACGCGCCGATCACGTTCATCAGGCCCGTGATGTTGAGGTCGATCTGGCGCTGCCACTGGTCGGCGGCCAGCTCCTCGATCGGGGCGGGCAGCATGACGCCCGCGTTGTTCAACAGCAGGTCGGCGCCGTCCAGCTCGGACGCCACCCGTTCGGCGGCGGCCCGCGCCGCCGCCGCGTCGGTGACGTCGGCCGCCAGCGCCAGAGCCCGGCCCCCGGCCTGCTCGATCCGGACGACGAGGTCGTCCAGCCGTTCCGCGCGCCGCGCCACGACCACCACACGTGCGCCCAGTGCGGCCAGTCGTTCGGCCGAAGCCTCGCCGATCCCGCTGGACGCGCCGGTGACGACGGCCACGCGGCCGGCGAGAGGGGTTGCTGCGTTCATGGTGCATGCCTTCCGAGTCGTCCGCGGCCCATCGCCGCGGTCCTTCATCAGCTCACCAGCCCGCGTCCCCTTCCCGGGGTGCTCGAAGGGCCCCTGCCCGGGCAGGTAACCGGGAGGCAGGTACTGGCAGGGCCACCTCCGTGGACCTGGCCGCCCGCCCGTCCCTGCACACTGGAGGGCATGGACCGCAGTCGTGAACTCGCCGACTTCCTGCGCTCACGCCGTGCCCGGATCACGCCGGACCAGGCGGGGCTGCCCGCCGACGGCCGCGCGCGTCGCGTGCCCGGCCTGCGCCGCGACGAGGTCGCCAGGCTGGCCGGGGTCAGCACCGAGTACTACACCCGGCTCGAACAGGGCCGCGCCGGCCACCCCTCGCCGGAGGTCGTCGAGGCGCTCGGGCGGGCCCTCCAGCTCGACCCCGCCGAACGCGAGCACCTCACCGACCTGCTGGCTCGTCCCACCCGCCATGCCCCCATCAGCCCCCAGCGGGTCAGGCCCGGCCTGCACCTGATGCTCGAAACCCTCCACGACGTGCCCGCCTTCATCCTGGGCCGCCGTACGGACGTCCTGGCCGCCAACCGCCTGGCCCGCGAGGTACTGACCGACTTCGAGGCCCTTCCCGTGCCTCAGCGCAACCTGGCCCGCTACTACCTGCTCGACCCCGAAGCCCGCACCCGCACCGGCGACTGGGAACGCATCGCCGCGGAGACCGTCGCCATGCTCCGGCTGGAGGCCGGCCGCCATCCCCACGACCGCCGGCTCGCCGACCTCGTCGGCGAGCTCAGCCTGCGCTCGCCGGAGTTCAGCTCCTGGTGGAACGACCACCGCGTGCTGCGCCGCACGCACGGCACCAAGCACTACCACCACCCCCTCGTCGGCGAGCTGCACTTCCACTACGAGTCCCTCCAGCCGCCGGGCGACCCCGACCAGACCTTGTGCGTCTACAACGTCGAGCCGGGCTCCCCGACCGCGCAGGCGCTCCGGCTCCTCGGCAGCTGGGTGGCGCCCACCGCCGCACCCTGACCGCACCGCCTCCGTTCCGCCGCGGGCGGCAGGGGTGACCCCGCTCGCCGAGACCCGCAGCGTGGACGACCAGTGATCAGTTGGGCCCGTCGGCGTCATCCGAGATCGTCAGTGGTCGGAGAGACCGGCGGGGAGGTCAGTAGGCGAGTTCTCCGATGCCGCCGTCGACGCGCAGGACGGTGCCGGCGGTGTAGGCGGACTCGTCAGAGGCCAGGTAGACGGCGGCCTTCGCCACCTCGGTGGTGGTGCCGATGCGATGCAGGGGCACGGTCCGCCGGAGTTCGTCGTAGACGGCGGCCTGTCGTTCGGGGCCGAGCGACTTGAACGTGTCCGTGCGGGTCGGCCCCGGGCTCAGCCCGTTGACCCGGACGCCCCGGTCCTTCAGCTCATAGGTCAGCCCGCGGGAGAGGGACAGCAGGCCCGCCTTGGCGGCGCCGTAGACCGCCGCGTTCTCGTGCCCGACGTAGGCGGAGACCGAGCCGACGAGAATGACCGAGGCCTGCCGCGACAGGAGCGGAAGCAACGCTCTGACCAGGAAGAACGGCCCCTTGAGATTGGTGGCGACGAGCTTGTCGAACGCCTCCTCGCTCCATTGCCCGATCGGGAGATGGGTGACGTCGGCGGCGTTGCTCATGACGATGTCGAGCTTCGGCCACTCCTGCCGCAACCGCGCCGCCAGCGCCGCCTGGCCGGGGACGTCGCCGGCGTCGCTGACGATGGGCAGCAGCGGGCCGTCCAGTTGCCGGGCGGCCTCGGCCAGCCGTTCCCGTGAGCGGCCGGTGATCGCGACAGCCGCTCCCTCGGCGAGGAACTGACGGGCCGTCTCCAGCCCGATGCCGCTCGTCCCGCCCGTGATCAGTGCGTGCTTTCCTGCAAGACGACCCATGGAGGTCATCCTCCTGACTGGCGCCGAGGCGCCTGGTTCGTGGTGACGTTGACCGGCAGTCCCGCCGTCGGAGGCCGGCTCGCGCGCTGCCGGTGCGTTCGAGGTCAGATGGCGGTGCGGCCGCCGTCGGCGGCCACGACGGCGCCGGTCACGTAGCTGGCCTGGTCGCCGGCGAGGAAGGCGATGACATGCGCGACCTCGGCTGGGGCGGCGGCGCGCTTGAGCGCGGTCGTCAGGCCCATGCCGCCGACGTCGGGGCCCATGGCCGCCACCACCTTGGAGGTGGTCATCGGGCCGGGCGCCACGGCGTTGACGCGGACGCCGGCGGCGGCGAACTCGGCGGCCCAGGTGCGGGTCAGGGATTCCAGCGCCGCCTTGGTGGCGCCGTAGACCGCCATCGGCGGCATGCCGAGCCCTGCGGCGGTGGAGGTGACGTTGACGATGCTGCCGCCCCCGCCGGCGGCCATCTTCGGCGCGAGCCGGGCGACCAGGACGAACGGCGCGCGCACGTTGACCGCGAAGGCCGCGTCGTAGGCGGCGAGGTCCTGCTCGGCGGTCGCGCTGAACGGGACGACACCGGCGTTGTTGACGAGGACGTCCACCGCCCCCGCCTCCTCGGCCAGCCGCCGCACGGCCTGTGGGTCGGCCAGGTCGGCGCCGATGAAGCGCACGGAGCCGGTCGCGCCGGTCCGCACGTCGTCCACGACCTGGGCGCCGCGGCCCGGGTCGGTGCCGGTGATGATCACGCTCGCCCCGCCGGCGGCGAGGACCTTCGCCGTGGCGTGCCCGAGCCCGCCGAGGGCGCCCGATCCGGTGATCAGCGCCGTCTTGCCGTGGAAGTCCATGGGGTTCTGCCTTTCAGGTGCTCGCGCCGACGACTTCTGTGCGGTCGTTCAATAAGTCGCGCGGCCTTCAACGTACAGACTTTTGTGTGGGCGGTCAAAAAGTCGTAACCTGGGCACATGGCACGGACAGGACGCCCTCGCGCGTTCGACAAGGACCAGGCGTTGCAGCGCGCGCTGCTGCTGTTCTGGTCGCGGGGCTACGGGGAGACCTCCGTCCAGGACCTCGTCGACGCGCTGGAGCTGGAGCGGGGCAGCCTGTACGGCGCCTTCGGCGACAAGCGGCAGTTCTACCTGGCGGCGGTCCGGCTGTACTGGGACACCTACGAGCGCGAGCTGATCGCGGCGCTGGCGTCCGGGCCGGTGCTGCCGGCGCTGCGCGAGGTGCTCGCCAACCCGGCCCGGGCGCAGGAGTACGCCTCCGACGCCGGCGTTCCGCAGGGGTGCATGATCGGCAACACCACCGCCGAGCTGGTTCCGCAGGACGCCGAGGCCCGCGAGATCGTCGCCCGTTCGCACGCCCGCTTCACCCGGATCGTCGCCGACGCCCTGCGCCGCGCGCAGGCCGACGGCGAGGTCGTCCGGGCCGCCACCCCCGAGGCCCAGGCGCAGCTCCTGCTGTTCACCGTCCAGGGACTGTCGCTGGTCTCCCGCGCGGGGCTCGACACCTCCGCCGCGCTCGCCGCCGTGGACGCCCTGATCGACGCCCTGCGCGCCTGATCTGCGGCCTCGGGCCCACCCGGCCCGAGGTGTGGTGCCCGCCGCGGCTCGTCGTGGGGGTGGTCGGCCCGCCTCGGTCAGCTCCGGCCGAGCATGTCCGCGGTCAGGATGTCGCCGCCCAGGCCCCAACCGCCGTCCGGAACCTCCTCCAGGAGGACCAGGGTGGTGGCGCGGGCTCGTTCTCCGTAGACGGTGGCGTAGGCGTCGGTGACTGCGTCGATGAGCTTCTTCTTGGACTCGGGGGTCAGGGTGTCGGCGGGGACCTTGAGGTTGGCGAACGGCATGTCGGTTTCCTTTCTGGGGCGATGGGGTCTCGAAGACGGATCGGGCGCGGCGGCTGTCAGATGATCCCGCCGTTGGCGCGCACGACCTGGCCGTTGATCCAGTGTCCGGCCGGGCTCGCCAGGAAGGCGACGACCTCGGCGATGTCCTCGGGGGTGCCGAGCCGTTCCAGCGGCGGTTGCTTGGCGAGCTGCTGGATCGTCGCCTCGTCCTTGCCGTCGAGGAACAGCTCGGTGGCGGTCGGGCCGGGCGCGACCGCGTTGACCGTGATGTTCCGCCCGCGCAGCTCCCGGGCGAGCACCAGGGTCATCGCCTCGACGGCTCCCTTGCCGGCGGCGTACGCCCCGTAGCCGGGGAACTGCAGGCCGACCACGGAGGTGGACAGGTTGACGATCGCGCCTCCGTCGCGCAGGCGGCGCGCGGCCTCCCTGGCCATCACGAACGCGCCGCGGATGTTGGTGCGGTGCAGGGCGTCCAGCTCGTCGAGGTCGAGGTCGGCGATGGGGGACAGCGACAGCCGTCCCGCCGAGTTGACGACCACGTCGATGCCGCCGAAGGACTTCTCCGCCGCCTCGAACATCTCCGCGACGGCGTCCTCGTCGGCCACGTCGGCCTGGACCGGGATCGCCCGGCCGCCGGACGCCGTGATCTCCTCGACCACCTGCGCCGCGGCGGAGGCCGCCCCCTGGAACCCCACCGCGACCGCGCAGCCCTGCGCCGCCAGCGCCACCGCGATCGCCTTGCCGATCCCGCGGGAGCCGCCGCTGACGACGGCCACACGCTGGTCACTCATGGAAGACTCCTTGCTTCTAGCGGTGATACGGATTTGCCGTATCGGTGTTACGTCATTGACGGTAGCACACCTTCGTATCGCCGCTAGCGGATGGCGGTATCATCGATCGCATGGCAGAGACGGACCCGCTTCGCGCGGCGATGATCGAGGCCGCGGAGCGGCAACTGGCGTCGTCCTCGGACCACGAGGTGGCCACGCGCGCGGTCTGCGAGGCGGTCGGCGTGAGCCAGCCCGTGCTCTACCGGTTGTTCGGTGACAAGCGCGGCCTGCTGGACGCCGTCGCCGACCACGGCTACGAGCAGTACGCCGCGCTCAAGGCGGCCCAGGAGCAGACCGGCGACCCGGTCGCCGACCTGCACGCCGGCTGGGACGGCCACATGGCGTTCGCCCGGGCGAAGCCGGCTCTCTACCAGCTGATGTTCACGCCGCGGCCGTGGTCGCACTCGACGGCGCGAGATCGCGTGATGGACCTGCTGGTGGCGGCGCTCACGCGGTGCGCGGCGGTGGGGGCGCTGAAGGCCGAGCCGCGAACCGCCGCCCGGCTGATCCTGTCGGCGAACGTCGGCGCCGCCCTCGACCACATCGCCGAACCGGCCCTGTTCGACGACCCCGCGCTGTCCCACCGCATGCGAGACGCCGTCTTCTCGCACGTCCTGACCAGGACGACCGCTCAGGACGACGCCGACCCGCTGCACGCCGCCGCGCTGCGCCTGCACGCACAGCTCGATCTCACCGGGACCGAGGCCCTGGAACCGGCCGAGACCGCCCTTCTACGGCGATGGCTTGAACGCATCACGCAACCCGCCGGAGGATGACGGCCTGGTCGCGCGAGCGTCACGGCACCTCGTCCGGCGACGCCGGGCCGGGCTCGGGGGCCGCGCCGGGGCCGCCGGCCAGGGCGCGGGGGAGCGCCCTGCCGGCGGGACAGGGCGTCAACGGCGTTCTATGACAGTTCCTCCGAAAGTCCTATGACAGTTCCACGAAAGTGGGATTGGTGTAGCACCAGAGGTCGTGCCAGGGGGCCTCGTTGGGGCCGGTGTCCGCGGCCGGCTCCATCCCGCCGGGAGCGCTGCGCCTGCCGTCGGTGCCGCGCAGCCGGAAGTAGAACGGCTCGCGCACGTCGCGGAACTTGTAGTGGAACTGGGCCACCCGGCCCTTGCCCTTCGGCGTGAACGACTCCACCACACTCACGTCCGGGGCGGTGAAGGCGTCGGGGTCGGCGGCCGGTCCGGTGATCGCGCCGCGGATCAGATCCAGGCGGGCGAGCCGGGGGATCTCGTCGTTGGCGTTGGGACGCCCGGCGAGATCGACGGAGATGGTGACGGTGACGTCGTCGCCGCGCCGCACCGACAGCCGTCCGCCGAAGGTGGCCGGGGCGTTGCCGGGGGCGTGCGCGTCGACGTGCAGCCCGTCGACGAGGCCGCCCATCGACACCCAGGACCGTCCGGCCTTGATCGCCTCCATGACCGCGCCATAGCTGCGTGAGGTCGCCCCCACGACCGTGCGGCTGAACTGGCCGGGCCAGAAGTCGGCGTGCCGCAGCGGGACGCCGCCGTCGACGGGATCGGGGTACTTGCCGTGCTGGTCGTACCAGTCGGCCGGGCGGGACGGCTCGACGGTCGTGTCACCGTTGTAGAAGTGGCCGTCGGAGTTGGCGGTGATCCACCAGCCCTTGCCCTCGGCGAGCATCGAGTCCCACATGCCGCCCAGGATTCCGGTCATGGAGTCGAAGCCGCCGTACGTCGGGTAGTGCTCCGGCCGCCAGCCCGCCCAGGAACTGGCGTCGGCGGTGTTGTTGAAGTCGCCGCGGGCCCTGGGCTCGTTCTGGGCGCCGGGCGCGCCCTCCATGCCGACCGCGATGTCCGGCGCCGTGTCACGGTAGCTGCGCAGGTCGCGGGGGGAGTACCGGCCGCGCCGCATCACGTGGTTGATCAGGAACAGCGCGGAACTCGCCGAGCCGGTACGCAGCGCGGTCTGGAGCCAGGTGAGCGCCTCCAGCGCCTTGGCCTCGTTCGCCGGGCTGCTCGCGCCGGTGCCGTTGATCCTGGAGTCGAAAAGCCGCTCGAACGCGCGCAACAGCTGGATCTCGTCGCGGGCGCCGTCGAAGAACACCGTGGCGTGCTCGCCACCGGGAACGTTCCATTCGAGGCCCTGCCACAGCAGCAGCTCGGGGTGCTTGGCCCGGGAGCCGACGATGTCGGCATAAGTCGACTCGACCGCGAACTTCTCGTGCGCGGCGTGCCCGTGGTCGGTGATGACCAGCCAGTCCAGGCCGTGCTTGAGAGCGCCCGCGGCCTGCTGCTCAATGGTGTACATGCCGTCGTAGCTGTACTGCGTGTGGACGTGATGGTCGCCGGCCAGCCAGTGGAGCGAGCGGGAGCCTCTGCCGGTCGCGGCGGCGGGACGCGCCGTCAGCCCGCCCAGCGCGGTGACGCCGAGACTGCTGAGGCCGAGCAGCCCGCTGTTCAGCAGAAAGCGGCGCCGGCCGAGGTCGGCGGGCGACAGGTCGGTCTCTGAGACGGACAAGTCCGCAAAGGCAGCCGTTCCTTCCGGTGCGCTGTGGGAGTGTGCATGGGTGCGGCACATGGGACATACCTCTCATCTGAAATACCTGGTGCGTCGTTCTCGGGGTGGCCCATGAGCTTGCGCACGAAATGGGGCACAGCAGATCAATCTGCGGCCCTCCGTCACGCTCGCAGAGGAGCGTGAGGAAAGAGCGAATGGTGGACGTCTTCTTGCCGAACGGCGGAAGGCTCCGGCCGGCCATCCGTGGCGAGGGTCACGTGGCTGGAGCGATATTCGCTTTACCCTCCGCGCACGGGTTCGGTACAGATGACCCATGTCGACTCGTGTGCGTCTTGACGACCTGTGCCTGGAGACCTGGGAGGCGGTGGCCGAGCTGAGGGTGGCCGACGACCAGGCCGATCTCGTCGCGCCGAACCTGTACTCGATCGCGGAGAGCCGCTTCCTGCCGGGCTTCGTGACCCGTGCGGTGATGCACGACGAGCTCGCCGTGGGGTTCGCGATGTACGGCCCCGATCCCGATGACGGCCAGATCTGGCTCTACCGCCTGATGATCGACAAGGATCACCAGGGGAAGGGGCTGGGGCGGGCGGCCCTCCAGCAGGTCATCGCCGACGTGCGGGACGCGTTCGACGCGCCGGTCCTGCGGTTGGGCGTGCGTGACGACAACGTCGCGGCCAGGGCGCTCTACGCCGCTGCCGGGTTCGTCCCCACCGGGCAGAGGTTCGGCAGGGAGGACGTCCTGGAACTCCGCCTGCGAACGGCGGACACCGAAGCGTCCAGAGGCACGCCTCACCAGCGGGGGCAGCTCTCAGACCGGTGATCGCGCGGACCGCGCCGGGGGATCGGCCGGGGCCCGCGTCACGTCCGCCGGTCCGGGGGCGGCGTGCCGAGCCGAGCGGCGGCGGTAGTCGCCGGGGGTGATCCCGTACTGCTGGCGGAAGGCCAGGTGGAAGCCGACCGTCGAGTGGTAGCCGACGCGCTCGCCGATACGGCTGTGGGGGAGCGTGGTCTCGCTCAGCAGGCGTGCGGCCTCCCGCATGCGGCGGGCGGTCAGGTGCCGGATCGGCGCCTCGCCGACCAGCTCGCGGAAGGTCGCCGCGAACGCCGAGCGCGACATCCCGGCCTGGGCCGCCAGCGACTCCACCGTCCAGGGCTCGGCGAACCGCGTCTGTACGGCGTGCAGCGCCGTCCCGATCGCCGGGTGACGCAACGCCCGCAGGGCCGGCGAGCCCTCGGCCCGCGCGCCCACCGCGGCCCGCAGCGCCAGCACGAAGACCAGCTCGAAGGCGCGCAGGGCGACCAGCGTCGCGCCCGGCCCGGCCAGGTCCCACTCGCCCGCCAGCCGTTCGAGGGTGCCGCCGAGCAGCCCGTGACCTTCCAGCGCGGCCCGGTCGAGCACCAGGACGGGCGGCAGCGCCCGGTAGATCGGCGAGACGGCGGCCCGGTCGTAGTGGAGCCCGCCGCAGAGCAGGACGGTCCGCTCGCCGTCCCCGCCGACCTCGACGGTGCTCACGCCGCCCTGCGGCCGCTCGGGCAGCACGGCCGCGAGCGGCACGGCGGGACGCCCCGGCCGGTCGCCCAGCCGGTGGGCGCTGCCGTGCGGGAAGACGGCCAGGTCCCCGGCGCGCAGCAGGACGGGCTCGGCGCCGGGCAGCTCGACGGCGCAGGTGCCCTCGTGCACGTAGTGCAGCAGCGCGCAGTCCTCGGCCTCGCCTGCGACGCCCCAGGGCGCGCCGGCCCGCCAGCGGCTGTGGAAGACGCCCTCCAGCCGCAGCGGGGCCAGCAGCGCGCTGAGCAGGTCACCATCCATCGGACGATCCTTAAATAACCAGATATTTCGCTTTATCGAGCGTATCGCCGATCTGGTGGAGGCTGTCCGGCATGACCTTTCTCGTGATCGGCGCGGCAGGCGCCCAGGGCGGCGCGGTCGCACGGCGGCTCGTCGCCGAGGGACACCCGGTACGCGGTCTGACCAGGAGCGGCCGAGTGCCGCGTGGAGTGGAGCCGGTCGCCGGCGACCTCGGCGACGCCGAGGCGGTGAAGGCGGCCTTCGCCGGGGTGACGCACGCCTCGGTGACGTTGCCCATGGTCTACGAGCCGGACACGGTGGCCGCCCACGTCCGGCATGTGCGCGACGCCGCGCTGGCGGCCGGGGTGCGGCGGCTGGTGTTCAACACCGCCAACCGGCTGCCCGAGGCCGCCACGCAGGTGGCGGCCTTCGAGACGCGCCGGTGGGCGGTGCGGACGCTGCGGTCGGCCGGCCTGCCGCTCGTGGTGCTGTGCCCGCCGGTCTACCTGGACAACCTGGCCGCGCCGTGGGTGACGGGCCCGCTGGCTGCCGAGGGCGTGCTGCGGTATCCGCTGCCCGCCGACCTGCCGGTGCCCTGGCTCTCGCACGACGACCTGGCCGCCGCCACGCACGCCTCGCTCGTGCGCGACGGTCTGGAGGGAGCCGTGCTGAGGCTCGGCGGGCCCGACGTGGTGACCGGCGACGAGCTGGCGGCCGCGTTCGGCGCCCGGTACGCCGCGCAGGATCCGGCCGAGTTCGAGCCGGGCCTGGCGAAGGCGCTGGGCGCTTCGACGGCCGCCGTCGTGGCGGCCACCTACCGCTGGGCCGCCGCCGACCGCGACCTGTTCGCGCCCGACCCCGCGGCGGCCGAGCTGCTGGGCCTCCGGCTGACGCCGCTGCGCGCCTGGATCGCCGCCCAGCCCTGGGCAGCCCGGTGAACGACGTCGAGGCGGAGATCGTCCGCCACCACGAGGTCATCGAACGCTGGCTGACCGGCGCCGCCGCGCCGGAGGAGTTCGCCCGCTTCGCCGACGCCCACGCCCCCGGCTTCACGCTCATCACCCCGGACGGCCGGACGCTCTCCCGCGAGCAGGTCCTCGCCGAGGTCGAGGCGCTCCACGGCGGGGCGCCGGGGCTGACCGTCGAGATCCGCCACGTACGGATCGTCGCCTCCGGCGGTGCCCTCGCGGTGGCCACCTACCAGGAGGTCCAGCCGGATCGGACCCGGCAGTCCACGGTGGTCCTCCAGGCCGCCACGTGGTTGCACCTGCACGAGACCTGGCTCCCGTGACGGCCGCCGTACCGGCCCGGCACCCGCCGGTCGGGTGCGCGGGAACGGGCCGGTCGGCGGGCACTACGGGCGCTCGGGCGCTCCCAGCAGGCCGCGGTTGTACGCCTCCGCCACCGCCGACGCGCGGTCGTTGACGTCGAGCTTCGCGTAGATGTTGAGCAGGTGCGTCTTGACCGTGGCCTCGGTGATGAACAACCGGGCGGCGGCCCTGCGGTTGCTGAGGCCGGCCGCGACCAGCCGTAGCACCTCCAGCTCCCGCCGGCTCAACGGCCCGGCCGAAGGGCCCGGGGTGCGGAGCCGGCTCACCAGGCGGGCGGCCACCGACGGCGAGAGCACGACCTCGCCGCGCGCGGCCGAGCGCACGGCACGGACGAGCTCCTCGCGCGGCGCGTCCTTGAGCAGGTAACCGGTGGCGCCCGCCTCGATCGCGGGCAGCACGTGGCTGTCGGTGTCGTACGTCGTCAGCACCAGCACCCGGGCCGGCACGCCGCGCCTGGCCAGCTCGCGAATCGCGGTGACGCCGTCCATGCCCGCCATCCGCAGGTCCATCAGGATGACGTCCGGTGCCAGGGCCTCGGCCAGCCGGACCGCCTCGGCACCGTCCGACGCCTCGCCCACCACGGTGAACTCCGGATCGCGGGCGAACATGCTGCCCAGCCCGTCGCGGACCACCGGGTGGTCGTCGGCGACCAGCAGCTTGATGGCGTCAGTCATGTGCCTGCCTCCGGCGTGTCCGCGGGCAGGCTGGCCGAGATCCCGGTCCCGCCGCCCGGCTCCGATTCGATGTGCAACGCGCCCGACAGCGCCTCGATCCGCTGCCGCATCGCCACCAGCCCGAAGCCGCCGCCGTGGCCGGCGCGCACGTCCGGGTCGAAGCCGGGACCGTCGTCGCGGACGTCGAGAACCACCTGCCGGTCCATGTAGGTGAGGGTGAGGCCGACGCGGGTCGCGGTGCGCGCGTGCTTGGCGACGTTGGCCAGCACCTCCTGGGCGACCCGTAACAGGGCGACCTCGGCCTCCGGGGGCAACGTCCGGGGCTCGCCGGTGACGGCCACCTGGACCGGGAGGTCGTGGCGGGCCGACCACCTGGCCGCCACGTCGGTGAGGGCGTCGGCCAGGCGGCCGGTCTCCAGGGGCTCAGGGCGCAGCTCGTTCACCGAGCGCCGCGCCTCGGTGAGGCTCTCCCGGGCCAGCGCGGTCGCCGCCGCGTGGTGCCGGCGCCATGCGGCCGGGTCGCCGGCCGCCTGCTCGGCCGCCTGCAACTGGGTGACGATGCCGGTCAGGCCCTGGGCCAGGATGTCGTGGATCTCCCGGGCCATCCGGGCTCGCTCGTCCAGGACGCCGGTCTCATGAGCCTGCTCGACCAGCCGTTCCTGCAGCGCCGCGTTCTCGGCCAGGGCCGCGGCCAGCCGGGTGTTGGCCTCCCTGCTCTCGCGCAGGGCCGTCTCCCGCGCCGCGTAGTACCGTGCGCCGACCTCGCTCAGCCAGGCCATCAGGCACATCGGCACGACGTTGACGACCAGGACGCCCAGGTACTCCAGCAGGCCCGTCCAGGTGCCGAACTCCAGGCCGGCCGACTGCGCCGTGCCCGCCACCACCGCGACGCCCGCGATGAAGTACAGCTCACGCGGCCAGCCGATGATCCGGAAGGCGTAGAAGTACAGCGCGGGCGTGTAGACGCCGAACCACGGATCGCGGACGACCATGACCAGCCCGAACAGGATCAGGCCCGCGACGAACACGCTCATCACGCCGACCCGGCCGCGCCACTCCGGGTGCAGGGTGAAGAGCGCCAGCTTCCACACCGCGGCCGCCGCGCAGAGCGCGAGGTCGAGGGCGAGCGAGCCCGGCCGGTCGTGCTTGACGACGATCGTCAGGGCGGCCATGACGGCCAGCAGCACGTACGGGACCACGGTGACCATGGGCCGGAGCCGTTGCTCCCAGCCCGCCGGCGCGGCCATCCGCCAACTGTCCATGCTCACCTGCTCCCAGGACAATCTAGCCGCCGGGCCGCTCCGCCGGCGTGCTCACCGCCGGTCCGCCGGTCGCCGGTTGAGCTGGACGACCACGGGCAGCAGGAGCAGGCCGCAGACGCCCTGCTCCAGCTTGAACCAGAGCGGGAACAGACCGGGCAAAGCGATGATCACCACGATCGCGACCAGCATGATCGAGGTGACGATCCGCAGCCGCAGCAGCATCTTCCGCTCGCCCCTGGCCGCCCGTGCTGCGAAGAACAACGTGACCAGCGAGGCGACGGCGACGAGCGTGCCGCGGATCCACACCGAGTCGGTGACCATCGTCCCGTCGTTCCTGAACACGACCATCGTCACCACCGTCAGCACGCTGACCGCGACGTACCCTCTGACCAGCCACACCACATTGCGCATCTCGACCGCCTCCGTCCGTGCCGCTCGCCGACGGGATCCAGCGTCGCAACGGAGGCGCCCCGCGCGGATCGCCCGATCCGCCGGGTGGGCGGTGGATCCGGGCGATCGTTCAGACGGTGGAGCAGATCAACCGATCGGTGGAGCACCCCCTCACTGAGCGCCCCCGGACGCTCCGCTCAGCCGCGGCCAGCAGGGCCCGGCCGACGCCCTGACCGCGATGACGGTCGAGGACCACGGTGTGGACCTCCGCGGTGCGGCGCGGGATCAGGATCTGATGGTCGGGAGCCGCCGGCCGCAGGACGACCTCCGCCATGCCCGCCGCCTCGCCATCGACCTCGGCCACGAGCAGCAGGTCATCCTGCCCGGCGCGCAGACGGCTCTCGAAGTGGCCGCGCACCACGTCGCCGTCCGGTCGGCGATGGACGGAAGGGCCCAGCCCGACGTGATGTTCCGCGTTCGCCATGCGTAGCTCGACGAGCGCGGGAACGTCGTCCAACTTCGCACTTCGGACCGAAATATCCAGGCCGATGCCCGTGCGCGGCCGTCCGCTGGTCATGAACCTGACTCCGGGGGATCGAAAGAGGTGACAGCCGCCGCTTGTCACGTTCGCGCCGTGCGGCGAGTCATGGAGGCGACGGGACGGGCTCGGCCGCCGACCTCGCGGAGCGTCTCTGGCGAGAGTCGTCACCTTCGCCGTGCCCGCGCCGTCGTCCAGGTGAAGACGAAAGGCAAGCAAGGGGTGTCCGTACATGTCGGCGATCTGGGCGTCTTCGGGGCCTTCGCGTCGGCCGCCGCCCATGAGCCGGGATCGCCTGCCCGGGCAACCCCCTTTCAACGAACCCGAAGGGATTCGTCCATGAAACTCACTGTCTTCGGCGCCAGCGGTGGCGTCGGCCGGCAGGTGCTCGACCAGGCTCTGGCCCAGGGGTACGACGTCACGGCCGTCGTACGCGACCCGGCCAGGCTGGACGGGAAGCCGGTCCGCGTCGTGCGCGCCGCCGACATGGCCGCGGCCGACGTCGCGACCCTGCTGCCCGCCGTCGAAGGAGCCGACGCCGTGCTGTCGGCGCTCGGCCCGCCGAACAACGCCGCGGCGGGGGTGGCCTCCAGGGGCACCAAGGCGATCATCGCGGCGATGCGCGCCGCCGGGACCCGCCGGCTGATCGTGGTGAGCGCCGCCCCGGTGGGCACCACGCCCTCGCCCGGACGCCCCAACCCGCCCCGGCACGACCCCGGCGACGGTCCGTTCCTGCGTTACGTGGTGTATCCGATCGTCAAGGCCGCGCTCCGCCCGCAGTACCTGGATCTGGCCGTCATGGAGGACGACGTACGCGACAGCGGCCTGGACTGGACGGTGCTCAGGCCGGTGCAGCTGACCGACAAGCCGGTGACCGGCGCCTACCGGACGGCGGTCGGACAGAACGTGCGGGGCGGCCGGTACGTCTCACGCGCGGACGTGGCCCACGCCATGCTCGCGGTGCTCGACCGGCCGGAAACGGTCGAACAGGTCCTCGGCATGGCCGACTGATCCTCTCGGCACCGACCACAAGGGAGAAATCATGAATGAAGTTCCGATCACCCGCACCGAGACGCCGGTCGACGAGCCCATCACCATGATCAACGCCTTCACCGTACCGGTGGAGGAGGCGGAGACGTTCCTGCCGCTGTGGATGGAGAACGCCGAGATCATGGCCAGGCAGCCGGGATTCGTCCGCGCCCGGCTGCACCGGTCGTTGATCGACGACGCCGAGCTGCGGTTCGTCAACGTGGCCCACTGGGAGAGCGGGAGGCGGCTGGAGGAGGCGCTGAGCAGGCCCGAATGGCAGGAGAGCGCCCAGCGGCTGCTCAATGATCCCGGCCTGCACATCACCGCGCGGCCCGGCGTCTACGAGGTCGTCGTCGACCTCCAGCCCTCATGACGCACGCGCCGTACCGGTGACCGGCTGAGGTCGGCGCCGTGGCCCGGGCCTCCGCCGAAGGACAGGCGGAGGTCCGGGCCACACCGTTGTGCCCGGCAGGGCCGTGATCACGTACTGGATCACGGCCCTGCCGGTTGTTCCTGCCGGACGGCCGAAGCCCGGCCGGCCGACGTGCTCGGCGCCGCGCGGACGCCACGGTCGCCGAAGGGACGGAGAAGGTCCCGCCAGTCCGCCGGCCAGTTCGCCAGCGCCACGCCGATCATGATGACCAGATGCAGCGGCGCCGACACCTCCTCGTACAAGGGGGCGACATCGATGAGGTGGGTCGTCACCGCGCCGACCAGCACGAACACCAGCCCCGCGGCGCCGATGAACCTGACCCGCCGCCGGGGGACGAGCATCGCCAGCCCGAAGACGAGCTCCAGGCCGCCGACCACGAACCGCATCCACGGCGGCCAGCCCCAGTCGACGAACTTCTCCGCGTAGGCCGGACCGAAGAAGGTCGGCCCGGGCCAGAACTTGGTGGCGAAACCGATGAAGAAGGACACGGCCAGATACCAGTAGAGGATCGTGGCCGGCCAGGTGCGCGTGGTCATGAGCACTCCGTCGTGTTCGTCATGCGGCTCAGCCCCACTTCTGGCCGGCGAGCTGCCGGGTGGTGACGTTGAGCCGGTTCGACAGGTTCGTCACCGCGGCCATCAGGATGATCGCGGCCAGCCCCGCCTCGTCGTAGTGCCGGGCCGCCTCGTCCCACACGTCGTCGGGGACCGGGTCGCTGCGGTCGGCGAGCCGGGTGGCGGCCTCGGTGAGGGCCAGCGCGGCGCGCTCGGCGTCGGTGAAGTACGGCGTCTCCCGCCAGGCGACGACCGACCCCGTCCGCTCGTCGCTCTCGCCGAGCTTCCTGGCGGCACGCACGCCCGACTCCACGCACGGTCCGCAGCCGTTGATCTGGCTGGCGCGCAGGTGCACCAGCCCCAGGGTGCTCTCCGGCACGCCGCCCGTGCGGGCGGCCCTGAAGAGCTCCTGGATGGGCGCCATCGCCGTCGGCAGGACGACGGCGGGGTTCTTCATCCGTGTCTGCATGTGTCTCTCCGCTTCATCGACTGGACTTCCGCCCTGATGACTCGCGGCGAGGGGAGGTTGTGACAGCGCGCCGCCTGTCACGTTTCCGCGGTTGTCTGCGTCATCCGGTACAGACAGCACGAGAGGGACGGCGTCATGGAGGAGAAGGACCTGCTGGCCGGTTGGTTCCAGCAGCATCGCGACCACCTGTGGGCGGTGGCCCACCGGCTGCTCGGCTCGGCGAGCGAGGCCGACGACGCGCTGCAGGAGGCCTGGCTACGGCTCAGCCGCGCCGGCGCGGAGGACGTGCGGAACGTGCCGGGCTGGCTCACCACGATCGTCGCACGGGTGGCGCTGAGCATGCTGCGCGATCGCAGGACGCGCCGCGAGGAGCCGCTGCCCGCCTCCGGACCGGCCCCGACGGCCGGCCTTCGCGAGGCGGACGACCCCGAGCACGAGGCGGTCGTCGCCGATTCGGTCGGCCTGGCCCTGCTGGTGGTGCTCGACACGCTCACGCCCGCGGAACGGATCGCGTTCGTCCTGCACGACATGTTCGCCGTGCCGTTCGGCGAGATCGCGACGATCGTGAACCGGACGCCCGCCGCGGCCCGGCAACTGGCCAGCCGCGCCCGCCGGCGCGTGCAGCATCCGGCGACCCCGGAAGCCGCAACCGACTCCGCCAGGCAGCGGGAGATCGTCGCGGCCTTCCAGGCCGCGTCACGCGCCGGGGACTTCGCGGCCCTGCTCGCGCTGCTCGACCCCGACGTGGAGATCAGCGCGGACCGCACCGCCGTGCTCTCCGGCGCGTCGAGGCTGGTACGAGGGGCGGACGGCGTGGCCGAGACCTTCGCCGGCCGGGCCCGGGCCGCCGAGCTCGCGCTCATCGACGGCGCACCGGGTCTGGTGTGGGCGCCTGGTGGACGGCCACGGGTCGTCTTCGCCTTCACCATCGCCGACGGCAGGATCACCCACGTTGACCTGCTCGCCGACCCCGAGTACCTGGAGGACGCCGACCTGGTGATGCTCGGACGGTAGGCGACCGGCCGGGCCGCAGACCCCGCGGTTCGCTGGGCCGGCTACCGGCTCCACTGCTCCGTCGGCGACACGCCGGGCAGCGGCTTGCCGATGAGGGCCAGGGGGATGAAGAAGCAGACCTGGCCGATCGCCATGACGAGCGTGGCGAGCGCCTTCTCGTCGTAGTGCTCGCGCGCCCGCTCGTACAGCTCGTCGGAGACGCGCTCGCCGCCCGCATTCGCGGTGAGCACGGCCTCCACCAGGGCGAGCGCGACGCGCTCGGCGTCGGTGAAGCAGGGGGCGTCCTGCCAGGACGCCACGGCGGTGATGCGCTCCTCGGCCTCCCCGCCCTTGCGGAGGTTGCCGGTGTGCAGGACCGTCAGGTACGTGTTGCCGACGATCTGCCCGGCGCGCAACTGGAGCAGGCTGATGGTGGCCTCCGGTACGGAGCCGTTCCCGGTCGCTCTGAACAGGGCGCCGCCGATGTCCTTCAGCTCGGGGACGAGCACAGCGGGGTTGGACAGGCGCGACCGGCGGTGCTGCTGCTCGGTGCTGGTCATGGTGATGGGGTTCCTTTCTGATGCAACGGTGTTCCGCCGCTATGACGGATCCCGCGGGCCGGAAGTGACGGGGAGGCGACGGAGATCAGCGAGGCGCGCCGCCGACGGGCAGGCCCACGGTCACGATGGTGCCGTCATCACCATCAGCGGTCGCCCGGCGGCGATCACCAGGAGGGCGAGGCCGGTTCTCTCAGGACGGGGCGCGGTGTGCGTGCTCATGCGAGGTCCTCAGACGGTGGCGGCGCGGTGGACGGCGGCGGCCAGCCGGTCGTGTTCGGGGTAGGACCAGCCGAAGCCGAAGCGGCGCCGCGCGTAGCCGAAGGCGATGCCGCTGGCCGGGTCGGCGAAGGACTCCGAGCCCGCCGAGCCGTCGTGGCCGAAGGCGTTCGCGCCGAGGAACCCGTACCGCAGGCCCTTGGCCTGGAACCCGAGCGCGTAGTTGCCCTGGTCGCCGCGGACCAGGTCGCCGCCGGTGGAGTGCAGCATGGAGAACTCGCCGACCGTGTCCGGCCTGAGCAGCGGGGGACGTCCGCCGACGCCCCAGACGGCCGCCGCGTACAGACCGGCCAGGCCGCGCGCGCTGCCCACGCCGCCGGCCGACGCCGGGCCGCTGGCGCGGACGGCCCGGGTGTTGGCGAAGGCCACCTGGTCCAGCGGCGGCGTGCTGTTGAGCCCGTAGCCGATGCCGAGAATGCTCTGCGGGCCGGGCACGTTCTCCCAGAACGCCGCCTCCTGCTCGGGGGTGGCCGTCCACCGCTGGATCGGCCGGAACCGGCGCTCCTGGTCCTCGGGCAGCCCGAGGTAGAGGTCCAGCCCGTACGGGGTCCGGATGCGCTCGTCGTACACCTGCTGCAGCGACCGGCCGGTCACCCGCCGGATCACCTCGTTCACCATGGCGAACGAGACGAACCCGCCGTAGCCGTAGGCCGAGCCCGGCTTCCAGTACGGCCGCTGCCCGGCCAGGCGGCGCGCGATCACCGCGTCGTCGGCCAGCTCGGCCGCCGACAGCCCGCCGTCGACGCCGATCACGCCCGAGCGGTGGGTCAGCACGTCCCGCAGCGTGATCCGGTCCTTGCCGGCGGCGGCGAACTCCGGCCAGTGCCGGGCCACCGGCTCGTCGAGGGCGAGCGCCCCCTCCTGGACCAGCAGGGCCGCCACCAGCGTCGCGGCGCCCTTGGTGGAGGAGTAGACGCCGGTCAGCGTGTCCCCGCTCACCTCGTCCCCGGCCCACAGGTCGACCACCCGCCGGCCGTGCGCGTAGGCCGTCAGTTGCGCGCCCGCCTGGCCGCCCTGCTCGGCGGCCACCTCGGCGAACGCCTCGCGCACCGGCTCGAAGCCGTCCGCGACCGTTCCGTGGACATCCGTCCTGCTCATCGTCGGCAACCTTTCCTGAAGGGGTGTCGGTCGCCGGCCTGACGGACGGCCGGGGGGAAAGGTGACCGGATGCGTTCGCGGTCACCTTTCGCCGGGTTGACGCGTCAGCGTTCTGACCTGGCTTGAGCTGAGAGGACTGCGACCGTGACGCCCCATGACTTCCTGGCCGACGAGTTCCAGGGGCACCGCCCCCACCTGAAGGCGGTCGCCTACCGCATGCTCGGCTCGCTGACCGAGGCCGAGGACGCCGTCCAGGAGGCATGGCTGCGGCTGGCGCGTTCGGACGCGGGCGACATCGACAACCTCGGCGGCTGGCTGACCACCGTGGTCGGCCGGGTGTGCCTGGACATGCTGCGGGCCCGTAAGTCCCGGCGGGAGGAGTCGCTGGAGGAGCGTCTGCCCGACCCGGTGGTCAGCCTTGGCGATGCCGCCGACCCGGAGCAGGAAGTGCTGCTGGCGGATTCGGTGGGCCTGGCGCTGCTGGTCGTGCTGGAGTCCCTGACCCCGGCCGAACGGCTGGCGTTCGTGCTCCACGACATGTTCGGCCTGCCGTTCGAGCAGATCGCGCCCATCGTGGACCGCACCCCCGTGGCGGCCAAGAAGCTCGCCAGCCGGGCCCGCCTGCGGGTCCGCGGCGCGACCCCGAACCCCGACCCCGACCTGGCCGATCAGCGCCGCGTCGTGGACGCGTTCCTGGCCGCCGCGCGCGGCGGCGACCTGGCCGCGCTGGTGTCCGTTCTCGACCCCGGCGTGCTGCTGCGCGCCGACGGCGGGATGCTCGCCGGCGGTCTGAAGGTCCTGGGCGGTGTCGCGGCCGTGGCGGGACAGCTCGCCACCTTCCAGCGCATGGCCACGAGCGCCACCACCCGCCCGGCACTCGTCAACGGCCTCGCCGGCCTGGTCAACACCATCGACGACGAGCTGATCTCCGTCATGAGCTTCACCATCTCCGACGGCAGGATCGCCACGATCGACATCCTGTCCGACCCCGACCGGCTGGCCCGGCTCGACCTCTCCCGCCTGGAGCCGTGAGGACGACGGGCTTGACCATGACACCGTGTCAGGCGGCAAGGTGCCGACCATGTCCGTCACCTATGTCGGCTCCGGGCCGTACTGCTACGCCAACTCCCTCGCGATGGTCCTGGGCGGCGAGGCGCCGCCGCCGGCCGTGATCGAGGTCCTGACAGGCTCCCCGTACGGGATGCAGCTCATCGGCGGCCGGTTGCCGCTGTTCGACGCGTTCGGCTGGGACCCCGAGATCGGGATCGACGCCGCCATCGGCCTGCTCGGCTGGGAGTGCGAACGCGCGGACGGCGGGACGGCGGCGGCGGCGCTCGACCGGCTGCGCCGGGCCTGCCAGGACGGGCCGGTGGTGGCCGGGCCGCTTGAGCTCGGTCTGCTGGCGTACCAGCCAGGGTCGGGCGAGGCGGTCGGCGCCGACCATTACGTGGTGGTGCTGGAAGTGGGCCGCGACACCGTGCTCGTGCACGACCCCCAGGGCTACCCGTACGCCACCCTGCCGGTCGGCGCCTTCGCCGCAGCCTGGCGCGGAGAGCTGATCCCCTACCTGGAGCGGCCGTTCCGGATGCGGCGCCGGTTCACCCGGCGCGAGCAGGTCGGCCCGCGGGAGGCGCTGCGGCGCTCGCTGCCCGCCGGGCTGGCCTGGCTGGCCGGGCGTACGGACGTGGAGGTCCCGCCCGGCACGCTGGGGCTGGCCGAGGCCGCCGAGCGCACGGCCGAACTGGTGGAGGAAGGGCTGGATCCCGAGATCAGGGCGCTGTGGCAGGCGTTCGCGGTGCGGGTGGGCGCCCGCCGCCTCAACGACCTGGCGGCCTGCCTGTCGTCCCTCCGCCTCGACGCGGGCGCGGCCATCGCCACGGAGCAGGCCCGCATCGTCGGCGGCCTGCAAGGTCCGCTCGTGTCGGGCGACGACACGGAGCTCGCCTCCGGCCTGCGCCGGCTGGCCCCCACGTACGAACGGCTGCGCGTCGCGCTGACCGCCGCCATGAGCGGCCCGTCATGGACGCCGGCGGCGTGAACCCGCGCCACGCATGCCGCAGCGCTCAGACCTGTTGCAGCCCGGTCACGCGCAGGAGGTCGAGCGCCGCCGCCTCGGAGGAGCCCGGCTCGGCGGAGTACACCAGCACCGTCTGGTTGTCGTCAGGAAGGAGCAGGGTGT
The DNA here is from genome assembly GCF_044465345.1 of Nonomuraea sp. NPDC049684. Taxonomy (NCBI): domain Bacteria; kingdom Bacillati; phylum Actinomycetota; class Actinomycetes; order Streptosporangiales; family Streptosporangiaceae; genus Nonomuraea; species Nonomuraea sp. NPDC049684. The sequence continues at coordinate 938,632 of NZ_JBITLO010000001.1, read as the reverse complement.
CGCAGTCGAGCGTGACGGTGCCGAGCGCCGGATGGCTGATGCTCTTGGTCGCGGCGCGCCAGGCGGCGGAGCGACCCTCCTGCCACAGTTCGTCGAAGCGTGGGCTCCCGCTACGGAGCTCAGCGATCAACCGGACGAGGTCCGGGTCGCGAGGATAGCGGGCCTGCGCGGCGCGCAGGGTGCCGACCGAGGCGCGGGCCGCGGCGTCGTCCTCGCCCGCGTTCAGGGCGACCTGGCAGCGGCTGCTGCCGAGGAAGCGCTGCCAGATGAGGTTGCGCCGATGGCGGGGCCAGGCGGACATGTCGCCCTGCAGCGCCGCCGCCAGCGGGTTCCAGGCCAGCACGTCGCCCTTGGCCGACAGCACCAGCACGGGCAGGTCCGACATGCGGTCCAGCAGGCGCAGAACGCTCCGCCGTACGACCATCTGGATGCTCCCGTTTCGGGGCGGCTCGTGACCGGCCAGCCGGAACACGAGGTCGCGGTCGTCGTCGTCGAGCCTCAGCGCCTGGGCCAGCGCGGCGATGACCTGACTCGACGGACGGGGACCGCGGCCCTGCTCCAGGCGTACGACGTAGTCGACACTCAGGCCCGCCAGCAGGGCCACCTCCTCCCGGCGCAGCCCCCTGACCTGACGGCGGGGCCCCGCCGGCAGCCCGACGTCCTGCGGACGCAGGCGCGATCGAGCCGTACGGAGCACTTCGGCGAGTTCGGCGCGGTTCATGCCTCGATCCTGCCGCATCGTCCGGCTCGAACGGGTGGTACGGCCGGTCCCAGGCCACACCCGTCCTGGCAGGCCGCGGGGGCCGTCCCCATGATGGAGGCCATGACCGCAGACCTGAGAACGATGGCCCTGGTCACCGGGGCGAACAAGGGGCTGGGACTGGAGACCGTACGCCAGTTGTCGAGCCTTGGCTGGCGCGTGTTCCTGACCGCCCGGGACCCGGAACGGGGCAGGCGGGCCGCGGACTCGCTGGCGGCCCAGGGGCTCGACGTCGCGTTCGTCGAGCTGGACGTCACCTCCGACGACTCCGCCGCGACCGCCGTGAAGAGGGTGTCCGAGCAGACGGACCACCTGGACGTCCTGGTCAACAACGCGGGTGTCGGCGGCCCGCTCATGGATCCGGCCGACATGCACGCCGGCACGCTGCGGCCGGTGTACGAGGCCAACGTGTTCGGCCCGGTACGGGTGACACATGCGTTCCTGCCCCTGCTCCGCCGGTCGGAGCACGCCCGCGTCGTCATGGTCTCCAGCGCTCTGGCCTCCCTGGCCAACGCCGCCGACCCCGCCCGCCCTGAACACGGCTTCCTGGCCCTGGACTATGCCTCGTCCAAGACCGCGCTCAATATGATCGTCTCCCAGTACGCCCGGGCGCTGCCCACGTTCAGGATCAACGCCGCGGACCCGGGCAACCCGGCCACCGACATGAACCATCACACGGGCCTCCACACGGTGGCCGAAGCAGCCGAGGTCGTCGTCCGCCTGGCCACCCTGGAGCCGGACGGGCCGACCGGCGGCTTCTTCGGCGGCAACGGCCCGATTCCCTGGTAGGAGAAGACATGACCGCAATCATCTCCATCGGCCTGCACCCGAGCGCGATCGACTACACCACGCTGCCCGGCCTCGACGAGCAGGCGCTCACGGCCCGGATCGCGCAGGGCGACGCGGCCCTGCGCGAGGCGGGGCTCGACGTGACGCCCTGTCTCGTCGAAGCCGACCCGGAAGCGGCGGAGAGGACTCTTCGCGACTGTCTGGAGGCCGGGCCCTCCTTCGGCGTGGCCATGATCGGAGCCGGCGTGCGGACGATTCCCGAGCACACCCTGCTCTTCGAACGGCTGATCAACGTGCTGGCCGCCGCGGCGCCGGGGATCCGGTTCTGTTTCAACACCTCGCCGGAGACGACGATCGACGCGATCCGCCGCCAGTTGTAGCCCGCGGGCCCGGTCACCGTGCCGCCTGAAGGGTTCCGGGCTTCGCGTCAGGTCAGGTCGAGGCCGGCGAGCTGGGCCCGGCTGGTCACGTTGAGCTTGGGGAAGGCTCCGTACAGGTGGTGGCTGACGGTCTTCGGGGCTGAGGAAGAGCTGCGCGCCGATCTCCTTGTTCGTCCGGCCCGCCGCGGGCACGCTCGGCCCACGGGCGGGCCTCAAGGCGCTGGAAGGTCTGCAGGGCCTTTCTTGTTCCGCTCCCTGCGCGGTCGCTCGCCTGGAGCACCGCGAGCTTGCTGACCTCGCCGGCCGCCCGGCATTCGTCGGCGGCGGCGCGGGCGATCTCCCGCGCGGTCTGGAAGTCGCCGGTCTGGAGCGCGAAGTAGGCGGCGTTGATGCGGCGCGAGAGCCGGTGAGCTCCTGTTCGAGGTTCTCGATTCCCGCCCCGCGACCCGCAGGGAAATGCCGCCAAAGTTCCGGACATGGATTTATGTGACAGATGATCCAGACAAGGAGACCGGATGGGAGCCGATCCCCGTAGCCGGTTCGTGGAGATCTACGAATCCGCCTACGAACCCATACTCGGGTACGTCCTGCGCCGCTGCGGGCACCCCGAGGACGCGGCCGACGTGGTGGCCGAGACGTTCACCACAGCGTGGCGGCGCATCGAGGAGCTGCCCGAGGGGGACGAGGCGCGGCTGTGGCTGTACGGCGTGGCGCGGCGGGTGCTCGCCAACCACCGGCGCGGCGAAGAACGCCATGAGCAGCGCACGGCGGCCCTTCGGGAGCGGCTCGCCGCCTCCCCGGCGCTGGCCCGCTCGCCGGAGGACGAGATGTCGCAGATGGGACAGGTCTTCCGCGGCCTGTCCGACGATGACCGGGAGCTGCTCTCCTTGGTCGCCTGGGAGGCGCTGGACCATGGGCAGATCGCCCGCGTGCTCGGCGTCTCCCGCAACGCGGTACGGATCAGGCTCTACCGCGCCCGCCGGCGTTTCGCCCGGGACCTGGCGAAGGCCGGCTTCGACCACCCTCGCGCCGTCGCCCTGGAAGGGAGCTCGCTGTGAACCTCGCCGATCTCGCCCACGTCCGTGACCAGGACCTCGCCGGAGAGGCGTCCGCGCCGGAGGCTCGGGACCTCATGCACGCGATCATGTCCGAGGAGCGCGAGCCCGTCATCGTGGCCCGGCCCCGCCGCAGGGTGCGCCGAGGGCTGGCGCTGGGCCTCGCGACCGTGGCCGCGGCGGCGGCCGTCGCCGTCGGCGCCGGCATGGTCGGCGGCCCGGTGACCAGCTACGCCAACGCCGCCGTCTCCATCGAGAAGACCGGCGGGTACTTCAGCGTGAACATCACCGATCCCACGGCCGACCGCCGCCGCTTCGAGGAGGCGTTCCGGGCGGTCGGGCTGAACGTCACGGTCAAGGTGGTCCCGGTGGCGCCCTCCGAGGTGGGGACGTTGATCGGGCCCGTCGTCCCGGACGGCTTCAAGTGGCACGGCAGCATCGGCACCCAGGGCATCACGCCGTGCTCGTCGGCGTTCTGCGCCAAGGTCTGGATGCCGGCCGACTTCCCCGGCCGGGTGGTGTTCGGCGTCGGGCGTCCCGCCAGGCCGGGCGAGCCGTACGTCGAGAACGGCCCTGTCGACCCGGAGGGCGAGGAGGCCCTGTCCGGCTACACCAGCCACGGAAAGACGGTCGCGGAGGTACGGGCCGAGCTGGGCCGGCGCGGGCTGAAGGCCGGCTACCGGCTGCTCTGGAAGCAACGGAACGAGGACGACGGCAGCCTCTCGTGGTTCGACGAGGCCGTGCCGGGAAGCCGGATCAAGGACGACTGGATCGTGGCGTCCACCCGCTTCCACAGCTCCGACTCCGTCGACCTGTACGTGACCCCCGGCGCGGACGCGGGCCCCGCCCCCACCCCGCACCCCCAACCCCAGTGGTACGACCTGCCCGACTGAGCCCGGAGCCCCGGTCTTCCCTGTGCAGCCCGGGGCAGGCCGCGTCCCGGCTGCCACGGGCGGCCGGGATCGTGCTGACGGCCAGGTGGGGGCAGGCGTGCTGATTCAGGCGATCGAGCCGATCAAGGAGGAGCGGGTGCCGGTGGTGTCGAGGGTGCGGCGGTGGATGATCAAGGCGCAGAGCCTCTTCTCTGCTCCTCCCGCCGCCCGGCGGCTGGCCTGGCTGGACGCGTTACGCGGGCTCGCCGCGATGGTGGTGGTCTTCGAGCACGCGCTCGCCCCGCTGTGGCCGGAGGCGCGGCCGCCGGTCAAGGCCGTCTTCGACCCCGGCTGGTACGGCGTGACGGTGTTCTTCCTGGTCAGCGGCTACATCGTACCCGCGTCGCTGGAGCGCAGGGGGAGCGTGCGGGCCTTCTGGATCTCGCGGTTCTTCCGGTTGTGGCCGCTGTTCGGCGTGTGCGTGGCCGGCATGCTGCTGCTCGTGGCGGCCGGCTGGGACGACCTGCACGTCTGGTGGGGCAGCCGGCCGGTGGCGCTGGCCCTGGCGCACGCCGGCATGCTGCAGAACCTGCTGTACGTCCCGAACCTGGTCAATGTGCTGTGGACGCTGTCGTACGAGATGGCCTTCTACCTCCTGCTGACGGCGATGTTCACCCTCGGCGTGCACCGGCGCAGCACGGCGGCCGCGCTCGGGTTCGCGGCGACCGCCGTGCTCGGCGCCGGGCTGCTGCCGGTGACGCTGCTGTCGGCGGGCGGCGCGGGCCGGATGCTCGCGGTCGTGGTCGTGGTGACCGTCGTGGTGGCCGCGGGGCTGGCCGCCATGCTGCGCGGCGGCAGGCGGGTACGGCAGGCGGGGGCCGTGGCCGTCGCGGGCACGGTCCTGCTGCTGCTGGCGGTCAACCAGAGCTATCCCGGGCCGTGGCAGGGGCTGTCCATCCTGGCGACCATGTTCGCCGGCACCACGCTGTACCGCGTCGAGACCGGCCAGTTCGGTCACCGGCACCTCGCGTGGGTGGCGCTGGTGCCGGTGGCAGGGCTGTGGTCGGCGCGAGCGGAGCCGGGGCTGCAGGTGGCGATCGTGGCGGCCTGGCTGACCTTCGCCGCCGCGATGGCACTGCGCCGCCGCGCGATGCCGCCGTGGCTGACCTGGCTGGGGCTGGTGTCGTACTCGATCTACCTGCTGCACCCGCTGCTGCTGGAGAGCGTCGAGTTCTTCGTGCCGGACCCGTCGGCCGTACCGGTGGCGGTGCGCCTGACGCTGCTGGTGGCGGTGTACGCGGTGCTGCTCGGGCTGTGCGCGCTCACCTGGCGGTGGGTGGAACTGCCGGCGCAGCGATTGGGCAGGCGCCTGATCAGCCAGGCCGAATCCCGCCGGGCGGAATCCGGCCCGCGACCACTCGTGCAGGACGGGCCCGGCCGGATGAGGAGCCATGAGCCGATGTAGGGCCTCGCGGGGCAGCCGCGCCCGGGAAGAGGCACTGCCGTATCCCTTGTACCCGCATCAGCAAGGTGTGGGCTCCGCCTCTCCCGGGGTGAAGACCAGCTCGATGCGTGTCCGCCGATTGAGGGCGTTCGGAGATCAGGGGCGCAGAAGGGGACGCCCTTCAAGCGCGGCCTTCCAGAGCTTTTCCGCGGCGTCTTCGGTGTCGCCGTCCAGGAACTCGGGCAACAGGATGTCGGCCGCGTCATCGGCGTCGGAGCGTTCGAGGTAGTCACCCTTCGGCATACGCAGCCGACGGGCCTTGAGGGTGCCGACGAAGGTGACGTCGCCTCTGTCCCAGGTTTCGAGCCACGCGCCCGCAGACGCGGCACCGTGTACGACGACCATTCCCGCGTCGGAGAGCTCGGTCATCAGCAGGCCCCCGACGGTGAGCGAGCCGCCGATGAACAGATGGCTGTCCAGCAGGCACATCAGGTGCTGTGCGGTGACCGAGCCGGTGATGTAGAGCGGCGTGTAGACGTCCGCGTTCAGAAAGCGCATCGGCCCGTTGACCGTCAGGTCGCCGTCGATGACGTAAACGGTGTCCTCCGCCAGGCCAGGGTCGTTCCCCGTCGACAAAGGCCCGTCCACGGTGAGGTCACCCCGGTGAACGAAGAAGCACTCCGGTTCGTCCCCGAAGAGTTCTTCCAGATCCTCCACGCGGTTGTCGCTGGCTTGGCAGAGGTCGTAGCGCTCTGCCGCCTCCGACAGCGGTACTGATTCCCACCGTGCGCTCCACTGTTCGAAGGACACCTGACTCCTCGCGTTCTGTCCGATCCCGGTCGCTGTTGGATCTTGCCATTCTGTCGCGGGCGGCGTCGGCAGCGGAACGCGGTCGTCGCCTGATCGGTCCCCGCCACCGGCGCGGACGGCCGATGGCGGGGAGGACGCGCGATCAGACCTGCGGCGGTACGTGCTGCTCGTCCTGCGCGTGTCGTTCGACCTGGATGGACCACTCCGCGGCGGCGGCCGCCATCGCGGCCACGGCCGTGACGACGGGCGCGGCGATCAACGCCACCACGCCGACCGTGACCGGCACCTCCATCACCGTGTGCCCGTGCGAGTCCCTGACGACGACCCGCTGGACGTTGCCCTCATGGATCAGGGACTTGACCTTGTCCGCGAGCTCGTCGCCGTGGACCTTGACCTCTTCCCGGGTGACTGTCATCTCGCTGCTCCTCATCTTCGGCTTCCCCCAGTCTTCCGGCGGCGGGGACGTGCGAGCAGAGGCCAAAGTCCCGTTCCGGGCGGGGGACGGCTTCCGCTCAGGACCGGCATCGCTAGCGGGCCTGCCATGTGGAGTCGTCGGTCTTCCAGGTGAGCCTGTCGACGACGTCGACCACGCCGTTGACCCGGCTCGTCATGCGGACGGCGATGCCCGTCTCGGTACGGCGGTCCATCCAGCCGGACAGCGTCACGATCCCCTGGCGCACCTCCACCCGCACGCCTGAGGTCTCCACCCACAGCTTCTGGTCGAGGATCTCGTCGCGCACCTCGGCCGCGATCTCCTCGTCCGGGCGCAGGAACAGCTTGACCAGGTCGCGGCGGCTGACGATGCCCTGGAGGCGGCCGTCGCGGTCGACCACGGCGAGCCGCTTGACGTCGTGGGCGTCCATGAGGCGCGCGGCCGAGACCGCCGACGCCTCGGGGGAGACGCTGATCGCGGGACTGGTCATCAGCTCGGCGGCGGTGTCGCCGGCGGCCTTCTGGCGGCCCTTCGGACGGCGCAGCCGGGCGCGCAGCGGCGGCTGGTAGCCCTCGCGGTAGAACAGCTCGCGGAACTCCTCCTTGCGCAGCAGGTCGGCCTCGGACACCACGCCGACGACGCGCTGCTCGTCGTCCACGACGGGGACGGCGCTGATGCCGCCGGCGATGAGCGCCTCGGCGATCTCCTTGAACGGGGTGGCGGGGGTGACGGACACGACCTTGCCGGTCATCACGTCCGCGACGGTCATCTTCATGGGACGGCTCCTTCCGTGAGCTTCGTTCCTGCCCTCATCACAGCTCCGGCCGCGCCGGGCAAACAGGGGCGGAAGTCCCGGACGGGCGCCGTCGTAGGTCAGCGCGGGCGTCGCCGCAGCGGGGAGGGCGAGGCCTGGCCGGGAGCGCCCCTGACGCGGGCGTCCACGGTGGTGGCGCCGTCAGGGGTGACGATGACGAGAGGCCCGAAGGTCACGGCGCGAACGTGATGAGCCTGCCGGAGCGGAGAGACGTCAGACTTCCGTTCCCGGAGCTGATGGAATGGCTGGAGCAGCCCATGGTCGGTTTCCGGCCGTTCGGACAGATGACCGCCGAGCGTGAGCCGGGACCAAGGTCCTCCGCGCGACGGTCGTACGACACTGCCGGCGAATCGCCGGCCACGGTGTGATGGAGGCGCGGAAGAGAACGACGAATCACCACCGAAAGGGGGCCGTCATGGCCACCACGATCGACCGGCCCGTCACGTACACGGGCATCACCGCCGCCGGACGCCGTCCGGTCGAGTACGTCTGGGCCGTCGCCCGGATCGCGATCGGCTGGATCTTCCTGTGGGCGTTCCTGGACAAGACGTTCGGGTGGGGCTTCGCGACCCCGGCGGGCAAGGCGTGGATCGCGGGCGGCAGCCCGACGACCGGCTTCCTGAAGGGCACCGGTGAGAACGCGCTGGGCGGCCTGTTCTCGAACCTGGCCGGACAGGCGTGGGTGGACTGGCTGTTCATGGCCGGTCTGGCGGGGATCGGCCTGGCGCTGGTGCTGGGCGTCGGCACCCGGATCGCCGCGGTCGCCGGCACGCTCATGCTGACCCTGATGTGGGCCGCCGAACTCCCGCTGGCCAACAACCCCTTCATGGACGAGCACATCATCTACGCCATCGTCCTGATCGGCCTGGCGATGGCCGGCGCGGGCGCCACCCTCGGCCTGGGCAACCTGCCGATCGTCCGGCGCAACGCCTGGCTGAAGTAATGCGCACGAGCACACGCCCACCCCCTAGGCACCCGGGGGGTGGGCGTTTCGCCGTGCCTGCGGCGGACGAGCCGCGGCGAGGACGAAGGTCCGTCGACTCGGTGCCGAAAGTCTCCTGCACCGAGGCGACGGCACTGCTGTGCTGGGGTGGTCCTGGAAGGAGGACGTCCTCATGTCGATCTCCCCGTCGCCACCACGCAGCATGCCGGGTCTGACCAGCCTGGAGGCGCGTCGGCGGCTCCGGCTGCAGGGACCGAACCGGGTCGCCGGGCCGCGCGGGCATCGCGGGGCGCGACTGCTGCTGGCCCAGTTCACCAGCCCCATCGTGCTCATCCTGATCGCCGCCACGATCCTGTCGATGGCGCTCGGCGACCTGACGGACGGGTTGATCATCCTGGTGATCATCGTCCTGAGCGGCGCGCTCGTGTTCTGGCAGGAACACTCGGCGGGCAGCGCCGTCGACGCCCTGCTCGCCCGCGTCCGCGTGGAGACCGAGGTGATCAGGGACGGCCGCGAGGTGTCCGTGCCCGCCGAGGAGATCGTCCCGGGTGACGTGCTGGTGCTGCGGGCGGGCGACATCGTCCCGGCCGACTGCGCCGTCGAACGATCCCAGAGCCTGCTGGTGGACGAGTCCGCGCTGACGGGCGAGTCCTTCCCCGTCGAGAAGGCCGACACGGCGGAGCTGTACGCCGCCACCCACGTCGCCAGCGGCACCGCCACCGCCACCGTGCTGCGCACCGGCCGCGCCACCAAGTTCGCCGAGGTGACCGCCGAGCTGGCCGGCCGCGAGGTCACCACCGGTTTCGAACGCGGCATGACCCGCTTCGGCCTGCTTCTCGTACGGGCGATGGTGGTGCTGGTCACCGCCATCTTCGTCGTGAACGTGGTGCTGGACCGTCCCGTCGTGGACGCGCTGCTGTTCTCCCTCGCGCTGGCCGTCGGCCTGACCCCGCAGCTGCTGCCCGCGATCGTGGCCGTCAGCCTGTCGGCCGGGGCCCGGCGCATGGCCGCCGAGCGGGTCATCGTCAAGCGGCTCGACGCGATCGAGGACTTCGGCGCGATGACCGTCCTGTGCACCGACAAGACGGGCACGCTCACCGCCGGCGCGGTGCGGCTGGACCGGGCGACCGGCGTCGGCGGCGAGCCGAGCGCGGAGGTGTTACGGCTGGCCCGCCTCAACGCCGGACTCCAGCACGGCTTCGCCAACCCGCTGGACGAGGCCGTCCTTGCGGGGGCGCCGCCGATCGACGCGGCGGCACGGCTCGACGAGGTGCCCTACGACTTCCAGCGCAAGCGCCTGTCCGTGCTCGTGGCCGAGGCCGGCGTCCCGACCCTGATCACGAAGGGCGCCCTGGAGGCGGTGCTCGCCGCCTGCGCCACCGCCCGTACAGCAGGCGGGACGGTGCCGCTGGAGACGGTGCGCGAGGCCGTCATGGAGCGCTTCGCCGAGCTGAGCCGGGACGGCTTCCGCGTGCTCGGCCTGGCCACGTCGGAGCTGCCCGGACGCTCGCGCGCGACCGTCGCCGACGAGAGCGGGATGACGCTGGCGGGCCTGCTCGCCTTCCACGACCCGGCCAAGGAGGGCACCGCCGAAGCGGTGGGCGACCTCGGTGACCTGGGCATCTCCGTACGACTGATCACCGGCGACAACCGCCTGGCCGCCGAGCGCATCGCCCGCGAGGTGGGCCTCGGGGGCGAGGTGCTGACCGGTCCGGAGCTCGACCGGCTCGACGAGGCCGCGCTGGCCGCCCGGGTGGCGAGCGTCGAGGTCTTCGCCGAGGTGGAGCCGCTGCACAAGGAGCGCATCGTCCGGGCGCTGCGCGCCTGCGGCGCCACCGTCGGCTTCCTCGGCGACGGGATCAACGACGCCCCCGCCCTGCACGCCGCCGACGTCGGCATCTCCGTCGACACGGCCGTGGACGTGGCCAAGCAGTCGGCCGCCATCGTGCTGCTGGACAAGGACCTGAAGGTCATCGCCGACGGCGTGCGCCTGGGCAGGCGCACGTTCGCCAACACCCTCAAGTACGTGCGGGTCACCATCTCCGCCAACTTCGGCAACATGCTCAGCATGGCCGCCGCCTCGGCGTTCCTGCCGTTCCTGCCGCTGCTGCCGCGTCAGATCCTGCTGCTCAACTTCCTGTCCGACATCCCGGGCACCACGATCGCCACCGACCAGGTCGATCCCGAGCAGCTGCGGCGGCCCCGGTCGTGGAACCTGGCCGGGATCCGCACCTTCATGATCGTGTTCGGGCTGCTCAGCTCGGTGTTCGACATCGCCACGTTCCTGGTGCTCAGGCTGGGCCTGGACGCCGGCGCCGACGTCTTCCGCACCGGCTGGTTCATCGAGTCCACCGCCACCGAGCTGGCGGTCATGCTCGTGCTGCGGACCGCGCGGCCGTTCTACCGCAGCCGGCCGTCCCGGCCGCTGCTGCTGACGAGTGTGGCGGTGGCCGTGTTGACGGTGGCGCTGCCGTACACGCCGGTCGGCGGGGTGCTGGGGCTGGCGCCGCTGACGTGGCCGGTGCTCGGCGCGCTCGCCGCCCTGACCGTCCTGTACGTCGCCGCCAACGAAGGCGCCAAGCGCCTGCTCCGAGGGCTGCTCACCGCGTGAGCCGTCCGGGACCTTGGTCCCGGACGCCGATGGCCTTGGACCGCGGCGGCGGCCCGCCCCTCGCGGAGAGAGTGAGGAGGGACATCGACGCGAAGGGGAACTCATGACGCTGACCGGGGTACAGACGGGCGCGTGGCGGGGGTTCGCGGGGGAGGGCTGGCGTGCGGCGCCGGACGTGCGTGCCTTCATCCAGGCCAACTACACGCCGTACGAGGGCGACGCGAGCTTCCTCGCCGGGCCGACGGAACGGACGCGGGCCGTGTGGGCGGCGGTGTCGAAGCTGTTCCCCGAGGAGCGCGAGCACGGGATCCTCGACGTGGACGCCTCGACTCCCTCGTCGATCACCGCTCACCCGCCCGGCTACATCGACCGGGACCTCGAGCTGATCGTCGGCCTGCAGACCGACGCGCCGCTGAAGCGGGCCATCATGCCCGCGGGCGGGCTGCGCATGGTCGAGAACGGCCTGGCCGCCTACGGCCGCAAGCTCGACCCGGCCGTCAAGGAGATCTTCACCAAGTACCGCAAGACCCACAACGACGGCGTGTTCGACGCCTACACCCCGGAGATCAGGCGCGCCCGCAAGGCCGGCGTCATCACCGGCCTGCCCGACTCCTACGGCCGCGGCCGCATCATCGGCGACTACCGCCGCGTCGCCCTGTACGGCGTGGACCGGCTGATCGAGGCCAAGCACGCCGAGCTGCGCTCCCTGGACGACCGCGACGCCACCGGCGCCGTGATCCGCGACCGGGAGGAACTGGCCGAGCAGATCAGAGCCCTGGACGAGCTGAAGACGATGGCCGCCTCCTACGGCCACGACATCTCCCGGCCCGCCGCCACCGCGCACGAGGCCGTCCAGTGGCTGTACTTCGCCTACCTGGCCGCGATCAAGGAGCAGAACGGCGCCGCCATGTCGCTCGGCCGCACCTCCACCTTCCTCGACGTCTACGTCGAGCGCGACCTCGCCGAAGGCCGCATCACCGAGGAACGGGCTCAGGAGCTCGTCGACGACTTCGTCATCAAGCTGCGCATCGTCCGCTTCCTGCGCACGCCGGAGTACGACCAGCTCTTCTCCGGCGACCCCACCTGGGTGACCGAGTCGATCGGCGGCATCGGCGACGACGGCCGCCCGCTGGTCACCCGTACCAGCTTCCGCTACCTGCAGACGCTGCGGAATCTCGGCCCCGCTCCCGAGCCGAACCTGACCGTCCTCTGGTCGCCGCGGCTGCCGCTGCCGTTCAAGCGCTTCTGCGCGGCCCTGTCGATCGAGACCAGCTCGATCCAGTACGAGAACGACGAGCTGATGCGCCCGCGGACCGGCGACGACACCGCCATCGCCTGCTGCGTCTCCGCCGCGCCGGTCGGCAGGCAGATGCAGTTCTTCGGCGCCCGCGTCAACCTGGCCAAGACCTTGCTGTACGCGATCAACGGCGGCCGCGACGAGCTCACCGGCGAGCAGGTCGGCCCCGCCTTCCCGCCGCTGACCGGCGAGTACCTGGATCACGGGCAGGTCATGGCCGCCTACGACCGGATGCTGGACTGGCTGGCCCGCACCTACGTCAACGCGCTCAACATCATCCACTACATGCACGACAAGTACGCCTACGAGCGCATCGAGATGGCCCTGCACGACCACCCGGTCAGGCGCACCATGGCCTGCGGCATCGCCGGCCTCTCGGTCGCCGCCGACAGCCTGTCGGCGATCAGGCACGCGCGGGTCAGGGTCGTCCGCGACACGACCGGGCTGGCCGTCGACTACGAGGTCGAAGGCGACTTCCCCGCCTACGGCAACAACGACGACCGCGCCGACGCCATCGCCGTCGGCCTGGTGCGCTCGTTCATGGCCAAGATCCGCAGGCATCGCACCTACCGGGACGCCGAGCACACGCAGTCCGTCCTCACGATCACCTCCAACGTCGTGTACGGCAAGCACACCGGCAACACCCCCGACGGCCGCCGCGCCGGAGAACCGTTCGCCCCGGGCGCCAACCCGATGAACGGCCGCGACCGCCACGGCCTGGTCGCCTCCGCGCTGTCGGTCGCCAAGCTGCCCTACGACCAGGCGCTCGACGGCATCTCCCTGACCAGCACCACCACCCCCGACGGCCTCGGCCGCACCCCCGCCGAACGCGCGGACAACCTGGTCGGCGTGCTCGACGGCTACGTCGACGCCGGCGGCTTCCACATGAACGTCAACGTCCTGACCCGGGCGGTCCTGCTGGACGCGATGGAACACCCCGAGCGCCACCCGCACCTGACCATCCGCGTCTCGGGCTACGCGGTCAACTTCGTCCGGCTCACCGCCGAGCAGCAGCGCGACGTCGTCAACCGCACCTTCCACGACGCGCTGTGAACACCGCCACCTGCCCCGCCGGACGCCTGCCCCGAGCGCCCGGCACGGGCGTCATCAGCTCCTGGGACCTGTCGGTCGGCGTGGACGGCCCCGGCCCCCGCTTCGTCGTCTTCACCTGCGGCTGCCCGCTGCGCTGCCAGTACTGCCACAACCCGGAGACCTGGCGGATGCGCGACGGCCGCCGGACGACCACCGACGAGATCATGGACGAGATCGGCAAGTACCGGCGCTTCCTCGCCGTCTCCGGCGGCGGGGTGACCGTCAGCGGCGGGGAGCCGCTGCTGCAGCCCCGCTTCACCGCCGAGCTGCTGGCCCGATGCCACGACGGCGGCCTGCACACCGCCCTCGACACCTCCGGCCTGCTCGGCGTCCGCGCCACCGACGCCATGCTCGCCGACACCGACCTGGTCCTGCTCGACATCAAGTCCTTCGACCCGGCCACCTGTCGCCGGGTCACGGGCGGGCCGGTCGAGCCCACGCTGCGCTTCGCCCGCCGGCTCGCCGAGCTCGGCCGGCCCACCTGGATCCGGTTCGTGCTGGTCCCCGGGCTGACCGACGCGCCCGCGAACGTGGACGGACTGGCCCGCTTCGTCGCCGGGCTCGGCAACGTCGAACGGGTCGACGTGCTGCCCTTCCACCGCATGGCCACCGCCAAGTACGAGCGGCTCGGCCTGCCCTACCCTCTCGCCGACGTCGCACCACCGGACCAGGCGCTCCTGGACCGCGTCCACGCCCAGTTCCGCGCCCACGGCGTCACCAGCCTCTGACCGGACAGGCCGCATCGGGGCCGGCCGGAGAAGTACGGCCGCCTCCGCCGGCGCCCGGAAGACGAGGGCGTCCGGGACGGAGCCGTGCGCCGGCGTTCGCGGCGGTCAGCGGGATGTCAGGTACGTCAGCCGGTCCAGGTACTCCTCGGTCGAGATCTCGCCGCGCGCGTAGCGCTCGGCGAGCAGGTCGCGGGCCCGGTCGACGCGGACGGGAACCAGGCGCGCGGGGGACGCGGCGCGGATGACGAGCCAGCAGGCCGACGCGAGAAGGGCGGCCCACAGGAGCAGCATGACGCCTCCCCCCATCCAGCCGACGCCGCTTCCCATGTGAGACATGATGCCCATGTTCATGCGAATCTCCTTTCCTCCAGCCGCCCGGCCGTACGAGGTCAGGGGCGAAGCGGGTTTTTCGGGCCGCCCCCTCCGGCGGCGGCCCCTGGGCAGGCGAGGGCCTCTGATCCGGCTCAGCCGGTGGTGACGGGCCTCGTCGTGGTGCGCTGGAGGTTCTCCAGGATGCGGGCGAGCGCGAGGCCGGCGGCCGTCAAGGTGCGTACCTGCTCCTCCAGCTCGTCGACCCGCTTCCGCAGCGCAAGGAGCTCGACCTCGAGCGCCGGTGACTCCATGAGCATCCGTCCGCCGATCATGGTGGCTCACCTCTCCTTCGTCCTTCCGGTACACGCTCATGGTGCGCGTCCGGCCGCGTCCGGCACAGCGGCGAACGTCCGGGATCCCGGGGACCAATGGCACAGGTCGCGGATGGACCTTCTCCTCTGTGACCGGCCGTCCGGGCGGAGTGTGCTGGTGGTACAGGGAGATTCGAGACCGTGATGGGGTGAAAGAGATGATCGTCGTCGGATTCGACGGTTCGGCATCCTCGTACGCCGCGGTGCGCGGGCCAGGGGCGGCCGAGCACGCGCTCACCGCCGCCGGCCATCACCAGACGCCGACCGGACGAGGTGCCGGACTGCTGGACGCGGCGGCGCGGCGAGCCCGCGACCGGCGGCCGGTGGCCGTCGTGCGGGCGGGAGGCGGGTCGTCATGAGCGTCGTCCTCGCTCCGCCGCACCTGACCGAACAGGCCCGCCGCGACTGGGAGCTGTTGCAGGCCGGGACGCGCAACCCGCGCCCGTTCGACCCCGCCGAGGCGGATCTGCTGCCCGAACCGGCCCGGCGCTGGGTCCTGCACGCCATCGAGCCCGGCACGCCGCTGCTGCGTGCGGTGGTGCTGCGCATGCGCGGCGACATCAGGCTCGGCCGCTGGCGGCGCTTCGCGGCGTTGCAGGTGCTGGCGCCGATGGAAGGGTTCGTCTGGACGGCCGGAGCCTGGATGGGGGCGCTGCCGGTGAGCGGCTTCGACCGCTACCGGGCGGGCGTGGGGGAGATGCGATGGCGGCTGCTGAACGTCGTCCCGGTGATGTCGGGCACCGGCCCGGACCTCGCCAGGAGCGCGGCGGGCCGGCTGGCCTGCGAGTTCGTCATGGCGCCCGCCGCGGCGCTCGACCCGCGCCTGAGGTGGAAGCCCCTCGACGACGATCGGGTGATCGCCGTCGTGCCGGTCGGCGGTGAGGACTTCGACGTGACGCTGACCGTCGCCCCCACCGGCGCCCTCACCGCCGTCACCGTCGAGCGCTGGGGCAACCCGGACAAAGGCCCGTTCCGCAGTCACCTGTTCGGGGTGGAGTGCGAGGACGAGGCCACCTTCGACGGGTTCACCGTACCGGCCCGGCTGCGCGGCGGATGGTGGCCGGGGAGCGAGCGATGGGCCGACGGCGAGTTCATCCGCTTCCAGGTCGAGGACGCGCTGTTCCGTTAGCGGCCGGACAGGACGCCGTTCGGCCCGCCGGC
Organism: Nonomuraea sp. NPDC049684; assembly: GCF_044465345.1. NCBI lineage: Bacteria > Bacillati > Actinomycetota > Actinomycetes > Streptosporangiales > Streptosporangiaceae > Nonomuraea > Nonomuraea sp. NPDC049684. The sequence goes on along the minus strand of NZ_JBITLO010000001.1, from coordinate 922,760 downwards.
CCGGCCCGCTGAGGTCGCACACTAGCCGAAGTCGTACAACTCGCTCTCGTCCCTCCTGGACCTGTAGTAGCCTCCCCGTTCCGATCATTTCGGGGAGGGACGTTGCGTTCTGTCGCTGTGCTCGCTGTCGCGCTGCTGACCGTCTCGTGCGGATCGTCCCAGGTGGGACCCGCGAAGCAGGCGACCGCTCCGCCGAAGCCACAGCCGCCGGCCGTGTACGCCGTGGAAGGGCTGGCCGGGTGGGACGTCCCCGAGCCGTTCCGGGTCGAGGTCAAGGCCGTCGAGCGCCGTCCCAGGCTGACGATCCTGCGCATGGTGATCACCAACCCCACCCGGAAGCCCCAGACCGGTCACTTCGCCAGTGACCGGCTGCGGGCGGACTTCGCCGACTTCCGGCTGCTCGACGCGGTCAACGGCAGGCACTACACGCCGCTCCGTGAGAACGACCGTGACGGCCAGGTGTTCGGCACGCGGCACGGCAGCTTCACCGACGACTTCGAGCCGGGCGTGCCGCACCCGGTGGAGATCTATTTCCCGCCCTTGCCGCCCGAGACGAAGACCGTCACGGTCGCGCCGACGACGCAGATGGGCCCCCTGACCGGGATCCCCGTCACGCAGGGCGCCGCGGACCCGGTCTCGAAGCCGGGCGACCCGTGGCAGGTCGTGGCGCCCCAAGGCCAGATCTGGGAAGGCGCCTGGGACGTCGAAGAGCTGGTCGAGACCCCCGAACGGACCACCAAGCAGGACGGCAGCACCGAGACGATCGGCCTGCGCACCGACGTCCTGTTCGCCTTCGACAAGGCCACGCTCAACCCGAAGGCCACCGCCGTCCTCGACGAGGTCGTCGAGGAGACCCGCCGCCGCGCCGACCCGGCCAAGCCGCCCGTGATCGTCACCGGCCACACCGACAGCAAGGGCGACGACTCCTACAATCAGCAGCTTTCCGTACGGCGAGCGGAATCGGTCACCCGGTACCTCCAGGCCAAGCTCGGCACCGACTACCAGTACAAGACGGACGGCAAGGGCGAAACCCAGCCCGTCGCCCCGAACGAGCAGCCGGGCGGCGCGGACAACCCCGAGGGCCGCGCGCTCAACCGCCGCGTCGACATCTCGTACACGATCAAGCAGGAGAAGCCGGGCGCCACGACCACCGAGCCGGCCGTCGGCGACGTGCGCGGTTCCGTGCTGCCGCCCGCGCCGTTCCGCGCGAGTCCCGGTGAGGCGGTGACGAGCTTCGAGCACGGCGGGAAGTACAAGGTCGACGTGCTGCCCGCCTTCCGTGACGGCGCCTACCTGGTGATCAGCTTCGACGTGACCGCCCTGGTGGACAACGTCCCGATCCCGGGACCGTTCGAGGGGTGGGTGAACGACTTCGTCCAGCCGTCCAGCTACGGGGCCATCACCGTCGTGGACCCGGCGACCCAGGCGCGCTACTTCCCGATCCGCTGGGCGGAGAACCAGATCCACCACCTCGCCGAGGGGCAGAAGGGCCGGGCCTACGTCTACTTCCCGGCGCCGCCCGACGACAGGACGTCGATCACTCTGCAGGTCCAGGGCGGGCAGACCGTCCCCGAAGTGCCGATCGCGCGCCGGAACCAGCAGGAGTGACGGCGGGTCCGGCACGCAACGCCGGCCGCCCGTGATCCCGGAGAGGCCCAAAGGCCCTCTCTGCTGAGGCCCTTCGACCGTGGAGCCGGGAACCGGTCCCGGCGTGTCCTTGGTGGAGACACAGGGAGGGCACATGATTCTCGTCGGAGTGGACGGTTCGCAGGCCGGGCTGGAGGCCGTCGCCTGGGCCGCGCGAGAGGCGGCCTTGCGCGACCTGCCGCTGCTGGTGGCGCATGCCATGCCGCGGTGGGCGTACGAGACGGGGGCCGGCCCCTACGCCGAGGTCGGCGCGTGGATGCGCCAGGGCGGCAAAAGCGTGCTGGAGTCGGCCGAGGCACGGGCGCGGCGGGAAGAGCCGAAGATCGCCGTGGACACCACGTTCCTGCCCGACGATCCGCGCACCGCGCTCATCGCCGCCGCGGACAGCGCCGAGCTGCTGGTCGTCGGCAACCACGGGGTCGGCGGCTTCCGGGGGATGCTCCTCGGATCGGTCGCCTACGGCGTCGCGGGGCACGCGCCCTGCGACGTCGTGGTGGTCCGCGAGCAGCCCCTGCCGCCCCAGGAGGAGGTCGTGGCCGGTGTGGACGGCTCGCCCGCTTCCCACGGGGTGCTGGAGTTCGCCTTCAAGGAGGCGCGGCTGCGAGGGGCGCGCCTGCGCGTCGTGCACGCCAGGACCGCCGCGCATCCCGGCCGGTTCGACCCCGCGGAGCTTCCGGACACGCCGAGCCCGGTGGGCCCCTTCGCCGGGCGGTATCCGGACGTCGCGCTCGTCGAGGAGCAGGTGCACGGCCACCCCGTCGAGGTGCTGCGCCAGGCGGCGATCCGCGCCGGCCTGCTGGTGGTCGGCTCGCACGGACACCGCGCGTTCGCCGGGACGGTCCTCGGCTCGGTCACCCATGAACTGCTCCATCGGGCGCCGGGCCCGCTGGCCGTGGTCAGGAGCGTCCGGTGAACGCCGGCGCGGCCTCGCACGGCAGGTGATCCGCATCCGGCCGGCGGTCGTCACCGGTTTCGGACGGGTTGTCGCCGTCGTGGAGCCGCGCTCAGGCGCGCCCGGCGGCGTGGACGGCGGACGCCGCCTAGCTGCGCCTGCCCACAAACCCGGACAGTGTGACGATGCCGTCGTGGACCTCGACGACGACCCCGCCGTCGCGGCCTTCCCCTCCGGCTTGCGGCTGGATGCCCTCGGCGACGCGGCGTCTGGTCTCGTCGTCGTCCCGCAGGTACATCCGCAGCAGGTCCCGCCTGCTGAGGAGGCCCTTCAACCGGCCCTCGGCGTCGGTCACGACCAGCCGCTTGACGCCGCTCTCGTCCATCATCCGCGCGGCCCTGACCGTGGAGGCGGTCGCGGGGACGGTCACGGCGGGAGCGGTCATCAGGTCGGCGGCGGTGTGCCCGCCGGCCTTCCCGTCGCCTTGCCTGGTGACGCGTCGGCGCAGCCGGGCGCGCAGCGGCGGGTGGTAGCTCTCGCCGCAGTACTGCTCGCGGAACTCCTCCTTGCGCATGAGGTCCCCTTCGGAGACCACGCCGATGACGCGATCGTCGGCGTCCACCACCGGGACGGCGCTGATCCCGTTCCGCACCAGGACGTCGGCCACGTCCTTGAACGGGGTGTCGGCTCCCACCGCCGTAACCTGGGTGGTCATCACGTCTCTCACGACGGTTCGCATGGTGTCCCTCCTGTCGGCTCTCCCCTCCATGCCATCGGCTCGCATGGTGGCGGCGTAGGGGCGGAAGGCCTTGGCCAGGCTGACTTTGGGAATCGGCCTGCTTCGGCGAGGAGCACCGCACTTCGCCGCCGGCGATCGTGACGGGCGTCGGCGGACCTGTCAGGGTCCGAAGTCCCGCGGACTCGCGACCTTCTGCTCGGGCGCTCCCGCGCGGACGCCGTCATCCTGGTGCCGAAGGACTGAGAGAGAGGAGCCGGTCGATGCGATGGAACGAGCTGTCGAACAGGCAGCGGAGCTGGCTGCTGGTGCTGGCGTCCGCGGAGTTCGCGGCCACGACGGCCGCGGCGGTGGATCTCTGGTTCCGGCCCAGGGCGGACGTCAGGGGGCGCAAGGGACTGTGGTGGCCGGCGATCTTCGTGCAGCCGGTCGGCCCCCTCGCCTACCTCCTGTGGGGACGGCGCCGCCGGTCGTGATCCCCACCTGGAAGGCGCTGGACAGACCCGTCCGGTGAACCCGGTCCTCGGCCGGCTGCTCCGTACGCCGAGCCGCGGAGCCCTGTCCGGCGAGACCTCCAGGGACGGCTCCGGCGCCGCCCGCACCGCGCTCACCGGCGGCGACTCGCCGTGCGGCCGGTCAACCCTGGTCGGCGGAGCCGGCCGGCGTGTCGCAGAACTCCTGCCTGACGAGGGCGTCCACGAGCGGCAGGAAGTTTTTCACCGGGCCTCTGGTGGCCGAGTCCACCCAGGTCACCGAGGCGGTCAGGGTCTTGCTGCCGTCGGGCGAGCTGTACATCAGCGCCCCGTAGCCGTGCGGCGGGCTGCCGTTGTGCTGGTAGACGGTGCCGCAGCCGGGGCCCAGGTCCTGCGCCCAGACGCCGAGGCCGTAGTCCTGCTCGGGGAGCGGCGTGGGGATCGTCGTACGCATCTCGGCCAGCAGCTCGGCGGGCAGGAGCCGGCCGCCGTTCAGCGCGGAGAAGAACGTGGTCAGGTCCTGCGTGGTGGAGATCAGGTCACCGGCGCCGGTCAGCAGGGACAGGTTCTGGCGGGAGAGGTCGATCACGCGGTCCTTGTACCGGTAGTAGCCGTGGGCGTGGGGCCCGGGGAGTGCCGTCGTGCGGTTGCCCGCCGCGAGGGTGCCGCGCAGTCCGAGCGGGCCGGTGATGCGCCGCTTCAGCTCGGTGGCGTAGGAGTGGCCGGTGATCTTCTCGATCATCAGCTGCGCCACCGTGTAGTTGGTGTTGGAGTAGCTCCACTGCGTCCCGGGTTCGAAGCGCGGCTGCTTGGACAGGGCCAGGCGTACCAGTTCCTCGGGCTCGTAGCTCCTGAACCGGTTGGGCACCCAATCGTCCCCGTTGGCGGGGATCCCGGGCTCGTCGATCGTCCCGTCGGGCTTGTACTCGCCGGTGTAGTTGAAGATCCCGCTGGTGTGGCGGAGCAGCATCCGTACGGTGATCCGCTCGTCCAGCCCGTAGCCGGGCAGGTAGGCGGCGACGGGTCTGTCCAGGTCGATCCTGCCCTCGGCCGCCAGTTGCAGCACCATGGTCGCGGTGAAGGTCTTGACGACGCTGCCCGTCCAGAAGCTCCCGTCGGCCGGGGGCGCGGCGGCCGATCCCAGTTTGCGCACCCCGGCGCCGGCGGCCCATTCGCCCTGCTGATCGCGTACGCGTAGCTGGATCCCGGTGAAACCGGCGGCGACGAAGGCGTTCATCGCCTTGCGCAGCTCCGGGCGATCCTTTCCGGCGGGGGTGGCCATGGCGGGGGCGGCGGTTCCCGCCAGCACCGCCGTCGCGAGCGCCGCGAGGGTTACGCGTCGGATGGTCGTCGTGTTCATGAAGTCCTCGTTTCCGGGGTCTTGGTCGCTGTTGTCAGTTCGTGGTCCGGCCGTCGCCGAACACCGCGTCCACGAGCCGCTGTGCCGCCTGCTGGAAGGCCGCCGCCTTGGACAGGCCGGCGTCGTCCACGTAGGTCACCGAGGCGGTCATCGTCCTGGCGCCGTCGGGCGTGCTGTACATCAGGGCCGCGGAGCCGGCCATGCCGCCGTTGTGGTGGTAGACGGTGCCGCCGCGCTCGCCGAGGTCCTGCTCGAAGATCCCCAGGCCGTAGCCGATCTTCGGGTCCGGCTTGCGCATCTCGGCCAGCAGCTCGGCGGGCAGCAGCCGGCCGCCGTTCAGCGCGGCGAAGAACGTGTGCAGGTCCTGGGTGGTCGAGATCATGTCGCCGCCGGCGGAGATCCACGAGGGGTTCTGGCGGGTGACGTCCACCGTGTGCTCCTGGCCGCCGTCCTCGTACCGGTAGTAGCTGTGGGCGTGCGGCCCGGTGATCTCCGTCGAGGTGCCCGGCGCCTCGGTGCCCGTCAGCCCCAGCGGGCCGGCGATCAGCCGCTGCAGTTCCTGGGCGAACGAGCGGCCCGTGACCCGCTCGATCACCAGCCTGGCCAGCACGTAATTGGTGTTGGCGTAGCTCCAGTCCGCGCCCGGCTCGAAGCGCGCCGGCTTGGACAGCGCCAGCCGGACCAGCTCCTCCGGCTGGTGGGTGTGGAACCGGCCCTCCACCCATTCCTTGCCCGACCAGGCGATGCCCGGCGCGAACGTCCCGTCCTCGTAGTACTCGCCGGTGTGGTTGAAGATCCCGCTGGTGTGCTGCAGCAGCATCCGTACGGTGATCCGCTCGTCCAGCCCGAACTCGGGCAGGTAGCCGTTCACCGGGCCGTCCAGCCCGATCCTGCCCTCGGCCACGAGCTGGAGCACCACGGTCGCGACGAACGTCTTGGTGGAGCTGCCGATCCGGAATCGTCCGTCCGCCGGCGGCTTGTCCGGCGAGCCCAGCTCGCGCACCCCGGCGGTGCCGACCCACTCGCCGCGCTCGTCGTTCACCCGCAGCTGCATCCCGGTGGCCACCCCGGCCTCGACGAACGCCTGCATGGCCCTGTCCAGTTCGGGGCGATCCCGCCCGGCCGCGGTGCTCGCCGCGAGGGCCGCGCTGATCTTGCGGGCCATCTCGGTCATGGTGGGGCTGGGCCTTCCCTCGGTGGCCGCCTCGACGGCGACCAGGACGGTCCGGCGGAAGTTGTCGGCCTCGGCCGGGGCCACCTCCTTGAGCAGGCCCATGGAGGCGTTCAGGGCGGGCAGCACCTGGTCGGCGAGCTCGGCCACGGTCCTGCCGTACTTCACGCCCTTGGGCGCCTTGGCCAGCACGTGCCCGACCGGGCCGGTCGCGGAGGTCAGGGCGACGGAGCCCGCGGCGGCGGCCTTGTGCGCCGAGCCGGCGGCACCGGCGGCCGACATCAGCGAGACGGCGCCCCAGGCGGCGGTGCGCAGGGTGAGCCGGTCCTGGTCGGTGAGGGCGAGGGCAGGGGACATGGCGGTGCTCCTTTGGGCTTCTTCTGGCTTGTCGGCGACGAGGTCCGTCGGCGACGACAGGAACGTTACGACTGTTGCCACGACTTTGGCAAGTATTTGCCAAATCGATTGCCAAGACGGCGGCGAGCAGGCAGCGCCGCTGGCAAGAACTTGTCCACATGGAGGCAAATGAGCTAACCTCGGGCGTGACCGCGCACGTCGGACGACGTCAACCGCTACCCGGGAGTTCGGACATGCTCGAACAACCAGTGTTCGGCCGCCGGCTCAGGCAACTGAGGACCGAACGCGGCCTGACGCTCGCAGCCCTCGCGGGCGAGGGCATGTCCACCGGATACCTGTCCCGGCTGGAATCAGGGGCGCGCCAGCCCACCGAACGGGCCGTCACGCACCTGGCCGCACAGCTCGGCATCAGCCCCGCCGAACTCACCCGGTCCACCGCCACCTCCCTGGCGGAGAGCCTGACCCTGGCCACCGGCCTGAGCCAGGACGAAGGCGGCCAGGCCCTCAGCGACGCCCTGAAGACCTCCGGCGGGGAGGACCCCCTGCTGCGCTGGCAGGCCCTCTGGCAGGTCGCCGAATGGCGCCAGTGGCGTCAGGAGTACGCCGAGCAGCGGGCCTGCCTCGACGAGCTGGTCACGCTCAGCGCGCAGATCGGGCTGCCCGAGCTGCAGTCCAGAGTGCTGGCCGCGCTGTCGCGCTGCATGCGCAGCACCGGAGAGATCGCCGGCGCCGTCGATGCCGCGACCCGCGCCCACGAGCTGGCCGTCCGCGAGTCGCTGCCCGCCCGCGTGCGGGTCTCCACGCTGCTGGCCCTGGTGTCGGCGCTGGGCGAGGCGGGTCGGCTTCCCGACGCCGCCCGGCACGCCGACGAACTGCTCGCGCTGGCGGACCAGGTCTCGGGAGCGCTGTGGGCCCAGGCCGTGTGGACGGTGGCCAACGTCCGGCTCCGCCAGGGCGACCTCGACACCGGCGCTGAGCTGATGAACCAGGCCGTCGAGGGCTTCGACGGCCGTGACGACCTGACGCTCTGGATGCGTCTGCGCCTCGGCGCGGCCCGGCTCGACCTGAGGGCCGATCCGCCCAGGACGGAGTCCGCCCGGCGGCGGGTCGCGGAAGTGCAGGCCGCGTTGCCGTTCGCGGGCGCCCCCACCATCGAGCAGCAACTGCTGGCCGTGCGCGCCCGGATCGCCGTCCTCACCGGCGACCTCGACGAGGCCCGCACGGTCCTCGACCGGCTGACCGGCTTCGACGACCTGCTCACCTACCAGGAGCGGATGCGGCTCGACGTCCTGCGCCACCGCGTCCTGCTCCTGGAGGGCGAGCAGGACACGGCGCTCGCCGGGCTGCGCAAGCTCGCCGAGCAGGCCCAGCAGAGCGGCAACATGGACCTGGCCGCCGACATCTGGCGGCTCGTCGCCGAATCCCTGACCAAGTAGGGCGCGGGGCCGGCGTCCGGTGGACGGCGCGGGTGTCGGTGACGCGCTCCATCATGACTGTCATGACTGATGACCGGTACTCCCGGCTCGCTGCCGAGCACCTGCCCGCCGACCTCGCCGAGCGGTGGATCGCACTGCTGCGTCCATGCGTCCGCCTGCGCCGGGCCGCGCACGGCGAGCGGGCCGTCGCAGCCCTCGGCGGGGAGCCGGACCTGCCGGCCGGGACGGTCTGGCCCGAGTGGCCGGGGCACGGCCCGCTGTCCTTCATCGCGTCGGTGCGGTGCGCGGAGCTCCCGCGCGCCGGGCTGACCGCCGCCTTCCCGCAGGACGGGACCCTGCTGTTCTTCTTCTTCGACGGCCAGGGCGACGAGGGCGACGACGGCGACGAGGGCTCGTTCGTCTCGCCCCACGACCCCGGGACGTGGGCCGGTGCCCAGGTGCTGTACGTCCCGGAGGGCACGCCGGTCCGCCGGGCCGGAACGCCCGCGGGGCTGGAACCGTACCCGCGCGTGGAGCTGGCCGCGGGCGTGGAGGAGAGCGCCCCTGACGTGTGGCTGCCCCAGGTCAGGCAAGCCCTGCAGGGCGACGGCGGGCACTGGCCCGGCCCTCGTGACACGCCCGCCCGGCTCCGGCCGTTCCTGCGCGCCTTCCAGCGGCTGCGCACCCGCATCGGCCACCAGCTCGGCGGCCACGCCGTGCCGGTGCAGGGCCCGGTGGAGTACGAGATCGCGAACGCGGCACTCGGAGGCGGTCACTCGTGGGGCGCCCCGGCCCTGGACCGGGAAGCCGGGGGCTGGGTGCTGCTCGCCCAGTTCGACAGTGACGGCGACGCGAAGATGAGCTGGGGGGACACCGGCGCCCTCTACTGGCTGATCCGCCCTGAACACCTCGCCGCCCGCCGCTTCGACCAGGCCAGGGTCACCGTGCAGTGCTAGCGCCGCCGCCGCTGCGGTCAGGGGCGGGTGGTGGGGAAGCGGCGGAGCGTCGGGCTGAGCGTGGTCGCGGTCGCCACGAGGGCGAGCGCGGCGGCGCAGGCCAGGATGCCGCCGGTCCCCGCCGTGACCAGCGCGCCGCCGAGCAGCGGCCCGAGTGCCGCCGCGCCGCCGCCGCACAGCCCGGTGACGCCCGTCAGCCGGCCGCGCAGCGCGTCCGGGGTGACGGTGATCTGGTACGTCAGGATCGTGGTGTTGGCCAGCGGGACGAAGAACGCGGCGCAGCCGAGCAGCAGCCCGAGCGGCAGACCGCTCGGCACGACGGCCATCAGCGCCGTCAGCGCGGCGGTGACCCAGGAGAAGCCCACGATCACGACCGGCGCGGGCAGCGCCGCGTGCAGCCGGTCGGCCAGCGCGGCGCCGAGCAGCCCGCCCGCCCCCATGCACGCCATGCTCAGCCCGATCACCCCCGCGCCCACCTGGTCCTCGTGGGACGTCGCCAGCACGATGATGATCAGCGCGGTGAAGACCAGGTTGGACACGAGCATCCACAGCAGCGTCGTCCTGATGACGCGCCGGCCCAGCACCCACCGCAACCCGGCCACGAGATCGCCGCCCGGCCCCCGCTCCTCCCCGGCCGGCTCCGGCCGCGCGGGCAGCCGCAGGAAGAGCAGCGCGACGGAGGAGCAGGCGAGCATGACGGCGTCCACCACGAACGGGATCGCCCGCTGCACGGCGAACAGGAAGCCGGCCAGCGCCGGCCCCACCAGGGTCGCGATGAACGGCCGCGCGGTGTTGGCCGCCACCGCCCGCGAGAGCTGCGAGGCCGGCACCACCTGCGGCAGCGCGGCCTGCTCCGCGGGCTCGAACGCGGCCCCGAGCAGGCCGTCGAGGAGTGCCACCAGCAGGATGTGCGGGAAGGAGTAGGCGTCCAGCCAGACGGCGGCGGCGACGGAGGCCATGGCCAGCGCCCGCCCGGTCTGGCAGACCAGCAGGGTGCGCCTGCGGTCCCAGCGGTCGGCGATCACCCCGGCGGGCAGGTTGGCGATCATGTGACCGGCCGCCACCACCGACGAGGCCAGCCCGGCCTCCAGGGCGGAGCCGGACATGGCCAGGATCAGCAGCGGGATCGCGATGAAGTTGATCTCGTTGCCCAGTTCGGAGAGGAACTGCCCGCTCCACAGCGTGGCGTAGCTCCTGTTGCGCGACAGCGGCGCGGGCGCGGCCGCCACGGCGGAATCTTTCATGGTCGACGCGTTCCTCCCGCTCAGGACCCGGGCGGCAGGCGGCGGGCCAGCCGTCCGGTCACTTGGATCAGGTCGATCCGGCCGCCGCCGCCGATGAAGCGGCCGGCGTGGGCGGTGCGGCCCCGGGGCGGCGGCTCGCCGACGGCGAACACCAGGCCGGGGAAGCAGGTGATCGCTCCCGTGGACCGCAGGCTCAGGCCGCCCGCGCCGTCCTCGCTCACCTCGAACCTGGCCGCTCCGTTGGCGTAGGCGCCCGCGCAGCCGGGCGGACCCGGCACCGGCGGGCCCGGGTCGGCCAGCGGGCGGTGGTCGCCCACCTCGACGCCCGCCGCCGCCAGCCGGTCGACCAGGTCGCGCCACACGGCCAGGCCGGTGTTGGCGTTCGTGGTCAGCGCGACGACCGTGCCGCTCACGGGGTCGGCGCGCAGATGGCAGGAGGTGCCCTCGCCGGTGCCGTCGTGGCCGAACCACTCGGCGCCGTCGCGGCGGTGGAGCGCCCAGCCGAGGCCCCAGCCGTCCGCCATGCCGTACGGGCCGATCGCGGCCCCGGCGAGCCGGTCGGCGCGCAGCCGCAGCAGCGTGTCGCCGCCGAGCAGCGCGGGCAGGGACGGGTCCCCCAGATGCAGGCGGGCGAAGGCGACCAGGTCGGCGGCGCTCAGCGCCAGCGCGCCGTCCGGCGCCTCGACGGGCGAGCCCTCCTCCTCCACCGCCACCACCACGTCCCTGGACGGGTGCACGCTGTGGCCGGACGCCGCCCGCCGGGCCGTCGGCGGGCCCGCCACGAACGCGGGCGTGATCTCCAGCGGGGCCAGCAGCAGGTCCTCCACCGCCTCCCACCACGTCATCCCGGTGACGGACTCGATCAGGTGGCCGGTGAGGACGTACCCGGCGTTGGAGTAGGAGAAGGCGGCTCCGATGCCCGGCCAGGCGGGTGCGCAGTGCTCCTCGGCCCAGGCCCGCCTGCTGGGCGCGCGGTCGGCGTCCTCGGCGTTGGCGGCCAGGCCGGCGGTGTGGCTGAGCAGCCGGGCCAGCGTGAGCTCGGCGGCGGCCGGGCCCAGCTCGGGCAGCGGCCCGGCGAGCGGCGTGCCGAAACCGACGTCGCCGTCGTCGGCCAGCATGGCGGCCAGCGTCGCGGTGAACGGCTTCGTCAGCGAGCCCAGCGGGAACGCGGTGCCGGACGTCACCGGTGGGCCGCCCGGCGTCTCGACGCCGTACTCGGCGGTCGTCGTCCGGCCGCCGCGGTGGACGGCGAGCTGGGCGCCCGGGACGCGGTGCCCGCGCGCCAGCTCGGCGAGCAGGCCCGGCAGGTCGAGGCGGTCCATGTCACCCCTCCCGGCCGGGGCTCGCGGCGCGGCGCGGGCCCGGGTGGCGGGCCAGCGTGCGCAGGGCGGTCAGGAAGTCCGCCAGGAGACGGTCCACGGTGGCCCGGTCGTGCAGGTTCCGCGAGTGGTACCAGTCGAAGGACAACCGGCCGTCCCGGATCGCGCCCACGACCTCCAGCAGGTGGTCGGCCCGTTCCAGCGGGCTCTGCTCGCGGCCGATCGGGTCGTGGAGGGCGTACAGGAGACCGCCGCCATGTTCGCCGCCGTGGTCGCCGCCCGCGTCGGCCTGCCCGTGGTAGTTGAAGGACACCTGCGGGACGGGCCGCGACGCCAGCGCCGACCCGGCGGATCCCGGCGGGCCGAGGTGGCGCAGCAGGCCGTAGCCGAGCCCGTTGCCGGGGATCGCGCGAAGCTGCTCGCGCACCGACCGGACGATCTTCACCCAGTCGTCGCCGCCGGGCAGCGTGAGGGCCGCCGGGTACTCCGCGGTGAACCAGCCGACCGTCCTGCTCAGGTCGAGGTCGTCGAACAGCGGCTCGCGCCCGTGGCCCTCCATGTCGATCACGACCCGGTCCTCGCCGCTCCACCGGCTGAGCGTCCAGGCCAGGGCCGCGACCAGCAGCTCGTGGAGCCGTACGCGGAAGGCGGCCGGGGCGGCGCGGACCAGCGCGCGGGTCTCCTCAGGCGACAGCGCGCCGGACACGGCAGCGACCGAGCCGACCAGGTTGTCGCCGTCGCGGTCCACGGGCAGCGGCGGCGGGTCCGGCAGCCCGGTCCAGTACGCGGCCTCCAGGCCCGCCTCGTCCCCGGCGGCGTACCCGGCCAGCCTGGCCGCCCACGTGCCGAACGGCGTGGAGGCGGGGCCGAGGTCGATCGGCTCGCCGCCGGCGGCCTGCCGGTAGGCGGTCTCCAGGTCCTCGGTCAGGATCCGCCAGGAGACCGCGTCCACGACCAGGTGGTGGGCGGTGAGGTGCAGCCACGGCCGGTGGCCGGGGCCGGCGTCGAACAGCAGGGCCCGGCACAGGGGGCCGCGGGCCAGGTCGAAGCCCGCGTCCGCGGCGGCGGCCAGCTCGTCCATGGCGGCCAGCCGCTCGGCGTCCCCGGCCAGGTGCGTCAGGTCGTGCCGGGTGAGCGGCACCGGCGCGGTTCCGGCGGGGGCGACGTGCTGCCGCCAGTCGTCGCCGTCCCGCTCGAAGCGGGCGCGCAGCGCGTCGTGCCGGTCGGCCAGCGCGGCCAGCGCGGCTCGCAGCGCCTCCTCCTCCACCGGGCCGGTCAGCTCGGCCAGCATGGACTGGTTGTAGTGGTGCGGGGCGACCCGGCGGCCGGTGAGGAACGCCCGCTGCACCGGCGTCAGCGGAACGGGCCCAGTGGTGGAGGGCGCGGCGTCGGTGATCGGGGAGGGGGCGGCGTCGCGGGCGACCGGGGCGAGTTCGGCGATCGTCTGGTGGAGGAAGAGGTCCTTGGCCGTGACGGCGATCCCGGCGCGCCTGGCCCTGGCCACCATCTGCATGCTGAGGATGGAGTCGCCGCCCAGGTCGAAGAAGTTGTCCTCGACCCCGACCGCCGCGGGCTCGACGCCCAGGACCTCCGCCCACACCTGGACCAGCGCCGACTCCACGCCGTCGCGCGGCGCGAGCCGGTCGTCCGCGCCCGCGGCCGAGGCGGACGGCCGCGGCAGGGCCCGCCGGTCCACCTTGCCGCTGCTGGTCAGCGGCAGCTCGTCCAGCGTCACGAAGAAGTGCGGCACCATGTAGCCGGGCAGCCGGCCGCGGGCGAAGTCGCGCAGCGCGGCGGGCTCGGGCACGGCCCCGGCCACCGGCACGACGTACGCGGCGATCCGCGGCACGCCCGGCCCGCCGTCGCTCCCGCCGCCGACCACCACGGCGGTCGCCTGGGCCACCTGCGGGTGTTCGCCGAGCACCGCCTCGATCTCGCCGGGCTCGATCCGGAACCCGCGCACCTTGACCTGGTCGTCGGTCCTGCCGAGGTACTCCAGCATCCCGTCGGGACGCCACCGCGCCAGGTCCCCGGTGCGGTACATGCGCCCGCCCGCCTCCTCGAACGGCCCGGCGACGAACCGTTCCGCGGTGAGCGCGGGCCGGCCGAGGTAGCCGCGGCCGAGCTGGTCACCGGCCAGGTACAGCTCCCCGGCCACCCCCACGGGCACCGGCCGGAGCCAGTCGTCCAGCACGTACGCGCGGGTGTTGCGCATCGGCCGGCCCACGACGGGCCGCTCGCTGTCGGACAGGCGGCAGTACAGGGTGTCCACCGTGCACTCGGTCGGACCGTAGTAGTTGTAGCCGGCGGTGTCCGGGGCCTCGCGCAGGTCGCGCCAGAGCGCCTCGCCCACCGCCTCGCCGCCCAGCATGACCACCGCCGGCCGGTGCCGGTCCCCGGTGAGCAGGCCGAGCGGGACGAGCTGCTCGGCGTAGGACGGCGTCAGGTCCAGCACGTCGATCCGGTGCCGGTCGATGTAGGACAGCAGCGCCTCCGGGTCGCGCCGCGTGAGGTCGTCGATCACGTGCAGCTCGTGGCCGTCGGCCAGCCACAGCACGCCCTCCAGCGAGGTGTCGAAGCTGAACGCCGCGGTGAGCCCCGCCCTGAGCCGCCCGCCGCCCGCCTCGGGGCGGATGAGACCGGCCCGGTGGTCGAGGAACAGGTTGGCCAGCCCGCGATGTTCGAGCACCACGCCCTTGGGGCGGCCGGTCGAGCCGGAGGTGTAGATCACGTACGCCGGGTGCTCGGGGCGCGGCGCGGGCCAGTCCGGCGGGCCGTCCGGCAGGCCGTCGAGCAGCGCGGGATCGTCCAGCATGATCAGCTCGCCGGGCACGGGCGGGCCGAAGGCCGCCTCCCGGTCGGTCAGGACGATCACCGGCGCGGCGTCGTCCAGCATGAACGACAGCCGTTCGTCCGGCAGGTCGGGGTCCAGCGGGAGGAAGGCGGCCCCGGCCTTGAGCACCGCCAGCAGGGCCACGACGGTCCGGTCGCCGCGCGAGCAGGCCAGGCCCACCAGGGTCTCGGGCCGGGCGCCGCGGGCGCGGAGCAGGCGGGCCAGGCGGTCGGCCCGGCCGTCCAGCTCGGCGAAGGTGTGCGTGCGGGCGCCGAAGACCAGCGCGGGACGGCCGGCGTCGGCGCGGGCCCGCTCGGCGAACAGGTCGGCGAACAGCGCGGCCGGTGCGGCGTCGCGCGTGTCGTTCCAGCCGGTCAGGACCTGCGCCCGCGCGGCGTCCGTCATGATCGGCAGGTCGGCCAGGAGGGCGCCGGGGTCGGCCGCGACGGCGTCGAGCAGGGTCGCCAGGTGCCCGGCCAGCCGGTCGGCGGTGGCGTGGTCGAACAGCGCGGTGCTGTAGCCGATGGCCGCCGTCAGCCGGCCGCCGTGCTCGTGGAAGTCGAACGTCAGGTCGTGGCTGACCTGGTCGGAGACGGCCGGCAGCGGCGCGGCGCGCAGCCCCGGCAGGTCGGGGTCGGCCGACGGCGTGTTGTCCAGCACCACCATGACGTCCACCAGCGGGTTCCTGCTCGGGTCCCGCTCGGGCCGCAGCAGCTCGACCAGCCGCTCGAACGGCACGTCCTCGTGCTCGAACGCCTCCAGCACGGTCGATCGCACCTCGGCCAGGAACGCGGCGAACGTCGAGGAGCCGCTGACCGTGGACCTGAGCACGACGGTGTTGACGAAGAACCCGACCAGCCCCTCCAGCTCGGCCCGGCCGCGGCCGGATGTCGCCGTGCCGACGGCGACGTCCCGCTGGCCGCAGATCCGGGAGAGCAGGACCTGCGTCACCGCGGTCAGCACCATGAACAGCGTGGCGTCGTGGGCGCGGGCCAGCGCCTTGAGCCGGTCCAGCGTCCCGGGCGCGACGTCGAGCAGGCGCATCGCGCCGTCGGGCACCCGCACCGGCGGGCGGGGCCGGTCGACCGGCAGCGCGAGCGGCGTGAGGCCGGCCAGCCGGCGTTCCCAGTAGCCGGGGTCGGACGGGTGCCGGCGCTGCCAGGAGGCGAAGTCGGCGTACCGCACCGGCAGCGGCGGCAGCTCGGCCCGCTCGCCCCGCAGCGCGGCGGCGTAGCAGGCGCCCAGCTCGGCGCCGAGCACGCCCATCGACCAGCCGTCGGTGGCGATGTGGTGCATGACCAGCGCCAGCGCGTGCTCGGTGGCGCCCAGCCGCACCAGCCTGGCCCGCAGCACGGGCCCGCGCCGCAGGTCGAACGGCCGGGACGCCTCCCGCCGCACGGCCTCGCGCATCGCCCGCTCGGGATCGCCGTCGCCGGACACGTCGGTCACCGGCAGGGGCGGCGGCGCGGGAGGCAGGATCGTCTGCGTGCCGCGGCCGTCCACGTCGCCGTAGACCGTGCGCAGCGCCTCGTGCCGCTCCACCAGCCGGTCGAGCGCGGCACGCAGCGCGGCCACGTCCAGCTCGCCGGACAGGCGCAGCCCGTACACGGTGTTGTACTCCGAGCCGCCGGGCTCGAACTCGCTGAGGAACCACAGCCGCTGCTGGGCGAAGGACAGCGGCAGGCCCGCGTCACCCGCGACCCGTTCGAGAGCGTCGGAGACCGAGGAGGGGGCGGCGGTGAGCGTGCCGGCGAAGGCGGCGATGGTGGGGGTGTCGAAGAGCTGGCGCGGCGAGGGGGCCGCGCCGAGCGCCGCGCGCACCCGCGAGATCACCCGGATGCTGAGGATGGAGTCGCCGCCGAGGTCGAAGAAGTCGTCCTCGACGCCCACGTCGGCCACGTCCAGGCCGAGCACCTCGGCCCAGATCCCGGCCAGCAGCGCCTCGGTGGCGTTCCGCGGGGCGACCCGGGGCACGGCCGCGTCGAGCGGCCCGTCGGGCACGGGCAGCGCCCGCCGGTCCAGGGTGCCGCCCGCGGTCAGCGGCAGGGCGTCCAGCCGGGCGAACGCCGACGGCACCGCCTGCGCGGGCACCCGCGCGGCCAGGAACGCGCGCAGCTCGGCCGGGCCGGGGGCGTCCGCGCCCGCGGGCACGACGTAGCCGACCAGCCGCGTCCGCCCCGCCTCGTCCCGGTGCCCGGCCGCCGCGGCGGCGGCCACCCCGGGATGGGCGGCCAGCGCGGCCTCCACCTCGCCCAGCTCCACCCGGAACCCGCGCACCTTGATCTGGTCGTCGGCGCGCCCGACGATCTCCAGCTCGCCGTCGGCCCGCCAGCGGCCCAGGTCGCCGGTGCGGTACACGCGCTTCCCGGACGCGTCGCGCACGAACCGGCTCGCGGTCAGCTCGGGCCGCCCCCAGTAACCGCGCGCGACCCCGTCCCCGGCGACGCAGATCTCGCCGGTGACGCCCACGGGCACCGGCCGCAGCCCGGCGTCGAGCACGTGCACGCGGGTGTTGGCGAACGGCCGCCCGATCGGCGCGTACGGCCCCTGCCCCATGGGCGCCGCGCCGAGCTGGAACACCGTCGAGTCCACGGTGGTCTCCGTCGCGCCGTAGGCGTTGACCACGATCGTCCCGGGCGCCAGGCGGGCCGGCACCCGCTCGGCCTCGGCCACCGGCCAGCCCTCCGAGCCGACCATCAGCACCCGCAGCGCCTCCGGCCGCCGGCCCGTGCGCTCCAGCTCCTCGCTCACCGCCGCCGCCAGCGACGGCACGGTCACCATGAGCTGCGCCCGGCTGCTCACCAGCAGGTCGGCCATCGCCCGCGGGTCGCCGACGCGGTCGGCCGGGCAGATCACCATCTCGCCGCCGAACATCGCCGACAGCAGGAAGTCGCCGAAGAACAGGTCGACCGACTGGCTGGAGACCGCCAGGCAGCGCGGCCGGGTCCCGGCCAGGCCGTAGCGGGCGTCCCAGGCGTGGGTCATGTGGTGGACGTTGCGGTGCTCGACCATCACGCCCTTGGGCCGTCCGGTGGAGCCGGAGGTGTAGATCACGTACGCCAGGTCGTCCGGCCCGACGTCCACCCGGGGCGGCCCGGCGGGGGCGGCGGCCAGGGCGGCGTCGTCCAGCAGGAGGGCAGGCGTCCCGCCCAGCCGGTCGAGCAGCGCCGGACGGGTGACCACGAGCGGCGCGGCGCAGTCGGCCAGCATGGTCGCCAGCAGGGCCGCCGGGTAGTCCGGGTCGAGCGGCACGAACGCCGCCCCCGACTTCAGCACGCCGAGCAGCGCGGCCACGGCGTCCACGCCGCGTTCGAGGCAGACGCCGACCAGCGTGCCCGGCCGCGCCCCTCGCTCGATCAGCAGGTGCGCCAGCCGGTCGGCCCGCCCGTCCAGCTCGGCGAAGGTCAGGCTGTCGGCGCCGCAGCTCACGGCGGTGTCGCCGGGGGTGCGCGCGGCCTGCTCGGCGAACAGCTCGTGCACCGGGCGGGGGGCGGGGAAGCGCGCCGCGGTGTCGTTCCAGGCGGCGAGCTGCCGGCGCTCGGCGGCGGTGAGCACCGGCAGGTCCGACGTCCGCCGGGCGGTGCCGTCGGCGAGCGCGTCGAGCAGCACCTCCAGGCGGCCCAGCAGCCGGGCCGCGGTGGCCTCGTCGAGCAGCGCCGGGTCGTAGTCGGCGGCGAGGGTCAGCTCCTCGCCCGCGTGCGCGGTGATCATGAGCGGGTAGTTGCTGCGCTCGTCGCCGAGGTGTTCCAGCACCCGTACGCCGTGCCCGCCGCGCCGGCCCTCGGGGTAGTTCTCGAACACCAGGACGCTGTCGAACATGGGCACGCCGCCCGGCAGGTCCGCGCACCGGTGGATCTGGGCGGGGGACAGGTAGTCGTACTGGCGGCACTCGGCCTGGCGATCCTGGAGCCGGCGCAGCCAGTCGAACACCTCGGCCTCGCCGTCCACCTCGACCCGGACGGGCAGCATGTTGATGAACAGCCCCACGATCGACTCGGCGTCCCGCAGCCCGGCGGGGCGGCCGGAGACGGTGGCGCCGAAGCACACGTCGCGCTCCCCGGCGTGGCGCGACAGCAGGATCGCCCAGGCGCCCTGGAGCAGCGTGTTCACCGTCAGCCGGGCGTTCCTGGCCCGCTCGTACAGGCGGGCGGAGCGGTCGGCGGGCAGGCTCACCCGTACGGCGGCGGTCGAGCGCGACCGGTGCGCCCGCGCCGGAGGCCGGTCGTAGGGGATCGGCGTCGGCGCGGTGAACCCGGCCAGCTCCCGCCGCCAGTGCCGCTCGGCCGCCGCCAGGTCCTGCCGCCCGAGCCATTCCACGTAGTCCCGGTACGGCCTGCGCACCGGCGCCGGCCGGCCCGCGTACCGCTCGAACACCTGGGTCAGCACCTGGGCCGCGCTCCAGCCGTCGAGCATGAGGTGGTGCGCGGTCCAGAAGACCCGCACCCGGGTGTCGGTCAGGCGGGCCACGACCAGCCGGGCCAGCGGCGCGACGGCCAGGTCGAGGCGGCGTCCGGCGCGGGCCGCCCACAGCCGCTCGGTCTCGGCCAGCCGCCCGGCCTCCGGCAGCGCGCGCCAGTCGTGCTGCTCGACCGGGAGCCGCACGCCGCGCCGCACGACCTGCACCGGCTCGGGCACGTCCTGCCAGACGATCGCCGTGCGCAGCGCCGGGACGTCGTCGGTGACCTCCTGCCAGGCCCGCGCCAGCCGCTCGGGGTCGTCCACGCCGTCGAGCAGGAGGCTGAAGTGGGAGGTGTAGGTGTCGGTGGCGGGGTCGGCCAGCGAGTGGAACAGCAGGCCGCCCTGCAGCGGCGTGAGCGGGTAGACGTCCTCGACCGAGCGGCCGTCGCCGGCGACGCGGTCCACGGCGGCCTGGTCGAGCCGGGCGAGCGGGAAGTCGGAGGGGGTGCAGCCGCCCGCGCCGGGCTCCGCGCAGTGCTCGACGATCTCCGCCAATGCCGCCGCCGTCCGCTCGGCCAGGGCCGCCACGGTCGGCTCCCGATGCCGCCGGCACGAGTACGACCAGCGCATCTCCAGCCGGTCGCCGCGCACCACGGCGTTGACCTCCAGCAGGTGGGCGCGCTCCTGGCGCGGGTCGCGCTCGGTGCCCTCGGGCGTGGGCAGCATGCCGCGCGAGTCCATCCGGCCCAGGTAGTTGAAGGCCACCTCGGGCTGCCGGTCGGCGCGCAGCTCGGCCCCGGCGGGGGACAGGTGGCGCAGCGCGCCGTACCCGAGGCCGCGCAGCGGGACCGCCCTGACCTGTTCCTTGACGGACCGGAGCAGGTCGCCCCAGCCGCCGTCCGGGAGCTCCAGCACCAGGGGGGAGACGGTGGTGAACCAGCCGGCCGTGCGCGACAGGTCCACGCCGGGGAACAGCTCCTCGCGTCCGTGGCCCTCCAGCTCGACCAGCACGCGGGCGCCGCCCGTCCAGTCGGCCAGCACGCGGCCGAGCGCGCCGAGCAGCACCTCGTCGATCCGCGTCCGGTAGACCTCGGGCACCTCGCGCAGCAGGCGGCGGGTGAGGGCGGCGTCCAGCGTGGTCGTCACCGTCCGCAGGTCGCCGGCGAGGTTGCCGCCCGTGGCGTCGTCCACGGGCAGCGCGGGCGCCCCGGCGGCCAGCTCGCGCACCCGCCGCCAGTGGTCCAGCTCGTGGTCGAAGCCGCCGGCCGCCGCGTGGTCGCGCAGGCGCAGCGCCCACTCGCGGAAGGACGTCGTCCGCGGGCCCAGCCGGATCGGCTCGCCGGCGGCGGCCTGGCGGCAGGCGACCTCCAGGTCCGACAGCAGGACGCGCCACGACACGCCGTCCACGACCAGGTGGTGGGCGGCCAGGAACAGCCGCCGGGGGCCGTCGCCGGTGAACAGCAGGGCCTTGATCAGCGGTCCGCGGTCGAGTTCGAAGGCGGTCTGCGCCTCGACGGCCGCGCGGTGGGCGTGCCCGGCGCGCTCGTCCTCGGGCAGGCCGGACAGGTCGACGTGGCGCAGCACCCGGGCGGGCTCGGCGGCGGCGTTGTGCTGCCGCCAGCCGTCGCCGTCCCGCTCCAGCCGCAGGCGCAGCGCGTCGTGCCGCTCGATCAGGGCCGCCAGCGCCGCCTCGATGGCGTCCTCGCCTGCCTCCTCGGGCGGTTCCAGCGCGACCGCCTGGTTGAAGCGGGGCAGGCTGTCGGCCAGGTTCTCCAGGAACCAGTGCTGGATCGGCGTGAGCGGCACCTCGCCGCTCACCGGGCCGTCGTCGGCGTCCCGGTCGCCCGGCAGACCGCCCGGCAGGTCGTCGGGCAGCTCGGCGGCCAGGTCGGCGACGGTCTGGCGGAGGAACATCAGGCGCGGCGTCAGCGCCAGCCCGGCCGCCTGCGCCCCGGCGACGACCTGGAGCCCGAGGATGGAGTCGCCGCCCAGGTCGAAGAAGTTGTCGTGCACGCCCACGCGCTCGACGCCGAGGACCCGCGCCCACACCTCGGCCAGCGCGCGCTCGGCCGGGGTGCGCGGCTCGGCGTACTCCTCGCCGCTGTGGCGGGCGCCGGTCGGCGCGGGCAGGGCCCGCCGGTCCACCTTGCCGCTGTGGGTGAGCGGCAGGGCGGGCAGCAGCATGAACGCCGTCGGCACCATGTGCTCGGGCAGCCGCCGCCGCAGCGCCTCGCGCAGCCCGGCGGGGTCCGCGCCGCCCTCGGCCGGTACGACGTAGCCCACCAGCCGCCTGGTCCCGTTCGCGTCCTCCTTGACCGCGACGGCGGCGGCGACCACGGACGGCTGCCCGGCCAGCGCGGCCTCGACCTCGCCCGGCTCGATCCGGAACCCGCGCAGCTTGACCTGGTCGTCGGTGCGGCCGGCGTGCTCCAGCCGCCCGTTCGCCAGCCAGCGCGCCCGGTCCCCGGTGCGGTACATGCGGCTGCCCGGCGGCCCGTACGGGTCGGCCACGAACCGCCCGCCGGTCAGGCCGGGCCGGTTCAGGTACCCCCTGGCCAGGCGCGTGCCGCCGAGGTACAGCTCGCCCGGCACGCCGATGGGCGCGGGCCTGAGCCGCTCGTCCAGCACGTACGCCCGGATGCTCGGGAAGGGCCGCCCGATGGGGACCGGGCCCGGGTCGGCGTCCGCCGGGGTCAGCGGCTCGCTCAGCGTGGCGCCGACCATGGTCTCCGTGGGCCCGTACCCGTTGAACACGCGCCGCCCCGGCGACCAGGCGCGCACCAGCTCCGGCGGGCACGTCTCGCCCGCCACCACCACGACCGCGCCGCGCGGCACGCCGTCCTCGGGCAGCGTCGCCAGCGCGGTGGGCGGCAGCGTGAGGTGGGTGACCCGCTCGCGGGCGATCAGCCCGGCCAGCGGCGCGCCCGGCGGGCGCTCGTCGTCGGCGGCGACCACGAGCGTGCCCCCGGACAGCAGGGCGAGCACCAGCTCCCAGAAGGCGCCGTCGAAGGAGAGCGAGGCGAACTGCAGGACCCGCGCGCCCGGTCCGGCGTCCATGCGCTCGCGCTGGAGGCGCACCATGTCGTGCACGCCTTCGTGCGTGACCACCACGGCCTTGGGCCGGCCGGTGGAGCCGGAGGTGTAGATCACGTAGGCCGGGTTCTCCGGCCGCGCGGCCGGGACCGGGACGCCGGTGGGCGGCCCGGCCGGCGCGGGGTCGTCCGGCTCGACGTACGGCAGGCCGGCGGGCAGCGCGGACGCGCTCTCGCCGGTGGCCACCGCCAGCACCGGACGGGTGTCGCCGACCATGGCCGCGATCCGCGCCGCCGGCTGCCCGACGTCCACCGGCAGGTACGCGGCCCCCGCCTTGAGCACCGCCAGCACCGCCACCACCATGTCGAGCGACCGGGGCAGCGCCACCGCGACGTACCGCTCGGGCCCCGCGCCCCTGGCGGCCAGCAGCCGGGCCAGCCGGTCGGCGCGCTCGTCCAGCTCGCCGTAGCTGAGCGAGCGGCCGGCGCACACCACGGCCTCGGCTTCCGGCCGGGCCGCCACCTGCTCGGCGAACAGCCGGGTCACCGTCAGCGGTTCCGGCCCGGCGCCGGTCCCCGGCCACAACGAGGTCAGCAGCCGCTGCTCGGCGCGGCCGAGCAGCGGGACGCCGGCCAGCGGCCGTCCGGGGGCCGCCGCGATCCCGGCGAGCAGGCGCACCAGGTGGGCGGTCATCCGCTCGGCGGTGTCCGGCCCGTACAGGCTCGTGTTGTAGGCCAGGCTCCCGGCCAGGCCGCCGTCCCGCTCGGTGAAGTCGAACGACAGGTCCATGCTCGCGGCCAGCACGGGCGGCGGTAGCTCGGTGACCCGCAGGCCGGGGAAGGCGGCCGTGCCGGGCGGCAGGTTGCGCAGGTTGACCGCCACCTCCGTCAGCGGCGGGCGGCTCGGATCGCGTTCCGGGCGCAGCGCCTCCACCAGCCGCTGGAACGGCACCCGGTCGTGGGCGAACGCGTCCAGCACCGTCGTGCGGGTGCGGTCCAGCAGCTCCTCGAACGGGCGCGACTCGTCCACCTCGCCGCGCAGCACCAGCGTGTTGACGAAGAAGCCGACCAGGTTCTCCGTCTCGACCCGGTCCCGGCCGGACACGACGGTGGCCACGGCCACGTCCGGACGGCCGGTGTAGCGGGCCAGCAGCGCGTGCACGGCGGCGACCAGCGTCATGAAGAGCGTGGCGCCGGCCCGCTCGCCGATCTCCCGCAGCCGCCCGGTGACGTCCGCCGGCACCTCGAACGCGCACGCAGCCCCGGCCGAGCTCCTGACCGGCGGGCGCGGCCGGTCCGTCGGCAGGTCCATGGGGGCCAGCCGGTCCAGCCTGCGCCGCCAGTACGCGAGCTGCTCGGCGGCCTGCGGCCCCGAGGCCCGCTCCCGCTGCCAGGCGCTGACGTCGGCGTAGCTCACCGGCAGCGGCGGCAGGCCGGCGGGCGGGCCGCCGGCGGCCTCGGCGTACAGGGCGGCCAGGTCGTCGAGCAGCACCCGCGAGGACCAGCCGTCGGTGACGATGTGGTGGGCGTGGGCGGTCAGCACGTGCTCGCGCGGGCCGAGCCGGATCAGCCGGGCCCGGAACACCGGCCCCACGCGCAGGTCCACGGGCCGGCGGGCCTCCTCCTCCAGCAGGCGGTCCAGCTCGCCGGGACGCTCCGACAGGTCCGTCACCGGCAGCGGCACCGGGGCGGCGGGCATGACCCGCTGCGTGCCGCGCCCGTCCACGGACCCGAACGTGGTGCGCAGGGTCTCGTGCCGGGCCACCACCCGGGTGAGCGCGGTCCGCAGCGCGGGCACGTCCAGCTCGCCCCTCAGCCGTACGGCCAGCGGCACCAGGTAGTCCACGGCGTCCGGGTCCAGCTCGTACATGAACCAGAGCCGCTCCTGGGCGGGGGAGAGCGGGACCGGGCCGGTGGTGTCCGTGCGCGGGATCGGCTCGGCGGCCGACCGGCCGGCCAGCCTGCGCAGCATCTGGTCACGGAGGTGTTCCGGCAGTGCCGCGATCCGCTCGTCCCGCTGGGAAGAGATATGCATCGGGGTGTCTCCAAGCCCTCCGGTCGACGGTCGGCCGCCCGCGCCTGGATAACGTTTCGATGAACTGCGGTAAGCGCGCGGCCCGGCCCTCGCGGGCGTCGTCCGAGGCCGCCCGCCGCCTCACCTTGATGGTGTCAACGGCCGCCCGGACGCTCCAGAGCATTGAACCGACGGCTAAAGAACCAGGTCACAGGCGGGTGCGGGGGGCGGGTGCGGAGTTGGTTAAGCCGGCCGTCCAAGGGGCAGAGCAAGCACGACGTTGTCATGGTCGAAGCGGATGCGACACGATCGTGATCGGATGTCGATGCTGAATTGTTAGCCCTGGAGAGGTATGACTCCCGCCGGCAAGAAGTTCAGGCTCATGCGACGTCGCTGCGCGGAGATCGCCCGCCGATTACCCATGCCGCGGCCCTATCGCGTCAGAACGCTCTGCGACCTGGTCGCCGCCGAGCGGGGGCGGCCCATCAGGCTCCTGGAGCTGCCCGGCGACGACGAGATGCTGGGCGCCTGGCTGGCCACCGAGGCGACCGACCTGATCTTCTACAAGCCCGACACGACGCCGCCGCACCAGGACCACATCATCCTGCACGAGCTGAGCCACGTGATCTGCGGCCACTACCCCGAGGCCGATCCGCGGGCCCAGCGGCACGTGCTGTTCCCCAGCCTCAACCCCGCGCTCGTCCGCCGCGTGCTCAGGCGTTCGATCTACGGGTCGGAGGAGGAGCAGGAGGCCGAGCTGCTCGCCTCGCTCATCTGGCAGCGGGCCTGCCGGGAGTCGCGCCCGCGGGCGTCGGACGTCCGGCGCGTGGACGCCGTGCTCACCGGGACCGTGGACGCGCTCCGCGGCGGGGTGTCCGGCCTCGGCCGTGGGTGAGTGGCTGCGGCTCTACGGCCCCGCGGTGCTGGCCAGCGCGCTGACCGCGTACCGGCTGGCGGCCGTGCGGTCCTGGGTGCGGGACCCGGCCGGGCGGGCGGTGTTCGTCATCCTGGCCGCGATCGCCGCCTCGACGGCGGTCAACACGCCGTGGGCCTACGACGCCGTCTGGCGGCTGACCGGCGTGCCGAACCTGGCCAGGCTGGTGTCGCACGCGTTCATGCTGGCCGTCGCCTGGTCGATCGGGACGTTCGTGCGGCAGGTCGGCCCGCCGCCGGAAGGGCCGCGCCGGCGTACGTGGGGTGAGGCGGCCTGGCCGGCGCTTGTGCTGCTCGGCATGTGCCTGACCTTCGCCCTGGCCCGTACGCCGGTCAACAGCCCGCGCTTCGCCGTCCGCTACGGGGGCACGCCGGGCGTGCTCGAATACTGGCTGGTCTTCCTGTGCTACCTCGTGCCCGTGTTGTGCCACGTCACCTGGTTCGCCCTGCGGGAGGCCCGCCAGACGGGGAACCGGGCGGTGAGCGCGGGGCTGCGCCTGATCGCCGTGGGCGCGTCGCTGACCGTGCTCTACCACCTGCACAAGGCGGCCTACTTCGCCTGCCGGCGGATCGGCGCGGACTATCCCGACCTGCTGCGGGCGCCGCTGGACATGTTGCTGGTGCCGCTCGGCGTGCTGGCGGTGCTGGCCGGACTGGCCCTGCCGTCGTGGTGGCCCGCGCGGTCGCGCTGGCTCCGCGACTTCCGGCTGCACCTGCGGCTGCGTCCGCTGTGGCGGGCGCTCTACCGGGCCAGCCCGGACATCGCGCTGCTGGACCCGGCGCCGCTGCTGACCGAGCTGGTCACCTTCCGCGACCTGGACCTGCGGCTGTACCGGCGGTTCGTGGAGATCCGGGACGGCCGGATCGCGCTGGAGCCGTACCTCGACCCGCGCGTGGCGGACGCGGCCCGGCGGGAGGGCGCGCGGTCCGGCCTGCGCGGCCAGCGGCTGGAGGCGTTCGCCGAGGCCGCCGCGGTGGACGCGGCCATCCGCGCCCGCGCCAGCGGCCTGCCGCCCGACGGCGGCGCCGGACCGGCGGCCGTGCCCGGCGGCGTCGACCTGAGCAGCGACGCCGCCTTCCTCGGCCTCGTCTCACGCGCCTACCGGCGGCTGAGCGCGCGCTGAGCCGCCGTCACGACCCGTCAGGACCCGTCAGGACCGGTGGACGGCCTCCTCCAGGGAGTCCAGGATCCGGTCCTGCACGACCTCCGACAGCCCGGCGACGGTCGGCGTCAGGAACAGGTCGCGCGGCGACAGCTCGACGCCGAAGGCCGGTCCCACCCGCGACGTCACCCGCAGGCTGGTGATCGAGTCGCCGCCGAGCGCGAAGAAGTCGTCGTGCACGCCCACCCGGTCCAGGCCGAGCACCTGCGCCCAGATGCGGCCTAGCGCCTCCTCGGTCGGGTTGCGCGGCGCGACGTACGACCGGGCCCGCTCCCGCGGCGGGGCGGGCTCGGGCAGGGCGGCGCGGTCCACCTTGCCGTTGGCGTTCAGCGGCAGCCGGTCCAGGGACACGAACGCCGCGGGCACCATGTACGCGGGCAGCCGCGCGCCCAAACCCGCGGCCAGCTCCTCGGGCGAGGGCGCGGGCCCGCCGGCCGCCGGCACCACGTACGCCGCCAGCGTCCGGCGTCCGGCGGCGTCCTGCCGGGCCACCGCGACGGCCTCGGCGACACCGGGCTGCGCCAGGAGCGCGGCCTCCACCTCGCCCGTCTCGATCCGGAAGCCCCGGATCTTCACCTGGCCGTCCACCCGGCCGAGGAACTCCAGGTCGCCCTCGGGCGTCCAGCGGGCCCGGTCCCCGGTGCGGTAGAGCCGCCCGCCGCCGCCGAACGGGTCGGCCACGAAGCGTTCGGCGGTCAGGCCCGGCCTGCCGAGATAGCCCCTGGCCAGGCCGGCGCCCGCCAGGTACAGCTCGCCCGGCGCGCCGACGGGGACGGGCGACAGGGCGGCGTCCAGCACGTAGGCGCGGGTGTTGTCCATGGGCCGGCCGATCGGCGCCCGTCCCGCCCGGACGAGCTCGGCGGTCATCTGCCGGGTCGTGGCGAACGTGGTGGTCTCGGTGGGGCCGTACCCGTTGTGGAACGTGGTTCCGGGGCACCGGCCGATCACCCGGGCGAGCGCCTGCGGCGAGGCCGCCTCGCCGCCCGTCCACACCTCGCGCAGCCCGGCGAAGCACTCGGGCAGCTCCTCGGCGAACAGGTTGAACAGCGCGGACGTGACGAACATCCCCGTGACGCCGTGCTCGGCCGTCAGCGCCCGCAGCCGCCGCGCGTCCAGGTCGCCGGGCGCGACCACCACCTCGCCGCCGGCCAGCAGCGGCACCCACATCTCGTAGGTGGCCGCGTCGAAGGCGTGCGGGGAGTGGAACAGCACCCGGTCGTGGCCGCCGCCGCGCCAGCGGTGGTCCCAGGCCAGGCTCACCACGTCCTCGTGGGTGACCGCGACGCCCTTGGGCGACCCGGTCGAGCCCGAGGTGTACATGACGTACGCCAGCGACCCGGGCGGCACGGTCGGCAGGGGGCCGGGCACGGGGGCGGGGGCGGGCAGGTCGCCGTCCACCTCGACGGCGGGCAGGCCCAGGCCGGCGGCGCGCCCGGCCAGCGACCGGTCGGTGAGCACCGCGACCGCGCCGGTGTCCCGCAGGATCCACCGCATGCGCCCGGCCGGGAAGTCCGGATGGAGCGGGACGTACGCGCCGCCCGCCCTGAGCACGGCCAGCATCGAGACCAGCGCGTCCGGCGAGCGTCCCTGCAACACCGCCACCCGGGACTCGGCGCGCACGCCGAGCGCGGCCAGCACCTCGGCCAGCTCCCCGGAACGGCGGTCGAGCTCCCCGTACGTCAGCTCCGCCCCGCCGCCGCGCACCGCCACCGCGCCGGGCCTCTCCCGCGCCCGCTCGGCGAACAGCTCGTGGACGGTCCGGCGCGGGTAGGCGCGGGCGGTGTCGTTCCACTCCGTCAGCGTCAGCCGCCGCTCCCGCGCGCTCACCGCGCTGAGCGACCCCACGGTCCCGCCGGGGTCGGCGGCGAGCTGCCCGAGCAGCGCCGACAGGCCCTCGCCGAGCCGCCGCACGGTCGCCGCGTCGAAGAGCTCCTCGTCGTGGAGCAGCACGAACGACAGCTCCTCGCCCGGGTAGACGACCAGGCCGAGCGGGTAGCCGTTCGCCTCGGCGGCGTCCACCTCGCGCAGGCGCGGGCCGGGTGCGGCGTAGTCGATGGGGTAGTTCTCGAAGACCACGATGCTGTCGAACAGCGCCGTCCCCGGCGGCACGTCGCTCCACGCGCGGATCCTGGTGAGCGAGGCCGCCTCGTGCTCCCGGGCCCCGGCCTGCGACTCCTGGAGCTCGCGCAGCCAGGGCAGCAGCGGGCGGGCGCCGTCCACGTGGACGTGGACGGGCAGCGTCTGGATGAAGATGCCGATCATGGACTCGGCGCCGTCCAGGTCCTCGGGGCGGCCCGACACCGTGGCGCCGAAGCACACCCGCGGCTCGCCGCTGTGCCGGGACAGCAGGACCGACCACGCGCCCTGGACCATCGTGTTGAGCGTCAGGCCGGCCGCCGCGGCCCGGTCGGCCAGCCGCCGGGTCAGGCCGGGCGGCAGGGCGGCGCGGACCCGTCCGGCGGCCTTGGGCCGGTGCTCCCTGCCGGGCGGCCGGTCGTAGGGCAGCGGCGTGGGGGCGGTGAGCCCGGCCAGCGCCTGCCGCCAGTAGGTCTCGTCGGCGCCGAGGTCGCGGCCCGCCAGCCACTCCACGTAGTCGCGGAAGGGGCGGCGCGGCTCGGGCGCGCCGCCGTCGCCCTCCCCGGACAGGTGGGCGTACGCGGCCAGGACGTCGCGCAGCAGCCGGTGGACGCTCCAGCCGTCCAGCAGGATGTGGTGCAGGGTCCACACGACGCGGACGGTGTCGTCGTCCAGCCGGATGACCGCCAGCCTGGACGGCGGCGCGGCCGTCAGGTCCAGGCCCGCGGCCCGGTCCGCGGCGAGCAGGGCGGCCAGCGCGGCCCGCCGCTCGTCCTCGGGCAGGCGGCGCCAGTCGTGCCGGACGACCGGCAGGCGGGCCCGCTCGTGCACGATCTGCACGGGATGATCCAGGCCGTCCCAGGCCAGGGACGTGCGCAGCACGGGCGTCCGGTCCACGACCGACTGCCACGCCCGCGCCAGCCTCCCGGGGTCGCCGACGCCGTCGAGCAGCATGCCGAACTGGGCGACGTACAGGTCGTCGCCGGCCGCCAGGCACTCGTAGAGCATGCCGGCCTGGCCTGGGGTGAGCGGGTAGACGTCGGCCACGTCGCGTCCGTCGCCGACCAGCCGGTCCAGGCTCGCCTGGTCCAGGCCGGCCAGCGGGAAGTCCGACGGGGTGCGGCCGCCCGCGCCCGGCCCGGCGCAGTGGCGCACCAGCCGGGTCACGTCGGCGGCGAACCCGTCCGCGAGCCGGGCGACGGTGGCCTCGTCGTGCAGGTCGGCCGAGTACTCCCAGGTCATCTCCAGCCGGCCGGCGCGGACCGCGGCGACGACGTCGAGCAGGTGCGGCCGGACGTCGCCGGGGTCCTGGAACAGGCCGATGGGCGCGACGTCCCGGTAGAGGCCGCCCAGCGGGGGGTCGAACCGGCCGAGGTAGTTGAAGCAGACGGCGGGGTGGCATTCGGGCGCGGTGCCGCGCAGGTACCGCAGCACGCCGTACCCGAAGCCGCGGCCCGGGACGGCCCTGACCTGCTCCTTGACGCTCTTCAGCAGCTCGCCCCAGCCGCCGCCGGGCAGGCGCAGGGCCAGCGGGAAGTAGGTGGTGAACCAGCCGGCCGTGCGGGACAGGTCGGCGCCGGGGAAGATCTCCTCGCGGCCGTGGCCCTCGGTGGCCAGCAGCAGGTCCGTACGCCCGGTCCAGTCACCCAGGGTGCGGGCCAGCGCGGCCAGCAGCACCTCGTTGACCTCCGTGCGGTAGACGCCGGGGACGTCGCGCAGCAGGGCGCGGGTGGTCTCCTCGTCCAGCGCCACCGTCGTACGCCGCCCCGACGCCACCAGGTTGGCCCCTTCGCGGTCCAGCGGGACGTCCGCCGCGCCCGGGGCGTCGGCCGTCCGGGTCCAGTGGGGGAGCTCGCCGTCGAACGCGCCGGCGGCGGCGTGCGCGGCCAGGTCGCGGGCCCAGCTCGCGAAGGAGGCGGTCTCCGCGCCCAGGTCGACGGGCTCGCCGCGGACGGCCTGACCGTACGCGGTGTGCAGGTCCTCCAGCAGCACCCGCCAGGACACGCCGTCCACGACGAGATGGTGCGCGGTGAGCAGCAGGCGCGGCGCGCCGGCGCCGGTGAACAGCACCGCCGCGAACACGGGCCCGCGCTCGGCGTCGATGCCGCGCTGCACGGCCTCGCCCGCGCGCGCGATCGCGTCCCCCGCGTCCCCCGCGTCCCCCTCAGCGGTCTCGCCGTCGAGGCGGACGTGGCGCAGGACGTCCCCGGCCGGTGGCGGGGTGACGTGCTGGGATCGTCCGCCGTCGTGCCGGGGGAACCGGGTGCGCAGCGCGGCGTGCCGGGTGACCAGGGCGGACACCGCCACGCCCAGCGCCCGTGCGTCCACGTCGTGCGCCAGCTCGGCCTCGACGTACTGGTGGAACGTCCCGGGCACGGTGAACCGGTCGAACAGGAAACGCTGGATCGGCGTCAGGGGAGCGGGCCCGCCGTCGTCGGCTCGTTCGCCGGCGGCGGCCGCGGGCTGCCCGGCCCGCAGCACGTACGGCGCCAGGGCCGCCACGGTCTGCCGCCGGAACAGGTCGCGCGCGGTGAGCCGCAGCCCGGCGCGCTGCGCCCTGGACACGACCTGGATGGCCAGGATCGAGTCGCCGCCCAGCGCGAAGAAGGAGTCCTCGGCCCCCACGCGCTCGACGCCCAGCACCTCGCCCCAGATCGCGGCCAGCTCCCGCTGCACGGGCCCCGAGGGCGCGACGTAGGCCGCCGCCCCCGCCCGCGCGCCGGGCACCGGCAGCGCCGCCCGGTCCACCTTGCCCCGCTCGGTCAGCGGGAACGCGGGCAGCACCATGATCACCGCGGGGATCATGTGGCCGGGCAGCGATCCGGCCAGGAAGGCGCGCAGCGCGGCGGGGTCGGGTTCGGCGCCGCCCGCCGGGGTGACGTACCCGTGGAGGCGGTCGCGTCCCGGGGAGGCCAGCACGACCGCGCCACCCACCGAGGGATGGCGCTGGAGTGCGGCCTCGATCTCGCCGGGCTCCACCCGGAAGCCGCGGATCTTCACCTGGTCGTCGCCGCGGCCCAGGTACTCCAGCTCGCCGCCGGGCAGCAGGCGGACCAGGTCGCCGGTCCGGTACATCCGCCCGCCGGGCGGGCCGAACGGGTCGGCGACGAAGCGCTCGGCGGTCAGGCCGGGCCGGTTCAGGTACCCCCGGGCCAGGCCGGGCCCCGACAGGTACAGCTCGCCGGGCACGCCCGCCGGGACCGGGTTGGCGTAGGCGTCCAGGACGTACCCGGCGCTGCCGGTCACCGGGCGGCCGATCGGCGGCAGCCCGTCGCCCTCCCTGTTCACGTCCCCGGCGGTGGCCACGACGGTGGCCTCGGTGGGCCCGTAGTTGTTGACCAGCCGGAACGGGACGCCGGGCCGCGGCCGGCGGCGCAGCACGTCGCCGCCCGTCAGGACGGTGCGCAGCGCCGTCCCGTCGATCGCGGGCAGGTCGAGGACGGTCTCCAGCCGGGGCGTCGGCAGGAAGCAGATCGTGGTGCCCATGGCGGTGAACCAGGCCACCAGCTCCTCCGGGTCGTCCAGCGCGTCCTGGCCGGGGAAGGCGACGCGGGCGCCCGCGCACAGGTACGGCCAGACCTCCCACACGGCGGCGTCGAACCCGAGCGAGGCCACCTGGGACGCCCGGTCCCGGGGCACCACCCCGAACGCCGCCACGTGCCAGGCGCACAGGTCGGCCAGGCCGCGGTGCTCGATCATGACGCCCTTGGGACGGCCCGTGGAGCCGGAGGTGTAGATGACGTACGCCAGGTCGCCCGGCTCGGTCGCGCACTCGGCTCCGGCGCCGGGACGGTCGGCCGTCTCCGTGCCGCCGGGACGGTCGCCCGTCCAGGCGTCGCCGGGGCGCACGACGGGCAGCCCCTCGTGGTCGTCGTCGGCCAGCAGGATCGGCGCGCCGGTGTCGGCCATCACGTACGCCAGCCGCTCGGCCGGGATGCCGGGGTCGAGCGGCACGTACGCGCCCCCCGCCTTGAGCACGCCGAGGGCGGCGGTGACCATGTCCGGGCCGCGTTCCATGCACACCGCCACGGGGACGCCCCGGCCCACGCCGAGGCCGCGCAGCCGGTGCGCCAGCCGGTCGGCGCGCCGGTCGAGGTCGGCGTAGGTGCGGGTGCCGCCGTCCCACTCCAGCGCGACGGCGTCGGGCGCGACCCGGGCCCATTCGCTCACCTGCACATGCACGGGCCGCTCGCCCCGCTCGCCCCGCGCAGCCCGCACGGCGCCGGTCGGCACGGCGTCGGCCGGTGTGGTGTCAGCGGGGGCGGTCCGGGGGGCGGCGGGCAGGGGAAGGCGGGCCAGGGGGCGATCCGGGGCCGCGGTCACCGCTTCCAGCAGCGCGATCAGGTGCGCGGCCATCCGCTCGGCGGTCGCGGCCTCGAACAGGTCCGTGCTGTACTCGATCATCGCGTCGAGCGCGCCGCCGTCCTCGCGCTCGACGAACTCCAGCGTGAGGTCGAAGATCGAGGACACGTGCGGCAGCCGGTACGGCCCGGTGCGCGCCCCGGCGAAGCGCGGCGTCTTCGGCGGCGCGTTCTGCAGCGCCACCATGGCCTGCACCAGGGGCGTCCTGCTGGGGTCGCGCTCGGCGTCCAGCTCGCGCACCAGGCGGTCGAAGGGCACGTCCCGGTTGGCGAAGGCGTTCAGCACGGTCTCCCGCACCGCGTCCAGGAACTCGGCGAACGTGGCGCGCTCGTCCACGGTGGAGCGCAGCACCAGGGTGTTGACGAAGCAGCCGATGAGCGGTTCGAGCTCGGGCAGGTCGCGTCCGGAGACGGGGGTGCCGACCGAGACGTCCCGCTGGCCGGCGTACCTGGACAGGAGCACCTGGCAGGCCGCGACCAGCACCATGAACGGCGTCGCCCCGGTGCGCGCGGCGAGGTCCCCGAGCGCGGAGGCCAGCTCCGCCGGGACGGTGAAGCGGTGCGCGGCCCCCGCCGAGCCGCGTACGGCCGGACGCGGGCGGTCGGTGGGCAGGTCGAGCGGGGTGATCCCGTCGAGCCGGCGACGCCAGTGATCGAGCTGGTCCGCCAGGCTGTCGTCGGTCCAGCGGCGGCGCTGCCAGGCGGCGTAGTCGGCGTACCGGACGGGCAACGGCGCGAGCGACGCCCGGTGGCCGTGGCGGGCGGCGTCGTAGAGCAGGCCCAGCTCGTCGGCCAGGACGCGCATCGACACGGCGTCGATCACCGAGTGGTGCAGGCTCAGCACCAGCAGGTGGTCCTCGGCCGAGCGGCGCAGCACGGCCAGGCGCAGCACTGGGCCGCGGGCCAGGTCGAAGGGCCGGGTCACCTCCTGCCGCACCAGGCGGTCCAGCTCCTCGCCGGGCAGTCCGGCGACGTCGGTGACGGTCAGCGGGACCTCGACGGCCGCGTGCACCTTCTGCACGGGTTCGGCCCCCGCGACGCCGTCCTCGATCGTCGTGCGCAGCGGCTCGTGCCGGGCGATGAGCTCGCCGAGCGCGGTGCGCAGCGCCTCGGGGTCGAACGGCCCGCTCACCCGGTAGCCGAACCGCACGTTGTACTCGGTGCCGCCGGGGTCGTGGGCGTGGAAGAACCAGAAGCGCCGCTGGGCGTAGGACAGCGGCGCGTCGCGTCCGGGCGGGAGCGGGGTGACGACGTCCACGCCCGCCTCGGGCGATTCGTCCTGGTTCCTGGTGCTGGTCCCGTCCGGTTTCAGGGACGCGGCCAGGGCGGCGACCGTGCGCTCGCGGAAGATCGCCCGGGGGGACAGGCTCGT
Source organism: Nonomuraea sp. NPDC049684 (assembly GCF_044465345.1). Classification (NCBI taxonomy): domain Bacteria; kingdom Bacillati; phylum Actinomycetota; class Actinomycetes; order Streptosporangiales; family Streptosporangiaceae; genus Nonomuraea; species Nonomuraea sp. NPDC049684. Next base: position 889,008 of record NZ_JBITLO010000001.1, on the reverse strand, counting down.
GCCGAGCGCGGCCCGGATGCGCGGCGCCACGCGGAAGGCCAGCAGGGAGTTGCCGCCGATGGCGAAGAAGTCGTCGGTCACGCCCACCCGGTCCAGGCCCAGCACCTCGGCCCACAGCTCGGCGATCACCCGTTCCTCGTGGCCGCCGGGAGGCGTGTAGCCGGTGACGCCCTGGGGGCCCGCGGCGGGCAGGGCGGCGCGGTCCACCTTGCCGCTGGCCGCGAGGGGGAGCCGGTCGAGCTGCTGGAACACCGAAGGGATCAGGTAGTCGGGCAGGTCCCGCGCGAGGAAGGCCCGCAACTGCTCGGGCGACGGCCCGGCGGACGCGTGGTCCGGGCCGCCGGGACGGGCGACGGGGACGACGTGGGCCACCAGGCGGTCGCCGTCGGCGACGACCGCGGCGGCGGCGACCCGCGGATGCCGGGACAGGGCGGCCTCGATCTCGCCGGGCTCGATCCGGTGCCCGCCCACCTTGACCTGGTCGTCCGCCCGGCCGAGGTATTCGAGCTCCCCGTCCGGCAGGAGGCGCACCACGTCCCCGGTGCGGTACATGCGCTCGCCGTCCGTCCCGTACGGGTCGGCGACGAACCGTTCCGCGGTGCCGCCGGGCCGCCCCCGGTACCCGCGGGCCACCCCGGCGCCCGCGACGTACAACTCGCCCCGCTCGCCCGGCGGGACGGGCCGCAGCCGGGCGTCGAGGACGTAGGCCCGCGACCCGGACATCGGCCGGCCGATCGGCACCGCGCCGCCGGGCGTGCCGTCGCCGGGTCCGAGGCGGAAGGCCACGCAGCCGACCGTCGTCTCCGTGGGGCCGTACTCGTTGACCACCGTCACGCCGGGATGGGCCGCGCGCCAGCGGCCGAGCGCGTCGCCGTGCAGCGCCTCGCCGCCGATCACCAGCTCGCCGCGCTCCGGGCAGGCGTCCGGCGCCCCGCCCTCCAGCAGCGGCAGGTGGCTCGGGGTGATCTTCAGGAAGGACGGCCGGACGCCGCCCGGCTCGTCGAGCGTCCCCGCGTGGACGCGCCCGCCCGCGACCAGCGGCCCCCACAGCGTGGTGACCGACAGGTCGAACGAGACCGACGAGTGCAGCAGCGCCGTGCCCGCCAGCCCCGGGTAGTCCCGCAGGCAGCAGGCCAGGTACGCGGCGAGCTGCCGGCGCTCGACGAGCACCCCCTTGGGACGGCCGGTGGAGCCGGAGGTGTAGATCGCGTACGCCAGGTCCGCCGGACGGCCCGGCGCGGCGGGCGGCGCGTCGGCGACCGGCGCGGGATCGTCGTCCACGCACACCACCCGCGCCGCCGTCACCGGCAGCCGCCCGCGCAGCGCCCGCTGGGTGACGACGACGGGCGCGCCCGCGTCGTCGATCACGACGGCCAGGCGGCTCGCCGGCACGCCGGGATCCAGCGGCAGGTACGCCGCGCCCGCCTTGAGCACGCCGAGCAGCGCCACGACCAGGTCGAGGCCGCGTTCGGCGTAGACGGCGACCAGCGTGTCCGGGCCCGCCCCGAGCCCGCGCAGGCGATGGGCGAACCCGTTCGCGCGCGCGTCGAGCTCCCGGTAGGCGAGCGAGCCCGCGGCCGAGGACACGGCGGTCGCGCCGGGAGCCAGCCGGACCCGCTCGGCGAACAGATCGAGGACGTCACGTGTCGAGTTGTCCATCACCCGGTGCTCCTAGCCTCAGTAGATGACGCGGGACCGCGCGTCCAGCCGGAACTCGCGCGACTTGCGAAGATCCCTGGCCACGTTCAGCCGGCGCAGCCACCGGTCCGTCCCGTCGAAGCGGGCGCGGAAGGGCTTGCGCCCGTGCACGGCCTTGTAGTTGTCGATGACGCAGATGTCGCCGGGTTCGAGCACGATCCCGGTCATGGCCGCGTCCACGGTCGCGGCGAGGACGGCGAGCGCTTTCTCCTCGTCCTCTCCCTGTATTCCTTGCATATAGTGCGGATCGACGCAGAGATACGGGTCGTCCGGGGCGCCGAAAAGCACCGGCATCGGCTCCGGATCGGTCAGCGCCCTTTCGACCTGGCGATAACTGCGGCGTTTCAGGTCGGCCACCCTCGGGTCGTCGTCGCGATCCGGGGCGCGATTCTCCGGGCGGTGCGAGTCGTCCGGGAGAATGAGAAATCGGTGCTCCCGGAGCAAGGCTTCCGTGGCCTCGTCGAGATGTATCGAACCGACCTCGGCGAAGGTCGTCTCCACCTTGTCGGGATTACGCAGGCAGAACAGCCCGAGATAATCCGTGCGGAGCGGGTGGAAGGCGTCCTCGGTGTGCCAGACCAGCGTTTCGGCGCTGCTCCAGCCGATTTGCTCGCGTTCGAAGCCGGGCATCGGGAAAACGTCGTGCATGATACGCCCGTCCTGCTGCGTGACCCAGCCGATCGGCTCCCCCAACAGGCTCATGACCAGGTAGAACGCGATGTCCAGCGACAGTGTCGGCGACGGTTCTGGACGTGATTTCCAGTCCTTCGGAGTGGGGCCGAGCGCGGCGTCGTCCACCGGCAGCCCGGAGATCACCAGCAGGCCCGACGGCTCGGCCAGCCGGAAATCGTGCAACTCCGCGCGGAGGCGTCTCGGCAGCTCGTCGGCATAAACCCGGCCGATTTTCTGGAATTGCGCGGACTCGACCCCCGGATGCTGCCGGGCGAGCTCGTCCGCCAGCTCCGTGATCGCCGTCGCCTCGTCTTTCCGCAGTTCGAAAGTCGACACAACTCGCTCCCTTCCTCGGCGACACCCGTCCGGTCAAGGTTCGGTCGCCGGGGGGCCGGTGCTCAATGTGTTTGAGCCTCAAGCTAAACAGGGCAGTCACGAAGCCGGTGTGCTAGCGTCGAAAAGGTGTCAGCGAGCGTCCCGCGCCGGTGTCGATCCCCGGGCGGAAGCGCCGCGCAAGTGAAATTCGCCGACGACCCGGCTCCTGGTCGGCGCTTCCCACGACGTCATTGACAGCGGAGGAGGACCCGGTGCGCCGATCACGACTGGCAAGGATCACCAGTGCGGCGGCTCATCTGCAGGTGTTCGCCATCGCGGGGATCAGCGCGGTGCTGCTGATCAGGACCTGGCTGGCGAGCACGGGATACCCGAAGCTCGGCGGCGGCGACCTGCACATCGCGCACGTCCTGTGGGGCGGCCTGCTGATGGCGGCCGGGCTCGGCCTCACCCTCGCCTTCCTCGGCGAGCGGGCCAGGACCTGGGGCGCGCTGCTCGGCGGCGCCGGTTTCGGCACGTTCCTCGACGAGGTCGGCAAGTTCGTCACCGAGCGCAACGACTACTTCTACCGGCCCGCCGCCGGCATCATCTACCTGGTCTTCGCCGCCCTCGTCGTGCTGGCCCAGTGGCTGAAGGGCCGCACCGGCTACACCTGCGCCGAGCGGACCGCCAACGCGCTGCACGCCGCCCTCGTCGGCGTCACCTCCGGGCTGACGGTCGAGCAGCGGCGCGGCGCGATCCGCCTGGTCCAGGACTCCGGCGACCCGCTCGACGCGGCCGCGGTCCGGCTGCTCGGCATGGTGCCCTCCAGCGAGCCGCCGCGCCTTCCCGCCGTGCGCGCCGCCCTGGCCTGGCTGGAGCGGCTGTGCCGGCGGCCGGTCGTGGTGGTGCTCGCGGTGGCCTGCCTCGTCGTACGGGCCCCGCTGCCCCTGGTCGGCCTGGCCCTGGAGAGCTCCTACGACTCCCTCGGCCAGGAACGGGAGTGGGGGGCGGTGATCGGCCTGGCGGCGTCCGCGGCGGTGACGGTGCTGCTCAGCCTGTGGGGCGCGGCCCGGTTACGGTGGAACCGGCCGGCCGCCTTCCAGGCGCTCTACCTCGCGCTCCTGGTCGACATCCTGTTCGGGCAGGTGTTCGCGTTCATCGTGAACCAGTTCTCGGCGGTGCCGGGGCTGGTCGCGGACCTGCTGCTGCTGGCCGTGCTCGGCACGACGAACCGGCGCCTGCGCGCAACCGCCCCGGCCCGCGACCCCGGCGACGAGCCGGGGGCGCGGGCCGGGAACGAGGACCGGGACGGCTGAGGCACCGCCGAGCTACGCCCGCGACGGCTCGGCCATGGCGACCGCGATCCTCCGCGGCCCCGTGTACGGCTCGCGCCCGTGCGAGGTGAGCATGTTGTCGATGACGAGCAGGTCGTCGGCCGCGTAGTCGAAGCGGCGCGAGGCCGCCCGGTAGCACTTGCGCAGGTGGTCGGTGACCTCGTCGGGGATGGCGCCGCCGTCGCCGTAGTAGGTGTTGCTCGGCAGCCCCTCCTCCCCGCACATCTCCAGCAGCCCCTCGCGCACGGCCTCGGGCAGCGTCGTGACGTGGAAGAACGTGGCGTGGTTGAACCAGACCGGCTCGCCGGTCACCGGATGCCGGTGCACCGCCGCGCGTACGGCCTCGGTGCGCAGCCGCCCGTCGCCGAGCCAGGTCGCCCGTACGCCGTTGCGCTCGCAGTACGCGGTGACCTCGTCCCGGTCGGTGGTGCCGAACGCCTCCGACCACGGCATGCCGAGCTCGTCGTCGTAGGTGCGCCGGACCATCCAGCCGCGCCGCTCGAACTCCTCGCGCACCGCCGGGTCGATGGTGTCGTGCACCTCCCGCGTGGAGGCCAGCGGCGTGGCCCCCTGCGACTGCGGCGGCCGCAGGCAGTGGAAGAACAGCACCATGGGCCAGACGGCCTGGTAGGAGTTCTCGTTGTGGAGGAAGATCTCCTCCTCGGGCGGGTAGTCGGTCGAGGTGTAGACGTTGCCCTTGATCACGCTGCGCGGCGAGGACCGTTCGGTGTAGGCCAGCGGCGTCCCGGAGAACGCGCGCACGGCGGCGTCGAACCCCTCGACGCCGCCCACCTCGAAGCCGCGGAACAGCAGCGCCCCGTGGCTGGTCAGGCTCTCGCGCAGCGCCCGCTGCCCGGCCCTGATCCGCTCCTGGACGGGCTCGCCGCCGCCCTCGATGATCAGCACGGCTCACTCCTCCATCGCCGCGATGAGGCTCTTGGGCCGCATGTCGGTCCAGTTCTCCTCGATGTAGCCGAGCGCGCGCTCCCGGTCGGTCTCGGGCAGCGCGACCGCCCATCCGGCGGGCACGTCCACGAAGGCCGGCCACAGCGAGTGCTGTCCCTCGTCGTTGACGAGCACCAGGTACACGCCGTCGGGGTCCTCGAAGGGGTTCGTGCTCATGGTTCGTCCTCCAGGGAAGGTCAGTTGCGTTGTGAGATGAGGTGGCCGCCGCCGCGCAGCAGCGCCATGCCCAGCGACGTCAGCGTGTGCAGGGCCGTGTTGCGGTTGCGGGCGGTGGTGATGAGCCCGGCCTTGCGCAGCACGGTGGCGTGCTTGCTGGCGCCGGCCAGGGAGATGCCGAGGCGCTCGGACAGCGCGCCGGTGGTGCAGCTGTCCATGAGCGCCTGCATGGCCGCCGCCCGGGTGTGCCCGACGAGCGCGCCGAGGGCCTCGTCGTCGGCCGTCGGTTCGGCCACCAGGTCCGACAGCACGGCCGGCGTCCAGGGGACCGAGACCACCAGCGCGGGCAGTCCCGTCTCGTGCTCCCTGTCCAGGAACAGGCAGTGCCTGACCTGGAGGAAGAACGAGGGGCTGAGCAGCAGGCCGTTGCCGTCGAGGTACACGTCGCGGTCCTCGTCGTGCGGGACCTCCAGGACCGGCGGGTTCCAGACCAGCTTCGGGTGCAGGGTGTCCAGCAGGCATTCGACGCCGTTGGTGATCGTGATGCGGCCGAACGTCTCCCGTTCCAGCTCCAGGTAGGCGCGCACCCGCCCCCAGTACGGCAGCACCGCCGCCCGGCAGAACGCCAGCACGGTGGCGGTCGCCCACGGGTCCGCGGCGTCCCCGGCACGGAAGCCGGATTCGCCGGGGGAGCGGTCGAGCAGTCCGAGCAGCTCGCCGAGCGGCCGGCGCTGGCGGGCCAGCCGATCCACCTGGCCGGCCGCGCCGTTCATGCGCTCGCGCACGTCCCTGCGCCATTCGCCGTGGACGGCGCCGCCGCTCCTGGCGAACAGGTCGAGGGCGAACACGCTCTCCGTCACCGGGCCGAGGGTCGCCGCCATGCGCAGGCGTGCCAGGTCTTCGACCGTGAAATGAATCCGCAGCACCGCGGCTCCCATTTCGCATTTTGCGGGTTCGTCGATCACGCCGCGGCGCGGGGAAAAATGCGCACGACGCGGTGGCCGCGTGGATCAGGGCGGCCCGGGCGATGAGGGCGTCCGTGGTGGGAGCCCCCAGTTTTGCTCAAGCTAACTCGGCGGCAGTTGGGAAGTCAACTGGTGTTGGTGGATCAAGAATTTGTCATCTACGCCAGTTGATGACGGCCTGTGGGCGGCCGTGAACGCCCTGCACAGGGGCGCTTGCCCGGCCGCCCGCGCCACCCCACCACCGCCCGTCTGACCGCCCTGTTTAGCTCCGGCGTCAATGAGCTGGAAAACGTCCGGGGCCGTCCGGCACGCTCGAAATAGGGCGGCCGGAGCACTGCCCCGTCCTATTCCCGGTTCTTCCGACGCGCGTTTCCCGACGCATGGACAAGGGCTCAAGAATGGTAAAGAACGTCGTCATCGTGGGCGGCGGCACCTCGGGCTGGATGACCGCCGCATATCTCCGCGCGGCATTCGGCGACCGAATCGCCGTCACTCTGGTGGAATCGAAGAACATCGCGACCATCGGCGTGGGAGAGGCCACGTTCAGCACGATCCGCCACTTCTTCGACTATCTCGGGCTGGACGAGCGGGAGTGGATGCCCGAGTGTCACGCCACGTACAAGCTGGGGATCCGCTTCGAGAACTGGCGCGCCCCCGGCCACCACTTCTACCACCCGTTCGAGCGCCTGCGCGTCGTGGACGGCTTCCCGCTCACCGACTGGTGGCTCGACGCCCGCCCCGGCGGCAGCTTCGACCGCGACTGCTTCGTCATCAGCTGGCTGTGCGAGGCCAAGCGCTCGCCCCGCTACCTGTCGGGCGAGCTGTTCGAGCAGGACTTCAGCGAGAACCCCGACGAGCGCGCCTACCGCACCACCCTGACCGAGCAGAACACCCAGTTCCCCTACGCCTACCACTTCGACGCCGCGCTGCTGGCCTCCTACCTCACCCGGTTCGGCACCGAACGCGGCGTCCGGCACGTCCTGGACGACGTCGTGGACGTCCGCCTGGACGAGCGCGGCTGGATCGACCACGTCCTCACCAAGGAGCACGGCGAGCTGGCCGGCGACCTGTTCATCGACTGCACCGGCTTCCGCGGCATGCTGCTGAACAAGGCGCTGTCCGTCCCGTTCGTCTCCTACCAGGAGAGCCTGCCCAACGACCGGGCGGTGGCGCTGCGCGTGCCCGCGGACATGGCCGCGCGCGGCCTGCGTCCCTGCACCACCGCCACCGCCATGGACGCCGGCTGGATCTGGACCATCCCCCTGTACGGCCGCATCGGCACCGGCTACGTCTACGCCGGCGACTACTGCACCCCCGAGGAGGCCGAGCGCACCCTGCGCGAGTTCGTCGGCCCCGAGGCGGACGAGCTGGAGGCCAACCACATCCGCATGCGGATCGGCCGCAGCGAGCGCTCCTGGGTGAACAACTGCGTGGCCGTCGGCCTGTCCAGCGGCTTCGTCGAGCCCCTGGAGTCGACCGGGCTGTTCTTCATCCAGAACGCCATCGAGCAACTGGTCAAGCACTTCCCCGGCGAGCGCTGGGACGAGCGGCTGCGCGAGTCCTACAACCGGCAGGTCGCCAACGTCATGGACGGCGTCCGCGAGTTCCTCGCGCTGCACTACCACGCCGCCGCCCGCTCCGACAACGACTACTGGAAGGACGCGGCCACCCGGCCCGTCCCCGACGGGCTGGCCGAGCGCCTGGAGCTGTGGCAGGCGCGCCTGCCCGACAACGAGACGGTCTTCCCGCACTACCACGGCTTCGAGTCCTACTCCTACATCGCCATGCTGCTCGGGCTCGGCGGCGTCCCGGTGCAGGCCCCGCCCGCCCTGCGGTACTTCGACCACGGGCGCGCGGAGCGCGAGCTGGGGCTCGTCCGCCGGCAGGCCGAGACGCTGGTCGCCGGACTGCCCAGCCAGTACGAGTACATCGCCGCGCTCAACGGCGACGCGCTGCCCGGACGGCGACCCGAGCCGAGCCGGACACGATGATTGCGGCCGAGGAACCGGCGCGGGCCGCCCTGTTCGGCGTCGTGCTCGCGGCGGTCCTCCTCCTCGCCTGGGCCGGGCGGCTGCTGGCCGGGGCGCTGCGCCAGCCGGCCGTGATCGGCGAGGTGGCGCTCGGGATGGCGGCGGGCCCGCTGGCGGTGGCCGTGGCCGGTCCCGGCGCCGCGCGGGCGCTGCCCCTGGACTGGCTGAGCTGGTGCGGGCACGCCGGTCTGGTGCTCTACCTGGTCGGCGTGCTCCACGAGCTGCGCCGTGCCGCGCCGCTCGTGCGCGGCCGGGCCGTGGGCTGGACCGCGGCGGGCGCGCTCGCCGTCCCGATGCTGGCCGGGGCCGGCGTGGCCGCGTGGGCGCTGGCCGGGGACGAACCGGGCCTGCGCGGCACGGCCCCCGCTCCCGCGCTGGTCGTCTTCCTGGCCGTGGCGCTGTCGGTCACCGCCGTCCCCGTCCTGGCGCGGATCCTGACCGAACGCGGCCTGGTCGGCACCCGGCCGGGCGTGCTGTCGATGACGGTCGCCACGGTCACCGACGCGGTCGCGTGGCTGCTGGTCGCGCTGGCGGTGAGCCTGGCGAGCGGCGGCCTCGGGAACGTGGCCGTGCTCACCGGCGTCACCGCCGCCGCCCTGGCCGGAGCGCTCGCGGTACGGCGGGTGCTCGGCACGGTCCCGCTGCTGCGCCTGCCGGCGCGCGGCCCGCGGGCCGCGGCGCTGCTCCTCGCCGTCTGGGCGCTGGCCGCCGCGGCGGCGATGCGCTCCTGGGGGCTGACCGAGATCCTGGCCGCGGCCCTCGCCGCCCTCGCCCTGCCCCTCGCGGCCCCGGCCCCCTCCCGGACGCCCGCGGCCGCCGCGTCCGCGGCGCCGGGCGGCGGCGAGGATCCCTGGGAGCGGCCCGTGCGGCTCGTCTCGGCCGCCGGACGGCTGCTCGTCCCGGTGTTCTTCGTGGTCACCGGCTTCACCGTGTTCGCCGAGCCGTTCGCGGCGGCCCCGTGGACCGCGATCGTCCTGGTCACGCTGCTCGGCACGGCGGGCAAGGTCGGCGGCGCGTACGCGGGGGCCCGCCTGGGCGGCGAGCCGCGTGGGACGGCGCTGCGCCTGGGCGTGCTGCTCAACACCCGGGGCCTGACCGAGCTGGTCGTGCTGCAGATCGGCCACGAGGCCGGGATCCTCACCCCGGCCATGTTCCTCGCGCTCGCCGTCATGGCGCTGGTGACCACGGCGGCGACCGGCCCGTCCTACGCCCTGCTCCAGCGGCCGCCGCGGCCGCGCGGGACGGCCCCGGTACCCGTCGCACAGAACGGAGGCTTGCGATGACGGATCTCCCCCTGGTGGAGGCCCTGCCCATGACGCCGACGGTCGATCCCGACCGCTTCCGGTCGCTGATGTCCACCTTCCCGAGCGGCGTCGCCGTCGTGACCGTGACCGGCCCCGACGGCCGCCCGCGCGGTATGACCTGCTCGTCGGTGTGCAGCGTCACCCTCGACCCGCCGACGCTGCTGGTGTGCGCCCGCAGCCTCAGCCCCACGCTGCACGCCATGCTCAAGACGGCGCAGTTCACCGTGAACCTGCTGCACGCCCGCGCCCGCGACACCGCCGAACTGTTCGCCTCCGGCGCCGACGACCGCTTCGACCGGGTCCGCTGGTCCGCCCGCCCCGCCTACGGCGGGCCGCACCTGGTGGAGCAGTCCCACTCCGTCGCCGACTGCCGGGTGGCCAGGACCGTCGAGGCCGGCGACCACGTCGTGGTCTTCGGCGAGGTGTACGGCATCGAGCGGTGCGCGCCGGCCGTACCCCTGCTGTACGGCCTGCGCGCCTACTCGTCCTGGCGTACGGGGACCGAGCCGTCATGAGCGGCTCAGAAGGTGCCCGTCCAGCGCAACCGCTCCCACATCGCCGCCCACGGCAGCCGCGGCCCCCGGCACACCAGCACCTCCTTGCCCTCCTCGAAGTGCGGGACGGCGAAGGCCAGCCGCCCGCGCGCCTCGCACCGGCCGAACAGCGCCGAGAACGACGCCCGCTCCACCCCGACCGCGACGACCACGTCCGCCCCGTCGGCCGGACGCCCGAAGTCGGCGTAGGAGTTGTGGGCGCTGTAGGGCGCGGGCAGCCCGTACGCGCCGCCGTACCGGGCCAGCGCGCCGGCCTCGCCGTAGTTCTGGGCGTACACGACGGCCCGGCGCCGCTCGTCCGCCGGCAGCGCGCGATGGACGGCCGACACCTGCGCGGCCAGGTCCGGCCAGCCGGTCTCCCCGAACTGCTCCTCGCCGAGCACGGCCAGCACCGGGTTCCCGGCGTACGTCACGACGGGCAGGACGGGCAGCACCATGAGCGCGGCGAGCACGCCGTTGAGCACCGCCGCCGCGCCCAGCCACAGGCGGCGGCCGAGCGTCGCCGCCCGCACGCAGCCGGCCGCCAGCAGCACGGTCAGCAGCCCCTCGGTGTAGCGGGGCTCGGCCCCGAGCAGCATCAGCAGCGGCGCCACGACGAGGTAGGCCGCCGCGATCAGCCGGTAGGGCCGCCACTCGGCCCGCCGGAGCAGGGCCACCAGCCCGATCACCCAGACCGGGGTCAGGAAGGGCCCGATCATGAGCACCTGGCCCACCAGGAAGTTGACGGCGCCCGCCGGCCCGGCCGACATCTCACCGGCCATCGTGAACTGCGGCCAGCCGTGCGCGGCCTGCCAGAGGAGTCCGGGCGAGGCGATCAGCAGCGCCACCCCGGCGCCGCCCAGGAGCCATCGGCTCCCCAGCACGCGCCTCGGCCCGGCGACGAGCACCCCCGCCGCGAGGGCCACGACCAGCAGCACGACCAGGTACTTGGCCAGCAGCCCCACGCCGACGACCGCGCCCACGGCGAGCCACAGCCGCTCGTCGCCGGTCCGCAGGATCCGGATCACCAGCCAGCACGCCGTGACCCACACCAGGTGGTCGACGGCCGTGGGGTGCAGCACGTGGCCGGCGGCGAGCGTGGCCAGACCGGCGGCGCAGACGCACGCGGTCAGCACCTGGAGCCGGCGTCCCGCGCCGAGCTCGCCCGCGATCAGCCCGGCGACCAGCACCGACCCGGCGGTCAGCAGCGCCGGCACGACCCGGATCGCGGTCAGCGAGTCGCCGAACAGCGCGATCTGCAGCCGCGCCAGCAGGGGGACGAGGAGCGGCTGATCGACGTACCCCCACGCGAGATGCTCGCCGGCGACCCGGAAATACAGCTCGTCGACGTAGTAGCCGGGGCCGCCGGAGAACGCCAGGAAAACCGCCAGAACGGCGACGGCGACCACGGACAGGCCGATCACGGCCCTTTTCTGCGGCGTTTCCGCGAGCGGTGGAACAATGGTTGCGACGGTATCCACGAAGACCCCTTCCAGCGATTGTGTGGAGGTGTAACCGCTGGTCGCAGCCTCTCATCGGGCCCATGAAGACACAACGGAATTGACTCGTCCGGAAAACACACAGCTCGTCGGCGGAGTCGTCCGCCATGCATTGACGGAAACGAATTGCGCGACTTATTTTGCGTCCGGGTATTCCACTCCAAAACGCACGTGAGGTGAAAGTGATGCAGGAACTCCAGACGATCAATCTCACCGAATTCGAATGTCTGGCGCTGAACAGCCCGCTGAACCTCGCCGACGGGCACGCCCGGCAGGCGCTCACCGCGAGCCAGGCGCGGATCATCGACGACCTGCCCAACCTGTTCGCCAAGGCCGCGGCGCGGGCCCCCGAGGAGGTGGAACTGGACGCCTGCCGCGCCTACCTGGGCCTGCTCGGCCAGCACAGCCACCCGGTCGGCGACGGCCGCGTGTTCGCCTGCTACTCCTCCTCGGTCGCCATGGAGATCTTCGCCAGGGCCCTGGCCCAGAAGGGCGAGGCGGTCGCGCTGATCCACCCGACGTTCGACAACATCCCCGACATCCTGCGCGGCGTGGGCCTGAACCTGCTGCCCCTGGAGGAGGACGTCCTGCACGGCGGCGACCTGCCCCGAGCCCTGCTCGACGCGGTGAGCTGCGTCTTCGTCACCACGCCCAACAACCCCACCGGGCGCGTGCTGCCGGAGGAGCGGCTGCGCGCCCTGGCCGCCCAGTGCGCCGAGCACGACGTCGTCCTGACGCTGGACACCTCGTTCCGCGGCTTCGACCCGCGGGCCCACTACGACCACTACCGGGTGCTGGAGGACAGCGGCTGCCGCTGGATCGTCATCGAGGACACCGGCAAGCTGTGGCCCACGCTGGAGCTGAAGATCGGCTGGCTGGTGACCTCGGCCGAGCCCGGGCTGCCCGTCGCCAAGGTCTACTCCGACATCCTGCTCGGCGCGTCCCCGCTCGTGCTGGCGCTGGTGCAGCGCTTCGCCGAGGACGCCGCCGACGGCGGCCTGCCCGACCTGCACCGCTTCATCGCCGGCAACCGCGCGCTGGTGCGGCGGTCACTCGCCGGCCTGCCGGACGTGGACTTCCCCGACCCCGGCAGCCGGGCCAGCGTCGAACGGGTCCGCCTCGGGCGGCGCTCGGCGCTGGAGGTGTGGTCGGCGCTGCGCGAGCACAACGTCTACATGCTGCCCTGCCAGAAGTTCCACTGGGCCGACCCGTCCGAGGGCGACCACATGCTCCGGGTGGCGCTCGCCCGTCCGGCCGCCTCACTCAGCGAAGCCGCCCGAGCCCTCCGCCTCGTCCTGTCCCCCCGATGACCCCCACCCCCACCACCCCCGGCCCCCGCCCACCCGGCACCCCCGCCCCGGCACATTCGGTCGGCGGCCCGGCCTCGGGATCCGCAGTCGGCGGCCCCGCGTCGGCGCACGCGGTCGGAGGCCCCGCCGCCTGGCTGGTGCGCACGGCTGGTTCCGGTGCCTCGCGGGCGGGCGCGGACGTCGCGGCCGTCGCGTCTCCGGCGGGTGGCCGGGCCGGGCCGGGGTCGCACGGGCTGCGGTGGGAGGCGGGCGTCGTGCAGTCGGTCGTGCCGCCCGGCACGACCGACCTCGGGCCCGGTTACCTCGGCCCCGGCCTGCTGCCCGTGGACCTGCTGGCGGAGGCGTACGCCGAGGCCATGGCCACCTACGGCGCGGCCGCCCTCGCGTACGGCGACGACCGCGGCGCCCTGGCCCTCCGCACAACGCTCGCCCGCCGCGCATGCGGTGCCCCGGAGCCTCGCGGTAGCTACGCACCTCGCGGTTCCTCTGCACCTGGCGGCTTCCCCGAGCCCGGCGGCTTCTCGGCACCTGGCGGCTTCCCCGCACCTGGCCGCTTCCCCGAGCAGGGCGGTTCCTCTGGGGGGAGCGGTTCTGCCGCAACCGTCGGCTCTTCGGGGCTCGGCGACAACCCGGGGCCCGGCGGTTCGTCCGGGGCCGGGGGATCTTGCGGGCCGGACGGCGTGCTGATCACCGCGGGCACCTCGCAGGCGCTTCACCTGCTCGCCACCACCCTGGCCCGGCCGGGTGACGCGGTGCTCGTCGAGGACTCCTGCTACGACCTGGGCAGGCTCATCCTCACCGACTGCGGCCTGCGCACGTACGGCGTGCCCGGGGACGCCTCCGGCATGGATCCGCAGGCCCTCGACGCGGCCCTGACCCGCACCCGTCCGGCCTTCGTCTACCTCAACCCCACCTTCCACAACCCGACCGGCCGGGTGGTGCCGCTCGCCCGCCGCCGCGAGCTGCTGGCCGTCGCCCGCCGCCACGCGACGACGATCGTCGAGGACGACGCCTACGCCGACCTGCGCCTCGACGGCGGCGCCGGACCGCCCGCCCTGGCCTGCCTGGACGGGCACCAGGGCGTGATCAGACTGGGCACCTTCTCCAAGTCGCTGGCGCCCGGGCTGCGCCTGGGCTGGCTGACGGCCGAGCCCGCCATGGCCGACCGGCTGGCCGTCCATGGCGTGTTGCAGAGCGGCGGCTGCCCGAACCACACCACCTCCCTCGCCGTGGCCACCCTCCTGGAGCGGGGCCACTACGACCGCCACCTGCTCTGGCTGCGCGAACGCCTGCGCGAACGGCGCGACGCCCTGGTGGACGCCTTCACGGCGCGGCTGGACGGCGGCTTCGCCCTCGACCGGCCCGCCGGCGGCCTGTTCGTGTGGGTGCGCGCCGACCGCCCGGAAGCCGGCCTGCTCGCCGCCGCCCGCCGCGCGGGCGTCCTGGTCGCCGCCGGCTCCCGCTTCACCTCCGCCTCCGGCTCGACGGCGTCCCGGGGGAGGGGAACGGCGGGCGCCGTACGGCTCGCGTACGGCCTCAACACCCCCGACCAGCTCGCCGCCGCCGCGAAACGGCTGGCCGCGGCCTGGAACGCGATCCCCCCGGAAACCTGAGAACCGGCCCCCAGATGATCCGAAACCGATCCCCTCACAGAAGAGGACCCGCCCGATGACCGCCCTCCCGCACACCGCACCCGAGCCGCCACCCACCGAGCCGCCACCCACCGAGCCCCCGCCCACCGAGCCCCCGCCCACCGAGCCCCCACCCACCGAGCCCCCACCCACCGAGCCCCCGCTCGCCCGGCCCCCGCACGGGTACACGCTTCCGCTCTCGCCCTCGGGCCGGGCGGCGATGGTCACGCCGCCGCCCTGGCACTTCTCGGGCGACGTCATCATGGCCGACTACCGCGTGGACCCCGAGGCCGCGGCCCGTTTCCTGCCGCCGGAGCTCACCCTCGGCCCCGATCCGGGAGCGGCCGCCGCGGTGTTCGCCGAGTGGCAGTGGTGCTCCGCCGACGGCGCCGAGCTGGCCGACCCCGCCCGCTGCCGGTTCACCGAGTTCCTGATCCTGCTCGCCTGCGAGTACCGCGGCCGCCCGCTGGCCCGCTGCCCGTACGCCTGGGTCGACGAGCCGGTGCCGCTGGTGCGCGGCTGGATCCAGGGCATGCCCAAGCAGTTCGGGCAGGTGCACCAGATCAGGCCGGCCCGGGTCGGCAGGGCGGGACCGAGGCTCGCGCCCGGAGGCCGCTTCGACGCCGCGCTGTCGGCGGGCGGCAGGCGCGTCGCCGAGGCGGCCGTGACCATCGAGGGCCGCGCCGAGGGGCCGCCCCGCCTGCACACCGTCCCGCTGGTGCACACGCGGCTGTTCCCGGCCTGGCTGCCGGGGGAGGAGCCGGTGACGCGGCTGGTGACCTCGCAGGTGAGCGACGTGGAGTTCTCGGACGTCTGGACGGGACGCGCCGAGCTGCGCTTCCCCGACGTGCCGGACGCCGACCTCGCCCAACTGGCGCCGGTCGAGGTGGGCCGGGGGTACGTGTTCTCGTACGCCGAGACGCTGCACCACGGCCGGGCGCTGGAGCCCGCGTAGACTGTCGTTAACGGAACGCCATTCGGTCGTCAACTGAAGTTAATTCCTCTGGTATGCTGGCGGCAGCATCCCCTTCTCCACCCAGCCGCCTGCGTCCATCCGGCAGAGGAAGCATGCCCGACACCCCATCCGATGGACGCCGTACTCTGGCGGCCAAGCTGGACCACCTGTTCCGCACGGTCCACCCGCGAGAGGGCGGCGAATACAGTTTCGAGGACGTCGCCGACGCGCTGCGGGCGGCGGGCGGGCCCACCATCTCGGGCACGTACATCTGGCAGCTCCGCAAGGGGCTGCGCGACAACCCCACCAAACGCCACCTCGAAGCGCTCGCGGGGTTCTTCGGCGTCCCGCCCGCCTACTTCTTCGACGACGAGGCCGCCGAGCGCATCGACGCCGAGCTGTCGCTGCTCGCCGCCATGCGCGACGCCTCCGTACGGGGCATCGCGCTGCGGGCGGCCGGCCTCTCGCCGAAGAGCCTGACCGCGATCAGGGAGATGATCGAGCGCGTACGCGAGCTCGAAGGACTGCCCAACGCCGCCGAGGGCGACACCCCGGACAAGTGACCCCTCCCTAGGAACGGCACCGGACCGGGCGTCGGCCTCCGATGACGGGGCACAGGCCGGTTCCGCCCGGCGGCGAGGGGTCAGAAGGACGGGTGCGTGTGCACCCGTCGTCCCTCCACGTAGGTGGCCAGGACGGTGATGCCGCCCAGGTCGCCGGGGGAGACGGCGAACGGGTCGGCGTCGGTGACGATGAGGTCGGCGAGCTTGCCCGGCTCGATGGTTCCCGTCCGGGTGTCGAGGTGGTTGATCCGGGCGGTGCCGATCGTGTACGCCGACAGGGCCGCCGCCACCGTGAGGCGCTGCGCGGGCAGGAACGGCTGTCCCGATCCGTCGGGCAGCATCCGGTTGACGGCGACGTGGATGCCGAGGAACGGATCCGGGCTGCTGACCGGCCAGTCGCTGCCCGCGGCCAGGGCGGCGCCCGAGCGCAGGAGGTCGCCGAAGGGGTACTGCCAGGCGGCGCGCCGGTCGCCGAGGAAGGGAATGGTCAGCTGGTCCATCTGCGGCTCGTGGGCCGCCCACAACGGCTGGATGTTGGCGGTGACCTCCAGGGCCGCGAAGCGCGGCACGTCGTCGGGATGGACCACCTGCAGGTGGGCGATGTGATGCCGGTTGCCCTTGCGCCCGTTGACCTTGAGCGCCGCATCGAACGCGTCCAGTGCCTCCCGGGCGGCCCGGTCGCCGACCGCGTGCACGTGGACCTGGACCCCGACGGCGTCCAGCCGGGTGACGTGGGCGCGCAGGTCCTCGGGGGCGACGAAGCTGATGCCGCTGTTGCCGGTCCGGCATCCGCAGCCGTCCAGGTAGGGGGAGGTCATGGCGGCGGTGTAGTTCTCCGCCACGCCGTCCTGCATGATCTTCACGCTGGTGGCCCTGAACCGCCCGGTGGTGGTACGGCGGGCCAGCAGTTCGGGGATCTGCTCCTCGCCCCGGTCCCGGTCCCACCACAGGGCGCCGACCACGCGCCCGGTGAGCAGCAAGGCTTCGGCGGCGGCCGCGTAGGCGCGCTGGACCTCCGGGCTGACCATCGCGTCCTGCCAGGCCGTCACTCCGGCCTGGTGCAGGCGTCGCTGGCCCGCCTGGAGGCCGCGGAGCAGGTCCTCGTCCGTGGGTTCCGGCACGTGCCTGCCCACCAGGGAGGCGGCGCCCTCGTGCAGGGTTCCCTGGGGGGTTCCGTCCGGTTCGCGCTCGATGCGCCCGTCGTTCGGGTCGGGGGTGCCGTCGTGGACGCCGCACAGCCGCAGGGCCTCGGTGTTGACCCACGCGCCGTGCCCGTCCCTGTTGGTGAGGTAGACCGGCCGGTCGGGGACGATCTCGTCGAGGGCGATCCGGCTCGGCGTGCCGCCGGGGAACCATTCCATCGACCATCCGCCGCCGGAGATCCAGCGCGCCTCGGGATTGGCCGCGGCGTACGCGCGGACCGCGGCGAGGGCGTCGGCGGCGTCGCCCGCCTCGTGCAGGTCGCACCGGGTCATGGTGAGCCCGGCCAGCACCGGGTGCACGTGGGCGTCCTGGAACCCGGGGAGCAGGGTCCGTCCGGCCAGGTCGACGACCTCGGTCCGCGGGCCCGCGAGGTCGCGGATCTCCTCGTCGTCGCCGAGGGCCAGGATCAGCCCCTCGCGCACGGCCACCGCACGGCTCGGAGCGCCGGCCATGGGACGCACCCGGCCGTTGACGAACAGGATGTCGGCAGAAGTCATGGAACTCTCCTCAGAGCTGCGGGCGGGTGGGCCACGGCAGGACGCGTTCGACGGCGGCGCCGATGTGGAAGACGGTCGCGTCGTCGTAGCTGCGGCCGACGATCTGCACCCCGGTCGGCACGCCGTACGACGACAGGCCGGACGGGACATTGAGCACCGGGCAGCGGCTGGCGACGTTGAACACGGTCGTCAGCGAATACTCCAGGTAGTGGTCGAGCTGGACGCCGTTGACCGTCAGCCCGGTGTGCACGTAGTCCTCGCCCGCGGGCAGGGCGGCGGCGCCGGCGGTGGGGCAGATCAGCGCGTCGTACCGGTCGAGCAGGTCGCCGATCACGGCGTAGATGCGGCCCTCCAGCTCCAGCCCGGCCAGGAAGCCGTCCCGGGCCAGCGCGGCGCGGGCGTCCTCGGCGAAGGCGAGGGCGTAGGGCGTGAGCTGGTCGCGGTGCTCGTCGGCCACGCCGGCGACCATGGGGCCGAAGATGGCGCCGAAGTGGATGAAGGCCGCGCGCATGACGTCGGCGCGGCGCAGCGGCACCTCCACCTGCTCCACGACGGCCCCGGCGGCGGCCAGCGCGTCGGCGACCGTGCGGGTGTTGGCCGCGACGTCCGGCTCGATCTCCCAGTTCCCCAGGTCGGGCGAGTACGCGATGCGCAGCCCCGCGACGTCGCCGAGGCGCTCGGGGACGTACACGGCCGGGCGGATGGAGACGACGTCGGCCGGGTGCGGCCCGACGATGACGTTCTGCAGGAGCGCGCAGTCGGCGACGGTGCGGGCCATCGGCCCGTCATGGCAGTAGTGGTCCAGGTTGTACGGGGGCATCGCGGGCACCCGCCCGTACGGGGGCTTGTACCCGACCGTGCCGGTGGCCGCGGCGGGCAGGCGGATCGAGCCGCCGATGTCGGAGCCCGTGGCGAGCGTCGCGGTCCCCGACGCCAGGGCCGCGCCCGAGCCGCCGGAGGAGCCGCCGGGCGAGTAGTCCAGGTTCCAGGGGTTGCGGGTGACGCCCCACAGCCGGGAGTGGGTGAAGGCGGCGCAGCAGAACTCCGGCGTGGTGGTGCGGGCGTGGACGATCCCGCCGGCGGCGACGACGCGCTCCACGACCGGATGGGTGGCGTCGGCGACGCGGCCGGCATGGGCCAGGGAGCCGTCGCTGGCCCGCCTTCCCGCGATCGGCTGCTCGTCCTTGGTGGCGACCGGCAGCCCTTCGAGCGGCCGCGGCGACCCGTGGAGGTAGGCGTGCTCGGCCTTCCTGGCCTGGTCGAGCGCCTCCTCGAACATCGTCTCGCTGAGCGCGTTGACCCGGGGCTCGACGGCCTCGGCCCGCTCGACGACCGCGGTCATGAGCTCGACGGGCGACAGGGCCCGGGTCCTGAACAGTTCCAGGGCCTGCGTGGCGGGCAGGTGCGCGAGGTCGCTCACATGAACTCCTGAAGGGCGCGCCGGTCGGCGGCGATCTGTACGGGGTCCCAGCCGGGCCGCGGCACGGAGTGCAGCAGCAGGCGGGTGTAGGGGTGCCGGGGGGCGGCCAGGACCTGCTCGGTCGGCCCGGCCTCGACGACCCTGCCGCGGTACAGCACGACGATGTCGTCGGCCGCGTGCCGTACCAGGGCCAGGTCGTGGGTGATGAACAGGTAGGCGATGTCGAGGTCGCGGCGGATCCGCGTCAGCAGGTCGAGGATCTGCGCCTGGATGGACACGTCGAGCGCAGAGGTGGCCTCGTCCAGGATGAGCACCTTCGGCTCGGTGGCGAGCGCGCGGGCGATGGCGACCCGCTGGCGCTGCCCGCCGGACAGCCGCCTGGGCAGCGCGGCCGCCTCGCGCTCGCCGAGCCCGACGCGTTCCAGCAGCTCGTCGCGGCGGGCTCGGCGGGCCTGCCGGTCCATGGCGAAATGCAGCCGCAGCGACTCCTCCACGCATTCGCTGACGCTGACGCGCGGATCCAGGGAGAGGTAGGGGTCCTGGAAGACCATCTGGATCTCCCGCGCCCGTGCCAGCCTGGCCCGGCGCCCCCTCGGGACGCGCGAGCGGTCGCGGCCCTCGACGCCGATCCGTCCCGCGTCGGGGATCTCCAGGCCGACGAGCATGCGCGCGGTCGTCGTCTTGCCCGATCCCGACTCGCCCACGACGGCGAGCGAGCCGCCCGCCCGCAGCGAGAAGGAGACGCCGTCCACGGCGGTCTTTCCGCCGAACGCCTTGCGCAGCCCCTCGACCTCCAGCACGTTCTCAGTCATGGACCGGCTCTCCCGCTCTCAGGCACGCCACCTGGGCGTGCTCCAGGGTCTCCAGCTCGGGCCGCCGCTCCCGGCACCGCTCGACGGCCAGGTGGCAGCGGGCCGCGAACGCGCACCCGTCCGGCGACTCGGCGAGCGACAGGGGCCTGCCCGGCACGCCGCGCGGGGGCTCGGGCGACTCCAGCCGGGGCGTGGCCGCCAGCAGCCCGGCCGTGTACGGGTGGCGGGGCCGGGCGAAGAGCTCGCCGGTGGCCTGCTCCTCGACGATGCGGCCCGCGTACATCACGTAGATGCGGTCGCAGATGGCCGCGGCCAGCTCCAGGTCGTGGGTGACGAACAGCATGCCCATCCCGCGCGTGCTTCGCAGATGCGACAGGATCGCGATGACCTCGGCCTGCGTGGTGACGTCCAGGGCGGTCGTCGGTTCGTCGGCGAGCAGCAGGTCGGGCTCGGCGGCGAGCGCCCCGGCGATCATCACCCGTTGCAGCATCCCGCCGGAGAACTCGTGCGGGTGGCGGCGCAGCGCGCCGCGCGGGTCCTCGATGCCCACCGCCTCCAGCAGCCCCTCCGCGCGATCGAGGGCCCGCCGGTACGGCAGGCCGCCCGCCCGCAGCCCCTCGGTGACGAAGTCGCCGATCCGCCGGACGGGATTGATCGACGCCCGCGGATCCTGGAAGATCATCGCCACTCGGCGGCGGCGCAGGACACGCAGCCCCGCGGCGTTCTGCGACAGCACGTCCTGGCCGTCGACCAGGACGCGCCCGCTCACGGCGGCCCGCGCGGGCAGCAGGCCGAGCACGGCCCGGCAGGTGACGGACTTGCCCGACCCGGACTCGCCGACGAGCCCGACGGCCTCGCCCTGGGCGACGCGCAGCGACACCGCGTCCAGGATGGGCCGTGCGGCCTGGCCGGGCGCCGGCCGTACGGTCAGGTCGTCGATCCGGAGCATCAGCGCTCCCTCCCGGAGACGCGGTCGGCGATGCCCTCGCCGACGATGCTGAAGGCGACCACCGTGACCACGACGGCGGCGCCGGGGACCAGCGCGGGCAGCATGGCGCCCTGGAGCAGCGCGGACGCGCCCTCGTTGATCATGGCGCCCCAGTCCGGGACGGGCGGCTGCGTGCCGAACCCGAGGAAGGAGAGCGCCGCGAGGTCCATGAGCGCGTAGCCGAAGTTGATCGCCGACTGCGCGAGGATCAGCGGCACGACGTTCGGGACCAGGTGTTTCAGGCAGATGACCCAGCCGGACCAGCCCTGCACCCGGTAGGCGTGGATGTAGGGACGCGACATCTCCCGCAGGGCGACGCCGCGCGCCAGCCGTCCGACGTAGGGGGTGTACGCGATGCTCATCGCCACGACGGGCGCGGTCAGGCCGGGCCCGAACATGGCCACCAGGCTGATCGCCAGCAGCAGCGCGGGGAAGGCGAAGACGAAGTCCATCGCGCGCGACAGGACCGCGTCGGCGACCCCGCCGGTCCAGGCGGCGAGGACGCCGAGCAGGGTGCCCGCCACCGTCGACAGGGTCACCACCAGGAGCGGGCCGAGCAGCCCCGCCCGCGCGCCGAAGATCAGGCGGGACAGGACGTCGCGGCCGGACTGGTCGGCCCCGAGCAGGTGATCGGCGCTCGGGCCGCTCAGCGCGGCGGAGAAGTCGACGGCGAGCGGGTCGTGCGGCGCCACGACCGGCGCGAGGATCGCCACCGCCACCAGGACGGCCAGGACGGCGAGGCCGGCGACGGTCGTCCTGTCCGCCGGGAGCCGGTATCGGCGGTGGAGGGTCACGGCTGTCAAGGGGACTCCTTCGCTACGCCCTGCGCAGGCGCGGATCAATGGCCGGTTGGACCAGGTCGACCAGCAGGTTGGCGCCCGCGAAGACGACGACGATCAAGGTGGTGACGGCCTGCACGACCGGGAAGTCCTTGACGGTGACCGAGCTGACCAGCAGTTGCCCGATCCCGGACAGGCCGAAGGCGGTCTCCACGATCGAGGTGGCGACGAGCAGCCCGGCGATCACCGTGCCGGTGACCGTGCTGATCGGCCCGAGCGAGTTGCGCAGGACGTGCCGCCGGATCACCGCGCTCTCCTGGACGCCCCGCGAACGCGCCACCTCGACGTGCTCGCGGGCCAGCTCCTCCAGCATGGACGCGCGGGTGACGCGGGCCAGCAGGCCGGCGAACGTCAGGGCGAGCGCGGCAGCGGGCAGGGTCAGATGCCAGAGCCGGTCGGCCGGCCCGTCCCCGTTGCCGAAGGCGGGGAACCAGCCGAGCTGGACGGAGAACAGCGAGATCAGGCCGATCGCCGCGACGAACGAGGGGGTCGCGGTGGCCACCCCGGTGCCGATGAGGACGACCCTGTCGAGCGGGCCCGGCCGCAGCGCGGCCAGGGCGCCGAGGATCAGCCCCGCGACCACGATGAGCAGCCCGGCGTAGCCGACCAGGAAGAGCGTCGTGGGCAGCCTGGCCAGCAGCAGGCCGGTCACGTCCTGCCGGAACTGCACCGAGCGGCCGAAGTCCCCGGTCACCGCGCCGCCGACCCATTTGAGGTACTGCGTGAGGAACGGGTCGTCCAGGTGGTACTGCGCCCTGATCGCCGCGATCGCCTCCGGGGACGCGGAACGCCCCTGGGTGAGGAACGAGGCCGGGTCGCCGGGAGCCAGGTAGACGGCCGAGAAGACCGCGAACGAGGCCCCCAGCAGGGTCGCGACCAGTCCGGCGAGCCTGCGGCCGAGGAAGGCGGCCATCAGCCGGCCGACCCGAGCGCCGCGGCCCAGGGGTAGACGAGCTGGGTGATGCCGGTGGGCGCGCCGGTGAGCCGCTTGTTGAGGAACATGCTGTGCGGCACCTCGTACAGCGGGATCCACACCAGGTCCCGGACGGCGATCTCCTGCAGCTCGGCGACCACGGCGGCGCGGGCCGCGGGGTCGGCCTCGGCGCTCGCCCGGTCGACGAGCCTGTCGTAGCCGGGGTTGGAGTAGCCGCCGTAGTTGGCGAAGTTGCCGGTCTGCAGGATCCCGTAGAACTCCAGCGGGTCGGGGGTGGAGTCGTACCAGATGGTCATGACCAGGTCGATGCCCTCGCGGGCCTTGGGGTCGGAGAACAGCGCGGAGTAGGCGTCGGGGGCCACCGCCTTCTGCTCGACGTCGAGCCCGATGGCCTGGCCCGCGGCCTGGACGGCGTTCGCGATGACGCCGATGTCGGGGGCCATCGTGCTCGTGGCGATCACGATCTTCCGGCCCGTGCCGCCGGCCTCCTTGACCAGCTTCCTGGCCGCTTCGAGGTCGGTGTCCAGCTCGGGGAGCTCGGCGTAGTACCGCTCGGCGGCCTCGGGGGCGATGCCCCACGCGCCGCGCGCCGCCGGCGCCTTGGCCGGGGTGGCCACCCCGGCCACGCTGGCCTTCAGGATGGCCTTGCGGTCGAGCGCCATGGACAGCGCCTTGCGCAGCCTCAGGTCGCCGAGGGTGCCCTTGAGGTCGAGCGGGATGAGGCTGACGGCGGCGGTGTTGGGGCCGAAGTACAGCTTGCCGCTGGAGGCGGCGCCCAGGCGGGTGAAGCCGGTGGTGGGGACCAGGTAGCTGCCGTCCGCCTCGCCCGAGAGCAGGGCGTTGACGCGGGCCACCGGGTCGGGGATGAAGACGTTCCGCACGGTCGCGGCCCTGGCCTTGAGCGCGGCGTCCCAGTAGCCGTCGAAGCGCTTGAGGGTGATCGCCTGGCCCTTGTCCCACTTGTCGAGCGAGTACGGCCCGGTGCAGTTCACGCCCTTGTCCGGGGTGCCGTACCCGGTGCCCTGGCGGGCCAGGAACGCGGCGCTCTCGATGGTCCCGGCCGACGTGCCCATCTGCTCGTTGAAGAGCTGGTCGGGCTTCTTCATGTGGACGGTGACCTCCATGGGGCCCGTCTTCTCCACCGACTTGACGTTCTGGTAGGACGAGACCCAGTACGACCCCACCTTCGGATCCATGTGCCGGCGCATGCTGGCGACCACGTCGTCGGCGGTGAGCGGCGAGCCGTCGTGGAAGCGGACGCCCTCGCGGATCGTGTACACCCAGCGCCCGGGGTCGGGGGACTCGGCCTTGCTCGCGAGCCCCGGCTGCACCTGGAAGCCGGGCGTGATCCGCATGAGCTGCTCGCACACGTTGGCGAGCACGGTGTTGGGCGGGTAATCGAAGGCGTAGGCGTAGTCGAGCGACTGCGGCTCCGCGTAGAGCGCCCAGGTCACGGCGTCCACCGGGCCCTTGGCCGGCGGGAGGTCCGCCGTGACGGTGAAGGCGCCGGCTCCGGCCGCCTTCGGCGCGGCCGGGCCGCCGCCGCAGGCAGCGGCCGCCAGCACGGTCAGCGCCGCGGCGGCGAGACGAGCGGTACGCATCGGACCACCTCTTCCTCGTGCGGGAAAGTGCCACGAGTATTGGTGAAGGAACGTTCCTGCACAAGACACTGAAGGAACGATTCAGCAACGGTGGGCGAGGTGGCGGAACGGCTGACATGCTGCAAAGATCGCACCCATGGAACAGCCAGAGCGTAAGGTCGGCGCGCGCGTGCGCCTGGTCGACGTCGCCCGCGCGGCGGGGGTGTCCAAGACCACCGTCTCGGACGCGCTCAACGGCGCGGGCCGCCTCCCCGACGCCACCCGCGAGCACGTCCGGCAGGTGGCGCGCCGGCTCGGATACCGGCCCAACGCCACGGCGCGGCGGCTGCGCGCCGGGCACTCACGCCTGCTCGGCCTCGCCGCCCGCGAGTTCGTCGAGCATCCGTGGTTCTACACCGAGCTCGCCTACTTCGCCCGGCTGACCGCCGCCACGACCCGCGCGGGCATGACCCACGGATACGGCGTGGTGCTGCTTCCCACCACCGGCCCCGACGACTACTGGACCGACCTGCCGCTCGACGGCGTGTTCGTGGTGGATCCGGTCGAGGGGGATCCGCTGGTCGGGGACTTCCTGGCCGCGGGGGTGGCCGTGGTCTCCGACCGCAGGGCCGTGGCGGGGACGCCGTGGCCATGGGTCGACTTCGACTACGGCGCGGCCCTGCGCGGCGTGCTCGACCACCTGGCGGCGGCGGGCGCCCGGCGGATCGCCGCGGTCGGCGCCCCGACCACGGCCTGCTACCACCGCGACTCCGTCCGGGCCTACCTCGACTGGAGTGCGGAGCGGGGCCGCGTCCCGTTGCTGGCCCAGCTCGCCGGGCCCGGCTTCGAGCCGACGCTGGCCGCGGTGGAGAGGCTGCTGAGCGATCCCGAGCCGCCGGACGCGCTGGTCGTGCTGGTCGAGGTCAGCCCGTCCCTGCTCCTGGACAGGATCCGCAAGCTCGGCAGGTCGGTGCCCGGCGACCTGCTGCTGGTCTGCGCGACGGAGGACCCCACGGCGCCGTTCACGGACCCGCCCGTCAGCACGCTCAGCTTCCTGCCGGTCGAGACGGCCGACATCGCGGTCGGGATGCTCGTCGACCTCATCGAGGGCCGCGAGGTCGCGGGCGGCCGGCTGCTCCAGGCGAGGTTCGACGTCCGCGCCTCCTCCGCTCCCCGCTCCCTGGCGGGAGGCTGATCACTTGCGGGCCGGGCGCAGGGTCGTCCAGGCCTGGGTGAGGGCGGCGCGGAAGGCGTCGGCCTGGTCGGGCGACAGGCCCGAGACCATGTGGTCCTCAAGGCCGGCGGCGGCCTCGGCGTAGGCGTCGAGGAGCGCCCGGCCCTCGTCGGTGAGGTAGAGCAGCAGTTCGCGCTTGTTGCCCGGGTTGGGGGAGCGGCGGATGAGGTGACGCCGGTCGAGCGCGCCGATCAGGTCGGCCATGGCCTGCGGGGTGACGAAGGAGTCGCGGGCGAGCTGGGCGGCGGTGATCCCGTCCTTGTGCTGCAGAACGGTGAGCGCCGTGTACTGCGGCGTGGTCACGCCCGAGTCGCGCAGCATCTCGTCCAGGCGCGACTTGATCGCCAGTTCGAGCCGTTTGACGGCGTACAGCAGCGACGGGGTGGGGCGGGGCGGGGCGCTGGCCATGGCGAACAGTATCCCAGCCAGGCATTGACAGGAAACCTGATGATACTTCAGCCTTCTTCATCAGGATTCCTGTCAATTGGAGAGCCTGTGACCCCTCCCTGCCCTGACCTGCCCCCATCACTGGCGCTGGAGCGCCGCGGGGACGTCGCGGTGCTGTCGCTGAACCGGCCGGCCAAACGCAACGCGCTGGACGAGGCCACGATCGCCGGGCTCGGCGCCTTCTTCGCCGCCCCGCCCGCGTGGGCCAAGGCCGCGGTGCTCGCCGCCGAGGGCGCGCACTTCTCCGCCGGGCTCGACCTGGGCGAGCTCACCGTGCGGGACGCCGTCGGCGGCCTGCACCACTCGCGCGGGTGGCACGAGGCGATGAGCCGCATCGACCACGGTGTCCTGCCGGTGATCGCGGTCCTGAAGGGCGCCGTCATCGGCGGCGGCCTGGAACTGGCGGCCGCCGCGCACCTGCGCGTCGCCGAGGAGTCGGCGTTCTTCGCCTTCCCCGAGGGCAGCCGGGGGCTCTTCGTGGGCGGCGGCGCCTCGGTCCGGGTCTCCCGGCTCATCGGAACCCAGCCGATGATCGACATGATGCTCACCGGAAGGGTCCTGACGGCCGCGGAGGGCGAGGCCCGCGGCCTGGTCGACTACCGGGTGGCCGAGGGCGGCGGGGTCACCGAGGCCCTCGCCCTGGCCGGGCGGGTCATCGGGAACTCGCCGATCGCCAACTACGCCGTCCTGCACGCCCTGCCGCGCATCGCCGACGCCGATCCCGAGACGGGGCTGCTGCTGGAATCCCTCATGTCGGCCGTGGCGCAGAGCAGCACGGAGGCCAAGGCCCGGATACAGGACTTCCTCGACGGCCGGGCCGCCAAGGTCGGCCGTCCGGGAGCCGCCCGATGAGCGCCGCCCTCCCCCCGGCGGAGCCGCTGTACGTCCCCGGCCCCGAGCAGATCGCCAGGGCGCACGCCACCGGCTTCATCGGCTGGCTCGCCCGCGAGCGCGGCGTGACCGTACCCACCTGGGACGAGCTGCGGCACTGGTCGGTCACCGGCGTCGAGGACTTCTGGGCGGCGGTGTGGGACTACTTCGAGATCAAGGCCCACACGCCCTACGACACCGTCCTGGCCGAACCGGGCATGCCCGGCGCCCGCTGGTTCCCTGGAGCGACCCTGAACTACGCCGAGCACTGCCTCGGCACGCCCCAGGACGCCGGCCAGGTCGCGGTCATCGGCCATTCCCAGACGCGGCCACGCGTCGAGCTCACCTTCGCCGAGCTCGCCGAGCAGGTCCGGCGCGTCCGGGCCGGCCTGCGGCGGCTCGGCGTGCGGCGCGGCACCCGGGTGGTCGCCTACCTGCCCAACTGCCCGGAGACGCTGATCGCGTTCCTGGCCACGGCGAGCCTCGGCGGCGTCTGGGCGAGCTGCGCCCCGGAGTTCGCCGCCCCCGCCGTGGTGGACCGGTTCGGCCAGATCGAGCCGGCCGTCCTGCTCGCGGTGGCGGGCTACACCTACGGGGACAAGCAGATCGACCGGCGCGAGCAGATCCAGGCCATCCGGGACGGCATCCCCTCGCTGGAGCACGTCGTGCACGTCCCGTACGGCGGGCTCGGCCTGCGCGACGCCCTTCCCTGGGCGGAGCTCGCCGCGCCCGGCGACGAGGCGCTGCGGTTCGAGCCCGTGCCGTTCGACCACCCGCTGTACGTGCTGTTCTCCTCCGGCACCACCGGCAAGCCGAAGGCCATCGTGCACGGCCACGGCGGCATCCTGCTGGAACACCTGAAGAACCACGCCTTCCACTGGGACCTGGGCCCCGGCGACCGGCTGCTGTGGTTCACCACGACGGCGTGGATGATGTGGAACACGCTGGTCTCGGCGCTTCTCGTGCGCTCGTCGATCGTGATGATCGACGGCAACCCGCTCCACCCCGACCTGCGCGCGCAGTGGCGGCTCGCGCAGGAGACCGGCGCCACCCTCATGGGCGCCAGCCCCGGCTACCTGATGGCCTGCCGCAAGGAGGGCGTGCGGCCGGGCGAGGAG
Source organism: Nonomuraea sp. NPDC049684 (assembly GCF_044465345.1). NCBI lineage: Bacteria > Bacillati > Actinomycetota > Actinomycetes > Streptosporangiales > Streptosporangiaceae > Nonomuraea > Nonomuraea sp. NPDC049684. The sequence continues at coordinate 861,135 of NZ_JBITLO010000001.1, read as the reverse complement.
TTCGACCTGTCCCGGCTGCGGCAGCTCGGCGTGGCCGGCAGCCCCTTCCCCGCCGAGGGCTTCCGGTGGGCGGCCGAGCAGCTCGGCCCCGCCGTCCTGCTGAACGTCGGCAGCGGCGGCACCGACGTGTGCACCGGTCTCGTCCAGGGATCGCCTCTGCAGCCCGTGTGGGAGGGGGAGATGTCCGGGCCGAGCCTCGGGGTGGACGCCAAGGCGTTCGACGAGCGCGGCGACGTGGTGGTCGGCGACGTCGGCGAGCTCGTCATCACCGCGCCGATGCCCTCGATGCCGGTACGCCTGTGGGGCGACGACGACGGCCGCCGGATGCGCGACACCTACTTCAGCCGCTACCCCGGCGCCTTCCGCTTCGGCGACTGGTGCCGTTTCTCCGCCCACGGCTCCTGCGTCATCACCGGCCGATCGGATGCCACGCTCAACCGCGGCGGCGTCCGGCTGGGCACCGCCGAGTTCTACCGGGCCCTGCAGGACGTCGAAGAGGTCACCGACAGCCTCGTCGTCCACCTGGAGAGCGACGACGGCGGCATGGGGGAGCTGATCCTGTTCGTCGTCCTCGCCGGCGGACTCGCCCTGGACGACGCGTTACGCACCCGCCTGCTCGCGCACATCCGCGCCACACTGTCCCCGCGGCACGTGCCCGACGCCGTCATGGCCGTCCCCTTGGTGCCCTACGGACGGACCGGCAAGAAGCTCGAAGTGCCCGTCAAGAAGATCCTGCTGGGCGCCGCGGCCGACGAGGTCGCCTCGGCCGGCTCCCTCATGGACCCGGCAGCGCTCGACGCGTTCACCGCCGTCGCCCGCGACCGCGCGAGGCGGGCGTGACCGGCCCGGCGGGCCAGCCGGTCGCCGTCATCGGCACGGGCGTCATCGGCGCCGGATGGGCGGCGCTGTTCCTGGCCCGCGGCCTCGACGTCACCGCCTTCGACCCCGCCCCGGACGCCGAAGAACGGCTGCGGGCCGCCATCGACCTGGCCTGGCCCGCGCTCACCCGGCTCGGCCTCGCAGACGGCGCCTCCCGCGACCGGCTGACCTTCACCGCGACCGCCGGTGACGCCGTCGCCGGAGCGCGGTTCGTCCAGGAGAGCGGGCCCGAACGCGCCGACCTCAAGCACGCGCTGCTGGCCACGCTGGACGAGGCGGCCCCGGCCGGCACACCGATCGCCAGCAGCTCCTCGGGCCTGGTGCCCAGCCGCCTGCAGGAGATGTGCCCCGCGCATCCCGAAAGGGTGCTCGTCGGACATCCCTTCAACCCCGCCCACCTGATCCCGCTGGTGGAGGTCGTGCCCGGCGAGCGCACCGGCCCCGCCGCCACCCAGCAGACGATGGACTTCTACCGCGCCGTCGGCAAGCGGCCGGTGCTCGTGCGGCGCGAGGTTCCCGGGCACCTCGCCAACCGGCTCCAGGCCGCCCTGTGGCGGGAGGCGTACTCGCTGGTGGAGCGGGGGGTCGCGAGCGTCGCCGACATCGACGCCATCATCGCGCACGGCCCCGGCCTGCGGTGGGCGCTGCTCGGCCCGCTGGTCAACCAGCACCTTTCGGGCGGGCCCGGCGGGATGGCGCACACCCTGCGCCACCTCGGGCCGCCCGCCCAGACCTGGATGGACGACCTCGGCACGCCGCGGCTCACGCCCGAACTCGCCGCCCTGCTCGTCGACGGCGTGCGCGCCGAGCTCGACGGCATCGACCAGGCAGCCATGGCGGCCGACCGCGACGCGCTGCTCGTCGCCCTGCTGCAGGCCAAGCGCCGGCACCACGCCCTTCCCTGACCCGCCGAGAAGGAGAAATGATCTACACCCCGCGCATCGACCCGGACGCCATCGCGGCCCTGGACGTCCACGTCCACATCGAGGCCGACCACCACGGCCGCCTCTCCCTCGACGCCGAGCTGATGGAGGCGTCGGCCAGATACTTCAAGGCCGGCCAGGACCGCACCCCGACGATCGACCGCGTCGCCGCCTACTACCGGCGGCGGAACATGGCCGCGGTGGTCTTCACCGTCGACGCCTCCACCGAGCTCGGCCACCCGGCCCTGTCCAGCGAGGAGATCGCCCGGCAGGCGGCCGAGCACGCCGACGTCCTCATCCCCTTCGGCTCCGTGGACCCGCGCCGCGGCCCGGCCGCCGTCGTCCAGGCCCGGCGGCTCGCACAGGATTTCGGCGTGCTCGGCTTCAAGTTCCACCCGAGCCTGCAGGGCTTCGCCCCCAACGACCCCGCCTGCTACCTGCTCTGGCGGGCGCTGGAGGAGCTGGGAAGCGTCGCGCTGTTCCACACCGGCCAGACCGGCATCGGGGCCGGCCTGCCCGGCGGGCGCGGCATCAAGCTCCGCCACTCCGATCCGATGCTGCTCGACGACGTCGCCGCCGACTTCCCCGGGCTCACCATGATCCTCGCGCACCCGTCCGTCCCCTGGGTGGACGCCTCCCTGTCCATCGCCGGGCACAAGTCCAACGTCTACCTCGACCTGTCCGGCTGGTCGCCGAAGTACTTCCCGCCGCAGCTCGTCCGCCAGGCCGGCGGGCCGCTGCGGCACAAGGTCCTGTTCGGCTCCGACTACCCCGTCCTCACCCCCGACCGCTGGATGGCCGACTTCGCCGCCCTGGACGTCAAGGACGAGGCCAAGCCGCTCATCTACAAGGAGAACGCCCTGCGCGTCCTCGGCCTTGCCGAGGGCCCGTCCCGCCTTGATGCCGCCGTCACGGGCTGAGACTATCGAGGCGATGGACGACGCCGAACGTCTCGCGCTGACCGTGTTGTGCGGCGAACTGCCGGAGTTGCGTGCCGAATGCGCGCGCCAGTCCGAGCGCCACCGGCGGCTGCTCGCAGCCATCGAGGCCGCGGCCCGCGCGCGGCGGCCGATCATCCCCATGCTGGGGCAACTGCTCGGCGGCGACGGCTCCGGCGCCCTGCGCGCCCTCGGCAGCGCGTTGCCGGGCGGCGGCGACGGCCGGGCGCACGAGGAGCGGTTCGGCTGCCCGGACGGCGCGTGCGACCGGCTGGAGATCCCCCTGCCCGGCGGGCCGATCCCGGTGTGCCGGGTGACCGGCACGCCGATGCGGCCCGGGTAGCGGTCGTGGGGGACTTCTTCGCCGAGCTGGCCAAGAAGCTCGCCGAGCGCTGGGTCTCGCTGCTGCTGCTTCCCGGCGTGCTGTTCGTCGCCGTCGCGGCGCTCGGCGTCCGGCTGGGGCATGCCCACGCCCTCGACGTGGAGCTGGCGGCGAGGGAGATGGTCGCGTTCTCCGAATGGTTCGCCCGGCGGCCCGCGGGCGGTCAGGTGGGCCTGCTGGTCGCGGTCCTGGTGGCGACCGGCGCGGCCGGGCTGCTGGTGCAGGCGATGGCCGGGGTGACGCGGACGGTGTGGCTGGGCCGGTGGCCGTGGCCGTTCGGCGGCCTGCGGACCACGCTCGTACGGCGAAGGCGCGACCGCTGGCACGCGCTGCTGACACGACGCCGCACGCTCACCCGGGCCCATCCCGCCGAGACCAGGACCCCTGATCAGCAGGAGCGGATCGACCAGGCGGCGGCCAGGGTCAACCGGCTGGCCCTGGCCGAGCCGGGGCGGCCGACCTGGCTGGGAGACCGGATCCACGGTGCGGAGGCGGTCGCACGCGACCGCTACGGCCTCGACCTGCCCTTCGTCTGGCCGAGGCTCTGGATGGTGCTGCCGGAGGCCGCGCGTGCCGATCTCGGGAACGCCGGCACCGCGCTGGCCACGGCGGTCGCCGTCGCGAGCTGGTCGTGGCCCCTGGCCGCCCTCGCCTTCGTGTGGTGGCCGGCCGCCCTGGTCGCGATCGTGGTCGGCGCCGCCGGCTGGGTACGCGCCCGCGCCGCCGTGGCCGAACTGGCGTCGCTCGTCGAGTCCGTCGTTGACCTGCACGGCCGTACGCTCGCGGTGGCCCTGGGCGTGGCCGAGGAGGGCCGGGCCGGGCCGCTCACCGTCGAGGAGGGCAGCCGGGTCACCGCTGTGGCACGGAAAGGACGCTGAGGTGGGGATCTTCGGTGCGCCGCACGGCTTCCGGCTCTATCTGATCGCCCGCCGGATCCGCCGCCGCCTGGCGGCCTGCGAACGTACCGGTGACGGGCGGACCGTGCTCGGCGAGGACGCTCTCGCGGACGCGCTGCGGCTGTGGCACGGCGCGGTGCGGCGGCCGCCCTCGGAGATGACCGGCTCGGAGCGCAAGCGGCTGTTCAAGGCGCATATCGCCATCGGATGGCTCTTCCACGCCCGCTGGGTGGCCACCGAGTCGAACTTCGAGCTGTCCCAGGCCGTCTTCCACCTGACACCGGTCGCGCACATCCCCCGCGCGGTCCCCGAGCTGCTGCGGACGCTGATCGGGCCCGGCGCCGACCCCGACGTCCAGGCCGGGACGGCGGCGGCCATGCTCGCCGAGGCGCACACCACGTCCGAACCGTCGTACCTGACCGTCGTCATCACGCTGCTCGCCCAGGCGGCGGCCGGGACGCCGTCCGGCAGCCCGGGGCTGCCGCTGCTGCTGATGAACCTCGGCGTCGCCTGCCGCGAGCGCTACCAGCGCCAGGGCGATCCCGGCGATCTCGATGCCGCGGCCTCGGCCACGGAGGAGGCGCTGAGCCTGGTGAGCGAGCAGAGCGGCGAGTGGTTCGCGGCGGCCGCCAATCTGGTCGCGGTCTATGAGCAGCGGTACGAGCTGCGTGGCGAGGTGGCGGATCTGGACGAGGCGATCCGGCTGGGGGATCACGTCGTGGACACCGCGCCGAAGGATCATCCGGTGCTGCCGGTCGCGGTCTCCTACCTGGGCATCGGGTACCAGCTGCGGTACCTGAGGGACGGCGGGCTGACCGACCTGCTCCGGATGATCACGCTGAGCGAGGCGTCGGTCGAGGCCACCCGGCCGGACGACCCCGACCGGCCGGGACGGCTGAACAACCTCAGCATCGCGTTGCTCCAGCGCCACCGGCGGCTGGGTGACGTGGCGAGCCTCGACCGGGCCATCGAGCTGTCGGAGGAGAGCCTGGCGTCGGTGCCCGCCGATCACCCCGAGCGGGTGATCTACCTCAGGCAGCTCGCCGCCGTACTGGCCCGGCGTCACGAGCACGGCGGGGATCCGGGGATGCTGGATCGCGCGATCGAGGCCGGCGAACAGGCGCTCGCGCTGGCGTCCGGCGGCGCGGACCTGGCCAAGCAACTGGCGGACCTCGCCCACGGCTACTTGTGGCGGTACGAGCGCGACGGCGACGCCGCGGACCTCGAACATGCGGGAGAACTCGCCCGCAACGCCCTCCAGCGGCTGCCGGACGGCCACCCCGCCACCGCCGGGATCATCTCCGTGACCACCGACGTCCACTCGGCACGCCGCGCCGCCGGCTCACCCCCGATGACGGTGGACGAGCTGCGGCGCCTCGCCGAGCGGGCCCGCGCCGCCGTCCGCTCGGTGCCCGGCCACAACGTCCACGCCTTCACCCGGCTGGCCGCACTGGCCGCCGACCTCGGCGAGCCGTCGCTCGCCGCCGATCTGTACGACGCGGCGATCGCGCTGCTGCCCGCCGCGGTCTCCAGGCGCAACTCCCGCGTCGACCAGGAAGAACGGGCCGGCGAGTACACGCACCTGGTGGGCGAGGCCGTCGCCGCCCACCTGGCCGCGGGCGACCCGGCGGGGGCCGTCGCCGTGGCGGAACAGGGCAGAGGCGTCCTGCTGGCCGAAGAGGCCGACCTGCACGCCGACCTCGCCGAACTGGAGGCCCGCGAACCCGGGCTCGCCGCGCGATTCCGGGACGTCCGCGACAGGCTTCGCACGACGTCACAGGTGCATCCAGGCGGCGTGATGGTGCTCACCACCGAACTGGTCGACGACCGCACGCGGCTGTGGGCCGAGTACGACGACCTGATCGAGGAGATCCGGCGCGGGTCACCCCGCTTCCTCGCCCTCCCGGACCTGGACGAACTGCGCGCCGCGACGGAGGGCGGCGCGGCGGTGCTGGTCAACGCGGCACGCACCCGCAGCGATGCGATCATCATCACCGCCGACGACCTCGTCCCGGTCACGCTGCCCGGCCTCACCTGGGACGACGTGGCGCGGCACGTGGCCGAACTGGTCATCGCCATGCAGGCGTCCGCGGACGGCACGCTGACCGGCGCGCTGCGCATGCAGAGGGTGGTCAAGGAGACCCTGGAGTGGCTGTCGGCCACCATCGCCGGGCCGATCGCAGCGGCCCTGCCCGGCGTGGACCGGGTCTGGTGGCTGCCCGTCGGCATGCTCGGCGTCCTCCCCCTGCACGCGGCCCTACCCGGCCACGTGGTGTCCTCCTACGCGCCGACGCTCCGCGCGCTCGCCCTGGCCAGGTCGCGCACGCCGGCCACGGTACGCCGCCAGCTCACCGTCGCGGTCACCCGATCACTTGAGCTGCCCGCCCTCAGCGGTACGGCCGAGGAGGCGAAGGCCCTGCACCGGCGCCACCCCGGCGTCCTTCTCGTGGACGAGCACGCCACGACCGGCCGGGTGCTGGCCGAGCTGCCCGGCCGCACCTGGGCCCATTTCGCCTGCCACGCGGCCACCGACGTCGAGAAGCCGTCGTTCGGCGGCCTCGTCCTGCACGACGACCTGCTGCCCGTCGGGGCCATCGCCGCACTGGCCCTGGACCAGGCCGAACTGGCCTACCTGTCGGCCTGTTCGACCGCCTTCAGCGGGATCTTCCACGCCAACGAGTCGATCCATCTCGCGTCCGCGTTCCAGCTGGTCGGCTTCCGCCATGTCGTCGGCAGTCTGTGGCTGCTCGACGACGCGACGGCCGCGGCGGTGGCCCGCGCGTTCTACCGCGAGCTGCCCGGACCGGCCGCGGACGACGCCGCCCGCGTGCTGCACCGCGTCATGCGCGACCTGCGCCGTACCCACCCGGACAGGCCGGACCTGTGGGCGGCACTCGTCCACCACGGCCCGTAGCCATCCGCGCAGGCCGGCGGGCGTGCTCTCAGGCGGCCGGTGATCGCGCGCCCGGCGTCACGGACGCGTCAGGTCAGCGGCTTCCAGAAGTCGCAGCGGTGCTCGCGGCCGAGGTTCACCTCGGCGATCCCGCCCGGGCCCGGGGCGAGCGACAGCACCTGGCCTCCGGACGGGTCGTAGGGCGGCCAGCGGGTCGCCCGGTCGCCGTTGGGGTCGCCGGTGCGGGCGAAGCGGGTCCAGTAGCCGATCATGTCGTCGGAGAGCCGCCGCTGCTCCGGCGACAGGTCACGGCCGGCGTACGCGCGGGAGAACAGGTACTGGAGCTCCCCGGCGTGGTAGGCGCCCGTCGGATAGCGCTGCGGGGGAGCCTCCTTGAACCAGGGGGCCGTCCGGTCCGAGAATTCGTAGGCGTAGGTGGGCACGTGCCGGCCGAGCAGCCGGTTCGTCTCGACCGCGGGGCAGGCCCAGGCCCAGTCGGTGAGCGTGCTCGCCATCGCCCAGCTCGTCGAGCCCTTGTAGTCGCTCAGCGGGTAGCGGCGGATCACCTTGGCGGTCCGCTTGCCGTCCAGGCCCAGGAACGTGCCGAGCACGCCGGGGTAGTCCTTGGCGGCGATCGGGCCGCCCGCCTCGGCGTCGAAGCCGACCTGGAAGGTGACGTGCTCGTCCCGGATGATGCCGTGCATGACCGGCACCTTCGCGAACTCGCCGGACCTGAGCAGGCGTACCGGATCCTGGGGGAGCACCCCGGCGCCGTAGGCCGGCGCGAGCCCGCGCGGGCCGACTGCCTTCAGCAGGACGGACACCGGCTTGGCCCGCAGGCAGGCGGCCGCCGTGCGCGGGTCGGCGCAGCCGGCCGCGGCGGCGAGCTCGACGGCCTGCCGCTCGGCCTGCGCCCGCGGCTTGGGACGCCAGGTCTCCGCGTCCGGTCCGGCCGTGCTGGGCGCCCACGGCCAGCGCAGGGTGCACGGCCCGCTCTGCAGGATGACGCGCTGGAACAGCCCCCGCGATCCCGGGGCGGTCAGGTGGACGCAGCTCGACATCCCGCCGGCGGACTCCCCGAACAGGGTGACGTTGCGCGGATCGCCGCCGAACGACGCCGCGTTCGCCCGCACCCAGCGCAGCACCGCCTGCTGGTCCTCGATCCCGAAGTTGCCGGACCCGTGCCGGGCCGGACCGCCGTTCAGCGCGGGGTGCGCCAGGAAGCCGAGCGCGTTGAGGCGGTAGTTGAACGTCACCACCATGACGTCGCCCTCGGCGGCCAGCCGTTCGGCGCCGTAGATCGCTCCGGAGCCGCCCAGGAAGCCGCCACCGTGGATCCACACCATGACGGGCAGCTTCGCGGCGGCGTGCCGCGGCGTGGTGACGTTGAGGTACAGGCAGTCCTCGGCGGTGCTCGGCTTGTCGCCGATGAAGTCCATGACCTGGGCGCACGCGGGGCCGGGGCGGGTCGCGGCGCGCACCCCCGTCCACGCGGCGGCGGGTCGCGGCGATCCCCATCTCAGCGCGCCCACAGGCGGCGCCGCGTACGGGATGCCCTGAAAGAGGCGGTATTTCGCGTGCAGCGCGCCCCGGACGAGGCCCGTCTCGATGCGGACCACCGCCGGATCCGCACCGGCCCGGCGGTGGCTCGCGGCCGTCGCGGGTGGAGCTGTGGCGAGCGCGGTGACCAGGCAGGCGAGCACGGTCACGGGCGCTCCAAGGACGTTTCTCATGGAATTCCTCGAAGTGGGGGGATGGGGGGAGTCCCGGCTCAGGAGGCCGGAGAGCCGATCGCACCGGCCGCGACGGCCGGCCCGCGGTCGTGTGCGGGGTCAGCAGCGCGGCGGGCGCTGCGCAGGAGGCTGATGCTGACGGCGAGGGTCCACACGCTCCACAGGGCGCCCATGCTGGCGGTGGTGCCCCAGCCCTGCGCGCTGTAGAAGTCGGCGGCGTCGTCGCCGAAGTACACGGCGGGCAGGAAGGCGAGGTTGATCGCGGCGAGGACGTGGGCCGAGCGCGCCACCCAGCGCGGCAGCAGGCCGAGCCGGGACACCGCGATCCCCAGGGCGATCAGGAAGAGGCCCATGAGGAGCCTGGAGACGGCCCCCTGCATGAGGTACTGGGCGCCGGCGAAGGGTCCTTCGGTGGTGGTGTCGATGTCGTGGCCCACCGTGATCGCCGCGCCCACCTCCATGGACTGCGGGACGAACACCATGGCCACCCACAGCAGGCCGGCGCTCTGGACGACGCCGGCGAGCCAGCGGTAGGACGGGCCGACGTGGCGGATGAGCTCGCCGAGCCCGAGGAAGTGGACGACGTAGACCGTGCAGCCGGTGATGCCGAGCAGGCTGCGGGTCAGGACGTCCCAGTCGGGCGGGGTCTCGTAGATGAAGTACAGCGGGACCTGGACGACGATCAGGATGCTTGCGACCAGGCCGAACAGGCCGGTGTACCTGCGGATGGCGGTCTGGGACACGATGGGTGCCCTCCTCACGAGAGGCGACATAAACAAAACTGGGATCTCGTTAACTCGCTCTCAAAGTAGCCGCGCGAGCGCACTAATACAACCCCAGTTTTCTTAGTTGCTCATTTCAACGGTTAAAGGAAACCATGGTTGCGTTAGACTTGCTTCCCGGAGGACGGCAATCACGCGAGCAGAGGAGCCTGCCTTGTCCGAGGACCGCCCGGCACCGGGGACGATGCGACCGCGCGGGCGTACCGAACGGGTGCGCGCCGCCGTCCTGGCCGCCACCCGCGCCGAACTGGAGGCCCACGGGTACGCGGACCTGAGCATGGAACGCGTGGCCGACATCGCGGGCGTCGCCAAGAGCACCGTGTACCGGCGCTGGCGCGATCCGGTGGGCCTGCTGGTCGAGCTCATCGCCGACCTGACCGTCTCCGAGGTGCCGCTCCTGGACACCGGGTCGCTGGAGGTGGACCTGCGCGGGCTCGCGGTCGGCATCCACCGCTTCTACAGCGACCCGGTCTGGCGTCCGGCGATGCTCGGGCTGATCAGCGCGGCCGTGCTCGACCCGCGGGCTGCGCAGGCCCTGCACGACTTCTTCGAGACCCGCAACGACATGGCCGCCGAGTCGGTGCGGCACGCCATCGAACGCGGCGACCTCCCGCCCGACACCGACCCGGTCCAGGTGATCCGATCGGTCGGCGCGCCGTTCTACTACCGGATGCTCGTCAGCCACGAACCCATCGACGAGACCGTCGCCGAACAGGCCGCGGCGGCCGCCATCGCCGCCGCGAAGGCCGGAGCGCATCCGATCAGGCCGCCCCGGGGGGCCTGACGGGCGAGGCCGGCGCCCGTACGGACCCGCGAGATGCGCGGCCGCAGGGAGCGGGCGCCGTCAGAGGGGGCCGGCGCGTCCGGGTCGTACGCCGTGACGGCGTAGCTCTTCGTCCCCTCGGGAGCGCCGCTCCGCGACAGGTGCGGCGAGACGTCCTTGCCTCCCGGGAGGCCGGCGGACATCTCCTCGGCCGGCCGGCGGGCGCCGTCGGCGAGCGTGGTGCTGGTGACGGTGAAGGGCGGCACGTGGGGGAGGCGGGCAAAGGGGTTGTTCACGTCTGTTCCTTCATGGAGGTGGCGGGATCCGGCCCAGCGGCACGAGGTGAGCCTGGCCGTCGTGCGCGAGGCCCTGGTGCAGCTGGTGGGCGAGGGCATCGCGGTGCGGCTGCCCAACCGCGGGTTCGCCGTCCCCGACTTCTCCGACCGGCGGTGGCAGCAGATCGCGGAGGCCCGCCGGACGGTCGAGCCGGTCATGCTGCGCCTGGCGATCGAGCGCGGTGACCTCGACCGGGAGGCGCGGGTGCGGGCGGCCCACCGCCGCCTGGCCCGCCCGTCGCCGTACGTGCCCGAGGAGGGCGAGTACTACACCGGCGCGTGGTCGGAGGCGCACCGCGTCTTCCACCGGACGCTGCTGGACGGGTGCGGCAACCCCGTGCCGCTGGACGCGTTCGACCGGCTGTGGACGGCAGGTGAGCCGGCCCGCCGCTGGTCGGCGCGGCGCACGCCCGGCCGCGACGGCGCCGCGGAGCACCGCCGCCCGGAGGAGGCGGCGCTGTCCCGTGATGCCGACACCGCCACCGAGGTGCTGACCCGGCGCCTGACGCTGACCGTCGACGCCCTCACGTCCGCACCTGATAAGGGCAGGTGACCGGCGGGTCGGCGACGGGTTCCGTTGACGCCTCGAAACCTCCGTTATAGCCTCTAACTAACAAGAGTCTATGTAACTGCCTTGTGGAGGCGTCATGTTCCTCGGTCGTTCGATCTCTCGCCGCCGGGTCGGTGCGCGCGCTGTCATGGTTGCGCTCCCGCTGGCCATCGCCGCCTTACCGGCGCAAGCCGCCGCCATCGCCCATGGCTTGCCCGGGGCCTCGCTGACCTGCCAGGGGAAGGGCGTAGACCCGGCTGCCGAGGCCCGCCACCGGAGTGAGATCTTCATCCAGGCGCCGCTGCGCACGATCTGGAACCTCCAGGCCGATGTCGAAGCCTGGCCCTCATGGCAGAAGCCTGCCGCTCCCATGACCGTGAAGCGCCTGGACGCCGGCCCGCTGCGCAGGAACTCCCGGTTCCAGGCGACCGTCCACCTGCCCGCCGACCCGCCGGCCCCACCCGGCACGGTGGTCATCACCTCCGTGGTCCGGCAGCTCCAGTACGGCACGTGCATGCGCTGGACCGGACCGGCCGACGGTCCCGGCTTCCACATCGACGGCGTCCACGTCTGGAACTTCGTCAAGGTCCGCGGCGGCGTCCTCGTACGGACCGAGGAAAGCCACACCGGCCCGCAAGCCGACCCCAAGTCCGACATGGGCCTTGAAACCTGGCTCAATGACCTGAAAACCGCCGCCGAGGCAGCTCTGCGGTGACGCGGCAGAGCGCGCCTGATCGGCCAGGAAGAGAGTTCGTCTTCCTGGCACGGGTCAGCCGTTCATGAGCTGGGTGAGGCGGTCCCAGGCGGGGGACGAGGCGCCGGGCTGGGATTGCGCGGCCAGCCGGGCGATGGCGGGGTCGGGGACGCGGCTGGTCTCCGAGCAGCTGTGGTGGCCGGCGAACCACTTCCGGGTCCGGTCCGCGAGGACGGGAAGGCGGGGATCGTCCGCGGCCCAGTCGTAGGCGGCGTCGTGTTCGAGGTAGAGGGCGCGGAACTCGGGATCAGCCATGAGCTCGCGCTTTTCGGCGATCCACAAGGAGGCGTCCTCGGGGGAGGCGGTCTGCATGAGGATCCAGCCGCCGCGCTCCAGGCTTGTCTGGCGCTCGCTCACGCCGAGCCGGCGCAGATCGTCGAGGTGGTCGGCGACCTCCGGGGAGACGAAGAGCCGGTCGCCGCCGCGCAGCTGGGCGAGTTGATCGCGGGTTCGCAGCAGCTGCGCGATGCGGTCTTCGAGGTCGTGGTCGATCTCGGCGATGGCCGCCGCGAGCGCGTCCGGGTCGGCGTCGAGAAGATCCTTGACGCGGGCCAGCGGCACGCCCGCATGGGCCAGGGTCCGGATCTTGACGAGATCGATGGCGTCTTCGGCGGTGTAGCGCCGATAACCGGAGGAGTCGCGGTCCGGCTCGGCGAGCAGACCGCGCTCGTGGTAGTGCCGGATGGCTTTGACGGTCACTCCGGCGTAGTCCGCGAGCTGGCCGATCGTGAGCATGCTGGACATCCTTCCACTTCGGCGGGCAGTGATCAGACCCGGCGGGTCAGGCGGCCGCCGCCGTTGCGGAAGCGCGCCTGGCCGTCGCGGACGTCGTGGTAGGAGACGAGCAGCAGCCGCAGGTATCCGTCGAACGTCTCCAGTGGGTAACCGGCGGGCGCGAAGAGGCCCGGACGGATGGGCACGTAGCGCTGCGGCGGGGCCGAGGTCGTGCCGCCGGCGAACTCGGTGAAGATGCGCTCCTGCGTCTCGTCCGCGGGTTCGTAGGTCGTCCGCTCCTCCAACTGGCCGTCGGCGATGCTGACCTCGATGCGGAGCTGGTTGGAGCGGTACGTGCCCACGTACGGGGTGAGGTCCACCTCCTCCGCCCCGGTGATCAGAGCCGGGATCCGGACGCCGAGATGCTCGCTCAGCAGCCACTGCAGGAGCTGGTCCTGCAGCATGATCGCCCCCGGGCTGTTGCCGAAGGCCGTGAAGACCAGGTCGTGCTCGGGCAGGATGCACAGGATGAACACGCCGCCGGGCGACGCGCCGGACATGGCCAGGACGGTGGTCTCGCCGAACGGGTACAGCACCCAGCCCAGGCCCATCGGCGGGGTGTTCGGGGACGCCATGTCGTACGAGACCTGCTGCATGAGCGCGGTCGACTCGGCCGACAGCACGCGCGCGCCGGAAGGCGACACCCCACCCGCGAGGTGGGTGCGCCCGAAGGCGAGCAGGTCGGCGACGGTGCCGATCGGCGTGCCGCCGGCCGGTCCCCAGGTGTCGGGCAGCGTGAACATGGTCGTGGGCTCGGCCGTCATGGTCTCGGGGTTCAGGAAGTGGCCGACCGCCGTGCTGCGCAGGATGGCCTGCGCGGCGGAGGCGCAGGAGTCGTTCATGCGAATGTAGCATGCGCTACGTGCGCAGGGCAGGCTGCTACGGTCGAGCCATGGATCGTCGGGCCGAACTGGCCGAGCAGGTGCTGGACTACGTGCTCGAACACGGTCTCATCGGGTTGTCGCTGCGTCCGCTGGCCAACGCCCTCAACACCAGCGACCGCATGCTGATCTACCACTTCGGCAGCAAGGAACGGCTCGTCGGCGCCGCCCTCGAACTCGCGCAGCAGCGGCTGGCCGCGGCGGCCGAACCGCCCGGCGAGGCGGTGCGCAGCGTCGCCGACCTCGTCAGGCATGTGTGGTCCAGCCTCGCGCACCCGAGCGGCACGCGGACCACCCGGCTCTATCTCGACCTTTCCGTCCTCGCCGCCAAGGAACCCGAACGCTGGAGGGCCGCCGTCGAACAGCTGCGCGGGCCGTGGCGCGAGCCGCTGCGGAGCGGCCTCCTCGCCCTGGGCATCCCGGCGGACGAGGCCGAGCCGCTCGCCGACCTCATCCTCGCCACACTCGACGGCCTGGCACTCGACCGCATGGTGGCCGCGGACCCGGCCCGCGCCGACAACGCGGCAGCCGCCTTCGCCGGCCTGCTGGACCGCCACCCCGGCTGACCGCCGAAGCCCCGGCCGGCAGGCGGATTCCATCCTGACGGGCGGTACCTGGTTCACCCCTGGGGGTGAGGCCGGACGATTCCGCCCGCCCTACCTTCGAGTTCGTGCGTTTCCTACGTCTCATACCTCCCAACGTCGTCATGCTCGCCGGCCGGACAGCCCCGGCCTGTGCCGGGACCACTCGGCGAGCTGCATCCTCGCGCCCGCACGAAGCGAGGTCATCATGACCGCGTCCGCCACGCGCTCCAGATCAGCTGCTGTCGACGTCACGTGGTTCTTCACGATCGCCGTCCTGCTGTGTTTCGCGCTGTCCGTCCCGATGGTCTTCCGGCTCGTCCCGACGGACGTCTACAACCTGATCACGCCGATCCTGCAACTGACCCCGCTGCTCGCGGCGATCATCATGTGGCTCGCCCGACGACCCGGAACGTTCCGGGAGACGTTCGCCGTCAGGTGGCGCGGCACCCCCAAGTGGGCCGGCGTCGGCATCGGCCTCATCGCCGCCATCGCCGCGATCCAGACCGCCATCGCACTGGCATTCGGGATCTGGCAGCTCAACCCGCTGGACGAGATCTCCGCGGCGACCATCTGGATCGCTCCGGTCTTCCTCATGCAGTCGGCCTTCGCCATCGGCGAGGAGTTCGGCTGGCGCGGCTGGCTGGCGACGCGCGCCGCGGCATGGGGATTCTGGCGGCTGGCCCTGGTCAGCGGTCTGGTCTGGATCGTCTGGCACCTGCCGGTCCTCGCCGTCATCGGCGATCGGTCGACCTGGGACATCGTCGTCTACTTCGCGGGCATGCTGCCATGGGCGCCGCTGTTGCTCGCACTTCGGTGGCGGTCGGGGAGTGTCTGGCCCGCGGTCCTGACGCACGGCGCGATCAACAGCGTCCGGGTGTACCTGCTGCAGTCCGTCCCCGCCGCAACGGATCACCTGCTCATCGAAGTGACCGGCTGGGTGCTCACGCTCGCCGCCGCCGTGTGGCTGATGCGTCCGAGCCGGACGCAGCTCGTCCGCGGGTCTGTCGAAGGTTAGGCCGAGGCTAAGCCGGCCACTCACGCCCGCCTGACCGGGCGCGGCCCATGCCACCGGTGGCGATCCGCCGCAGCGGCCGGCATGGGCCAGCAGGGTGCGGGGAAGGTCAGGGAGCTGTCGATGTGGCGCCGCCATTCGTCGGCCGTGGGGGTGTTCCAGGTGACGGCGCAGATGCGCTTGATGTCCTGGCCCAGGTCCATGTTCCACAGTCTGATCACCTGGTCGCCTCCGCCGCTGGCCAAGGTCTGGCCGTCCGGGCTGGAAAGAGCGCGGCGAGGGAGTCCGCGAGTGGATCAACGAGATCCCCGCGGTGGGGAGGGGGCTGTCGCCGCCCGCTCCGCGCGCCGTCGCCTCGATCCACGTCAGCACCAACCCGCCTGTCTGCGCAGTTCCGTCGCACGTCACGCGGCGACGTGCGAGGTGTCGTTCCGGGGGCGAACTGCGGCGCGGTCCAAGGTGTCGCGCCGCGCACGGCCGACAGTCCGCGCTCCCACCATCCCCATGCGGCCACGGTTTGTTCGAAGAATCCGACAGTCTTCCGCCGGCGGGCCGCCGGTGTCCGCGGCTCGGTCCTCGCAGCCCGCTCGACGCCGCTCTCCGCGATGGGCTGTGGAAGCGTTGAACGTAGTGCATCCGCCGCGTGTCGGTGCGATGCTTCGAGCATGGACGCGTTTGACCAGACGGCCGACGATGTCCCGGCGCTGGACGCCGAGGCGGTGGCGGATGCCCTTGACGTTCTGGACGATCTGCTGGAATGGCGGCTCGCATCCGCACGGTGGGAACGCGTGCGGGACCTCCTCGACGCCCTCGCGGCCGCACTGCGCTCGCACGACCCGGAAGCGGCTCAGGAGGCCGTGGCCGAGCTGGAGCTCGCGGGCCCGGTACGGGTCACCCGCATCGGCACCAAGCCACTGCTCCCCCCTTCCGAGGATGTGCGGGATCGCCGCAACCGGCTGGTGCACGCGCTGGGGGAGGTTCGCTCCGGTCAGCGGAGGGACGGTGAGAAGCCCGGCACGCGGGGGAGGGACGATGAAGAGCCCGGCGCTGACTGATCAGGAACTGATCGTCCACGTCTTCGCCCCGGTCGAGGGACCGCTCGCCGCCGAGGGCTACGAGCAGGTGCGCGAGATCTGGTCGAGGTGCCGCCGGCGGCTGGGCACCACGCTCCCCGTCGCCGGGACCGGCCTGCTCACGACCCTGCCTCGCACGCTGCGGCCCCACGCGCCGGATCGCGCCCTCGCGGCGCAGGAGGACCCGAGGGCCGACTGCCAGATCATCGCCCGGCAGATCCACGACGTGCTGAACCTGTCCTTGGTGTTCGCCTCTCCGCTGGACGCGGCCGACCGGGCCGCGCGACTCGGCTCGCGAACCTCCAACGGCTGGGTGGAATTCGATCGCTGGTGGGAGGAGCTGTCCGGCGGCGGCACCGGCGCACTGCTCGGTTCGGCCCGCATCTACCAGGCGAAGCACCAGAAGGAGCAGCCGATCTCCGCGCTGGGCGACGCCGTCCGGCTGGGGCTGCCCGCGGCGGAATGGCGGCCGGACTGGGACGAGCAGCGCCACGAGCGTGACGGTTTCCTTCTCTGGGAGACGGGGGCCGGTGGCGACGACCGTGCGGAACGGCGTCTCGTCATCCTCGCCTCCCCGGATCGGGACGCCGAGCTGAGCGCGTGGACGTGGAGCCGCGGGGACGTCAGCCTGCCGCCGCTCGCCCGTCACCTCATGCATGCCGCCAAGGTCCGTTACCAGCTGCGCATCTGGGGCGACGGGGAACAGACCAGTTCCCTGGAGCGGGAGACGGACGCCCGTATCAGCCGGATCCAGCGTCTGCTGCGGGATCGTCCGGCGAGCCCGGAGCTGCTCCTGGAGCTGCGAGAGCTGCGTGTCAGCATGGCGGATCTGGCGACGACCGGCGCTCAGCTCGACAAGATGCGGCACACCGTCACCATCGCGCTGGACAACATGACCAAATCGCCCGGCGAACCGCTGCCCGGTGACCTCGAGCTGGCCGAGTGGTTCATCAGGGAGTTGCAGGACGCGGGCCGCTACGCCCGGCTGACCCTGTCCAACGCCAGAAGCATCGAGGAGATCGCGCGGAGCGAACCGCCGCGACAAGCGGAACCCCCTCCTGGCCGCCCTGTCCGAAGCCGGGATCCAGGCGAGCGCGAGCTGGTCCGCATGGGGTTCGCGGTCGATGTCGTCGAGTACAGCGCCAGGTCGGGGCCCGGCAAGAGAGATGTCCAGGACCGGATGGCGGCGCTGTGCCAGCAGGTTCTGGACGACCTGGGCGTCGACGTCACCACGACCGACCGGCAGGACACCGGCGACGGGATGAACGTGTTCCTGCCCCAGGACCTCGAACTGCACGACACGCTCCCCCGGCTCCTCCACGCCTGGCGCGACCGGCTCGCCGCCGACAACCGGCGCTTCTCCGACCGGATGAGGTTGCGCCTGGCGGTGGTGCTCGGGCCGTTCGGGATAGCCGCGATCGGCTACTCCGGTCCCACCATCATCGAGGTCAACCGCATGCTCAACAGCGAGTCGCTGCGTGAGGTCGTGCGCGACAATCCGGAGAGCGACGTGGTCGCCGTGATCGCGGACGTGCTCTACAGGTACGTGGTGCGCGAGGGCTACCTGGACCCCGAGAACTTCCGCCGGTGCCGGGTGGAGAGCAAGGAGTACGCGGCGGACGCGTGGTCGTGGGTGGGGCGTTGAACCCCGGGCGATGGCGCGCCGACCGTCAGCGATCCTTGACGGCCTTCGCCGTGCCGCAGAACCCTTGAGACCACCATGCCCTGGAGACGCCGATGGTTCGTGACCTCGTTCAGGTGGACGCCATGCTGGCGCAGGTGACCACACTGGTCGACGCGCACCGGTTGCCCGAAGCCGAGGCCCTGCTCAAAGCACTGCTGGAGAGGCTGGACGAGCTGCCCGCCGACCGGCGCGTCCGCGTGCTGCTGGAGTGGGGCTGGCACCAGGGGGCCGTCCAGCGCAACGACGTGGCGCGCGCCGCGCTGGCCGAGGCCGTCGCCCTCGCGGAGCGGTTGGGGGAGCCCAAGCTCCTGTGCGAGGCGCTGCGCGAGGCGGCGATCGTGGCCCGCTATGACGGCGACTACCTGGCTGCCGACCGGCTGCTGGAACGTTCCGAGCAGGTTGCCCGGAAGGGGAACGACGATCTGGAGGTCGGGTACGCGCTGGTGCAGAGGGCCAAGACCGCCCACCTCGACGGCGACTTCGTCAAGGCCCGCGGGTTCCTGCTGGAGGCCCTGCGCGCCGCCGAGCGGTGTCCGCCCGGTCCGGCGGCCGAGCTTCTCCTCGCCGGGGGCCGTGGCGAGCTGGCGCTCTCGGCACGGCTGGCGCGCGACTACGACACCGCCCGCGATCTGCTCGTCCAGTCCTTGGAGGGATATCGCGGCCTCGGGCGCCGGGTGGGAGCCGCGAACGCGGAGCGTGAACTGGGCGCGGTGCTGGCGGAGGTCGGCAAGAGGGAGGAGGCGCGGCGGCACTACGCCGCCGCCTTCGCCGGCCACCTGCGGGCCGGTCGCCGTTTCGGCGCCGCCCAGGTGGCTCGCCGCATGGGGAACCTCGACATGACCGACGTCGCCGACGACCCCGCGGTGGCGGCTCGCGTACGCCGCAGATTCGCGCAGTCGCTGCGCCTGGGGGGTGGTGAGGCGGGCAACCAGGTGCTCACCACCCTGGGCCTGGCTCAGCTGGCCCGCCTCGAAGGCGACCTCGACGCGGCGGAGGAGCTGCTCGACGACGTCGTCCAGATGTACAGCGCCATGGGCGGCGGCCAGAACATCGCCCGCGGCCTGTCGCAGGCCGCCCTTGAGGCCGGACTCATCGCTCGTGGGCGCGCGGACCGCCCCACCGCGATCATGCGGTTCCGCGAGGCGCTCGCCGCCCTGCGGGTGAGCGACGACCCGGGCGCAGCCGGTCTCGTCCACTACCATCTGGCCACCGAACTGATCCTCGCGGATCAGGTGGACGAGGCCACCCGCCATGCCGTGGCCGCATTCGAGCTGGACGAGGAGCACGGCCGGCGGCTGCGGGCGCCCGATGAGCGCCGCTCCTTCTACGAGTCCCACCGGCACACGTACGGGCTGGCCCTGCACTGCGCCGCGCGGGCGGGGGACGGGCGTACCGCTCTGAAGGTCGCGACCGCGGCCCGGTCGGACGCGCTGGCGGCGTTCGTGCGCGCCGGAGCCACGTTCGCCCCCGCGCTGCGCGAGCTGATCGGGGAGATCACGCTGAGGAGGGCGGAACTCCGGTCGCGGGACGCCCGCCCCGAGGACGCCGACCGGCTTCGGGAGCTGTACCGGCGCCTGGAGGACGAGACCTCCCGCCAATTACGGCAGACCGTCGAGGGCGGCGCCGACCTCGACGAGATGATCGCGAGCCTGCCGGAGGGCGGCCACGCGCTGCTGGTGGACGTCCTGGAGGAGGACGACACCTTCTGCCACCGCATCTGGGTGACGTCCGAGGGGGTCCGGGCCGTCGAAGAGGTGATCATGCCGACGGGCGTGCGGCGGCACCTGGACGCCTACCACCAGGCTCAGGACGAGATCGCCTGGCAGCCGCAGGAGACAGAGCTGGCCGAGCTCGGCCGGACGCTCGTCCCCGGCGAGCTGGCGGAGACGCTGGCTGCGGGCGCGAACCCGCCGCTGATCGTCTCCACGGGCAGCGTCCTGGGGCCGGTGCCCGTGGCGGCCCTGATGATCGACGGCCGGTACCTCGCCGAGCTGGCGCAGATCTCCGTGGTGCCGTCGCTGGCCCTGTGGTCGGCGTTACGGGCGCGTCCTCCCCGCCGCGGCCGGGGAACGCTGGCCTTCCTCGATCACGGCCTGCCCGGCTGGCGGCGGGAGAAGGACGCGTTGCGGTCCATGCCGGGCCCGGTCGAGCTGGCCGGGCAGCAGGAGCTGCGCGACCGGCTCGCGGACGCGAGCGGCTACGCGGCGGTCGTGCTCAGCGCGCACGGCGCGGAGCCACGGTCCGGGGACGACGGCCCGTCGCCGCACGCCGGCCTCGCGCAGGCCGTCGAACTCGGCCCCGACGACCTGCTGACGGCGGCGCAACTGCTGGGCTGCCGGTTGCCCGACGCGTTCATCACCGCATCATGCTGGTCGGGCCGGCTGGCCGTACGGGCGGCGGTCGACCCCCTGGGCCTGCCGACGGCAGCGTTGCTGGCCGGCGCGCGGTGGGTCCTGGCCGGGACCGTGGACATCGGCAGCACGCCGACCGCGACGCTGCTGCGGACCTTCTACGAGCTCCTGCGGGCCGGCATCCCGCCCTCGGCGGCGCTCCAGCGGGCACAGCTCGACTACCTCCGGCGGCGGTCGTCGCCGGCGCCGGGAACCTGGGCCGGGCTGACCGTCATAGGCGACGGTCTCTCCCCTCTGCTGCCGGAGTCGTCGTGATCTTCAAGCGGAGGTCGGCCGACAGGGCCGTGCGGGCCGGCGAGGACGCCTACTTCGGCGGCGACCTGGACACGGCCGCAGCCGAGTTCGGCCGCGCCCTGGAGCTGTGGACGGCCCTCGCGCCGGGGTCGGACCGCATCGCCGCCTGCCTCAACTGGCTGGGACGCGTCCGCCAGGATCAGGGCGAGCTGGACGCGGCCGAGGACCTGTTCACCAGGGCGTTGCGGGCGGAGGGCGAGCGCACGGACGACCCGCCCGGCACGCCCGAGGCCGGCAACGCGCTCAACAATCTGGGCCGTCTGGCGTTCGCGCGCGGCGAGCACCGGACGGCCGTCGCGCTCTACCGGCGGGCCATCGCCATCTTCGAGGACGGCGGGCGGCCGACGGCCGAGTCGGCGGTCATCGTGAACAACCTCGGTTCCGTGCACGACGCCTTGGGGGAGTACGACCAGGCGCTGTCCTGCTACCAGGAGGCACTGCGGCTCGCCGGGGACGACGCGCCCGCCTTCGTCGCCACCTGCCTGAACAACATCGGCGGGGTGCATCACGTACGCGGTGACCTCGATCAGGCGCTGGCCGCCTACCGGGAGGCGCTGGAGTTGTGCCGTCGCGCCCGCCGTCCCGCCGCGGGAGCGACGGTCCTGGCCAACCTCGGCCATGTCACCCTGGACCAGGGCGATCACGCGGCTGCGCGGCGCTTCTACGAAGCTGCGCTGGAAACCAGCCGGGCAGTCGACGCCGGGTCACTGCAGACGGCGAACGCGCACGTGTCGCTGTCGCGGGTGCTGCTCGCGGACGGCGATCCGGACGCGGCGAAGCGGAGCGTACAGCGGGCGATGGACATCGCGGTGGCCTCGGCCCCCGGCTCCGCGACGCACGCCGGAGCGCTCGGCGCGCTGGGCCAGGCGTACCAGTTGTCCGGAGACCTCGGCCATGCCCTCGAAGCGCACCGGCAGGCTCTGAAGCTGCATCGCGATCTCGCCGAGCGCTCGACCGGGACCGCCGTCGCGCTCAACAATCTCGGCGCCGTCTATCACGACATGGGTGACCTGCGGCGAGCCTTGAGCTACTACGAGCAGGCCCGTGACCTGCAGCACGCCCTGGCTCCCGTCGCGGTGGCCACCGCCAGCACACACAGCAACGTCGGCTCCGTCCTGCGGACGCTGGGGGAGACGGACGCGGCGCTCTCCGCGTACCGGACGGCTCTGGACATCGATCAGCGCGCCGCGCCGGCATCCCGCGAGCACGCGACGGACCTGACCAACATCGGCGGGGTGTACGCCGCCCGTGGTGACCTGGACGAGGCGCTCGACCACCTCACCCGGGCCTACCAGGCCGACCGGGACCGGCTGCCGGACTCGCCCGCGGTGGCGGCCTCGCTCGCCAACCTGGCCTGGGTCCGGCACCTGCGCGGTGAGGACGACGAAGCCCGGCGACTGGCGGAGCGGGCGCTGGAGATCGACCGGCGCCGCGTGCCCGGCTCGGACCGGGTGGCCGGCGACCTCATGCTTCTCGGGGAGATCGCCAGGGCCCGCGGCGACCTCGACATCGCCGCCGAGAACCTCAGAGAGGCCGTGAACCTCAGCGAGGCGCTGCGCAACCGGTCCGGTACGACGCCGAGCGCCCGTGAGCCGGCGCTGACCGAGCGGCACATCGCCTATCACAAGCTGGTGGCCGTCCTGCACGCGCGGGGCGAGCACGCCGACGCCTTCGACCAGGCGGAGCGCGTCCGCGCGCGGACGACGAGCGACCTGCTCGCCGAGCGCGGGATCGATCTGACGCCTGCCACGGACGAGCAGCACGCTCTCGTGGCCGACGACCGGCGGCTGCGGCACCGGCTGTCCGCGCTCCGCAAGCAGTCCGCGTACCACGGCGAGAACGGCGTCGAGGCCGAGATCCAGCGGGTCGAGGAGGAGCTGGAGAGCGTTCTGACCCGCCTGCGGAAGGTGTTTCCCGGATACGCCGACCTACGTGCGCCCGACCCGCTCACCCTCGGGCAGGCGCAGGCCGTGCTCGGTGACGGCGAGGTCATGCTCGCCTACGCGGTGACGGGCGACATGGTGTTCGGCTGGTCGGTCACTCGCACCGGCTTCCACATGGCGGAACTGCCCGTCTCCCCGGCCGGTCTGGCGGAGCTGGTGGACACGGCCACGGCGGCGTACCGGCGCGGTGAGCCGGGCGGCGACGCCGAAAGAGACGCGCAGGAGGAGCTCGCCCGGCTGGTGCTGCGCCCGCTCCTGCCCGGCGGCGCGGGCCGGGGGCGACGGATGATCGTGGTCCCCGAGGGCCGGCTGGCCTACCTGCCGTTCGAACTGCTCCCGCATCCGGACGGAGGCCACCTGACCGACCACAGCGTGGTGTCGTACGCGCCTTCCGCCACCGTGCTGAGCCAGCTCCGCGGGACGCCCCCCGCACAGGCGGGCAAGATGTTCCTCGGGTTCGGCGACCCCGTGCTGCCGGACCCGGGCGGTGAGGCGGCGCAACCGCTGTGGCCGGGGACGGACGAGGCGTTCTCCCGGTTGCCCGGCACCCGCCGCGAGCTGCGTGCCATCGCCGAGGTGTTCGGCGACCTCGCTCGGGTGCGTCTCGGGCCGTCTGCGACCGAAGCGGCGGTCCGGCGGGAGGCGCCGGAGTACCGGTTCGTCCACTTCGCCACGCACGGCGTCCTGGATGACGTCAATCCGCTCTACTCGGGACTGGTCCTGTCACCTCCGGCGCCTGAGGAACTGGCGGACTTCGACAACCTGGACGAGGTCCTGCAGATGCACGAGATCTTCGACCTCAGGCTGCGCGCCCAGGTCGTCACCTGCTCCGCCTGCGACAGCGGACTGGGCCGGATGCGCGCCGCGGAGGGCATGGTGGGGCTGAGCCGCGCCCTCCTGTACGCCGGGGCGCGGAACGTCGTGCTCACGCTCTGGCCCATTCAGGACGCGCCGGCCCGGCGCCTGATGCGGCGCTTCTACGAGGAACTGGCGCGCGGCCGACCGGCCGCCGAGGCGCTTGCCGTCGCCAAGGCCGCGGTCCGGCGCGCCCACCCGCGGGTCTACCGCGACCACGGGACGTGGGCGCCGTTCATCGTCATCGGCGCCAACTGATCCCGCCGGCCCCGGTGAACTCGTCTGTTCCGCATGCGAGAGGTCCGACAGGGCATCACGCGCCCAGGCCGCGCGCGAGCGGTGTCGCTCCCGGCGCTTGGGGTGCACCAGAGCAGGCGCTGGCGGTCGTCCTCGCTGAAGAGGCCGAGGCAGGTGAGGGCGAGCAGGCCGACGGCAGGGGGGACGATCCGCTTGCGCTCGTCCCTGCGCACCGCTGATGGAGGTGACCTCCGCCCGCGCGTCGGCGCAGCCCGTCGTACGGGCCCAGCCAGCCGCGTCGTCCTCATGTTCGACGTTCCTTCAGGTGGCACCGAAATCAGGCTGATCCGCCGCGCGGCGAATCTGTCGACGTGACGGTAGTTCGGGAGTATCGATCTCCGGGCTGTCTGGATACCGTTGGCGCATGCGATGGCGTGGCAAGGCGCTGGATGTCCTGCTGGTGACGGCCGCCATCGGCTTCGACGTCCTGACCACGTGGCAGACCTGGGGGACCGCGGCGGCGCCCGTGGTGATCTGCGGCGCCTTCTCCGTGCTGGCCGGGGCTCCCATGGGGTTCCTGCGGCGGTGGCCGGTGGCGGTGGCCGGCTACCTGGCGGGGCTGCTCGTCCTCACCGACCAGCTCGGCGCGTTCACCGTCAACACCGTGCAGATCCTGCTCCTGGCGGCCCTCGGCGTCGTCGCGCACAGGGCGCGGCCGCTCACCGTGTCCTGCTCGGCCCTGGTCGTGGGCGCGGCCACCCTGGTCAACCTGGCCGATCCCGGCCACCCCGTCACGGCCGGCGCCTGGTGGTACTGCGCCGCGGCCGTCGTGGTGCCCGTCCTGATCGGCGTCTACCTGCGCGGCCCGGCCGGACGCCTGCCCGAGCGCGACGTCACTCCAGACGTGCTGCTGGCCGGCGGCGGGCTCACCCTGACCGTCCTGAACACCTGGACGGGCTGGGACACCGCCGGGGGGCCGGTCTGGGTCACCGCGTCGGTGGTGGTGCTCGCGGGCCTGTCCCTGGGCGTCGCGCGGCGGCTGCCGGGGCTGGTGTTCGTCCTTCAGGTCGTCCTCATGCCGCTGGCCGGCCGGTACTTCGAGGAGGCGACGGCCACCTGCGTCATGCTCGTCCTCGTCGCCCTGGGCGTGTTCGCCATGCGCGTGGCCTCCCGGCTCTGGACGATCGTCGTCTACCTCGTCGCCGTTCTCGTCGTCGCCGCCTTCACCGCCGCGCCGGCCGACGCCGGGCTGGGCGCCGAGGGGCGGCCGATGCGTGTCCTGGCGCTGATGACGCTCGTCGTGGCCCCCGTGGCGAGCGGCCGCTACCTGCGGGCCCGGCAGGCCGCGAGCCAGGCGGAACGGCTGCGCCTGCGCGAGTCGCGACAGCGCGCGCTGGCCCAGGTGCGCGCCGACCAGCTGGCCGAGCGCGAGAGCATCGCCCGCGAGATGCACGACATCGTCGCCCGCCACGTCGGCGCCATGGTCCTGCGGGCCGGCGCCGCCCGCCACGCCGACCCCGGCGGGCCCTCCGGCCAGGTGCTCACCGACATCCGTGACACCGGCCACCAGGTGCTCGAAGACCTCCACGGCCTGCTCGACCTGCTGCGCGACCCCGGAAGGCAGCCCGGCCCGCCGGCCGACCCGGCTGCCGTGATCCGCCAGTCGGCCGAGCGCATGAGCGCGGCGGGGCTGCTCGTCGAGCTCGACCTCGGCCCCGAAGTGGCGCGGACGCCTCTGCCGGCCCGCGCCGCGGCTGCCAGGATCGTCCAGGAGGGGCTCACCAACGTCCTCAAACACGCGGGGGCGGGCACCCGGGTGCGGGTCAGCCTCACCGCGGCCCCCGGCGGGCTGGCCGTCGAGGTGCGCAACGGCCGCCCGCCCGCCGCCCCGCTCGGCCTGCCCTCCTCCGGGCAAGGGCTGCGCGGCGTCCGCGAACGCGCCCACGCGCTCGGCGGCACCCTCACCGCCGGCCCGGACGAGGACGGCGGCTGGCTGCTGACCGTCCTGCTGCCCACCGGGCACGCGTCGTGATCCGCACGGCCTGGAGATCGGGCGATCCGCGGTTCAGCCGGGCGATGACCGCACGATGCCGTCGACGAGAGCGGCCAGGCGGTCCGGCTGGGACAGGAACGGGCAGTGGCCGCTGGTCAGCCTGCGGATCTCGGCGGCTCGGGCTGCCATCCGCTCCTGCAGGACGGGCGGGAGTGCCCGGTCCCGCTCGGTGATGACGTAGGTGGAGGGGATGTCGTGCCAGCCGGCCGCGCCGGTCTTCTCCGTGAAGGACCGCGCGCTCTGGTTGACCAGGCGGCTCATCTCCCGCTCGGCCTCGGCGTCCGGCAGGTCGCCGTAGAACGAGGTGCGCGGCTGGTCGATGAGGGGGAACAGGCCGCTCGTGTCGTCGGGGTCCGGCAGGCCGTGGAGGGTGCACAACGACTGTCCCCGGTCCGGCACGTACGCGGCCAGGTAGATCAGCCGCTCGACGTTGCCCGCCCCGGCGGCGGCCTCGGTCGCCGGGATGCCCCCGTAGGAGTGGGCCAGCAGCACGATCGGGCCCCCGACCGCGGCCAGTTCCGCGGCCAGCACGGCGGCGTCGTCGTGCATGCCGGCGGTGGGACGTTCGCCGGCGCTCGGGAGGGCGGGCGCGCGCGTGGCGTAGCCGAGGGCGTGCAACTCGGGTTCGAGCCTCGTCCAGGTGCTCGGCCGGTGCCAGGCGCCGTGGACCAGCATCACGGTGGTCATGAAGGGACTCCTGGGCTCCTAGGGGGTCGATGGGTGATGCGTTCTCCGGTCGTGGCCGACGTGCTGCCGGAGCCGTCCTGGCGGAGTCGGCGCAGCCGGCCACGGCTGTATCCTCCGACGTGCGCGAGCCGAGGTCGAGACCGATGAGCGGGCGCGGCCGGGTCAGGGCCCGCCAAGGGGTCCGCGGCGGACCGCGCGGTCCGCATCCTGGACGCCGGGCGGGTGGTCGAGCAGTCGCAGGATCTCGCCGGACAGAAGCTCGTCCGGGCCCTTGAGTGCGTCGGCGAGCTTCGTGTCGGTGCAGAAGATCATCTCTGCGGCGACGTTGTCCTGCACGATCCGGGCGACGTTGTCCAGGGCGACGGCGATCGGCTCGGAGGGCAGCTCGGCCGTGGAGATGTCGATCAGGTGGGTGCCGGCCCGTGCCGGGTCCATGAAGCGCTTGATGATGACGGAGTTCTGGTTCAGGGAGGACGTGGTCCAGATCGTGAAGACGACGACGTACAGGTTCTTCCAGGCGTTGTCGCCGAGCTGCCCGCGCCAGCGGGTCATGACGTCCGTGACGCCGTCGATCTGCGCCTCGGACGCCCAGTACATGTTGGTGCGGATGTTCGGGTACACGCTGCCCGAGTAGTCCTCGAAGGAGTCCAGGTCGAAGGAGCGGCTCCGGGTGGCGTCCACGATGAACTCGCGTGATCTGTCGAGAATGTTCGCGCACGACTGCTGAAGGCCGGGTGGAAGTCTCGCCTCGTCGAGGTGCCGGCGGGCCGTGTCGATCGTGGCGGCGACGTCCTTGAGCGGCTGGATCCAGCCGTCCTCCGGACCCTTGAACGCGACCATGTCCAGGTCGTGCGGATCGATTCTGGCGCTCTGGAACGCCGGGACCTGCTTGGGCAGGTAGGGGGCGATGGCGGTGAAGATGCCCAGCGGGAGGTGGGCGATCGACTTCGCCAGCTCGTAGAGCTCGTCGACCGGGTGCAGCGACTCCACTGCCCGCCCGTTCGAGACGAGGCTGTACCGGCCACCCCGATGGTCGTTCTGGACGACGACGACCGGGCTCAGGTGCTTGGCGAGGTCGGCCTTCAGCGCGGCGTAGCTCCGCCGCGTGCCGGCGTTGACCGCACGGATCGCGTCGCGGGCCGGCCCTTGTCCGGCCGCGTCCGGCGGAGCGGCGACAGCACGCGCGACGGGCAGGACGGCGCCCCCGAGCAGCGTCGTCGCACCGGCTGCGGTGGCGGTGCCGAGGAATCCTCTGCGGGTGACCACTGGCTGACCTGCCTCTCTGGAGCCGCTGTCCGGGACCGGAATGTTGACGTAATGTTTGTGCATGCTAACGGTAAGTAGCCGGCCTGTGAGGTCTCCAGGCCGGGACATGCGAGTTCTCCCGAGCGTCCGGCCGGTCGTGTCCGCCTCGCGCGGGCCTCGGTTCGCCGGGCGGGCGATCGGCGGCCTTGCGCTGCTCGTCGCGATGGTCGCCGCCTTGCTCGGCCCGGCCGCGACCGGCGCGCGCGCCGCGATCGGGATCACCAAGTGCACGGGGTCCCAGACGGTGACCTACAGCCCCGGCCTCACCGACCAGCCCCGGGAGGTGACGGTCAGCGGGAAGGCCCCCTTGATCGAGTGCGCCTCCAGCAGTGATCCCAGCATCTTCCAGGCCACGTCGGCCTTCTCCGCCACGGGGACGTTCTCCTGCACCTCCGGCACGAGGACCGGGAGCCGGATGATCACCTGGAACAACGGCAACACCAGCACGCTGTCCTCCACCTCCACCGTCTCGCTCAACGGCGCGGAGAGCATCGTGCTGATCAAGGGGGTGGTGGTCGACGGCGAGTTCGAGGGGGCGCGGTGGACCGGCACGTTCACCATGTTCAGCACGAAGCCCCAGGCCTGCCTCACCGCGCAAGGGCTCACCGGCGTCTCCGGCCCGCTCGCCCTGAGCATCGGCCCGCTCTGAACCGTCCCGAACGTGAGGCGGGGGCCTTCGGACACCTGCCGGCGGGTCAGCAGGGCTGGAGGGCGGGCAGGCGGCCCTGGAAGTAGGCGGCCGGTGTGACGCCCATCAACGTACGGAACTCGGCCGTCATGTGGGACTGGTCGTAGTAGCCGGTGTCCGTGGCCAGGTCGGCCCAGCGGCCGCCGGCGCGACCGAGGGCGAGGGCTTTGCGGACGCGTTCGATGCGTTCGTAGCGTTTGGGCGACAGGCCGACGGCGTCGGCGAACAGGCCGCGCAGGTGACGTTCGCTGACGGCGAGGTGGCGGGCGAGTGCGGGCAGCGGTTCGCGCCGTGCGCCCGTACGACCGCGCAGCGCCCGGACGGCGGCCTGGACCAGTTCGCGTCTCGTCCCGTCCGCCGAGATCCTGGCGGGCAGCGCCGCCGCCAGATGCCGGAGCACCAGGCCGTGGTCGCCGCCCGCGCGCCTCAGGGCGGCGACCAGCGGCGCGCAGGAGGCGCCCCACAGCTCCCCGAGGGGGATCACCCGGTCCACGACCTCGCTCACCGGGACGCCGAGCAACGGCCGGGTGGCCCCCGGACGCAGCCGCAACCGCAGGCAGAACGGCAGGTCCTTGCCGACGTGGTACGAGGCACGGGTGCGCGGGCCCATGACGAGCAGGTCGCCGTGCCCGGCGCGGGACGTACGGAAGATCAGGGACGTGCCGGGGTCGGGGAGGTGCACCAGCGGCGGCCGCCCGCCCGCCGCGGGATCCTCCGCCCTCAGCGCGCTCACCGCCTCGACCAGCGGGCGCAGACGGTCCGGCACGGTCATCGGGACCTCGATGCTCATGACCCCACGGTAGCCGCGCCGCGGGCTGCGCACGTGTGCCGAAAGTTCCTATCAAGGCTGGTGGGCGGGGCGGCAGAGTGATCCGCATGATTGTTGTCACGGGTGCCACGGGCACGGTCGGCGGTGAGGTGGTCCGGCTGCTGGCGGGCCGGGGCGAGCGGGTCCGGGCGATGACGCGGGAACCGTCGAGGGTCGCGATGCCGCCGGAGGTGGAGGTCGTACAGGGGGATTTCGACGATCCGGGGTCGTTGGCCGGAGCGGCGCGCGGCGCCGGCGCCGTGTTCCTGCTCAGTGCCCCGGGCCCCTGGCTCGCCCGGCACGACCAGGCGATGGTCCGGGCGGCGCGGGCGGCGGGGGTGCGGAAGGTGGTGAAGCTCTCGGCGATCGGCACGGGAGAGGAGCACGGCGGCGCCAGGGTCGGGGACTGGCATCGGGCCGGAGAGCAGGCGTTGCGCGCGAGCGAGCTGGACTGGACGGTGTTGCGGCCGTCCAGCTTCGCCTCCAACGCCTTGAGGTGGGCCGCGCAGGTCCGGCTCGGGCGGCCGGTGCCGAACACGACGGGCCGGGGCCGGCAGGGGGTCGTCGATCCGCGGGACGTCGCGGAGGTGGCGGTGCGGGCGCTGACGTCCGACGAGCACGTGGGGTCCGTTCTCACGCTGACCGGGCCCGAACTGCTCAGCGTCCCGGACATGGCCAGGACGCTGGGCGAGACGCTCGGACGGCCCGTCGAGACGGTGGACGTGCCGCTGGAGGTCTACCGCGCGCAGCTCGTCGCCGCGGGGATGGATGCCGGGTTCGCCGACGTCGCGGTCGACGGCTCCCGGCTGGTGGCGCGGGACGGCAACGCCCGGCTCACCCCTGACGTCGAGCGGGTGCTGGGACGTCCCCCTCGCACGTTCCGCACCTGGGCGGCCGATCATCTCCGGTGACGCCGGCCGCCGGGTCAGGGCGAGCGCGCCGTCACCTGTTCCAGGCCACCAGGAACTCCGCCAGCGAGATGCGCCCGTCCACGTCCCCGTCGCGCTCGTCCGAGACGTGGAAGATCGAGTCGAGCTCGGTCGCGGTGACCTCCTCGCCGCGGGCGGTCATGGCGAGCGCGAACTCCTCGCGGGTGATGTAACCGTCCCGGTCGCGGTCGAACTCCCTGAACGTGGCGGCCGGGTCGTCAAGGTCTGGCATCGGTGACCTCTCCTTCGATGTACTGACAAAGCAACATCGAAGCACAAGCCCGAACCCGGGTGAGGGACGACGGGCCGAAAAGCGCTCACGGCCCCGCCCACCTCCGCGAGGACCCGGCCTGGGCGGCGAGGAGCTCGGCGTACCTGACCGTGCTGAGGCGGTGGGCGATGACGACGCGCGCCCGCCGGGCGGTGGCGAGGACCGGACCGCCCGGCGCCGGCGACCGGGTTCTTTCCGGCTGTTACGGGTGTCCCGGCATGTCGGGCAGCTCCCAGACCGGGGTGCCCGAGCACGGCACCAGTTCGAGGACGGCTCCCGCGGTGGTGCTCCGGTCCTCGACGGCGACGCATCTGGAGTTGCTGACGGACACGATCTGCTGCCCGTCCCCCGACGGACGCAGCTCGAACTGGTAGTCGGTGAGCAAGGGCGCGCACGAGCCGCGGGTCAGGGGGTACTGGATCCCCGCCCTCGGGATCCCGACCTTGAGGCACTGCTCTCCGGACGGGTCGGAGATCTGGTAGGTCTTCGTCGCCGTGCGGCGGAACAGCAGCCGCTGGTTCGTGCCGCACACCGCCTGGACGACCTGCGTGCCGGAGAAGGACAGGCACTTGTCGGAGTGGCCGGCGACGGCGGTCGAGGTGAAGTCCCGGTCCGTCAGCCCGGACCGGAGCTGGAGGTAGGCGGGCTTCTTGGCCAGCTTCTCGTCCAGAGGGTGGGCCGCACCCCAGCCGGAGATCCCGGACGGCACCCACGAGTACTTGTCGGTGAGGCTCCACATGGTCAGGGACACGCAGCGGGCGACGGCCAGGCACGCGGTGGCGGCCCGGCGGTAGACCTCGCCCTGGGCGGCCAGCTTGTCCGCGTCCACCGGCAGCTTGAGCCGGACGTCCAGCTCGGTGACGGCCACGTCGACGCCGAGCGTGGCGAACAGCTGCAGAGTGCTCTTGAGCTGCGTCAGCGGCAGCGTGCCGGGGATCGGGTCCTGGATCATGGAGTGGGTCTGGAAGCCGACGCCGTCGATCGGCACGCCCTGGGTCCGCAGGTCGTGTACGAGTTTGTAGAGGCCGTCCCGCTTGGGGGTGCTCCACTCGGCGCCGAAGTCGTTGATGTAGAGCTTGGCGGCGGGGTCGGCGGCCCTGGCCCACCGGAAGGCGTCGGCGATGTAGCCGGGGCCCAGGCGCTTGAGCCAGATGGACTGCCTGAGGGTGCCGTCCTCGGCGAGGACCTCGTTGACGACGTCCCACACGGCCACCCGGCCGGCGTAACGCTTGACGGTGGTCTCGATGTGCCGCTGGAGCGCGCCGCGCAGTTCCTGGTCGCTGAGCGAGCCGTCGCTGACCCAGGTGGGCAGGCCGCCGTGCCAGACGAGGGTGTGACCGCGGACCGTCTGCTTGTTCTCCTGGGCGAAGGAGACGATGGCGTCCGCCTTGGCCCAGGTGTACACGCCGCGTTGGGGCTCCACGTTGACCCACTTCATGGCGTTCTCGGGGGTCACGCTGTTGAACTCGTACTTGAGCTTGTCGCGGTAGCCGTTGTCGGTCTCCAAAGCGCGGTCGTTGACGGCCGCGCCGATGCGCAGATTCCGGGCCGCCGCCACGGTGCGCAGGGTCTCCTCGGCGGCGGAGGCGGGGATGACGGCCGTCGCCAGGACGCCGAGCAGAACGGCGCTCATCCCGGCGAGGGACAAAAAGGATATTTTCATCTCTTCTTTCGCTAATTGGCTCACGAGCTGGCAGCTCGTCGTGTGTGAGGGGGGCCAGGAGGCCGGGGGGCAGGAGGCCGGGGGCCGGGGCGTCGATCAGGAAGCGGGCCGGGCAGGTGCCGTCACGCGCCCCGCCTTCCACCGCGCCCGTGACGGACCGGGCACGACCGGTGAGGGCCGGTCCCCCCCCACCAGGCCGACAAAAATAGGGCAATCCGCCCTCGATTCGCCCTCGTCCACGCCTCGAACCGGCCTCGCCGCCGCGTCCCCCCGGGTCTCTGCACCGGCGCTCGGTGATCAAGGGTGAAGCATGATCGCCAAGGCCTGGTCCGGCATCTTAGGGCCGACGGACGTCCGGGCGGAAGGCGCCGCAAGAGCCACGGCGGGAAAGGACCCCGGCGGCGCCGCTGCCCGACGCGGGCCGGGGGAGCGCGCGTCTCTCAGCGGCCGGCCGGGTCGTCGGCGAGCAGGGGTTCGAGGGCGCCGAGGGCCGCGCCGACGCAGATGTCGCGCAGCTGGTCGCGCGGGCAGGTCTCGCGGGTGAGCCAGTCGACGCAGAGGACCTGGACGAAGACCAGCCAGCTCTTCAGGACCCCGGAGACGGCCTCGCGAACGTCGTCGCCCGCGAGCGGCAGGACCGCCAGCAGCCTCGCCCGCAGCGCGTCCAGCTCGTTCGACATGATCGTCTGGATCACCGGATCGCCCGCGAGGACCCGGTTCGCGGCCAGGACGGCGTTGCGGTTGGCCACGAAGTAGTCGAGATGGACGTCCATGCCCTGCGCAAGCTGCTCGCGCAGCGAGTGGGCGGGGTCGAGCCGCGTCTCGGCGAGCAACCGGTCGGCGGCCTGCTGGTAGACGGCGGCGAAGAGGGCCTGCTTGCTCGGGAAGTGCCGGTAGAGCAGCGCCCGTGACACGCCGGCCTGCTCGGCGACGTCCTCCATCAGCACGTCGGCGTAGGGGTGCGCGGCGAAGAGCCGGGCGCCGACGGCGAGGAGCTGGGCGTGGCGTCCGTCAGGGGTGAGTCGCCGGCGTGGAGGCATGGCCCCAGTCTAGTTGACACGCGTCTACTAGTGCGTGCACCGTTAGTAGACACATGTCAACCAAGGCGGGAGAGATCATGGTCAAGGCGCTCCGCACGCTCGCGCAGCTGATGGGGTGGGCCTGCGTGCTGATCGGCCTGCTGCACGTGGCGCTCGGCAACGCGGCGATCCCCGGCGCCGCTGCCGCGGGGCCGACGATCGACAGCTGGGGCCGGTTCATGGGGGCCGCCTTCGCCGGCTACGGGCTGGCGTGGGTGTGGGCGGCGCGGCAGCGCCCGATCCCGGCCCGGGTGGTGCGATGGCTGGCCGCCGTCTTCCTGCTGGGTGGGGTGGGACGGCTGCTCTCGCTCGCCGTGTCCGGCCGCCCCCACGGGTTCCAGATCGTGCTGACGGTCGTCGAACTCGTTCTGCCGCCGGTCCTCTTCTGGCTCGCCGGCGAGGACGAGCGCGCCCGCCCGGCCTGACCGGCGGGCTCAGCCCCAGGTCGCCCGCTGGAGGATCGCGCCGAGCCGGCTGTCGCTCCACTGGTCGAAGACGAGGATCTTCGACTTGGGCAGGTGCCAGATCCGCTCCTGGTAGGAGACGCCGGTCCGCTTGGCCGACTGCGTCGTGCAGCCGACGCGCCAGACGCGGTAGGTGGCCTTGTGCCCCGCGCCGACCGGGCGGATGCCACGGACGACGAGCTTGCCGGGGAAGTCCTCTATGTAGCGCTTGTCGGGTGCGCAGCTCGCCAGCCCGTTGCCCGGGTGGTACGGCTCCTCGGGGTCGTAGGGGTTGCCGTGGCGGGCCAGGGAGATGCCCTCCGGCCCGACGAGGTAGAACCCGCGGCACTCGACGGCGAGCCGGTCGCAGCCGCCGGTCCTGACGTGGATGCCCCACCTGTCCGCCTTCCCGGCCTTCCAGGTAGCGGGGATCTGGAGCGTCATGCCGCGGAAGGTCAGCGGCTTGGTCGCCGCGCTCTGCGCGGGGGCGCCGGTGAACAGGAGGGAGGCGGTCACCACCAGGGTCGTCAACATGATCCGAAGGCTAGGAAAGCCCGCTTGTGGCTCGGCTGCAACGCACTTGGAGCGCGCTCGTACGGCCTGGACCCCGGCGCCGTCCCGCGCCGTGCGCATCGTGCGGCGTCGCACGATGCGCTGCGGCTGCTGCCCTGCCCGGTCGGTGACGGCTAGTCGCGGCCGCTGCCGCGGTAGAGGTCCAGCTCGCCGTCGAGTTCCAGCGCGAGCACCGTGGCGTGCGGGTCGATCGCGTGCGCGGGGGGCGCGTCGATCCACAGGACGCCGGGCACCCCGTTGAGCTCCCCGGTGATCGAGTGCCCGAGCTCGCAGTCGGCGCCGACCACCCTGGCGCGCAGGACGGGATTGCGCAGCCCGCGCACCGTCACCGTGTCGCGGGGCGGGTCGAAGCAGGTCAGGTACAGGGTCCTGCGGTCGGCCGACAGCGTGCTCGGGCCGTAGTGATGGCCCGCCGGCAGGCCGGCGGTCGTGCCGTACACCGCCTCGGCGTGCCGTTCGATCCACGCGCCGAGGCCCTTCAGGCGGTCGGCCTGCTCGGGCAGGATGCGGCCGTCGGCGGTGGGGCCGACGTCGAGCAGGAGGTTGCCGCCCGCGCCGATGGTCTCGGTGAAGTAGCGGACGAGATGGCCCACGGGCTTGTGGTTGGTGTCGTGCGGGCGGAAACCCCAGTTGTCGTTGACGGTGAGGCACAGCTCCCACGGGCCGTCGGGCGGCGTGATGGGGACGCCCTGTTCCGGCGTCGCGTAGTCGCCGCGCGAGAGCATGCGCGCGTTGAGCACGGTCCGCGGCTGTACGGCGAGGATGCGGTCGGCGAGGGCGTCGATGCCCCACTGCTCCTCCGAGCGTTCCCATTCGCCGTCGAACCACAGCAGGTCGGGCCGGTACCGCTCGACGAGCTCGTCCACCTGGCCGTCGCGGTAGGCCAGGTAGCGGGCCCACGCGGCAGGGTCCTCCCGCCCCTCCGGAGGGGTCACGTAGGGGCTCGGGTGGGCCTCCGGGCCGACGACGCTGGGGTAGTCGGGGTGGTTCCAGTCGGAGTGCGAGTAGTACAGGCCGACCTTCAGCCCGCGCTCGCGCAGCGCGTCCGCGAAGGGGCCGACCAGGTCGCGGCCCGCCGGGGAGGCTGTGACGTTCAGCTCTCCGTACGCGCTGTCCCACAGCGCGAAGCCGTCGTGGTGCCGGGTGGTGAGCACGGCGTACCGGGCTCCGGCCTGGGCGAACAGCTCCGCCCACGCCGCGGGGTCATAGCCGTCCGCGGTGAATCCGCCGAGCTGGGCCAGGTAGGCCTCACGGGAGATGTCGCCGTAGTAGAACGACCAGGACTCGGCCACTCCTTCGACGGCGTAGAGGCCGTAGTGGACGAAGATGCCGAGCTTGGCGTCGGGAAACCAGGGCTGCATGGGCACGGGGGGATCCTTCTCCGGTTCTTACCATTTCCAGGGCGGCGTCGAGGCGCTGGAGAGCGTCTTGCCGCCCAGGGCCGAGGTGTAGAGCTGTTCCATGACCGAGGTGGCGGCCAGGCCGCCCGCGCCGGTGATCGACGCGCGGTCCTTCAACGCGGAGGGGACGATCGGGGGCGCGGGCCGTACGGTGCACAGCCTCTCGACGTGGCGGCGCAGCGGGTCGAGAAAGGTGTCGCCCGCCTGGACGTTGCCGCCGCCGACCACCACGATCTCGGGGTCGACGGTGAGCACCAGCGCGGCGATGCCGATCGCGATGACGTCGGCGAACCGGTCGACGGCGGCCACGGCGAGCGGGTCGCCCGCGGTGGCGGCGTCGAACACGCCCTCCCTGCTGACCCGCCGGCCGTCGGCGAGCTCGACGTCGTGCAGGTGCTGCTGGGCATGCTCCCAGCCCATCTGCGGCAGCGCGCCGATCTCGCCGGCGGCGCCGTTCGCGCCTCGCACGACGGCGTTGTTCAGGACGACCCCCGCCCCGGTGCGGTTGCCGGAGTGCACGTAGACCATCGAACCGGCCTCGGCGGCGCTGCCCTTCCACGCCTCGGCGAACGCGGCGAGGTTGGAGTCGTTCTCGACGGCGATGGGGCACTCGAAGGACGCCGCGAAGGCGGTGCGGACGTTGAGCCCCTCCCAGTCGTCGAGGCCGCGCGTCACGACGTCCTGGTAGACCACGGCGGGCACGGACACCCCCATCGCCCACACGTCGGCGCGCCCGCGGCCCTGCGCGGCGAGGAGCCGGTCGACGACCTCGACGGCGTCGGCCAGGACGGCCTCGGGCGGGTCGGCGGCGGAGACGGTGACCGACCGGCTGGCCAGCACCTCGCCGTTCAGGTCGGCGAGCTCGGCGCGGGTGGTGTGCTGGCCGATGTCGATGCCGGCGACGACGGCCGCGCCCGCGTTGAACCGGTAGCGGTTGGCCGGGCGCCCGGCTCCGGTGGGGGAGAGGGGCTCGACGCTCGTCACCCAGCCGAGGGTCACGAGGTCGCCCACCACCGTGTCGGCCGCGGTCTTCGACAGCCCGACGACCTGGGCGATCGCCGGGATGGTGAGCGGCTCATGGCGGATCGCCTCGATCACCGCCAGCGAATTGATGCGGCGCAGGCGCGACTGGCCTGCGGGCTGGCGCAGCAGGCTCGCTTCACGTCCGGTCAGCACTCACGTGGCCCTTTCGTTTCCTGGGACGTCTTCCATTAAAACACAAAGTGTATTTATTATTGCCAACCGTGCCTCCCAGCAAGAAGGGACCATCCATGCGCAATCGCGCCATAGCCGTCGCCACCTGCGCCTCCGCCGTGCTCGCCCTCGGCGCGTGCGGCCAGAAGCTCCAGGACGCCGGTTCGCCGGCGCCCGCCGGCGCCGAGCCCGCGAGCCTCCTGTATTGGGGCAAGTGGGCGAAGGGCACCCCGCAGGCGAACCTGTTCGAGAGCGTCATCGCCGACTACACCCGGCAGACCGGCGTCAAGATCGACGTCCAGTGGCTCGCACAGGGCCAGGAGCAGCAGGTCAAGAACGCCGTCGCGACCGGCGCCGGTCCCGATTTCTTCGACACCGCCATCGACCACACCGCCGAGTTCCGCGCCGCCGGCGTGCTCGGCGACCTGGCCCCGATCTTCCGGACCAAGATTCCGGGCGAGGGCAGGACCATCGAGGAGGTCCTGCCGAAGAGCGTGCTCAAGGCCATCAGCGACGACAAGGGGTACGGCTTCGTCCCGCACAGCGTCTTCTCCATCGGCCTCTGGTACGACTCCGCCAAGTATCCCGACTTCGCCCCCAAGTCGTTCGACGAGCTGCTGGAGATCGCCAAGAAGGAGAAGGCGTCCGGCCGCGCGCCGATCGCGCTCGACGGCTCGGTCAACGCCTACAACTCCTTCTGGATCCACCAGATGCTGCTGTCCACGGCCGGCCCCGGCATCCTGCTCAAGCTCGCCGCCGACCCGGCCGCCTGGGACCTGCCCGAGGTGAAGCGGGCGGCCAAGGCGCTGGAGTCGCTGGTCAAGGCCGATCTCTTCGAGCCCGACCACATGGCCACCAAGTTCCCGGCCGCGCAGAACGCCTGGGCGGCCGGCAAGCACAGCTTCATCCTGAACGGCTCCTGGCTCGGCAGCGAGACCGCCTCGCTGCGCGCCCCCGCGGTCAAGCCCCGCATCATCGCCTTCCCGCCCGTCGACCCCGCCAAGGGCGCGGTGGCCACGGTCGGCGCGCTCGGCTGGGGCGTGAACGCCAGGTCGAAGAACCAGCAGGCGGTCGCCGACTTCCTGGCCTTCGCCATGCAGAAGAAGTACATCGACCGCATCGGCACCGACGCCGCCAACATCCCCTCGCGCGCCGACTCGCCCGCCCCGGTGGAGCTCCAGCAGCTGCAGGCGTCCATCCGCGACGCGGAGCAGGTCACGCTCGACGGCGACGGCGTCTCGACCGTGCGGCCCAAGTGGCTGGCCGACGTCTTCCTCCCCCTCGACGACAAGTTCGTCGCCGGCAAGCTCAGCGCCGAGGAGTTCCTGGCCGAGGGCAAGGCGAAGACCGCCGCCATGAACGGATGACCGTGACCGTGTCCGACATCGCCCTGCGGGCTCCGTCCGCGGACCGG
Organism: Nonomuraea sp. NPDC049684; assembly: GCF_044465345.1. Lineage (NCBI taxonomy): Bacteria > Bacillati > Actinomycetota > Actinomycetes > Streptosporangiales > Streptosporangiaceae > Nonomuraea > Nonomuraea sp. NPDC049684. The sequence continues at coordinate 823,052 of NZ_JBITLO010000001.1, read as the reverse complement.
CGGGCGAAGGCGGCCCGCGGCGCGCTCCAGGGCGAGCGCCGCCGGCTGTACCTGCCGATGCTGCTTCCCGCACTGATCGCCTACCTGGTCCTCTTCGTGCTGCCGTCGTTGTTCGGCGTCGTGCTCAGCTTCGCCGAGTGGTCGGGGCTGGGGACCGAGCTGTCCTGGGTCGGCTTCGCCAACTACGTGTCGGTGGCCGGGAGCGAGCTGTTCCGTGCCTCGTTCGTACAGACGCTGGGCCTGACGCTGGTCGTGGGCCTGGCCCTGTTCCTCATCGCCGGCGCCTCCATGATCGTATTGCGTACGGCCCGCGGCAGCGCGTTCATCCGGGCGGCCGTCTTCCTGCCGTTCATGATCTCGCCCATCGCCGTGGGCCTGGCCGTCTCGTTCCTGTTCAACCCGGACGGACTGATCAACACCGCGCTGGGCGCCCTCGGCCTGGCCGAGCTGCGGCAACCCTGGCTGGCCCCCGAGCTGATCCTCAACGTGATCATGGCCGGGGTGGTCTGGAGCGCGGCCGGCTTCTACGTCGTGCTGGTGATGTCCGCGGTCGACGGCATCCCGCCGAGCTACTACGAGGTGGCCAGGATCGAGGGCGCCGGCGAGCTCCAGCAGTTCCGCTACGTCACGCTCCCGCTGACCAGGGACATGCTGGCCATCGCCGCCTCGCTCTGGGCGATCGCCGGCATCAAGACCTTCGAGATCGTCATCGCCTTCGTCGGCACGGCGGGCACCCCGCCCCCCGAGGCCAGGACCCTCGCCGTCGAGCAGTACCTCCGGGTCACCGGCGGCCGTGAGGGCGGACTGGCCCAGCTCGGCGAGGCCGCGGCGATCGGGATCGTGATGACGGTGATCACCGCCGTGCTGATCGTCCTGTCCCGCCGGATCCAGCGGCGCGAACGACTGGAGCTGGCGTGATCCGCGCCGGGCTCGCCCTGATCAGGGCGCTGATCTGGGCCTGGGTGCTGTTCAACGTCGGCATGGTGGTCTGGGTCCTGCTGAACTCGGTGAAGAGCTCGCGGGAGATCTTCGACAACCCGGCCGGCCTGCCCGCCACCTGGATGTGGGAGAACTTCGCCACCGCGTGGTCGGACTCCGGGCTCGGCGCCGCCGCGATCAACTCGGTGGTCCTCACGCTCGTGTCCGTCGCGCTCATCATGGCGCTGTCCATCCCCGCCGCCTACGCGGTGGCCCGGCTGGGCGGGCGCTCCAGCGGTCCCGTCGCGACCTTCTTCGCGGTGGGCATGAGCATCCCGTTCCAGGCGTTCGCCGTCCCCATGGTGCTCATCGGGGCGGGGCTGTCCCGGTTCATGATCGACTGGGTCACCGGCGCCTGGGACACGCGGATCACCGTCACGCTCTTCTACGTCGTGCTCAGCCTGCCGTTCAGCATCTTCGTGCTCATCGGCTACTTCCGCTCGCTGCCCGGCGACGTGGAGGAGGCCGCCGCCCTCGACGGCGCGTCGCCGTTCCGCACCTTCCTGCAGATCATGGTGCCGCTGGCCAGGCCCGGCGTCACGACCGTGGCCGTGCTGAACGCGCTCAGCCTGTGGAACGAGACCGTGATCGTGCTGATGCTCGTCCCCGACCAGGGCGCGCAGACCCTCAACGTCGCCCTGCTCAACTTCTACTCCAACATGCAATACACCTCGAACTGGGGTGGGCTCTTCGCCGGCGTCGTCATCGTGGTGCTCCCGATGATCGCGACCTATCTCTGGTTCGGCCGCCGCATCGTCAACGGCATGACGCAAGGCATCGGCAAATGAGAAGAAACGGATCTCCCATGCACGCAACGGTCGGACTCATCGGCGCCGGTGGCATCGCCAACGCGCACCTCCCGGCCTGGCTCGACCTCGGCCACGACGTCGTCGTCCACTCGATCGCCGACGACGCCGAGGCGCTGACCCGGCGCCACGGGGGCGGCCGGACCGTCCCCAGCCTGGACGCCCTGTTCGAGGCGGCGGACGTCGTCGACATCTGCACGCCGACGCACACCCACTACGAACTGGCGCTCGCCGCGCTCGGTCACGGCCTGCCGACGATCTGCGAGAAGCCGCTGACCCGTACGCTCCCCGAGGCGGAGGACCTGGTCGCCCGCTTCGCCGCCGCCCGGGTCCCGCTGTTCCCCGCGCACGTCGTCCGCTACTTCGCCGAGTACGCCGAACTGCACCGGGCCGTCACCCGCGGCGACATCGGCGACGTCGCCGTGCAGCGGCACACCCGCCAGGGCCGCAGCCCGGCCGGCGGCTGGTTCCTGGACGAGGCGCTCTCCGGCGGCGTGCTGCTCGACCTCATGATCCACGACATCGACATGGCCCGCTGGATCGGCGGAGAGGTCGAGCGGGTCTTCGCCCGCACCCACGCGGTCGGCGGCAGCCAGAGCACCCAGGCGTTCCTCACGCACGCGAACGGCTCGATCTCCGTGCTGGCGGCGACCTGGACCACCGCGCCGATCGAGTTCAGGACGCTGTTCGAGGTGGCCGGCTCGCACGGGCTGCTGCACGCCGACTCCGACGAGCGCCGCCCCTACCGCTACCAGGGCGACGCCGTGCCCGCGCCCGACATCCTGCCCCCCTTCTCCCCGCTGACCAGCCCCTACCGGGCCGAGATCGAGGACTTCGTCCGCTCGATCGCCACCGGTGTCCCGCCGCGTGTCACCGCGCTGGACGGCCTCGCCGCCATGCGCGTCGCCGACGCCGTCGCCCGCTCGGCCGCCGAAGGCCGGCCGGTCGACCTCAAGCCCCTGGAAGCCGCATGAAGATCGCCCTGCTCTCCTTCGCCCACCTGCACGCCGCCGAGTACGCCGCCGCGCTCCTGCGCCGCGGCGACGTGGAGGTCGGCGCCTACGCCGACGGCCACGACGGCGTCCCGGACGGCGTCACCGTCTTCCCGACCGAGGACGACCTGTGGGCCTGGCGGCCCGACGGCGTGGTGATCTGCGCCGAGAACACGCGGCACCGGGAGTTCGCGCTGCGCGCCGCCGCCCAGGGCGTGCACGTGCTCTGCGAGAAGCCGCTCGCCACCTCGCCGGCCGACTCCACCGCGATGCTGGCGGCCGCCCGCGCGGCGGGAACCGTCCTCATGACCGCCTTCCCCGTCCGCTTCGCGCCGGCCTACGCCGACCTGCGGGCCGCGGTACGGCGGGGCGACCTCGGCCGGATCGTGTCGATCGCGGCCACCAACTGCGGCGGCGTCCCCACCACCAGGGACTGGTTCACCGACCCGGCCGACAGCGGCGGCGGCGCCCTGACCGACCACGTCGTGCACGTCGCCGACCTGCTCGCCGACCTGCTGGACGACGACCCGGTCGAGGTCTACGCGATCGCCAACTCCATCCCCAACCCGGGCAAGGCCGTCGAGACCGCCGGGCTGGTCTCCCTGCTCTACCGCGACGGGGCCATCGCCTCCATCGACTGCTCCTGGTCGCGCCCGCCCGGCCGGCCCAACACCGGCGACCTGGTCACCCTCACCGTGATCGGCACCGAGGGCGTGGCCGACATCGCGCCCTTCTCCGGGGTCCTCACCGGATGGAACGACGGCCCGCTCGCCCACGGGTACGGCGCGCCGCTCGACGACCTGCTCATACGCGCCTTCCTCGACGCCGTCCGCGACGGCCGGGCCCGCCAGCCCGACGCCTGGGCGGGCCACCGGACCGTCGCCCTCGTCGAGGCGGCCTACCGCTCCCTGCTCGACGCCGCCTCCGTCCCCCTGGAGATCCGATGATCCGCCACGTCCTCGCCGCCACGACGACCGCAGCCTTACTGGTGGTGCCCGCGCACGCCGCCTCCGCCGCCGGACCGGCTGCCGGCCGTACGACGGTGACCTTCGCCGACACCCACGAGATCCTGCACGGCAACCCGTACACCGGCACCGCGTTCGACGTGAACACCCACCGGACGCCGGGCACGCCCGGCTACACCTTCACCAACGACCCGGGCATCACCGACTTCATCGAAGGCAGGAAGAAGATCCCCGCCGACGCCGACGTGGTCCGGCTCCAGATCGCCTGGGCCGACTTCGAGCCCGACGACGGCGTCTTCGTCTGGGACCGCCTCGACGCGTTCATGAAGCGCGTGAACGAGCAGGGCAAGACGGTCGAGTTCCAGCTGCTCATGTCGGAGGCGCCCGACTACAGGAACGACCCGGGCGTCTTCCCGTACGAGTACCCGCCGGCCTGGCTGTTCGACAAGGCCGGGGTGCCCTTCCGGATGGCGCCGTACAACGACCACTTCTCCAAGCAGCCCATCTACCACAACCCGATCTACCTGGACCGGCTCAAGCGCGCCGTGGACGCCTTCGCCGGCCGCTACGACGGCGACCCGGGCGTGGCGTGGGTGGACCTGCGCGCCTTCTCCCTGTTCGGCGAGTGGTCGGGCTGGAACGACGCGATGAACTTCCCGTGGCCCGACAACGCCACCCGCGTCTCGACGCTCCGGGCGATCCTCAAGATCTACGACGACGCGTTCGACAAGTCGATGGTCATGATGCAGAACGCCGGCGCGGAGGTGAACAGGAACGACCCCGATGCCGACACCCAGGCCAAGCGGTTCCACGTGTACGGCTACGACCAGGCAGGCACGTTCGACAACTGGGGCGTGCGGTCCGACACGGTCAACGCCGGCTTCGTCTGGCACAACTACGGCGACACCGCGCAAGCCCCGTACGTCAACCGCAGGTTGCGCCGCGACATGATCCAGGTGTCCGAGGGCTCCAACTGGGACAACCCCACGATCATGCTGAACAACCCCCGGCTGTTCGTGAAGAACTCGCTGGAGGGCTACCACTCCAACCTCCAGGGCATCAACAACACCGGCTTCGAGAACTGGCAGCCGATGAAGGACGCCTACGGCGAGTGGTTCGAGACGCTGGCGCGCTACACCGGCTACCGCTTCCTCATGCCCACCGCGACGTACGACACCGAGGTCAGGCCCGGCGGCGAGTTCCGCATCTCGCACACCTGGACCAACGGCGGGGTCGGCTTCAGCCCCCGCCGCTACCCGGTCGAGGTGCGCTTCACCGACAAGGCCACCGGCCGCGTCGTGTGGCGCGGCACCGACGCCGCCCTCGACCAGACCAAGCTCTTCAAGGGCGACGTCCGCCAGATCGACTCGGCCTTCACCCTCCCGTCCGACCTGCCCGAGGGCTCCTACGACGTGGCCGTCGCCATGCTCGGCCAGGACGGCAGGCCGCGCATCGAGCTGGCGATGCCGGGCGGCGAGGACAAGGTCTACCCGATCGGCGCCGTCCGGGTCGCCGCGGGAGCCGGGCAGGCCGGGCGGCCGGCGTCCCCGCTGACGCAGTTCACCATCCAGAACGAGGACTACACCGCGGCGAGCGGCGCCTACGGCGTCGAGGCCCCGCCCGAGGGCGGCCTCGGCGCGCTCTACATGGACGCGGCCGGCGAGTACGCCGAGTACGACAACGTCGACGTGCCCGCCACCGGCACCTACCGGGTCGAGTTCCGGGCCTCCTCCGAGGAGGCCAACCACCTGAAGGTCGAGGTGGACGGCAAGGAGGTGACCACCGTCAAGGTGCCGGACTCCGGCGGCTACAACACCTACAGGACCTTCGAACGGCAGATCCCGCTCACCCAGGGCCGTCACACGATCAGGCTCACCCGGCCCGACGGGCGCTGGTTCTTCCTCAACTGGATGCGCTTCACCCTGGAACGGCCCGAGTCGATCACCCTCCAGGCCGAGTCGGCGACCGAGCAGCAGGGCACCGAGAACACCGCCCTCACCGACAGCGACGACGGCACCCCCGGCGTCACCTCCGTGGACACCGGCGACTGGTCGCGCTTCGACGACGTCAGCGTCCCCGCCGACGGCAAGTACCTGCTGCAGCTTCGCTACTCGACCGTCAATGACAAGCCGCTGACGTTCCGCGTCGAGGTCGACGGCGCCGAGGCCACCGGACCGCTGAGCCTGCGCCCCACCGGAGGCGTGCTCAGCCCGCGGACCGAGGACTTCGTCCTGCCGCTGACCGCGGGCCGGCACTCGGTCAAGGTCGTCTGGATCGAGGCCGGCGGCGGCGTCGTCTGGAACTGGCTCCGGCTCGACCTGCAGGGCACGTCCGAGCAGACCGTCGAGGCCGAGCACTGGACCATGCAGTGGAACACCGACCAGGAGTGGAACTGGAAGGGCGCCGGCACCGGGGTCGTCACCGAGGGCGGCGTCGTCGGCGGCATCGACCCGAAGGACTACCTGCGCTACGAGAACGTGTTCGTCCCGAGCACCGGCATGTACAAGGTGACCTTCAAGGGCTCGACCGCCCAGGACACCACGTTCAGGTTCGAGGTGGACGGCGACCGCAACACGGTGCTCGTCCCCAGGTCCGCCGACGCGAACGTGACCACCTGGGTCAAGATGTCCGCCGGCCTGCACACCCTCCGGATCGTGAGCGAGGGCAGCGGCCTGGAACTCGACAGGTTCACCCTCACCGCCTCCACCGCCGCGATCAAGGCGCTCGACGTCGCGGGCGCCGGCACCCTCAAGGTCGGCGAGCCCGCCCGGCTGTCCGTCGCGACGGTCGGCGCGGACGGCACCCGCACCCCGGTCACCGAGGGCGTCACCTTCAAGAGCTCCGACCCGTCGATCGCCACCGTGGACGCGGACGGCCTCGTCACCCCCCGCAGCTGGGGCGCCGCCACGATCACCGCGATCCACGACGGATTCTCCGGCGAGCACAGGATCACCGTCACCGACCCGAAGGTGGTGCTCACCTACGTCAACGACACCGACAAGCGCATCGCCTACCCCGCCGACGACTTCACCTACAGCCCCGACCGCGGGATGGGCGACTACGGCGACGACGTCCACGCCGGCTGGCGCGCCGGGCAGGCCGTCGAGTTCGCCTTCACCGGCACCGGCATCAGCCTGCTGTCCGAACGCTACTCCGACATGAGCACCATCGACGTCTACGTCGACGGCGAGCTCAAGGCCACCGTCGACTGCGACTCGCCGATCCGGCTGGCCGCCCAGCGAGTGTTCCAGCTCACCGGGCTGCCGATGGGCGAGCACACCATCAAGGTCGTCAACGGCGCGGACAAGTTCATCGTCATCGACGCGTTCGTCGTCGAGACGCCCAACACCTGGAACGGCGCCGAACTCGGCGTCGGCAACGTCAACGCCAAGTCGGTGACCCTGACCTGGCCGTCCGTGCCGGCCGCCACCGGCTACGCGGTCCTCAACGGCGGCACGGAGGTCATGCGGGTGACGGGGACGACGGCTCGCGTCACCGGGCTCCGGGGCCGCACGAGCTACACCTTCACCGTCCGCCCGCTGGCCGCCGACGGCACGACCCTCCCGCTCGAACTGTCGGCCACGGTCCGCACCAAGGGCTGACCGTCCTGGCTCGAAGCGACCCGGCCGGGCCGGCCGGGTCGCCGGGTTTCTGCGCGCCCGCGCATCGGGCGTGGATCGCCTCCAACCGGTCTCCGACGTCCGACGTTCATTAGGGCGGAAGGAGTCGCATGGACAAATATGAGGGATTCAGGGAGTTCGTCAGCGCCCGCCAGCAGGCGTTGATGCGCACCGCGTACCTGCTCACGGGAGACGCCCACCGGGCTGAGGACCTCCTGCAGACCGTGCTGACCCGGATCGCCAGGCACTGGCCCAAGCTGGCCAGGGACGGAAACCCGGAGGCGTACGCCCGCCGGTCTCTGGTCAACGAGCACGTGTCCTGGCTGCGGCGCAGGCGTACGGACATCCTGACCAGCAGCCCGCCGGAACGGGCCTACGACCCGGAGTCCGCCGGGCTGCACCGGATGGTCCTGCAACAGGCGCTCGTCCGGCTGACTCCACGGCAGCGCGCCGTCCTCGTGCTGCGTTTCTACGAAGACCTCAGCGTCGAGGAGACCGCCGAAGCGCTGAACTGCTCACCTGGCACGGTCAAGAGCCAGACCCACTACGCCCTGGGCCGTCTGCGCGTCCTCGCGCCCGAACTGGCCGATCTGTTGTCCGAAATCGATCCGGTGGAGGTGCCGCGATGACGAGGTTCCGTGACGAGCTCGACGCGATCGCCCGGCAGGCACCCGACGTCGATCTCGCCGAGGCCGCGCTGCGCGGCGCCCGGCGTACGCGGACGACCCTGATCAGCGGCTCCGCGGTCGCGGCCGTCGCCGCACTGACGCTGGCCGTCACCCTTCTCGTCAAACCCGGCGGGCCCGCCGACGTCGGCGCCGTCCCGAGCGGTACGCCCTCGTCCGCTCCTACCTTCCGGGGCATCCCCGCGGGGCCGACGCCGTCGCCGGAGGACCTCGTCCCCGTCCGCGCCGTGCTGCCCGCGTCCGGGGTGGGGCCGGTGCGTTACGCCTACTACGACTTCTGCCAGGACGCGTGGAAGCCCGGCGGGGACAACGCGCCGGTGGCCGACGAGACGTGCCTGCAGTGGAAGGTGGTCCTGCAGGACGGAACCCGGTACCGGGTCGCCGACGCGCTGAGCGTCTACACCGACCAGACCAGGAAGAACTACATGAACACCGCCGCCCCGCTGGCCATCTCCCGCGACGGACGTCGCATCGCCTACTACGCCCCCGCGCGCGAACGCTTCACCGTCCGCGAGCTCGGCACCGGCCAGGTGTGGGAGATCCCGCAGGTGGTCAGGCGCAAGGCCATGGTCAAGGGCGGCGGGCTGATCACCTTCTCGCCGGACGGGCGCCGGCTCGGCCTGAACCTGGCCGGTCTCCCCCAGGTCGTCGTGGACGTGGAGAGCGGGCAGGTCGTCGAGCAGGTGCCCAAGGGCTGGAACTTCCTCTATCCCGCCGACGAGGGCGTGCCCCTGGTCGTGGAGCACGAGGACGGCCGGTTCGGCGTGCTCTCGGACGGCGAGGTGACGGTCTTCGCCGAGCCGAAGACCTGGGCGCTGACGGGAACCGTCGGCCCGGACGGCACGACCGTGGCCATGCTGACCGGCCCGGCGGCGCGGGGAGAGACCGTGTCGAGCGCCGACCCGTACGACAAGGTCGTCACCGTGGACCGGGCGAGCGGCCAGGTCAGGTCCGAGGTCAGGCTCGATCGGGCGCAGCGGCTGAATCCGCACCGGCTGGGGTACTGGCTCAACGAGCGCGAGGTCCTCGCCCTGGGCGGCACCGTACGCGATCCGAACTCCGACCGGTGGCCCGACCTGGGCGAAACGGTCCACGCCATCGACGTGACCACCGGCAGGATCCGGACCCTCGGCACCTACCGGCTGCCACCGTGGGGCGGCAGCGTCTCGGCGCCCGGCTTCCCCAGCGGCTGACCCCCAGGACGACAGCGGCCGGGGCGACGGCCCATGGCGTAGATTTCGTCGAACGTCCGTTTGATCACGAAGGGAGTGACGGGGAACAGTGGAAGCTCGCCGCCCCGGGAACGTGCGTCAAGTGGGGCGGCTATGCCTTCGGCTCCCGTACGAGCTGGAATTCCGACTGGTCACACTGCGGCTGACCGACCGGAAGCGCCCGGCGCGAGCCGCGCCGGGCGCCGCAAGCGATCGAACCCACCGCCCGCTCACCGGTGTTCGCGGTAGGTCGGGGTTCAGTCGTGGAAGCGGCCCTCGCGCGTGTACTTGCAGGAAAGGCAGTCCGGGTCGGAGCCCCAGGTGTCGTCCTGGATGACCCTGCGGTAGCGGTTGACGAGCCCCTTCTCGACGTGCTGCTCCTGACCCGGGTACACCACGGTGTCGCTCTGCTCCGCCCACTTGCTGAGGACGTTGTTGAAGTAGAAGAGCCGATGGCGGGCGGCGATCTGGGGCGGGTTGCCGGCCGCGGCACAGTTGATGAGCCAGCTGTCGGCGTGCACGTACTTGCCGCCGTAGCTGGAGGAGTAGGAGTCCCTGGGCAGCATGCCGGGGTGGCCCACGTCCCGCCAGTGGTACCAGGGGTAGTAGGTCTTGTTGCAGTTGACCGCGCCGGACATGGTCGGGACCGCGGGGGCGGCGAGGCCGTCGGCCTCCACCGGTTCCCCGGTGACCGTCCGGCGCTGGAGCTCGGCAGGCAGGGGCTCGGTGCCATGGGCCTCCACCAGCCGCTGCGGGACCGCGACCGAGACCGGGGTGATCTTCAGGTAGGTCTCGAGGAAGCTGTCGCCACGGTCGCGGACGAACAGGCCGGCGCGGCCGATGAAGGCGGTCTGGACGATGCCCACGTCGCCGGAGGGCCGGCTCTCGTTGAACTCCACGGTCAGCCCGTTGCCGTAGCGCAGCATCGCGAGCTTGACCTCGGTCTCCGCCTCTTCGGCGATCGGCGCCGCCCGCAGCTCCTCCGCTGTGGGCTCGCTCATGGCCTTCGTAGTGGCGGCGGCAGGGGCGGTGGCAGGGGCGGCGGCTGTGGCCGTGGCTGTGGCGGTGAGCATGAGGACGCCGGCGCTCGCCGCGAGCAGGCCTGGAATGACTCTCACGATCTTCTCCTCGTTGTTCGGGACCGGGAACAACGGTAGAAATGGATCTTTCAGTTGCCTTAAAGTCCAGCCCAGCAGATACTTCTCGCTGTGACGGCGACCGAGCCTCTGCTGGCACGAGCGCAACTCACCGCCCTTCTCGACCGGATCCCGCGACACCGGCTCACCGTGGTGACCGCCGGTCCGGGCGGCGGCAAGACCTCGGCCGTACGCGGCTGGACGCGGGCCCGGCCTGATCACCCGGTCGCCTGGCTGACCTGGGCCGACGACGCCACCCTGATCGAAGAGATCTGCCAGGCCCTGGGCGCGCCCGCCGGCTGGATCCGCTCCGCCGGGCTCGCCACCGAGCTGGCCGCCGCCGTCTGCCGGCCGACCGTGCTCGTCATCGACGAGGTGGAGCGGATCCAGCCGGGCACCCCCGGGGCGCGCCTGCTCGAAGAGCTCTGTCACCACGGCGGCGACGACCTTCACCTGGTGCTGATCTCCCGCTCCGCCGTGCCCTTCCCGATCCAGCGCATGCGCGGCCTGGGCCACGTCCTCCAGGTGTCGGCCGAACAGCTCGCCTTCACTCCCGCCGAGACCCGCGCGCTGTCCTCGATCGTTCTGGGGTCGGACGACCTGGCGGAGCAGGTGCACGAGCTCACCAAGGGGTGGCCGGTCGCCGTACGGCTCACGTTGAGCTGGCTGAGCGGCCTGCCCTCGGTGGACCGTGCCAGGCGGATCGCTGCCACGCCGGTGTTCGACTATCTGGTCGAGGAGGTGGTGAAGGACGAGCACGAGGAATTCCTCCGCGCGACCGCCCGGCTGCCCTGGTTCACTGACGAGCTGTGCCGGGCGATGGGGGTCGCCGTCTCCCGCGAGGAGCTGCGCGCTCTGGCCGCCCAGCACATCCTGATCACGCCCTGCGATCAGGGTTATGCGGTGTCGACCCTGGTCCGGGAGTTCATGGGCGAGGCCGGACGGAGGTCGGTGGCGGCCCATTGGTACGAGTCGCATGGATTCGTCCGGGAGGCGCTGGCGGTTTGTGACGACCCCGTCCATCGGGTGGCGATGATCGAACGGTGGCACGCGTCGCTGCTCGCCGAGGGGCACGCGGCTGAGCTCGTCCGGGCCTGCGCTGCCGTGCCGGCGGGGTCGCGGACGTGTGCCGTGGACATGGCCGAGGGGCAGGCACGCCAGGTTCAGGGGGACTGGGCCGGCGCGCTGGAGTGCCTGCGCCGTGTCGATGCCACCGACCCGGCGGTGGCCTGGCGGATGGGGATGATCTACTACCAGCGGGGGGACTACAAGGCGGCGTTGTCGACGTTCGAGCTGGCCGGCGGCTTCGACGGCTCGGCGTACCCGTCGCCCTCGTCGGGCTCCTCCGACCGGGCGATGTTGCTGGCCTGGTCCGCCAGCGCCCGCTGGCTGGTCGGCCAGAGCGCGGAGGCGGCCGAGCTGGCCGGACAGGCCCTGGCGATGGCCACCCTCTGCCAGGACGAGCGCGCCGCCGCCTGCGCCCACACCGCGCTGGCCATGGTCACCCACGACGCCGGCGACGGGGCCGGAAGCGAACGGCACAGCGCCCTCGCCCTCGCCGCCGCGGAGAGCTCGGGAGACCTGCTGCTGTCGGCCCGCGTCCTGGCCAACCGGGCCGCGAGCCGCACGGAGGAGGCCCGCTACGAGGAGGCCATCGCCGACTCCGACCTCTCGGTGCGGCGAGCCGACCTGGTCGGGGACCCCGTCCAGACCGCGATCGCCCTGCACAACCGCGCCGAGGCGCTCATGGGCCTGGGCAGGCTCGACGAAGCCCTGGCCGACTTCCAACGCGCGCGCGACATCTTCGGCCGGGTGGGCAGCGACAAGCTCGGCCACCCGCTGGCGGGGCTCGGCAAGGTCCATCTGGAACGCGGGGAGCTGATGCATGCCCGGATCGGCTTCGAGAACTCCCTGAAGCACGCCGAACAACTCCGAAACGCCCATCTGACCCAGACGGCCCTGGCCGGATTGGCCCGCGTCCACGCGGTCGACGATCCGGCGCTGGCCGTACAGCTGGCCGAACGCGCGGTCGCGGCAGGCGGCGGCTCCAGCCGGGTGGACGCGCTCTTGGCCGCCGGCTGGGTCTGGGCAGAGACCGGCGACCGGGCCAAAGCCGGCGCCTACGCCCGATCCGCCCACGAGGCGGCTGTCAGCCGCCGCGACCGGGCCAGGATGGCGGAGGCCCTGGAACTGTCGGCCTTCACCGTGGCCGAATCCCCGGGCGAGCGGGCGGACCTGCTGGCCTCCGCGGCGGAGATCTGGGCGCGGATCGGCAGCCCTGTGGACATCGCGCGTAACGCCTTCGCCCGCGCGCGGCTCAACGGCTCCGGCCTCGACGAGGCCGAGCAGGAGCTGCGCCGCGTCGGCATCCGCGGGCCGCACAGCTCCGGCGCCGGCCTGCTCCGCGCGATCACGCTCCTCGACCACGACGCCGTGCGGTTGTGCCTGCTGGGCGGAGTACGGCTCAGCCGCCGCGGCGGCGCCGTCGAATGGCAGTCCCGTAAGGCGCGCGACCTGCTGACCTGGCTGGCGTGCCAGCGCGGCCGCACGGTCGCCCGGGAAGCGGCGATGGAGATCCTTTGGCCGGGTGAGGAGCCCGCGTCCTGTTCCAACCGGCTTTCGGTCGCTCTGTCCACCGTGCGCTCGGTCCTGGATCCGCAACGGAAGTTCGGGCCCGGGGAGTTCGTACGCGCCGACAAGTACAGCATCCAGCTTGTCGGACTCCGTACCGATGTCGAGGAGTTCCTCTGCGCAGCCGCCGAGGCGCTCGCCGCCGGGGACGAGGATCTGCTTGTCGCGGCCGAGGCCCGCTACACCGGGGACGTCTGCGAGGACTCTCCTTACGCCGAGTGGCTGGTGCCTCTTCGTGAGGAGGCTCGCGCCGTGCACCAGGCCCTGCTCCGCGAACTGGCCGCACTCGCGGAGGCGGCCGACGACCCCGACCGGGCGGTTCGCTACCTGCTGCGGCTGCTCGAACGGGACGCCTACGACGAGACGGCCCATCTGGACCTGGTTCGAACGTTGACCAAGGCCCGCCGCCACGGTGAGGCCCGCAGACGCTACCGGCTCTACGCCGAGGCGATGAGAGAACTCGACGTGGAACCGGCCCCGCTCAGCCTCACCTGACCCCCCGAAGGGGCCGCGACCCATACTCCGTGATCAGGATGCTCCTTCGGACGGGAGCGGCGGCACTCGCCTCAGCGGCTGCGGGCAGCGACTGGAACGGCTGCAAGTCGGGCAATGTCCGCCTCTACGGCGGCGGCCCGATCCCGAGCTACTTGACGTATCAGACGTCTCGCGACAGATGCCGATGCGGTCGCCAGGCGGGCACGGGCGCAGTTCACCCACCGAAGGGACGAGAGGGGACGACATGACCAAGACGACGCTCAAGCTGGCCGCGATCGGGCTGCTGACCGCGGCCGGGGATCGCCCCGATGGGCGACGACTTCTGGCCCGGCACCGGCGGCTGAGGTCTGTGCGGGCGTCCCGGCGCGGAGCTTGGCCGGGCTCCGCGCCTGACAAGGGCGCGAGGCAGACGCGCGTGCACGGGCCTCGTCATCCTCGCGTTCCGCGACCCGTCCACATGCCCCGCGGCTGCTTTGTCTGCCTGGGCGAGCGCTCGTCGCACCACGGCCAAGCTGTCGACCGGCGGCAGGCGAGCTGTGGCGAGGCGTGATCGTGGCAGCCTTTCAGGAGCCCTGCCACCACGGCTGCGTGCCTTCCACGGCGATGAACTCGTGGAAGTCCATGTTGGCGATCTCCAGGTTGGCCGCCATCGATCCGACCATGCGGCAGGGGAGGACGGCGATCTGTCCCGGGGTGTCGTACAGGTCGACGACGGTCAGTGGGCGGCCGGGGTCGGCGAAGGTGCGGGCGTCGGCGAGGATGACCAGCGAGAGGTCGTCCGTGCCCGGAGGGACCAGCGCCGGGACCTGACCGGGCAGGAGACCCTCGAAGGCCCGGTCGTCGACGACCGACGCCGTGAGCGGATAGTGATCGACGTCGATCGCGTCCAGGTCCAGGTCCGCGCCGATCCAGCCGTCTTCGTCGGCGCCGCCGAGCTCGGTGAGCAGGGCCCGCCAGCCCTGCTCGTCGTCGAAACAGGTGCGGACCAGCAGTACCCCGGTGGGCAGCGCCGGGAACGGCCGATGCGGTACGGCAGCCGGTGTGGGGAAGGCCGGGCGGCCGCCGTCTCCCTGGTACAGGCCGTACACGTCCATGTCGCGTACCAGATGGTCGAATTCGAGTGTGCCGTCCAGCAGAGCCGCCAGGACCTCGCCGAGCCGGGCCGGCGACACCCGGACGCCGCGGCCGGGGGTCGCCGCCAGGTCCACCAGCAGCAGCCCGTCGCCGTACACCGCCGGAATGTCCACCAGGACGGCGACCGGGCCGCCGTCGGCGACCAGCGCCGGGACGTTTCCGCCGCGCAGGGACTCCCACCTGCCGTCCTCGACCGGCCGCAGCCGCACCCCGTCCCCGACGACGAGCACGTCGCCTTCCCGGCGGCCCCCGATCTCGCCGGGCAGCCCGCCCCATAGGTCCGTGTCGTCCTCGTGGCACACGTGGAGCAGCAGCACCTCGCCGGTCTGCGGCTGGGGAAGTTCGGGAAAGGACATGGCTCTCTCCTGCGAAGGGGGACGAACAGCTCATCAGCATCGCAGGCCAACGGAGGTCTCGGACTCCCGGCGGTCGTCGTGGCTGGGGTTGACAAACGTCGGTGACCGGCCGACGATCACCGGGAATGCAGACGTGCAGCCGGGCGAAGAATGGCCGCGGTCGCATTCCATCGATTCTCGCCATGGCATTCTTCGTCGCCTGGTTCGCCTTTTCCTGAAGGTCGCAAGTTCGAGCCGGGCAAGAGGCCTGAACGGACGACCAAAAGATGACAGGGAGAGACGTGCGACCAAGAATGCTCCGCCCAGCCGTGAGATTACGTGCCTGGGCACTGCTTCCGGGCCTGCTGCTCGGCGGCCTCGCCCCGTTGCCCGCCGCGGCACAGGCGGCACGGGACGGCATCGCGCCCGTCGCCGACACCTACGTGGTGGCCGAGGCGCCGGGAACCGTCTACGGGACGTCGGCCAAACTCGCGGCCTCCAACTGGAGCACGCCCTGGCACAGTCAGGCGTACCTGAAGTTCTCCGTGCCCGCCCCGCCCGCCGGGCAGAGCATCGCCTCGGCCCGGCTGGAGATGCTCTACCAGAAGACCGACCAGCAGGCCGGCGTCACGGAACTGCGCTCGGTCGCCGACAACTCCTGGACCGAGTCGATGACCTACCCCGTCCGGCCCGCGCCCGGACCCGTGGTGGCCACCGCCACCCTGCCCGCGCCGGGCGCCACCAGCATCGGCTTCGACGTCTCGGCCACGGTGCGCGCGGCCGGGACGTACTCCTTCGCGATGACCAACCCGAGCGCGGAGTCGGCGACCGTCGTGCACTCGCGCGAGGCCGGTGACCTGGGCCCCCGGCTGATCCTCAGCTACACCCGGCCGACCCTGTGCGGAGCCTCCTTCGCCGCCGAGACCGGCGAGACCTACCAGCAGGCGCTGGCTCGTGAGGACACCCTGTTCGGCGGGCTGAAGGCGGTACGCGTCTTCTACGGCGGCCTGCCCGACCCCTGGCCCGGCAAGCTGGACGCCGGCAAGCGGCCCATGGTCATCTCGTTCAAGGCCGCCCCCGCCGCGATCGTCGCCGGAACCCACGACGCCGCGATGCGCGCCTGGTTCGCCGCGGCACCACGCGACCAGGACATCTACTGGACCTACTACCACGAACCCGAGGACAACATCAGGAACGGCGAGTTCACCGCCGCGGCCTATCGTCAGGCCTGGAGCCACCTCGCCGCGCTGGCCGACGAGGCGGCCAACCCCCGTCTGCAAGCCACGCTCATCCTGATGGGCTGGACGGTGGACCCGGCCTCGGGCCGCGACTGGCACGACTACTACCCCGGCAGCGCCGCCATCGACGTCCTGGCCTGGGACGTCTACAACTACGACAGCGTCGCCGCCAAGGGCCAGTACCTCACCCCGGCCGCCCTGCTCGACCGCACGTACGCCGTCAACCAGGCCGAGAACCTCCCGCACGGCGTGGCCGAACTCGGCAGCCACATCGCCGCGGGCGACGACGGCACCCGCCGCGCCGCCTGGGTCGGCCAGATGACCGCCTACCTCACCCAGCACGCCTCCTTGTGGGCCCTGTACTTCGACCTCGACTGGTCCACAGGCGACTACCGCCTGCGCGACCCGGGGGGCCGTGCCGCCTGGACCTCCTTCTGCGCCTGACGATCCCGCCGCCGCGGGACGTCACGTGAGAATCCTCGGCGGACCGGGAATCGCCGCCCTCTTCTAATGGTTAGTGAGCTTTGCGGCCATTAGAAGAGGGTCGCTCGTCCGGCACGACCTCCGAGGAGGAGCCCCATGCCCCGCTTCCCGTACCAGTGGCACGACGACGGCGGCCGGCGGTCCGCCCCCGACGCGGCCCGCCGTGAGGCCGGCGGCGAGACCGACCGCGCGATCTCCGGGCCGCGGCGATGACCAGCAGGTTCGCCCAGCTCGCCTTCACGCAGGACGTCCAGCGGCACCAGCGCGAGCACGGCAGCGACCGCGCCTACCGCCGCCTGCTGGAAGGACCGCAGGACCCCGACCGGATCGGCGAGAACGAGCGGGCCTTCATCGAGACCCGCGAGAGCTTCTACCTGGCCAGCGTCGGCGAGACCGGCTGGCCCTACATCCAGCATCGCGGCGGGCCGCCCGGCTTCCTCAAGGTCCTCGACGAGCGGACGATCGGCTTCGCCGACTTCCGCGGCAACCGCCAGTACATCACCGTCGGCAACCTCGACCACGACGACCGGGTCTCCCTGTTCCTCATGGACTACGCCCACCAGGCCCGCATGAAGATCCTCGGCCGCGCCCGGGTGGTGGAGGGCGAATCGCCGCTGGCGGTGGCGGACTACCGTGCCAAGGTGGAACGCACCGTGCTCGTCACGGTCGAGGCCTTCGACTGGAACTGCCACCAGCACATCCCGCAGCTCTTCCCCCGCCAGGCGGTGGAGGGTGCGCTCACCTCGATGCAGGACCGCATCGAACGGCTGGAACGGGAACTGCGCGAGGCCCGCGGCTGACTGTCGCAACCACGCCGACCACGACCGTGGCTTCCCGGCCGTTCAGCAGAGTTCGCGGTACGGGGCGTCCGGGATGCAGCGGGACCAGTCCGCCCGGGACGGGGGGCCGCCCACGCGGCTGCACAGCAGGACGGCGGCGCGGGGGCCGTCGGCGACGTAGGCGAACAGGGCGCCGTCGCCGGTCAGCGCGTACAGGGTGCGGCCGTCGGTGGAGTAGGACAGAGCGAGCACGGGGCCCGCGGTGCCGCCCCGGCGTGCAGCACCTTGACCGCCACCCGGTCACCGGCCGGCCCGTACGCCTCGAACACGACGCCCTGGCCGCCCGCACCCAGACGTCCAGCGCGGGTGTACCCGCCGAGGCGCCCGGGGTCGCCGCCGAGGAGCGGGCTCCAAGCCACGACCCATTGTGTGCGCGCGGCCGTCACGAACGTCAATGCCCGGCCGTCCGGGAAGAGCCGGGCGATCTGCCCGCTTGTCCGTGAGGGCGAGCCGGTCATCGCGTGCCATTAAGCGCCGACATTTCCACATCTGGGGAATATTCAGATGTGCTGCGGCGCGCTGATCGCTAATGTGGGGACCAGCTTCGCGAGACCCGGACAGGCGCGGGTCGAATGGGCGTCGGTTATCTTTCTCCAACAAAGAACCCGCCGGTGCCCGTCACGCACATCCGCGCCTTTCCGGGCCGCGCGAGGCCGGTCAGGTCTGGTGTCGGCACGGGTCGAATCTCGTCGGTTATCGCCTTCTAAGCCGGTGGTTGCGGGTTCGAATCCCGTCACGGACTTCGGTTCGTGTAGCTCAATGGCAGAGCACCGTAACGGCCGGCGGGTCCCCCATATCCGTGCCGGTTCCAGACCTGATCGCGCGTCAGCCTTGCCGGCGGTACGGGTCGAATCCGATCGGTTATCGATTCTCATTCGAGTCGTCCGGGTTCGAGCCCCGGCGGCCCGCACTCGCGGGCCGTGGTGTAACCGGCAGCACGCTGAGACCGGTCGGAACCTCCACATCCGTACCGCCGGCAAGGCTGACGCATACAGGCGGGGGAGCGGGTCGAAGCTCGTCGGTTATCGGAACAGGTCGTCGCAGGTTCGAGTCCTGCCCACCCGGCCGGCAACGCCGGGTGGTAGCTCAGCCGGAAGAGCGCCTGTCATAAAAGACCGGCGGACATCACCACATCCGCTTCCCTTCG
This sequence comes from Nonomuraea sp. NPDC049684, assembly GCF_044465345.1. Classification (NCBI taxonomy): domain Bacteria; kingdom Bacillati; phylum Actinomycetota; class Actinomycetes; order Streptosporangiales; family Streptosporangiaceae; genus Nonomuraea; species Nonomuraea sp. NPDC049684. Next base: position 804,356 of record NZ_JBITLO010000001.1, on the reverse strand, counting down.
TCACATCCGCCCTCGGGCGGGTCGAAAGGAAAGGAGCCGACGATGGCGCATGACCCTCTCGCGAACGTCTCGGCGATCGCGACCCCGCAGACGCAGCCGATCCCCGGCCGTCCCGGCCAGGTGACGAACGCCGCCGGCGGCCACGCGTTCGCCAAGGACGTGTGGCGCAGGCTGGAGGACTTCCTCATCCTCGGCACCACCGGCGGCACCTACTACGTGGGCGAGAGCAAGCTGACCGCCGACAACGCCGGCGTGCTGTTCCAAGCCATCGCCGAGGACGGTCCGCGCGTCGTCAGGCTGCTCACCGACATCTCGACGGCCCGGCCGCCGCGGGCGCCGAAGCAGCGTCCGGCCCTGTTCGCCCTCGCCGCCTGCTACGCCGCGGGCGACGCCGACACGCGCCAAGCGGCCAAGCGGGCGCTGGCGAAGGTCGCCCGGACCACCGACCACCTGGCCCAGTTCTTCGGCTACTACAAGAACCTCGGCGGCAAGGCGACCGGCCGAGGCACCGCGCCGACGACGGGACGAAGCCTGCGCACGGCGCTCGGCTCCTGGTTCCTCACCGGTGAGGCCGACGCGGTCGCGTTCAAGGCGTGCAAGGCGGCCCAGCGCAGGACGCCGCAGGGCGAGGCGTTCGCGCTGCGGGACGTGCTGCGGATCGCCCACCCGGTCGCCGACACCGACCAGCGCAGGACGCTGTTCGGCTGGATCGCCGGCAACGTCTCCGATGACGAGGCGCGCGACGAGCTGCCCGCCGTCGACCGGTTCCTGACCGCGAAGGCCGTCACCACCGCCGAGGACGCCGTGCGGGTGGTCACCGAGGCGAAGGTGCCGTGGGAGTTCCTGCCGGACTCGGTCCTGAAGGAGCCGTCGGTGTGGGAGGCGCTGATCGAGACGGTCGGCCTGACCGCGCTCATCCGCAACCTGGCCCGCATGACCCGGCTCGGCACCCTCCAGCCGATGGCGGAGGCCACGTCGCGGGCGGTGCTCCGGCTCACCGACCGGGAGGCGATCCTGCACGCCCGCATCCACCCCATGGACGCCTGGCTCGCGATGCGCGTCTACGCCTCCGGGCAGGCGCAGCCCGGCCCGCGTGCCGACCTGCACACCTGGCAGCCCGTCCCGGCCGTCCTCGACGCGCTGGAGGAGACGTACGAGCTGTCGTTCGGCGCGGTCGAGCCGTCCGGGAGGCGGCTGCTGGTCGCCGTGGACTCGTCCGGGTCGATGAGCTGGGGCGGCGGGGTCCGGGTGGGCGGTTCCCCGATCGGCTCCCCTTACGAGGTGGGCAACGCGATGGCGGTCATGCTGTCGCGTATCGAGAAGGGAAACCTGCACGTCATCGACGTGGATACGTCCGTGCACGCCTCCAAGGTGACCCCGCGCACGAACCTGCGCCAGATCGCCTCGTGGCAGCCGTCGGGCGGCGGGACGGACCTGTCGCTGCCGTTCACGTGGGCGCGCGACCAGCGCATGGAGGTGGACGGCATCGTCGTCCTCACCGACAACGAGACCTGGGCGGGAGCCTCCCACCCGACGCAGGCCCTCGACGCGTACCGGCGCACCGTCAACGCCGACGTCCGCGTGGTCGTCGCCGCGATGACGGCCGCGGGATATTCGATCGGCGATCCCAAGGACGACGGCGTCCTGAACGTGGCCGGCCTGGACGCCTCGCTCCCGCTCATCGTCAACGGCTTCATCCGCGCCTGAAACCACGAAAGGCGTGACGCGTCACCGTTCCCCGGAAATGAATGCCCCGGCCAGGAGAACATCCCCGGCCGGGGCACCCGGTCGCTGGTGCCTTCGCTCCCGAAAACTCTCCCCGGGGGCTGATCCCTGAAACGATCTCCGGTGGACGGACGACCCGGTGACGGCGTGCCGTGGACTGGAACGCTGCCGGGACGTGAACACGGAGGTGCGAGGGACTTGCCGCGCTGGCCGGAGCCGCTGCGGCCGGTTTATCCGCGCCGGCCGGGGGCCTATCGGCTGGAGGGGCGGCTGGGGGGTGGCGGGATGGGGCAGGTGTTCCTGGGGCGCTTTCCCGGCGGACGTCCGGTCGCGGTGAAGCTGGTGCGGCCCGACCTGGCCGACGATCCCGGGTTCCGGCGCCGGTTCGCCCTGGAGGCCGAGGCCGCCCGCCGGGTCGGCGGGTTCTGCACCGCCCAGCTCGTCGACGCCGACCCCCAGGCCGACCCGCCTTGGCTGGTCACCGCCTACGTTCCCCGCCCGTCCCTGCAGCGGGCCGTCGATGCGCACGGCCCGATGCCCACGGAGGCGGTCACCGTGTTGGGCGCGGGGCCGGCCGAGGGGCTCGGCGCGATCCACGCCTGCGGCCTGGTGGACCGCGACCTCAAGCCGTCCAACGTGATCCTCGCCGCCGACGGCCCCCGCCTTATCGACTTCGGCATCGCCCGCGCACTGGACGACACCTCCCACACCCTCTCCCACGCAGTGGTCGGCACCCCGTCGTTCATGTCCCCGGAACAGGCGCGAGGCCGCGAGATCGGCCCGCCCAGCGATGTGTTCTCCTTCGGGCTCGTCGCCGTCGCCTTCAGCCCGGACGGCGCCACCCTGGCAGGGGCCGACAAGGACGGCATCCGGCTGTGGGACGCGGCGACCGGCCGGGCCAAGGCGACCGTGACCGACCGCAGGGCTGCCGCACTGGCCTTCCACCCCGACGGAACCTCCCTGGTCTCAGGAGGCTGGTTCGTGGACGCCGAGGGCTGCCGGCTGCGGCCGGTCGAAGGCCCGTGACCGGGTCACGGAAGGGCGTCCGGTGCCGCCGGCGGCGTCAGCCTGACAGCCGGGCGAGGGCCAGGGCGTGTGCCCGGTCGAGGGAGTCCGCGGCGGCGCAAGGGACGTCCGGCTGCACGCCGGCGCCCTCCCAGTTCGTGCCCGAGACGGGGTTGACGGCCCGGCCGGTGGGGACCGTGGCCTCCAGGTGCGGGTGCACGGTCCAGCCCCTGCACGGGTGCGCGCCGCCGCGGGTGGGCTCGCCGACGACCACGGCCCGGCCGAGCTGCTGCAGGTCGTAGGCCAGTTCCTCGGCGGCGGAGAACGTGGCGCCGCTGGACAGCACGTACAACGGCTTGCTGCCGCCGAAACGCGCGCCGGGGACGTGCGGCAGGCTCCAGGACTGGTCGCTGCGCCCGCCGCCGCGCCAGTGCATGGTGTTGAGGTGGGTGCGCTTGTCCAGGAGGTAGCTGCAGACGAAGGCGACGGTGTCCGGGTCGCCGCCCCGGTTGCCGCGCAGGTCCACGATGAGCGCCCGGGCGCGGGAGGCCAGGGTGAGGGCGGCGCTCAGCGGTTCGGCGGCCCAGTCCAGCGGGAACAGCATCGGCGCCAGCTCCACCACGGCGACCCCTCCGTCGAGCAGCTCCACCCGGGGCGCGCCGCCCAGCGAGGTGTCGTAGTCCCGGCGGATGGATTCCAGGGTCGCCGCGCCCTGCTCGGGCGACACCGGGTCGGCGTGGTGCTTCAGCCTCAGGTGTTTGTCGCCGTTGACGGACTGCAGGTCCGCGGTGACCAGACGGGCGAGTTCCGCCGCCTCGCCGACGTCGTAGGCGCCGTCGGCGAGACGTCGTCTCAGCAGGGCGGCGAGCTGCTCGGCTGTCTCGGGGAAGACGTAGTGCTCGGTCAGCAGGCGGGCAGTCTCGTCGATGACGGAGGCAGGCTGAAGGTTCGTCAGGGGCGTCATGGCGGGAAGTAGAGCACCGCCCTTCGGCAGACGTCAAAGAGCATGCATGTGCAACGCGGCGCGGCCCAGACTCCCCGTGATCCGGCGCCCGCCGGCCCCTGATCGCCGCCGGTCAGTGGCCGTCCGGGACCGGGCCGTCCATCAGGTGGTTGGCTCGGTCCGTACGCAGGTGGAGGGCCGTGCGGCCCATGCGTTGCGTCGACACCAGGCCCGCACCCCGCAGCGCGTTCAGGTGCTGTGACACCGCGCTCGGCGTGACGCTCAGCCGGACGGCCAGGGCCGCGGTCGTCAGGGGTTCGGCCAAGGCGGCGAGGATCAGCGTTCTCGTGTGGCCGAGCACCGGGATCAGGCCCGTCAGCGCCGGCCGGGGCGACTCCCACAGCAGGCCGACGCCCATCGCCGGATAGCGGATCGACGCGGCGGCGACCGGGGCCTTGTCGACGCCCACGTCCGGCCAGTTGAAGACGCTGGGCTGCAGGACGAGGCCATGCCCGCCGGAGTCCACCGTGTGCGCGGCGTGCGGGGTGCGCCGGCCGTGCACGACCAGCTGGCCGTCGTCCCAGGCGAGGTCGCGGTGCAGCTCGGCGAACAGCGCCTGCACCCCGCCCTCGACCAGGGTCAGCGCGCGCCGGCCGATGTCGGCCTCCAGCACGGCGCGCATCCGGCCCCAGTGTGGCGCGATCAGCAGCTCGTGGCAGCGACGCAGCGCCTCGGCCAGCCGCGGCAGGACCGCCGCGGGCTCGGGGGCGTCCTCGGCCGGCATGCCCAGGACCGCGCCGTACTCCTGCCGGAAGAAGTCCTCCCGCGTGGCGCGTACCAGGTCCAGCTCCGCCGCGATGGACGGCAGGCGCTGAGCCGGCGCCGGGAACAGGAACGACGGCAGCGGCCCGGCGATCAGCGCGCGCAGCAGCGGCAGCTCGCTCTCGCGCGCCAGCAGCGGGCGCGCCCGGCGCACCCAGGGCCGGTGGACGGCATGACCGCCCGTGCCGAACAGGATCCGCAGCGCCAGCACCGTCTCGCCCAGCGGCGAGACGGCGAAGCGCACCTTCGCGACCGACGCCGCGGTGAACCTGATCTCGACCGCCATCCGCCCTCATCATGTAGCTGTGGCTGAACGATAGCCGAGGCGCGCGGCTTCCCCGCAGGCTGGCGGGCATGGACTTCTTCACCGCCCACGACGGCGTCGAGCTCGCCTGCCACGCATACGGCGACGGCCCCCCGGTGGTCTGCCTGCCCGGCGGGCCGATGCAGGCCGCCGCCTACCTCGGCGACCTCGGGGGCCTCTCGGCGCACCGGCGGCTGATCATGGCGGACCTGCGGGGCACCGGGCGGTCCGCCGTGCCGCCGGACACCGCCTCCTACCGTTGCGACCGCCTCGTCGACGACGTCGAGGCCCTGCGCGAGCACCTTGGGCTCGACCGGATGGACCTGCTCGCCCATTCCGCGGGCACGAACCTGGCCGTCCTCCACGCGGCTCGCCATCCCGAACGCGTCGGAAGGCTCGTGCTGATCGCTCCGAGCGTCGCCGCCGTCGGCATCACGGTCACCGAAGAGGTCCGGCGGGAGACCGCCCGGCTGCGCGCGGGGGAGCCCTGGTTCCCGGGGGCGTTCGCGGCCCTGGAGCAGGTCATGTCAGGACAGGCCAGCCGCGACGCCTTCCGGGCCATCGCGCCGTTCTGGTACGGCCGCTGGGACGAGACCGCCCGGGCGCACAAGGCCGCCGAGGACGAGCAGCGGAACGACGAGGCGGCAGCCGTCTTCGCCGCCGAGGGCGCCTTCGACCCCGACGCCACCCGTGCCGCGCTCACCCGTCTCGCCTCGCCGGTGCTGCTGCTCGCGGGCGAGACGGACCTGAACTCCCCGCCCGCCGCGGTGGCCGAGCTCGCCGCGCTGTTCCCGCACGCCGAGCTCGTCGTGCAAGCCGGGGCAGGGCACTTCCCGTGGCTCGACGACGCCGGCCGGTTCGTGGCCACGACCTCGGCGTTCCTGCGTCAGGCGCCCATCCGGCCGGAGAGCGCGCCCGTCGCCGCAGTCCCTCGCGGCTTGTCCGCAGAACCGGCTCAGCGGCGCGGCGCCCCGGGGGCCGCGTCCCCGTCCGGCGGGAGGTCGAAGGGCGCGGGGGAGTGGCCCGCCCAGATCCGGCGGGAGACCTCCTCGGGGTAGGGCAGGGTCGCCGGCTCGGCGTCCAGGACGCGGGTCAGCCGCAGGCCGGGCCGGTGCGCGGCCCATCCCGCCTCGCCGGTGGTGACGAAGCGAACCCATGCCTCCTGGAGCTCGCGGGAGAGCGCGACGGCCTCGGGGGCGGGCTCGTCGCCGAGGAGCTGCGCGCCGACGGGGCTGTCCGGCGTGCCGAAGGCCAGGGGGACGTCGAGGCTGTGGCAGGCGCCCAGAGCGCCGCCGAGCGCCGGGGCGGCCCAGCACAGTTCGAACAGGTACGAGCTGCCGCCTGCCACGGCGTTCGCCTCGGCCAGCAGCTGTGACGGCATGCGGAAGAGCGCGTCGGAGTACACCGTCTCCACCAGCTCCTCCGGCCCGGCCTGCGGAAACCCGTCGCGGTACGCCTGCGGGCCGTGCGGCCGGGGCGCGAACAGGTCCAGGGCCGCGTGCGCGTCCTGCTCGGTGAAGGTGCCCTGCCGTCCGCTCATGACGCTGAACAGCCGGAACTCGTCCCGGGTGTGACCGGCCAGCAGCTCGATCCCGTCCGCGCGGCCGCCGGTCAGCGCGGACCAGGGCGTCTCGGGCAGCACCTCGCCGTCGACGACGGGGCACAGGGCTGTGCCGGTCGCCGCGAGCCGTCCCCAGCTCTCCCGGTGGGCATGGAGGCCGGCGTTGAAGGAGGTGAGCTCCGCGGCCAGGCGCCAGGGGTCGGTGTCGCGCAGGGCCGCGGCGGTGGGGGCCGCGCCGAGCCGGTCCGCGAGCGCGGCGGTGACCTGCCGGGCCAGCGCCGGGGTGCTGTGCAGCCCCGGCACGGAATGGGCGACGGCCCGCCGGAACAGGCCGCGCGCCGGCTTCATCGTCAGCAGGGCGGCCACCGACCCCGCCCCGGCGGACTGCCCGGCCACGGTGACCCGGCCGGGGTCGCCGCCGAACGCGGCGATGTTCCGCTGCACCCACTCCAGCGCCGCGACCTGGTCCAGGAGCCCGCGGTTGGGCGGCGCGTCGTCGAGGAACGCGAAACCCTCCGCGCCCACGCGGCTGTTGACGGTCACCACGACGAGCCCCGCCCGGGCCAGCGCCGCCGGGTCGTACATCGGGTCGCTCGACGCCGCCGAGACGTAGCCGCCCACAGGGAGCCACACCAGCACCGGCAGCCCGGCCGCGCCCGGATCCGGGGTGCCGACGTTGAGCGTCAGCCAGTCCGTGCCCTGCGGCGGGCCCACGTCGACCGGCAGGGACAGCGGCGCCGCGGGGCCGAACTCCGCCGCCTGCCGGGTCCCGTCCCAGCGGTGGGGCGGGGCGGGCGCGGCGAAGCGGAGCGCGCCGACCGGCGGCCGGGCGTACGGGATGCCGCGGAACACCGCGTGCCCCCGCCGCCGGCGCCCCTGCACCACGCCTTCCGCGGTGCGCACCCTCGGCTCTTCCGACATGACGGCTCCTTCCTCGAAACGGACCCCCAGGGTTATAGGTCAAGTGTATTATGTCAACTGTATGGAAAAGGCTGACGAGGGAGAGGCCCGCGATGCCGAAACAGGTGGACCACCGCGAACGCCGCGAAGCGATCGCCCGCGCGCTGTGGCGGGTGGTGGCGCAGCGCGGCGTCGCGCACCTGACGACCCGGGTGGTCGCGCAGGAGGCCGGCATCTCCCTCGGGCAGCTCCAGCACTACTTCGCCTCCCGGGCCGCCATGCTCTCCTTCGCCATGGACTTCGCCTCCGAGCAGACCTCGCTGCGCGTCGAACGGGGCCTCGCCCGCCTCGGCGACCGTCCGCACCCCCGCGACGTGCTGCGGCTGACGCTCGCGGAGATGCTGCCCCTGCACGCCGACGCCCGCGCCACCAGCCGGATGAGCGCCGCCTACGTCCTGGAGGCGCTGCACGACGAGGCCGTCCACGAGCAGGCCCGCCGCGGCCTCCTCCAGGGACGGGCCCTAGTCGAGCGGCTGGTCCGCCAGGCGATCGACGACGGGCACCTCGCCCCCGGCCGCGACCCGGCGACCGAGACGAACCTGCTCCTCGCCCTCACCGGCCTCACCCCCCTCCTCGAACTGGACGTGATCACTCCCGAGGACGCCCTCACCGCCATCGACCTGCATCTGGACAGGCTGTTCGCCGACGGGACCCGGTGAGCGCCCGCCGGGCGCCGGGGCCGGGCGGGTTGTGCGCGAGACCTTGAGCGGGTGATGCTGGGGCGGCCCCGGAGCGGAACTTCGATGTGGAGGCCCATGGACGTGGTCAGCTTCGCCGACGTCCCACCGCAGGAGCGGTTCGCCTACTGGCGCGAGATGAGCTCGAAGATGTGGATGCCGCTGGACGCGTCCTGCGAACCGGGCCGGGAAGACGCGTTCCAGGCTCACGTCGCGCTCGGCGGCATCGGCCTCGTGCAGGCGACCCTGCTGACCGCGCCGTCGCTGACGATCCGGCGCACGCCCCGGCTGATCCGCCGCTGCGACCCCGAGACCTTCTTCGTGACCTGCGCCGTCCGGGGTCACGCCGGCGGCGGGCAAGCCGGTCGGCAGGCGGAGCTGCAGGTCGGGGACCTGATGCTGCGGGACAGTTCGCAGCCCTATGTGACCACGTTCGGGTCGAGGGGCCCCGCCGGCGGCCAGGTGCTGTCGCTGCAGTTCCCGCGCTCCTTGCTGCCGCTGCCCGAGCGGGGCCTGCGGGAGCTCAACGCGGTGCCGATCCGGGGCGACCGGGGGATGGGCGCGCTGGCCTCGCAGTTCCTGCTCCAGCTGGCCCGGCGTCTGGAGGAGTTCAGCCCGGCCGAGGCGGCGCGGGTCTCCACCCTGACCCTCGACGTCCTGACCGCCGCGCTGGCCGGCGCCCTGGACGCCCGCAGCGCGGTGCCGCCGGGCAGCCGGCGACGCGCGCTGCTCGCCCGGATCCACGCCTTCGTCCAGGCGAACCTGGGCGAGCCGGACCTGACCCCGTCCGCCATCGCCGCGGCGCACCACATCTCCCTGCGGTATCTGAACAAGCTGTTCCACGCCGAAGGACACACCGTGGCCGGCTGGATCCGCGAGCGCCGCCTGCGGCAGTGCCGCCGCGATCTCGCCGAGCCGCAGCTGGCCGGCCAGCCGATCAGCGCGATCGCGGCCCGGTGGGGGTTCACCAGCCCGGCGCATTTCAGCCAGGCGTTCCGCAGCGCCTACGGGCTGTCGCCGAGCGAGTTCCGCCGGCAGTGCACGCAGTAGCGCACGCGGTAGTGCGCGCTGGCTGAACATCCGTGCACGCAGCCGAAAGCCCTGCTCCGGCCGCGGCGGGCATGCTTTTGCTGGCAGGCAGCACGCCACGGGAATTCCATGAGCAGAGGAGAAACCCCCATGAAGACAGCGGGAACGTTCAGGAAGGGCCGCCTGCTCGGCGCCCTCCTGACGATGGCGACCGCCCTCGCGGTCACCACGACGGTCGCCAACCCACCTGCCTCGGCCGAGGTCACAGACGCCCGGAAGGCGGCCGGGATCAGCAGATGCCTCGGGCTCTGGGCCCAGGACGGCAGGATCAAGCTCCAGCACCAGAGCCGGTGCGGCCCCAACGGCTCGTACCACATCCACGTCTGGAGCCCTGGTCGCGACACCAACAGCGGCACCTACACCTACAGCGGCGTCGCCCTGACGTTCAACAACCCCTGGCCGGTGCCCGCGGGCACCAACATCTGCGCCGAGCTCTGGCACCACGAGCCCGGCGGCGGCTATTCGAGCTGGGGCCTGCCCTGCGACAGGATGTGACGCCGGGCTGAACCGGCACGCGAGAGGCGGCTGCCCCGGTGGCCGCCTCTCGCTCGGCGCCGGCCCGTCAGCCGGACGCGGGGGAGTCACCGCCGGGAGGCACCACCGCCACCGGGCACGCCGCGTGGTGGAGCACCCCGTGGCTCACCGACCCCAGCATCGTGGAGGCGAACTCGCCCAGCCCGCGCGAGCTCACCACGACCAGGTCGGCCGCGGACGACGCGTTCCTGAGGGCGGCGACCGGATGATCGCACACCTGCTCGTCGACGATCCGCACGTCCGGGTTCCCGTCCCGCCACGGGACCACCTTCTGGGCGGCATCGCGGGAGTGCTCCTCGAAGCTCTCGCCGAACGTGCTGTAGGCGGAGGCGTAGGAGGACAGGATCGGCGGACGCCAGGCGTAGAGCACCAGGAGCTCCGCGTCCTGGGCGCGGGCCTGCTTCAGGGCGTACTCCATGGCGGCCGGTGAGCGCCGGCCGTCGAATCCGACCACGATCCGGCCGTGGCGCAGCGTGGCGGCCTCCCGGACGACCACGACCGGGCACGCGGCGTGCCCGGCCAGCGCCAGGCTCGTGGAGCCGAGCACCATCCCGGCGAACCCGCCCCGCCCCCTGCTGCCCAGGACCAGGCTGTCGGCCTCCGCCGACCCCCGCACCAGGTCGTGCACCACCGGGCCGGGCAGGATCTCCGTGCCGACCTCCATGCCGGGAAACAGGCCGCGCACCCGGTCCGCCGCCGATTCCAGCATCCCGGCGCAGTATTCGGCCGTCCCGGCGTCGCCTGCCCACGGCTCGCACACGTGCACCAGGCGCAGGTCCAGCGAGCGCCTGCGGGCGTCCGCCGCGGCCCACTCGACGGCCGCCATCGAGGGCGGAGAGCCGTCCACGCCCGCCACGATCCGTCCAGCCATCTTCCGCCTCCCCCGAGCCCCTGCCCTTCCCCCTACCCCGAAGCCACCCACCGTCATGTCTGGCCTGCCGTGCGTTCTCCGCCGGCGGGGAAGTGGAAGGCGCGGAAGAGCTGGCCGGGGCACACGTCGTCGTTGATCCGGACGCGGTCATGACGGTCCTGGCCTTCCTCCTCGGCCCGTTCCGGTGGCTCGAACCGGTCTTCTGGGCGGCGGTCTGGCCCTTCCGTCAGACCCTGCGGTTGTTCGCCTGGATCGGGCGGGTTCTGTCGGCGTTGGGGGATCTCTGGCGGCGGCGTGCGCGGCCGCCGGCCCCTGCCGGGGCACAGCCCGGCTGGGGTCTCCTGCCGTGCGGTGGGCGTCAGCGGCTCATGGGACCACGGTCACGGTGAGGGTGGCGGTGTGGTCGAGGGCGACGCCGTCGGCCAGCACCGTGATCGGGTACGTGCCGGATGCGGTGCTCGCGCCGGCCGTGACGGTCAGCGTGGAGGTGGCGCCCGTGGTGATGCTCGCCGGGCTGAAGGAGGCCGTCATGCCCGCCGGAAGCCCCTTGGCGTACAGCGAGATCTGCTGCGGGGCGCCCGAGACGACGGCGCTGCCGACGGTGACGCTCACGCTCTGCCCGGCCTGCACGGTCGCCGCGGCGGGGCTGACCGCGACCGAGAAGTCGCACGTGAACGGCTCACCGGCCCGGACGGGCACGCGGACGGCGTTCCACGCGGCCTTGACCGTGTTGTACTCCAGGCACGACCCCGGGAACATGTCCAGGGCCGCCTGCAGCGAGGCGCGGCGGGCCATGGTGTGCGGCCAGGCCGAGGTCTTGCGCAGCAGCGTGCCCATGTAGATCTGGCCCGCCTTGCGCGCGCCGAGCCCGACGATGGAGGAGGAGTCGCAGGTCGGGCTGGGCGGCTGGCCGTTCGCCGGGTTGCTGCCCTCGGCCAGCAGGTAGAACCAGTGGTTCTGGACGCCGGCCCCGACCTGGGGCGGCATCGACGGCACCGCGCTGCTGAAGCAGTCGGGGTGACCGGGGATCAGCGACGGCTTGTACATGTAGCGGATCGGGCCGTTCCCGTCGACGTCGACCTCCTCGCCGACGGTGTAGTCCGGCGGGTCGAGGGTGGCGGGCTCGTTGGCGTACTGCTCGGTCAGCGCGCCGAAGATGTCGCCGGTGGACTCGTTGAGTATGGCCTTCTCGTTGTCGCCGAGGTCGAGGCCGGGCGTGGTGGCGAAGACGGAGTGGCCGTACTCGTGCGCCACGACGTCCATCGCGGTGAGCTGGCGCCGGTTGTCGGAGGTGTGGCCGAAGGCGGCGTTGACGCCGTTCCAGTAGGCGTTGACGTCGTTCAGGCCGACGCGGGCGGGGTAGCCGTCGCCGGAGCCGTTGAAGCCGTTGCGTCCCAGCCAGGACTTGAGCATGTCCCATTCGGTGTCGATCGCGAAGAGCGTGTCGACGCAGGCGGTTTCGAGGTTGGTGCCGCTGCCGTTGCCCCAGAAGTCGTCGGGCCCGGTGAAGGCGGCGCCGTTCGGGCCGCCGCAGCGCACGTTCCGCCGTACCGGGTCGATCATGGCGAAGGACGAGCCGGTCGCCATGGTGCCGATGGTCACCGGGTTGCCGTTGTAGTAGCTGTTGCCCACCCCCTCCTTGACCTCGTCGGACTTCAGGACGACCGCGCCGGTCAGCGCGTCGACGAAGACGTGCAGCCTGCTCTCCCTGCCGTTGACGGCGCCGTGCACGAGCACCTCGTAGGCCAGCCGGCCGCGTCCCTGCGCCATGACCACCAGCCGGGGCGTGCCGATCGAGGACACCCGGGGAAGCTGGCTGCTGGCCACCCGGGCCGCTTCGGCCGCGCCGAGCCTGGGCGTGGTGGCCACGTCCAGGGGGCTTTCCTGGGAGACGGAGGTGCTCACGACCTCGCCGGTGGCGGCGCTGACCACGACGAAGTCGCCGCCGTAGACGGGCAGCCCGGCGTACGTGCGGGTGTAGGGCGTGTAGCGCAGGCCGCCCTGCCCTTCGATCGGGCCCTGCCGGACGTACGCGTCCTCGGGCGAGCTGTGGAGCAGTGCGGGCCTGGCCTTCACCAGGAGGTCGGCGGGATCGCCCTTGGAGGCGTCCGCCGGAGCGGGGACCGAAGTGGCCACGAGCACGCAGACGGCACTCGTGACCAGGGCTAACACGGCATTGCGTCTCATGGGGTCGCTCCTCTTGCGCCGCCGGGCGATCGATGGGGTCACCTGCATTTGAGTTGATGAACTACAGGAGGTCAATATCGAGGTAAATAGGCGGAAAAATCGGGATTTATGGGCTTTTTGGCGGGGGTAACTGGCGGAGCCGGACGCGGGCTGCACGTATCTGAGGCACGCCGGACCCGCTCGGGAGGGGCAGCCACACACATCCCCAGGAGGCGTCCATGCCAAGGATCGGGTTCGAATGGCAGTTCCAGCGTGACGAGCTGAGGTTTCTGGCGGAGACCAAGAACGGCTGGCAGACCGAGGCCGCCCTGCCGTCCAAGGGACGCGTCTGCTCCTGGCAGGACCCCGGGGTCGCCGTCGAGTCCGACGGCGGCGACGTCGAGATCATCACCGACCCGGTGACGACGTGGGCCGACCTGCGCCGTCAGCTCGTCTTCATCGGCGAGCTGATGACCCTGCTGACGGGCCGTTCGTCCGACGCCACCAAGCTCCCCGGCACGTTCCTGCGCTCCGACGAGCAGGAGGGCGACACGACGACCGGCTCCAGACGGTCGAGCAGGGCCCGGACGAGCACCAAGACGCAGGCCGTGCGCGTGGCCCAGGGACACCTGCGGCCCCACGACGACATCCAGCCGACCGACGCGCTGCACTTCGTGCCGGGCACCAACATGGGCAACGTCCTGGCCGTGTCCCTGGCGGCGCCCATCAAGCGGTGCGACTTCGACTCCACCGGCAACCCGGTGATGACGACCGTCTACGCCAAGGGCGACGTGCTGGGCCTGACCGCCGGCAGGGATCTCGCCCACGGCACGGCCCAGGCCACCCTGGACGTGCAGCTGGCCGAGCTGCCCGCCCGGCTCGGCGTGCTCGGCTTCGATCCGAGCGCCCAGGTGGGCGCCTGGCTGAGGGGACGCCACCAGACGCCCAACCTCATCGGGTTCGTCACGCTGATCCAGTACATCCTGTGGGTCTTCGCCCATCAGAACCTCACCACCGGCGACGGGCCGAAGGCGGGCTTCGCGCTGCTGCCGCGCACGAACCTGCGCTCGGTCTACATGAACGCGCTGACGGACGTGGAACGGTCCGCCTTCGACGCCATGGTCAACGCCCTGTCCGACGGGGACAAGAATTCCCGGGTGTGCCCCCGGCCGTACGGGCTGGGCGGGCGGCAGACGTATGACAACCAGCTCACCCTGTTCTGGTGGCTGCGCTCGATCCAGGCCGGCGACCCCGGCCAGGGCGACGAGACGCTGGCCGTCCACATGAGCGGCGACGGCCCGCGCGGCATCGCCTACGACGCGATGTCCCCGCCTCGCGGCTACCCCGCCCACGAGCCCTTCGCCGGACGGCCGGCGGAGTGGTTCACCTACTCCATGGGGCAGAAGACGACGCCGTACAAGGCGACGCACGTGGTCGTGGAGTACCGGCAGACCGACCTCTTCGGCCTGAAGAACGGCATGGGAACGTACGAACAGTTCGTCACCGCGGCGATGGACGCGGCCCGCAGCGCCGGCCTGGACATGCCGCACTGACGGCCCCCGGACCAGCCGGAACGGCTCAGGGGCGGGCGGGGCGGCAGGAATGTCGGGCGGCTCCGTTCTCCCGGGCAGGTTGAGCGGGGAGAGCGGGCTGCGGGCCGGTGTGTCGCCCTGAATTTAATCTACATTGTAAAGGCGTCCGGTCCGGCGGTTCTACCCGCGCATGGGCGCCCCGCTCGTCGGCAAGAAGATCGGCTGCTCGCAGCCGAGGTGACCCTCCGCACGACGCTCTGTCCGTGTCGGGAACGCCGACCGCTCGGCGCGGGCGGCCGGTAAGGTCAGCCTGCATGTACCCGGTCACGATCTCCTCCCCGAGGCTGGCCCTGCGGGAGTTCGTCCCGACGGACGTCGACGGGCTGCTGGCCGTCTACGGCGACCCGCGGGTCACCGAGCACATGAGCTTCGAGCCCCGAAACCGCGAGCAGGTCGAGAGCAGCATGACGGGCGTGATCGAGTCGGCCCGCGACGACCCGCGGACGGACTACAGCCTCGCCGCGGTCCTGCCGGACGGCGAGCTGGTGGCGTTCGCGCGCATCTCGATCGACTTCGGCCACCCGCTGCAGAACAGTGCCCAGATCGGGTTCGCGCTGCGTTCGGACCGGTGGCGTCAGGGATTGGGCGCCGAGGTCGTACGCCTGCTCCTGCGGCTCGGGTTCGAGCAGCTCGGCGTCCACCGCGTGTGGGGCGCGCGAAGCCCGTTGAACGAGGCGTCCGGGCGGGTCATGAGCAGGCTGGGGATGGTCGAGGAGGGCGTCATCCGCGGGCACCTGAAGCTCGCCGGCGGGTGGCGGGACTCGGTCGTCCACTCCATCCTGGCCCCCGAATGGCAGGCGACGTCCGGCTGACCTTCCTCGACGTCTCGTCTCCCGAACGGCGGTCCGAGGCCGTATCCATCCCGGAACTCGGCTGTCGGGACAATGCGCCGGTGCTCACGGCTTCAGGTATCCGGCGGCGACCAGCCCCGCGAAGGCGATGTCGGTGTCGGTCATCTGCCCGCTGAGCACGTGCTGGACGAACGCGTCCACCGGCATCAGCACGGTCTCGACGAACTCGCCGTCACCCGGCCTCGGCTCGGCGACCTTCCGGCATCCGCGGGCCAGGACCGCGTGGCGGCGATGCGAGGCGTACGACGCCAGGAAGGTCTGCATGACCACCTCCAGCGTCGCGGCTTCGTAGCCGGTCTCCTCCAGCAGTTCCCGCGCCGCCGCGGCCTCGACCTGTTCGTCCTGGTCCGCGTTTCCGCCCGGCAGTTCCAGCAGTACGCGTCCAGGCCCCGGCCGGTACTGCCGGGCCAGCACCACCTGCTCGTCGTCGGTGAGGGCGACGACCGCGACGGTCGCGCCGCCCACGAGGATGTCCCACACGTCCTCGTTGCCGTCCGGGTAGCGGTAGCGGCGGGCGCGGACCTCCAGGAATCCGGCCGGCTCGTCCAGTTCACCCGTCTGCGTCCACTCGCTGACCCTGGCATCATCCATATGCCAAGCCTACGGATCGACAGGCCCTCAGCGCGGACGCCGTCGCCGTGGACGGCAGACTCATCCGGAGGAAGAAACGAGATTCACTGTGTAGTCCACGACGATTTTTGCGTCGACATCTTCTGTGAAGGCGTGATAGTTGCA
This sequence comes from Nonomuraea sp. NPDC049684, assembly GCF_044465345.1. Taxonomy (NCBI): domain Bacteria; kingdom Bacillati; phylum Actinomycetota; class Actinomycetes; order Streptosporangiales; family Streptosporangiaceae; genus Nonomuraea; species Nonomuraea sp. NPDC049684. The sequence continues at coordinate 788,521 of NZ_JBITLO010000001.1, read as the reverse complement.
CTCGATCGTCTGGAAGCCGTCGATCTCGTCGAAGCGTACCTTGCGGTTGTAGGGGCCCTGATAAGGAAGGTCTTCGTCGAGAAACGCTATGTGTTCTTCCAGGCTCTGGTTGAATACCAGCATCTGGTTGAGATGCCCGTCGGTCTCCTGGTCGAAGTGCGAAACCGTAAGCCGCTTCGTGACGTTGTAGGTGAGGCTCTCGCCTGGCTTGATGCGTGTCGCCCCGCTCGGATGCATGGGTTCTTCGAGGTTCAGGCGCAGATACAGGGATTCGGCCTCGAAGGTTTGCTCGTCGTCCGCGGCGCGGACGATCCTCGCGGTTATGCCGCCTTTCGGCGAGACGCTACGCGTGCCTATGTTGTGAATGGTCGCCAAAGAAACGTCGATTGTTTTGGTGGCCATGATGTCCTCGCCGCTACATCGTGCAATCGATCCATGCCGTACGGTAGCCACGTACCCAGCCGGCGGCGTCGGCAAAGACGTAGGCCGGGCTTTGCTGAGCGAGGCGGGCCTGGGAGGGGGCTCGGGCGGGGGAGTGATGCCGAGGTGCGTCAGGCTCAGATGCCCGAGCGGAGCTCCGTCGGCGATCTGGTTCCGGGTCGAGCGTCCCCGCAAGCCGGTCCGACGGCCTCCGTGGCGTCGGACCGGACTCTTTTCCGCTGGATCACCGGCGGATGCGGACTACATGGCGCAGTTTTCCTTTCTCCACTGGATCCGGGTGACGGTCACGGGGGAGCTGACCGTTTCGTATCCCGCTGCGGGGTGAATGCACTGCGAGACGGCGGTGCCGCTTGAGTAGACGTAAGAGACAAGGACGTGGTCATACGGGGAGGCCGTGCTGTTGTTGAAGAAGGCTCGGATATTTTCGTACTGGCTGTTGGCCGGGGTGACCGGCCCCCAGTCTTCGTCGCCGGTGACGATCATCTGCCCATCTGCCGTATACAGGCAGAAGTAGCCTCGCGGGCAACTGTCGATGGGGCCGGGAAGGGGGGCCGCGCTCGCGGGTGACGCGAACGCCGGTCCCGCCAGAAAGAGGGCGGCGACGACGGCTGCCGGGATGAGTCTTTTCAGCATGAGTTCTCCTCGCCTTGTTGCCTGAGCAAGCCCAGGCTGGGGAAGGGCCGCCTGCCGAGCGGGTAACGGCAGGCGGAGGCCGGTCCGGGTGGCTGGTGGAGTGTCCACTGGGGCCCGGCAGCCGCGCGAGGCCGAGTTCGAGTGCGTGGCCGCTGAGCTCGGCACGGCGCACACCGCATCACCGTCGGCCCCCCACCGGACGGCCAAGCCGACGACCGGGCCCGGTTGGGACGGTCCGGGGCGCGGCCCCGGCAGTCCGGTCCGACGGCCTCCGTGGCGTCGGACCGGACCGGTTCAGCTGGACTGTCGGCGACGCCCGTTACAGGGCGCAGTTTTCCTTTCTCCACTGGATCCGGGTGACGGTAACGGGGGAGTCCACCGTCTCGTGCCCCGCCCCGAGGTCACCGTCCTCCGCGCGGTGAATGCACTTCGAGTACGCGGCGCCGTTCGAGTAGACGTAAGAGACAAGGACATGGTCATAGGTGGCAACCACGCCGTTGTTGAAGAAGGATCGGACGCCCTTGTACGGGCTGTTGGCCACGCTGACCGGCCCGTAGTCCTCGCCACGGCCGATGCTGATCTTCGTGCCTTCGGAGATGACCTCGGTCGAATACATGCAGAAGTCTCCGGCCGCGCACCCGTACGCCTTGTAGGAGGAAAGGGCTTCCGCGCTCGCCGGCGACGCGAACGTGAGCCCAGCCAGAGAGGCGGCGGCGACGGCTGCCGGGATGAGTCTTTTCAGCATGAGTTCTCCTCGCTTTGTTGCCTGGGCGTTCCCAGGTCATGAAAGGGGCGGCCCGCCGAGCGGATAACGGCAGGCAGGGGCCAGTCTTAGCGGCTGCTGCATTGTCTGGAACCCCGATTCGCCACCTGAACAAAACTTGATCAACTCGCACCGGGCTGGGTACGTTGTGCTGGTTTGCCCGTATTCGGGGATATAGGGGATCGTGTGGGACGTCGTGAACGGCCGGTCGATCCGGCGGACGGCCCGGTAGCCGCCTTCGCCGTGGAACTGCGCAAGCTCCGCCAGGAGGCGGGCGGGCCGTCCTATCGCGCGATGGCCGCCCGGGTGCCGTGCTCGGCCGCGACGCTGGCGCAGGCCGCCGCGGGAGACCGGTTGCCGACCCTGCCCGTCACACTGGCCTACGTGCAGGCGTGCGGCGGAGACGTCGAACAGTGGCGGACCCGGTGGGAGCAGGCTCTGGCGACCGCCCGTGAGGCTACCGGCTCGGGCGGGGATCCGGGGCGGGCGCCGTATCGGGGGCTGGCCAGGTTCGAGACGGCCGATCAGGCGTACTTCTACGGCCGGACAGCGCTGGTCGAGCGCGTGGCCGAGCTGGTGCAGGCGCATCGCCTGGTCGTGGTGGTGGGGCCGTCGGGCTGCGGCAAGTCCTCGTTGCTGCGCGCCGGGCTGGTGCCGAGGCTGCGCCCGCGCGGGGTGCGGGTGGTGACGCCGGGCGCCCATCCGCGGGAGACGCTGGCGGAGGCGGCGCTGGCGGGGGCGTTGTTGCCGAAGGCTGGTGGGGAGATCGGTGGGGAGGAGGTGATCGTGGTCGACCAGTTCGAGGAGACGTTCACGCTGCGCCAGGACCCAGGCGATCAACGAGCGTTCATCGACGCCCTGGTCACCGCCGGCACCGACGACCGGGGCGGCCGAGTGGTGCTGGCCGTCCGCGCCGACTTCTTCGACCACTGCGCCCGCCATCCCGCGCTCATGGAGGCCGTCCGGGACTCCACGGTCCCGGTCGGCCCGATGAGCCGATCGGAGCTGCGCGAGGCGATCACCAAGCCGGCCGCGGCCGCCGGGCTGATCGTCCAGCGCGAGCTGACCGCCACCGTCATCGAACAGGTGGCGGGCGAGCCCGGCGGGCTGCCGCTGATGTCGCACGCCCTGCTGGAGACCTGGCGCCGCCATCACGGCAAGGCACTCACCCTGGCCGACTACGAGGCCACCGGCGGCATCCACGGCGCCGTCGCCCACACCGCCGAGAACCTCTACGCCGACCTCACCCCCACCCAGCGGCTGCGATTACGCGAGCTGCTGCTGCGCCTGGTCACACCGGGCGAGGCCGGCGCCCAGGACACCCGCCGCCCGGTCCGGCGCGCCGAACTGCTCACCGGCGACCCGCACGACCCCGGCCCGGTCCTGCTGGAACGACTGGCCGCCGCCCGCCTGATCACCCTGGACGACGACACCGCCGACCTGGCCCACGAGGCGCTGCTGACCGCCTGGCCCCGCCTGCGCTCCCGACGCCACGATCAGCGCGAACGGCAAGGTCATGGCGCTGTGCGTGCCCGGCGCGCCGGTACAGCTGTGGGACCTGGACGACGGCCACAAGACCACGGCGTCCTGGGCGCCGAGGCCGTCGGCCGAGCAGTGCCGGGAAGAACGCCTGTTCCTCGCCCCGGACGGGCAGCACCTGCTGCTGGCCGAGGACGGCCAGGTCCGGCAGTGGCGTCTGCCCGACGGCGAAGAGGCCCCCGCCCTCCCGGCGCCGGACGTGTATGAGATCGGGTTCAGTCAGGACGGCTCCTTCCTGGCCACGGCCGTCAGGGACGAGCTCCTGGTATGGCGGTCGGGCCAGGCCGGCGAGCTGCTGTTCCGGCACCCTCTCGGCGGCGAGCGCGCGTTCGACCTCAGGATCGACCCCGCCGCTGACCGTCTCCGCTACCTGGTCGGGGCGCTCACCGGTCTGACCACCGTCCGCACGCTGCAACTCAACGCCGCCTTCGACAGCGGCCGGCGAGACGACCTCGCCACGGGCGCGACCTTCAGCCCCGACGGCCGGCGCCTTGCCCTCACGTACGCAAACCGCGTGGAGTTGCGTGACGGCGCCGGCGGACAGCGCCTTCCCGGACCACCGCCGATGCCCTGTCCGGCGACCACCTCAGGACGGCCCGGATGCCGCGCCGTCGCCGCCTTCCGGCGTGACGGCCGGGTTCTGGCCTACGGCGACGTCCTTCAGGCCCCGTGGCTGAAGGCATGGCTGTGGGACCTCGACAGCCGGCGCGTCAGCGCGAGCTCGCCTCTGCTGCCGTCGGGACAGGATCTCGCCTTCGCGGGCAACAGCCTGCTGATCAGCGGCGTGACCTTCGCCGGCTTTCCCCCTGGCATCACGACGACCGCCGTCTGGGATCCGATCAAAGGCCGCATCTCCGCGACCGTGCCCGGCATCACCGGCCGCCTCGCCGTCGATCCCGCCGAGCGACTGCTGGTCACGACGCAGGGGCAGATCGCCGATCTCACCACCGGAACACCGGCGCGCCGTGAGGGCGGGACCGGTGTGGCCGGCGCGCTGGCCTTCAGCCCTGACGGACGTTTCCTGGCCGTCGGCAGCGGGGGCGGGCAGACCGCGCTGTGGGACGGCACAGCGCAACGACACCTCGGCACCCTGACGTCCACCGCCCTGGCCGCGGACGTCAGCGCGCTCGCGTTCTCCCCGGATGGGCGCGTGTTCGCCGTCGGGATGACCAACGGCGCGGTTCAGCTGTGGGACACCGACACCCGGCAGCCCATCGGAGCGCCCATCGCCACTCCTGGCGGCACCGTCCTGGCCATGAGCCTGCGCGGCAACGCCCTTCACGTCGCAGCGAGCGCATCCCGTACCAGCGCTTCGACCTCACCCCGGAGGTCGCGGCCGCCACGGTCTGCGACAGGGCGGGTCAGGGTCTCACGCCGGAGAACTGGGCCGCCTATTTCCCGGGACATCCCTTCCAGCCCACCTGCGGTCGTGAGGCCGGGTGAGGGTCCGCGTGGGTCAGGTGTGGACCGGCTCGTCGCCGGTGAAGGTGGCCGCCTGTGGTGCGGCGGTGAAGACGGTACGGAGTTCGGTGAGCAGGTCGTCGAGCGTGGCGCCCGGTGAGGCGGTGGTCCAGCCGCGCAGGGCGGCGTGGAAGGCCGCCACCAGCAGGTCGAGCGCCAGCCTGGGCCGCTGGTCGCGGTCGCCGAGGCCGAGCCGCCTGCGCAGGGTCGTCTCGAAGGCGGCGCTGGTGCGGTCGCAGAACTGCAGCCCGTGCGCGGCGATGGACGGCGTACGCTGCGACAGCTCCTGACTGAGCCGCACGCGGGTCACCCATTCCGGCCCCTCCGCCGCCATCCGGCGCACCGCCGCGAGCATCGCCTCCTGCAGCACCTCCAGCACGGGACGGCCGCCGAGCGGCGCGTGCTCGACGTCGTCGAGGAGCGCGGTCCACAGTGCCTCCAGCGGGGCGGAGGCGACCTCCTCCTTGCTGGCGAAGTTGCGGAAGAACGTGCGCTTGGAGACCTCGACCTCCGCGCACAGCTCGTCGAGGGTCACCTGGTCGAAGCCGCGCTCGGTGAACAGCGCGAGCGCGGTGTCCACCAGGGCGGCCCTGGTCTTGAGCTTCTTGCGCTCGCGGAGCGGCAGCAGGTCGGCGGTCATCGTCCCCAGTGTATCCCGAGGGCATATGCCTCCTATAGGCTTATGCCACTCAGTGGCACTTTGGAGGATGTCGTCATGCGCGCTCTGATCGTCGACCGTTCCGTTGCCGGTGGCCTGCGGGTGGGGCGGGCGCCCGACCCGGTGCCGGCGCCCGGCGAGGCGCTGGTCCGCGTCACCGCCACGTCGCTCAACTACGGGGAGGTCAGACACGCCCTGCAGGAGGCGCCCGAGGGCACGGTGCTGGGCTGGGACGCCGCGGGGGTCGTCGTCCAGGCCGCGGCCGACGGCTCGGGGCCCGCCGCGGGCACGCCCGTGGTCACGCTGGGCCCGGACGGCGGGTGGGCCGAGCTGCGGGCCGTCCCGGCCGACCGGATCGGGGTGGTGCCGCAGGGCGCGGACCCCGGCGCGATCAGCACGATCCCGGTCGCCGGCGCCACGGCGCTGCGCGCGCTCGACCGGCTCGGGCCGATCCTGGGGCGGCGCGTGCTGGTCACCGGCGCGACGGGCGGCGTCGGCCGGTACGCCGTGCAGCTCGCCCGGCTCGGCGGCGCGTACGTCATCGCCGCCACCGGCGACCCGGACCGGCACGGCGACGGGCTGCGCGCGCTCGGCGCGGACGAGGTCGTCGCCGCCCCCGCCGAGAGCGGCGGACGGCTCGACGGCGTCCTGGACATGCTCGGCGGCGTCCCGCTGGTCGAGGCGTTCGACCAGCTCGCCGAGGGCGGCACGCTGGTCGCCGTCGGCCATTCCACCGGCGAGGGGGAGAGCTTCCCGTTCGGCGCGCTGTTCGGCGGGCCCGACCGCCACGACCGCTCGCTCGTGACCTTCCACCTGCTCTACTGCCACGGCCTGCACCGCGACCTGACCTGGCTGGCCGGACGGGTCGCGGGCGGCACGCTGAGCCCGGAGATCACCTGGCGCGGCGGCTGGGACGACGCCGCCGAGGCGGCCACCGCCCTCCTCGACCGCCGCGTGCACGGCAAGGCGGTGCTCGACCTGACGTGAGAGCGGGCCGGACGAGTGAGGCGGAGAGCCTGCACGGGGTCCAGGGTCTCCCGGGGAAGGGGGCCGGGTCCCCGGAAAGAAAGGTCCGAGGTCTCCAGAAAGAAAGCGGAAAACTATGACATGTGACCTCCAGCTGGGCCCGTATCCGTGCGACGGTGCAGGTGGAGGTGGTGGTCATGACGACGACGATGACGATGCCGCAGGCGTTCGAACAGGCCGCGAGGAGACACGGCGTGCCGGAGAGCGTCCTGCTCGCCGTCTCGTACATGGAGTCGCGCTGGGACTGCAACGGCGGCAAGCCGAGTACGGCCGGCGGGTTCGGCCCCATGCATCTCACCGACGGCGCCATGCTGCGCACCTCGCGGCACCACCACATCGACGGGGAAGAGGACCCGCGCGGTGACGACGCGCGGCCCGTGCTGCGTCCCGCCGAGCCGGCGGAGCGGCCGGGCGGCCTGCCCGCGTCCCTGCACACTCTCGAACGCGCCGCCGAGCTGACGGGGGAGAGCGTCGAGCGGCTGCGCAAGGACCCGGCGGCCAACATCGACGGCGGCGCGGCGCTGCTCGCCGACTACCAGCGCGCCCTGGGCGCGCCGGCGAGCGCCGACCCCGCCGACTGGTACGGCGCGGTGGCGCGCTACTCGGGCGCCACGGCCGAGGAGATCGCCGCGAACTTCGCCGACGAGGTGTACGAGGTCATCCACGAGGGCGCCACCCGCATGACCGACAGCGGCACAGAGGTGCGGCTGCCGCCCTCTCCCGAGGTGTCCCCGGTGCGGTCCTGGCTGACCAGGCTGGACCTGCCGCGCCTGGCCGGCGCGGACGCCGTGGAGTGCCCCGACTCGCTGTCCGGCGAGTGGATCCCGGCGCCCTACAGCGAGCTGCCGGCCGGCAAGTACGGCAACCACGACATCGCCGACCGTCCCACCAGCCAGACGATCCAGTACATCGTCATCCACGACACCGAGGAGCTGTACGACAAGACGCTCGACCTCGTGCAGGACCCGAAGGAGATGAGCTGGCACTACACGCTGCGCTCGCACGACGGCCATCTCGCCCAGCACGTGCACACCAAGGACGTGGCCTGGCACGCCGGCAACTGGTACGTCAACGCCAAGGCGATCGGCCTGGAGCACGAGGGTTTCCTCGCCGCCGGCGGCACCTGGTACACCGAGGCGATGTACCGCACGTCGGCCAAGCTCGTGCGGTACCTGGCCGACCGGTTCGGCGTCCCGCTGGACCGGGCCCACATCCTCGGCCACGACAACGTGCCCGGCCTGCTGCCGGACAAGGTGCAGGGGATGCACGAGGACCCCGGCCCGTACTGGGACTGGGCGCACTTCTTCGACCTGCTGGGCGCTCCGCTGAGCCCCGACGGCGACGCCGGCACGGCCACGGTCATGATCCGGCCCGACTACGACACCAACCGTCCGCACTACATCGGCTGCGACAAGGACCATCCCGAAGCCGACTGCCCGGCGCACGGGGCGGGCTCGGTCTGGCTGCACACCGAGCCGCGCGAGGACGCGCCCCTGGTCAAGGACATCGGCAAGCATCCGACGGGCGAGTCCACGTTCAGCGTGTACGACCACGCCGCCCGCGCCGCCACCGGGCAGCGCTACGTCGTCGCCGATCGGCAGGGCGAGTGGACCGCCATCTGGTACCTGGGGCAGAAGGCGTGGTTCCACAACCCGGAGTCCGCGCCCGTGGCCGTGCCCAGCCGGGCCCGGACGGCGACGCCCCGCCCCGGCCTGGACTCCGTCCCCGTGTACGGCCGCGCCTACCCGGAGGAGGCGGCGTACCCGCCGGACGTGGAGGCGCAGCCGCTGGTCCCGCTGCAGTACACGTTCCCGGCCGGGCAGGCGTACACGGTCGGACTGACCACCACCGGCGAGTACTACAAGGCGACGACCTTCGACACCACCCAGCACCGGGTGGTCCGCGGAACCCAGGAGTACCACCAGATCCAGTTCGGCCACCGCGTCATGTTCGTCAGGAGCGAGGACGTCGTGGTGACCGACGCCTGAGCCGCCGCCGCAGCCGCGGCCCGGAACCGGATCAGCCGATCGGCGGCGCGAGGTACTCCAGCGCGTAACCCTCGCCGGAGGGGGTGACGCGGGCGATGCCGGGTGAGTCGAGGTGGGCGCCGGCCACGAAGTGGTGTGGCCGGCTCAGCCTTTCGAGCAGCGCCGCTCGCGCGGCGCGGGCCCGCGACTGGTCGCCGTCGAGCTCCCAGGACACCTCCGGCTGATCGAACTGCAGCGTGGGGACGTGCACGGTGTCGCCCCAGACGAGCAGGCAGCCGGCGCCGCTCCTGATCTCGTAGACGGTGTGCCCGGGGGTGTGGCCCGGCGTCGGGAGCGCGGTGGCCCACTCGTTGATCGCCGCCTTCTCCGACACGGGCACGACCCGGTCGCGGATCGGCTCCAGCCGCCGCCCGGCGAAGACCGAGGCGTCGCCCGCGCCGATCCACACGCGCTCCAGTTCCGGGAACGCCTCCGAGCCGTCCGGCGCGATCAGGCCGCTCACGTGGTCTTCGTGGTTGTGGGTGATGGCCGCGTCCGTCACGTCCGCGCGGTCGAGGCCCGCCTCGTCGAGCGCGTCGTAGATCAGCCCCATGGTGGGGACGTGCCAGGCGTCGGACGCGCCGGTGTCGATGAGCACCGACCGCGTGCCGTCGGTGACGTAGAAGGCGTTGACCGACAGCCGCAGGTTGCCGCCGGCCAGCGGGACGGCGGCCGGCAGCTCGCCGAGCGGGCGCCCGCCCTCGTCGCGCAGCCGCGTGGGCGGCATGTCGATGTACCCGTCGCGCAACGCGATCACCCGCAGCTCGCCGAACTCGAACGTGGCGTGGAGCCGGCCACCCGAACTGAAACGCATGGAACCTCCGTCATGTCGGGCGCGCATCGCCCGTCTTCGATAGAAGACTCTATCTTCTTTAGAAGAAACCCTACACTGTGGGACAGCGAGGTACCGATCGATCGAGGAGCACGGTGGTCGAGAAAGACGGAAACGCGGCCGAACCGCAGCACGGTGACGACCTGGCCGGCGCGTTCGGCGTCAACGTGCGGCGACGTCGCGAGGAGGCGGGGCTGACGCTGGAGCAGCTGTCCGCGCAGTCGTCGGTCAGCCGGGCGATGTTGTCCAAGGTCGAACGCGGTGAGAAGAGCCCGACGATCGGCGTCGCCTCCAGGATCGCCCACGCCCTGGACGCGTCGCTCTCGGACCTGATCGGCGCGCCGGCCGGGGCCGCGTCCGGCGTGGCCGTCGTCATGCGCAAGGACCATCGCCCGGTGTTCCGCGACCCGGAGACCGGCTTCGAGCGGCACATGGTGTCCGCGGCCCCGGGCGCGGGCGGAGCCGAGATGGTCTTCCACCACCTCCCCGCCCAGGTGTCCACCGGGCTGCTGCCCGCCTATCCGCCGGGTACGGAGAAGCAGCTCGTGGTGCTCGAAGGCACCCTCACCGTCGCGATCGGCGGGATCAACGAGACCCTGGAGACGGGCGACTCCCTGTTCTTCCAGGCCGACGCCGACCACGGCTTCGCCAACCGGACGAACGCTCCCTGCGAGTACATCATGTTCATCTCGCGCCGGCCCTGATCGCTCAGCCGGGTCCCGCGTCCGCGGTCTTGAGGGCTTCGAGCAGCTCGGCGGGTGGCGTTCCGCGGCCGGCGGTGAATACGGCGGCGAAGGCCCTCTCGACCGGCCTGCCGGGCGCGGCCGAGGCCAGATCGACCAGGACCGCGGGACCCGGCCCGGCCGCCTCGTGGGCCAGGCGCAGGGCCAGGCGCGTCTTCCCGATGCCCGCGGGCCCGGTCAGGGTCACCATGCGGGCCTCGGCGACCAGCCCGGCGAGGTCGCGGAGCTCGCGCTCCCTGCCGACGAACGACGACAACGCCCTGGGCAGGGCGTGCGCCCGGCTCCGCAGCCGCGCCGCGCGCTCGACCAGGTCCCGCCTGGCCGGATGGCCGAGCTTGCGCAGCAGGGACGACACATGGCTCTCCACGGTCCGCTCCGACAGCCTGAGCCGGTCGGCGATCTCACGGTTGGCCAGCCGGTCGCCGACCAGCCAGAAGACCTCCGCCTCCCGCCTGGTGACCCCGGCGGACCGTAACGCCTGCGGCAGAGCGGCGTCCTTCATGACGCGACCATCCCCCGGGAAGAGCTCCGTACTGAGCACGGATGTGCCGGCTTCGAGCGTGAGGTGTGATGGCGGAAGCCTCCTGGAAGGACCCGCGCATGGCAAGCTCCGTCAGCGAAATGATCGCGCACGCCCGCGCACGGGTGCCCAACCTGTCGGTCGCAGAGGTGGCCGAGGCCCTGGAGTCGGGCCCGGTGACCCTGATCGACCTGCGCGAACCGGGCGAGGTCGCCCGCGAGGGCAGGATTCCCGGCTCCGTCCTCGCGCCGCGCGGCATGCTGGAGTTCTGGGCCGATCCGGTCAATCCCCACCACCGGCCCGAGTTCGATCCCGCGGCCACGACCATCCTGTACTGCGCGTCCGGCGGCCGGTCCGCTCTCGCCGCCCTGGCGCTGCGGGAACTCGGCTACGCCGGCGTCGCCCACCTCGACGGCGGGCTCAACGCCTGGAAGGAGCACGGCCGTCCCGTGACCCTCCAGGCCGAGGGGGGACGCCGGTGACGGCGGACGCGCTCGGGGCGGCGTTCGCGCGGGCGCTCGCCGCCAAGGACCGCGACGCGCTGCACGCCCTGCTCGGCGACCCGATCGACTTCAGGGCGCTCACCCCGGGAGCCCACTGGGACGCCGACGACCCCGGCGAGGTCGTGGACCGGATCGTCCTCGGTCAGTCGTTCGGACCCGGCGACGACATCGAACGTCTCCTGCACGTCGCCACCGGCCGCGTGGGCGACAGGGAACACCTCGCCTACCGCCTCCAGGTGCGTACCGGCTCGGTCCGCTACCTGGTCGAACAGCAGGTCTACTACAGCGTCGCCGGCGAGCGCATCGCCTGGCTGCGTATCCTCTGCTCCGGCTTCCGCCCCGTCCCGGACGGGGAGCCGTCGGAGGACGGTTCCGGGAGAAGGGCCGGCTGACCGGCGAAGGTCCGGCGTCCGTCTCCAGCCGGGTGACGGCCGATCTGAGCCCCCGGTCGTCCTGAGCCGTCAGAGCATCGGACGCGGGTAGCCGGTCGGGGGCGTGTCCAGCAGCCACGGCTGGTGGACGTGGGCGGCCGGCACGCCGGCGAGCTCGGGCACGTACCGGCGCACGTAGTCGCCCGCCGGGTCGAACCGCTGCGCCTGCCGCAGCGGGTTGAAGGCGCGGTTGGGACGCGTGTCGTTGCCGGTGCCGGCGATCCACTGCCAGTTGCCCGAGTTGTTGGCCACGTCGCCGTCGAGGAGGTGCTCGAAGAAGTGCCGGGCGCCGGCCCGCCAGTCGATACCGAGGACCTTGACCAGGTAGGCGGCCACGATGAGGCGGGCCCGGTTGTGCATCCAGCCCTCGGCGAGGAGCTGGCGCATGCCGGCGTCCACGATGGGCAGCCCGGTCATGCCCTCCCGCCAGGACTGCAGCGCGTCCTCGTTGTCGCGCCAGCGGTGGCCGCGGGGGCGGTAGTCCTCCCGGTTGATCCGCGGGAAGGCGTACGCGACCTGGTGGTAGAAGTCGCGCCAGCACAGCTGGCGGACGAACGGCTCGCTGGCCGCGGCCAGGTGCGCCAGCTCCAGCGGGGACAGGCAGCCGAACCTCAGGTACGGGCTCAGGCGGGAGGTGCGGTCACCGGCCAGATCGTCGTGGCCGTCGGCGTACCCCGGCAGGGCGCGGCGGATCCACTGCCGGGCGCGGTCGCGGGCGGCGGTCTCGCCGCCGGGCACGGGTTGCGGCCGGGCCGGGTCCGGCAGCCGCCCGGCGTCGAGGTCGCGGGGCGTCGGCACGTGGCGGGGGGCCGCGAGCAGGGGGCGGCGCCGGTGCCGGCTCCAGGCGCGCCAGTACGGCGTGAAGACCCGGTAGTGATCCCCGCCCCCGGACGGCGTGAGCGTGCCGGGCGGCACCACCGTCACCCCCGGGAAGAGCTGGTAGGAGAGGCGTTCGCGGGCCAGCCGGTCCTGCCTGCGCCTGGCCAGCAGGCTGACGTCGGCACTGGCGAAGACCGCCTCCGCTCCCGTCGCGTGGACGAGCTTCATGGTCTCGGCCACGACGTCGCCGTGCCGTACGAGCAGGTCCCCGCCGCGTGCCCGCAAGGAGGCCCGCAGGTCGGCCAGGCACTCCAGCAGGAAACCGCGGCGGCGGCCGGCGGGGACGGCGTCGTCCAGCACGAACAGGGGCAGCACGGCGCGGGCGCGCTCGCAGGCGGCCGTCAGGGCCGGGTGGTCGTGCACCCGCAGGTCCCTGTTGAGCAGGACGATCACCGTATCCATCGACGGTCCCCTCATGACGGGACGGGATGCGGTCGCGGGAACCTCAGCCATGCCTCACAGATGCCCCGCCTGCCCCACCCGCACGCGCGCGGGGCACCGCTTGCGACCCGACCGCTCTGGCATGAGGCCCGGGGGACGGGGAAGGTGCGGGGACATGGCACTGTGCCTGGTGACAGGGGCGACGGGGTACATCGGCGGGCGGCTGGCGCCCGAGCTGCTGGCCGCCGGCCACGACGTGCGGTGCATGGTGCGCTCGGCCGGACGCCTGCGCGACCTGCCGTGGGCGGAGCGGGTCGAGGTCGTCGAGGCCGACGCCACCGACGCCGAGCGCACCCGCCGGGCCCTGGACGGAGTGGACGTCGCGTACTACCTGATCCACGCGATGGGGACGAGCGGCCGGTTCGCCGAGCGGGACCGCCTGGCGGCCCGCACGTTCGCGGCCGCGGCGGCCGAGGCGGGCGTGCGGCGGATCGTCTACCTGGGCGGGTTGACGGCGGACGAGCGGCTCTCGCCGCACCTGTCGTCGCGGGCCGAGGTGGGGGAGATCTTCCTGCGGGGCGCGGTGCCGGCGGTCGTGCTGCGGGCCGCGGTGATCATCGGGTCGGGGTCGGCCTCGTTCGAGATGCTGCGCCACCTGACCGAGCGGTTGCCGGTGATGACGACGCCGCGCTGGGTGCGCAGCCGGACGCAGCCGATCGCGGTGCGGGACGTGCTGCGCTATCTGGTGGCGTGGGCGCGGGTGCCGGGCACGGTCAACCGGGGGTTCGACATCGGCGGCCCTGATGTCCTCACATATGCCGACATGATGCACGGCTATGCCGCGGTGGCCGGGCTGCCGCCGAGGCTGATCATTCCGGTGCCGCTGCTCACCCCCCGGCTGTCGAGCCTGTGGGTGGGGCTGGTCACGCCCGTCCCGGTGAGCATCGCCCGCCCGCTGGTGGAGTCGCTGCGCAACGAGGCCGTGTGCGGCGAGCACGACATCGCCCGCCACGTGCCCGACCCCGAGGACGGGCTGGTCGGCTTCCGCCGGGCGGTGTCGCTGGCGCTGATGAAGATCAAGGAGGCCGACGTCGCCACGCGCTGGTCCTCGGCGTCCACGCCGGGCGCGCCGAGCGATCCGCTGCCCACCGATCCCGACTGGGCGGGCGGCAGCCTGTTCGTGGACGACCGCAGCCGGGCCGTGCAGGCGAGCCCGGAGGCGTTGTGGCAGGTGATCGAGGGCATCGGCGGCCGTAACGGCTGGTACTCGCTGCCGATGGCGTGGCAGCTCCGGGGCCTGGCCGACCGGCTGGTGGGCGGGGTCGGGCTGCGGCGCGGCCGGCGCGATCCGGCCCGGCTGCGGGTCGGCGACTCGATCGACTTCTGGCGGGTGGAGGAGGTGCTGCCCGGACGGCTGCTGCGGCTGCGCGCCGAGATGCGGCTGCCCGGACTGGCCTGGCTGGAGCTCGGCGTCATCCGCTCCGGCGGCCGGACGATCTACACGCAACGTGCCGTCTTCCATCCGCACGGCCTGCTCGGCCATCTGTACTGGTGGGCGATCTCACCCTTCCACGGCCTGATCTTCGGCCGGATGCCGGTCAACGTGGCCGCCGCGGCCCGCCGCCGGGACCGGCACCCGTGCGGTCAACCCGGCGAACGGGGCTTCCAGGCTCGGTGATCATGACCACAAGCGCGTCAAGGCGGCCGGCGGGAAGATCCGGGAGCGGATCGGCGACGCCGCCCTGGTCGTCGAGCACCTTCTGCGGGAGGCGGGAGCCCTCGGCGCAATGGTCGGCCGACCGGCCCCCTCGAGGACGAGCTCCACCATCTGGGCCATGTCCTCCGAGGCGCGCACGGGGTCCCGGCCGGTCCTACGGTCTTGAGGGCCCTCCGCTGGGAGGTCGACATGGTCGGACGGGAACCGGTCCGCATCGGTGCCTTCACCGTGGGGTGGGAGGGGCACGCGTCGACATCGGCACGTTCCCCATCGTGCGACGACCGTAGCCGAGGACCGGCCCCGGCAGGACGAGCCGTGGCCGGAACGTGGCCTCCGGCCTTCGTCATCAGGATCGCGGTCCCGATGCGGGCGTGCCTACGCGGCGTCCAGCTTGACCTCGTTCAGCCGGCCCGTGGCGACGTCGTAGACGAACCCGCGGACGGAGTCCTTGTGCGGGATGAACGGGTCGGCGTGGATGCGCCTGGCCGACTGGCGCACGTCCGCCTCCAGGTCCTGGAACGCCTCGGCGGACCAGTCGGGCTTGACGCCGACCTCCTGGTAGATGTCGTGCTTGAAGCCGTCGTCGGTGAAGGTGAGCATGCCGCAGTCGGTGTGGTGGATGAGGATGATCTCGCGGGTGCCCAGGAGGCGCTGGCTGATGGCCAGGCTGCGACGCTCGCCGGCGGTCACGACGCCGCCGGCGTTGCGGATCACGTGCGCGTCGCCCTCGCGCAGGCCGAGCAGGCCGTAGACGTTGAGCCGGGCGTCCATGCAGGCCACCACGGCCACCCCTCGGGCGGGCGGCAGCGGCAGGTCGCCGGAGTCGAAGGCGGCGGCGTAGCGTTCGGAGTTGGCGATCAGCTGGTCGGTGACGCTCATGGGGGACGTCCTCCTGTCACGTGCCGCGGCCCGCGGCCGTAGCCCACATTTCCTACTGACTGTACATGTTATTTCCGCGCTGTGGAGTCCCTGCGGCGGTCGGCGACGGCGGAGGCGGACAGGAGGGTGGCGGTGGTGAGGGTGCCCCAGAGGGCGGCCGGGCCGTGGGAGGCGAGGGCGGTGATGACCGCCGGGGAGACGGCGAGGCCGAAGCCCGTGGAGAGCTGGAAGCGGGCGAGGGCGCGTCCCAGGAGATGGGCCGGCGCGAGGGCGGTGACGAGCGCCGTCGCGCTGCCGGCGTAGGTGATCTCGCCGATGGTGCAGACCACGGACACCACGGCGACGGCCGGGACGCCCCAGCCCGGCCCCAGGGAGCTGGCCGCGAGGAAGCCGAGGTAGGACGCGGCGAGCACCACGCCGGCGAGGGCCAGCACGGTCCGCCGGGAGAAGCGGGACAGCAGGACGGTCACCGGCACCTGCAACGTGACCACCAGCACCGTGTTGGCCACGAAGACGGCCGCCGGCCACACCGGGGACGCGTGCATCTGCGTCACCAGGACCAGGGGCACCGCGATCTCCGGGACGTTGAGGCAGAAGACGTACACCACATTGGCGGCCAGCAACGCCCGCATCCGGGGCGCGGACCCACCGCTCATGTCCCCGCCCGGAACAGCGACTGGAACGGCGCCCGGAGCAGCGCCCGGAACAGTGGCCAAGGCAGCGGCCGGAGCAGCGCCCGGAGCAGCGCCCGGGACAGCGGCCGGAGCGGTGGCCGGAGCGGTGGCAGGACGGGCGCGCAGGCGCACCGACCACGCCAGGGCCGCCGCCGCGACATAGGCGACCCCGGTGACGGCCGCCAGCGCCTGCAACGCGGTGGCGCCGCCCGCCAGGCACGCGGTGGCGAGCAGGGCGCCCACGCCCAGAGCGGCGTTGCGCAGGGCGCGGCCCGCCGCGAGGGCGGCGTCGCGTTCGCGGCCGTGGGCGACCGTGGCCACGAGGGCCGCGTGGGCGGCCGGCCAGGACTGGTTGCCGATGCCGAGGAAGAGCGCCGCCGTCGCGAACAGCCAGACGTGCCCCGCCGGGGCGGCCAGCAGCAGCGCCACGCCCAGCACCCGCACCAGCATCGACGCCGCCACGACCGCGCTGCGTGCGCCCCGGTCCAGCCATCGGCCGACCGCGGGCATGCACACCAGGCCCACGACGACGCCGGCCGTCATGGCGACGCCGGTGGCCGGCGCGGACAGCCCCAGCACCGTCACCCCGTAGAGCAGGAGGAAGGGCCGCAGCAGGCCGGTGCCGAGCGCGTCCACGGCCAGGGCGACGGCGTAGCGGGGGCCTCCGGAGGCGCGGACGAGGGCACGCGGCCGGATCTTGGTGGTGGATGCCATGGCGTCAACCATGCGTTCGGCCGCCGCGGGTGGCTCCGCCAGTTGACGGACATCGTCAACCGACGCGGCCGCCCGCCGCCCGGCCAGGGATGATGTGGGGATGACGCTGAGGATCGACATCGGCGGGCCGCCGTCCGGGCGGCTGCGGTTCGCCGCCTCCCCGCTGGCCGAGCTGACCGCGATGCTGCACGTGCTGGCCGAACCCGGGCATCACCCGCAGCTCGCCGGCTGGGCCGGGGACGTCTGGGCCGGGCTGCGGCCGGAGCTGGCCGAGCGGCTCAGGGAGGCGGAGTTCCTCTGGCGTTCCTCGCGGGCCGACTTCCTGGTGCCCGCGCGTCCCCGGCCGACCCTCGCCGAGGAGCTGGACGACGTCGACCGGATCGACGACGAGACCTACGTGACCGCCGCGCTCATCACCACCTGCGGCAGCAACCGGGTGCACTTCGCCGCGCCGTCGCCGCTCAGCGACGCCACGGCGCGCGAGCGGGCGCTGGACCTGGCCCAGGCCCGCGGCGCGCTCCAGGAGGCGTTCGCCGAACGGCTGCTCGCGGACCCGGCCGCCGTGCGGGCGCGGGTGCGCGACACCCTCGAACAGTGCGCCGAGGCGTTCTTCGACGCCGCCTGGACGGGCGTCTCCGCGCAACTCGCCGCCGACCTGCGCCTGAAGAACGACCTGCTGAAGCGCCAGGGCGCCGGGGCGGCGCTGGCGTCCGTCTCCGGCGCGATCGCCCTGGCGCCGGACGGCGACCGCATCATCGTGGACAAGCTGCAGGACAACGCCACCACCGCCCACGGCGCCGGGGTCACCTTCCTCCCCAGCGTCTTCGGCCGCCCGCACCTGGTGGTGGTCCACGCGCCCGGCTGGCAGCCGGTGGTGCAGTACCCCGTGGCCGAGGCGGAGCCGTCGGAGCCGGTGTCGCTGGAGACGGTCACGCTGCGGCTGGAGGCGCTCGCGCATCCGGTGCGGCTGCGGCTGCTGCGCACCCTGGCCCGCGGCCCGCACACCACCGGCGAGCTGGCCCACGCCTGGGAACTGACGCCTCCGGAGGTCTCCCGCCACCTCGCCGTCCTGCGCCGCGCGGGCCTGCTCACGTCCCGGCGGCACGGCCGTTACGTCCGTTACACCGTCAATCTCCCCGACCTGACGGCGCTGGGCGCCGACCTGCTGACGGCCGTCCTGCGCTGAGCGGCTTCCATGAGGACGTCATCCGCGCACCCGCGCGCCGGGCCGCAGGACCCCCAGGTCGGCCCGGCCGAGCAGCCGCGCGGCCCGCGAGGTGGCGGCCCTGAGCACGGCCAGGGGCGTCATCCCCTCCGACACCGGCACCACGACCTCCCGCCGGCCGTCCTCGAACGGGACGGTCCCCGCATCGGTGCCAAGGCGACGGGGACCTGGCCCGACAGCAGGCGGCAGGCGTTGCGCTGGATGTCGTCGGCCACCGGCGCCACCTTGTCCCGGACGCCCGCGCGCACGGCCCGGCGGATGCGCGAGGCTGACGAAGCCGCCGGTCGCGGCGAACTTGATCCAGTGGGCGCCGAGCCGGCGTTCGATCCGAGCGCCGCCGGGGGGGCGGGCCGGGTCACCGGGAGCCCGCCGGCGCGGGGACGATCGCGACCGGGCACGCCGAGCGCCGGATCAGCCGAGCCAGCCCCCACGGCCGCCGCCACGCCGGCATCCCCGCCGGACGCCGGGACGCCACCACGAGCAGGCGGGCCGCGACCGAGGCCGCCAGGAGGGCGGAGCGGGCGTCCCCGTCGCAGCGCTGCTCGTGCACCCGCACCTCCGGATGCAGCCGCCGCCACCCGCCGAGCGAGGGCCCGGCGGCCGGTCCGGCGCGCAGGACGCGCAGCCTGACGCCGTGCGCGGACGCGGTCCGGAAGGCGTAGCCGAGGAGGGCGTCCGGCGCGGGCCCGGGCTCCAGGAGCACGACGACGTCGTCGTACGGACGCGCCGTCGCGCCCTTGGCCACGACCACCGGCGCGTCGGCCCTGGCGGCCAGCGCGAGCGCGACCGAGCCGAACAGCAGGTCGACCACCTCGTTGCGGGGACGGTGGCCGATCACGATCTCGACGGCGTCCCGCCCCGCCTCGCGCAGGACGGCCGCCGGCGCTCCGGGCGCGACGTGCGCCGTCACCGCCGGGTGCCGCCGCCTGCCGCGGACCCGGGCCAGCGCGTCGGCGGCGACCCCCACGGCGATCTCGTACGCCGATTCGACGATCATCGGAGCGGCGAACGCCTTGGCCGCCGGAGGCCCCGCGAAATATCCGGCCAGATCCATGGCATGCACGATCCGCAACGGCCTGTTCCGGCGGATCGAGTCCTCCGCCGCCCATTCCAGGGCGACGGACGAAGGCCCGGAGACGTCGGCGCCGACCACCACAGGAGCCCTGTCCGACGGCCCGTCCATGGAAATTCCTCCTTCGTCGCGCGGCATTGCCGACGATTCGCTGCCACGCATTCCTGACATGGCCCTGAATCCGCGCTGACATCCGCCGCACGCCTGTCGATTCCCCCGGAAGTCGCCGTGCGATCTGCGGGGCGACGGGTAATGGCGCGCTACCGGAGCACGTCCCCTCTAGCTTTCTCAAGGTGAAATGACATGCGCGTCGGAATCGTCGGAGCCGGTCTGTCGGGGCTCACCCTGGCCTGGCTCCTGGCCGACAGTTGCGAGACCGTGGTGCTCGAAGCCCGTGACCGCGTCGGCGGCACGATGCGGTCGGTCCGCGTCCGCGCCGGCGGCGGCGGCGAGGCGACGCTCGACCTCGGCGCCCAGGACATCTCGCCGGACCTGTTCCCCACCCACCGCAGGCTGCTGGAGCTGCTGGGGTACGCCGACGACCAGTTCGTGGACCTGCCGGCCTCGCTCACCGTCCTGAAAGCGGGACGGCGGGAGCCGCTGCTGGTCAGCCCGCACACCCCGGAGCCGTCCTGGCCCCGGGACGAGCGGCTCGGCCCGGCGTGGCAGGCGGTCGGGACGTTCCTCCAGCGGGCCGCCGAATGGGACAAGGAGGACGTCAGCTGGGAACGACCGCTGGCCGACCTGGTCGAGCCCCTGCCGGTGAGCCAGGAGATCAAGCGGGACGTGCTGTACGCCCGCCCGGCCTTCCTGTTCTGCTGCAGCCTCGAACAGGCCATGACCCTCTCGGCCCGCGCCGCCGTCGCCTTCTACGTCAGCACCTCGGGCGAGCCGAGATGGCAGCAGCTCCTCCCGGGGCTGGAGAGCACGGCCTGGGCCCTGGCGGCGCGCGCCCCCGCCGCCCGGATCAGGACCGCGGCCGGGGTGCGGCAGATCCGCCGCGCGGACGGGCGCTACGAGCTCCTCGACACCGCCGGCGAGCGGCACGTCGTGGACGAGCTGGTCCTCGCGGTGCCGCCGTGGGAGGCGGTGCGGCTGCTCGGGCCGCTGGCCGGCGCCCAGGAGGTCCGGGACGTCCTGGGCTGCTTCGAGCCGGTGGACACGACGTACGCGCTGCACCTGGATCCCGCGTACCTGCCCGAGAGCCGCGCCCACTGGTCGACCAGCGCCTTCGAGGTGCACGACGGCTGGAGCGAGAGCACCGACTGGTTCGGCCCGTCCAGGGGCGTCGAGGTCTTCAAGAGCCAGCTCACCCACCGCGACCGGCTGCCGAGGCAGGTGGTCCTGCGGGAGGACTACCGGCACCTGCTCATCACGCCCGCGGCCGTCCGGGCCCAGCGCCGCCTCGACGCGCTGCAGGGACGGGGCGGGCTGCACCTCGCCGGCCAGTACACCACGTGGGTCTCCAGCCAGGAGTCCGCCGTGCGGTCGGCGGTCGCCGTCGCCCGCAGGCTCGCGCCGCGCTCGCCGCGCCTGGCGCAGCTCCTGTCCGCCTGACGCGGGACAGGCCCCAATCAGACAAACCCGACCCAGGCAAGGAGGTATGTCATGCGCGCCGTGCGGTTCCATCATCACGGTGACCCCGCCGCCGTCCTGTCCGTGGACGACGTGCCCGTCCCCGTCAAGGGGCCGGACGACCTGCTCGTACGGATGACCACCCGGCCGATCAACCCCTCCGACCTCATGTACGTGCGAGGCGAGTACGGACGCGAGGCGACGTTCCCCTCACCGGCCGGGTTCGAGGGCGTGGGCGTGGTGGAGCGGGCCGACCGGGCGGGCACGTACCGCGAGGGCGCGCGGGTCGCCGTGGCCGCCACCGGCACCTGGCAGGACTACGTCAGCGCCGCGCCCGCCGAGCTGATCCCGGTCCCGGACGCCATGCCCGACGAGGTCGCCTGCCAGCTCACGGTGAACCCGTTCGCGGCGCGCCTGCTGGTGGACCAGCTCGACGTGCCGCCCGGCGGATGGCTGCTGCTGTCGGCGGGCGCGTCGGCCGTCTGCCGCATGGTCCTGACCTGCGCGGCAAGACGCCGGATCCGGTGCCTGCACCTGGTCAGGCGGCCGGAACAGGTGACGCCGCTGCGCCTGCTGGGGGCGGACGAGGTGATCGACATCTCCGCCGGCCCGTGGGTGGACCGGGTGCTGGCCCTCACGTCAGGCGGGGCGGACGCCGCGATCGACTCGGTCGGCGGCCAGGTGGGCCGGGGCCTGCTGGACTGCCTGCGTCCCGGTGGCCGGCTGGTCGTGTTCGGGGCGCTGTCCGGCGAGCCGATCCCGCTGCCGTCCCGCCAGGTCATCTTCTCCTCCCTCACCGTGAGCGGCTTCTGGCTGCCCGAACGGCTCGCCGCGCTGGACCCGCACGACCGCGCCCGCCTCACCGAGGAGGTGGTCGCCGACCTCGCGGACGGCCGGCCCGGCGTGGACGTGGCCGGCCGGTACGCGCTGCCCGAGATCCGGGCGGCGGTGCGGCACAGCGCCCGGACCGGCGGCGCGGGAAAGGTGCTGCTCACCGAACGACGACCGGACGCCCCCGCCCCGGGGCCGGCCGGCGACCCCCAACCCGAATGACGGAAAGGGACATCATGAACGACCTCATCATCCCGTGCATCGACGTGGCCGGCGGCAGGGCGACGCCGCCCTCGGGGATCGCCGGCCTGGCCGACCCCGCCGACGCCGTCGAGATCGCCTCGGTCTACCTGCGCGACGGCGCCGGGCCGATCTTCGTGGACGTGCAGGAGCCGTGGACGGAGCACGAGACGTTCCTCCCCCTGATCCAGGCGCTGAGCGGGACGGGCGGCACGTTCTGGGTCACCGTGGACAACGGCTACATGCCCTCCATCGAGGCGGCCGAGGCCCTGCTGGCGGCGGGCGCGGCTGCGGTCGGCCTGAGCACCACCTCGGTGGAGCACCCCTCGGTCCTGCACACGCTCGTGCAGCGGCACGGCTCCGGCCGCGTGGTGGGCGTCATGAACGTCGCCCGCGCCGGCGACGGCCGCTGGAACGTCGCCATCCGCGGCGGCGAGCAGGAGACCGACCTGGACGCCGTCGTCTGGGCGAAGATGCTGGCCGACCTGGGCGCCGGCCGGCTGCTGGCCAACAGCCTCGACCAGGAGGGCACCGGCAACGGCTACGACCTGGAGATGACGCCGGCCATCGCCGCGGCGGTGGGCGTCCCCGTCATCGCCTCGGGCGGCGCCGGCTCCGTCGAGCACCTGTACGAGGGGCTCACGACGGGCGGCGCCCGGCACGCCCTGGTCAACAACCTGTTCCACAGCGGCCAGGCCACGATGACCCAGGCGCACGAGTTCCTCGACAAGGGCGGCCTCAGGAACCCGGAGGACGGCGTGGAAGGCGCCGCGGAATGACCGCCGAAACGCTGATCAAGGAACTGGCGCGGGCCCGGGAGCAGTCGCCGCCGCCCAACCCGCTGCTCGCCCTGGCGGCCGACGGCCGGGCCACCGTCGGCCACCTGCGCCGCCTCGTCGCGATCGAGCGCTCCTACCACCATGCCGAGCTCGTGGCCTACGGCGAGCTGCTCACCCAGTTCCCGCACCCGCCGGCCGCCGGTTTCCTGCTCAAGGTGGCCGGGCTGGTGGAAGAGGCGCGGGCCGCGCTCGCCGTGGTGGCCGAGCGCCTGGGCGAGGCGCCGGACGTCGGCGACGACCTGGCCGCGCACGCCTTCTGCGGGTACGTCTCCTGGCTGGCCCTGCACGGCAGCCAGGCGGCCATGGCCCTGTCGCTGTACTCGGCCCCGGACGGCGTCTACTACGGCGGCGCCGTCGAGCTGGTGCGGCTGCTGGGCGAGCGCGGCGTGACGGTGCCCGAGGAGTTCACGGCCTACTACGGCAACACCCCCGACCCGCTGCTGTCCGAGGACGCCGCGGCGGTCGTGGACGACGGCCTGGCCCGGGGGGACGACCCCGGCGAGGCCCTGCGCGCGGCCCGGCTGTGCGACAGGTACATGGCCCTGCTCTGGACGGCGGCGGCCCGCACGTGAGGGGACGACCCGGGCGCCACGGCAGGAGCCCGGCATGACCGCCCCGGTCCGGGCCGACGTGCACGTCCGCCTGGCCCCCGGGGTGACGACGCGGGACTTCGAGCGAAGGCTGCGCGAGATGAGCGGCGTGGTCGGCGCGCACGTGGTCGTCGGCGACTTCGACCTGACCGTACGGGTGGCCTGCGAGGACGGCGGGCAGCTCCGGCGGACGATGGCGCGCCTGCGCCAGGCCGGCGCGCGGGACCTCGCCGCCGAGCTGATCGTCCGCACGCTGCTCGGTTAGGCCGCGCCGCGCGGCAGCCGGATGTCAGGCCCGCGTCAGGCCCTTGTCATGGCCCCGGGGAACGCAGACAGGTTCGCACAACAGAAAGGCTTCACCATGACCGCCATCGCAGACCTCACCCTGGCCACCTCCGCCGTCACCGAGCTCCAACGGCTGCGCGACCGCTCTCCGGTCGGCAACCGCCTGCTGGACCTGGCCGAGGTCGGCGGGCTCACCCTGGAGCACCTGCGCCGGCTCGTCGGGATCGAGCTGCAGTGCCACATCGCCGAGCTGGCCGCGTACGGCACCGTGATCGCCCGCTTCTCCGACAGCCCCGTCGTCGGCCTCTACCTGGACGTCGCCCGCCTGGTGTACGACGCGCACCCCAAGCTGCTGGCCTGCGCCCGCCGGCTGGGCATGGACCCGGACGCGGCGGGGCGGTGGCCGTCCGGGCCCGACGCGCAGGCGTTCAACGGCTTCGTCTCGTGGCTGGCCCTGCACGGCGGCCAGGCCGACAACGCGCTGGCCCTCCACACGGACATGACGGTCTACTTCCCCGGCTGCCAGGCCCTGCTCGAAGCGGTGCGCAAGCAGGGGCTGGAGGTGCCCGAGGAGTTCGTCGCCTACTACGAGGGCGGCCAGTCCGACGAGCTGGAACGGCGGGCGCTGGAGGTCGTCGAGCACGGCCTGCGCGACGGCGACGACAAGGCCACCGCGATCTCCCGCGCCCGGCAGATGGAGGAGCACATCGGCAGCTTCTGGAAGGCAGCCGCGCACACCGGCTGAGCTGGAGAGGACCCCGCATGAGCCTGAAGGAATGGAACGACACCGCCCGCCCCTACCCGCGCGACGCCGTGCTGCCCGAGCTGTTCGACGCCCAGGCCGCCCGGACCCCGGACGCGCCCGCGCTGACCGGCGGCGGCCGGACGCTGACCTACCGGGAGCTGGCCGGCCGCGCGGACGCGCTGGCCAGGGTGCTGCGGCGGCAGGGCGTGCGGGCGGGGACGCCGGTGGCCCTGCCCGTGGAACGGTCGGCCGAGGCCGTCGTGGGGATCTGGGCCGTGCTCAAGGCGGGCGGCGCGTACGTCCCGCTCGACCCCGAGGACCCGCCGGCCCGGCTGCGCGAGCTGACCCGGCGGCTGGGCGTCGAGCACGTCGTGACGCGCGCCCACCGGCCTGCGTCGCCGGACGCGCGGCACGTGCTGCCGCTGGACGGGCCGGTGCCCGAGGCCGGGCCGCTGCCGCCGCAGGTGGCCTCGGCGACCGATCCGGCCTACGTCATCTTCACCTCCGGGTCCACCGGCGTCCCGAAGGCGGTCGCCGTGCCGCATCGCGCGGCTGTCCGGCTGGCGACGGGCACCGACTGCGCCGCGTTCGGCCCCGGCGACGTCGTCCTGGCCGCCACGAACCCGACGTTCGACGTGTCCTGCTTCGAGATCTTCGGGGCGCACCTGAACGGCTCCCACCTGGTCGTGCCCGAGTCCGAGGCGTTGCTGTCGCCGCCGGACCTGGCCCGCGAGCTGCGCGAGCGCGGCGTGACCGTGCTGTGGCTCAGCGCGGGCCTGTTCCACCAGCTCGGCTTCGCCGACCCCGGCATGTTCTCCTCGCTGCGCTACCTGGTGGCGGGCGGGGACGTGCTGAACCCCGACTGCGTGCGCGGCGTCCTGGCCGCCGGCCCGCCCGAGCACCTGGTCAACGGCTACGGCCCCACGGAGAACGGCACGTTCTCCACCGCCCACGAGGTGACCGGGCTGCCGCCGGACGCCGACCGCGTCCCCATCGGACGGCCGATCGCCAACTCCACCTGCTACGTGCTCCGCGAGGACGGCAGCCCCTGCGAGCCCGGCGAGGAGGGGGAGCTGTACGTCGGCGGCGACGGCGTGGCGCTCGGCTACGTGGGCGACGAGGAGCGCACGGCCGAACGTTTCCTGCCCGACCCGTTCCTCGGCGGGGACGCGCGCATGTACCGGACCGGCGACCGGGCGGTCTGGCGGCCGGACGGCGTGCTGGAGTTCCTGGGCCGGCTGGACCGGCAGGTCAAGGTCAGCGGCCACCGGGTGGAGATCGGCGAGGTCGAGTCGGAGCTGGCGGCCCATCCGGAGGTGCGCGAGGCCGCCGTGACCGTCCAGGAGTCCGGGCGGGGGGACCGGGCGCTGGTGGCGTGGGCGGTGCCGCGGCGCGAGGGGGACCGGCGGTCCTTCGCGCTGCGGGTGCGGGCGTTCCTGCGGGACCGGTTGCCCGCGTTCATGGTCCCCGGCCGGGTGGCGGTCGCCGACGAGCTGCCGCTGAACAGCAGCGGCAAGGTCGACACGCGCGCCCTGGCCGAAGCCGGCGACCCGCCGGCCGGTCCCGCCGACCCGCCGCGTGGCGAGGACGAGCGGTGCGCGGCCGAGGTGTGGGCGGCCGTCCTCGGCACGCCGGTGGAATCCCGCGCCGACGACTTCTACGAGCTCGGCGGCACGTCGTTGCAGGCCGTCCAGATCGTCACCGCGCTGCGCGCCCGTCCCGGCATGGGCGGCCTCCCCGGCCCCGCGCTGGTCCGCGCGCTGCTGGACTCGACGTCGCTGGAGGGCTTCGCCACGCGCATCGCCGCCCTGCGCAGGGGGGCCGACGACGGCGGCGGAGGCGAACCGGCCGTGGACTTCGCCCGGGAGGCCCGGCTCGACCCCGGCCTCCGCTTCGGCCCGGCCGACCCGGCGCCCCCTCGCGAGATCCTGGTCACCGGCGCGACCGGCTTCCTGGGCGCCTTCCTGGTCCGGCGGCTGCTCGACGCCACGGACCTGCGCCTGTCGTGCCTCGTACGGGCGGCGGACGCCGAGGACGGGCTCCGCAGGATCGGCGCGGCCCTGCGCGGGTACGGCCTGCCCACGGCGGACCTCGGCACGAGGGTGACCGCGGTGCCCGGCGACCTCGCCCGGCCCGGCCTGGGGCTCACGGCGGCGGAGTTCGACGGGCTCGCCGGCCGCACGGACGCCGTCCTGCACGCCGCCGCCAGGGTGAACTTCGTCTATCCCTACGCCCGGCTCCAGGACGCCAACGTCGGCGGCGTGCGCTCGCTCATCCGCCTGGCCGCCCACGGCGGGCGCGCCCGCCCGTTCCACCACGTGTCCACGGTGGACGTGCTCGCCGCCGCGGACGGGCCGCTCACCGGCGGGCGCGTGCGCGAGGACGATCCGCTGCCGCGCCCGGAACGGCTGCGGCAGGGGTACGCGGAGACCAAATGGGTGGCCGAGGCACTGCTGGCCGAGGCCGCGGGGCGCGGGCTGCCGGTCGCCCTCTACCGGCCGTACGAGATCACCGGCAGCCGGGACCGGGGCGTGTGGAACACCGGCACCATGATGGCCGCCGTGATCAAGGCCATCGCCGAGACCGGGCTCGCGCCGGACGTGCCGCTCCGGCTGGACTTCGTCCCCGTGGACTACGTGGCGCAGGCCGTCGTGGCGCTGCTGACCGGGACGCCCGCGCGCGGCCGGGTCTACCATCTGGCGAACCCGCGCCCCGCCGCCCTGCCGCTGCTGGTCGAGCGGCTGCGCCGGCACGGCTACCCCGTCCGGGTCATCTCCCGGCAGGACTGGGTGCGGGAGATGGAACGTCTGTGCGCCGCCGACCCGGCCGCGCCGCTGGCCGGGTACCTCACGCTGGTCACCGGCGAGGAGGCCCCCGACGGCTCGGTGGCGGCCCGGCAGCTCACCGGCGCCCTGCCCGAGCCGGATCTCGCGAACCTGGCCGAGGCGGCCCCGGACGTGCCGGGCCGCCTGCCCGCCCGTGGACGCCGCACTGCTCGACCTCTATATCGGCTGGCTGCGCGAAACCGGCTACCTGAATCAGAGCACAACAGCACCCCGGGAAACACATTCTCCGCGCGGTTCACGTGGGTAAGTTAATATTTACAGGAATGCCTGCGTGGCGGCGCGGCACAATCGATGCGGGCGATGATGATCTCATTTGACATTCTGGGCCCATTGGAAGTCAGAGTCGATGAAGACCGGATCCAGATAGCCGGCCCGAAAAAACGCTCGTTGTTCGCCGTGCTGCTGCTCCGGCACGGCGACGTCGTTCCGGTCGAGGACCTGGTCGCCGAGTTGTGGCGGGGCGACCCGCCCAGGCAGGCGGCGAACGCGCTGCACGCGCACGCGTCCCGGTTGCGAATGTCCATCATGCGCTGGCGGGAACGCCACGGCCTGGAAATATCGCTGCAGACCCGCTATCCCGGATATTGCCTCCAGGTTCCGGCCGACGCGATCGACGCCGTGCGCTTCGAAAAGCTCGACGCGGCGGCGAACACGCTGAAGTCGGCCGAGCCGGACAAGGCCGTCGCCCTCCTGCGCGAGGCGCTGGCGCTGTGGCGCGGCCCGGCGCTGCAGGACGTGCCGCGCGGCCCGATCAGGGACCAGGCCGCGCAGCTGCTGGAGAGCCGCCGGATGCTGACCACGGCCAGCCTCATAGAGATCAACCTCGAACTGGGCCGGCACGTCGAGATCATCCCCCAGCTGGAGGCGCTGGTGCTGCAGAACCCCCTCGAAGAACGGCTCTATTCCCAGCTGATGGTCGCGCTGCACCGCGCGGGCCGTCCCGCCGACGCGCTCGGGATCTACCAGCTCGCCCGCGTGTCCTTCGCGAAAGAGATCGGGCTGTCCCCCTCACCCGCGCTGGAAAAGCAAATGCTGGCCATTCTCAATCGATCCACCAAATAGCCCGACCAGACAAGGAGAAATCGATATGAAGACCGACCGCAGGCTCGACGCCGGCTCCCTCGTGCGGGAGATCGACCGGCGGACGGCGGAGAACCCGATCGACAATCCGATCGCCGCGAAATTGCGTGACGGACGGTTCACGCCGGCGGATCTGCGGCGGCTGCTGGAATTCGA
The DNA here is from genome assembly GCF_044465345.1 of Nonomuraea sp. NPDC049684. Taxonomy (NCBI): domain Bacteria; kingdom Bacillati; phylum Actinomycetota; class Actinomycetes; order Streptosporangiales; family Streptosporangiaceae; genus Nonomuraea; species Nonomuraea sp. NPDC049684. Next base: position 760,216 of record NZ_JBITLO010000001.1, on the reverse strand, counting down.
GGTGCGGCTGAACCGCACCGAACTGGCCGCCTACGCGCTGGCCTCGTCCAGATTCACCGGCCGGCCGGAGGACGTGTACTGCCTGCAGCTCCAGGAAATGGCGTCGCGCGCCCGGAAGAAACTGCTGGACTGCGCGCGCGTGCTGCCCATCGAGCCGCGCACCGGAGCCGACGGCCAGGCCGAGGGCTTCACCGCCTACGCCTACAGCTCCTACCTGAGCTGGCTCGCGCTCAACGCGAACCGGGCCGGTCTGGGCGCCGCCTCCCTGGTGGACGTCCGCTCGTACTTCTCCACCTCCGACGAGCTGGGCGCCTGGTTGCGCGGCCCCGGCGCCGGCGCGCCCGAAGAGGCGGTGGCCTTCTACGGCGGCGAGCCGGAGGGGCTGAGCGCGTCGGCCGTCGCCTTCATCCAGGCCGGCCTCGACGCCGGCGACGACCCGGACGAGGCGCTGCGCCTCAGCGACGTGATGCGCGACGTCATGGGCTACTTCTGGCGGTCGGTGTCGACCGGCTGACGCCCCGGCGACCGGGCCCTGCCCGCATCCCTACCCCCGGCCCGTGTCCAGCGGGCCGGCGACGAGGGCGGTCAGGGCCTCGGGCGTCGGATGCTCCTGGACGGCGGACACCGGAAGCCGGACGCCGCACACCTCCTCGATCCGCTGGACGATGCGGGTGGCCGCCAGCGAGTGGCCGCCGAGGTCGAAGAAGTCGGATCGGGGGCCGACGTCGTCCACCATGAGGACCTCACGCCAGATCTCCACCATGCCGGTCAGGGGGATGGTCATCGTCCGCTCCTGTTCTGCTCCTGCGCCAGCCTGCGCCGCACGCCGGGCCGGTCGATCTTGCCGTTGGGCGTCAGCGGGATCGCCGGGCCGGGCACGACCCGGGTGGGGATGGCGCTCTCCGGCAGTTCCGCCGACATGAAACGCCGCAGTTCCCCCACGGTGGGGCAAGGCCCGGACACCACGACGAGCGCGCCGAGTGCACGCGTGTCGCCGACGGTGGCGACGGCCGCCTGGCGGACGCGCGGATGGCGCAGCAGCGCGGCCTCGATCTCGGCGGCCTCGACGCGGACGCCGCGCACCTGGAGCTGGCCGTCGTCCATCCGCCCCTGGAACTCCAGCTCGCCGCGGGCGTTGACGGTCGCCAGGTCGCCCGTCCGGTACCAGTGGCCGGGAAGGCCGGGCAGGGTGACGAAGCGGCGGGCGGTCTCCTCGGGCCTGCGATGGTAGCCGAGCGCGAGCACCGTACCGCCGATGTGGATCTCCCCGGCGCTCCCCGCCGGCACGGGCCGCCCCCGCGGGTCCACCAGGACGACGCGAGCGCCGTCGATGGGCCGGCCGATGGGCGGCAGGCCCGAGTCCGGCACCCGGCCGACGGTGTGCCAGGTGGCGCAGACGGTCGCCTCGGCGGGCCCGTAGTGGTTGACCAGGTCCCAGCCTCGGGGGAGCCGGCGCAGGCGCAGCGCGTCGCCGCCGGTGAGCATCGTGCGCCAGGGGATGTCGTCGTCGGCGTCCAGCTCGACGATCATCTCGGCGAGCGGGGTGGGGGCGAACAGGATGTCGATCGCCTGCTCGCGGCCGAACTCGACCAGCTCCGCGGGGGAGACCCGCACCTCGTCGGGAGCCACCACGAGCGTGCCACCGGCGCACAGACAGGGCCAGATCTCCCAGACGGCCGCGTCGAAACCCAGGCCGGCGGTGTGCAGCTGGCGGGTGCGCGGGCCCGTCCGGTAGGTGCGGTGGTGCCAGGAGACCAGGTTGGCCAGGCTCGCGTGGCCGACCAGGACCCCCTTGGGCGTCCCGGTGGTCCCCGAGGTGTGCACGATGTACGCGGCCCGGGACAGGGGGCGCCGGGACCCCGTCCCGCCCCGGTCGAGCTCGCCAGGCGTGCGGCCCGAGCGGCCGGACACCAGGATCGTGCCCGGCCCCAGCTGGTCGAGCAGCGCCCGTTGCCGCCGCCGGGGGAGCGCCCCGTCCATAGGCGCGTACGGGCGGCCGGACAGCATGGCCGCCAGCGCGGCGACCACGAAGTCGCGCCCCCGCGGCAGGCGCACGCAGACCGGCGCGCCGGGCGGGCCCGCCCGGTCCAGGGCCGCGGCGCCGCTGACGGCGCGCCGTAGCAGCTCGCCGTACGTGAGGCCGCCGCGGTCGTCCTCGATCGCGACGCGGCAGGGATGGGCGGTGGCGATCCGCGTCACCATGTCGGGCACGGTCACGTTCATGGGCGGCTCACCTCTCGCGTGATCGGGGGCAGGACGTCCTGTACGGCGCGGGCGATCGCGGCGGCCCCCTCGTCGGTCAGCACGCTCCAGTGGTCGCCGGGGATCGGCCGCACCCGTACACCGGCCGGGTACAGGGACGACAGCCACCGTTCAAGCCACCGGCAGCGGCGCGGCGATGCGCCGGCCCGCAGGACGACCGCCGGGCAGGGCGCCGGGCGTGGGCGGTGACGCAGGAGCGCGCGCAGGTTGCGGCGGTAGACCCCGGCGAGGTCGAACCCGTCGCCGGACGCCTCGACGAGCCCGGCGATGCGCCGCCCGGCCCCGGTGGCAGCCCCAGTGTCGGCCCCAGTGTCGGCCCTGGTGGCGGTTCCGGTGGCGTCGGGGCCGGGGCGGCGGCGGGCACGGCGCAGGTGGCGCAGGTGGCTCAGCGCGTCGGCCAGGTGGCGGGGATGAGCGCCCACGGGGATGCCGGGCCCTGGTGGCGGATGGCCGTCCACGCAGATCAGGAGGGCGACCGGGTCACCGTCACGGGTCAGTTGCCTGGCCATCTCGTGGGCCACGACCGCCCCCATCGACCAGCCGAGCAGGACGACGGGCCGCCCGTCCGGCCGTGTCCGCCGGAGCTGTCGCACGTGGGCGGCGGCCAGGGCCTCGACCGTGCCGGGGTGGCGGGTCCCGGGGACGAGCCCAGGTGTGTCGAAGGCGTGGCAGGTCCGGCCGGTCAGGGCGGCGGCCAGCGGCCGGTAGGCGAGAGAGCTGCCCGACGCGGGCGGTACCAGGAAGATCGGGTCGGGCGACGTGCCACGGGCGAGGAGCGTGGGCCGGTCGTCCGGCTCGTGGTCCGGCCTGTCGTCCTGCTCGTCATCGGTGGAGGGCCGGTCGGCGTGGTCGAGCAGCTCGCCGAAGGCGCGGCGTCCGGCGAGGTCGAGCAGATGGCCGAAGGTGGGGCGTTCGGCGAGGACGCCGACCGGGACCTCGGCCCCCAGCCGCTCCCGCGCCGCGGCGGCCAGCCGGACCAGGCCCAGGGACTCGCCGCCCAGCCGGTAGAAGTCGTCGTCGAGGGAGACGGCGTCCACGCCGAGCGCATCCCGCCACAGGTCCTCCAAGGAGGTGCGGGCGGCGTCCGGACGGTCGCGGGTGGTCGCGGGCGGCAGGAGCGGGGTGGCCTCGTCCGGCGTGACCGGGTCGAACGGCGGGGCCGGGAGCGGGCGCCGCCAGGCCCCGGCGTCGTCCCGGCCGTGGTCCTCCACGTCCGCCCAGTTCACGGGGGCGCCGTGGGCCCACAGGGAGCCCAGCGCGTCGAGCACGCCGGTCCGGTCCGTGCCGTGGCGGCCGGGGAGGGCGACGGCCGCGAGATCGGCGTTCCAGAACGGATGGCGTCGCAGGGAGCCCGTCGTCGCGGTCCCCGCGCCCAGCTCGGCGAACAGCTCGGCCGGGCCGGACAGCAGGTTGCCCACGCAGGCGCGCATCCGGACGGTGCCGCACAGCTGCGCCACCCAGTAGCCGGGATCGGCCGCGGTCCCGGCGTCCAGGGGCTCGCCGGTGAGGCCGGACAGCACGGTGAAGTCGAGGCCGCCGCGCACGGGCGTCCGGGCGACGGCCCGCGACAGCGCGTCGGCGGCGGCGCGCATGGACAGGGAATGGAAGGCGTGGCCCGTGCGCAGCGGCGCGTGTGCCACTCCGACCGCCGCCAGCTCCGCGCGCAGCCGCTCGACGCGGTCGCGCGGCCCGGCCAGGATTGTGCGGCCGACGTCCTCGACCGCCACCGACAGGCCGGTGTCCCGCCCGAACCCGGGCACCGCCTCCGCCACCCGGTCGAGCGGCAGATCGACGGCCAGCATCCGGCCGGGCGGGCAGCCGCGCATCGCGGTCGCGCGCTCCGCCACCAGGACCAGGGCGTCCTCGAACGTCCACAGCCCGGCGGCGGCCACTGCGGTGTACTCGCCCAGGCTGGAGCCCAGTGCGGCGACCGGCCGCAGTCCCCAGTCCATGAGCTGGCGCGCGATTCCGTAGCCGAGCACGAACAGGTTCACCTGCTGGACGAGCGTGTCGCCGCTGTCCCGGCCCAGGACGTCCGGGTCGAGCCCGAGCCGCTTCGCGAGGACGGTCCGGGCGCGCGCGTCGGCCTCCCGCACGGCCGGCAGGCAGGCGCGCAGCGCCTCGGCGACGCCGCCGGACCGCGGGCCGCCCTGGCCGGGGAACAGCAGCGCGACCCGCCCGGCGTCCCGCGCCCGCAGCGGACTGGTCTCCCTGGCCAGCTCACGGACGGCCGCTTCCGGCGTCTGCGCCACCACCGCCCGCCGCAGGGGCAGTTCGCGGCGGCCGAGACTTAGCGTGCGGGCGGCGTCTGGCAAGGAGGGGGCGTCCGCGGCGCCGAGCCGGTCGGCGAGGTCCTTGCGGTAGGCGGACAGGGAAGGCCCGCTGTGCGCTGACAGGCACAGCACCCGCGGCCCAGGAGGGGGCGTGCCCGCCGTCGGCGCCGGCGGCGAGGCGAGCACGACGTGGACGTTGGTCCCGCCCATGCCCAGCGAGCTCACCCCGGCCAGCGCGGGGCCGGGCCACGGCCGCCGCTCCGTCACGACGTGGAAGGGGCCGCCGTCCAGGCCCAGGTCCGGGTTGGGGCGCTCGAAGTGCGCGCTCGGGACGATCTCCTCGTGCCGGAGCATCAGCGCGGTCTTGATGAGGCCCGCGACGCCGCTCGCCGCGCCCGCGTGCCCGATGTTGCCCTTGACCGAGCCGAGGCCGCAGAACCCGGCCCGCCCGGTGCGCGCCCGGAACGCCTGGGTCAGGGCCGCCACCTCGACGGGGTCGCCGAGCCGGGTCCCGGTGCCGTGCGCCTCGACGTAGGACACCTCGGCCGGATCGACACCCGCCGCGTCGAGGGCGCGCGAGGTCACGTCTCGCTGCCCCTGCACGGACGGAGCGGTGAAGCCCACCTTGCGGGCGCCGTCGTTGTTGACCGCCGACCCGCGGACGACCGCGACGATCTCGTGCCCCTCGCGCAGGGCGTCCTCCAACCGCCTCAGCACCACAACGCCCACGCCGTCGGCGGGCACGGTGCCGCGGGCCCCGGCGTCGAAGGGGCGGCAGTAGCCGTCGGGCGAGAGTACGTCGCCCTCGGTATGCCGGTAGCCGCCCTCCGGATGGACGCCGATGCGCACGCCCCCGGCCAGCGCCACGTCGCACTCGCCGTCGCGCAGGCTGCGGCAGGCCAGGTGCACGGCCAGCAGCGAGGTCGAGCACGCCGACTGCACCGTGATCGCGGGCCCGCGCAGGCCGAGCTTGTAGGCGACCCGGGTGGCCAGCATGTCCTTGTCCCAGGCGGTCTCGGGAGCGCCCTCCTTGACCAGCGGAGGGTCGCAGCCGGCGAAGACGCCGATCGCGCCGTCGAAGCGGGCCGGGTCGAGGGCGGCGTCGTCGAGCGCGAGCGAGACCGTCTCCAGGAACACCCGCTGCTGCGGATCGATTGACGCCGCCTCGGCCCGGCTGTAGCCGAAGAAGCGCCAGTCGAAGAGGGCCGCCCCCGGCATGACACCGTACGCCGCGACGAACCCGTCACCGGACGGCTCCGCGCCGCCGGGCGGGCTCGGGCGGCGCTCGATCGTGTCGGCGCCGGTGCGCAGGTTGTGCCAGAACCGCCGCACGTCCGCCGCGCCGGGGAAGCGGCAGGCCATGCCCACGATGGCGATCAGGTCAGGCATGCCCGCCTCCTTCCACGGCCGCCGCCACGCCGTCCGCGGCCAGGCGGGCGGCCAGGGAACGCACGGTCGGGCAGGCGAAGAGCACCGTCACGGGCACCTCGGCGCCGAGCTCGTCCTCCAGCCGCACCTGGACGCGGGTGAGCAGGCCGGAGTCGCCGCCGGCCTCGAAGAAGTTGTCGTCTACGCCGACCCCCGGCAGGCGCAGCACCTCGCGCCACACGCCCAGGACGTGCTCCTCCAGCGCCGCCGCCCGCCCGGCCGGGCGGACGGGGCCGTCCACCCGGGGCGGGGCGGCCGCCGACGGGCCGCCGGGTCTCAGCGGCGTGGTCCGGCCCCGGACGAGGTCGTCCAGGGCCGCGGCGACCAGCTGCGCGAGGCGGGCCGCCGCGCCGTCGTCCAGCAGGCCGCCCCGGCAGGTGACCGTCCCTTCCAGGCCGCCGTCCGCGGTCGTCCAGACCGTGATCATGACGGGGTGAGCGGCGTGCGGCCGGATCTCCGGGAAACGCATCCTGGTCAACGGGCGTCCGCCCAGTTCGGCCGGTTCGTCGGCGTCGCCGGTCTCGAAGGCGAGCAGGACCTCGCAGTACGGCGCCGCCTCCAGCCGCCGGGCCGGACGCAGCCGGGCCACGACCCGCTCATAGGGCACGTGCTGGTCGTCGAGTGCTTCGGCGAGCTGGTCGTGCAGGACGGCGACCAGCTCGTCCGGCGTGCCGGCCGGCTCGGCGCGGGAACGCAGGACCACCAGGTTGACGCACGGCCCGACGGCCTGGGCGAGCGCGGGATCGGCCCGGTTCTCGGCGGGCACGCCGAAGGTGACGTCGTCGCGTCCGGTCCAGCGGTGCAGAGCGGCGGCCACGGCCCCGGCCACCACCGTGAACGGGGTCGCCCGCAGCCGCCGCCCGGCGGCACGCAGCTCCTCACCCCGCACCGGCGGCAGCGGAACCATGACGGGCTTGTCGCCGGGATGTGCGGACGGCCGCAGGATCGTGCCCGGCGCGCCGGCGAGACGCCGTTCGGCGCGGGCGAGCGCGGCCTCGTCGTCCCCGGCGAGTTCGGCCGCCGCGACGCCGCGGAACTGCGGCCCCTCCCACGGCGGCGGCGCGTCGCCCGCCAGCGCGGCGGCGTAGCAGCGGCCGAGGTCGCGCACGAGGATGCGTACGGAGCCCCCGTCGGTGACCAGGTGGTGCTGGCGCAGCACCAGCACGTCGTCCCCGGCGGCCGGGCGCAGGACGGCCAGGTGCAGCAGCCGTCCGGCGGCCGGGTCCAGAGCGGGAGCCCCGGCCGTCCACCGCGCGACGTCGTCCTCGGACACCTCCCGCGCCCGGATCTCCCGCACGTCCACGTCCGGCTGCCATGGTTCGCCGACGAGCCGGCGCAGCCCGTGCTCGCCGGAGCGGAAGCGGGTGCGCAGGATCTCGTGCCGCCCGGTCAGCTCGGCCGCGGCCCGGCGCAGCGCGTCGTCGTCCAGCCGCCCGGCGGCCCGCCAGGCGACAGTCTCCTGGTAGGAGCCGGGCAGCAGGCGGTCGGCCAGGTGGATCTGCCGCTGGGTGGCCGTGGCCGGCGTCTCGTCCGCGCCCGTCTTGCGCAGGTCGGCGGCTTTCTCGGCGAGCGCCCGGACGTCGAGCTTGCCGTTGGCGGTCAGGGGCAGCCCGGGCACGGTCGCGTAGGCGTGCGGCATCATGTACGGCGGCAGCCGCCCGGCCAGGTGGCCGCTCAGCTCGTCGGGCGCCGGCGGCGCGCCCGAGAGCACCAGGTAGGCCACGATCCTGCCCTCGGAGCCGCCCTCCAGCCGCACGGCCGCGTCGCCGACGCCGGGGTGCTCGCGCAGCCGGGCGGCGATCTCGCCCGGTTCGATCCGGTAACCGTGCCACTGGAACTGGTCGTCCACGCGGCGCAGGTAGAGCAGGCCGCCGTCGGGGCCGCGGCGGGCCAGGTCACCGGTCCGCAGGAGCACGTCCTCGCCGAACGCGTCCTGCACGAACCGTTCCCGGTCGAGCTCCGGTCGGCGCAGATACCCCGCGGCGACGCCCGCTCCGCCGAGCCACATCTCGCCGGTCGCGCCCTCCGGGACGAGCCGCCGTCCCGTACGCGGGTCCACCAGGCGCACGCTGGTGTGCGGGAGGGGGTGGCCGATCGGGCTGACGTCCCGCTCGCAGTCCTCGGCGGTCACCTCGTGGACCGTGGCGTGGATGGTGGCCTCGGTGATCCCGTACAGGTTGACCAGCCGGGCGTGCCGATGGCGGCGGCGCCATTCGCGCAGGCGGGGCGGGTCCAGCCGCTCGCCGCCGAACAGCACGTACCTCAGGTCCGGCAGCGGTACGGGGTCGGCGTCGTCCACGGCGACGAGTCGGGCGAAGGCCGACGGCGTCTGGTTCAGGACCGTGACGCGCTCGCGCAGCAGCGTCTCGCGCAGTGCCCGGGGGTTCTGGACGTCCCCGTCCGGCAGGACGACCAGCCGGCCGCCGGTGGCCAGGCAGCAGAAGATCTCCCAGACCGACATGTCGAAGGCGCAGGAGTGGAACTGCGCCCACACGTCGTGGGGCGAGAAGCCGAAGGGGAAGTGCGGGCCCGAGATCCGGGCCACCACGTTGGCGTGGGTGACCAGGACGCCCTTCGGCTGCCCCGTCGTGCCTGAGGTGTACAGGCAATAGGCGGGCGACGATCCGGGGACCTTCGGAAACGGGCCGGTCCCGGCCGCTGCCCGGAGGGCGTCCAGCGTGACGGCGCTGTCCTCCCCGGACGGGGTGTCCTCGACCAGCAGCCGGCTGCGGCTGTCCTGGACGATGAACGAGGCCCGCGAGCCGGGATGGCGGGGATCGATCGGGACGTACCAGGCGCCCGCCAGGAGCGTGCCGAGGATGGCCGCCACGGTGGCGGGGGCGGGCGGGAGCCTGAGCGCGACGGGATCTCCCGGCCGTACCCCCATCGTGGCCAGACCGCCGGCGATCTCTGCGGCCCGTCGCCACAGCTCGCCGTACGTGACGCGCTCGCCGTCCCCGACGACCGCCATCGCGTCCGGCTGCGCGTCGACCTGCGCCCGGACGAGACCGTGGATGGTCCCTCCGGACGCCTGCCGCCCCGCCGGTCGCGGATCTGGGGGTGTCACGAGGTCGAGGTCGCCCAGCCGCAGGTCCGGCGATCCCTCCACCGCGTCCAGCAGCGCGCCCAGGTAGCCGGCCAGCTGTCCGACGCGTTCCGCTGCCGGGCGGGGGCCGGACACGCCCAGCCATGCCCTTGGCCGGCCGTCCTCCAGGGCCAGGCGCACGTGCAGCGGGCCGGGTGCGTCCCGGCCGGGATCGGCCGTCCGTACCGTGAGGGTGTCCGGCGATGGGGAGAGCGCGGGGCACTTCGCCACCTCCCGGCACAGCACGGAGAACGGGACGTCCACTCCCACCCGTACCTCGACCGTCCGGGCTGAGCCGTCGCCGGGGCGGTGCAGGGCGAGCCGCACGCCGCCGTCCGCGCCGTACAGGGACAGCAGCGCGGTCAGGCCCGCCACGAGCAGGACCGCCGGCTCCCGCGCCGCGTCCGGCGGAACGGTGACCGGCCGTTCCACGGTCGTCTCGCGCACTCCCGGAGAGGCGTCGCCGCCCACCTCGGCCAGGAATGCCTCGATCCCTTCCTGCGGTCGTCGTGTCACTGGGAGCTCCCGTTCGACTGGTCAGATGGTCGCGTGAGCGGCTGCTCGCGTGACCGTGTGCCCGCCGGATTCCGCGGGCCAGGCGGCCGCCCCTACCCGGCCCTCCGTGGGGGCACACGGCGACCGCCGCGCACGTCAGAGCCCTGTCACAGCACGATCAGCCCCACGTCAGACCCGGTTGGCAGAGGGGGAGGCGGACGCACGTCCCCATCGACGACGGGAGAATCATGTACACCGACTTCGAGCCCACCCCCCTGGCCGGCCAGGCCGTACGACGGCTGCGGCAGATGCGGGACGACAACCCCGTATGCAACCGGTTCCTCGAACGCATGGACGACGGGACGCTCACGATGGACCACGTCAGGCAGCTCGTGGGCGTGACCCACAAGTGCCACCAGGCCGAGATCGCGGCGTTCGCCACGCTGATCGCCCGCGATCCCCACCCGCTCGCGGTCGAGTTCTTCCACGACATGCTCGGCCTGATCCACCGGGCCCGGCCCAAGCTGCGCAGGGTGATGGCCGCCCTGGACCTCGACGAGGAACGCCTGCGCCACTGGCCTGCCGACCCCGCCGCCTATCAGGTCGCCGGGACGTGGGGCTGGCTCAGCCTCCTCGGCACCCAGGCCGACGCCGCGCTCGCGCTGTACTGGGACATGGTCCGCTACTTTCCCGACAGCGACGATATGCTCGCCCGCCTGCCCAAGACCGGGCTCGACGTGCCGGAGGAGTTCGTCGTCTACTACGGCGGCGGGCAGTCCGACGAGCTCGAACGGCAGGCGCTGGCGGTGGCCGAGCACGGTCTGCGGCGGGGGGAGAGCGCGGACGACGCCGTGTTCGCCGCCCGCCTGATGGAGGAGAGCATCGGCCAGTACTGGGCCGCCGCGGCCGCCGGCCCGCAGGAGCCGCGGTCCTGATCCCGGCGATCCCTTCTCGGAGGCGCGGCTCTCGGCCCCGCGACCTGGACCTTCGTGCGCCCCACCAGGCGGCGCGGGCGGCCCGTGCCGGCGCGCGCCGTCACCGTCTTGTGCGGCGGCACCGTCTTGTGCGGCACCGTCTTGTGCGGCGACGACTAATGCGGTGGACTCGCTTGATCACTACGAACCGCGGGTGTGCGCCGGCGGCGGGCCAGATCCCAGAAGGGACACGCAAGAATGAAGTTATCGCGGAGCGGCCAGAAGATGTCTGACATGTCGGGCCTGCGCAGCATCATGGAGGACGTCGCGACCTCCACCGCCTCGGGCGCGTCCGACTGGCTGAACCTGAGCATCGGCAACCCCGCCCAGATCAAAGAGGTCATCGACGCCTGGCGGGACCTGACCGCAACCGTCGTGGCCGAGGACTTCGCCGCGACCAGCAGCCGCTACGGGCCCTCACGCGGCATGCCCACCCTGGTCGAGGAGATCGTCACCGCCTTCAACGCCCGCTACGGCTGGGGCATCACGGCCGACAACGTCGTGGTGGGACCGGGCAGCCAGATGCTCTTCTTCATCGCCACCGCGCTGTTCTCCGGCCAGACCGCCGACGGCTCGTTCCAGCGCGTGGTCCTGCCCATGACCCCCGACTACCCCGGCTACCTGGGCCTGTCCACGGACCCCGACGGCGTCACCGGCATCGCCCCCGAGATCGAGCTGACCGGCGAGCGGTCCTTCCGTTACGCCTTCGACTTCGAGGCGTTGGAACGCTGCCCCGAGATCGGCATGCTCCTGCTGTCCAGCCCCAGCAACCCGACCGGCCGCAGCATCGACGGCGACGAGCTCTCCCGGTTGCTCGACGTGGCCCGCCGCCGTGACGTGCCGCTGATCGTCGACCACGCCTACGGCGCCCCCTTCCCGCGCGTCGCCGCCTCCCGGGTGGGCCCGCAGTGGGACGACCACCTGATCAACTGCTTCACCCTGTCCAAGGCGGGCATGCCCGCCGAACGCGTGGGATTCGCGATCGGGCCGGCCCGGTACGTCCGCGCGATGGTGTCGTTCATGGCCAACTCCGTCCTGCACGCGCCGCAGCTCATGCAGCGGGTGGCGGCCAGGGCGCTGTCCTCGGGGCTGCTGGACCGGCTCGCCGCCACGGTGATCAACCCGTTCTACCGGGCCCGCCGCCTGTACGCCGAACGCCTGCTGGCCGACCTCCTGCCCGAGTCCGTCACCTGGCGGCTGCACGCCGGGGAGGGCGGCATGTTCTGCTGGCTCTGGATCGATCACGACTGGTTCGACGACATGGCCCTGTACCGGCTGATGAAGACCAAGAAGGTCTTCGTCGTCCCCGGCCGCCACTTCTTCGCGAACCCGACGCCGGACGCCACGGCCGCCTCCCACGCCAGGCGGTGCTTCCGGATCAGCCTCACCGCCGACGAGCACGTGATCGCCGAGGGCGTCGGCAGGATCGCCGAAGGTCTCCTGGAGCTGCGGCGCAGCTCCTGAAGGCCCGTGCCGCCCGGACCTGCCGCTCATGAGCCCGGGCCCGGCGCGGCCCCGCCGCCGTGACGCCGCTACCCGGCCAGGCCGAGCCCGCGGACCAGCACGGCGGCCGCCTTGGCGATCACGCTGTTGTCCATGGTCGCGGCCGGGTCGGTGCGATGGGTGAAGATCGCGATGATCACCGGCGCGCCGGAGGGCGGCCAGGCGACGGCGATGTCGTTGCCCGGCGCGTACGCGCCGGCGCCGCCCCCGGTCTTGTCGCCGACGACCCAGTCCCGCGGAACCCCGGCACGGATGCGCTCGGCGCCGGTGACGCTGGCCCGCAGCCAGCCGTTCAGCCGCTGCCGGTCCTCCGGGACGAGCGCGTCGCCCAGGCTGAGCTTGCGCAGGTTGCGGGCCATGAACGCGGGCTTGACGGTGTCGCGCTTCTCGCCCGGCTTCCAGTCGTTGAGCTCCGGCTCCCAGCGGTCCAGGCGCCCGGCCGGGTCGCCGAGCGAGCGGTAGTAGCGGGTCAGCCCCGCGGGGCCGCCGATCTGCTTGAGGAGCACGTTCGCCGCGGTGTTGTCGCTGGCGGTGACGGCCGCGTGGCACAGGCGGTCCACCGTCATGCCGTTCCTGACGTTCTCCGGACGTCCGCTGATCGGCGAGTTCACGACCACGTCCTTGGCCGTCCAGCGCAGTGTGCGGTCCAGCAGGCCGGGGTCGCTCGTCCGGGCCTGGTCCAGGATGGCGCCGCACAGGACGGCCTTGAAGGTGGAGGCGCCGGCGAACCGTTCGCCGCCCCGGTAGGAGAGGGTCTTCCCGGTGCCGGTGTCGATCGCGTAGGCCCCGATCCGTCCCTGGTAGGAGGTCTCCAGCGCGCGCAGTTCCTTCCTGACGGCGGCCTGGCCGCTCTCCGGCCGCGCGGCGTCGGCCCCCGCCGGTCCCGCGACGGCCGCCATCGCCGTGCAGGCCGCGAGCACGGAGGCGCCCAGCCTGGTACGCAGCCCGCCATGACGAACGTGTCTCATCCCGACTCCCCGATCTCGATCTTCCTGAGCGCGACCAGAAGACCAGAGGCGGCAGCGGGATGTCCAATAGCGATATGAGACCCGAAGCCATAGGGATTCGGATATTCACCCAGGTGATCGTACCTCAGAGCTCAGGCGACGATCCCGGCCAGCTCCGCCCGCGAGGAGATGCCCAGCTTCGGGAAAGCCTTGTAGAGGTGGTAGCCGACGGTGCGCGGGCTGAGGTACAGCCGGGCCGCGATGTCGCGGTTGGACGCGCCCGTGGCGGCCAGCCGTACCACCTGCCTCTCCTGCGCCGTGAGGACGCTGAGCGGGTCATCCGGCCGGCGCGGCGCGGCGGGCACGTCGCCGGTGGCGCGCAGCTCCGCGCGGGCCCGCTCGGCCCAGAGCGCCATGCCGAGCCGGTCGAAGGTCTCCAGCGCGGCGCGCAACTGGGCGCGGGCGGCGGCGCGCCGGCGCGCCCGCCGCAGCCGCTCGCCGTAGAGCAGCCGCGTGCGGGCCTGCTCGTGCGGCTGCTCGCCCTGCTCGTGCGCCCGGACGGCCTGCTCGTACAGGTCCTCGTCGTCCTCGACGAGGGCGCGGCAGCGCAGCGCCACCGCATCGGCGGACGGCACGCCGACGCCGGCCGCCCATTCCAGGTAGGACGCCAGCGGCTCGCCCGCCAGCTCGGGCTCCTTGGCCCTGACCGCGGCCTCGATCCGGTCGGGAGCGGAGAAGACGGACACCGGCGCATCGGTGGGCAAGATCTTCTCCAGGATCCGCAGCGACGCCTCCGGACGGCCGAGCGCGAGCTCCAGCCGCCCGAGCCCGGCCACCGCCACCGCCTCGGCCGTGCGGAGCCCGCACGCTCTGGCCTGTTCCAGCGCGGCCGTGGCCGCCGCCCGGCAACCGGGCTCGTCGCCCAGTTCGCCGCGCGTCACCGCGAGCAGCGCGGCGAGCACGACGGCTCCGTTCCGCTGCCCCAGGTCGCCGACCACCGCGAGGCTCTCCTCCAGCCGGGACGCCGCCTCGCGATACCTGCCGAGCAGCATCTGCGCCTCCATCCGGATCTCCACCGCGACGGTCAGCCAGCCCCCCATGTCGTGCGCCCTGCACTCGGCCTCGACGCGCGCCGCGACGGACTCGGCCAGGCCGTAGCGCCCGATCGGCGCGCACAGCCCGGCCATGAAGGTCAGGCCAGGCACCTGAAGCCCGGACAGATCGGGAGCCAGCACCAGCCCCCGCATGAGCGGGACGGCCTCCGACAGCTCGCCGTTGGCCAGTGCGGACAGCCCGAGCGCGCCGCTCACCAGCGGAGACCCCACCTCGGGCAGCGCCCTGAGCAGCTTCGCCGCCCGCGCGGCCAGGCCCGGGTCACCGGCGTACCACGCGCAGCGCATCGCCTCCACGAGCAGGTAGGCCGCCCGTTCGGCGTCGAGCGGGGCGACCCGCTCCGCGCCGGCGATGATCAGCTCGCCGGCCGTGGCGGGGCTGCCCTGCTCGAACTCCCGATGGGCGCGCACCTGGGTCAGGTGGGCGAGGGCCAGCGGGTTCCTGATCTCCTCGCTGGCCCGGCCGGCCAGCGCGCCCGCGCGGGCGAGTTGTCCCGCGTCGCTGGCCGCCACGGCCGCGGCGGCCAGCCGGGCCGACCGCCCGGCGGTGCCGGGGGTGAGCTCGGCGGCCCGTTCGTAGGCCGCGGCCATGGCCGCATAGCCCGACCGCGTGCGCGCCCGCTCGGCGGCCGACTCCAGCTCGGCCGCCACGTCCTCGTCGGGCGTGGTCGCCGCCGCGGCCAGATGCCAGGCCCGGCGGTCGGCGTGCTCGCCGCCGTCGAGCGCCTCGGCGAGCGCGCGATGCACGGCCAGCCGCGACGTCAACGGCGCGCTCCGGTAGGCGGCGGCCCTGATGAGCGGGTGCCTGAAGGTCACCGTGGCCCCGTTCACCGTGACCAGCTTGGCCTGCTCGGCCGTCTCCAGGTCCGCCAGCCGGGCGGAGAAGGACCGCGCGGCGCGCAGCACGATGCCGAGGTCGCCAGTGTCGTCGGCGGCGAGCACGGCGAGCAGCGTCCGCGCCGTGCCGGGCAGCGCCCTGATCTGCTGCTGGAACGCCTCCTGCACCCGGCCGGCGACCGGGATCGCGGTGAACGGGTTCGGCTGCCCGGCCTGCTGCTCCGCGGTGAACGCGGACGGCAGTTCGAGGAGCGCGAGCGGATTGCCGCCCGCCTCGGCCAGGACGCGGTCACGCACCTTCGGCGCCAGGTCCCCGGCCGACTCGGCCAGCAGCGCGACGGCGGCCTCGCGGTCGACGCCGTCCAGCCACAACTCGGGCAGCCCCTGCGGGTCGAACTCCTCCCGGCCCGCGAACACCAGCGCGACGCCTTCCGCGTCCAGCCGCCGCGCCACGAACGTCAGGGCGTCGGCCGAAGCCCGATCGAACCACTGGGCGTCGTCGACCAGGCAGAGCAGCGGCCCGTCGTCCGCGATCTCGGCGAGCAGGCTGAGCAGGGCGAGCCCGACGAGGAACCGGTTCGCCGGAGCCGCCGCGCCCAGCCCCAGCGCGCCTCGCAGCGCCCCCGCCTGCGGTTCGGGCAGCGCGCCGATCCGGTCGAGCTCGGAGCGCAGGAGCAGGTGCAGGGCGGCGTACGGCAGCTCCGCCTCGGACTCGATGCCGACCCCGTGCAGCACCCGCACGCCCGCGGCGCGCTCGGTCAGGTGGCCGAGCAGGGCGGACTTCCCGATGCCCGGCTGCCCGCGCACCACCAGCACCCCGCTGCGCCCGGACCGGGCGTCCGCCAGCAGCCGGTCCACCTGCGCCTGCTCCGCAGCCCGCCCATACAACATGGCCGAAAATCTAGCGGAACGGACATTTGCCCCTTCCGGGTGGTGGTGGTGAGCAATGGCCGTGACCTGGCGCTACCGTCACGATGACAGATTCGGCGCGCCACCGGCCTGCGTAGCTTCGACGGCAGCAGGGATGACGGCATCCCGCACCGACGAAAGGATCTGATCATGGCAGCCCTCGCCGCCGCGCCCACCGCCGCCGCCGGCTCCAAGTTGCTGCGTTTCGCGCTCAGGCAGGACGCGATCGGGTCGGGCGCCAACGGGCTCCTCTTCCTGGCCGTCGCCGCGATCTCCGGCTCGATGTTCGGCCTGCCCGCCGCCCTGCTCGTGCCGGCCGGCGTGTTCCTGGTGGCCTACGCCGCGAGCCTTCTCCGCCTCGCCGCCCGTCCGGTGGTGAGCAGGGCGGCGGTGATCGCGGTGATGGCGGTCAACGTGGCATGGGTGGCGGCCAGCGCCGAGACGCTGATCGCCGGGTGGTTCCCGCTGACCGGGCTGGGCGTCGCCTACGTGATCGTCCAGGCGGTGGCGGTGGCCGGTTTCACCGGCCTGCAGTTCGCCGGCCTCCGCAGGGCCTGAGATGGCGACCATGCCTCTGGACGGACTCGTCCCTGCGGCCCTGTGAGATCCCCACGACGAGCTGGAACGCTGGTCCGGCTCGACCGGCATCGTCGTGGAGGTCTGGGCGCTGCCCGCCAGGCCCCTGCCCGGCGGCGTCGCGGAGCTCGTCCGTGCCACGATCCTCGACGTGCTGGACGGCCTGGCGGAGGACGGCTCGGTGCGGTCCGTGGGCGTCGCGCTCACCGCGAACGCGCGCGGGCTGCGCCTGACGGTCAGCGGCGACGGCGCCGGCCTGCTGCCGGAACGGCTCGCCGATCGCCTGCGCGTCCGGCGTGCCGGTTTCGCGGCGCTGGGCGGCGGGCTGTCGGCGAACGCGGTCCCCGGCGGCGGCGTCACCGTCAGCGCGGCGCTGCCCGCGAGCGGATCCCGCGCCGCCGGTGCCTGCGGGGCCACGGCGTTCCGCTCGGCCCGGTGACCGTCCACCGCGCGGGGATGATGGGATCGGTGCCATGCCCACAGTGATCACCGGCCTCGACCGGTGCATGCAGGCGGGGACCCTGCTGCCGGCGGTGTCGGCGATGACCGAGTTCGGCTCGGCGCTGCATGTCCTGCGCGACCCCCGTCACCACGGCCTGGACGACTGGGCGGCGAAGATCCTCACGGCGATGAGCCCCGGCCTGGCGGCCTGGACACGATCGTGGTGGTGGACGGCGCAGGCCATCAGGGCCACGCCGTTCGTCACCCCCGCACCCCCGGCGGACAGCTTCGACGACCGGCTCGCACAACTGGACGCCATGCCCGCCCGGGAGCTGGCGGGCCAGCTGCTGCGGCCGATCGCGCCCTCGGGCGACCGGCAGGTCGCGCTCCGGTGGTCGCGCGCCCGGGATCCGGCGGTGGCGGCCCGCGTCGAAGCGCTGGTCAGGCGTCCGCGGGAGGCGGTCGCGGACTTCCTGTCGTTCCTGCGTCGCAGCCGGCAGGAGTGGTTCGAGGCCGAGTGGACCCGGATCCGGCCGGCGCTGGCCGGGCGGGCGCGGCGCTTCGCCGACCTGGCGTCCCGGCAAGGGCCCGGCCCCGCCCTCGCCGCCCTCGACCCCGCCGTCGAGCTCGCCCCGGCCGGGGTGGCCGTGCGCATCGCCAAGATCCAGGCCGCCCGTCATGACGTGTCCCGGCGCGGGCTGGTCGTCGCGCCCAGCACCTTCATCCGTCCCCACCTGTACGTGGCCGACGTTCCCGGCCGGCCGCTCCTTGTCCTGCACCCGGTCGACGCGGGCCTCCCCGTGCCCTCCGCCGCCGTGGTGCGGCGACGGCTGGAGGCCCTCGCCCACCAGGGCCGCCTGGAGGTCGCCCGCGCGATCGCCACCGAACCGCGGACGGCCGGCGAGATCGCCATGTTGTGGAACGTGGACCCGACCCAGGTGAACCGGCACCTGCGCGCCCTGGCCGCGGCGGGACTGGCCACCACGGCCCGCCAGGGACGGTTCGTGCGGTACCGGCTCGCCGCCGGCGTCCTGGAGGAGCTCGGCAAGGACGTGCTGTCGCTGCTGGTGCGCTGAGCACGATTGATCGCATCCGTCAGCCCGCTGGCCGGACGGTCGCGGTGGTGCTGAAGTCCTCCCAACCACTTCATCGAGGGAGAACCACCGTGACGATCCTGTCCCCGGAAGAGGCGATCGGCCGCCTGAACGCCGATCGGGACCTCCTCCTCGCTCGCGTCACCGGACT
Organism: Nonomuraea sp. NPDC049684; assembly: GCF_044465345.1. Lineage (NCBI taxonomy): Bacteria > Bacillati > Actinomycetota > Actinomycetes > Streptosporangiales > Streptosporangiaceae > Nonomuraea > Nonomuraea sp. NPDC049684. The sequence goes on along the minus strand of NZ_JBITLO010000001.1, from coordinate 742,129 downwards.
CAGCGAGCAGCAGCTCGACGCCGACCACCTGGTGGATTCCGGGCCGCTCGGCGACTTCTGCCGGTCCCTGCACGACCTCATCGCGCACGTCCTGATGTGGGACGAGATCAACCTGGCCGTGCTGACCGAAGCCGCCGCCGGCCGGTCGCACTGGAGCCTCGATCCACGCTGGGAGGACCCCGCCGTCGGGCGGGCGCTGAACCTCGGCGGCGTGGAAGCGGGCCGGCGCCTCCCCGCGTCGCTGCTCCTGCACCGGTTCGGGGCGGTGCACGACGCCATCCTGGCGGACCTGAGCCGGTACGGCTCGGGGTCCTGGGACGCGTCCGGGCTCGGAGCGGTGGTGCAGAGGGCGTGGACCGTGCCCGGGAACCCGGCGTACTGGCACGCCGCCATCCACCTCCGTGAGCTGCCGTCCGCCCCGCTTGCCGCCGGCCACCGGCCGGGATGATGAGAACGGTGGGCAGAGCGGTGGTGAGCCGGCCCGTGGCGGCCTCTATTGGGCGCCCGGGACGGGCGTGCACGGCTTCACGGGGGTGCCCGCCTGGGCCAGCCACGCGCCGAGTCGCCAGGGCATCTGCGGGTCCCTGTTGTCGCGGAACTCCACCACGAGCGTCTCGTCCGGCTTGATGTACTGCGGGAAGATCTCGATCGTCCGGACCGACTTCACCCGGGTGGCCCTGTACGATCGCGACCCTTCCACCAGCGAACGCAGCTCGCTCGCGTTCGAAGCGGGTTCCCCGCCGTAGGCGCGGTCCGCGCCGGTGAATCGCGGGCCCGCGCACCGCGTGGCCGGGGCCAGGAAGGTCACGTCGGCCTTGATGCCCACCGCGTCGAGCTTGGCCTCAAGACCGGCGGGATCGCGCAGCTCGTTGACGGTGACCTCGACCGTGCCGTCCGGGCCCCTGGTCACCGCGTGGGCGGCGGGCCCGGTTGCGACGATCAACGGCGTGACGGTGAGTGCCGCCGCGACCCCGGCCGCGACCAGCAGCCGAGGGCCGGTGACGACGCGTCGCCGCGGGTGCATCCTGCGGAGCAGCCGCTGCCGCGCGCCGGCGAGTTCGGCCGGGGTGGCGGGGGGAACGGTCTGCCACATGGCCTTCAGGGCGTCCATCGGCGTTCTCCTTGTTCACTCAGGGCTTGCCGGATCCGAAGACGGGCCCGGTTGAGTCGCGAGGCGACGGTTCCCGGCGGGATGGCCAGCGCGTCGGCCACCTCCTGGTAGCTCAGTTCGGCCCAGGCGACGAGCAGCAGCACGTCCCGATCGGCCGGTGCGAGCTCCATCAGGGCCAGCGCCAGCGGGCGGTTGACGGCCAGGGTGTTGACCCCGTCCTCGACCCGGGAGCCGGACAGCTCCGCGGGGTGTACGCCGCTGCGCACGTAGGCGCGGTAGAGGCTCATCTCGGTACGCCGCCGCCGGCCGATCAGGTTGGAGGCGATGCCGTACAGCCACGGTCGGGCGTCGGGGCGATTCCTGTCGTAACCGCCGCGGTGCTGGAAGGCGGCCAGAAAGGTGTCGGCCACGACGTCCTCCGCTTCGCTGGGGCCCAACCGTCTGGCCACGTAGCGGTGGAGGAGCGGCGCGTGCCGGTCGAACAACGTGGCGAAGATCTCGGGTTCGTTCAGCGACCTCTCGATGAGGAGCGCGTCGTCGACCTCGACTGCTTCGCGAGGGATTGTCATGCATACCGACCTTTCCTGGCGTATGCGGTCACCCGTACTTACCGCCCCAGGCCGAATTCCTTCACGGGAGAACGCGGTCGGCACGGGTACGAATCGGTTCGACGAAGCATCCGCAGGCCAGGTGCGCGCGCATCGCCCCCACCGAAAACCCGACGCATCCCAGTGACCACCGAAAACACTGATACGAGGTGCAGGCGTGGCAGACGGACAGGTACGACTGCTCGCCATCTCGGCCCAACCGCCGACGTACGCCTGCGCCACGTTGCGAGCGGTGACGGAGGAGAGACGCCCCTGCTGCCCTCGGTGACGATGAGCCAGGCGGCGCTGCGGCCCAGACCGAGGCTCCGCGCCCGCAGGCACAGGACCACGGACAGCATGTTCTCGTCGCTAACAGCAGCAACGTAAAAGCCGCGCTACAGCGGCGACGGCAGCAGGGGGCAGTGACGGCGACGGCGACGGCAGGGGTCAGTGACGGCAGTAGGGCCAGGGGCGGTAACGCCCGCGGACGCCGCCGCCGGACGGCAGCCGCTGGACGGCCTCTGGCGGGCCGACGGTCACGGCACCGTCTTCGGCATCGGCCAGGGGCGGCTCACCACCTACGACACGACGGCGATCAGCTGCCTGCGCGGAGTGCTCTCGGCGGAACAGACGGCGCGGACCCGGGACTCGGCGTCCTTCACGGCCCGGGAAGGCGGGCGGCGGATCGTCGTCGAGACGCGGGGGCCCGGCCGGGCGCGGCTACGGTATGCGGGCAGCGTCGGCGCCATCGACCTGCGGAGGCTGCCCCGCCTGCCCCGGGCCTGCGCCACCCCGACGCCCGCTGACCCGGTGCAGGTGTTCGACGTCTTCTGGACGACCTTCGCCGAGAACTACCCGTTCTTCGCCACCAAGGGCGTCGACTGGCGAGCCGTACGGGACCGGTACCGGTCCAGGATCGGCCCGAGCAGCGGGGACGAGGAGCTCTTCGCCGTCCTGCGCGACGTCCTCAAGGAGCTCGGCGACGCGCACACCGCGCTCATCGCGGGCGGCAGGCAGTTCGCCAGACCGTTGCGTCCGGGCACCAGGCAACTGGACGGGGTGCCGGCCTTCATCGCCTTCAACGAACGCGTCCAGAAGTTCGTCGAGAAGAACGACACCCGCAAACCCCTGCAACAGTGGGGACGAGGCGTGATCGGGTACGCCGACCTCCCGGACGGCCTGGGCTACCTGCGGCTGGGCGCGTTCGACGGCTACGCCGACGGCGGCTACGAGCCCAACGCGGCCGAGCTGGACCGGGCGCTCGACGAGATCTTCACCGAGTCCCGCACCTCGGGGCCCGGCCGGCTGCGCGGTCTCGTCCTCGATGTGCGCGTCAATCTGGGCGGCTACGACGCGCTCGGCCTGCGGCTCGCCGCCAGGCTCACCGGCAGGCCGTACCAGGCGTACGCCAAGCAGGCCCGCAACACCCCCGGCGATCCGCCCGGGTTCACCCGCCCCCGGCAGGTGCGCGTACGGCCGGCGACCGCCCCGGTGTACACCGGCCCGATCGCCCTGCTCACCAGCAGCCTGACCATCAGCGCGGGCGAGACCTTCACCCAGGCCATGACGGGACGGACGCCCCGGCCCGAGCGGATCGGGGAGAACACCCAGGGAGCCTTCTCCGACTTTCTGTGGCGGAAGCTGCCGAACGGGTGGAGTTTCGCACTGCCCAACGAACGTTTCCTGACCCGCGACGGGACCTCCTTCGACGTCACCGGCATCCCGCCGCACCTGTCCGTTCCCGGCGTCCTCAGCGACGAGGAACTGAACGGCGACCACGACGCCGCCTTCGCCAAGGCCCTCTCCTACCTGACGAACCTCAGGCGTCACGGATCTTCGTGACGAAGCCCCTGGTCATCAACCACACGGCGAAGACGAAGCTCTGCAGGGCCAGGGGCGCATTCATGGCCAGGTAGAGCGGCGTGACGACGTCGACCACGCCGAACAGCACCAGGAGACTCGCGGACACGGCTGCTGCGATCGCCACAAATCCCCACCCGGACAACCATCGTGGGACAGATCTCGACCGCCACAGAATGCGGAACAGCAGCAGGTCTCCAAGGCTCAGCGCGACGATCAATGCGACGTGATTGACCAGGTCGCGAGCCGTCCGCAGTAATTCGCCGACGACCTCGATGCTGGATGCTGCCGCGGCGTCGGCTTGGGTGAGTTCCTGGCCCAGCACGAGAAACAAGGGCAGGAGGATGACGCCGATGAAGTGGAACGTCGCCGCGATCAGTCTGAACCCGAGAAAACCCAGACTGAGTGCTTCGTTCTCCGCCCGTAAAATCGGATACAGGTACAGTGCGAACCCGACATAGGCCGGGATCATGACCGTCTGAGCGACTGCGCCGAGGATGACCTGGCCCTCGTGTGCGGAAATGAGCGCGAGACGGCGTGGTTCGTCGACGGCGGGAACGACGCTCAGCGCGCCGGCGATCATACCCAGGATGACGAGGGCGCCGGCGATTGCGGTTGCCCGCCTGTTGGTGTGCACGATTGTGGTCCCGAAAATGTCGTGGTGGTCAGCGTGTGCGCAGGTCCATGCGCAGGAATTCGGTGATGCGGAGCACCTTCGGCGGGCGCGCCACCTTGTCGGGAAGGGCCTGGAACGCCTCGTCCTTGCCGACAAGGCGCGGGGCGGTGAGTTCCACCTCCCTTCCGTCGGCCCGGAGGCGCGCACTTCTGGCCGCCAGGACGTTCTGCACCCAGTCCGAACGCGATCCGTACACCAGGACGAACAGGTAACCGCCGTCGACGGGATGGGCGTCGAGCGGCGTGCGGTACGTGGCGCCGGAAACGCGGCCGACGTGAATCAGCACCGGCCATTTGCCGCCGGCTATCGCGCGGGGGTTGAACACCTTCTTGTTGACGCGCCCCCACCATTTCGGCATCGGCATGGAAATCTCTTTCTCTCGACACGGACCAAGTGCATCAGGGGAGCCTTACACCAGTAAGGCCACTTACAGGTGTAAGGCTGGCTTACGCTTGTAAGGCTGTCAACCCGTCCACACCCCGGAGCCGTCATGCCGCCGCAACCGCTCAGCAGAGCCCTCGTCCTGGAAGCCGCGATCCGGGTCGCTGATCGCGGCGGCGCGGAGGCGATCACGATGCGCCGGGTGGCGCAGGAACTGGGCGTGGAGGCGATGTCGCTGTACCACCACGTGCCGAACAAGGGCGCGATTCTCGACGGCGTGGTCGACATGGTGTTCGCGGCGATCAAGCTGCCGGGCGCCGAGGGCGACGACTGGCGCGATGCCATCCGTACGCGAGCCGTCTCCGCGCGCGCGGTCCTGTCGCAGCACAGCTGGGCCCTCGGGCTCATGGACTCCCGCCGCGACCCGGGGCCGGCGACGCTACGCCACCACGACGCCGTCCTGGGCGTCCTGCGGGAGGCGGGGTTCACGCTGGCGCTGGCCGCGCACGCCGTGTCGCTGATCGACAGCTACGTCTACGGGTTCGTCCTGCAGGAGACGAACCTGCCGATGACGACGCCGGACGACGTCGAGGACGTGGCCGGCGACCTCCTCCGGCAGTTGCCGGAGGAGGAGCTGCCGTACCTCACCGAGATGATCCGCGACCACGCCCTGCGCAAGGACTACGACCACACCAGCGAGTTCGGCTACGGCCTCGACCTGATCCTGGACGCCCTCGAAGCGCGCCGGAGCGCCCGGCGCTCGGGCGCATCGGGCTGACGTCCTCGGTGCGGGCGGCGAGCGGGAGCGCCACAGGGGCGCCCGGCCGCGTCGGACAGTGCCGTCGCCCGGTCGAGCGCGAAGGGCTTGGACGGGTCCGGCTGGGGCGATGGCGGGATCAGTGGCGGTGGTGGTTGTCGGGTTGTGCGGGGTCGCCGGGGTGTTCGAGGCCCGGCACCAGGCGCAGGCGGTGGGCGCGGGCGTGGTCGAGCCAGCGTACGAACGCCACTCTGCGCGCGGAGTCGAGGAGGCCGTCGGCGGGCGCATCTCGGTTCGCCGGGACGGGGGCGTGGCAGGTGACGAGGGTGGCGGTCCAAGGGCCGGCCGTCACCGTCTGGCCCGGTACGGCGGCGGCCAGGGCTTCGGCCAGGGCGACGGGCAGCGAAGCGGGGTCGGCGTCGAACTCGCCGTCCGGGGTGCGTAGCCGCCATGCCGGTCCGGTGGGCGGTCGGGCGGTGGCCTCCCGGTACGCGGACGCCTCCGACGCGGAGACGGTGACGTCGGCGGTGACGGCCTCGTAGACGGCCCGGACGGCGGCGCTGCCCTCGTAGGCCGCCGCCGCGATCGAACCCAGCTCGACAGCCGCCCGCTGGTCGAGCCGTACCGCGATGACGTCGGTGGGGGGCTGGTCGGGCCGTGCCCCCATGGCGTCGGTGGTGGGTTGGTCGGGGCGGGGTGGTGGGGGCTGCTCCAGGGGGAGTCCGCGGGCTGTGGCCTCGGCGGCGCACAGTTGCTCGGTCAGCACCACCTGGGCCACCCAGCGCGTGAGCTGCCGGTCCTCGGCCGTGCCCGGTGCCGGAAGCGCCGATGACCTCGGTCCGTCCCGCAGGGCTGCGAGCCGTCGGTCCAGCTCGGAGCGGGGGAGCGGGCGGCCGTCGAGCCACCCGAGCACCGGCCCCACACCAGGCGCGACCGGCTCGCCGGTGACGGGCGCATGGGCGGAGGTCGGATGGCCGACGTGAGGAGGGTGGGCGGAGGTGGGGTGGTTCGTCTGGGGGGTGGGGGCGGGGGGTTCGGGGTGGGAGGAGGGAGGGGTGGGGTGGGGAGTGGGGGTCATGGGGTCACCAGCAGTTCGACGGTCGGGGCGTACTGGCAGCGGCCGAACCACATGACCTTGCCCAGTGCCCACGCGGAGCCCGGGGCGGCGTCGCGGGGTGCGGACACCTCGAACTCGGCGACCGTGCTCTCACCGGCCGCCAGGACGAACCCGCGCACCGGGGCGGCGATCAGGTCCCACGTGCCCCAGGGCGAGACGACCTGCAACTCGCCCCGGATCTCACCGTTCGTGCGATTGTGCAACGCCAGCCCCAGCACGGCACGCCCGCCGGGAGCGACGCGCACCGACGGCGTCGTCACGCCCACCGACAGGCCGGTGTCGCGGCCGGGACGGTCCTTGCTGCCCTGCGCGGCCACCCAGTCCTCGGGGACGTCACCGGGCACGGGCAGCACGCCGGGCAGCTCGCCGGACAAGCCGTCGGACAGGTCGCCGACGGCGATGGTGACCACGTCCTCGACGGTCTGGCCGTCGTGCTGGATCCGGGCGGCGACGAAGTACAGGCCGGGCTCGACGCCACGGGGCGGGGTCACGGTCACAGGGAACCGTACGTGCCCGCCCGCCACCAGCCGGTACGGGCGCCGCGTCAGACCGGCCGTCCAGCCCTCGGGGACGAGGATCTCCACGGCTCCTTCCACGTCGGCGTCGAGCAGGTGCGAGGAGAGCACCACCGACAGGTCGGCGGGCTCGCCCTCGGTCCGCACCAGGCCCGGCGACGCCGTGACGCTCACCGGCAGGTAGCCCATCGGCGCCGGCCCCCGGTTGTGCAGCCAGTACCGCGCATGCACCGGCTGCGCCACCTCGGCCGCGGGCCCCAGCACCGCACCACCGCGGGCCGCCTCACGCAGCGGGAGGGCGGCCTCGGTGGGCGGGCCGGGCTCGGTGGGCGGGCCGGGCACCGCCGGCAGGCCCGGGACGGCGATCACGGTGGCGACCTCGGCCCCGTCCAGGGCGACGGCGCCATGGACGGGGCCGAGCCGCCGTTCGAGCAGGTCGGCGCGGTGCGTCTCGGTGAGGGCGAGCGCACCGGAAAGGACGGCGTCGCGGCCGAGCCCGGTGGACTCCATCAGGCGCACGGTCACCCCCGAAGCCGGGTCCGCCGCGGCGGCCGACCCGTGCGCGGTCGGGTTCCCGGCCGGTTTGACGGTGCCGACCAGCACCTCCCGGGCCGGCTCGACCTTCAGGTACGACCGGGTCGGCGGCAGCGGCCCCTCGTGCGGCTCGGCGAGCACGGCGTACAGCGGATGGTTGAACTCCTGCCCCCGGGCGGGCAGCGTCAGCGCGCGCCAGTCGCCCTCGCCGGAGACCAGCGCGTAACGGAACTCGTGGGTCCAGTGCATGAGCTGGAAGCCGGCCCCGTCGGGCAGCGTACGGCGGGGCGGGTCGATCCACACCCCGGACGGCCACCCGGTGCACGAGCGCATCAGCGACAGGTGCAACGTGCCGGCCGGATCGACGGCGAAGCCCGGCAGGCCGTAGGTGAGCAGCGCGACGGTGTGGCCGGTGAGCAGCTCGGACTCCGGGACCTCGCCGGGACAGGCGGAGCTCACGCGGGCGTCGGCGAGGTCGGCGGCCAGCGCGGCGGGGTCGGTGGTGATCAGGGCGGGCAGCGCCCGCAGGTCGCGCAGGTCGGCGTTGGGCCGCCAGACCTCGCGCAGCGGCCGGGCGGCGGGCACCCAGACGCGCCCGTCCCGCTCCAGGACCTCGGCATAGGCCGGGCCGGCGCGGTCCAGCAGCTCGCGCACCGCGTCGTTCTCCCGCGGGCCGCCGATCATGATGCGGAAGTCGGGGAGGTTGGAGTCGACGTCGAGCCAGCCGTACCGGGACCAGTCCGCACCGGCCGTGGTCGCGGTGACCCCGGCCCTGACCAGGGCGACCAGCAGCTCGCGCACCTCAGCGCCGTCGTCCCGGCCGGGGACGATCGCCTGTGCCGCGCCGAGCGCCTGCTCGTCCGGAGAGTGGCCGTCCGGGCCGGGGACGACCACCTCGGCCACGCCGAGCGCCCGCTCGCCCAGCGGCCGGCCGCCGGGGCCGGTGAGCGTGACGCGGGCGGTGGAGCCCAGGCCGAACCAGGTGTTGGCGGGGTTGTCGAGGGTCCACGGCGCCTCGGCGGCGTCCACGTCGGGCAGGGCGAACCCGCGCCCCACCACGGCACCGGCCACCTCGCTCACCGGCAGCGCGCCGGGCAGGTCGGCCGGGAAGCTCAGCCGCAGCAGCCGGTCCGCGCCCCGGTAGTCCAGGACGCGGGTGGTCAGGTCCACGTGGTCCACGCCGTCCCAGAGCGTGACGGTCTGCTCGTAGCCGATGCCGTCCACCGTTCCGGTGATCAACAGGCGCTCGCCGAGCGGGCAGGTCTCGCGCCGCACCTGGGCCGCGCCCTCCGCAGCGCCGACGACCGGGCCCTTGGGCACCAGGTGCCAGGGGCCCTCGCCGAAGTCGGGATGGGCGGGGTACTCCTCGTAGACGCGCAGCTCGTTGCCGACGCAGCCGGGCCGGAGCAGCTCGCGCCCCGCCTTCTTGTCCAGGACGGCCGACAGGCAGCCGCCGCGGCCGGGGTCGGCGGTGACGCGGTAGCGGGCGTTCTCGACGGTGACGCCGGGCGCGGGCGTCCATCCGGACGCGCCGGGCCGGGACGGTCCCGGGAGGAGGCGCCAGGTGCGCCACCCGGTGGCGGGCACGTCCTCGGCCAGGAAACGCAGGGTCCCGCGGTCCACGACGCACGGCACGTCCGCGCCGGCATCGTCGAGCACCCGTCCGCCGTCGATCCCGGCCGGCAGCCGTACGGCCACCGGCGCCGACCGGTCGAACGACAGCGTGTTCGCCACGACCACCGCGACGCCTTCGCCGCCGGTGTCCACGCGGGCGACGAGCGAGGCGAGCGAGACGTCGCGCACCGCGCCGGCCAGGTCGTACGCCTCGCGCCAGCCGGACAGCAGGTCCAGGTAGACCTGGTCGGACTCGCTGCCGGTGATCGCGTCGTGGTGCGCCCCGTAGGCGAGCTGCCGCCACACCTTGTCCAGCGCCGCCTCGGGGTAGGTCCCGAGCCCTTCGAGCGCGGCGAGGGTGGCCAGCTTCTCCGCGTCCACGGCGGCCACCTCGCCCGCCCGCTGCGCCTGCTTGGTGTCGATGTAGGAGACGTCCTTGCCGGTGTAGACCGGGTTCATGTCGCGGGTCTGCGGGCTGGGACGGCGTCCGGTGGCCGCCAGCTCGGCCCGGACCGCGTCGAGGAAGTCGCGCGGGGTGCCGCAGACGAAGCGCGGCCAGACGTAGCGGGCGTTCCAGGAGCGGTGGATCTCGGTGACCCACTTGTTGGGCGGGGTGTAGTCGGTGCCCACGGGCAGCAGCAGGTTCCGCGTCGCCCCGACCGGCTTGAGCTTGCGGTACAGCTCGTACACGGCCTGCTCGGCGCTCGCCAGGTCGGCGGCGGAGTCCATCCACCAGCCGGCCGAGTAGTGGTGCGGCATGAAGTGCGTCAGCACGCCGAGCCCCGACGGGGCGATCCACTCGAACTCGCTCGGGAACTGCATCACCCGGGCGTCGTCCTTGGCCGCGCCGAAGTTCTTCTGGATCGGCCCCCACTGGTGGAACGGCCCGCGCGCCCACGCGCTGCCGGTCAGCCCCGCCGCGGCCAGGTATCCGGGGAACTGCGGGTCGTGCCCGAACGCGTCGAGCTGCCACGCCGTCGCCGGATCCCCGCCGAGGATGTCGCGCTGGTAGCCGATGCCGTACACGATGTTCCTGATCGTGACCTCGGCGCCGGTCAGGTTGGTGTTGGGCTCGTTGTACGTCCCCCCGACCAGCTCGACCTGCCCGCGCTCCATCAGCAGCCGCAGGTCGGCCCGGCGCTCGGGATGGACGTCGAAGTACGGCTTGAGATAGTCGATCTCGGCCAGCACGAACTTGTAGACCGGGTCGCGCAGCGCCAGGTCCAGGTGCGCCTCCACCAGGGCGAACCCGTTGCGCTCCCACAGCGGGCGGGTGGTGGCGTCCCCGGACAGCAGCTCCCACGGCGAGGTGTAGGCCGCCTGCGTGTTCCACCACACCGGGTCGTAGTGGAAGTGGGAGACCAGGAACATCGTCCAGCCGGGCTCGGCCACGACCACCACGGCCTCGGCCCGCGCGCCGCCCGCCGTCACCACGACCGGCAGCTCGGCCCCCGGGACCGGGTCGGCGATCTCCAGCGGGACCTCGACCTGGCCCGAGCCCTCCGCCTCCCCGGACACGCCCGGGCCGGTGACGGCGACCCGGGCGGGCGGGCCGTCGAGCGTCACGCGCAGCACCTGGCGCGGGGCGTGCTCGGCGCCCGCGAACAGGTCCGTGGACTCCACGGAGACGATGGTGACTGACACGGGTGTCCTCTCTGAGTCGGTGATCACATGGTCGGCCTGGCGTCACTCCGGAGTGAGGACGGTGCCGATCCCCCGGGCGGCGAGGTGGCCGGGGTCGTCGGCGCGGTCGCCGGCCACGATGGCCACGGGCCCGGCCTGCCGCAGCCGGACCCACGCGGCGTGGAAGGCGCTGCCCGGCGCGACCTCGGCCCGGCGTCCGGGCTCGGTCCGCAGGTCCACGTCGCACCGCAGGGCCGGACGCGGCGCCTCGGCACGGCCGCGGCGCTCGTCGATGATCGCGGCGAGCTCCTTGGCCGCCGGCTTGGGACGGTGGTCCACGGTGAACAGGCCCAGCTCGTACTCCCGCTCGGGGAAGTCGGAGAGGGAACGGTCCAGGTCGTGGGAGCACCACCAGGTGACGCCCCACAGCGCGGGGTTGGCGGTCACCGCGTCGAGCGTGCGGCGGACGAACTCGGCCGTCCGGGCCTCGGGCACGTCGGGCCTGGGCACCCCGATCTCCTGCAGCCAGACGGGCCTGGCCGGGTCGAGCGAGGTGGCCGCGGCCAGCTCGACCAGGTAGTCGGCGTGCGAGACGGTGGCCGGGCCGAGCGGGCCGTCGATGGCGGAGACGCCGTTGAACACCCAGGAGTGCACGGTGGTCAGGTCGCCCAGGTCCACGTTGTCGGCGGGCAGGAACGGGTGCTCCGGGTCGTACCAGGTGGCGTCGTACAGGGAGTGGAGGGCGAGCAGGCCGGGCGCGGCCGCGCGCACGACGTCGATCAGCTCGGCGGCCCACGCCGTGGACGCCTCGGGGGTGGTGGCGTTGCTGGGGTAGAGGTTGTTGACCTCGTTGCCGAGCGTGACGGCGAACACGTTGCCGCGCGTGGCGACGGCGCGGGTGAGCCGGTCGGCGTAGGCGGCGACGGCGTCGCGCGCGCCGCGGTCGGTGAACAGGCTGCGCCGGTGCCAGGTGAGCACCCAGGACGGCAGGAAGTCGAAGCTGGACAGGTGCCCCTGGAGCAGGTCCACGGCGACGGACAGGCCGAACTCGGCCGCGACGTCGATCACGGCCAGCAGGTCCGCCACGCCGCGCTGCCGGACCAGCCCCGGGTTGGGCTGGATCCACGGCCAGATCGGGAACACGCGCACGTGGTCCAGGCCGATCGAGGCCAGGTCCTCGAAGTCGCGGCGGACCGCGTCGAGCGACAGGTCGAGCCAGCTGTGGAACCAGCCGGCGGAGGGCACGTAGTTGGCGCCGTGGCGGATGGGGTCGAGCAGGGGCACGCGTCCTCCGGGGGTCGTACGATCTCCCGGCGGAGCCTAAAGCGATTTAGTCGCCCTGCCAAGTCCCCGGCGCCGCCGTGCTCTCGCGGACGGTCAGCCGGGGGGTCTCGGTCTTGACGTCCTTGCGCTGTCCGGGGTCGGCGATGACCTCCAGCATCACCTCGGCCAGCCGCTTGCCGAAGGCGAAGGTGTCGCGGGAGAGCGCGGTGATCGCGGGGTGGGTGATCCGCGTGAGCACCGAGTCGTCGAAGGCCACGATGGACAGGTCGTCGGGCACCTTCACCCCCATCTCGCCGGCCACCCCCAGCCCGGCCAGGGCCATCACGTCGCTGTCGTAGACGATGGCCGTGGGCCGGCGGGGCCGCGACAGCAGCGCGCGCGTCGCGGCGGCGCCCTCGGAGTCGCTGAAGTCGGTGTGCACCGACACCGCCTCCTCCAGGGCCAGCCGCCCCGCCCGGTCACGCAGCGCGCGGGCGCGCCGCTGGGTGTGCCGGAACGCCGGCAGGCCCGCCACGTGCGCGATCCTGCGGTGGCCGAGCGCGGCCAGGTAGTCCACGATCGACAGCATGGCCTCCCGGTCGTCGGCCCAGACGCTCGACAGCGACCCGTGTCTGCCCGGCCCGCCCAGGACGACGGCGGGCACGCCCAGCTCCTCCAGCACGGCGATGCGCGGGTCGCGGACCATGAGGTCCACCATGACGAAGCCGTCGACCCGGTGGGCGGAGGTCCACTCGCGGTAGATCTCCATCTCGGCCTCGGCGTCCTCCACGATGAGCAGTTGGAGCGCGACGGCCTGGGCCGACAGCCCCGACTGCAGGCCGGACAGTAACTGGGCGAAGAACGGCTCCACGCCGAGGGCGCTGGCGGGCCGGGCGATGACCAGGCCCACCGCCTCCGCGCGGGCCCCGCCCAGGGCGCGGGCGGCGCTGTGCGGACGCCAGTTCATCTCTTTGGCGACCTGCAGGATTCGCGCGCGGGTGGCCTCTCCGACCCCGGGGCGGCCGTTGAGCGCGAAGGACACCGCGCCCTTGGAAACCCCGACCCGCTCGGCGATGTCGGTGATCGTCGGTCGGCGCACCACTGCTCCTTCACGAATTCGTCTCAGCTATTGACACACGAGTCTAGCCAGGTGAATAGTCCCGCAACTAGAGCGATTTAGTAACCAAGGAGAGCGCCATGCGTAGGTACTGGACGGGACCGGCGGTGGCAGCCGTCATGGTCGTCTCGGGCTGCGGCCTCGGCGGGTCCGGCGAGTCGGGAGCCGCCGCCCCGACCGCCGCGGCCACGGGAGAGGTGAAGGGCACTGTCAGCCTCCAGACGTGGGCGCTGAAGCCCAAGTTCACGGCGTACGTCGAGGGCGTCGTCGCCGCCTTCGAGAAGAAGTACCCCGGCACGAAGGTCGAATGGCTCGACCAGCCGGCGGACGCCTACTCCGAGAAGGTACTCAACCAGGCGGCCTCCGGAACACTCCCGGACGTCACCAACCTGCCCCCGGACTTCGCCAGGCCCCTGGTCCAGCAGGGCATGCTGCTCGACGTCGCCGCCGCCGACCCCAAGCTCGCCGACGAGTACGTCGCGGGCGGCATCGAGGCCTACACCTTCCGCGGCTACCCCGGCACGTACGGCTATCCCTGGTACCTCAACACCGACGTCAACTACTGGAACTCGGAGTTGATGAAGAAGAACGGCCTCGACGCGGACAAGCCGCCGACGACGTTCGACGAGCTGGTCACGCAGGCCCGGACCTACAAGGAGAAGTCCGGCGGCAAGACCTACCTGATGAGCCGCCGCCCCGAGCTGGGCGACCTGGCCCAGGCCGGCGTGAAACTGCTGTCCGACGACGGCAAGAGCTTCGTCTTCAACACCCCCGAGGCCGTCGCGGTGATCGAGAAGTACCGGGCCGCCTTCAAGGAGGGCTTACTGCCGCGCGACGTGCTGACCGACACCTACGCGGGCAACGCCAAGCTGTTCAACGAGGGCACCGTGGCCTGGACGACGGCCGGCGCCAACCACATCATCGCCGTCAAGACCGACAACCCCTCCCTGGCGCCCAAGGTCGTGCCCTCGACCGCGATGGGCACCCCGCCGCTGTACGTGCAGGGCCTGTCGGTGTCGAAGAAGAGCAAGAACCCGGCCGCGGCGATCGCGCTGGCCCGCTGGGTGACCAGCGCCGAGAACCAGGCGGCGTTCGCGCACGAGGTCAGCGTCTTCCCCAGCACCAAGGCCTCGGCCGGCGACCCGTTCTTCACCCAGAGCGACGGCACCAACGCCGGCGACGCCAAGGTCATCGCCTTCAGGTCGCTGGCCACGGCCAAGATGCTGCAGCCGGTCGAGGTGACCGACGCGATGAGCAAGTTCGTCCGCCAGCAGATCGCCCTCGCGCTCAACGGCGACGTCTCCGCCAAGGAGGCGCTGGACGCCGCGGTCGCCAAGTGCAACGAGCTGCTCAACCAGTGATCACCCCCGCTCTCCCCGCGCAGGGCGCCCTCCGCCGCCGGCTCACCCCCTGGCTGCTGGTGGCGCCCGCCGCGCTGTGGCTGCTCGTCTTCAACGTCTGGCCCTCGCTGAACACGCTGGTGCTGGCCTTCACCAACGCCAAGCCGCTCAGCGGCGGGCACTTCACCGGGCTGGCCAACTTCGGCCGCATGCTCGACGACGACCAGCTCGGCGACGCGCTGCTCAACAGCGTCGTCTTCATGCTGGTCTGCCTGCCGGTGCTCACCCTGCTGCCGCTGCTGCTGGCGATCCTGGTGGAGAAGAAGATCCCCGGCATCACGTTCTTCCGCACCGCCTTCTACACCCCGGTCGTCGCCTCCGCCGTCGTGGTCGCGCTGATCTGGAGCTGGCTGCTGAGCGACCGGGGCCTGATCAACGGGCTCATGCAGGCGCTGGGCGTGCTGCAGGGGCCGCTGCCGTTCCTGACCGACCGGTGGCTGCTGGTCCTCAGCGCCATCACCCTGACGGTGTGGAAGGGGCTGGGCTACTACATGATCATTTACCTGTCGGCGCTCGGGAACGTGCGGCGCGAACTGCACGAGGCCGCGGCCGTGGACGGGGCGGGGGCCGTACGCCGGTTCTGGAGCGTGACGGTGCCCGGCGTGCGCAACACGATGTTGCTGGTGTCGGTGCTGG
The DNA here is from genome assembly GCF_044465345.1 of Nonomuraea sp. NPDC049684. NCBI lineage: Bacteria > Bacillati > Actinomycetota > Actinomycetes > Streptosporangiales > Streptosporangiaceae > Nonomuraea > Nonomuraea sp. NPDC049684. The sequence continues at coordinate 726,938 of NZ_JBITLO010000001.1, read as the reverse complement.
TCTCGGTGTCGGCCCTGCGCGTGTTCTCCGAGCTGTTCGTGCTGTCCAACGGCACGGGCGGCCCCGGCGGGCGGGCGATGTCGCTGGTCATGCTGATCCAGATGTACAGCCGCGGCTTCTACGGCCACTTCGGCTACGCCTCGGCGCTGAGCATCCTGCTCTTCGTCATCACGATCGGCCCGATGCTCCTGCTGACCCGGCTCAACAGGAAGGCGGACTGACATGGCGGCCATGAAGGCGAGCGCGCCACCCGCCGCGACGGCCCGGACGGCCCGCCCGGGGCGGCACGGCCGCAGCCGGGGCCGGGGCGGGTTCGGCGCCACCACGCCGGGCGAGCTGGCCCTGCGGTACGCGCTGCTGCTGCTCGTCCTGGCGATCACGATCCTGCCGTTCCTGTGGCAGTTGTCCACCTCGCTCAAGGGCCCGTTCGAGGACGTCTTCGCGCAGACCCCGAGCTTCGTCCCGCACCAGCCGACGCTGGAGAACTACGCGCGCGTCGCGGACACCATCCCGGTGTGGACGTACGCGCTCAACTCGGTGATCGTGGCGGTCATCGTGGTGGGCGGCAACGCGGTCGGCGCGACGCTGGCCGGGTTCGCGCTGGCCAGGCTGGAGTTCCGGGGCGCCAAGCTGCTCCTGGTGCTGTTCCTGTCCACGCTCGTGCTGCCGGGCGAGGTGACGATCGTCTCCCAGTACGTCACCGTCCGCGGCATGGGCCTGGCCGACACGCTGCTGGGCGTGGCGCTGCCCGGCGCGATCGGCATGCTGAACGTGCTGCTGATGCGCACCGCCTTCCAGGCCATCCCCAAGGAGATGGACGAGGCGGCCGTCATCGACGGGGCGACCCCCTGGCAGCGGCTCGTCCGGCTGGGGCTGCCGAACGTGCGCGGCATGCTGAGCGTGATCACGATCTTCGCGTTCATCGGCGCCTGGGACGACTTCCTGTGGCCGCTCATCGTGCTCAACGATCCCAAGAACTTCACGCTGACCGTCGGGTTGCAGTACCTCAACGGCACGTTCAGCGCCAACCCCCGTCTCATCGCCGCTGGGACAATGATCTCCTTCCTGCCCATCGTGCTCCTGTTCGCCTCGCTGCAGCGCTTCTTCTTCCGTGGCGTCGCCGAGGGCGCGATCAAGGGCTGAGCCGGTTCCGAGAACGAGGAGTCTCTCTCCATGCATGACGACCGCACACTGGTCGAAGCCCGTCTCAAGCGCGTGCTGGACGAACGTCTGCGCCCGGCCCTCTACCCCGAGTCCGTGCCGATGGACGTGCGCGTCTGGACCGCGCCGGGCGAGCCCGTCCCCGTCGCCGAAGGGCTCGCGGCCCCTGCCGAGTCGATCGCGGTCGGCTCGGCGTGGGGCGCGCCGTGGGCGACGAGCTGGTTCACGGTGACCGGCACCGTCCCGCTGTCCTGGACGGGCCGGACCGTCGAGGCGGTGCTCGACCTCGGCTTCGACGAGAACATGCCCGGCTTCCAGTGCGAGGGCCTGGTCTACCTGCCCGACGGCACGCCCGTGAAGGGGCTCAACCCGCGTAACCAGTGGGTGCGCGTCGGCGCGCCGGTGACCGGCGGCGAGCAGGTCGAGCTGCGGATCGAGGCGGCCTCCAACCCGGTCGTGCTCGACTACAAGCCGTTCGTGCCCACCCTGCTCGGCGACAAGGAGACGGCGGGCAGCGAGCCGCAGTACCGGCTGGCGCGCATGGACCTGGCCGTGTTCGACGAGACGGTATGGAACCTGATCCTCGACCTGGAGGTGGCCGGCGAGCTGATGCACGAGCTGCCCGCGGACAGCGGCCGCCGCGCGGAGCTGACCCGGGCGATCGACCGCGCCCTGGACGCGATCGACCTCCAGGACGTCAACGCCACCGCCGGGGCGGCCCGCGGTGAGCTGGCCGGCGTGCTGTCCGCGCCCGCGGTGCCCTCGGCGCACCGGATCAGCGCGGTCGGGCACGCCCACATCGACTCGGCCTGGCTGTGGCCGCTGCGCGAGACCGTCCGCAAGGTCGCCCGCACGGCCGCCAACATGACGGCGCTGCTGGCCGACGAGCCGGAGTTCGTGTTCGCGATGTCGCAGGCCCAGCAGTGGGCGTGGCTCAAGGAGCACCGGCCCGAGGTGTGGGCCAAGGTGACCAAGGCGGTGGCGGCCGGGCGGTTCGTCCCGACCGGTGGCATGTGGGTGGAGTCCGACACGAACATGCCCGGCTCCGAGGCCATGGCCCGCCAGTTCGTGCACGGCAAGCGCTTCTTCATCGACGAGTTCGGCGTCGACAACGAGGAGGTGTGGCTGCCGGACACGTTCGGGTTCGCGGCCGGGCTGCCGCAGATCATCAAGGCGGCGGGCTCGAAGCGGCTGCTCACCCAGAAGATCTCGTGGAGCCGGACGAACACGTTCCCGCACCACACGTTCCTGTGGGAGGGCATCGACGGCACGCGGGTGTTCACGCACTTCCCGCCGGTCGACACCTACAACTGCTCGATGACCGGCCGGGAGATCGCGCACGCGGCCCGCAACTTCAAGGACAAGGGCGTCGCCCGGCACTCGCTGGCCCCCACCGGCTGGGGCGACGGCGGCGGCGGCACCACCCGCGAGATGGTGGCCAAGGCCGCCCGGCTGCGCGACCTGGAGGGCTCGGCCACCGTCACGTGGGAGACCCCCGCAGGCTTCTTCGCCAAGGCCGAGGCCGAGTACCCCGACCCGCCGGTCTGGGTGGGCGAGCTCTACCTGGAGCTGCACCGGGCCACGCTGACCAGCCAGGCCAAGACCAAGCAGGGCAACCGGCGCAGCGAGTCGCTGCTGCGCGAGGCCGAGCTGTGGGCGGCCACGGCCGCCGTCCGGGCCGGCGCGCCGTACCCGTACGAGCAGCTCGACCGCATCTGGAAGACGGTGCTGCTGCACCAGTTCCACGACATCCTGCCCGGCTCGTCCATCGCCTGGGTGCACCGCGAGGCCAGGGCCACCTACGCGGCGCTGGCCGAGGAGCTGACCGGCCTGATCGACGACGCCCAGCGGGCGCTGGCCGGAGACGGCCCCTACGAGCTGGTCTTCAACGCGGCCCCGCACGCCCGCAACGGTGTCCCGGCCGGCGGCGCGGCCCCGGCCGCACCGGCGACCCCGGCGGCCGTGGAACCCCGCGAGGGCGGCGGCTTCGTGCTGGACAACGGCCTGCTCAGGGTCGAGGTGGACGGGCGCGGCCTGATCGTCTCCGCCTACGACCTGCGGGCCCGGCGCGAGACCCTGCCCCCCGGCCAGGCCGCCAACCTGCTCCAGCTGCACCAGGACTTCCCCAACATGTGGGACGCCTGGGACGTGGACGAGTTCTACCGCAACACCGTCGCCGACCTCACCGCGGCCGACGAGGTGACGGCCGGCGAGCGGCCCGGCTCGGTCCGCGTCACCCGCTCGTTCGGCGGCTCGTCCGTCACGCAGGTGATCGCGCTGGACGGGCCGCGGGTCGACATCGCCACCGAGGTCGACTGGCACGAGACGGAGAAGTTCCTCAAACTGGCCTTCCCCCTGGACGTGCGCGCCGAGCGCTACGCCGCCGAGAGCCAGTACGGCCACGCCTACCGCGCCACCCACACCAACACGAGCTGGGAGGCGGCCAAGTTCGAGGCGTGCAACCACAAGTTCGTGCACCTGGAGGAGCCCGGCTGGGGCGTGGCCGTGGTCAACGACTCCACCTACGGCCACGACGTGACCAGGACCGTGCGCGAGGACGGCGGCACCACCACGACCCTGCGGGTGTCGCTGCTGCGCGCCCCCCGCTTCCCCGACCCCGAGACCGACCAGGGCAGGCACACCTTCCGGCACGCCCTGCTGCCCGGCGCGACGATCGGCGACGCGGTCCGCGAGGGCTGGTTCCTCAACCTGCCCGAGCGGGTGCTGACCGGCGCCGCCGAGGTGGCGCCGCTGGTCACGGTGGACGACGACGCGGTCGTGATCACCGCGGTCAAGCTGGCCGACGACGGCAGCGGCGACGTCGTGGTGCGCTTCCACGAGTCGCGCGGCGGCCGGGCGGCGGCCACGCTCACGGCCGGCTTCCCCGTCACCTCGGTGACCGTGACCGACCTGCTGGAGCGCCCGCTGGCCGAGCCGGAGCGGCCCGGCCGGTCGATCCCGGTGACGTTGCGGCCGTTCGAGCTGGTCACCCTGCGGCTCGGCCGCTGACCGCGCGTTCCCGGTGAGGGGCACCCGTCGGGGTGCCCCTCGTTCGCGTCCGGGTCAGGGGGTGTAGACCGCGGAGCTCCCGTACAGCTTGTTGGTGAACGCCGAGATGTAGGAGGCGGTGTTCGCCGAGGTGAGGTTGTAGGTGAGGAAGACGCCGTACCCCTCGTTGACCGTCCGGCGGGCGAGGGACGCGGCGGTGGACGAGCCGGTGCCGGTGAACGACACGGCGGCCGGCGACAGGCGGGACTTGGAGGTCGGGCCGTTCGGCACGGACCAGGTGCCGTACCAGGGGTTCCAGGCGTAGTCGAAGGTGTTGTTGATGCTGACGCCGTTGTAGGACAGGCGGTCGGCGGCCGGGCCGATGTCGTACAGCGTGATGAGCTTGTTCGGCAGCTTCTGGCGCAGGGCCTTGACCAGGTAGACGAAGGAGTAGGCGTTCGGCTGGCCGGTGCCGTTGTTGCCGTACTCGGCGTACTCGTCGTCGAAGTCGATGCCGTCGAGCCCGTACGTCGTCACCACGTCGGCCAGTTCCTGGGCGAAGGCGTCGGCGGCCTGCTGGGACGGGAAGTTCGCGAAGCCGGCCCCCTGGTGGTTGCCGAGGATGGACAGCAGGACCTTGACGCCCTTCTGCTGCAGCGGGCGGACCTCGGTCGCGACGTTGTCGAGCACCCGCTGCACGTTCTCGTTGCAGTGCAGGTAGGCCTTCGTGCCGTCGTAGTTGATGTTGGCGGCGAAGATGACCGCGATGTCGAACACCTGCGCGCCGCCTCTGGCGAGCGTGTACTTCGTGACGTTGGTCATGCTCTCGCTGTTGACCTCGATGTAGACCACCGAGAGCGGGCCGGTCTTGGCGGCCGCGCGGCGCTCGGCATGTGCCGCGGTGGGTAACGCGGCACCGGCGGCGGCCGCGGCCAGCGCTGACAGCAGGGTCCTTCTCCGCATGAGCGGTGAACTCACGATCGGCTCCTCAGGGCATGGGGGGATGATTTGCTATATCGGTTAAGTCCAGTCCACTCGTTCTGGCGAGGCTGCGGGAGGGCTGGAGATAAATCGGTATAGCGCCTCGATCATCGGCAGCCCGGGGCCCGCTGTCAAGGTGTCGCCGGCGCGGAAAAGACGTCGCGGACGCCGGAGATCTTGGCGGTGATAATGTTCTATACATCCAAATATTTAGATGTATGGAGTACGAATGACGAAGGTGCTGATTGTCGGTGCCGGCGCGCTGGGGCAGGTCTTCGGGGCGTGGCTAGCCGCGGGCGGGGCCCGGGTCAGCTATCTCGTGCGGCCGGGCCGGGAGGGCTGGGAAGGGGGCCCGCTGTACCGGCTCAGGCGGGGGCGGGCGCCGGTGACCGAACGGATCGAGCCGCACGAGGTGCGCAGCGAGCCGCCCCGCGAACGGTGGGACATGGTGTGGCTCTGCGTGGACTCCCCGGCGCTGCGCGGCGACTGGACGGCCGCGCTGCGCGCGGTGACCGGCGCGGCCACGGTGGTCACCATCGGCCAGGACCCGGGCGACCTGCGCACCCTCGCCGGGATCTGGCCGCGGGAGCAGATCGTCCAGGTGACCCCGACGCTGCTGGCCTACCAGGCGCCGCTGGAGCGCGAGGTCCCCGCGCCGGGAGTGGCGTACTGGGTGCCGCCCGGTACGGCGACGGGCGTCACCGGGGCGCGCGCGCCGCAGGTCGTCGCCGCGCTGCGGGCCGGCGGCGTGCGGGCCAGGCGGGTGACGCGGGCCGGCGCGGGGGAGCTGACCGCCGCCCGGATGATCCCCTACATCGCCGCGCTGGAGTCCTCCGGCTGGCGGCTGCCCGCGTCCGGCACGCGGTTGCGGGGCGCCGCCGCGGCCGTCCGGGAGGCCGTCGCGGTGGTCTGCGCCCAGCACGGGCTGCGCGCTCCCGTCGCCGCCCCGTCCTGGGCCGTGGGGCTGGCGTTGCGCGTGCTGCCCCGGCTGCTTCCGTTCGACCTGCGCCGCTACCTGGAGACGCACTTCACGAAGGTGGGCGCGCAGACGCGGCTGATGCTGGACGGCTGGATCGCCGAAGGGTCCGCCAGGGCGCTGCCGGTCGGCCGCCTGTCCGCCGTGCGCGACTCGCTGCCCGCATGAGCGGCTCGATCGAGGCCCGGGACGTCCTCGCGCTGTTCGCGCGGACCCGGCCGCTGTTCACCGCCCTGGGGGACGAGCGCAGGCAGGAGATCGTCGTCCACCTGCTGGAGTCCGCGTCCCCCCGCAGCGTCGGCGACATCGCCGCGCACCTGGAGCTGTCCCAGCCCGCCACCTCCCACCACCTCAAGATCCTGCGCGACGCGAATCTGGTGACGGTCCGGCGCAAGGGCACCCTGCGCCTGTACGACCTCAACGCCGACGCCTATCCGGAGCTCCTGACCCCCATGCGCGACCTCATCACGTTGATCATCTCGTGCGCCTCCGACCTGGGCGAACAGGCGGGCGGCCACTAGCGGTCGACGACCGCCCGAGCGCCTGTCACATCGGGACCGGCTGTCCCGTCCTCCCAGTGCTGTCCATCCGGCTGAGGAGACTCCCGTGACACACCACCACGGGCGAAGGAGCAGGGGCGATGATGGTACTGCTGGCCGGGGCGACCGGCGCGATCGGGATCCCGCCGCTGTCGGCGGCCATGGAACGCGGCGGCGCTGGGCAGGCGTACAACGTCGTGGACGACCGGCCGATGAGCTGGCGCGACTTCCTGACCGCGGTCGCCCGCGCGCACGGCACGCCGCCGTCCCGTCGTGATTCCGAGATGGCTGGTCAGGCTGACCGTGCCGTACCTGGGCTGCCTGCTGATGGACACCACGACGCGGGTCTCGCACGCCAAGGCCACCCGCGACCTGGGCTGGATCCCGGTGCACCGCAGCGCGCCCGACGGGCTGAAGGCGCGCTGAGCACCCGCCCGGCCGGTGCCCCTCCTCTCGCAGAGCAAATCCACGAAAGGGACATGACATGACGAACGGCTACAGCAGGCCGGCCAGGATCTTCGTCCAGGCGGCCGTGGCGGTCGGCGCGCTCATGATGCTGGGCTTCGGCGTGTGGATGCGCCTCGACCCGGCGGGGTTCGCGGTCTTCGCCCGCTTCCCCAATCACGTGCACTTCCTGCACGACGCCGGGGTCTTCCAGATCGGCATCGGGCTGACGATGCTGAGCGCGCTGGTGTGGCGCGACGTGCTGTCGGTCGTGCTGGTCGGCTTCCTCGTCGCCAACACGCTGCACGCGGTGAACCACGCGGCCGACCTGGACCTCGGCGGCAACCCGGACAACTGGTGGCAGCTCGCTCTGGTCTCCCTGCTGACGCTGGCCGGGCTCGTGGTGCACCGCCGGCAACTCGGCCGCCGCCGTGAGCGGTGATCCCGGCCCGCCGGGAAATGCCGATAGTTTGCGACAGCCCGCGCGACACGACATAAGGAGCGTTCATCGTGACATCCCAGACGGTTCCCGCGCCTGACCCCCGAGAATGGGACGCCGCGCTGGCCGATGCCTTCGCGATCCTGCTGGGCAGCGAACCGGCCGCCCACCCTGCCGCCGGGTACGGCGTGTACTACGCCTCGGACACCTTCGACGAGTTCCTGTTCCCCAACCCCTGGGCCACCGCCGCGGCGCTGTCGGACCGGAAGGCCAGGCACCTTCCGGACTCCGACGGCGAGCACCCCTTCTCTCCCTGGACCTGGCGGTTCGACCTGAGCGAGTCGCTGTTCCGGTTCGAGGCCGAACTCGTGGCGGGAACCGGGGCGTGGGGTGACGGCGGGCACAAGGGCCCGCGGCCGTTCGACGACGCCTTCGCCGCCGGGCTGCGGGCCGTCTCCTGGGTCGACGAGGCCGACGGCGTGCTGGTGCGCGGCGCGCTGCTGGGGCCGCTGCTGGACCGTCACGGCGTCGACCTGACCGGCCGGCAGGCCGAGAAGCTGAACGGCTGGCTGAGCGTGCTGCTGCGGGTCGCCACCGACGGCACCCTGGACGACGCGATGCGGGCCGCCACGTTCACCGAACGCGGCCCCGGACACCTGGTGTCGATCTCCGACAGGGGACGCCCCCGCTCCGCCGCCGAGCCCTGGGAAGAACGGCTGGGCGCGGTCACGCACCCCGCGCTGCGCGACCACCTGCGCATGCTCTGCCTCGGCGAGAACGACGCGCGCAGCGAGGGCGGCTTCTACTGCGACGCCGGTCAGTGGCCGTGGTCCGACGTCGTGGAAGCGGCCGGCTGCACCGTCGTCGCGGGCTGGGGGTTCGGCGAGTCGCAGGCCGGCACCGCCGTCGTACGGTTGCCGGACGAGCCGGGAACGCGCTGAGCAGGCCGGTCCGAGCACGGGCGCGGCCGCCGGGGCCGAAACGGCGTCGCGCCCGGTGGCACCTGCGGGCTAACCTCCCCATGACTGCTCAGGGAGCCCGCACGATGACCGCCACGCCTCTGCTCGACCTGCACCGCTCGCTCGACCGCCGCATGCGTCCCGAAGACGTCGCGGACCTGATCTCGCTCGCTCTCGACGGCTCGCTCTCCTCGCCGGAGCGGCTGACGCTCGATCGGGCGGCCACGCGCTCCCAGCGGCGCCGCGGCCACGTCAGCTCCATGACGGAGGAGTTCGTGCGGCCCCGGGGCGGCGGGCAGCAGCTCGCCGCGGTGGCGCGGCTGTTCACCCACCCGGAGTGGACGGTGCGGAACGCCGACGACCCCGTGTCGCTGGCGGAGGTGGCGCGGCTCGCCGGGCAGGAGATCGGGTGGAGCCCGGACCGGGCCGACTACAAGTACGACCGCCTCAACCGGGCGGCCCGGCGGGAAAGCGGCATCGACCTGCCCAAGCGGCAGTACAACCGGCGGTTCCGCGCGCTCGGCCGCCTCTCGGCCAAGTCCGCCAAGCTCAGCGACGGCCAGGAGTTGCGGCGGCTGGTGCTGGTCGGCCGCGGCGGTTTCGCCGCCGGCATCTCCTGGGACAGGTTCGCCGCGGATCCGGACGCCGCCTGCTTCGTCGCCTACTTCACCGCCCGCCGCAACCTGCGCCGCCAGTTCGCCCTGCACGGCAAGGACAACCCGTTCGACGACGTCGCGCGGACGCTCCTGGCCCGCTGCGAGAAGAACCCGGACACCGACTGGGCAATGATCGCGCTCGTGTACGCCAAGCCGTCCGTCCTCGCCCGGCTGTCCGACGCCGACCGGGGGGAGATGCTGGGCGCCTGGTACGCGGTCATGCGGCAGTGCGCGCAGCGGCTGGAGAAGGCGTGGCCGGCCCGTCCGCCCGACCGGCAGTCGATGGTGGTGCGCCGCGGCGACGACTCCTCCACCTGGAACACCGTCGCCCAGGCGTACAACGCGGCCCGCGCCGGCTGGCTGGCCTGCCTCCAGTCGATGGACGCCCTGCCGCTGCTGGACGCGGCCTGCCCCGGCAAGGCGATGCGGCTCATGGCCGCGGACCTAGCCTGGTGGCACCAGCGGACCGGCGGCGGCCTGAACCCGGACACGAAGGTCTGGGCGGCGCTGCCGCTGCCGTGGGAGGTGCTGTCCGGGCGGGTGACGTGCACCCGCGCGGATGTGGAGCGGGCGTGCCGGGAAGCGGGGCTCGACCCGGCGGAGAGCGGCTGGACCGCCGGTCCCGCCGGGCACCGGGTGGCGCGGTTCGCCCCGACGCCGGAGCTGGTGCACGGGGTGACGATCGCCGATCCGGTGTGGGCGTCGCTGCTGCGCCGGGCCGGAGTGTTCAGCGGCAGGCGGATCAGGCCCGACCTGGCCGACGACGCCGCTCACGGCCTGGCCGCCGGCGTGGTCGTGTCGGATCTCCCGTCGCCTCCGATTCCGGGTGGCGAGGACGAGCCCTGATGCGCGATGCTCGGAGGATCTCGCTGTAGCTCAGTGGTAGAGCGCCCGGCTCTTCGGACCGGGTGGACGCTGGTTCGAGCCCAGTCAGCGAGGCGTCCAGCAGGCCGGCGAGGCTGGCGGGGGTCGCATCCAGGCCCGGCTCCGGCGAACGCGCGCCGCCCTGCCCGGAGCCCTTCATGACTCCTGTCATGTGCAGCCGATGACAGCCGGGACTGACCCCCGCAACCGCGTCTCGATCATGCTGGGGCCATGAACATCCGGACGCTTGGAAAGAACGCCACGGCCGCCGCCCTGACCGCCGGAATGGTGCTGGCGGCCACCCCGGCCCAGGCCGCAGTGGCCGCCCCTGCGCGGGAGACCGGGCTCGACCGGCAGGCGCTGCGGCAGTCGCTGGACGCCGTGCACGAGGCCGGGATGTACGGCATCTACTCGACCGTCCGCGACGGCGAGCGCGGCTGGCGGGGCGCCTCCGGCGTGGCCGACGTCGCCACGAAGCGCCCCGTGCGCCCCGGCATGCTGCACCGGGTCGGCAGCATCACCAAGACGTTCACCGCGGTGGCCCTGCTCCAGCAGGTGGCCCGCGGCGCCGTCGAGCTGGACGCCCCCATCGCCCGCTACCTGCCCGACGTGGTGCCGGGGGAGCGCGGCCAGAAGATCACCGTGCGGATGTTGCTCAACCACACGAGCCACATCGCCGACCACGTGGGCCCGGCCTTCCCCTCGCTGCTCCGGGGCACGTTCGAGAGCCTCGACGACAACAGGTTCCGCACCTTCACCCGCCGGGAGCTGGTCGAGCTGGGCCTGGCCGCCACGCCCACCGGCGAGCCGGGCGCCACGCCGGGGATCTACTCCAACACCAACTACCTGATCGCCGGCCTGCTCCTGGAGAAGGTGACGGGCGAGAACGCCGAGCGGTACATCACCCGCAACGTCATCCGCAAGGCGGGGCTGCGGCACACGTCGTTCCCGCGCACGCCGGTCATCCCCGGCCCGCACTCCAAGGCGTACGAGTCGATGTTCGGCTTCATCGACCCGCCCAAGGACTACAGCGTCTACAACATGTCGTGGATCACCACGGCGGGCGCCGTCGTGTCCACGATGGAGGACCTCAACCAGTTCTACCGGGTGCTGCTGCGCGGCGGCCTGATCGGCCCGGCCGAGCTGGCCGAGATGCAGAAGACGGTGCCCGTGGCCGGGGTGTCGGGGGCCTACGGCCTCGGCATCTACGCCACCGACCTGCCGTGCGGACGGTTCTGGGGGCACAGCGGCGGCGTCTTCGGCATGGCCACCGACTCCTACACCAGCCCGGACGGCGCCCGCCAGCTCTCCATGGGCGTCAACCGCACGAAGTACCAGAGCCTGGACGAGAACGGCAACATCGTGATCAGCCCGATCGACTACGCCACCGTCGACTACCTGCTGCTCGGGCTCTGCGGCGAGAGCGCGGCGCGCACGAAGGCGGCGCAGCCGCAGGTCGTCCCGTTCGCCGTGGACCGGCTGGTCTCCGTCAAGCGCTAGCCTCACGTCCCTCGAAGGGCGGCCGGACCCGCTCCAGGACGGCCGGCGCCCGGTCGTGTCAGCGGCGGCGTCAGTGCGGTGACGGCCCCGTGTCAGGGCTCCTCGCCAGGGTTGACCCATGAACGCCGGACCGGAACGGATCCGGCGGATCGACCACCGCGACAAGGAGACACGATCATGGCAATCGGCGGGAACGGCTTCTCCGAGCAGGGGCTGCGCAGGCTGCGCGAGGTGCTGGCCCGGCACGTCGACTCCGGGCGGATCCCGGGCCTGGTCGCCCTGGTGAGCCGCGGCGAGGAGACGCACGTCGAGGCGCTGGGCACGATGCGGCACGACGGCGGCGCGCCCATGCGCCGCGACACCGTCTTCCGGATGGCCTCCACGTCCAAGCCCGTCTCGATCGCGGGGGCCATGGTGCTGCTGGACGAGTGCCGGCTGCGCCTGGACGACGTGGTCGACCCGTGGCTGCCCGAGCTGGCCGACCGGCGCGTGCTCACCAGCCCCGGCGCGCCGCTGGACGACACCGTCCCGGCCAACCGGCCGATCACCGTGCGGGACGTGCTGACCTCCACCTTCGGGCTCGGCATGGACTTCACCGCGCTGGGCAAGCCGATCATGAACGCCATCTTCGAGCGGGGCCTCACCCCGAACCTGCCGGTCGAGATGCCCGGGCCGGACGAGTGGATGCGCCGCCTGGGCGAGCTGCCGCTGATGTACCAGCCGGGCGAGCAGTGGCAGTACCACATCAGCAGCGACCTGGTCGGCGTGCTCGTCTCCCGGGTCACCGGCCGGCCGTTCGAGGAGTTCCTGCGCGAGCGCGTCTTCGAACCGCTCGGCATGACCGACACCGGCTTCCACGTGCCCGCCGACCAGATCGACCGGCTGCCCGCCCTGTACGCCCCCGACCCGGTCACCGGCGAGTTCCTCGTCTGGGACGAGCCCGAGGGCGGACGGTGGAGCACGCCGCCGGCGTTCCAGGGAGGCGGCGGCGGCCTGGTCTCCACCGCCGACGACTACCACGCCTACTTCCGGATGCTGCTCAACGGCGGCACCCACCAGGGCACCCGCATCCTGTCCCGGCCCGCCGTCGAGCTGATGACCACCAACCGGCTCACTCCGCAGCAGAACGACGCCCGTACCGCCCTGGCCAGGAACAACGTGCACATCTCCTTCGGCCAGGGGCAGCAGGGCGGCTGGGGCATGGGCATGGCGGTGCGCACCTACCGCGGTGACTACGCCCCGGTGGGTCAGTTCGGCTGGGACGGCGGCAGCGGCACCTCGGCCTACGCCGACCCGGTCAACGGGCTCACCGGCATCCTGCTCTGCCAGCTCGGCTACTCCGTCCCGAACCCGGCCCACCTGATGAACGACTTCTGGACCACCCTCTACCAGGCCCTCGAAGACTGACCCGGGACGGCCGACGAGCGCGCTGACCGGCGGTGCAAGCGCGGGGGCAGCCCCGCGCAACAGCGGTCCTCTTTGCTGAGGCTGTCCGACGTCAGTCTCACAAGGGGGACCCATGACCAGATCGGTGATCGGAACCGGCAGAGCGGCCGGGGCGGCCGGGGCGGCCGTCGCCGCGAGCACTCTGCTGCTCGCGATGGCATCGCCGGCGCAGGCCGCGACTGACATCAAGCTCGACTGTCACACCTACGGCGGCACGGCGCTGCGGTACGAGCTCGACGCGACCGCCACCTTCGAGAACCTGCCGGGCGGGGGCCGCGCGTGGCACAGGCTGACCTTCCGCGTCAACCACGGCGGGTCCACGACCGTGGTGAAGATGCGGATCAGGGACGGCTACCGCAACGCCTGGGCCTTCGAGCGCACCGTCGAGCCGGGCACGACGTACACCGCGCTGCCGCTGGTCGACGGCGGGCGGCCGCTCGTCACGAACACCGGCCGCAAGGACGACCAGGTCGTGTTCGCGGCGTTCTTCGCCACCGCCCAGGAGCCCGCTCCCCGCTGCGTCGTCCGCTCGGCGCCGATGTAGCCGTTGCGCCCATGGGGGAGCAGCGGTGCAACATTCCGGCAACCGCGGCCGCGTAGCCCTGGTCCTGAGGACGACGGCACGGAACGTCGAAGGAGGCACCGAGGTGGCATCCCAGCACACCCCCGATCAGCGAACACCACCCACCCCACGCCGAACAGCCCCGCGAAGGCCCGACGAGGGGCTGTCACGAGAGCCGGGTGAAGACGCGCCACGGGAACCCGCCGAGAAGGCGCCCGGAAACGGCGGTGAAGTGCCGGGAGACGGCGAAGAGGCGCCCGGAGATGGTGGGGAGGCGCCTGGAGGCGGTGGGGGGCCGGTGGAGGTCCGGCCGCCCGGCCGCCGGTTCCTCGCCACCGGCTCGGCGGCGGCGCGGGCGTGACGTGGCCCGCGTCGCGTCGCGGCGGCCCCCGGGCGTGACGTGGTCCGCGTCACCTCGCGGCGGCCCGCCGGGCGTCACGTCGCCGCCTCTTCGGTGGCGGACAGGGCCGTGGCCACGGTTCGGGCGATGGTGCGGCGGCGGCCGGTGGTGTGGCGGGCCTGGTAGGCGTCGGCGCCCAGGGCCGTACGCAGGCCGGTCTCCAACGCGGCGAGGTCGGCCGTCTCGCACGGCGGCACGGGCGCCGAGATCGTCTCGCGGATCGCCGCGGCGCCGCCGAGCAGTTCGGCCGCGGCGGCGTGGGAGCCGTCCAGGTGCAGGGTGCGGGCGATGGCCTCCACCACGCTCGACGACCGGCACAGGTCGCCCAGGCGGTGCTGGACGTCGAGCGCGCGGCCCAGCCGCCGGGCCGCGGCCCCGAGGTCCGCCCCGGACGACCCGGCGCCGGTCAGGTCGGCCAGGTCGGCCAGGGCCAGCAGGTTGTCGGCCCAGCCGAGCCCTTCGGGGAAGCCGACGTCCTCGAAGAGCGCCAGTGCCTCCAGCAGCAGGTCACGCGCGTGTGCGGGGTCGCCGTCGTACAGGTCGCAGGCGGCCAGGTCGAGCAGGGTCCAGCCGATGCGCTCCTTGTCGCCCAGCCGGACGAACTCGTCGTGCGCCTCCCGTGCCCAAGCCCGTGCCTCGGTGAAGCGCCCGGCCAGCCACGAGGCCAGGGCGAGCAGCTCGACCTGGAACGCCTCGCCCCACGCGTCCCCGGCGGTCCGGTACTCCTGCCGCGCCTGCTCGTGGGTGCGCAGGGCGCGGTCGAAGTCGCCGGTCTCGCGGGCGATCTCGCCGAGCATGCTCAGCGCCCGCGCCACGCCGGCCGCGTCGCCGAGCCGCCGGCACGCGGCCAGGGCGCGTTCGGCGTACCCGGTGGCGGGCGCGTAGTCGCATTCGTAGGCGGTCAGCGTCGCGGCGCCGCCCAGCGCCTTGGCCACGTACGGCTCCGGGGCGGCCCCGGCGTGCCGCAACGCGGTCTCCAGCCAGTGGCGGCCTTCGGAGTAGTGACCCCGCAGGTGGCAGTAGCGCCAGACGGCCCCCGCGATGCGCAGCGCCACCTCGTCGGCCGCGCCGTAGGTGCACGCGGCGCGCAGGTTGTCGTGCTCGGCGGCGATGCGGTCCAGCGCCGCGCCGAGCCCCGGCCCCCTGAGCTCGCCCTCCGCCTTCTCGGCGAAGGCCAGGTAGTGCTCGGCGTGCCGCCGCGCGATCAGGTCGCGCCGCTGCGGGGTGAGCTCCCCGGCGGCGAACTGGCGGATCGTCTGCGACATCCGGTACCGGGCGCCGGCCGGCGTGGGTTCGACGGTCAGCAGGGACTTGTCGACGAGCCGTCCCAGCAGGTCGAGAACGTCGGGCTCGGCCGAGACCGCGGCGGCGGCCGACAGGTCGCAGCCGCCGGGGAACACCGACAGGGCGCCCAGCAGCTCGCGCTCGCCGGCGTCGAGCAGGGCGTGGCTCCAGTCGATGACGGCCCGCATCGTCCGGTGCTGCGGCGGCGAGGTGCGCGGGCCGCCGGTCAGCAACGTGAAGTGGTCGTGCAGCCGTTCGGCGATCTGGGGCAGCGTCAGCACCCTGGCCCGGGCCGCGGCCAGCTCCAGGGCCAGCGGAAGCCCGTCCAGGTCGGCGCAGATCAGCGACAGCGCGGCCCGCTGGTCGTCGTCCAGGCGGGCGGCGGGGCCGAGCCCGGCGCGTTCCAGGAACAGCTCGGCCGACGGCGGCGCGCCCAGCGGCGGCACCCG
Organism: Nonomuraea sp. NPDC049684; assembly: GCF_044465345.1. Lineage (NCBI taxonomy): Bacteria > Bacillati > Actinomycetota > Actinomycetes > Streptosporangiales > Streptosporangiaceae > Nonomuraea > Nonomuraea sp. NPDC049684. The sequence goes on along the minus strand of NZ_JBITLO010000001.1, from coordinate 711,290 downwards.
CCACACCAGCTCGCCTCCCACGCGCAACGTCTCCCTGCTGGTGGCCAGGATGTGCACCGACGGGCAGCTCGTGAGCAGCTCGTGCACGACGGCGGCGCAGGCGTCGGCCAGGTGCTCGCAGTTGTCCAGCACGAGCAGCACGCGCCGCGCCCCCAGGTGCTCGGCCAGCGCCCGCAGCGTGGAGTGGCCGCCGGCGGCGTGCACGCCGAGCAGGTCGGCGATCGCCGGCGCCACCAGCTCGGGGTCCTCGACCCGGGCCAGTTCCACGAAGTGCACGCCGTCGAAGCCCGCGTCCACGGCCGCGTCCAGGGTCGCTTCCATGGACAGGGCCACGGCCATGGCCAGGCGGGTCTTGCCGACGCCGCCCATGCCGGTCAGCGTCACCAGGCGGTGGCCTTCGACGAGGGGACGCAGCTCGGCCAGGTCCGCCGCACGTCCGACGAGCCGGGTGATCGGAGCCGGGACGCCGGTGCGCCCGCCCGCCGGGACGGCCGGCGCGGCCGTCACCTGCCGCACGACCGGCGCGCCGCCGGGGGGCAGCAGGTCCTCGGCGGCGAGCCGGCGGCGCAGCACGTTCGCCTCGATCGCGCGCAGCGCGGGGCCGGGCTCGACGCCGAGCTCGTCGTCGAGCACCCGGCGGGCCCGCTGGAAGGTGGCCAGGGCGTCGCCCTGCCGTCCCGACAGGGCATGGGCGATCATGAGCAGCTCCCACAGGTGCTCGCGCAGCGGATGCTCCACGACCAGGTGCTCCAGCTGCTCGGCGGCGGCCCGGTGCAGCCCGAGGCGCAGCCGCGCGGTCAGGACGTCCTCCGTCGCCGACAGCCGCATCTCCCTGAGCCGCTCCATCTCCCCGTGCGCCCAGCCGTGCACCTGGCAGTCGGCGAGCACGTCGCCCCGCCACAGCTCCAGCGCGCCCGCGAGCACGCCGGCCGCCCGGTCCGAGACCTCCTCCGCCAGCAGCCCGCGCCCGAGCAGCACCTCGGACTCGAAGACGGCGGCGTCGACCTCGCCGGGCACGAGCGCCAGCCGGTAGCCGGGCGCGCGGGTCTCCAGCACGCCGGGCAGGCCGGCCTCGCGCAGCCTGCGGCGCAGGTGGGAGATGTAGGTGTGCAGCGTGCGCACGGCCTCGGCCGGCGGCTGCTCGCCGTACAGGCCGTCCACCAGGCGTTCCACCGACACCACCCGGCCGGGCGTGAACGCCAGCAGGCCGAGCACCGCGCGCAGGCGGGATCGTGGCAGGCCGGTACGCCGGTGTCCGGCGACGAGCTCGACGGGTCCGAGTACGGCCACGCGGATGTTTGCGGCCACCGGGTGCTACCTCCGGGCAGGGGGCTGACATCGTCGACGACGAGTAAAGGCGCCGGGGTCTGTCACGTCCTCAGGGAAACCCCTGAACCCGCGGGACGTTTTCCCCGAGGATCATGCTTTGTTACGCTCCACGAGCCGTGACGGGACGATGCCCCAACCGTCCCGGCGGCGCCGAGGGGCGGTTCCACGGCAGGAGAACATGGGCGAACGCCTCCTCGGAAGAGACGCCGAGCTGGACTCGGTGCGCGCATGGCTCGATCTTCCGCACGCCGGCCCCCGCATGCTCATGATCAGCGGCGCGGCCGGCATGGGGAAGACGTCGTTGTGGACGGCCGCGCTGTCCACCGTCAGGGCCGGCGCGGGCCGGGTGCTCGCCTGCCGCCCGGGGGAGACGGAGACCGGGCTGATCTACTCCGGCCTCGGCGACCTGCTCGACGGCCAGCAGGACTCCCCGGCGGTGCGCGCGCTGCCCGCGCCGCTGCGGGACGCGCTGGGCGTGGCGCTGCTCTGGCGGCAGCCCGGTCCCACGCCGCCGGACCAGCGGGCGGTCGCGCTGGCCGTGCTGCACCTGCTCAGACGGTACGCCGACGAGGGGCCGCTGATCGTCGGCGTGGACGACCTGCAATGGCTCGACCCGTCCACCGAGGCGGTGCTCGGCTTCGCGCTGCGCCGGCTGGAGCAGCCCGCCGGCGTGCTGGCCACGGTCCGCACCGGCGCCGGCGACCTGTCCCGCCCCCCGCTCGCCCACGCCGTGCCCCCCGACCGGGTCGACCGCCAAGAGCTCGGCCCCATGGACGCCGACGCCATCGGCGCCCTGCTCACCGCCCGGTACGGCCGGCCGCCGCGGCCCGCCCTGCTGCGGGTCGTCCACGAGGCCGGCGGCGGCAACCCGCTGTTCGCGCTGGAGCTGGCCAGAACCCTGGACGACCGGCTCGACCCCGATGCGCGGCTGCCCGTCCCGGAGAGCCTGCGGCACCTGCTGCGCACCGCGATGGACGGCCTGTCGGAGGCGGCGGCCGAGGTGGCGCTGATGCTCGCCTCCGCCTCCCGCGCCCACGCCGGGCTGCTCGACGGCCTGCCCGCCGCGCACGAGGGCCTGGCCGAGCTGGTCGCCAGGCACGTCGTCGTCACCGGCGGCCCGGTCCCGCGCTTCGCCAACCCCCTGTACGGCGCCGCCGTCCTGGAGTCGGCCGGAGCGGCGAGGCGGCGCGAGATGCACGCCAGGCTCGCCCGTACGGCGGCCGGCCCGGAGGAGCGGGCCAGGCACCTGGCGTTGGCCGCGACCGGTCCCGACGCGGTCGCCGCCGACGCCCTGCACGAGGCGGCGCGGGCGGCGGTGGCGCGCGGGGCGCCGTACACGGCGGGCGAGCTGGCCGAGTGGGCCGCCCGGCTCACCCCGTCCGAGCAGGACGACCTGGCCACCAGGCGGCGGATCGAGGCCGCGGCGAACCTGATCACCAGCGGCGGCGCGTCCCGGGCCCGCGCGCTGCTGGAGGACGTCGCGCAGCGGTGCCCGTCCGGGCCGGTCAGGGCCGAGGTGCTGTTCCTGCTGAACCGGGCGATCTTCTGCGACGGGGACTACGCCGGCGCGCTCGTCCCCAACCAGCAGGCCAGGCTGGAGGCGGGGGAGTCGACCGAGCTGCTCGTGCCGATCCTGGCCGACCTCGCGTACTCGCGCATGCACGTCGGCCACCTGGCCGGAGCCGCCGGGCACGCCCGCGAGCTGCTGGCCGTGGCCGCCCGCACCGGGGACGCCGCCCTGCGCGACGAGGCCACCATCGCCACGATCACCATCGAGTTCATGCGCACCGCCAGGCCGCCCGCCGCGGTGCCCGAGCCGTCCTACGACAACCCGCTGGACCGCTCGCCGTTCGCCGCCCTGCACGTGGCCGGATACCTGTACCGCTCGCTCGGCGACCTGCCGGCGGCGCGGGCGGCGCTCGACACCGTCCGCACGGCGGCGGTGGCGGCCGGCGTGGAGGCATACATCCCGTCCGCGCTCATGTGGGCCACCGAGGTGGAGTGCCTGGCGGGCGACCTCGACGCCGCCGCCGAACGCGCCGCGCTCGCCCGCTGCGCCGGGCAGGAGACCGGGACGCCGTCCACGTCCGCCCTGTTCACCGAGGCGCTGGTGCTGGCCCACCGGCGCGAGCTGGACCGGGCGCGGCCGATCGCCGAGGAGGGGCTGGCCGTGGCGTTGCGGTCCGGCATGGGCACGGGCGCGCTGTGCCTGCGGGCCCTGCTCGGCTTCGTCGAGCTGGCGGCGGGCGACCCGGCCGAGGCGGCACGGCACCTGGAGCACATGGAGCAGGCGGCCACGGCCCTCGGAGCGGCGCTCGAAGTGGTGTGCCCGACCGCGGTGTGCGACCACGTGGAGGCGCTGGTGGCGCTCGGCCGCCTCGACCGGGCGGCCGAGCTGGCCGAGCGGGCCGCCAGGTCGGCGCGGCTCATCGGCCGGCCGCTGGCCAGAGGGGTGGCGGGCCGGGCCCGCGGCCTGCTGCTCGTCGCCACGGGCTCGCCCAAACGGGCCGCCGAGGAACTGCGCGCCGCCTGCGCGGAGTTCACCGCCGCGGGCATGCCGTTCGAGCTCGCCCGCACGCTGCTGGCGCTGGCCCAGGCGCAGACGCGGCTGCGGCAGCGGGCCGCGGCCAGGCAGAGCGCCGAGCGGGCCGCCGCCGTCTTCGCCGGGCTCGGCGCGGACCGCTGGGCCGAGGCGGCGGCGCAGCCCGTCCGCCCGGCCGAGCCGTACGGGCTGACGCCGTCGGAGGGACGGGTGGCCGTGCTCGCGGCGCGCGGCCGGTCCAACCGGGAGATCGCCGAGGAACTGGTGATCGATGTGAAGACCGTGGAGACGCACCTGTCCAGCGCCTACCGCAAGCTGGGCGTGCGCGGCCGCACGCAGCTCGCGGTGCGGTTCGGCGACGACGCGGGCACGGGCCGCGCCTGACCGCTCACCTGTGCCGGGCCGCGGCGGTCAGCTCGCGCAGCCGGGCCAGGAACGCCTGCCCGGCGGGCCCGGTGTCCAGCGGCAGCAGGTACGAGCTGGCCTCCGACGACCCGAACCAGCGCGCCTGTACGTCGACCCCCGCGGCCCGCCCGTCCGGCACGGGGCCGGCGACGTGCAGCGACACGTCCGCCAGCCGGGCGCCCAGCCGCACCTGCGTGCCCCGGTCGGTGACGGTGGCGATCACGATCACGCCCGGCGTGACGACGGCCGCCGTGGTGAACGGCCCGATCTCCAGCCCGGCCGCCCTGGACGCGGCGCCGAACAGCCCGTTCAGCAGGCCGCGCCGCCCTCGGCCCGGCTGCGGGACGGGGACGCTGCGGGTCTCGCAGCACACGTCGGCCGTCTCCGCCAGGTCGCCGAGAAGCTGCTGCGCGGCGTAGTCCGTGACCGCGGCCCGCAGACGGTCGTCCAGGTCGTCCACCGGGCACAGCCGGGTCGCTCGGGTGTGATCGAGGCTCATGACGCTCCCCTGATGAGGTCGGGCAGGTGGGCGCCCAGCGGCGTGCCGGCCAGCAGCCGGGCGGTGAGGTCGGTGTCGAAGCCGCTGAAGTGGCCCAGCAGCCAGGAAGCGTACAGCCCGTAGGCGTCGAAGTAGCGCACCTCTCCGTCGCCGCCGGTCACGTACCGGTAGGCGGGGACGCGGCCGGCCTCCACCGCGGCCGCGTCGAGGGCGCAGCACGGGACCGGGCGAGGACGGGAGTTCCCGCCCGGCCGCCACACGACCGTCTCCGTGGACGGCCCGTGCGCCGGGTCGAACAGGCACGGCGGGCTCTTCCCCGCGTCGGGGTCGAGCCGCCGGCCGGCCTCGGCCAGCGCCTCCGTGCACGCCGCGCCGGACGTCCTGAGCCGGTCGCGGACGAGCGTCCACACCGCCATCGGCACGGCGACCACCGCGATCGACAGGACGACGATGACCGTCATCTCGGTTCTCCTTCCAGGCTTCAGCGGCCGGCGGCGGGCCACAGGTACGTCTGCCGCCAGTCGGGGATCGGCTCGCCGGCCCGGTGCCCGGTGCCGAGCAGCAGGTAGACGCAGGCCGCGACCAGCGCCGATAGCAGGAAGCCGACGTCCAGGCCGCCGGTCAGGCCGACCAGCGGGCCGGTGTAGAGGGGGCTGTCGGCGTCCAGCAGGCCGACGGCGGCGCCGGCCAGCCAGGCGGCGCAGGCGCGCGGGTTCCAGCCGCCGGCGTACCAGTAGCGGCCGCCCGACAGGCTCTTGTTGTGCACCTGCAGGTCCCGCACGTCGTACACCCGTCCGCAGCGCAGGTGGCCGATCAGCGCGATGACCGCCCACGGCGTGGCCAGCACGGTCAGCACCACGACGAACCCGGTCACGGCCTGCTCCACCCCCACCGTGGAACGGCCGGCGAACACCAGCCCGACCGTGAGCGCCGTCGCCACCGCCGCTCCGGCCGTCCTGGACGTGCGCGGGAACAGGCCGTGCAGCTCCAGCCCCATGTTGTACAGCGGCACGCCCGCCGCGCCCAGGCACCCGGCCACGCCGGCGAACAGCAGCAGCGGCACGTACCAGGCCGGGGCCGCCCGCACCAGGCTCTCCAGGTACGCGCTCCCCGCCCGCGTCGAGATCGCCACGAAGGCGCCGAACAACGTGGGCGCCAGCAGTCCGCAGAACAGCCCGGCGGCCGACGACCACACCACGCTCGCCGCGCTGTGCCGTCTGGGCGACAGGTAACGCGTGTAGTCGCCGATGATCGTGGCGTAGGCGACCGGGCCGCTGATCCCGGCCGTGACCAGGGCGAGAATCCACGCCGATGCGCCGCCCGGCCCGTCCGCGACGGCCGCGGACCAGGACGGGTCGAAGCCCGGCGCGTACGCGACCACCCCGGTGGCCAGCACCAGCGCCATCGGCGCCACCAGCAGCGCGCTGATCCGGGAGATCAGCTCGAACCCGCCGACGGCCAGGGCCGCCACCAGCACCGCGATGCCCGCGTAGGCCGCCGCGCGGGCCGCCTCGCCCGGCATCGCGCCGCTCACCCGGGCGAGGACGACCACGACGGCCTCGCCGCCCGTCCAGATCGCCACCGCCGTGTATCCCAGGGACAGCAGCAGCCCGATCAGCGAGCCCACCAGCCGGCCGCGCACGCCGAAGTGCGCGCCCGCGGCCACCGTGTTGCTCGTCCCGGCCCGGAAGCCCAGCAGCGCCAGCGGCGCCGCCGCCAGCAGGCCGAGCGCGGTGCCGGTCACGGCGGCCGCGACGATCTGCCACCAGCTCAGGCCGTACGTGACGGGCAGCCAGCCGAACACCGTCGCGCTGAGCGACAGGTTCGATCCCACCAGCACCCACGTCACGCTCGCGGGGCGGGCGGTGCGGCGATGCTCGGGCATGGCCGAGACGCCGTGCCGTTCGATCACCCTGCGCTGTTCCATGGCGGCCGTCCCTTCCGATCGCGGTCCGGACCACGATCGGCGGAGCCGGTTGCGCGCCGGTCGACGCCGGGCTTGCCGGTGGCGGGCAAGCGGGCGGCAACACGACGGCAACATGACGGCAGGACCCGTCTCGCCCTCCGGAACGGTCCTACAGCGCGGCCACGGCGCTCACTCGTGCGGCCACAGTCCGGCCAGGCGGGCGATGCGCAGACCGGCGTGCAGTTCCAGGCGGACGGACCCGTCGGTGATGTCGCAGCCGATGACCTCGCGGATGCGGTCGAGCCGGTAGTAGAGCGTGCTGCGGTGGATGCGCAGCCGCCGTGCCGCGCTCTGGACCTCGCCGCCGCTGTCGAGGTAGCCCTCCAGCGTCGCGGCGAGCTCGACGCCGTGCGGCGCGGCCAGCAGGCGCCGCACCCCGTCGGGGAACTGGCTCGGCGTCAGCCGGTCGAGCGGCAGTTGCAGGAACAGGCGGTCGAGGCCCAGCTCGTCCCAGAAGACGCGCTTGCCGTACCGCTGCGGATCGAGGCGCGCGGCACGCTGGGCGAGGCGGGCCTCGTGGTAGGAGTCGACCGCCTGCGCCAGCGACGGCTTCACGCTGCCCACGCCCGCCACGACCGCCTCCAGACCCGGCCCGGCGAGCGCGCGTTCGAGCCTGTCGTGATTCACCGGACGCGGGAAGAGCACAATTCCCTCGGCCCCCAGGACCGCGCCGACGATTTTCACCGTGGTCGATCTCGTGGTGAATTCGAGGGTCGCCTCGACGGCCAGCCGGGTAATGGATCTGGGCGCCGACTCAGGGGCCCGGAGAACGAGCACCGAATAATGCTCGACATCGTCGATGAGATTGTCCCGGACGAGTTTCCCGGCCGCCTCCGCGCGTTTCTCCGGCGATTCTCCGAGCAATTCCGCGAGCAGCTGACGGGAATTCTCGGTGCCGTGCCGGCGGTCGGATATGCGCAACGACAGCAGCGCGCCCATTTCCGGCGCGGCCGATTCCAGCACCGCGAGGTCGTCGGCCCGCGGCGTCTCCCGGTCCTCGACGTAATAGACGTAGCCGAGCAGTTGCTGCTCATGGCGCAACGGCAGCACGACCAGCTCGCCGTCGTCCTGGGGGACCCGGACGCCGTGCCTGGCCTGGCGCAGCCGACGCTGCTCCACCAGCGGCTTCGTCAGCGGGGCGGTCGAGCCGGCGAGCAACCGGGCCAGCCGGGCGAGCCGCCCGTCGGTGTCGTGGACGCTGAACGCCGCGGTCCTCAGGTCGCGATCGACCACCACGAGCGCCACGCCCAGGCGATCGGCCAGATCTTGCACGGCGTCATCAAGGCTCACCGGGGTTGCTCCTCTCCTGCGACACAGCGTCGGATCGGCGCCGACAACTAACGACAGATCGTACGAAGCGCATCAACGTGGTGTCCGTCTACGGTGGTGCGACAGCGCACAAGTTAGCAATGCGAGGGGTGCGAGTGGCAAGCCCGCCGTCGCCCCGCGGGCCGATCACAGCCGTCCGCCCGATCAACAGATCATGCCGGGCAATGCCCGTACAGCACGGGAAGGAAACCATTCCAGTGACCGAGCGCATCGTCGAGACCAACGGCTATTCCACGTTTTTTCTGGAAAGCGGCGACGACAACCGCGAGACCGTGATCCTGCTGCACGGCGGCGGCCCCGGCGCCAACGCGGTGTCGAACTGGAGCGGCTTCATCCCCGCACTCGGCGACGACTATCACGTGCTGGCCCCCGACCTCGTCGGCTACGGCCGCACCGACCATCCCGAGGACATGCCGGGCAGCCTGACCGGCTGGATGCGCATGCGGGTCGAGCAGGTGCTCGCCCTGATGGACGCCCGCGGCGTCGAGCGGGCGCACCTGGTCGGCAACTCGATGGGCGGCGCCCTGGCCATGCACCTGGCGATGACGGCGCCGCAGCGCTTCGCCCGGATCTCCCTGATGGGCAGCGCGGGCGGGCACTCGCAGCCGACGCCCGAGGTCATGCGGATGGTGTCCTTCTACAAGGACCCGACGATCAGCGCGCTGGAGAACCTCACCAAGTGGTTCGTCCACGACGAGGACGCGCTCGGCACGTCGATCGCGGAGATCACCGAGACGCGTTACCAGGAGGTCATGCGGCCCGAGGTGCGGCGGTCCTTCGAGCGCTTCTTCTCCTCCTCGCCCGCCGAGATGGCCGTGCCGCCGTCGGCGCTGCGCCGTATGCCGCACCCGTTCCTCATCGTGCACGGCCGCGAGGACCGGTTCGTCACCCCCGACTCCAGCGTCTTCCTCCAGCAGCACCTGCCCAACGCGCAGCTGCACGTCTTCCCGCACTGCGGCCACTGGGTGCAGATCGAGCGCGCCGCCGAGTACGCGGCGCTGCTGCGGGGCTTCCTCACCGACGCGTTCTGACCTCGTACGACAGGAGACATCAGGCATGGACATCAAGCAGCTCGGCTACCTCGGCCTGTCCGCGCGCGAGCCGGACGCCTTCACCGCCTACGCCACGGACATCCTCGGCATGCAGCGGGTCGCGGGGGAGGACGGCGCCACCCACTTCCGCATCGACGACGTGCACCACCGCATCACCGTCGAGGCCGGCGAGCAGGACGGCGGCGCCTACTACGGCTGGGAGGTCGCCGACGCCGGCGCGCTGAGCGCCGCGCTCGACGAGCTGAGCGACCACGGCGTCGTGGCCCACCAGGCGACCCAGCGCGAGCTGGAGATCCGCCGCGTGGCCGGCATGGCGCACTTCCTCGACCCGGCGGGCAACCGGGTGGAGCTGTTCCACGGGGCGTCGGCGGGCGAGGGGCAGTTCACCTCGGCGCGGGACATCGAGCGGTTCGTCACGGGCGACCTCGGCCTCGGCCACGTGGTGCTGGCCAGCCCGGACGTGGCCGCCCAGCAGCGGTTCTACACCGACGTCCTGGGCTTCAAGATCAGCGACACGATGCGCAGGCCGTTCCAGGCCACGTTCCTGCACACGAACCCGCGCCACCACAGCATCGCCTTCGTGGACGGCCCGTTCTTCGGCATCCACCAGCCGTTCCTGCACCACTTCATGCTGGAGGTCCCCGACATGGACCAGGTCGGGCGGACCTACGACCTGGTGCTCGACCGCGACGTCCCGGTCACCATGACGCTCGGCCGGCACAGCAACGACCAGATGTTCTCCTTCTACGCCGAGTCCCCGGTGGGGGTGCACACCGAGTTCGGCAGCGGCGGCGTGCTCATCGACGACGCGACCTGGCAGGTCACCGAGATCCCCGGGCCCGACCTCTGGGGCCACCGGCACTGACGTCCCCCCTTCTAGGAGCCATTGACATGGAAACCCTCACCCCCGTCGTGGAGACGGACGTGCTGATCGTCGGCGCCGGGCCGGCGGGCGCCACCGCCGCGGCGCTGCTCTCGACGTACGGCATCGCCAACGTGGTGCTCAACAAGTACGCCGGGGTCTCGAACACGCCGCGCGCGCACATCACCAACCAGCGCGGCGTCGAGGTGCTGCGCGACCTCGGGCTGGAAGGCGAGGTGACCAAGAACGCCACCCCGCAGCACCTGATGGGCGAGCACGTGTACGCCACCAGCCTGGCCGGCCAGGAGCTCGGCCGCCTGCGCACCTGGTACACCCACCCGCACTTCAAGGCCGAGCACGACCTGGCCAGCCCGTGCTCGGTGTGCGACCTGCCGCAGCACGTGCTGGAGCCCATCCTGGTCAACGCCGCCGCCGCGCGCGGGTCGTCCGTGCGCTTCAACACCGAGCTGCTGACGTTCACGCAGGACGACGACGGCGTGACCGCCCTGGTCAAGGACCGGCTGACCGGCCAGGAGTACGGCATCCGCAGCAAGTACCTGATCGGCGCGGACAGCGGCAACTCGACCGTCGCCGCGCAGGCGGGCCTGCCGCTGGTCGGCAAGATGGGGCTCGGCGGCTCGATCAACGTGGTGTTCGAGGCCGACCTCACCCGCTTCGTCGAACACCGTCCGGGCGACATGTACTGGTTCATCCAGCCGGGCGTCGGCCACGACGGCAACGGCATCGGCGTGCTGCGCATGGTGCGCCCGTGGACCAAGTGGGTCGGCGTCTGGGGCTACGACGTCGAGGCCGGGCGGCCCTCGCTCACCGAGGAGGACGGCGTCCGCATCGCCCACCAGCTGATCGGCGACGACCAGGTGCCGGTGAAGGTGGAGTCGATCTCGACCTGGGCGGTCAACGATGTCTACGCCGCCGACAACATGGCGGGCCGGGTCATCTGCGTCGGCGACGCCGTGCACCGGCACTCGCCGATGAACGGCCTCGGCTCCAACACCTCCATCCAGGACAGCTACAACCTGTGCTGGAAGCTCGCCATGGTGGTGCGCGGCGAGGCCACGCCCGCGCTGCTCGACAGCTACCGGGACGAGCGGCTGCCGGTCGCCAGGCAGATCGTCCAGCGCGCCAAGCGCAGCGACGGGCTGATGCCGCAGCTCTTCATGGCGCTGCGCCTGCCGCCCGCCTCCGGCGCCGAGGAACTGCGCGCCGCCCTCGACGGCCTGCTCCCGCCGACGGCCGAGGGCGCCGAGCGGCGGCAGGCGTTCGACGCCGCGATGCAGGCCACGATCATGTGCTTCAACACGCACGGCGTCGAGACCAACCAGCACTACGCCTCCGGCGCGATCGTGCCCGACGGCACGCCCGAGCAGCCCGCGCCGCGGGACGAGGAGGTCTACTACTTCGCCTCCACCCGCCCGGGACGCCACCTGCCGCACGTGTGGCTGACCCGGGACCAGCAGCGCGTCTCCACCTTCGACCTGTGCGGCCGGGGCCGGTTCACCCTGCTCACCGGCGTCGGCGGCGCGGCCTGGCGGGAGGCGGCCGAGCGCGTCTCCGAGCGGCTGGGCGTGCCCGTCCGGGTGCGGTCGATCGGCCGCGGCTGCGACTACGAGGACGGCTACGGCGACTACCGCGCCCTGTCCGAGGTCGGGGAGGACGGGGTGCTCCTGGTCCGTCCCGACCACATGGTGGCCTGGCGGTCCGCGTCGATGGCGGATGATCCGGAGGCGGCGCTGAGCGCCGTGCTCGGCCGGATCCTCGGCCTGGCGACCAAGGAGTAGCGGGCCATGCGCATCGCGGTGGCCGGCGGCGGGCCCGGCGGGTTGTTCTTCGCCGCGCTGATCCGGCAGGCGGACCCGTCGTCGGAGGTGACCGTCTTCGAGCGCAACCGCGCCGACGACACCTTCGGCTTCGGGGTGGTCTTCTCCGACCGGACCCTGGAGGCGATCCACGAGGCGGACCCCGTGCTGCGCGCGGCCCTGGCCGAGCACGGCAGGCACTGGGACGACATCGAGGTCCGGCTGAAGGGTGAGCGGATCAGGTGCGGCGGCAACGGCATGGCCGCGGTCGTCCGGCGCACCCTCCTCCTGCTCCTGCAGGAGCGGGCCCGCGCGGTCGGGGCGGACCTGCGCTTCTCCACCGAGGCGCGGCTCGCCGACCTGACCGGCTACGACCTGGTGGTGGCCGCCGACGGGGCCTCCTCGCGGATCCGCGAGGAGCTCGGCCCCGGCCTCGGCTCACAGGTGGAGACCGCCGCGGCCAAGTTCATCTGGTTCGGCACCGACCACCTCTTCGACGGGCTCACCTTCGTCCACGAACGCGGCCCCGACGGCGTCTTCGCGGTGCACGGGTATCCGATCTCCGACACCATGTCGACGTTCATCGTGGAGACCGACGAGGCGTCCTGGCGGCGGGCCGGTCTCGACGCGTTCGACGAGAGCCTGCCGCCCGGCGAGAGCGACCTGCGCTCGAAGGCGTACCTGGAGACGTTGTTCGCCGAGCACATCGCGGGCGGCCGGCTGCTCACCAACAACTCCCGGTGGGCCAGTTTCCGCACCCGCCGCACCCGCCACTGGCACACGACGGCCCCGCGGCCCGTCGTGCTGCTCGGCGACGCCGCGCACACCGCGCACTTCTCGGTGGGCTCGGGCACCAAGATGGCCATGGAGGACGCCGTCGCGCTCGCGCGGGCGCTGGCCGACCACCCCGGCGACCTGGCGGCCGCGCTCGCGGGCTACGAGCGGGCCGCCCAGCCGCCGGTCCGGCACATCCAGGACTCCGCTCGGCCCAGCCTCGCCTGGTGGGAGAGCTTCGGCAGCTACCACGACGCCCTTGAGCCGTGGCAGTTCGCCTACCACTTCCTGTCCCGCAGCATCTCCGACGCGCGCCTGGCCAGACGCGCGCCGCGGTTCGTCGCCTCGGCCCATCGCCGGTGGCGTGACCTGCACGGCGCCGCGCCCCTGGAGACGGGCTTCGAGGCCGCCGGGTGGTCGGCGTCCGGCCGGCTGCTCGACGTCCTGCCCGGCGCGGACGGCGCTCCCGCCGCCGTCCGGGGGAAGAACGATCTGCCGCTCTCGGCGACGCCGCTGCCCGGCGCGTGGGGCGCCCTGCTGGAGGCGCCGGACGCCGAGGACGGCCTGCCCGACCTGTCCGGGTTCGCGGCGGCCGGGGCGATCCTGGTCGCAGTGCACGGCGGCACGGCCCTGACCCGTACCCGGCTGTGCGAGGAGGCACGGATGCGCGCGGGACTGCCCGCCCTGCTGATCGAACCGGAAGCCGACCGCGACCGGGCGCTGACCACGGTCCTCTCCGGCCGCGCGGACCTGGTCGGAGTGCTCTCATGAACGGCCTCGGCCCCGACCGGGGGGCCCGCGAGGGCGGCCTCGGATCCGATCGGAGTGCGCACGTGGGCGGCCTCGGCCCCGACCGGGGTGCTCGCGTGGGCGGTCTTGGGCCGTTGTTCGGGCCGCGGGGTGTCGCGGTCGTCGGCGCGTCCAGGGACCCGGGCAAGCTGGGCGCCGCCATGGCCCGCTCGCTGTCCGGTTTCGGCGGGTTCCTGGCGCTGGTGAACGCGCGCGACGACGCCATGTACCCCTCCGTCGGCGCCGCCGCCGCGGCGGGCCCCGTGGATCTCGCGCTGCTCTGCGTGCCCGCCGCGGCCTGCGCCGGCGTGCTCGCCGAGGCGGCGGACGCGGGCGTGCGGGCGGCCGTCGTGTGCGGCGGCGGGTTCGCCGAGACGGGCGGCGCCGGGATCGAGCACCAGCGACGGCTCGCCGCCATCGCCCGTGACGCGGGCCTGCGCCTCCTCGGCCCCAACACCAGCGGCTTCCTCGCCCCGCACGCGCGGCTGACCGCCAGCTTCGTCCCCGGCGCCCACCGGGTGCGGCCGGGCGCCGTCGCCGTCGTGGCCGCCAGCGGCGGCGTCAACCACGCCCTGGCGTTCGCGCTGACCGAGGCGGGGCACGGCGTCAGCCTCGCCGTCGGCCTCGGGAACGCGGCCGGCGTCACCGCCCCCGACGTCCTCGACCACCTCGCCGACGACCCCCGCACCGCCGCCGTCGCGCTGCACGTGGAGTCGGTGGCGGACGGGCCCCGGCTGGTCGAGAGCGTGCGCCGCCTCACCGCGACCCGGCCGGTCGTCGCCCTGGTCGTCGGCCACCACGACGTCGGGGCCTTCGCCGCCTCGCACACGGGGGCGCTGGCGACCTCCTGGCGCACCACGCGCGCCGCGCTGGCCCAGGCGGGGGCGGTCCTCGTGGACGACGAACGCGAACTCGTCGACGCCGTCGGCGCGCTCGCGGTGACGCGGGCCCGCCCGTGCGCCGACCCGGGGGTGGGGGTGGTGACCGCCCAGGCGGGTCCCGGCCTGCTGCTCCTCGACGACCTGCGCGGACGCGGGATCCGGGTGCCCGAGCTGGCTCCCGGCACCCGGGAGACCCTGGCCGGGCTGCTGCCGCCGCTGACCTTCCAGCGCAACCCGGTCGACACCGGCCGTCCGGGGCCCGAGCTGGGCGCGGTGCTCGCCGCCACCGGCGCCGACCCCGGCGTCCACGTCGTCGCGGGGTACGTCCTGCACGAACCGGACGCGGCCGACGTCGTCGCGGCCGTCGCCGAGGGGCTGAGCGGCGGCGTTCCCGTCGTCCTCGGGCTGGCGGGCACCGGCGACGACGTCGTCCGCGACCGGGCGGCCCTGCGCGGGTCGGGCGTGCCGGTGGCCGCCGACGCCCGGGGCGTCGCCGCCGCCACCGCCGCGCTGCTGGCCGACGCCCGCGCGCGGACGCCCCGCCCGGCCGCCTCCGCCCTCTGGCGGGCCCCGGCCGTCCCGGCCGCCCGGTACGACGAGCACACCGGCAAGGCCCTGCTCGGACGGCTGGGCGTGACGACCATGCCCCGCCACGCCTGCGCCGGCCGGGCCGCCGCCCACGCCGCCTTCGACTCCCTCGGGACGGCGGCGGCCGTCAAGCTGCTGGACGCCGACGTCCTGCACAAGACGGAGATCGGCGGCGTGCACCTGGACGTGTCCACCCACGCCGAGCTGGACGCCGCGCTCGACGCCCTGGACGCGGCGGGCGCGCGCCGCTACCTGGTGGAGGCCATGGCGCCGGCCGGCGTCGATCTGGTGGCCGGCGCGCGGCGCGACCCCGTCTTCGGGCCCGTGGTGCTCGTCGGGCTGGGCGGCACGGTGGCCGAGGCCCTGGCCGACGTCGCCGTCCGGCTCGCCCCGCTGTCTCCCGGCGAAGCCGCCGGCATGGCGGCCGAACTGGCCGGGCGGGCCCTGCTCGCCGGGTGGCGCGGCGGCCCCGTCCTCGACCCCGAAGACCTCGGCACGATCGTCTCCAGGCTCGGCGACCTGCTCGTCGCCAACCCGCTCCTGGACGAGATCGAGGTCAATCCGCTCCGGCTCACGCAGCGAGGTCTGATCGCGCTTGACGCCGTGATCCTCACCAGGAAGGCCGACGATGCCCGCACCGATCACTGAGCACACCGTGCCCTGGCCCGACGCCGACGTCACCCGATTCACCGAGCAGGGCTACTGGGCCGGGGTCGCGATCGGCACCCTGCTGCGCGAGGCGGCCGACCGCGATCCGGACGCCGTCGCGCTGGTCGACGGGCCGAACCTGCGCCTCACGTACGGCGAGCTGGCCGATCGCGCCGACGCCGCCGCCGTGCGCCTGCGCGACCTCGGCATCGCGCCGGGCGAGCGGATCGTCATGCAGCTGGGCAACTCGTGGGAGTTCGTCGTCCTGCTGCTGGCGTGCCTGCGCGCGGGCGTCGTGCCGGTGATGGCGCTGCCCGCCCATCGCCGGGCCGAGCTGACGTATCTGGCCGTGCACGCCGAGGCGGTGGCGATCGCCGTCCCCGACCGGAGCAGGGACTTCGACCACCAGCGGCTCGCCCACGACCTGGCGGCCGACGTGCGCGCCGCCACCGGGGCCGGATGGCGGGTGCTGGTCGCCGGGGACGACGTCGCGCCCGGCAGCGTCGACCTGCGGGCCCTGTGCGGCCCGCCCACCGGCCGGACCGGCTTCGACCTGCCCGCTCCCTCCTCCCGGGACGTCGCCGTCTTCCTGCTGTCCGGGGGCACGACGGGCCTGCCCAAGCTCATCGCCCGCACCCACGACGACTACGCCTACAACGCCCGGGCCAGCGCCGAGGTCGCCGGCGTCACCAAGGACTCCGTGTACCTGGTCAGCCTGCCCGCCGGGCACAACTTCCCGCTCGCCTGCCCGGGGATCCTGGGCGTCCTGCTCGCCGGGGGCCGGGTGGTCATGCTGCCCTCGCCCGAGCCGGTACGGGCCTTCGCCACGATCGAGGCGGAAGGCGTCACGCACACCGCGGTGGTGCCCGCGGTCGCCGGCCGCTGGCTGGAGCGGGCCGCCCAGCACGGCGCCGGGCAGCTCGCCACCCTGCGGGTCGTCCAGGTCGGCGGCGCCCGCCTCGCGGACGAGCTGGCGTGCCAGGTCGAGCCGGTGCTCGGGGCGAGGTTGCAGCAGGTGTTCGGCATGGCGGAGGGCCTGCTGAACTTCACCCGCCTCGACGACCCCGCGCAGACGGTGTGCGGCACGCAGGGCCGTCCCCTGTGCCCCGCCGACGAGATCAGGATCGTGGACGAGCAGGACCGGGACGTGCCGGACGGCCAGGCGGGGCTGCTGCTCACCCGGGGCCCGTACACCCCGCGCGGGTACTACCGGGCGGCCGAGCACAACGCCCGCTCGTTCACGGGCGACGGCTGGTTCCGCACGGGTGACATCTGCCTGCGCACCCCCGAGGGCAACCTCGTGGTGGCCGGTCGCGACAAGGACATGATCAACCGGGGCGGGGAGAAGATCTCCGCCGAGGAGATCGAGAACCTCGTGTACCGGCTTCCCGCCGTGAGCCAGGTCGCCGCCGTGGCCATGCCGGACCCCGTGCTCGGGGAGCGCGTGTGCGTGTACGTCGTGCCGCGGGCCGGGGCGACGGTCACGCTGGAGGAGATCCGGGCGGGGATGGAGCGCGCGGAGGTCGCCCGCTACAAGCTGCCCGAGCGGCTGGTCGTCGTCGAGGAGCTCGCCTGGACCAAGGTCGGGAAGATCGACAAGAAGGCCCTCAGGACCGACATCGCCGACCGCCTCAAGGCCGAGCCTCCCGGCGGCGCCACCGGGTGAGCGCCGCCCCCGCCGCCCCCGCCGCCGCTCCCGGTGCGCGTTCCCGGGGGTGCGGTGCGTACGGTCGGCGAGCGGTCCTGCTCGGTGCGTGCTCCCCGGCCGCGTCGCGCCATGTCAGGCCCGGCGCGGCGGCTCCACGGACTTATTGCGTGACCGAAATCCCGATAAATACGGGCTTGTGGTGGATTACGGCGCTCGGGAAGGATGCTGGGAGGCGGACGGTGATCCCGTCCGATCGCAGGCGAGACGAAGGACGCCGGATGACCCAGGCCGACGCGGTTGCATCACTCGTGGAGCGCAGGTTAGGCCGCGCCCTCGACCCCGACCTCAACTTCTTCGAAGCCGGTTTCGACTCGCTCGCGCTGGTCGAGCTGCACGAGGAGATCACCGAGGCGCTGGGCCTGAAGCTGCCGGTCACCGCGATGTTCACCCACCCGAACCTGCGTGCGCTCTCGCACCTGATCGCGAAGGGCCAGACGGCCGCCCCGGCCCGGCAGGACGGCGTCCGCCGCCGTCCGCTGGGCGGCAGCCGCCGCGACGTGCGCGCCAGGATCCGCGAGGAAGGTCGGTGACCTCGCACGAACAGCCCGTCGCGGTGATCGCGGTGGGGCGCTTCCCGCTGGAGCCGGGGGCCGCCGAGGAGGCCGGGCACGATCCAGGAGCGCAGGCCGTCGGGGTGTTCGGCGGGGTGGGCAAGGCGTGCGCGGCGCTGCTGGCCGGGGAGTGCGAGCTCGCCGTGACCGACGCCGCCGAGCTGCCGCCGGGAACGCTGCGCGGCACCCTGGTCCTGCGGCTGCTCGACCGGGCGCTGCTCGACGGCGACCTGGTGCACCGGGTGATCTGGCCCGACGACCTGGCGGTCGAGGAAGGCTACCCGCAGGTGCACGCGCCGGGCGACGGCCGTCCGCGGGTCGTGGTGTGGTCCGGCCGCACCCGGGAGGAGGCCGAGTCGGTACGGCGCGGCCTGGCCGGCTTCCTCGCCGGGCTGCCGGAGGACCGCTACGCCGACGTGGCCGGCACCCTCCAGCAGGGACGCGTCCACCACCCCGTGCGCGGCGCGGTGGTCTGCCGCAGCGCCGCGGAGGCCGCCCGCGCGCTGGGCCGGGAGCACGCCTACGAGCAGGAGCCGGTCCGCCCGGCCCTCTCCGCCGAGACGGCCGGCCTGTACGGCGTGGAACCGGTGTTCACCGAGGCCGTGGACGTGTGCGAAGAGGTCCTCGAAGCCCGCGGCGTCCAGGCGTCGCCCGCCCTCACCGCCGCCTACGGGCTGGCCGCCACCCTCGCCGCCTGGGGCGTCCTGCCGGACGTCCCGGACCCGGCGGCCCTCGCGGACGACCCCTCGCCGCACGACACGCTCGCCGCCCTCACGCGGGCGAACGCCGGGGCCGAGGTCGAGGCAGGTCCCGACCGGGCGGGGTTGCTGGCCGCCGTGGCCAGGTTCTGGACGGGCGGCGGCCGGGTGGACTGGGCCGCGCTCGACCCCGACCATCCGCTGCAACGCGTCCCCGTCCCGCGGCCGCAGCCGGAGCTGCCCGCCTCCGTGGAGGAGCCGCGCCCGCTGTCGGCGGTGCCGTACTCGTTCTGGGTGCTGGAGCAGCTCGCGCCGGACAGCGGCGTGTCGAACCTGGCGGTGGCGCTCAGGTTCGCGACGCCGCTGCGCCGGCTGCCGCTGCAGATCGCGGCGAACCGGCTGGTCAAGCGGCATCCGGCGCTGCGCCTGCGGTTCCCCGTCGTGGACGGGACGCCCGTCCGGCACCTGGTGGCGCCCCAGGACGCCCAGCTGAAGGTCGAGACCCGGGCCACGACGGAGGAGACGCTGGTCGCCGACCTGCGGTCCTTCCTGGACGAGCCCTTCGACCTCGGCCGCGACCTGCTCGTCAGAGTGGGACACTTCACCCTGCCCGACGGCGCGGGCACCGTGGTGTGCCTGGCCGGCCACCACATCATCATCGACGGCACCTCCATGCAGCTCCTGGTGGAGGAGCTGGGCCGCTTCTACGACAGCCAGACCGGGCACGGCCCGCTGCCCCCGGAGCTGGCGGGGCCCGCGCCGATGCTGGAGCCGGGGGAGCCGCCGGAGGAGTCGATCGCCTACTGGCTGGACCGGCTCGACGGCGTCGACCCCGACGCCATGGTGCTGCCGGGCAGCCGGCACTCGCCGGGCCGTCCGACGTTCGCCGGGCACACCTGCTCCTGGCAGGTGGACGCCGAGACGGTCGCGGCCCTGGACGAGCTGCGCGCCAGGCTGCGCACCACCGGCAACATCGTGCTGGCCACCGCCTTCCTGCTGACGCTGCGCGGGCACGGCGCCGGCCCGGACCTGGTGGTCGGCATGCCGGTCAGCACCAAGACCGGCGAGGAGCACCGGCGCGTCGGCTACGCCGTGAGCACCCTGCCGCTGCGCGTCCGCGTCGAGCTGGACGACGACTTCGAGCAGGTCGCCAGGCGCGTGGAGGAGGCGTTCGCCGAGGGCGTCGAGCACGCCGGGGCCTCGGTGGAGGCGGTGCTGACCCGCCGCGGGCACGGCACGGACGACTGGCGGGTCCCGCTGTTCCGGCACATGTTCAACTACCGGCCCTGGAGCGACGAGAAGGTGCACATCCAGGGCGAGGTGCCCGGATACGTCGACGACCTGATCGACCGCAGCCGCCTGGACATGCAGTGCAACGTCATCCAGGAGCCGGACCGGCTCACCGTCCGCATGGTGCACAGCACCGAGGTGCACGACGAGGACGAGATCGCGGCGTTCACCGCCAGGCTGTGCGCGGTGGTGCGGCAGGCGGCGCGCGGCGGCGTGCCGGACGGGTTCTCCCCGGCCGACCGGGCGTTGCTCGACCGGATCAACGACACGGGCCGCACCTGGCCGGGCACGCTGGCCGGGCGCATCCTGCCGGGCCCGGCCGTGGCGGTGCGCGAGGGCGGGCGCGAGGTCACCTACGACGAACTGCTGGGACGCGCGGCCGCCGTCCGCGACCTGCTGCGCGAGCGGGGGGTGGGCGACGGCGACGTCGTCGCCCTGGCCCTGGGACGCTCGGCGGACCTGGTGGCGGCGGTCCTCGGCGTGTGGCAGGCCGGAGCGGCCTTCCTGCCCCTGGACGTGCGGCAACCGGAGTCGCGCCTGGCCTACCAGGTGGCCGACTCGGGGGCGCGGCTGGTCGTCGCGGCGGGCAGCCCGCAGTGGGCGGGCGGGACGCCGGTCGTGCCGATGCCCGGCACGCCGGGGGAGCCCGGACCCGCCGAGGCCGGGAACATCGCGTATGTCATCTACACCTCCGGCTCCACCGGGCGGCCCAAGGGCGTGCAGGTCACGCACGGGAACCTGACGAACCTCGTGCTGGACTTCGCCGACCGGCTGGGCGCGCCCACCAGCGTCCTGTGGTCCACCACCACCTCCTTCGACATCTCCTGGCTGGAACTGCTGTTGCCGCTGGCCTCCGGCGGCACCGTGGTCGTGGCCTCCGACGAGGACCAGCTCCAGCCGGGCAGGTTCCTGGAGCTGATCGCCGCGAGCGGCGTCCAGGTCGTGCAGGCCACCCCCACCGCGTGGCGGCTGATCGCGCCGGAGGCCGGGCGCGAGCTGGCCGGGCGCACGGTGCTGTGCGGCGGCGAGCCGATGCCCGCCGTCCTGGCCAGGGACCTGCTGGAGCTGGGCTGCCGGGTGTTCAACGTCTACGGGCCGACCGAGACGACCATCTGGTCCACCGCCGCCGAGCTGCGCGAGCCGCCGTCCGACCCGGTGCCCGCCGGGGAGCCGCTGGCCAACACCCAGATCTTCGTCACCGACGCCGCGGGCCGCGAGCTGCCGCCGGGCGTGCCGGGCGAGCTGTGCGTCGCCGGCGCGGGAGTGAGCGCGGGCTACCTCGGCCGTCCCGAGCTGACGGCGCAGCGCTTCGGGCACCACGACCGGTACGGCCGGTTCTACCGGACCGGCGACCGCGCGCGCATCCGCCACGACGGCGGGCTGGAGCTGCTCGGCCGCGACGACCGGCAGATCAAGCTGCGCGGCCACCGCATCGAGCTCGGCGAGGTCGAGGCCGCGCTGCACGAGCACGAGGCGGTGCGCACGGCCGCGGTGATCCTCGACGGCGACCCGCAGACCGACGGACGGCTCGCCGCCTTCCTGGAGGTCACCGGCGAGCCCGCCGAGGAGGAGCTGTGGCGCTTCGCCAGGACGCGGCTGCCCGACTACGCCGTCCCCACCCGGTATGTCGTCACCGGCAGGCTGCCCACCACGGCCAACGGCAAGATCGCCTACCGCGAGCTGAAGGTGCCCGACGAGGGCCGCGCCCCGGCGCGCGAGGCGGGCGACGGGCTGGTCCGGCAGGTGGTGGCGCTGTGGAGCGAGGCGCTGAACCGGCCGGGGCTCGGGCCGCACGACAACTTCTTCCTCAACGGCGGCCACTCCGTGCTGGCCGTCCGGCTGATCGGCCCGCTGGAGGAGCTGGCGGGCCGCGCCGTCTCGGTACGGGCCGTGTTCGACCATCCGACGCCGGCCGAACTGGCCCTGCACCTGGGGGAAGCCCGATGACGCCGTGGTACGTCCAGGTCAAGGAGGGGGAGCGGGCGTTGATCGCCTTCCCGCACGCGGGCGGCGGCCCGGCCTCGCTCGGCGAGCTCGCCGGGCACCTCCCGCCCGAGGTGGGCCTGTGGTCGGTCAACCTGCCGGGACGTCAGGCCAGGCTCGCCGAAGAGCCGCGGACCGACCTCGAAGGGCTGGTCGACGACCTGGCGCGCGACCTGGCCGGATGGCGGGAGCCGTACACGCTGTTCGGCTACTGCAGCGGGGCGCTGCTGGCCTTCCTCGTCTGCCGGCGCGTGGTCGAGCTGGGCGGGCGGCCGGAACGGCTGGTCGTGGGCTCGTTCGCCGCGCCGGACGTGACCCTGCTGCTGCGCCGCCTGCCGTCGTTGCCGTCGTGGCTGTTCTGGGAGCAGCTGATCGAGCTCGGCGGCGTCCCGCCGGAGCTGGCCGACCGGGAGGCGCTCTGGCCGGTGCTGGAGCCGGCGCTGCGCGCCGACTTCGGGCTGCTGGCCGGCTACCACCACCGGCCGGGGCCGCCGCTGCCGGTGCCGATCTCCGTCCTGTACGGAGCCAGGGACGCCTCGCTGACCCGGGGCGGCCTCCTGGGCTGGCGGCGGCAGAGCGTGCACAGGCCCGCGTTGAAGGAGCTCGACTCCACCCACTGGCTGGCCGAGGAGACCCCGGACGCCCTGGCCGCCGCGATCGTTGAGGAGATGGGATGCGCCTCGGTTACAGCATGAGCTACTGGGGCGGCGCGGGCCTCGGCCCCGCCGACCACCTGGCGCTGGTCCGCGAGGCGGAGGCCCTGGGCTATTCGTCCGTGTGGGCGGCCGAGACCTACGGGACCGACCCGGCGAGCCTGCTGGCCTGGATCGCCGGGCAGACCGAGCGGATCGCGCTCGGCACCGGCGTGCTGCAGATGTCGGGACGCAAGCCCGTGGTCGCGGCGATGACGGCGGCCACCCTCGACCAGGTCTCCGGCGGCCGCGCCCGGCTGGGCGTGGGACCGTCCGGCCCGCAGGTGGTCGAGGGCTGGCACGGCGAGCGCTTCGAACGGCCGCTGGCCCGCGCCCGCGACTACCTCCAGGTGGTGCGCAAGGCGCTGGACGGCGAGCCGGTCCGGCACGAGGGGCCCACGATGACGCTGCCCCTGCCCGGCAGCGAGGGCAAGGAGCTGACGCTGGCCGTCGCGCCGGTGCAGGAGCGGCTGCCGGTCTACCTGGCCGCGATGGGCCCGAAGACCGTCGCGCTGGCCGGCGAGCTGGCCGACGGCTGGCTGGCCATCCACTTCCCGCCCGACCACCTGGCCCGCATGGCCAAGCACCTGAACGGCGCGGCCCTGGACGTCGCGCCCATGGTGCTCACGCTCGTCGAGGAGGACCAGGAGCTGGCCTACGACATGATGCGGCCCATGCTCGCCCTCTACCTCGGCGGCATGGGCTCGCGCCGGACCAACTTCTACAACCGCCTGGCCGCCACGCTCGGCTTCGAGCAGGAGGCCGCCCGCATGCAGGAGGCCTTCCTGGACGGGCGGCAGGGCGAGGCCATGGCGATGCTGCCCGACGCGCTCGTGGACGCGATGACCATGTGCGGCCCCGCGGGCAAGGTGCGCGAGCGGATGGCGGCCTACCAGGAGGCGGGCGCGACCACGCTGATCGTCGGCCTGGTCACGCCCACCCGGCGGCTGCGCAGCCGTCAGTTGCGGCTCATTGCGAGTCTGGCTGCGGCATCCCGATGAGCTTGGCCAGCGGCGACCAGGCCATCGCCGCGATCGGCACCAGCGCGCCGACGGCGATGACCGCCCACAGCGTCGTGCGCGTCCCCACGGCGCCGGCCAGCAGGCCGGCGCCGAGCGCGCCCAGCGGGGCGGGGATCAGGCCCAGGGAGTAGATCGAGGCCACCACCCGGCCCTGGAGGTGCGGCGGGGTGACCGTCTGCACCAGGCTGGTGTTGGTGACGAAGAAGATCTGCGAGCTGACGCCGCTGACCAGCTGCGCGACGACGAGCATCGCGACCGACACCCAGACCGGCCCGACGGCCAGCGGGATGAGGAAGAGCGCCAGGTTGCCGTACACCATCGACCACACCAGCACCTTGCCGATGGCGTAGCGGCGCATCACCTTGACGGCGACCAGCGCCCCGATGATCGCGCCCACGCCGCCGCCGGCCAGGATGCTGCCGAACCAGGCCGCGGGCACGCCCAGGTCGCGGATCACGTACAGGGCGTAGATCGAGTTCATCGAGCCCAGGATGAACAGCGAGTACACGGCCGAGGAGACGGCCAGCGGCCGGATCAGCTCGTGCCGCATCACCCAGCCCATGCCCTGCCAGATCGCCTTGTGCACCTGCCCGGGGGTGCTGTCGTCCGGCTCGGGACGGGCCTCCGGCCGCTTGATCAGGGACACCGCGATGGCGGAGGCCAGGTACGACACCGCGTCGATGATCAGCAGCGCGGGCGCGGCGAGCACCTTCAGCAGCGCGGCGGCCAGGCCGGGCCCGAACGTCTGGGCGGCCGACTCGGTCAGCTGCAGCTTGGAGTTGCCCTCCATGAAGTTCTCCCGCGGCACCAGGAACGGGAAGTAACTCCGGTAGGCCGTCTGGAAGAGCGTGCTGAGCAGGCCGAGCGCGAAGATGACGCCGTAGAGCCAGGTCAGCGTGAGCAGGTCGGCGAACCAGGCGACGGGGATCAGCATCAGCAGCACGAAACGCGCCACGTCCGTCCAGATCAGGATGGGCCGCTTGCGCACCCGGTCGGCCAGCACGCCGAACAGCAGGAAGAACACCATCGGCAGCCGCAGCAGGAAGCCGACGACGCCCATCTCCGCCTCGGAGGCGTTCAGGACGGTGACCGCGATGACGGGGAACGCGAAGAGGCTGATCGCCGAGCCGAACTGCGACAGGCTCTGGCCCGCCCACAGCCGCAGGAAGTCGGGGTGCTTCCACAGGCTCGTCTGCTCACTGGTCGGGGATGCCATGATCCATCCACCTTCTGATCTCGGTGGCCGCTCCGGCGACCAGGGGTTCGTACAGGATGGGGACGCGTTCCTCGGGGATCGCGACGTGGGCGAGCCGCCCCTTGGCGACGGAGGGCCAGTTGCCGTCCTCGCGCCTGGGCGCGAAGAGCGCGACGTCGCCGTCGTAGGGCTCGTGCCGGAAGCCGCCGACCGCGTGCGCGTTGGCCCGGAACACGGCCAGGTAGCGGCGCGCCTGCTCGACCTCGGCGGTGTCGGGCGCCAGCCGGTCGGCGGCGGAGGCGGCGCCCATGACCGTGAGCAGTTGCTCCTCCGGCGGCCGGGCGGCCAGTTCGGCCGGGTCCAGCCCGAGGGTCTCCTCGGGGCCGCCGGCCAGCGCGTGGAACAGCAGGACCGTGTCGTCCTCCAGCGACGCCTCGGCCACGGGCTCCTCGGCGTTGGCGTAGAGCAGCACGACCAGCGGCACCTGCTCGCCGCGCTCGCGCAGCCGCCGGGCCACCTCCAGGGCGATGTTCCCGCCGATGCAGAACCCGCCCAGCACGTACGGTCCCGCCGGCCGCACCTCCAGCAGGTCGGCCACGTAGGCGTCGGCCATCTCGGCGAGCGTGGCGTGCGGCTCCTCGCCGGGCACCAGCCCGCGCGCGGCGATGGCGTACACCGGCTGGTCGGGGCCGAGGCGGCGGGCCAGCGGGTGGTAGCGGAAGACCTGCCCGCCGAGCGCGTGGATGAAGAAGATCGGCGTGCGGTCGCCGTCCGGGTTGAGCGGCACGACGTGGCTCGGCGGCGCCAGGTCCTCGGGCTGGCGGAGCACCCTGGCCAGCTTGCTGATCGTCGGCGCGGTCAGCACGGTGCCCACGGGCAGGCTCCGCCCCAGCTCCTGGCGGATGCGGGCGGCCAGCCGCAGGGCGCTCAGCGAGTGGCCGCCGAGCTCGAAGAAGTCGTCCAGGATCCCGGCCGCGGGCACCTGCAGCACCTCTTCGTAGAGCGTGGCGAGGCGCGCCTCCACCTCGTCGCGAGGCGGCACGTACGGCCGGCCGCCCGCCGTCTCCGGCGCGGGCAGCGCGGCCCGGTCGAGCTTGCCGCTGCGGGTGAGGGGGAGGGCGTCCAGGCTCACCCACCGGCGCGGGATCAGGTGGTCGGGCAGGACGTCCTGGAGGTCGGGCACGTCGCCCACCACGTAGCCGACCAGGCTGTGCCCGTGCGCCGTGACGGCCGCGTCGCGGACCCCCGGCTGGGCGCGCAGGACGGCCTCGATCTCGCCGGGTTCGACGCGCATGCCGCGGATCTTGATCTGGTGGTCGGTGCGGCCGAGGTATTCGAGTTCGCCGGTGGGGAGCCAGCGGGCGAGGTCGCCGGTTTTGTAGAGGCGTTGTCCGTTGGGTGCGGGCAGGAAGCGTTCGGCGGTGAGGGCTGGTTTGCCGAGGTAGCCGCGGGCGAGTTGGATGCCGCCGATGTGGAGCTCGCCGGGGGTGCCGATGGGGACGTCCTGGAGGTGTTCGTCGAGGACGTGCAGGGTGGTGTTGTCGACGGGTTTGCCGATGGGGACGGTGGGTTCTCCGGGCTGGCAGGGGTGCCAGGTGACGTCGACGGCTGCTTCGGTGGGGCCGTAGAGGTTGTGGAGTCCGGGGATGTCGTGGCCGGGTGGGAGGGCTTCGCCGGAGCAGATGATCCGGGGTGGTAGCTGGATGTCCTCTTCTTCCAGGAAGGCTTGCAACATCGAGGGGACGAAGTGCGTGGTGGTGATGTTCTCGGTCTTGATGAGGTCGCGCAGGTAGGCGGTGTCGCGGTGGCCGCCGGGCCGGGCGATGACCATGGTGGCGCCGGTGATGAGGGGCCAGAACAGTTCCCAGACCGAGACGTCGAAGGTGGTGGGTGTCTTGTGCAGGACGCGGTCGTGCGGGGTGAGCTGGAAGGTGTCCTGCATCCAGCGCAGCCGGTTGACGATCGCGCGGTGGGAGACGCCCACGCCCTTGGGCCGTCCGGTGGATCCGGAGGTGAAGATGACGTAGGCCAGGTTGTCCTCGCGCACTGTCGGCGGCGTGAAGCGGTCTCCCGGATCCGCGCCGGTGAGCACGGTCGAGGCCCCCGCGTCGGCGAGCATGCCGCGCCGCCGTTCCTCGGGATCGGCCGGGTCGAGCGGCAGATAGGCGCCGCCCGCGGCCATCACGCCGAGGAGCACGACGGGCAGGTCCAGGCCGCGTTCCATGCAGACGCCGACGGGCTGGTCCACCCGCACGTCCAGCCCGGCGGCCACCGCGCGGGCCCGGTCGGCCAGCTCGCGGTAGGTCAGCCGGTCGCCCTCGAACACCAGCGCCGTCGCGTCCGGGGTGCGCTCGGCCTGGGCGAAGACCAGCTCGTGCAGGGTCCCGCCCGGATGCTCCCGGTCGGTGGCGTTCCACCGCGCGAGCTGGGCCGCGTCCTGCGGCGAGACGCCGGCCTCCCCGGACAGGGCGCGGATGTAGTGGTCCCGGATCGCCGCGATCTGATCGGCGGGGAACTGCGTGGTGTCGTAGGAGATGGTCAGCGTCAGCCCCTGGCCCGGCGTCCGGACGAAGGCCGTGCTGAAGGCGAAGTCGGTCTGCTCGAAGAAGTCCTGGCCCTCGATGGGCGTGGCGGCGGCGCCGTTCACGTGGAAGTCGCGGAAGTCCACGTGCGTGTCCAGCAGCCGCGCGCGACCGCTGGCCCGCTGGATCTCGAAGAGCGGGAAGTGCCGGTACGGCAGCGCCGCCACCTCCGCCCGGAAGACCCGCTGGACCAGGTCGGGCGCGTCGGCCCGCACCCGCAGCGGGACGGTGTTGAGGAACAGCCCGAGCACCTCGTCACCGGCCTCGCTCTCCGGACGGCTGTGCGTGAGCATCCCCGTCAGGACGTCCGGATCGCCGGTGAGCAGGGCCATGACGCGCACATGCGCCGCGAGCACCACCGAGCGCAGCGGCACCCGGGCGGCGGCCGCCTGCTCGGCCAGCGCCTTGGCCAGGTCGGCGGGGAGCGCCGTGGCGAGCACCGCGACCTCGCGCGGCCCGCCGGTGGGGTAGCCCGGCATCCGGGGCAACCGGCCCTCCGGCGCCTCGGCGATCGCCTCCCGCCAGAACTCCGCCGCCTCCGGCCGGGCGAGCATCGCCTTCTCGGCCGCCACCAGGTCGCGGAAGCGGGCCGCCGGCGGCTCCACCGGCAGCCCGGGGGTCGCATAGCGTGCCAGCAGCTCGCTGACCAGCCTCGCGACGCTCCAGCCGTCGAGGATCGCGTGGTGGAAGTAGACGGTCAGCGCGAACCGGTCGGCCTCGGGCCGCACGTGGACGCGGAGCAGGGGAGCCCGCGTCCAGTCGAACGGCCCGTACTCCGGCTCGCCGCCGGAGACGGTCAGCGGGATCTCCGCGCGGTCGTGCACGAGCTGGACGGGCTCGCTGAACCCGGTCAGGTCGAAGGACGTCCGCAGCACCTCGTGCCGGGCCGACAGCTCGTCCAGCGCCCTGACCAGGGCCCTCTCGTCGAACGTGCCGCGCAGCGTGAGCGTGGTGTGGTCGTGGAAGGTCACGCCGTCCAGCTCGCTGTGGTACAGCATCCCGGCCTGGAGGGCGCTGAGCGGGTAGGCGTCCATGATCATCGCGTGAGCCTCTCTCTGTCCGCCACGCTGAGCAGGTCGAAGGCTCCCGCCGTGGTCTCCGGTACGGCCTGCCGCGGCCGCAGCACGGCGGCCAGTTCGGCGACCGCCTGATGGGTGAACAACTGCTGCAGTTCCACGTCGTAGCCGGTGGCGCGCAGCCGGGCCACGACCTTGAGGCTGCTGATGGAGTCGCCGCCCACCGCGAAGAAGGTGTCGTGCCGGCCGGCCCGGTCGAGGCCGAGAACCTCCTGCCAGACCTGCGCGACGGCGATCTCCGCCGCGCCGCGCGGCGGCTCCCACGGCAGGTCGGCCGGGCGGTCGGGCGCGGGGAGGGCGGCGCGGTCGAGCTTGCCGTTGGCGGTGACGGGCAGGCGGTCCAGCCGCACCCACGCCGTCGGGATCATGTAGTCCGGCAGCGCGTCGGACAGGTCGGGGACGTCGCCGACGACGTAGCCGACCAGGCGGCCGTTCACCAGCTTGGCCGCCGCCGCCGTCACGCCGGGTTGCTCGCGCAGCACGGCCTCGATCTCGCCCAGCTCCACGCGCATGCCGCGGATCTTGATCTGGTGGTCGGTGCGGCCGAGGTATTCGAGTTCGCCCGAGGGGAGCCAGCGGGCGAGGTCGCCGGTTTTGTAGAGGCGTTGTCCGTTGGGTGCGGGGAGGAAGCGTTCGGCGGTGAGGGCTGGTTTGCCGAGGTAGCCGCGGGCGAGTTGGATGCCGCCGATGTGGAGCTCGCCGGGGGTGCCGATGGGGACGTCCTGGAGGTGTTCGTCGAGGACGTGCAGGGTGGTGTTGTCGATGGGTTTGCCGATGGGGACGGTGGGTTCTCCGGGCTGGCAGGGGTGCCAGGTGACGTCGACGGCTGCTTCGGTGGGGCCGTAGAGGTTGTGGAGTCCGGGGATGTCGTGGCCGGGTGGGAGGGCTTCGCCGGAGCAGATGATCCGGGGTGGTAGCTGGATGTCCTCTTCTTCCAGGAAGGCTTGCAACATCGAGGGGACGAAGTGTGTCGTGGTGATGTTCTCGGTCTTGATGAGGTCGCGCAGGTAGGCGGTGTCGCGGTGGCCGCCGGGCCGGGCGATGACCATGGTGGCGCCGGTGATGAGGGGCCAGAACAGTTCCCAGACCGAGACGTCGAAGGTGGTGGGTGTCTTGTGCAGGACGCGGTCGTGCGGGGTGAGCTGGAAGGTGTCCTGCATCCAGCGCAGCCGGTTGACGATCGCGCGGTGGGAGACGCCCACGCCCTTGGGCCGTCCGGTGGATCCGGAGGTGAAGATGACGTAGGCCAGGTTGTCCTCACGCACCCGCACCACGGACGCCGGGCCCGGCCGCACGTCCGCCGCCGTGACCATCAGGTCGGCGCCCGCGTCGGCCAGCATGCCGCGCGTGCGCTCCGCCGGGTGGGCCGGGTCGAGCGGCAGGTACGCGCCGCCCGCCGCCATCACGCCGAGGAGGACGACGGGCAGGTCCAGGCCGCGTTCCATGCAGACGCCGACAGGCTGGTCCACCCGCACGTCCAGCCCGGCGGCCACCGAGCGGGCCCGGTCGGCCAGCTCGCGATAGGTCAGCCGGTCGCCCTCGAACACCAGCGCCGTCGCGTCCGGCGTGCGCTCGGCCTGGGCGAAGACCAGCTCGTGCAGGGTCCCGCCCGGATGCTCCCGGTCGGTGGCGTTCCACCGCGCGAGCTGCTTCCGCTCCTCGTCCGGCAGGATGTCCAGGCGCCCCACCGGCACGTCGGGGGAGGCCACCACCGCACGCAGGAGCGCGGCGAACCGCCGCGCCAGCCGCTCGATCGTCTCCGGCCGGAACAGCTCGGCGTTGTAGACGAAGCGGCCCTCCAGCAGGTCGCCCCGCTCGGCGGCGTAGAGCTCCAGGTCGAACCGGGTGGTCGTGCTGTCCGGCTCGAAGCCCTCGCCGTCGCCGCGATAGCTCTGCAGCGCGAACAGCACCTGGACCAGCGGCGGGCGGCTGACGTCGCGTTCGGGGTCCAGCTCGGCGACCAGCTTCTCGAAGGGCAGCTCCTGGTGGCCGTAGACCTCGATCGCGCCGTCCCGCGTCCGGCGCAGCAACTCGGCGAAGCCGGGGTCGCCCGCCAGCCGCGCCCGCAGCGGGAGCAGGTTGACGAACAGCCCGACCATGTCCTCGAACTCCGGCCGGGACCGTCCGGCCACCGGCGACCCCACCGCGAAGCCGGTCGTGCCCGACCAGCGGGCCAGCAGCACCTGGAAGGCGGCGAGCAGCCCCATGTAGAGGGTCGCCCCCTCGGCCCGGCACAGCTCGCGGAAGGCCGCCACGTCCAGCTCGACGTCGTGCCAGCCGCCGCGGAAGGACTGCCGGGGCGGGCGCGGCCGGTCCAGGGGCAGGTCGAGCACCTGCAACCCGTCCAGCTCGGCGCGCCAGAACGCCAGGTCGCCGGCCAGCCGGTCGCCGCTCAGCCGCTCGCGCTGCCAGGCCGCGTAGTCGCCGAAACCCAGCCGCGGCCCGCTCTGCGGCGGTGTCAGCAGCTCGCGGAGGATCAGCTCGGCCGACCAGCCGTCGGCGACGATGTGATGGACCGCCACCAGCAGCGCGTGGTCGTCGGGCGCGAGCCGTACCAGGGTGGCGCGCAGCAGCGGGCCGTCGGCCAGGTCGAAGGGGAGCGCGGCGTCGGCGCTGAGCACCTGCCTGGCAGCCGTCTCGTCCGGCACGTCCACGACGCGCAGCGGCACCCGCACCCGATCCGCCACCCGCACCTCCGGCCGCCCGTCGGGGCCGGCCGGGAAGGTCATGCGCAGGCTCTCGTGCCGGGCGGCCACGGCGTCCAGCGACTCCCGCAGCCGTCCGGCGTCCAGCGGGCCGCGCAGCCGGGCCGACACGGGCAGCACGTACGCGCTCGTCCCGGGGGCGAACTGCTCCATGAACCACAGCCGCTCCTGCGCGAACGACAGCGGCGGGTCGCTGCCCTCGGCGCGTCGCGGGATCTGCTCGGCGGCGCCCAGGCCCGCGATCGCCTTGCGGAAGCGGGCCTGCACGCGCGCGTTCCG
Source organism: Nonomuraea sp. NPDC049684 (assembly GCF_044465345.1). NCBI lineage: Bacteria > Bacillati > Actinomycetota > Actinomycetes > Streptosporangiales > Streptosporangiaceae > Nonomuraea > Nonomuraea sp. NPDC049684. The sequence goes on along the minus strand of NZ_JBITLO010000001.1, from coordinate 680,028 downwards.
TTCATCCACGCTCGTCGGCCTCCTCGGCCAGGTGTTCCAGGGCCGCGGCCAGCAGGCGTGGCGTCGGGTGGGTGAAGGTCAGCTTGAGCGGCACGTCCAGCTCGATGGCCGCGGCGATGCGGGCCGTGGTCCTGGTGGCCAGCAGCGAGTGGCCGCCGAGCTGGAAGAAGTCGTCCAGCGCGCCCACCCGCTCCAGCCCCAGCACCTCGGCCCAGACCAGGCAGACGAGCTCCTCGGCCGCGCCGGCCGGCGGCTCGTAGGCGGCGCCGCGCGGGCGGCCCGGCGCGGGCAGGGCGTCCCGGTCGACCTTGCCGCCGGGGGTGAGCGGGATGCGGTCGAGCGAGACGATCGCGCTGGGCAGCATGTGCGGGGGAAGCTCGGCGGCGAGGTGCTCGCGTAAGGCGTCCCCGGCGTCGTGGACGGCGTAGGCGATCAGGCGGTCGTCGTGGACCACCACCGTGGCCTGCCGTACCGCCGGGTGGGCCAGCAGCGCCGACTCCACCTCGCCCGGCTCGACGCGGTAACCGCGCACCTTCACCTGCCGGTCCAGCCGGCCGAGGATCTCCAGGCTGCCGTCCAGGCGGAAGCGGGCCCGGTCGCCGGTGCGGTAGAGACGCGAGCCGCCCGGGCCGGGGACGAACCGCTCGGCCGTGCGGGCCGGCGCGCCCCGGTAGCCGCGGGCCAGGCCGCTGCCGCCGATGTGCAGCTCGCCCGCGACGCCGGCCGGCACCGGGAGCCCGTCGGGGCCCAGCACCTGGAGCGTGGTGCCGGGCAGGGCGACGCCCACGGCCGGGCGGCGCAGCGCCTCTGACGGGTCCATGTCGGCGGTGGCGGCGATGATCGTGGCCTCGGTGGGGCCGTAGCTGTTGACCAGGCGCACGCCCTGGGGGCCGGACGCGTACCAGGCGGCCAGCGCGGGGCCGGGCAGCGGGTCGGCGCCCAGGATAACCAGCCGCAGGCCGGGCGGCCACTCGACGCCCATGGCCACCAGCTCCTGCCAGTACGACGTGGGCAGGTCCAGCACGGTGAGCGCGGCGCCCTCCGGCGTCTTCAGGAAGTCCGGCAGCGGCTCGTCCGGGCACAGGACGAGCTCCGCGCCGGCGGCCAGCGCCGGGTAGATCTCCTCGGCGTGCGTGTCGAAGCTCGGCGAGGCGAACTGCAGGACGCGGTCGCCCGGCCCGAGCTCGTAGTGGCCGCGCATCCAGCCCACCCGCGACGCCAGCGCCTCGCGCGGCACCTCCACGCCCTTGGGACGCCCGGTCGAGCCCGAGGTGTAGATCACGTACGCCAGCGAGCCCGGCCCCGCGGCCTCGGCGTGCGGCGCCTGCGGCGACTCGCGGAGCTCGTCCTCGTCCAGCACCAGGGCCGCGCCCGCGTCCGCCGCCATCCACCGCAGCCGCTCCGGCGGGTACGCCGGGTCGAGCGGCAGGTAGGCCCCGCCCGCCCGGCCGACGGCGAGCATCCCGGCGATCAGCTCGATCGAGCGCCCGGCGCGCAGGCCCACGACCGTGTCCGGGCCGACCCCGGCCGCGGCCAGGCGTCCGGCCAGGGCGGCGGCCATGGCGTCCAGTTCGGCGTAGCTGACCCGGCGGTCGCCGTGGCTCACCGCCGTCGCGCCGGGAGCCAGCCGGACGCGCTCCTGGAAGAGGTCGAGCACGTCGCGCGCGGGAGGTTGCGGGGTGTCGAGGACCGGCGGCCGGTCCTCGGGCAGCAGCATGGCCGCGCGCAGCGCGGACAGCGGCGTGCCCGGGTCGCGCACGACCGCCTCCAGCACCCGCTCCCACCGCCGCAGCAACCGCGTCGCGGTCTCCTCCTCGAACAGGTCGCTGGCGTAGGACAACATCGCCCACAGGGAGCCGTCGAACTGGGTGACGTCCAGCATCAGGTCGAACTTCGCCTGGGTCGCGCCCGGGTCGAACATCTCCGCCTCGATGCCGGGCAGCGGCAGGGCGCCGGCCTCCTTGTCCTGGATCACGAACATCGCCTGGAACAGCGGCGTCGTGCTCAGGTCGCGGCGGATGCCGAGGTCGTTGAGCAGGCGTTCGAAGGGGATGTCCTGGTGCGCGAACGCGTCCAGCACCGTCGCCCTGGTCCGCGCGAGCAGCGTGCGGAAGGACGGGTCGCCGGACAGGTCGCCGCGCAGCACGAGCGTCTCGGGGAAGAAGCCGACGACGTCCTGGAGCTCCGGGCGGTCGCGGCCGGCGATGACCGAGCCGACCGTCAGGTCCTCGGTGCCGCAGTGCGTGCCCAGCAGGAGCTGGTAGGCGGCCAGCAGGACCATGAACAGCGTGCCGCGCTCGTCCCTGGCCAGCTGCTCCAGCCGGGCCGTCAGCTCGGGGCCGATGCGCCGCGCGCAGTAGTCCCCGCTGGCCACCCGTACGGCCGGCCGCGGCCGGTCCGTGGGCAGGTCCAGCGGCTGCACGCCGTCGAGCTTGGCGCGCCAGTAGTCCAGCGACTCCCGCGCCGGCTCGCGGCCACGCTGCCAGGCCGCGAAGTCGCGGTAGTCGATCGACGGGACGCCCAGCCCCGCCGCGTTCCCGGTGTAGCAGGCGGCCAGCTCGGAGAAGATGATCTTCAGCGACCAGCCGTCGGCCACCATGTGGTGCAGGACCAGGCAGAGCACGTGATCGGTGGCCGACAGCGTGATCAGGTGCACCCGTACCAGCGGCCCCGTGGCCAGGTCGAACGGCGTGTTGGTCAGCTCGGCCACGATCTCCGTGGCGCGGGCCTCGCGTTCGGCGGCGGGCAGGTCCGCGAGGTCCACCAGCACCGGGTCGAGCTTCAGCTCCGGCTCCACGACCTGGACCGGGCCGCCCTCCACCGCGGGGAAGCGGGCCCGCAGCATCGGGTGCCGCGCCGCCACGGTGGACAGCGCCCCGGCCAGGTCGCGGACGGACAGCTCGCCGCGCAGCCGCTGCACCATGTACATGTTGTAGGAGGCGTCGGCGGGGTCGAGCCGCTGCAGGAACCACAGCCGCTCCTGCCCGTAGGAGAGCGGCGCCGGCGCGTCCGGGTCGCTGCGCGGGGGGATCCCGGCGGGCCGGGCCTTCGGCTGCCGCTGGAGCCTGCGCTCCAGCGCCGCGCGCTGCTCCGGGCTGAGGCGGGCCAGCCGCCCTCTCACCTCGCTCATCCGTCCGCGTCCTCCGCCAGGAGATCGTCCAGCTCGACGTCGCCGAGCTGGAGTTCCAGCACGGCCAGCGCGTGCTCGGCCACCGTGGTGAGCTCGAAGCAGACCCGCAGGTCCATCTCGATCCCGTACGCCTCCCGATACCGGGTGATCAGCAGGACGGCCAGCAGCGAGTGCCCGCCGAGCGCGAAGAAGTCGTCCTCGACGCCCACCCGGTCACGGCCGAGCAGCTCGCCCCAGAGCGCGCACAGCTCCTCCTCCAGCGGCGTCTCCGGCGCGACGTAGGTGGTGCCGAGATCGCTGCGGCCGGGCCCGGTGGGCGACGGCAGCGCGGCCCGGTCGAGCTTCCCGCTCGGGCCCACGGGGAACTGGCTGACCTGCACGAACGCCTGCGGCACCAGCGCCGCCGGCAACGTGCGGGCCGGCCCGGTCCGCAGCTCGTGCGACAACCGGCTCGGCTCGCCCGTCCAGTCCACGTAGGCCACCAGCCCGCGGCCGCCCGGCGCGTCGTCGCGCAGGGCGACGACCACCCCGCGCACCCGCGGGTCCGCGGCCAGCGCCGCCTCGACCTCGCCCAGCTCGACCCGCCAGCCGTGCACCTTGACCTGGTCGTCGATGCGGCCGAGGAACTCCAGCTCCCCGTCGGCGCGCAGCCTGGCCAGGTCGCCGGTGGCGTACAGCCGCGCGCCCGGCGGGCCGTACGGGTCGGGGACGAAGCGCTCGGCCGTCAGCCCCGGCCGTCCCGCGTAACCGCGGGCCACCTGGACGCCGCCGATGTGCAGCTGCCCTGGCACGCCGACGGGCAGCGGCTCCAGGCGCTCGTCGAGCACGTGCAGGCGGCAGCCGGGCATCGGGCGGCCGATGGGGATCACCGTCTCGCCCGGACGGCAGGCGTGCCAGGAGACGTCGACGGCCGCCTCGGTGGGGCCGTACAGGTTGTGCAGCTCCACGCCGGGCAGGCGCTCGAAGAAGCGGGCCGCCGTCCTGGGCGGCAGCTCCTCGCCGCTGCACACCACGCGCCGCAGGGACGTGCACGACTCGATGTTCGCCTCCTCCAGGAAGAGGGCGAGCATCGACGGCACGAAGTGCATCGTGGTCACCGCGTGCCGCTTGACCAGGTCGCGCTGGTGAGCCGGGTCGCGGTGGCCGCCCGGCCGCACCGGCACGAGGCAGGCGCCCTGCAACAGCGGCCAGAAGAACTCCCACACCGACACGTCGAAGCTGGTCGGCGTCTTCTGCATCACCACGTCGCCGGCCGTCAGGCCGAACGTCTCCTGCATCCAGGCGAGCCGGTTGACGATGCCGCGATGGGTGTTGACCACGGCCTTCGGCCGGCCGGTCGAGCCCGAGGTGTAGATCAGGTACGCGGCGTCGTCCGGCCCGGTCACCGGGTCGAGGTCGCCGGAGCCGAGGTCGTGGTCGTCCTCCAGCAGCACCGTCTCGACCGGCCCGAAGGACGGCAGGTGGCGCTGGGTGAGCAGCACCCCCGCGCCGGAGTCGGACAGCATGAACTCCAGCCGGTCCCGCGGGTACTCCGGGTCCAGCGGCACGTACGCCCCGCCCGCCTTGAGCACCGCGAGCAACGCGACGACCAGCTCGGGCGAGCGTTCCGCGCAGACCGCGACGGGCCGGCCGCGCTCCACGCCGATCTGCCGCAGCCGCCGGGCCAGCCGGTTGGCGCGGCCGTTGAGCTCGGCGTAGGTGAGCGTGACGTCGCCGAAGACCACCGCGGGGGCGTCGGGGGTCGCGGCGGCCCGGGCCTCGATCAGCGTGTGCAGGGTGCCGGGCCCGGCCTGCGGGCCGCCGTCCCCGAGTGCCAGCACGCGCGCCCGCTCGTCCGCGTCGAGCACGGGGAGCTCGGGCACCGCCCGGCCGGGGTCGGCGGCGGCCGCCTCGACCAGCGTGCGCAGGTTCGCCTCGAAGCGTTCGATCGTCTCGAGGTCGAACAGGTCGGTGGCGTACTCCAGCCGGGTGTGCAGCAGCCCGTCGCGCATGTTGACGTCGAGCTGGAGATCCACCTTGGCGGTGCCGTTGGCGATCTGCCCTTCGTTGGTGCGGATCGCCAGGTTGAACATCACCTGGTAGATCGGCGGCACGCTCAGGTCCCGGGCCGGCTGCAGGTCCTCCACGAGCCGCTCGAACGGCAGCTCCTGATGGTCCAGCGCCTCGGCCACCGTCGCCCGCACCCGCCCGGCCGCCTCGCGGAAGCCGGGCGCGCCCGACAGGTCCACGCGCAGCGGCACCGCGTTGACGAACATGCCGATGACCGGCTCGGTCTCGGGCAGCAGCCGGCCCGCGACCGGCGTGCCCACCACGATGTCGTCGATCCCCGACCAGCGCGACAGCACGGCGGCGTACGCGGTGAGCATCACCGTGAACAACGTCGTGTTGAGCTCCTTGGCCAGCCGCTCCACGCCCGCCGACAGCTCGGGGGAGTAGACGCCGAGCCGGATCCCGCCCCGGTAGCTGCGGCGGGCCGGCCGCGGCCGGTCGCCCGGCAGGGCGAGGTCGGCGGGCACCCCGGCCAGCCGCTCCCGCCAGTGCACCAGCTCGGTCTCCAGGAACTCGCCGGACAACCTGCCGCGCTGCCACACGGCGAAGTCGGCGAACTGGATCGGCAGCTCGGGCAGCTTCGGCGGACGGTCCTCGCCGAGCGCGTCGTAGCACTCCTCCACCTCGTCCATGAAGACCATGGACGAGACGCCGTCGAAGATCGTGTGGTCGAAGACGACGGCCAGCCGCAGGTCGTCCTCGGCCAGCTTGACGTGCCTGCCGCGGTAGAGCGGCGCCCGTTCCATGTCGAAGGGCAGCACCGCGTCCGCCTTGGCCAGGCGGGCCAGCTCCGCCTCGGCGGCGGCCCGCGGAAGGTGGCTCAGGTCCGTCTCGGTCAGCGCCGTCGGCGGCGCGCCGGGGTGGACGATCTGCACGACCTGCCCCTCCCGGAAGTCGAACGTGGTGCGCAGCGCCTCATGACGCCGCACCACCAGATCGATCGCCCGCTCCAGCCGGCGGGGGTCCACCGGCTGCCTGGCCGCCATCGGCATGACCATGCCGATGTTGTAGACGGCCAGATCGGGCTCGAAGCGCGAAAGGAACCACATCCGCTCCTGGCCGGAGGAGGCGGGGAAGGCATCACTCACTGTCCATGGCCTCTCGCAGACTCTTCGGCCGCATGTCGGTCCACACCTGCTCGATGTGCGCCAGACAGGCGTCCTTGGTGCCGGAGAAACCGGCGTCGTACCAGCCGGAGGGGTTGTCCCGGCCGGCCGGCCAGATGGAGTACTGCTCCTCGTCGTTGCGTACGACCTTGGTGTCCGTGCCGGTCTCTGTGCTGGTTACTGTGCTGGTCTCTGCGCTCATGCGGAACTCCGGGGGAGGCGGGGGATGGTCTGGGTGGCGGGCCCGGCCGGGGCGGGCTCGGGGGCGGCGGCCGTGGCGGCTTCGATCAGGGCGGCGACCCCGGCCACGGTCGGCTCCTCGAACAGGTTGCGCATCGGCAGCCGCACCCCCAGCTCCTTGCGGATCAGGGCGATGAGCTGGACCGCGATGAGCGAGTTGCCGCCCAGCTCGAAGAAGTCGTCGTCGACGCCGATGTGGTCGCCGCCGAGCACCTCGCCCCACAGGCGGGCGATCGTGGCCTCGGCGTCGTTGCGCGGCGCGACGTAGCCCTCGGCGGGCGCCTTGTCCTGCCGGTCGGCGACCGCCGCCGGGTCGAGCTCGCTCTCGACGGTCTCCTGGGTCAGCGAGCCGACCCCGGCGACGAGCTCGGCCACCGTACTGGCCGCCACCACGACCTGGGGGCCGAGCGGGGCGGCGAGCAGCCGGCGCAGGGAGAGGGCGCCGTCGGCCGGCCTGATGCCGGCCACGTCGTCGGCCGCCGCCGGCGAAGCCGCCGACGAAGCCGCCGACGAAGCCGCCGACGACGCGGCCCCGGCCGGGGCGGCGACCTGGGACCCGGCGCTGGAGCGGACCCCGGAGACCACGGCCTCGGTGTCGATCCTGCGCAGGACGTAGTCGGAGATCTGCACCAGCACCGTGCCGTCGGGCGCGATCAACGTGACGTCGACGACCAGCACCTCGTCGGTGTCGGTGCTGGTGATGCGCAGATGGCTCCAGAACGCCTCGGGCAGGCCGCCGAAGACGGTGATGCGGCCGTAGCCGAGCGGCAGGTAGTGGCCCTCGACCGCGACCCAGCTGAAGGTGGTGGCGGCGTCGAGCAGAGCCGGGTGCAGCCCCCACCGGTCGAGGTCGGCCATCAGCACGTCGTTGGCCTCGAACAGGCCGAGCGCCTCCTGCTGCCCGACGTGCGTGGCGGTCAGCGTCCGGTGCCAGTGGCCGCCCAGCGTGAGCAGGCCCGACAGCGGGACGCCGCCCTGCTCGTCCGCCGAGGAGACGCAGCGGTCCATGATGGCGCGCAGGTCCACGCGGTCGGCGGGCGGCGGGCTCACCTTGGCCGCCGTGCCCCTGGCGTGGCTGCGGTGCGAGCCGCCGATGATGCTCTGCACCTGGAACTCGGCGCCGTCCGCCTCCGGGGTGAAGAGCACCCTCACCTCGGCGGTCGCGCCGTCGGCCACCGACAGCGGTTCGACGAACACCACGTCCCGCAGCTCGATGACCCCGTCGCCGGGCAGCACCGCCTCGGCGGCCGTCCTGGCCAGCTCGACGTGGCCGGTGCCGGGCAGCACCGGCACGTCGGCGATGCGGTGCTCGTCCAGCACCCAGTGCGTGGCGGGCGAGAGCGTGCCGCTGCACCAGTCGAGCCCGCCGATCTCTCCGGCGTGCCGCGCGTCGAGGACCGGGTGGTCGAGCGCCTTGATCCGGTCGCCGCGCTGCAAGGCGACGAATCCGGCGGGCGCCGCCGTCTCCACCGCCATGCCGACTTCCAGCCATCTGCCCCAGTTGACGCTGACGACCTGGGCGGCGTTCCAGCCTCGCCCGGCGCGGGCGTGCGCGTCGAGGAAGTTGTTGGCCGCGCAGTAGTCGATCTGCCCGAACCCGCCGGCCACCGCGGTGATCGACGAGCAGAGCACCACGGCCTCCAGCTCCAGGTCGCCGAACGCCTCCTGGAGCGCCAGCGTGCCGAGCAGCTTGGGCCGGAGCACGGCCTCGGCCGCCTCCCGCTCCTTGATCTGGGCCATGCCGCCGCCGGGCAGGCCGGCCGCGTGGACGAGCACGTCCACCCGGCCGAAGGCGGCCAGCGTCTCGTCCCTGGCGCGGCGCATGTCCGCCGGATCGGTCACGTCGGCGGCCAGGGTCAGCACCCGCGCCCCGGCGGCCTCCATCCGGCCGATCGCCTCGGCGGCGCGCGCCTCGCGGGCCGACCGCGGCGGGCCGCCGGGCAGCCCGCTCCTGGACAGCAGGACCAGGTTGACGCGGGCCCGCGCCGCCAGGTCCTCGGCCAGCGAGATGCCGATGCCGCCCAGACCGCCGGTGATCACGTACACCTGGCCGTCGCGCGGCTCGCCCGGCTCGCTGTCCACCTCGACCTGCTCGTATCCGAGCAGCCACCGCTTCCCGCCGCGCAGGGCGACCGGGGCCAGCAGCCCGGCCTCGCCGGGCTCGGCCGCGCGGCCCAGCTCGGCGGCGAGGCTCCGCGCCGCCGCCGGCCGGTTCGCCTCACCGTCCGGCGCGTCGATGTGCCGGACGCGCAGCCACGGCGTCTCCAGCGGGACGACCCGGGCGAAGGCCGCCAGCGTCGCGTGCTCCGGCCTGGTCAGGTCGCCGCCGACGACGTCCATCGTGCCCGCGGTCACCAGGTCGAGCTGCACCCCGCCCGGAGGCTGGGCCGCCGACAGCGCCTGCACGAGACCCAGGACGCCGAAGAAGCCGCGGTCCTGCGCCGCCCACGTCTGCTCGCCGCCGGTGAGCGCCCAGGCGTGCACGATCCGCTCGGGGATCTCGCCGACCGCTTCGAGCAGCGCGTCGTAGTCCTCCCGTACGGCCGGCCGCACCGTGAAGTGCCCGTCGAAGGCGCCGAACGCGGCGCCCGGCCGCACCTCCAGCACCTCGGCCCCGGAGGCGCGCAGCGCGTCGGCCAGCGCGGCCGAGCCCTCGTCCACGAAGGCCAGGCAGCGCGTGACCGGCGACGGCGTCCCCGGACGGGCCGGCGCCTGGCGCCAGACGGGCACGCCGTACCACCGCTCGGGCGGCAGGGGGCCGCCGGCCTGCTGCGGATGGGCGACGCCGCCGGCGAAGGCGCCCTGCGGGTCGGGGTCGATCCAGGCGCGCTGCCGCTCCCACGGGTAGCCCGGCAGGGAGACCCGGAAGCCGGGGGCGCCGAAGTCGTTCAGCTCGATGCCGTGCACCCACAGCGCGCCGACGGCCTGCGAGAAGACCGCGACGTCACCGGCCCGGTCGCGCGGGCCGGGCAGCGACGGCAGCGGGGCGATCGCGCCGGCGGCGAGCTGGGTGCCCGCCAGGCCGCACAGCTGCCGGCCCGGCCCGCACTCGATCATGATCCATTCGCCGTCGGCCAGGAGCGTCGAGACGCAGTCGCCGAAGCGGACCGGTTCGCGCACGTGCCTGGCCCAGTAGGACGGGTCCGTGGCCTCCGCGGCGGTGATCCACGTGCCGGTCACGTTGGACAGGAACGGCAGGCTCGGCGCGGCCGGCCGGGCCGCCGCGACCAGCTCGCGGAACTCGCGCAGCATCGGCTCCATCATCGCCGAGTGGAAGGCGTGCGAGGTGCGCAGCCGGGTGCAGCCGATGCCCTCCTCCTCCAGCATCTCGGCCAGCTCCGCGATCGACTCCGACGGGCCCGACACGACGCACGTGCCGGGGCCGTTGACGGTGGCCACCGAGACGTCGTCGGGCAGCATCGGCGCGATCTCGTCGGGCATGAGCTGCACGGCCAGCATGGAGCCGGGCGGCAGCGCCTGGATGAGCCGGCCGCGCGCCGCGACCAGCCGCATCGCGTCGGGCAGGGTGAAGACGCCGGCGATGGTGGCCGCCGCGTACTCGCCGATGCTGTGGCCGATCATCGCGGCCGGTTCGACGCCCAGCGAGAGCCAGAGCCTGGCCAGCGCGTACTCGACCGTGAACAGGGCGGGCTGGGTGAGCGAGGTCTGCCGCAGCGCCTCGTCCGCCTCCTCGCCGGTGGCGAAGATCTCCTCGCGCACGTCCAGGACGGCCGCGCACTCGTCGACCGCCTCGCGGAAGATCGGCTCGTTGCGGTACAGCTCCGCGGCCATGCCGCCGTACTGGGCGCCCTGGCCGGAGAAGAGGAAGGCGACCTGCGCCGGTCGCTTCGGCTTGGCGCCGGTGACGATCCGCCTGGGGTCGGACAGCGCGGCCACCGCGTCGCCCGGCGAGGTGGCGACGACGACGGCCCGGTGCTTGAGCTCCCGGCGGCCCACGCGCAGCGTGAACGCGGCGTCGGCCAGGTCCGTCTCGGGGTGCGCGGCCAGGTGCGCGGCCAGCCGCTCGCGCGCCGCGGCCAGCGCCGACTCCGTCCTGGCCGACAGCTTCAGCAGGTGGGCGGGCCGCTCACGGGGCAGCGACGGGCGCGGCGGGGCCTCCTCCAGCACGGCGTGCGCGTTCGTGCCGCCGATGCCGAACGAGCTGACCCCCGCGCGGCGCGGGAAGTCGTCGCGCTCCCACTTCGTCGGCGAGGAGACGACGTAGAACGGGCTCGCCGGGAAGTCGATCTTCGGGTTGGGGCTCTTGAAGTGCAACGTCGGCGGGATCAGCTTGTTCTCCAGCGCCAGCACCGTCTTGACCAGGCTGGGGATGCCGGCCGACTGGCCGAGGTGGCCGATGTTGCTCTTGACCGAGCCGATGCCGCACCACTGGGTGTCGCTGGTGTGCTGGGCGAACACGCTGGACAGCGCGGCCACCTCGATCGGGTCGCCGAGCGCCGTGCCGGTGCCGTGCGCCTCGACGTAGGTGACCGTACGGGGATCCACGCCGCCGACGCCCAGCGCCTGCGCGATCACCGCGGCCTGGCCGTCCAGGCTGGGGGCGGAGAAGCCGACCTTGCCCGCGCCGTCGTTGTTGATCGCGTTGCCCAGGACCACCGCGCGGATGTTGTCGCGGTCCTCGATCGCCTCCGACAGCCGCTTCAGCACGAGCACGCCGCCGCCGCTGCCCCAGGTCGTGCCGCCGGCGTCGGCGTCGAAGGAGCGGGTGTGCCCGTCGGGGGAGACGATGCCGTCCTGGTCGTAGATGTAGCCCTCGCCCTGCGGCAGGTCCAGCATGGCCGCGCCGGCCAGCGCCATGTCGCATTCGCCGTTGCGCAGCGCCTCGCACGCGATGTGGAAGGCCACCAGCGCGGTCGAGCACGCGGTGTGCACGGTGTAGCTGGGGCCGCGCAGGTCGAGCTTGTAGGAGGTGAGGGTGGCGCAGTAGTCCACGTGGTTGCCCACCATGACCGCCAGCCAGCCGGCGTTCTTGTGCGCCTGGGCGTTGCTGCGGATGTTGCGCCACTGGTAGGTGTCCGTCCCGGTCCCGGCGTAGACGCCGATCTCACCCGGGTAGCGGAACGGGTCGTAGCCCGCGTCCTCCAGCGCCGTGTGCGACAGCTCCAGGAACAGCCGGTGCTGCGGGTCGCGCACCTCGGCCTCCCTGATCGACATGCCGAAGAACGCCGCGTCGAAGCCCTCGTAGTCGTCCAGCGTCATGGCGGCCGGCACGAAGTTCGGGTCGGCCAGCAGGCTCTCCGCCGTGCCCAGCGCCCGTTGCTCCTCCAGGGTGTACGTGGTCAGCGACTCGACGCCGTCGGCGAGGTTGCGCCAGAACTGCTGCGCGTCACCCGCTCCCGGGACTCGGCACGACAAGCCGATGATCGCGATCGGCTCGGCCGTGGGCTCGTCCGTCATGGGGCAATCCCCTTCTCGTTGCGGTTCCTCAACCTGTCTCGCCGTGAGGCCAGGCGGCGCGCCGCCCGGTCCAGTCCCGGACTGCCGCCCGCGCCATCGAGATGCGCGGCCAGCGTCCGGATCGTGGGATGCCTGAACAGCTCGGTGATCGGGATCTCGCGGCCGGTCGCCGCCCGCAGCCGGGCCTGCACCGCCGCCACGGCCAGCGAATGGCCGCCGATCTCGAAGAAGTTGTCGTCGGGGCCGAGCCGCGGCACGCCCAGCACGGCGCGCCACACCTGGGCGACCGTCTTCTGGGTGGGGCCGTCGAGGCCGCCGCCGGCCTTGGGCTGCTCGACCGGCCGGCCGCGCAGCGCGGCGCGGTCCACCTTGCCGTTGGGCGTCAGCGGCAGCGCGGGCAGCGCCACCACCTCGCTGGGGACGGCGTGCTCGGGCAGCGCGCCGCGCAGCTCGTCCAGGAGGCGGTGCGCCGCCAGCCCCGGCCGGGCGGGCACCACGTAGCCGACGAGCGTGCCGCCCTCGACCCTGGCCGCGGCGGCGCGCACGTCCCGGCAGGCGGCGAGCGCGGCCTCCACCTCGCCCAGCTCGACCCGGAAGCCGCGCACCTTCACCTGGTCGTCGGCGCGCCCCGCCGGGGTGATCGTGCCGTCGGGGTTGCGCCGGCCGAGGTCGCCGGTGCGGAAGCGGTCGCCGGTGAAGCGGCGGCCGGTCAGCGCCGGATCCAGGTAGCCGTCGGACAGGTGGCGGCTGCGGACGACCACCTCGCCGAGCTCGCCCACGCCGGCCCGCCTGCCGTCCGGCGTCACCACGATGATCTCGCTGCCCTCGACGGGCCGCCCGATCGGCACGACCTCCGGGTACGGCTCCGCGAGCTCGTGCCACGCGTGCGCCTGCGGCGTCTCGGTCGTGCCGTAGAAGGCGACGATCCGGGCATCGGGCAGGAACGCGCGCAGCCGGGCCGCCTGGACGCCGGTGAACAGGTCGCCGCCCACCCCGGCCAGCCGCACGTCGGGCAGCGTGCCGCCGGTGCCCGCCAGCATCGCCGCGAGCTGCGGCGTCAGATGCAGGACGGTGATCGCGTGCTCGCGCAGCCAGGTGACGAGCTTGCCGGGATCGCGGACCAGCTCGTGGTCGGGCACGAACAGCTCGGCGCCCGCCACGGCCGGCACGAACATGTCGCGCAGCGCCGGGTCGTGGGCCGGTCCGTGCAGGAGCGCGAACCGGTCGCGCGGCTCGACCGCGAAGGTGCGGACGTACCAGGACAGGAAGTGGGCCAGCGGCCGCTCGCCGGTGACGACCGCCTTGGGCTCGCCCGTGGTGCCCGAGGTCATCGACAGGTAGCCGGGCCCCGGCAGCGGGGCGCCGCCCTCGCGCAGCTCGATCACGTCGTCCCGGAGCACCGCCCGCGCTCCCGCGGCGGCGATCTGCCGCTCCTGGACGGCGGCGGGATAGGCCGAGTCGATCACCACCCACCGGGCCCCCGCCGCCAGCACGCCGAGCAGGACCCCCGGCAGCTCGGGCACCCGGGAGGCGACGACGGCCACCACGGCCCCCGGCTCGACCCCCGCGCTCCGCAGCGCCGCCTCGGTCCGCCGCCGCGCCCCGGCGTGCGCGCCGCCGGCCAGCTCCAGCAGGCCGGGCCCGTCCCAGGCCGGCAGTTCGGCGTCGGGGGGCTCGGGGCGCGCCTGTCCGGTCAGCGACTCGCCGAGCAGCTCGACGTAGCCGTCCACCAGCGCCGTCATGCGCTCGGCGGAGAACAGGTCGGGGTTGTAGACCAGCTCCAGCGCGTAACCGCCGCGCTGCTCGCCCACGTACATCGTCAGGTCGAACAGCGCGCCCGGCAGGCCCGGCCGCAGCGTCTCGCTCGCGCAGCCGTCCAGGTCCAGCTGGGCCTGCGCGAAGTTGTACATGTTGAACATGACCTGCGTGATCGGGTTGCGGCTCAGGTCGCGCGGCAGCCGCAGCGACTCCAGGAGCTGCCCGAGCGGCACGTCCCGGTGCCTGATCGCGGCGTTCAGCTCGGCCGCGCACGCCGTCACCTGCTCGGCGAAGCCGCCACGGGGGCGCAGCCGCAGCGGCAGGACCTGCACGCACATCCCCACCAGCGACTCGAACGCCACGTGCGGCCGGTCGGCGTAGGCCGCGCCCACCACCAGGTCGTCCCGTCCGGCGAGGGTGGCCAGGCGGCGCGCGAAGGCGGCCAGCAGCACCGCGTACGGGGTGGTGCCGAGCTCGGCCGCCAGCTCGGCCACCCGGCCGGCCAGCTCCGCGTCCACCTCGCCACGGACGGCGGCGCCGCGGAAGGTCTGCGCGGGCGGCCTGGGCGCGTCCCTGGGCAGGTCCAGCACCAGCGGGGCGTCGTGCAGGCGCTCGCGCCACCAGCCCAGCGCCTGGCCGTCGCCGTTCGCCCGCAGCCAGCGCACGTAGTCGGCGAACGTGTGCTCGCCCGCCTCGACCGGCTCGCCGCGGTAGGCGGCCGACAGGCCGCGGAAGAGCACGTCCTGCGACCAGCCGTCGAACACCAGGTGGTGCGCGGTCAGGCAGAGCACGTGCTCGTCGGGGGCAGGCCGGAGCAGCCGCGCCCGGAACAGCGGCCCGGCGGCCAGGTCGAACCGTTCCCGCGCCTCCTTCTGCAGCGCCGCGTCCAGATCGGCGGGGGAGAGGTCGTCGATCGGCAGCGGCACCTCACCCGGCGGCGCGACCGTCACGTCGGGGATCCCGTCGCGCGAGGCCACCCGCCAGCGCAACGCCTCGTGGGCCGCCACCACGGCGGTGAGCGCCCGGCGGAGCGCGGCGACGTCGAGCGGGCCCCGGATCCGCTCGGCCATCGCGATGTTGTGCGCGGCCGACTCGGGCGCGAGCTGCTCGACGAACCACATCCGGCGCTGGGCGGGGGAGAACGCGGCCGGGCTGCCGGTGGGCGGCGCGGCGGCGGAGGCCCGCTCCGCGCCCGCCACGAGCGCGCGCAGCGCGCCGTAGGTCCGGCCCTCGTAGACGTCCTGGACCGAGACCACCCGGCCCAGCTCCGCGCGCACCGCGGCCACCAGCCGCATGGCCCGCAGCGAGTGGCCGCCGCGCTGGAAGAAGTCGTCCTCGTCGTCCGGGACGGGCGCCTCCAGCACCCGCGCCCAGATCCCGGCCAGCCCGCTCGCCGTTCCCCGCTCCCGCTGCGACTGCGCCCGCAGGGCGGCGAGGTCCACCTTGCCTGAGGCGTTCAGCGGGAGGAGCGGCAGCCGGACCAGCCTGGTCGGCAGCATGTACGGCGGCAGCCGCACCGCCAGGTCCTCGCGCAGGGCGGCCAGGTCGGGCGCGTCCTGCGGCGTCACGTAGGCGACCAGCTCGCCCGCGTAGTCCACCACCGCCTGCCGCACTCCGGGATGGGCGCGCAGCGTGGTCTCCACCTCGCCGATCTCCACGCGCTGCCCCTGGACCTTCACCTGGCGGTCGAGGCGGCCCATGAACGCGATCTGGCCGTCCTCCTGCCAGGCCACGTGGTCGCCGGTCCGGTACAGCCGCGCGCCCGGCTCGTCCGAGAACGGGTCGGGCACGAACCGCTCGGCCGTCAGCGCCGGCCGGTCCAGGTAGCCGCGGCTGACCTGCGGGCCGCCGACGAGCAGCTCGCCGGGGACGCCCGGCGGGCACAGGTTCATGTCCTCGTCCACGATGTAGGCCCGGCAGCCGGTCAACGGCCGGCCGATCGGCAGCGGCCGCTCCCACACGCCGCGGAACTCGCCGCCCACCACGACGACGGTCAGCTCGGTCGGGCCGTACAGGTTGTGGAAGCGGGTGTGCGCCGACCAGCGCGCCACCTGCTCGGGCGGGGGCGGCTCGCCCGCCGTCACCACGTCCCGCAGGTGCGGCAGCCGGCTCGGGTCCACCAGCGGCAGCAGCGCGGGCGGGAGGTAGCCCCAGGTGACGTCGTGGCCCTCCAGGAAGTGCTGCAACCGGGCCGGGTCCACGCGGTCCTCGTCCGGCACGAGCTGCACGCAGCCGCCGACGGTCAGCGGGAGCACCATGTCCATGATCGAGGCGTCGAAGCCCAGCGCGGAGAAGGCCATCGAGCTGCAACTCGCGTCCAGGCCGAAGCGCGCGACGGTCGCGGTGACGAAGAAGACGGCGTTGGCGTGGCTCACCACCACGCCCTTGGGCCGTCCGGTGGAGCCGGAGGTGTAGATCACCCACGCCGCGTTGCCCGCGACGGCGCCGCTCTCCCGGGGCTCGGCCGGTCCCGGCTGGAAGGCGTCGACGAGCGTGGCGGCGCAGCCGTCCAGCAGCTCGTGGCCGCGCTCGTCCACGACGACCACCGCGATCCCGGCGTCCTCCAGCACCTCCTCCAGCCGCTGGCGCGGATGCCCGGGGTCCAGCGGCACGTACGCGCCGCCCGCCAGATGCACGGCCAGCACCGCCACCGGCATCAGCGGGGTGCGGCGGGTGCACAGCCCCACCCGCGCCTCCGGCCCGACGCCGAGCTCGCGCAGCCGGCCCGCCAGCGCCCACGCCCGCTCGACCAGCTCGGCGTAGGTGAGCACGTTCTCCCACTGCCGGACCGCCGGGGCGTCCGGGGTCCGCGCGGCCTGAGCCGTGATCAGACTGCTGAGGAGTGTCATCCTGCGGCCTCCACACCCGGCCGGACCAGCCGGCCTCGCCGTACCGTCTCGAAACGCAGCAGGAAGCCCGGCGCGCGCACGGCGATCGCGGCGATCGCCCGGCCCAGCGGCAGGTGCGTCACCCGCCACCCCGCCAGCCACTCCGCCTCGGCACCCGTCTCAGCACCCATCTCGGCGCCCATTTCTGGGCCCATCACTGGGCCCGTCTCTGGGCCCGCTTCGGGGGACGCCTCCGGCACCCACGCCCGGCCCGGACGCTGCCCGGCGAACCCGAACCGCGCCGGATCCACCCGCCGCCCGTCGCCGGACGCCTTCAGCAGCGCCTCCTTGGCCGTCCACGTGCGCAACGCGCTGTGCAGCCGCAGCTCCTCGGGCAGCGCGGCGAACTCGGCGCGCTCCCGCTCGTCCAGCATCCGCTCGAAGAACGTCTGCTCGTCCGCCGGCGGGCGCAGGCGCTCCAGGTCGGCGCCCACCTCCCGGCCGGTCGTCAGCGCGACCAGCACGAGCCCGCCCGACCGGGCGACGCTGTAGGTGAGCCCGGTCCCGCCGTACGGCAGGCCGCCGGACCGGCCGGGCGGCTCGGCGAGGCCGGGGTCGGCCCCGTACTCCCTGAGCAGCCGCCGCAGCAGCACCGACCTGCCGACGAACCCGCGCCGCCCGTCCTCCTGCCGGAACCGGGCCGCCCGCGCCGCCTCCCGCGGCGACAGCTCGTCGAGGGCCGCGCACATCTCGGGCAGCTCGTCGAGGTCGGCCAGCCACACGTGCACCTCGTCGGCGGCGATGGCCCGCTCGGGGCCGGCCGCGATCGTCCGCGCCACCTCCTCGCCGTGCGTGGCGAGGAAGAGGTGCGCGGCGTCGAGCGTGTGCAGGCGGAAGGCCGAGGAGGTGTGGCGGGCCCAGGCGAGCATGCTCGGGTGGGCGACCTCCCGGTCGTGCGCGCCGGCGAAGGCGACGATGGGCACGTCCAGGGGCTCCTCGCGGGTGTAGCGGTAGCGGCGCAGCCAGTCCATGTCCGTCCGCAGGGCGGGGATGAGCAGGGCCTTGACCTCGGGCTGCGTCCGTAACTCCGCGGGCGCGCCGAGCCGCAGGATCACCTCGTCGACCAGGTCCTCGTCGCCCAGGCCCGTCCACCGTCCCAGCGTCTCCTGGCGCTCCGGCGGGTGCGCGGCGCCGACGTAGAGGCATTCGGGCGCCCGTACGCCCAGCCGCCGCAGCTCGCGGACCACCTCGAAGGCGACCCGGCCGCCCATGCTGTGCCCGTAGATCGCGTACGGCGTGCGCTGCCGGGCGACCTCGGCGGCGACGGACCGGGCGATCAGCTCAGGGGAGAGGGCTCCGGGCTCGGCCACCCGGCCCTCCCGGCCTGGCAGCATGGCCACCCGTACGTCCAGGATGCCGTCGAACGCCTGCCGCCACGCCCAGAAGGCGGTGACGTCCCCACCGGCGTAGGGGAGGCAGAAGAGGGTCCGAGCGCCGGGCGGGTATCGCGTCAGCGAGGCGAACGGTGTCTCGGACAGCGGCTGTTCTTCTGGCATCGCGACGCGAAGTCACCCTCCGGCAGGTCTGCCGCGCCGGGCGAGGTCGTCGCGCGGGCAGCAGGAAAGACGGGCCGCTCGTCAGGGTTCGACCCGGCGAGGGGCGGCTCACGGCTGAAGCCACGCCATTCCTATTATTTTGTCCGAAAGTCAGTCAAGGGATGAAATTTAAACCAATGATGGAATGCTGGTTTCGGGCATCGACAAAACCGGCTTCCGGTGGGTGTGTCTACGGACGGCGGACCTCCCCGGCTGGGCTGATGATCTCTGCCTGCCCTCGCGTTCTGGGGTTCTGCCACCCTGCGTGATGATCTTGTCCCTCTATGGAATGCCCGTAATTAGGGTTTCGGTCCTGACGTTTGACGGGGTCCCCGTCCCTATTGACTGATTGAGTCGGGTCCGATTCTCCATATCGGTCAGATCGGCGGTCATCCCGCTGGCAGTGGCCCCGCGGGGTGCTGACATCCGCCTGCCCCCGTCGTGTCAGGGCCGGAATCAGGAAGACCTCCCCGTGCTCGGCGCGCACGGGGAGGTCTTCGGAACGCCGCGATTCCGGTCTCAGCGGCGGGCGGGCGCCTCGCCCGGCCTGACCGCTCCCGGCTTCACCACTTCCGGCCTCACCGCTTCGGCCGGAAGTAGTGCCGCACCATGTAGGCGGTGACCTGAGCGCCGATCTTCGCGCCCTGCACGTCCGCCGTGCGCGTGTGGATGCCGCCCCACACGCGGGCCTCGATGACCTCGGCCAGGGCGTGGGAGAAGCCGTGGAAGCTTCTGGTGGTGCCCGAGTCGGAGCTGTGGCCGCTGAAGGGGATGTCGTCCCTGCCGAAGAAGTGGGCCAGCGCCGACATGCTGGCCGCCGTGAAGCACGTGTGCCCGGAGGTGTAGTCCGGGTGCGGCGGGGTGACGAGCAGCGGCGTCCAGTCGGGGTCGGCCGCGGTACGCGGGTTGCCGTCGGTGTCGGCCAGGCGGATCGCCGTGACCGGCCGCCAGAAGGCCCACGCCGCCTTCTCGTTGTAACAGGCGGTCGTGGCGTCGGCCTCGGCCAGGTCGACCATGGCGAACATGCGGGCCGCCTGGAGCGGGTTCAGGCGCCGCGTCGTGGCGAGCTGTCGCTTGATCTCCCATTCGGCCAGGTGCCGGTCGTGCCACCAGATCGCGGCCTGCGTCTGGTCCGGCGTCCTGACCGTGCTGTCCGCCCCGCCGATCCGCTTCAGCTCGTTGATGTCCTTGGCGTAGCGGGAGCTGGTCAGCGCGGGCGGCCCCGAGGTGCGGAACATCGACGCGCTGGGGATGAGGAACGGCTTGAGGTCGCCGACCCAGGCCCCGTCCGAGGCGTTGGTGGGCGGCGTCGGCCGCCACTGGCCGGGCCGGGTGCCGATCGGCCAGGTCTGGTCGCCGAACGCGCCGTCGTTCTCCCTGGCGGCGATCATCGCGGCCGCCGCCTGCTCGCCCACGGCGACGCCGCGTCGTTTCGCGTCGCCGTCGGCGATCGTGGCGAGGTATTCGTCGTACTGGGTCGTCAGCCGGGCCTGCTGGGCGGGGAAGAGCTTGTTCAGCACGCGGAAGGCCGCGGTGGCGACGGCGGCCTCCGTCGACTCCCCGCCGTCGGCCTGGGGCGCGGTCAGGTACGGCTGGTACGGGGTGCCGGCGATCGCGTTCACCGCGTCGTAGACGGCTCCGTGCACCATGGCGAAGCTGCGCGCCTGGACCTGCGGCTGCTGGCCGGCGACGTCCCAGATGGCGGTCTGGGCGTTGCGGTCCCAGACGACGACGGCGTTCCCGGGCGGTTGCGGGCCCGACGCGTACGCGGCCGACGAGCCCGGTCCCGCCGGGATGACGGCGGCGATGACGAGGACGGCCAGCCATCGTGCGATGACCGGCCGTCGCCTACCAGGTGATTGAGGCATTTGTGAAAATTACTATGTCGTCTCCAGGCCGTTAAGCGGCCGAATGAGCGAAAACCCGATAACGACACACCTGAAAAGCGGCCCTCGACTCCACCGCTGGTCGGCGCGGTCATGACCGTTCATGTTCCGCCGCGGACAGCACGCCGGGCGCGATTCTCCCGCACGGCGATGACATTCGCCGCGATGAGCAGCCCGGAAGGGACGATCGCGGTGATGAAACCACTCATTCCGATCAGGCCGACGCCGACGGCCCCCCAGGCGAGGATCGCCCAGCCGACATATCCGGGAACCGGCTGCCCCTGCCGTCCCGCCCGCGCCACCAGCAGGCCCAGCAGCGCCAGCACCACGACGAACCCGCCGGGCAGCGCCCAGAAGACGGCCTGCGACTCGCCGTCCGCGCGGCCGTCGCGCAGGTCTCCGGCGAGCCAGCCGGCCCAGGGGGCGAGGGGCGCGAACACGGCGACGTGCGCCAGGGCGATGAAGATCATGGCTCGTCCGGCCCAGATGGTGAGCCGGCTCGGCGGTGTGGCCCTCGCGAGCGGGGAGGAAGTGCTCATGCCCGCCAGCCTTTCGCCGGGGCCGTCCGGTGTGCTCCCCCGCGAGGGGGAGGCCGCTCCCTCTCCCGGGGCGGTCTCCGGCGACCGGCCACCGCCCCGTCCGCGGCGCGCCCGATCAGCTCTCCGGCCACGCGGTGAGGACGGCGGCCAGCAGCATGTCGTCGTGGCCGGACGGCACCGCGCGCAGGTCGAGCAGGCAGCGGCCGTCCTCCACCCGGGCGAGCACGGGCGGCCGCGCCCGGCGCAGGGCGGCGGCCGCCCGCCGGTCCAGCGCGACGGCGGCGCTCGGCAGGGACACCCCGGGCGCGCCCCCGCCGCCGACCACGCTCCCGCTGTCGACGGCCTCGGCCTCGATCCCCTTGTCACGCAGCCGGGCCGCCAGGTCCTCGGCGCGGGAGCGCAGCGTGGCCTGGTCGGCGTGCAGGCTCTCCCAGGTCGGCGTCGGCGGGCCGGCGACCGTGGCCTCCAGCGCCGCCAGCGTGACCTTGTCCACCCGCAGCGCGCGGGCGAGGGGATGGCGGCGCAGCCGCTCCACCAGGTCGGCGCGGCCGAACAGCAGCCCGCACTGGGGGCCGCCGAGCAGCTTGTCCCCGCTGGTGGTGACGAGGTCCGCGCCCTCGGTCAGCCAGCTCGTGACGTCGGGCTCGCGGGGCAGCAGCGGCTCATGGGTCAGCAGCCCCGAGCCGGCGTCGGCGACGAGCGGGACACCCCGCTCGCGGCACAACGCCGCCAGCCGCGACACCGGGACGTCGGCCGTGAACCCCTCGATCCGGTAGTTGGACGGGTGCACCTTCAGCACCAGGCCCGTCTGCGGCCCGATCGCGCCGGCGTAGTCCGCGAGGGCGGTGCGGTTGGTCATGCCGACCTCGCGCAGCCGGGCCCCCGTGGAGACGAGCAGGTCGGGAAGGCGGAAGCCGTCCCCGATCTCGATGAGCTCCCCCCGGCTGACCACGATCTCGCCGCCCGCCGCCAGCGCGGTGGCCGCCAGCGCGAGCGCCGCCGCGTTGTTGTTCACGACGTGGACCGCCTCGGCCGCGGGCACCGCGGCGGCCAGGGCGGCCAGCGCCGTACGTCCCCGCCTGCCCCGGCCGCCCGTGTCGAGGTCGAGCTCGACGTCGGTGACCCCGGCGGCCAGCTCCACCGCCTGGCGGGCGGCGTCCGACAGCGGGGCGCGGCCCAGGTTGGTGTGCAGCAGCACGCCGGTGGCGTTGATCACCGGCCGCAGGCCGGCGGCGGAGGCGGGCAGGGCCGCCAGCGCCGCGGTCAGGACGTCCTGCGGCGCGAGCTCTCCCTCCCTGGCCCGCCGCTGCGCCGCGACGATCACGGCCTTGACCCGGGCGTGGCCGAACCGCCGCCGGGCCTCGGCCAGCCGGGGGTCGGCGAGCAGCGTGTCCGTCCGCGGGATGGACCGACGATGGTCGGTCATGCCAGGGACGTCCGATTCGGCGTGGGAAGCACGATGTCTCCAGGTCTCGTACCGGGGCCGATCAGGCATCATATGATCAACCGCCGGAAAACCGATCATGACGGCCTTGATCGTCCTAAGGTGTGATCATGAAGAGGCTCACGCAGTACGCCCAGGGCGGCGGCTGCGCCTGCAAGATCCCCGCGGCGGACCTGGAGTCGCTGCTCGGCAACGCGCGAATGCCGGTCCCGCGAGAGCCCGAGGCGGAGCTCGTGGTGGGGCTGGAATCCGGCGACGACGCCGCCGTGGTCCGCACCCAGGACGGGTCCGTGCTCATCAGCACGGCCGACTTCTTCACCCCGGTGGTCGACGACCCCTACGACTGGGGCCGCATCGCCGCGGCGAACGCCCTCTCCGACGTCTACGCCATGGGCGGGCGTCCCGTGGTCGCGCTCAACCTCCTGTGCTGGCCGCCCGACCTCCTGCCCTACGACCTGGCCGCCGAGGTGCTGCGGGGCGGCGCGGAGGTGGCCGCCCAGGCGGGCTGCCATCTGGCCGGCGGGCACAGCGTCGTGGACGCCGAACCCAAGTACGGCCTGGCCGTCACCGGCGTCGCCGACCCCGACCGGCTGCTGCGCAACGACGCCGGCCGCCCCGGCCTGCCGCTGTCCCTGACCAAGCCGCTCGGCCTGGGCGTGCTCAACAACCGGCACAAGAGCACCGGCGAGGTGTTCCCGCACGCCGTGGAGACCATGACCCGGCTGAACGCGGACGCCTCGCGCCAGGCCGTGGCCGCCGGGATCCGCTGCGCCACCGACGTCACCGGCTTCGGCCTGCTGGGCCACCTCCACAAGCTGGCCCGCGCCTCCGGGGTCACCGCCGTGCTGCACGCCTCGGCCGTCCCGATGCTGGACGGCGCGGCGCAGGCGGTGAAGGAGGGGTTCGTCCCCGGCGGCTCCCGGCGCAACCTCGACTGGGTGGCCCCGCATCTCGACCCCGGCGACGTCCCGGAGGAGACCCTGCTGCTGCTCGCCGACGCGCAGACCTCGGGCGGGCTGCTGGTCGCCGGGGAGATCCCCGGCGCCCCGGTGGTCGGCGAGCTGATCGAGCACACCGGGCACACCGTCGTCATCCGGTCCTGAACGGGGCCGGGTTCGCGTTCTACGCGGGAGTTCGACGCCTTCCGCAGGTTTATGATCTCTTCCGGAGGCGTTTGGGAGTCTGGTGATCCTCCTGGTCTTCAAAACCAGTGGCGCCGAGCATCTCGGCGCGGCGGGTTCGATTCCCGTCCGCCTCCGCTGATCGGCGAATCGGGGGATGGTTTGCGCACGGATCGACCCGCCGCGGAGCCCGCGTGCACGTGATCGCGACGGCCGGGCACGTCGATCACGGCAAGTCGACGCTGGTCCGGGCGCTGACCGGCATGGAGCCCGACCGGTGGGCCGAGGAACGCCGCCGCGGCATGACCATCGACCTCGGCTTCGCCTGGACCACGCTCGGCTCCGGGGAGCGCATCGCGTTCGTCGACGTCCCGGGGCACGAGCGGTTCGTCACCAACATGCTGGCCGGGGTCGGGCCGTGTCCCGCGGTGATGCTGGTGGTGGCCGCCGACCAGGGCTGGCAGGCCCAGTCGGCCGAGCATCTGGCGGCGCTCGACGCCCTGGGCGTACGGCACGGCCTCGCGGTCGTCACCCGGGCCGATCTCGCCGACCCCGGGCCCGCCCTGAGGCAGGTCCGCGAGCACCTGGACAGGACCGGCCTGGCGGGGATCGACGGCGTGGCCGTCAGCGGACGCACCGGGCAGGGGCTCGGCGAGCTGGAGCAGGCCCTGGCCCGGCTCGCCGCCGCGCTTCCCGCGCCGGACACCGAGGACGCCGTCCGGCTGTGGATCGACCGGGTGTTCACCGTCACCGGGGCCGGGACCGTCGTCACCGGAACCCTGACCAGGGGCACCCTCCGCGTCGGCGACGAGCTGGAGACCGGCGGGCGGCGGGTCAGGATCCGCGGCCTCCAGACGCTCGGCGAGCAGGCGGAGCGCGTCCCGGCGACCGCCCGCGTCGCCGTCAACCTGCGTGGCGTCGACCGTGCCGAGCTGTCCCGGGGCGCGGCGCTGCTGACGCCGGGGGCGTGGCTGCCGGCCCAGGTCGTGGACGTGCGGCTGAACCCCGCCGTGGAGCGCCGCAGGCAGGAGGCGCACCTGCATCTCGGCTCGGCCGCCGTTCCCGTCCGGGTCCGCTTCCTGGGGCCCGACACCGCCCGGCTCACCCTCGGCCGTCCGCTGCCGCTCAGGGTCGGCGACCGGGGCCTGCTGCGCGACCCCGGCAGGCAGGAGATCGTCGCCGGCGTCCAGGTGTTGGACGTCCGGCCCCCCGCGCTGCGGCGCCGGGGGGCCGCGGCCGCCAGGGCTGCCGCGCTCGGCGAGGCGCCGCTGCCCGACGCCGCGGCGCTGCTGCGCTGGCACGGGCTGCTGACGGGAGGCGACCTGCGGGCGATGGGCTGCCCGCCCGCCGGGTCGCCGGTGGCCGGCGACTGGCACGCCGACCCCGGGCACTGGTCGTCGCTGGCCCGCCGGCTCGCCGAGCACGTCGCGCGGCGGCCCGCGCTCGATCCGGGGATCACCGTGGACGCCGCCGCCCACCTGCTCGGCCTGCCCGACCGGCGGCTCGCCGAGGCGCTCGTCAGGCCGCCGCTGGTGGTCGAGGGCGGGCGGATCCGGCCCGCCGGCGGGTCGCTGCCGCCCGCGATCGCCAGGGCGGTCGCGCAGCTCACCGCCGACCTGGCCGAACGCCCCTTCGACGCCCCGACGGCCGAACGCCTGGCGGAGCTCGGCCTCACGGGCAGGGCGCTGGCGGCCGTGCTCCGGTCGGGCGCCGTGCTGTCGATCGGGAAGAACGTCGTGCTCATGCCCGACGCCCTGGACAGGGCCGCGGAGACGCTCGCGGGACTGCCCGCGCCGTTCACCGTCAGCGACGTCCGGGTGGCCCTGGCCACCAGCCGCCGCGTCGCCCTTCCCCTGCTGGAGTGTCTCGACGCCCGGGGGATCACCCGGCGCGTCGACAACGACCGCCGGACCCTGCTCCCGCCCCGCTGACGCCGGGCGGAACCCGCGGGCCGCCTAGTGCCGGGCTCCGCCCGGCAGGACGACGGCCGCGAGGCCGGGCACGTCGAACAGCGGACGGTCGCCCGACGGGGAGAGCACCGCCAGCTCCTGCCTCCCGCGGACCTGGTCCTGGGGCACCTGGACGACGGCGAAGCCCCCGTCCACCGGCCCGACCGGGAACCGCCCGGCCGCCAGCGGCAGGCGGGCCACCCGCCGGCCCGTGACGTCGAACTCCAGGACGGTGATCCGGTCGCCGGAGTACTCCAGGGTGAAGATCCGCTCGCCGCTCACCTGGACGGACAGCCCGTGGTCGGCGTCGCTGAGGACGCCCGCGCCGGACGTCAGGGCGAGGGGGCGACCGGCGCCGGCGTGCTCCAGCGTGACGCGGTCGAGCGGCGGCCTGTCGTGCCGGCCGGTGTCGAGGAGGAGCGGCTCGCCCGACGGCAGCAGGCCGACCGGCTCCCGTCCGGGCGGCAGGTCGAGCTCGCGGGCGCGGCCGCTCGGGAGCTCCAGCGTCCGGTAGGAACGCACGTCGCCGCTGGCGTGGTAGCCGACGATCAGCCGCCGGGAGTCCGCCGACCACGCCCATGGGCTGTACGCGCTGTCCGCGCCGCCGCCGGACGGCGGTTCGAGCCGGTGGACCGCGACCCCGAGCAGGTCCCGGACCTCGTACCCGCCCCTGACGGGTCGCCCGAGCCAGCGCCCGTCGGGGGAGAGCGTGATGTTGCCGGGCGGGCTGACGGTCCGCGCGCCCAGCAGGAACTGCCGGCCGTCGGCGAGCAGCAGGAAGGTGGGGCACTGCGACTGGCAGGCCGTGTACACCAGGACGCCCCGCCCGGCGGGACCGGTGGCGGGCAGCGCCGGAGCCTGGGCGGGCGGCTGGACGGTGCGGGGCGGCGCGGCCACCGTCACGGAAGCGTCCGGACCGGCGGGCGGACGCGCCTGGAGGACGGCGAGGCCGCCGACGGCCATCATGACGACGGCCGATCCGGCGGCCAGCACCCCGCGGGCGCGCAGGGTGCGGAAGGCCGGGCCGGTTCTCAGACCGCGGCGCCCCACAGCGCCAGCCCCATCAGCAGGACCAGCGCCGCCCGGCCGAACGTGCGGACCGACGCCCGCTCGGCGGTGCCGAAGCACAGGCAAGGAGCCGCCTGCTCGCCCATGACCAGAAGATACGTCTGCGCCACCGTGAACGACAGGCCCAGACCCGTCCCGGCCACGCCAACGAGCACGTCGCCGGCGACGGGAGAGAAGGCGGCGAGGGCGACGAGCGCCTCCACGGTCACCACCGTGAAGGCGCCCGCCCGGGCCACCCGTCCATGGAGCCCGAAGGCCGCCAGGCCGCTCCGGAAGGCGCCGAGGTTGCGCGCCTTCCCGAACGCCGCCAGCACCAGGACGAGGCCCAGCCCGTAGCGGGCGACGAGGGCGATCATCCGATCACCAGCATCGCCACCACGGGCACCGCGAGCACGACGAACAGGACCTTCATCTTCGGCAACGTGAAGTAGAACGCCGTGTCCGCCTCCATCCGGTCCCGCGCGAGGGCGAAGGTCAGGAGCATCATCGCCCGCGCCGCCGCGAAGCCGGCGCCCGCCAGGAGCGCCTCCTGCCAGGACGCCAGGAACAGGATCGCCACCGCCATGATGTGCGGCAGCCCTGTCGGCGAGTACGTGCGCATCCCCGTGCCCATCTCGGCGCCGAACTGCACGGCGCCCCAGAAGGGAATCCTGGTGACGAACTGCGGCACGAGCCGCGCGTTCTGGAGCAACGGGAAGGACAGCACGTCCAGCTCGCGCAGCAGGAAGATCACCGCAGCCGCGGCGACCATGATCTGCAGAACCACTGCGGGGAACGGAGCCCGCAGCACGGAGCCGACGACCACCAGCACGAACGTGACGGCGCCCGCTCCCACGAACAATCCGGCGATGAAGCCGGCGACATCAGCACCCCGCCGGACCGACGAGGACAGCACCCAGGCGCTGTTCAGGCTTCAAACGGAGCCCGAGAGGGAGAAGCCGGCGACGAGGGCGGCCACCAGCCAGGTGAAGCCCTTCGTGTCCGCGCCCGCAACCCTCAGGTACAGCACCAGGGCCTCCGCCGCCACGATCAGTGCCAGTCCGGGCACCAGCAGGCGGACGGATCTTCTGGTGGCGGAGTCGCTCATGGACCCGGGTCAGATCGCCGTACGGCAGATGGAGAAGCGGGAGACGTTGCCGCCGCCGCAGTCGTGGTACTCGTACCAGCCGTCGGAGCACATGCGGCGGGTGCTGGTGGTGCCGCCGCCGTACCACTTCCAGGCGTTGTTGCCGTCGCAGCTGGAGGGGTTGTGGGTGTAGCGGAGGTTGTAGCAGGTGCCGGACGCGCCGTCGTTGCGGTGCCAGGAGCCGGAGCAGTTGCCCGAGTAGAGCGCGGAGGAGGGCACGCAGACGGAACCGGCGTCGGCGAAGCCGTGGCAGGTCTCCCACGCGGTGTAGGCGGCGGCCGTCGCGCCGCGCGGCTTCGACCAGGGCAGCAGGTCGAGGACGCCGAGCCCGGTCGCCACGGCGGCGCCGGTGGCGATGCCGAGCACGCGGCGCCTGCTCCAGCCCTCGCGCGTGGCGCCCACCCGCGTCGGCAGCGCCTGCTCGGGCATCTCCTCGGCGCTGGGTATCTGGTCGAGTATCGAGGTCCGCTTCTCGGCCTTCACAGCTTCACTCCCTTTCTGTTGGCAACCGCTCGCTCGACGATCTCCGTGAGCGCCTCTCCCGACCCGACGGGAGCCGTGAACACCACGACGCCGTTCTCGTCCACGACGAGCAGGGCCGGGCTGTAGGGCACGCTCGCCGCGCGCCAGATCGCCGGGTCCTTGATCACCCGGATGGAGCCGGGCAGGGACTTGTCGAACCCGGGGTCGTCCGACAGCACGGTGAACGACAGGTCCGAGGGCAGGCCGGCCGCCATCCCGGCGGCGGCGAGCAGGACGTCGTCGCAGATGGAGCAGCGACGGTTGACCTTGATGACCATGGTCGTGGCGCCGGGCACGCCCAGTCCGTTCGCCTGGGCCTCGGCCCCGGCCGCGGCGAAGCGCACGCCGACCCCGTTGTAGGTGGCCAGTTCCAGTTCGCGTACCCGCCGGTAGAGTCCGGCGCCCGCCGCGAACAGCAGGGCGACCAGGACGGCCAGGATGATGACCACCGCGGTCAGCGGTTCCACCTCAGGCCCGCCACTCGACGCGCTTGACCTTGTTCAGGAAGTCGGCGGCGGTCTCCGGGCTGCCCGCGGCCGAGCGGGCCGCCACGCCCGCCTTGTTGTAGCTCGGGGCGTTCCAGGGATGCAGGGTGACGATGGCGGTGTCGGTCACCAGGAGGAAGGGCGCCACCGAGTCGGACGGGGGCGCGGGCAGCCGCCACAGCTCGCCGGAGGGCGCTCCGTAGCCCCGCCACTTGGGAATGCGGTTGATGCCCGCCTGCTTCGACTCGACCGTCATGGTGCCGACGCCCGCGATCGAGATCGCGTAGAGCTCCATGGAGACGTCGAACCGCTTGCCGCCGTCGGCCACCATGCCATCGGGCGTGTCCTGCCAGGTCACGCGGCTGAACATGTCGACGATGTCGGACGACTCCCACTCGGGGGAGTAGAAGAGCCCGTGCGCCATGTGCCAGGGGCCGAGCCAGGCGGCCCATCGGGCGTCGGACGGGTCCTCGCAGTCGTAGACGACGACCTCGCCGCCCGCCAGGGAGAAGCGCTCTCGTTCGCGTCCGCGGACCGAGTTGACGCCTGCCGTCAGGGAGGAGAGGGGGGCCAGTTCGAGTCCCCAGGTTTCCGCGGTGGTCTTCCGCGACCCGTATTTCGGGGTGTAGCGGACGTGGCCCGTCCAGGCGGCCAGCGAGGCGGCCTCGGCGTCCTCGACCTCCAGTTGGAGGAGAGAGTTCTTGACGGTACGAAGAGAGGATAAATGCGCCATTAAGCCCCAGCCTTTCGTGGCAGATCGCGGGCGCTAGATCATTTGGCTCGAAGCCTTACACGCGCCATCACCCAGGTCAAGACACAAGATCCACACGTTTCTCCGCCCGTAAATTCGGGAGAAAGGTGCCATTACGGCCGGTCACTTCAGCGTTGACAAATGGCCATATTTACGTCATCAACGGGGGCGCGGTGTGGCTCCTCCTCCCGGCATGGCGGCGAGGACCAAGGTCCTTCGAGCGACGGTCGTAGGGCACTGCCGGCGGAGCGCGGAAAACGGTGCGATGGAGGCGCGGAAGAGAACGACGAACCATCGCTGAAAGGGGATCGTCATGGCCGCCACGATCGACCGGCCCGTCACCTGCACGGGCATCACCGCCGCCGGACGCCGTCCGGTCGAGTACGTCTGGGCCGTCGCCCGGATCGCGATCGGCTGGATCTTCCTGTGGGCGTTCCTGGACAAGACGTTCGGGTGGGGCTTCGCGACCCCTGCGGGCAAGGCGTGGATCGCGGGCGGCAGCCCGACGACGGGCTTCCTGAAGGGCACCGGCGAGAACGCGCTGGGCGGCCTGTTCTCGAACCTGGCCGGACAGGCGTGGGTGGACTGGCTGTTCATGGCCGGCCTGGCGGGGATCGGCCTGGCGCTGGTGCTGGGCGTCGGCACCCGGATCGCCGCGGTCGCCGGCACGCTCATGCTGACCCTGATGTGGGCCGCGGAACTTCCGCTGGCCAACAACCCGTTCATGGACGAGCACATCATCTACGCGATCGTCCTGATCGGCCTGGCGATGGCCGGCGCGGGCGCCACCCTCGGCCTGGGCAACCTGCCGATCGTCCGCCGCAACGCCTGGCTCAGGTAGTGCCCGGCAGCAGACGCCCGCCCCGCACCCGGGGTGGGCGTTCCGCCGTCGTCACGGCACAGGGACGAAAGCCCCGTCAGGTGAGTGCCTTCGGTCCCACCGCCCGGGGACGTTCGCTCCTGCGTGGACCGGCCCCGCAAGGAGCAGGATGGAGACAGGGGCAAGGAGGTACACCATGTCGATCGAGGTCAAGGACGTCATGGGCCGGGTGGCCATCGCCGTGCTGGCGGACGCGTCGTTCGCCGACGTCCTCAACGCGATGAAGCGGTACGCGGTGGGCGCGGTCACCGTGATAGACGCCGACCGGCGCCCGGTGGGCGTGGTCTCCGAGGACGACCTGCTGCTCAAGGAGATCGACCCGGTACGGCACAGCGTGTCGATGTTCGAACCTCACCGCCGGCGCGACGAGCACCACCGGGCGACGGCCGTCACCGCGGCCCAGCTCATGTCCACCCCGGCGATCAGCGTCACGCCGGGCATGTCCGTGCGCGAGGCGGCCAGGATCATGCACGACCGGCGCATCAAGCAGCTCCCGGTGATCGACCCGGCGAGCGGGCGCATCGTCGGCACCCTGCACCGGCGCGACGTGCTGCGCGTCTTCGCCCGTCCGCGGGCGGAGCTGGAGGCCGACGTCCGAGCCGTGCTCCCGGCGTCCGGGGCGATCTCCGTGGAGGTCGAGCAGGGCGTGGTGCGGCTCGGCGGGCGGGTGGCACGCCGGTCGCAGGCGATCGCGGCGGTGGCGGCCGTCCGCGGCGTCGAGGGCGTCGTCGACGTCGTCAGCGAGGTGAGCGCCGACCACGACGACCTGGTCACCGTTCCGCCGCTGCGATAGAGCGGGGAGCCGCCCACTCGGCGGGGGTTTGCGTCGTTCCGTCGGGATGCCAGACTGATCGTCATGGAAGGCGCGCACCGTCCTTTGATGCCGCAGATGCGGCTCGATGAGCTGCTGGCCGAGCTGCAGGTGCGGCTCAGCGCGGTGCTGGCCACCCGCGACCGGGTGCACGCGCTGCTGGAGGCCGTGGTCTCGGTGGGCAGCGACCTCGACCTGGAGACGGTGCTGCGCCGGATCGTCGAGACGGCCACCAAGCTGGTGGACGCCAGCTACGGGGCGCTCGGCGTGGTCGGCGAGGAGCAGACGCTGCTGCAGTTCATCCCGGTGGGGCTGAGCGAGGAGGAGATCGCCCGCATCGAGCACTGGCCGCACGGGCTCGGCCTGCTCGGCCTGCTGATCAAGGACGCCCGTCCGCTCCGGCTGGGCCGCATCTCCGACCACCCGGAGTCCTACGGCTTCCCGCCCGGTCACCCGCCGATGGGCACCTTCCTCGGCGTCCCGGTACGCGTGCGCGACGAGGTGTTCGGCAACCTCTACCTGACCGAGAAACGCGGCGGCGGCGACTTCGACGAGGAGGACGAGGCCATCGTGATCGCCCTGGCCACCGCCGCCGGCGTCGCCGTGGAGAACGCCCGCCTGTACGAGGAGTCGCGCCGCCGCGAGACCTGGTTGCAGGCGTCCTCGGAGGTGACCACGAGCCTGCTGTCCGGCGCGGACCCGCACCAGATGCTGACCGTGGTGGCCGCCCGCGCCCGCCAGATGACCGACGCCGACCTGGTCCAGGTGCTGCTGCCGGACCCGGCGAAGGAGACGCTGATCGCCCGGGTCGCCGAGGGCGAGGGCGCCGAGGGGCTGCGGGGGACCGTCTTCGAGGTCGCGGCCACGCTCGCGGGCGACGTCTTCACCCAGGGGGAGCCGATGTCCGACGCGGACCTGCGCAGCGCCCCCTACCCGGCCTCGCCGCTGCGCCGGCTGGGCTACGGCCCCGGGCTCATGATCCCGCTGGGCGCGGCGTCGGACGTGCGCGGGGTGCTCATGCTGGCCAAGCGCGGCGGACGGCTGCCGTTCAGCAGGGCGGACCAGCAGATGCTGCACGCGTTCGCCGGTCAGGCGGCCCTCGCCCTGGAACTGGCCGAGGCCCGCCGCGACGCCGAACGGCTCGGCCTGCTGGAGGACCGCGACCGCATCGCCAAGGACCTGCACGACGTCGTCATCCAGCGCCTGTTCGCCACCGCGATGACGCTGATGAGCACCGTCCGGCTGGTCGAACGCCCGGAGGCGGGCAAACGGCTCCAGCACGCCATCGACGAGCTGGACGAGACCATCCGGCAGATCCGCTCGTCCATCTTCGCCCTCCAGGGCCCGGCCGAGGGTGCCGCGCCCGGCCTGCGGGGCCGGATCGTCGAGCTGGTGGAGGGCGCGGGCGGGCACCTGGGGTTCATGCCCGGCCTGCGGATGGAAGGGCAGATCGACACGCTGGTGCCCGAGGCCGTGGCCGAGCACCTGCTGGCGGTGTTGCGCGAGGCCCTGTCGAACGTGGTCCGCCACTCCCGCGCCGGCCGCGCCGAGGTGTCCGTCGAGGTGGCCGCCGGCGGCCTCACCCTCGTGGTCTCCGACGACGGCGTCGGCCTGGACGAGCCCGGCCGCCGCAGCGGCCTGCGCAACATCGAGGAACGCGCGAGCGGCCTCGGCGGCACCTCCGAACTGGAGAGCCCGCAGGGCGGCGGCACCCGGCTGCGGTGGCACGTCCCCCTCTGAGCCCGCGCGGGCAGGTCGCGACCGCCGCACCTTCGCCCAGCTCGACCTGCTGCGCTCACGGCCAACCTGGTCGTCCACCGGGGCCGTACGGCCCCGGCGGTGAAGGCGGGTCTCGACGCGCTGCTCGCGGGCCTGCGGTAGCGGCGATCTCCCGAAGGGCGTCTCTCAGGGCGTCCGGTCGCGTTTGCGGAGGCGTCCGAACCAGGCGGGGACGTCGTGCTCGTCGTCGAAGCCGCGGGCCACCACGATGTCGGTGGAGGAGTGGAGCAGGATCGAGGCCACGATGGTGACGGCGACGATCTGGAACACCTGCTGCGCGGCGGCGATCCCGGAGGCGAGCACGAGCAGCCCGTACACCACGGACGCGAACCCCTTCGGGCCGAACCAGGCCACCGCCGCCTGCTCGCGCACCGTCAGCCCGGAACGCAGGAACGACAGCCAGATCGCCGCCGGCCGCGCGACCACCAGTGCCAGGATCGCGAACAGCCACCCCTGCCAGCCCACCGAGCCCAGCAGCGAGGGCGTGATGAGCGCCCCGAACACCAGCAGCGCGGCCAGCTTGAAGATCTCCGCGATGAGCTCGCCGAAGTGCTCGAACGATTCCCGCTGGCGCTGCCCGAAGGTCGCCACGGTGATCCCGGCGGAGAAGGCGGCCAGGAACAGGTTGCCGTGCGTGGCCTTGCCCACGGCCAGCACCAGCAGGCCGATGGCCAGGGCGTTGAGCGGTTCGTAGGCGGTGGAGGCGGCGAACCAGCGGGTCTGCTCCAGCTTGATCGCCGTCCACGGGATCGCCACGCCGATGAGCACGCCGAGGCCGAGCTCCAGCCCCAGCTCGCCGAGGTGCAGGTCGGCCGAGCCGGCGGCGATCGTCAGGAACAGGATGACGAACGGCAGCGCGAGCCCGTCGTTGACGCCGGACTCGACGTTGAGCAGTTGCCGCAGCCGGGGCGGCACCTTCTCGTTGCCGACGAGGGCGGCGGCGAACACCGGGTCGGTGGGGGCCAGGATGGCGCCGATCAGCAGTGACTCGACCCAGCCCAGCCCGAGCAGGTAGTGCGCGCCGGCGGCGGTGATGACCAGGGTGAGCGGCAGGCCCCAGCCGAGCGCGCGGCCGGGCAGCCGCCACGCGCTGCGCAGCTCGGTCCAGCCCACCCGCATGCCGTCGGTGAACAGCACCGCGAACAGGGCCAGCTCGGCCAGCGTGGCCACCAGGTCGTCGCCGGGCCTGAGCGAGACGACGCCGAGCACGCCGTCGCCGAGGACGAACCCGGCCACCAGGAACAGCGCCGCCGTGGACAGGACGGTGCGGTGGGCCAGGCTGGACAGCAGCACCGCCAGCAGCAGCAGGCCCGCGAACGCGGTCAGCAGGGCGCCCGTCACGCGGGCCGCGCAGAAGTGATCATGAAAGGGGCTCCGGTCGTCGTCGTACACATTGCCGACCAGACTTCCCGGCGCACCCGGCGATCACCCTAACAGCTCCGCCGGGCAAGCCTCAGCCCAGGGACTCCAGGACCGTCACGGCGCGGTCGAGACCGCTCTCGGCCCGTACATGCACGCCGTCGGGCAGCTCGGCGGCCTGGATGCCGCCCCCGCACGCCCGCCGTTCACGCGGCGGGGCGGACGTCCGCGAGGGAGACCGGGGAGAACGTCCGGTCGAGGCGGGTCACCTCCAGCAACCGCAGGACGGCCGGCGTCACCCCCGTCAGCCGGAGGCTGCCGTGGCGGGCGGCCGCCAGGTCGCGCGCGGCCACCAGCGCGGCCAGCCCGCGGGCGTCCATGAAGGTCACCCCGCTGAGGTCGAGGACGAGACGCGTGCCCTGCTCGGCGAGGGCGGCGGCGATCCGGGCGCGGAACCCCGCCTGCGTGGCCAGGTCCAGGTCGCCGGAGACCTTCAGCACCGCCCGCCTGCCCGTGCGCGGCCGCGCCTGAGAACCCATGTCCGTCTCCTTACCTTCGGCGGGCGGCCGGTGGCCGGCGTTCGTCAGCGGAAGCACGATGCCCCCGACGCGAAGCTACGAGAACGACGGCCGCCTGGATAGGGCCCAAAGTCCCGCCTCCGGCAGCCGAAGGCCCGAGGCCGGCCGGGCGGGCCCCGGACGGACGGCGCTGAGGACCAAGGTCCTTCCAGCGGGGGGCGTACGACACTGACCGGCAGCGCTCGCCCGCAGTGGAATAGGGGTGAGACGAGGACGTACACCCCCCACCG
Organism: Nonomuraea sp. NPDC049684; assembly: GCF_044465345.1. NCBI lineage: Bacteria > Bacillati > Actinomycetota > Actinomycetes > Streptosporangiales > Streptosporangiaceae > Nonomuraea > Nonomuraea sp. NPDC049684. Next base: position 645,376 of record NZ_JBITLO010000001.1, on the reverse strand, counting down.
AAAGGGAGGCCCGCCATGGCCACCACCATCAACCGGCCCGTGATGGACGTCGCCCCCGTGAAGGCGGCGCGCACCCCGGTCGACTACGTCTGGGCCGTCGCCCGGATCGCGATCGGCTGGATCTTCCTGTGGGCGTTCCTGGACAAGACGTTCGGGTGGGGCTTCGCGACCCCTGCGGGCAAGGCGTGGATCGCGGGCGGCAGCCCGACGACGGGCTTCCTGAAGGGCACCGGCGAGAACGCGCTGGGCGGCCTGTTCTCGAACCTGGCCGGACAGGTCTGGGTGGACTGGCTGTTCATGGCCGGTCTGGCGGGGATCGGCCTGGCGCTGGTGCTGGGCGTCGGCACCCGGATCGCCGCGGTCGCCGGCACGCTCATGCTGACCCTGATGTGGGCCGCCGAACTTCCGCTGGCCAACAACCCGTTCATGGACGAGCACATCATCTACGCGATCGTCCTGATCGGCCTGGCGATGGCCGGCGCGGGCGCCACCCTCGGCCTGGGCAACCTGCCGATCGTCCGGCGCAACGCCTGGCTCAGGTGAATCGGACCCGCCACGGGCCCACCCCTCGGCGGAGGGGTGGGCCCGCGGCATTTCACGAGGTGACCGCCAGGAGGTCGCCGCGCCGTCAGCGCTGCAGCGTCAGCACCCCCGGCCGGTAGGGCAGCAGGCCGTAGTCGCCGCCCGAGCTGGGGCTGCGGCCCTGGTAGAGCAGTTGCAGGTTGCACGGGTCGACGGTCATGGTCTGGTCGGCGCCGGTGCGGACCAGCTCACCGTGGCTGATGTCGTTCGTCCAGGTGGCGCCGCTGTTGGCCTTGCCGGCGAACGGGTTGCCCTCGGTCGCGGCCTGGGGCGTCCAGGAACCGTTCAGGCTGGTGGCGGTGAACGAACGGAAGTAGCGGCCCTGCGCGCCGATCGCCTCGACGAGCATCAGGTACCGGCTCTGGCCCTGGAGCTTGTAGACCTGGACGGCTTCGAACAGGTTGTTCGTCGTGTCGCTCATGACCACGGTCGAGGCCGTGCCGAAGCTGCCGGGGAAGTTCCCGATGGGCATGCTCGCCCGGTAGATCTTGCCGTTGTCCCCGGCGAAGAACAGGTACATGTTGGTGCCGTCGCCGATGACCGTCTGGTCGATGGGCCCGGTCCCGGACCCCGAGATGCTTCCGGAGAAGAGCGTCTGCGGCGCCGACCAGCTGTTGGGGTTGGCGGGGTCGCTGGAGGTCCGGTACGAGAAGGCGGGCCCGCCCCACTGGTAGGCCAGCACCCAGACGTTCTTGGGGGCGAAGAAGAACAGCGTGGGCGCGACGGCGGAGAAGGACATCGTGTTCTGGGTCGCCGAGGCCATGTCGGACCAGCTGGCGAGCGGGCTGAAGCTCATCGACCCCCACTTGGTCCCCGTGTCGTGGGTCGTGGCGTAGACCAGGTGCCGCCCGTTGTAGGGGGCGACGGTGAAGTCCTTGAGCGAGACCCAGCCCGCCTTCGGGGTCGCCAGCGGGCCGGTCGAGGTCCAGCGGTAGGTCGAGGGGAGGTCACACATGCCGGGGTTGCCACCGTCCGTCCGTACGAGTTGCCATTGCTGGTTGGCGCCGCCCCAGTCGTCGTACTGGACGATGTTGGCGCCGTCGGCGGTGGAGGCTCCTTGGACCTCCAGGGCCTTGTTGCTGTGGCGGGAGATGAGCCTGACGTAGCCGTCGGGGCTGTCGGTGAGTTTCCATTGCTGGTTGGCGCCGTTGAGGTCGGTCCATTGGACGATCGAGCCGCCGTTGGCGGTGGAGAAGTTGTAGACGTCCAGGACTTTTCCGGAGTGGCGGGACTTGATGCGGTAGTAGCCGCCGCCGGAGTCGACGAACTGCCATTGTTGCTGGTTCTGGTTGTTCCTGGTCCATTGGGTGATGCGGCCGCCGTCGGCGGTGGACAGGTTGTAGACGTCCAGGGCCTTGCCGCTGTTGCGGTTGACCAGGACGTACCAGGCGTTGGTGTCGACGGTGGCCGCCTCGGCGGGCGGGCTCGCGACGAACAGGCTCGCCAGCAGGACGGCCAGCGTCGCGAGGACGGTCAGGGGGCTGTGTCTCTTCACCATGAGCTCCGATGCCGTGTCAGGGGGTGGTCAGGTCGAAGCGGCGCACGGTGACCGCGCCGCCGAGGGACTTGGTGGCGTAGTTGAAGATGCCGAAGCGGTAACCCATGAAGAACTGCCAGGCGTTGTTCAGCGTGAAGGCCGGGCCGAGCGGCACGAAGGCGCTGCCGTCGGTGCTGTAGGAGAAGCGGGCCTGACGGCCGGACCCGGGCCGGATGTCGGCGTTGACCCGCAACCAGATCCGGCCGCCCGGCACGCTCGCGCTCGCCGCCTCGGCGCCGGTGCCGGTGGTCTGCCACGAGCCGTTCATGGTCAGGCCGTTGGTCATCACGACCCGGCTGACGCCGTTGTCGCGCTTGACGCCGATCCAGGCCGACTGGTCGCGCAGCATCGCCAGCCCGGCGCGGTCGCCGTCGGCCATCTGCGAGGGGTCGAGCTCTATCGTCGCCGTCGAGGACGGGCCCTGGATGCGGTGGGTCAGCGTGTTGCGGGCGTTGTACAGGTCGCCGGTGACGGTCGCGGTCTGCAGGCGCAGGCCGTTGCCGGTGGAGAAGCGGCCGGTGTCGGGGTTGTGGTTCCACTCCCAGCGGGGGCCGAGCGTGGCGGAGGTGAAGGTGTCCGGGCCGATCATGGACGTCACGGTCCGGCTGGTCTGGATGTTCGGCTTGGGGTAGTTGACGCCCCAGCCGCCGTTGACGGTCCGCACGACCGGCCAGTCGCCGGTCCAGCTGATCGGCGCCAGGGCCGGGACGCGCCCGCCGGGGTAGGCGTCGACGAACGCCATGTAGTACCAGTCGCCGTCGCGGGTCTGGACGAGCCCGCCCTGGTGCGGGACGCCGCCGCCGGCGACGGGGCCCGGCAGGTCGAGCAGGACCTGGCGCATCTCGTACGGGCCCCATGGCGAGGTCGAGCGGAGCACGTACTGGCCGTTGGCGGGCCGGGTCAGCCAGATGTAGTAGTAGCCGTTCCGCTTGTAGAAGCGGGAGCCTTCCAGGGTGCCGACGTTGCTGGGCGTCTGGAACACCTGCTGCGCGCGCACCTGGCTGAGACCGTCGGCCGAGAGCTGGGCCACGCTGATGGTGCTGTTGCCGTAGGCGACGTACATGGTGTCGTCGGAGTCGACCAGCAGGCCGGCGTCGTAGTAGCAGTTGTTGATCTGCGAGCGCTTGGTCCACGTGCCGTCCACGGCGGAGGCGGTGTAGACGTAGGTGCGGTTGAACTCGACGCAGCCGAGCCAGTAGAAGGTGCCGTTGCCGGGCCGGTAGTTGAAGGCCGAGGCCCAGATGCCCTTCACATACGCCCGGCCGCCGTTGAGGTCGTAGGCGCCGGAGCCGAAGTCGAGTCTCGGCACGGAATGCCCGGCGTACTCCCAGTCGACCAGGTTGTAGGACCGCAGGATCGGCGCGCCCGGCGAGTAGTGCATGGTGGAGGCCGAGTAGTAGTAGGCGTCTCCCACCCGGATGATGTCGCCGTCGGCGAAGTCCTGCCACACGACCGGGTTGGCGTAGTCGCCGCCGCCGCTGCCGGTGACCGGGACGAGCTGCCATTGCTGGTTGGCGCCGCCCCAGTCGTCGTACTGGACGATGTTGGCGCCGTCGGCGGTGGAGGCTCCTTGGACCTCCAGGGCCTTGTTGCTGTGGCGGGAGATGAGCCTGACGTAGCCGTCGGGGCTGTCGGTGAGTTTCCATTGCTGGTTGGCGCCGTTGAGGTCGGTCCATTGGACGATCGAGCCGCCGTTGGCGGTGGAGAAGTTGTAGACGTCCAGGACTTTTCCGGAGTGGCGGGACTTGATGCGGTAGTAGCCGCCGCCGGAGTCGACGAACTGCCATTGTTGCTGGTTCTGGTTGTTCCTGGTCCATTGGGTGATGCGGCCGCCGTCGGCGGTGGACAGGTTGTAGACGTCCAGGGCCTTGCCGCTGTTGCGGTTGACCAGGACGTACCAGATGTTGGTGTCGACCGTCGCGGCCGACGCCTCCTGGGCGGTGAGCAACACGCCCACGAGAAGCAGGGCCGAGACAGCCGCGAGCACCCGTCTCACAGGAACCTCCAGAGGTTGTCGTCGGAGCCGTCGTCGTCGGCGAGCACGACCTGCGCGCCCTGGGACGTGCCGGCGACGCCGAGCACCCGGCCGCCGCCCGCGCACTGGATGCGGAAGGCCGCGCCCGACCCGTGCCGCAGCCGCCAGCGGTGATCGGCGGTGCCGTTGTCGGCCCACTGCACGACCCGCGAGCCGGCGGCGGTGCCCATGTTCTCCACGCCCAGCACCTTCTGGCTGTGGGAGTTGCGCAGCCGCAGGTAGCCGCCGGGGTCGGCGACGGCGGTCCACAGGTGGTCGGCGGTGCCGTTGTCGCCCCACTGGACGACGAGCGCGCCGTCGGCCGTGGACATGCCGGTGACCCCGAGCACCATCCCGGTGCCCACGTTCTGGACGCGCCGCGCGCCGTTCGGCAGGAACCGCCACTGGTTGTCCGGGCTGCCGTCGTCGGCGTCCTGGACGACCTGGGCGCCGTTCGCGGTCGAGCCGTTCAGGACGCCGAGCAGCTTGGAGCTGTTGACGTTGCGGATCTTGACGGAGCCGTCGCCGGCGTCGGTGACCGTCCAGCGGTGGTCGGCGGTGCCGGTGTCGCCCCACTGGAGCACCCGGGCGCCGGCGGCGGTCGACATGTTCTCGACGCCGAGCACCTTGCCGCTGTGCGCGTTGCGGAACCGCAGGGCGCCGCCGTCGACGACCGGGATCCAGTCGTGGTCGGCGGTGCCGCTGTCGGTCCACTGCAGCGCCAGGCCGCCGTCGGCGGTCGACATGTCCTTGATGCCGAGGACGAGCCCGCTGGCCGCGTTGACCAGCCGGAAGCTCGCCGCGCCGGTCCCGCCCTGGACGTTCCAGTAGACGACGTAGTTGTGGCCGACGGCGTCGTGGAACGGCCCGAGCCGCACCGGCGCGCCGTCGGCCGTGGCCGTGAAGGCCAGGGAGGAGCCGCCGGTCCGGGTGATCGAGGAGGGGTTCAGGGCCGGGGCCGAGGACAGGGCGGTGTCGCCGTAGTCGCCGGACAACACGACCGGACCGTAGGTGACGGCCTGCACGCCGGGGTTGTCCGGGGCGGCCTTCATGACCACCCGCATGGGCAGGCGCACGGTCACGGTGTCGCCGGACGACCACGACCGGGTGAGGACGGCGTAGCCGCCCGGCGCGGCCGCGACGTCCTGCCGGACCCCGTTGACGCTGATCGTCGCGCCCTGCGTCCAGGCCGGGATCCGCACGCGCATCGTCCACGATCCGCTCACGTTGCCGGTGACCTGCAGCGACGTGGTGTCGCTGACCGGATAGGAGGTGGTCTGGGTGACCGTGATGCCGCGCGCGCCCCAGTCGAGGACGGAGGGCACGAACAGGTTCACGAACAGCGTGGTGTCGTCGTGGAAGTAGATCGAGTCCATCAGCTTGGTGTTGGTCTCGATCCCGGTGCCCTGGCAGCACCAGAACGTGCCGTAGTCCGTGCTCCAGGTGCCGCCGCCCCAGGCCGGTCCGACGCCGCGCCGTCCACCGGGGTTGAGCGGGGTGAAGTAGGTGACGTGCCCGTGCGCGTCCGCCGGGTTCTGCTGGCCGAGCAGGTGGTTGAGCAGGGCGTTCTCGTAGTAGTCGAAGTAGTCGGCCCGGTCGGGCGACATCAGCCACAGCTCCCGGGTCAGTTTGAGCATGTTGTAGGTGTTGCAGGCCTCGCCGGTGTCCCTGGTCAGGTAGGAGGCGATGGCCCCGGGCGCGCGGAAGTGCTCGGCCTGGCTGTTGGAGCCGTTCACGTACGTGTGCGCGCCGACCGTGACGGCCCAGGCGTTGACGGCGATGTCGCGGTAGCGGGTGACGCCCGTCGCCTTGTACTCGCGGGCCGCGCCGATCCACTTGGGCACCTGGGTGTTGGCGTGCAGGCCGTTGAGCCGGTCCTGACCGGCGGCCAGCGGGTCGAACACGGCCGCGTGGTCGAACCGCTGGGCCGTGGCCAGCCAGCGGGGGTCGCCGGTCGCCTGGTACAGGTCCGTCAGCACGGCGTTCATGCCGCCGAACTCGGTGCCGAGCATGGCCTGCAACTGGGCGGCGGACAGCCGCGACGTCCGGGCGTCCACCCAGCCGGCCAGGGCCAGCAGCACGGTCCTGGCCTGGGTGTCGCCGATCAGCCGCCAGACGTCCAGCAGCCCGGCCAGGGTCTTGTGGACGCAGTAGTAGGGCACGTTGCCGTTGGTCAGCGTGCGGTTCTCCAGGGCCGTGAAGTCCGACTCCGGGAAACCGGACAGGTAACCGGCGGTGAACCCGGCGGCCGGGTTGTTCGCCTGGCACCTGGCCAGTTCCGCCACCATGTACCGGGCCTTGTCGCGGCAGGCGGTGTCACCGAGCACGGCGTACGCCTGCGCCCACGCCGTCAGGAAGTGGCCCTGGGCGTGCGACCGGAACGGGAAGCCGGGCGCGTCCCAGCCGCCGTTGGACGCGGCGCCGCCGGTGGAGAGGCGGTGGTTCGCGCGGAAGACGTACAGCAGCCGGTCGACGTCGACGAAGCGCAGGTAGGCGAGGGCGCGGTTCTGGTTGTCCAGCAGGCGGCCGGAGGTCAGCCGGACCTGGCCGAGGTCGAACTCGTAGGCCGAGACGCCGATGTCGGGCCTGCTCCAGGGGACTGCGGCCAGGGCGGGGGACGCGCCGGCCATCCGGCCGACGACGGAGAGCGCGGCGGTCGCGCCCGTGGCCTGGAAGAGCTGACGGCGGCTCAAGGACATGCGGAGCTCCTTGGGATGGGGGGCGGTGAACGGCCGGGGCCGGTCACGGGGTCAGCAGGTCAGGGCCTTCGAGGGGCCGTTGCCTGGTCGCTCGGCGCGTTGTTAGCGCTAACAACCGGCCGGTCGGGTCGCTGTCGCTTCCCGTGCCGCCGGTTGTGGCATGTCAGGCATCCTTGGGTGGGTCGGGGTTTTGTTAGCGCTAACATCGTCCTGCCGGTGGGGTGACTCCGTTTCGGGGAGTACATCCGACCGTCCGTTCCGGCGTCAATGGGGGAAGCGCCGGCCGAACGGGGCGCTGCCCTGCGGACGCCTTCCCGCCTGGAGTTCCGCCTCCACGGAGCCGGTGTCGCACTGCTCGTCGTCGTGAAAGTTTCACGGAAGACGCCTGGCGCCGACAGGGTGAGGGGCACGGGCGGCGGGTGGAGCCGCGCCGGGGCGCTCAGGCCCCGGCGCGACGGGCCGGTGAAGCTCACGCGGCGCCCGCGTTGTAGGTCCACTTCTGGTTGCTGCCGCCCCAGCACGTGTAGAGCTGCAGCCCCGTGCCGTTGCCGGTGCCGCCGCCCACGGCGTCCAGGCACAGCCCGGACTGCACGCCCACGATCGTGCCGTCGGAGTTGACGCGCCACTTCTGGTTGTCGCCGCCCCAGCAGGAGTAGATCTGGATCTTGGCGCCGTTGCCCGTGCCCCCGGCGTCCAGGCACTTGTTGCCGTACACCTTCAGTTCCCCTGCCGAGGTCTGCGTCCACTGCTGGTTGCTCTGGCCGTTGCAGTCCCACAGCTGCACCGCGGTGCCGTCGGTGGTACTGGCGCTGGGCACGTCCACGCAGCGGCCGGCGGCCGTGCTCCTGATCTGCCCCGCGCCGCCGCCGGGCGGCGGTGTCGTGCCGCCGCCGTTCAGGGCGTTGAGCACCGCCGTGTAGGCGGGCTTCTTGTTGCCGTTGCCGTCGAAGAGCAGCGGGGTGGCGCCGGAGCCGAGCCAGGAGTCGCTGTCGCGAACGCCCCAGGTGGTGATGCCGGCGCACCGCGGCACCGCCAGGCAGTCGTTGACGACGCTGGCGTACGTGGTGGCCGAGCCGCCCTGGATGTCCAGCTCGGTGATCTGCACGTCCACGCCCAGCGCGGCGAAGCTCTGGATGGTCGTGCGGTAGTTGCTGTTGTACGGGCTGTTGCCGTTGAAGTGCGACTGCAGCCCGACGCAGTCGATCGGCACGCCCCGGGCCTTGAAGTCCTTGACCATGTTGTAGACGCCCTGCGTCTTGGCCCAGGTCCAGTTGTCGATGTTGTAGTCGTTGTAGCACAGCTTGGCGGCCGGGTCGGCGGCGCGCGCGGTGCGGAAGGCCACCTCGATCCAGTCATTGCCGGTGCGCTGGAGGTTGGAGTCGCGCCGGCCGCCGCCGCTGTCGGCGTAGGCCTCGTTGACCACGTCCCAGGCGTAGATCTTGCCCTTGTAGTGGGCCATGACGCCGTTGATGTGGTCGATCATCGCCTGGCGCAGCGAGCTGCCCGACAGCGACTGCATCCAGCCGGGCTGCTGGGAGTGCCAGGCCAGGGTGTGCCCGCGCACCCGCTTGCCGTTCTGCACGGCCCAGTTGTAGACCCGGTCGCCGTTGGTGAAGGTGAACTGCCCGCGGTTGGGCTCGGTGGCGTCGATCTTCATCTCGTTCTCGGCCGTCACCATGGAGAACTCGCGGTTGGCGATCGTCGTGTAGGCGGAGTCGCCGAGTTTGCCCGCGGCGATGGCGGTGCCGAAGTAGCGGCCGCTCTGCGCGGCGGCCGCGCCGAGCGTGCTCGCCGCGGCATCGGCGGGAAGCGCCGTCGCCAGTGCCGTGAGCAGGCCGAGCGCGCCGATCGCGCCGGTGATCAGTGCCCGGCGGCGCGCGCCGGGCGGCCGTCCTGCGGCCGGTGGGGACATGGCGTTGACACGCATGCTGGAGCCTCCGTACGCGAATCAGGGGGAAGGTCGTGCGGACGCACTTCGGAGGGGTGCGCCCAAGACGCTCGGGGAGCGGGTGGGGAGGAGCCGGGCTCGGGCACTCAGTGTGTGGATCTGGCCGAAAGTTGTCAAGATTCGGGTAAAACTTTCGGAGTCGCCCTGCCGATGGAGGCAGGCCGTCCAGGACCTCCACCTGTCGAAAGTTTTCGGCCGGCGGGTCGTGAAAGTTTCACCGCGACGCTCGTCCGGGAGTGAGCGCGTTCGGGTCGGGTCGTTCGAGGTGGGGGCGTATTCCCGGCCGCCGCGGGCTTCGGGGGGCTCTTGACAGGGTTGTCCGGCTCGTATTTGCTCCGTCCCGCCAGCACCGCGACTTGTTAGCGCTAACACACGAACAGGCGGAACCATGAAGCGAAGAAGGCACGCGGGCATCGGAGCCGCTCTGGCGGCTGTGATCACGGCGGCGGTCACCGGTCTGTCCATGCTGCTGGTGGGCGCGCCGCAGGCGTCGGCCGCGGTCCTGACCGAGGTGACGAACTTCGGGACGAACCCGGGCGACCTGCGGATGTACCTCTACGTCCCCGACAGGGTGGCCGCCCGGCCGGGCGTCCTCGTGGCGATGCACGGCTGCAACGGCTGGGCCCCCGGCTTCCACCAGGGCACCGAGTTCGCCTCGCTGGCCGACCGGTACGGCTTCGTCGTCATCTACCCGCAGGCGAACAAGAGCGCCAACGGCCTGTCGAACTGCTTCGACGTATGGTCGAACGAGGCCCTGCGGCACGGCGGCGGCAGCGACCCGGTGTCGATCGTCTCCATGACGAACTACGTGCTGCAACGCTACAACGGCGACCCCGACCGGGTGTACGCCACCGGCTTCTCCTCCGGCGCGATGGAGACCGGCAACCTGCTCGCCACCTACCCCGACGTGTTCAAGGCGGGCGCGCCGTTCTCGGGCGTCCCCTACGGCTGCCTCGGGCCCGCCGGATGCGGCGACAAGACGCCGCGGCAGTGGGGTGACCTGGTCAGGAACGCCTACCCCGGCTACGCGGGGCCCCGGCCGCGCGTCATGGCCTGGCACGGCACCGCCGACTCCGTGCTGCCGTACACGATGCTGCAGGAGCAGGTCGACCAGTGGACCGACGTGCACGGCCTGAGCCAGACGCCCGCCTCCACCGACAGCCCGCAGCCCGGCTGGACCCGGCGGGTCTTCGGTTCCGGGCAGGTCGAGGCGTACACCGTCACCGGCGCCGGGCACGACCTGCCTCATCCCGGGATGGCGGCGCTCGCCGTCCACTTCTTCGGCCTGGACGGCGGCTCGTCCACCACGACGCCGACCCCGCCGGCCGCCGGGCAGATCAAGGGGGCCGGCTCGGGGCGCTGCCTGGACGTCCCGGGCTCCGCCACCGCCGACGGCACCGCGGTCCAGCTCTGGGACTGCAACGGGCAGGGCAACCAGCAATGGGCCGCCACCTCGGCCGGCGAGCTCCGGGTCTACGGCGGCAAGTGTCTCGACGCGGCCGGGACCGGCAACGGCGCCAGGATCCAGATCTACTCCTGCTGGGGCGGCGACAACCAGAAATGGCGCCTGAACCCCGACGGCACGATCGCGGGCGTGCAGTCAGGGCTGTGCCTGGACGCCGTCGGCCAGGGCACCGCCAACGGCACCCGGCTCCAGCTCTACACCTGCCACGGCGGAACCAACCAGAGGTGGACCTGGACGCGATGACCACGACGTGAACCTGAGCGTGTCGTACGCCGGCAGGATCGCCGGGTGCCGGGACCGCTCCTTGCCGACCTCGACGTACGCGGCCCGGTGGGACGGCTCCAGCCGCACCCCGATCCGGCCGGCGGGCTCGATCGGGCCGCCGGTCGGCAGGCACACCTCCACCGGGCCGTTCGAGTCCGCGCCCACCGTGCCGTGGAAGACGGCGAACGGCGGCCCGGACAGGCAGCCGCCGGCCGCCCCCGCGGGGCCGTCCAGCCGCAGCGCCTTGAGCGTCAGGTCGGACCGCGCGGCGAACTGTCCAGTGGTCATCAGATCGGGCACCGCCCGAGTATGGAGCCTGCCCCTGGGGCGGACACAAGGCCACCGAGTCCCTTGCCGGAGTGGGCGTCCTGGGCTGGCGGCGGCCGGGTGATCTTCCCGTTCTGCGGCATCGGTCGCGTTCGGCAGGCATGCGGGATGGCCGGTTCTCACGGTGACGGCCGGACATGTCTGACCCGTACGACGCCGGGCACCGTGCGGGCCAGCACGCCGGCGATGTGGTCGGCCTGCTGCTGGGACGGACCGCGCAGCTCGGCCACGCCGTCGCGGACGGCGACGTCCCAGCGCGGGCCCGCCGGGTACTGCTCGCGCAGCGCGGCCTCGACCTCCTGGCGCAAATCTTCGTCGGGGCGGGCGAGCATGGCCATCAGGTCACGGCGGCTGACCATCCCGGCGATCCGCCCGCCGGTCACGACGGGCAGGCTCTTGACCCGCTCGCGGACCATGAGATCGATGGCGACGGTGACGTCGGTGGTCTCGGTGACGGTGACGACGTCGCGGCTCATGACGTCCATGACCTGGCGGGGCGGCGGCTCCTCGGCCGCCGCGACCGGGCGGACGGTCGCGCGGGGATCCGGCTCGAACTCCCCCCGCAGCAGGTCCAGCTCGCTGACCACGCCCACGAGCCGGCCGTCGTCGCCGACGACGGGCGCGGCGGTGATGTCGTGGCCGTGCAGGACGCGCACGGCCCGCCGCACCGGATCGGTGTCGCGGACGGTGACGGCCGGGCCGCTCATGACCTCGCGGACGAGCATCGCTGTCTGGCCTCCCACTCGGAGTCGTCGGTCTTCCCAGGTCAGCTTGCCACGGCGGTCGTCCCCGCGGACCGCTCCGCCCGGGGTGGCGGCCTCGCGGCTCTCCCATCACAGCGCGCGGTGCGGCCCGGCCGGTAGGGCCGGAAGTCCCGAACGGCCTCCGCGCCGCCACCCGGCCCCCGGAACGGACTTAGGGTCATGGGCATGGCCGACCCCATTCTCGTGCTGAACACGGGATCCTCCTCCATCAAGTACGAGCTCGTCGATCCGCACACCCGCGAGCGCGCCGCCCGAGGGCTGGTCGAGCGCATCGGGGAGGAACGCGGGCGGATCACCCACCACGGCGGGGACGGGCCGCCGTACGTCCGCGAACGTCCCTTCCCCAGCCACGGGGACGGGCTGGAGGCGATGCTGGCGGCGTTCGCCGCGGCGGGGCCCGAGCCGGCGCCCATCGCGGTCGGGCACCGGGTGGTGCACGGCGGCACCCGGTTCACCGAGGCGGTGCTCATCGACGACGACGTCATCGCCGCGATCGAGGAGCTGGCCCCGCTCGCGCCGCTGCACAACCCGGTCAACCTGACCGGCATCCGGCTGGCGCTCAAGGTGTTCCCGGACGTGCCGCAGGTGGCCGTGTTCGACACCGCGTTCCACCGGACGCTGCCGCCGGAGGCGTACACGTACGCGGTGCCGCGCGAGTGGCGGGAGCAGGGCGTGCGGCGGTTCGGCTTCCACGGCACCTCGTGCGCGTACGTCTCCCGCCGCGCCGCCGCCGTCCTGGGCCGCGACCTGGCCGGGCTCAACCTGATCGTGCTGCACCTCGGCAACGGCGCCAGCGCCACGGCGATCTCCGGCGGGCGCAGCGTCGACACCTCCATGGGCATGACGCCGCTGGAAGGGCTGGTCATGGGCACCCGCTCGGGCGACGTCGACCCGGCCCTGGCCGCGTACCTGGCCCGCACCGGCGGCCTGGACGCCCAGCAGGTGGAGCACGAGCTCAGCCACCGCGGCGGCCTGCTCGCGCTCACCGGCTCCGGCGACATGCGCCAGGTACGCGCCCGCGACGACGACGAGGCCAGGCTGGCCCTGGAGATCTACACCCGGCGCATCCGCAAGTACGTCGGCGCCTACCACGCGCTGCTCGGCTGCCGGGTGGACGCGATCGTGCTCACCGGCGGCGTCGGCGAGCACGACGCCGCCACCCGCGCCGCCTGCCTGGCGGGGCTGGAGCGGATCGGCGTCGCGGTGGACCCCGCGCTCAACGCCGCGCGGGCGTCCGGCGAGCGCGCGGTGTCCGTCCCCGGCGCCGAGGTGCCCGTCCTCGTCATCCCCACCGACGAGGAGTGGGAGATCGCCCACCAGACGTTCGCGCGGCTGACGTCGCGCTGACCGGGCCGCGCTGACCGGGCCGCGCTACGCGCCCTTGTCGGTGCTCCGGTTGAAGGCGGGAAGCGTGGTCAGGTCACGGGCGGCGGCCAGGTGGGCGGAGAAGTTCGGGTCGAGCAGCCCCAGGAGGAGCACGACGGCCCAGGCCACGACGGCGATCATGGCGCCGTCGTCGAAGGGGGCAGGAAGCCTGAGGCCCAGCCGGTCGGCGGCCACCAGGCCGGCGGCCGGGAGCAGGGCGATCACCAGCGTGCGCACGGTCTCCAGGACGCGGGCGTGCCACGTCCGGCGGGTGGCCTCGGGGGTGGTGTCGCGGGTGGGGAGCCGGTCGTACTCGCCCGTGATGACGGTGCGGGTCAGAGCGGCGACACGGGCGCGGAGGTCGTGGTAGGCGGTCGGGGACGGCAGCGCCACCCCCAGCTGGAGGTCGATGACGGCCCTGGACGCCTCGACCGCGCGGGCGCGGACCACGGCCCTGGTCAGCGGCGTCCCGCCCCGGGCGGCGGTCGGGATGCCGACCCGCAGCAGGAAGGAGACCTTGCCCAGGAGGGCGAGGATCTCCCTGCGCGTCCCCGGCGGGAGCTGCCCGCGGCGGTCGGGCTCGGCGCGGGCCAGGATGGCCGCCAGCTGCTCGAAGAGCGGCTCGGTGGGCGAGGCGCGGGACTCGCGGTCCCACTGCCACATCACCACCTTGACCGGGATCATCCCGATGACCAGGGCGCAGCACACGGTGCCGATGCTCTGGGGGATCGGCATCCATCCCCGGCTCGCCAGGTCGACCGCCCACGCCGGGCCGGTGGCGCGGCCGAGGAACAGGACGGCCGGGAGGCAGCCGATTCCCAGCATGGTGATCAGCGGGTCGAGGAGGTAGCGGAAGAGCGGGCGGTGCCGCCGGTTCTCGATCCAGACGGAGACCCAGATGAAGACCGTGAGACCCGCGACCGCCAGGAAGATCTTCTGCACGGAGGTGACGGAGAACACCGAGACCACGAAGACGACGGCCGCGCCGAGCATGGGCAGCAGAACCCAGGCGCTCACGCAGTCCTCGACGTGCTTGCGCCGCACCGACCAGCGGGCGGTGGAGGCGGCCACCGCCCGGTAGCGGCCGCGCAGGGACGCCGGGTCGTCGGCGGGATCCAGGCTCCGGGCGAAGACCGGCCAGGTGCCGTCCAGCTTCTTGGCCAGCGCGAACATCTCCGCCAGCTGGGGTTTCTCCAGCAGGTCGCCGGTGCGGGCGGGCGCTGCGACGGGGGGAACCGCTTCGTCGGTCATGAGGACGTCCTCACGTTGAGCGGGCTACTGCGCGAGGAGGGGGCGCTCATCGACACTACAGAGCGTGGGGAGGGTGGGCCGGTGGCGTGACCGGATCGTGCCAGATCTTCTCCTCGCGACGCCGATGAGGACCAACGGCCCTGCCGGGCGGGACTTCCTCCTCCGGCGCCGCGCCGACGCCCGTAGGAGCCTGAGGGTGAGAGCTTCGACCGGTGAAGGAGATGCGCGATGAGCACTCACATCGTCGTCGGCGTGGACGGGTCCGTCCCGGCGACCGGAGCGGTGGAATGGGCGGCCGCCGACGCGCGGCGGCGGGGCCTGGACCTGCGTCTCGTGCACGTCGGGCCGCAGTGGCTGCACGAGGTGGACCCCGGGCACTGCGCCCGCCTGCTGGAGGAGGCCGCCGACCGGGCCCGCGCGCTGGCCGGCGACGTCAAGGTGACGACGGAGCTGCTGTCCGGGAACGTGGCCGGGGAGCTGATCCGCGAGTCTGCGACGGCCGCCGGTGTGGTGCTGGGCAGCCGGGGGCTCGGCGGGTTCGCCGGGATGACGGTCGGCTCGGTGAGCCTGGCGGTCGCCGGGCACGCGTCGGGGCCGGTCGTGGTCGTCCGCGCCCCCGCCCCCGCCACCGAGCACGGCAGGGTGGTGGTGGGCTACGACGGTTCGCAGGACGCGCACGCGGCCATGGAGTACGCCGTCGAGCAGGCCAGGGCCCGCGGGGCGCGGCTGCACGTCGTCTCGGCCTGGCAGATGCCCGTCTTCTCCCCGTACGCGGTCACCTACAACAGCCTGATCCAGGACCTGATGCGCGAGGAGACCGGCGCGGCGCGCGAGCGGGTCGTGCCCTGGCGGGAGGCCAACCCGGACCTGGTCATCACCGACGAGCAGCCGTGCGCCCACCCGGTCACCGCCCTGACGCAGGTGGCCGGTTCGGCCGACCTGGTCGTGGTGGGCTCGCGCGGCCGGGGCGGGTTCGCCTCCGCGGTGCTCGGCTCGGTCAGCCACGGCGTGCTGCACCACGTGACCTGCCCGGTCGCCGTGGTCCGGCCGGGCGAGGAGGAGGGGTCGTGAACGGAACGCCGACCGCCGGGCAGGTGATGAGCCGCGTCCTGGTGGCCGTCAAGGCCGAGGAGTCGCCGCTGATGGCGTGGGAGCTGATGCGCCGGGCCGGCGTGCACCACCTGCCGGTCATGGACGGAGGGCGCCTGCTGGGCATCCTGACGCGGGAGTGCCTGGCCGCGTCCTGGTCCGGCGGGCCGCAGGAGCAGGCCGGCCGCGAGGTGCGCGACCTGCTCGGCGGCGCGCGCACCCCCCGGGTGGGGCCGGGCACCCCGCTGAGCCGGGTGGCCGCCGCCATGCTGGACGCCGACGTGGACGCCGTGCCCGTGCTGTCCGGCGACGGCCTGGTGGGCCTGATCACCGCCCGGGACGTCCTGTCGGCGGTCGCCGGCCGGATCGAGCCGCGCCCCGAGCCGAGCGAGGTGGTGACCGGGATGTTCCACCTCGAACCCATCCTGCCCGGGACGGCGGGAGGCGTGAGATGAAGGCCCTGGTCGTCTACGAGTCCATGTACGGCAACACCGAGCGGATCGCCCAGGCCGTGGCGGAGGGGCTGGCCACCCGGATGCGGGCCGAGGTGGCCGAGGTCGGCACGGCCCCCGCGCACGTGGGGGACGAGGTCACCCTGCTGGTGGTGGGCGGCCCGACGCACGCCTTCTCCATGAGCCGGGCCGCCACCCGCGAGTCGGCCGCCCAGCAGGCCGCCGGACCGCTGGTGTCGCGCGGCCGGGGCGTGCGCGAGTGGCTGGCCACGCTGAGCACGTCGTCGGCCGGGCTCTGCTCGGCGGCGTTCGACACCCGCGTGGCCAAGCCCCGCCTGCCCGGCTCGGCGGGGCGGGCGGTCGCCAAGCGGCTGCGCCGCCTCGGCGTCCGGCTCGCCGTGCCGCCGTGCAGCTTCTACGTGACCGGCACGCAGGGGCCGCTGGTGCCGGGCGAGCTGGAGCGGGCCAGGCAGTGGGGCGAGAGCCTGGCGGCGTCCTTCCCGGTGCCCGCGTCCTGACGGCCCGCCGGAGAGCGGCGCCCGGCGGTTCCCGCCGGGCGCCGTTTCAGTGCCGCTCGGGCGTGGGGGACGGGTGCAGGATCCGGTCCAGGCGGGCGGCGGCGTAGCCGAGCGTGGACAGCGCGACGACGACCAGCAGGTCTCCCGGCGCGAGCGGCCGGGTGCCGAGCAGCTCGCGCAGCGGCGGCAGGTAGACCCCGGCCAGTTGCAGGACGAACGCGCCGCCCACGGCGAACAGCAGCATCGGGTTGGCCAGGGTGCCGGGGCGGGTCCTGGTGCCCAGCGCCACGCCGAGCTGGGTGGCGCCGAGGGCGAAGAAGGCCATGCTCTGCCAGGGCCGCCCGGTCATCGAGCCCCAGACGGCGACGCCCAGCGTGACGGCGGTGAGCACCACGGCGATGCGGACGACCCGCTGCCACAGGCCCGCCCCCATGATGCTCTGACCCGGCGGACGCGGCGGCTGCGACATGGTTCCCGGCACCGTCGGCTCACCGCCCAGCGCCACGCCGGGCAGGCCGTGGGTGAGCAGGTTGATCCACAGGATCTGCGCGGGCAGCAGCGGCAGCGGCAGCCCCACGAACGGGCCCAGCAGCATCACCGCGATCTCCGCCGCGCCGCCCGACAGGCCGTAGACCAGGAAACGGCGGATGTTGGCGTAGACCCGGCGGCCCTCCTCGACGGCCGCCACGACGGTGTCCAGGTTGTCGTCGGCGAGCACGAGGTCGGCGGCCTGCCGGGCGACCTCCGTGCCGCGCCTGCCCATGGCCACCCCGATGTCGGCGCGGCGCAGCGCCGGGCCGTCGTTGACGCCGTCGCCGGTCATCGCCAGGACCTCGCCCCGGCCGCGCAGGCCCTCGATGATGTCGAGCTTCTGCTCGGGGGTGGCCCGCGCGTAGACGCCGGCCGGGCCCGCGGCGAGCGCGCCGGGCTCCCGGCAGTCGACGACCCGGTCGAGGACGCGGTCGAGGACGCGGTCGGCATCGCCGATGATGCCCAGGTCGGCGGCGACCGCGCGGGCGGTGCCCGGATGGTCGCCGGTGATGAGGACCGTCCTGATCCCGGCCCGCGCGCAGTCGGCCACGGCCGCGGCCGCCGCCGCACGCGGCGGGTCGAGGATCGCGACGAGCCCGAGCAGCCTCAGCCCCTCCTCCCGCACGGGATGCGGGACGGCGTCGAGGTCGGCGGCGGCGACCGCCAGCACGCGGTAGCCGTCCCGGGCGAACCGGTCGGCGCGTTCGGCGGCGCGGGCCGACAGCTCCGGGTCGCCGGTCAGCACGTCCGGGCGCAGCAGCGCCTCCGGGGCGCCCTTGCAGATCAGCCGGGCGCCGCCGCCGGGCAGCAGGTGCACCGTGCTCATCCGCTTGCGGTCGCTGTCGAAGGGCAGCTCGGCGACCCTGGGGAACCGCTCCTGAAGGGCCGCGCGGTCGAGGCCGAGCCGGGCGGCGGCGGCCAGCAGCGCGGCCTCGGTGGGGTCGCCCAGCGCGGTCCATTCCTCCCCGCTCTCCTGGGGCGGGCGCAGGCGGGCGTCGTTGCACAACGCGGCGGCGGTCAGCAGCGCGGCGAACTCGTCCGGGTCCTGACCGGCGGCGAGCCCGCCGTCGGGGGCGTAGCCGGAGCCGGTGACCGGGGCTTCGGCGGCCGGGGTCCACAGGTGCCGGGCGACCATGCGGCCCTCGGTGAGGGTGCCCGTCTTGTCGGTGGCGAGCACGGTCACCGAGCCCAGCGTCTCCACGGCGGGCAGGTTGCGGACGAGCGCGTCGCGGGCCGCCATCCGGCGGGCGCCCAGGGCCAGGCTCAGGGTCACGACCGCGGGCAGCGACTCGGGCACGGCGGCGACCACCAGGCTGATCGCGGTCACCACCATCAGCTCGACCGGCTGGCCGCGGACCAGGCCCAGGGCCAGCACCAGCGCCGACAGCACCACCGCGACGCCGGCCAGCAGCCGTCCGACCCCGACCAGGCGGCGCTGCAACGGGGTGAGGCCGGCGCCCTTGACCATGAGCGCGGCGATGCGCCCGCTCGCGCTCGCCGCGCCGATCGCGGTGACCACCGCCCGGCCCCTGCCGCGCGCCACGACGGTGCCCGAGGAGACCGTCGCGCCCGCGTCCTTGTCCACCGGGACCGACTCGCCCGTCAGGGCCGACTCGTCGACCAGCAGCGCCGCCGACTCCACCACCTCGGCGTCGGCCGGGACGATGTCGCCCTCGGCGAGCACCAGCAGATCTCCGGCCACGACGTCACCCGCGGGGATCTGCCGCTGGTGGCCGTCGCGCACCACGCGGGCCTCCGGGGTGGCCAGCTCGGCCAGGGCCGTGATGGCGCGGTCGGCGCGCACCTCCTGCGTCACGCCGACGGCCGTGTTGACCACGATGACCAGCGCGATCACCGCGGCGTCCGTCCAGTCGCCGGTGCCGACGGTCAGCGCCGCCGCGATCAGCAGCACGATGATCAGCGGATCGCGGAGCTGGGTGACGACGCGCCGCCACAGCGGGGTGGGCGGTTTGCGCGGGAGCAGGTTGGGGCCGTCGCGTTCCAGGCGTACGGCTGCCTCCGCCGACGACAGGCCAGAGGACGAGGGCGTCACGGGTGTCCTTCCTGCCCGCCCTGGCCCTCGGGCCGGCGGAGTCGCTGCGAGGTGTCTTCAGGATCTAGTCTTCGCCCTGCTCAGGGCGGTAAACGTGCAGGTCGTCCAGCTCCCCCAGCCTCGGGGGACCGGCCGGACGGCGGCAGGGTCGAAAGTCACCGGAAGCAGGGCCTTCGGCACTGTTCCGCCCCGGGCTCGTGGGCGGAACGTGGAGGTATGAGCATTCGCCTGATCGTGGCCGGGACCGACGGCACGGAGGACTGCGCGGCCGCGCTGCTGTGGGCCGCCGACGAGGCGGGCCGCCGCGGGGCGCGGCTGGTCGTGGTGCACGCCTGGGAGCCCGCGAACGAGCACAGGGCGCCGTACGCGCCCTGCCCGTCCAGGCCCGCCGGGTTCGAGGAGGCGCGCGCGAGCGCCGTGCTCGATCAGGCGGCCGCCCTGGTCATGGACCGGTTCCCCGGTGTCGCCGTCGAGGCGCGGCTCGTGCGGGGCCGCCCCGAGACGGCGCTCGCCGACCACGCGCGCGGGGCCGGCCTGCTGGTCCTCGGCTCCGCCGCGCGGCCCGCCGAGGACGCGCGGCTCGGCGCGGTGCTGCTGTCGTGCCTGCGCCGGCCGCCGTGCCCCGTGGTCGTGGTGCAGGCCACGGCGACGGACGGCGGGACGCCGTCCAGGCCGCCGGCCTTCGCGGGACGGCATCGGGGAAGGTCCTTCGGCCCTGGCCCGGCCGACCTTCGGCTCTTCGGGGGACGGCGGGAGGCCGGGTCTCATGGAAGGTGACGAAGGAGGGAACATCATGATCGTTGCTGGAGCCGACGGCTCGGTGGCCTCGCGCGCCGCCGTCGCATGGGCCGCCGACGACGCCTTCCGCATGCGGCTGCCGCTGCGGATCGTGCACGCCGTGGACCGCACGCCGTACCAGATCCACCGGTTCTCCCCCGGCTGGGTGCCCGACCTGCTCGCGGACGAGGGCGAGCGCATCCTGCGGGAGGCCGAGGCGCTGGCCCGGGAGCGGCAGCCGTCCGTCGAGGTCACGACGCAGGACGTCGAAGGGCTGCCGGCGGTCGTGCTGCGCGGGCAGGAGAAGGAGGCTGCCGAGATCGTGCTCGGCAGCCGCGGCCTCGGCGGGTTCGCCGGCGCGCTGCTGGGCTCGGTCGGCACGCACGTCGCCGGGCACGCCCGCTGCCCCGTCGTGGTGGTGCGCGGCGACCGGCAGCAGGTGCGCGGCGAGGTGGTGGCCGGGGTGGACGACTCGCCGGAGTGCGAGCCCGCCCTCGCCTACGCCTTCGAGCAGGCCCGGCTGCGGGCCGCCACGCTGCGGGTGCTGCACGCCTGGCAACTGCCCGTGCACGCGTTCGCGCCGGAGGCCGCCTACGCCATGGACGAGGTCCGCGCGGCGCAGCAGCAGGTCGTGGACGACCTGGTGAAGGTGTTCGCCGCCGACTACCCCGAGGTCGTCGTCGTGCGGGACACGCCGTCGGCGCACCCCGTGGACGCGCTCACCGCGGCCTCCGACCACGCCGACCTGCTGGTGGTGGGGTCGCACGGGCGCGGCGGGCTGGGGTCGGCGCTGCTCGGGTCGGTCAGCCGCGGCGTGCTGCACCACGCCCGCTGCCCGGTGGCGGTGGTCCGGCCCCAGGACTGACGGCACGTCGCCGCGTCGGCACGGGCCTCGGGACGGGCGTCGGGACGGGCGTTGGGACGGGCGTGGAGCGCCTTTGCCTTTGTCTTGGCGGCGGGCCGGTTACCAGAACCAGGAGGAGGCCGAGCGGAAGGCCGGGACGCGGGATGACTCGGACGGTGACATGACCGGACAGGGCGCGCTGGACGTCGCGGTCGCGGCCGCGCTGCCGGTCGACGACGTCATGGCCCGGCTGGGCGGCACGGACGGCGGCCTGACCCAGGCCGAGGCGGAGCGCCGCCTGGCCGCCGTGGGCCCCAACTCCCTGCGCACCCACCGGGCCCGGCGCCTCGCGGTGCTGGGCCGCCAGCTCCGCTCGCCCCTGCTGATCCTGCTGGCGGTCACCGCCGCCGCGTCGTTCTTCCTCGGCGAGCCGACGGACGCGATCATCATCGGCGTCATCCTGACGGTCTCGGTCGGGCTGGGCTTCTTCAACGAGTACCGGGCGGAGAAGGCCGCCGAGGCGCTGCACTCCCAGATCCGGCACCGCTGCCTGGCCCTGCGGGACGGCGCTCCCCGGCTGGTGGACGTGGTCGCGCTGGTCCCGGGCGACGTCGTCACGCTGCGGCTGGGCGACATCGTCCCGGCCGATCTGCGGCTGGTGTCGTCGGCGGGGCTGGAGTGCGAGGAGTCGGTGCTGACCGGCGAGTCGCTGCCCGTGGCCAAGGCCGTCGAGCCCGTCGGCCCGGACCGCGCGCTGGCCGAGCTGGCCAGTTGCGCGCTGATGGGCACCGTCGTGCACGCCGGGTCCGGCGCCGGCGTGGTGGTGGCCACCGCCGGACGGACCGAGTTCGGGCGCATCGCGCTCCGGCTCGGCGACCGCCATCCGGACACCGAGTTCCAGATCGGGCTGCGCCGGTTCTCCATGCTGCTGGTGCGCGTCGCCGCCGCGCTCACCGCCGGGATCTTCGTCGTCAACCTCGTGCTGCACCGCCCGGTGCTGGACGCGCTGCTGTTCTCGCTCGCCATCGCCGTCGGCATCTCCCCGCAGCTCCTGCCGGCCGTGGTCTCGACCAGCCTGGCCGCCGGCACCCACCGGCTGGCCCGGCACCGGGTGCTGGTCAAGCGGCTGGTCTGCATCGAGGACCTGGGCGACATCGACGTGCTGTTCACCGACAAGACCGGAACGCTGACCGAGGGGCGGATCAGCTTCACGCGCGCGCTCGGGCCGGACGGCGGCCCCGACGACCGCGTCCTGGAGCTGGGCCTGCTGTGCAACGAGGCCGTCGTCAGCGGCCAGGACGGGGAGCCGGGCCGGTCGGCGAGCGGCAACCCCCTGGACGTCGCCCTGTGGGACGCGCCCGCCGCCGCCGCGCTCCGGCCGGGGCCGCCCGGCCGGCGGCTGGCCGTCGTGCCCTTCGACCACGAGCGCAGGACCGCCTCGGTCCTGGTCGAGGACGACGACGGCCGGATGATCGTCACCAAGGGCGCTCCCGAGGCCGTGCTGGCGCGCTGCGCCCCCGTCGCCGGCCAGAGCAGGGCCGTGCTGGAGGCCGAGTTCGCCGCCGGCAACCGCGTGGTGGCGGTGGCCACCCGGCGGCTGACCGGCGACGCCGCCCGCCGGACCACCCTCAGCCAGGCCGACGAGCACGACCTCACCTTCCGCGGCCTGCTGGTCTTCCTCGACCCGCCCAAGGCCGGCGCCCGGCAGGCGCTGGGCCGCCTGGCCGGCCTCGGCATCACCGTCAAGGTGCTCACCGGGGACAACCCGGCGGTCGCGGCCAAGCTCTGCGCCGACCTCGGCCTGCCCGGCGGACGGGTGCTGACCGGCCAGGACGTCGAGGCCGCCGACGACGCCCGGCTGGGCGCGCTCATCGACCAGGCCGTGGTGTTCGCCCGGGTCAGCCCCGAGCACAAGGCGCGCATCGTGCGGGCCCAGCGGCGCAACGGCCTGGACGTGGCCTTCCTCGGCGACGGCGTCAACGACGCGCTCGCGCTGCACGCCGCCGACGTGGGCATCTCCGTGGACGCGGCCACCGACGTCGCCAAGGACGCCGCCGACGTGCTGCTGCTGGAGAAGGACCTCGCCATCCTGGCCGACGGCGTCATCCAGGGCCGGCAGATCTTCGCCAACACCATGAAGTACGTCCTGATGGGGACGTCCAGCAACTTCGGCAACATGTTCTCCGCCGCCGCGGCCTCGGCGTTCCTGCCGTTCCTGCCGATGCTGCCGTCCCAGATCCTGCTCAACAACCTGCTCTACGACTCCAGCCAGCTCGCCATCCCCACCGACAACGTCGATCCCGAGCAGCTTCGGCGCCCGTCCCGGTGGGACGTGTCGTCGATCCGGCGGTTCATGCTGTTCTTCGGGCCGGTCAGCTCGCTGTTCGACTTCGCCACCTTCGCCGTCATGCTCGGCGTCCTGCACGCCGGGCCGCCGCTGTTCCGCACCGGCTGGTTCGTCGAGTCCCTGGCCACCCAGGTGCTGGTGGTCTTCGCGATCAGGACCAGGCGGGTGCCGTTCTTCCGCAGCCGTCCGAGCCTGCCCCTGGCGGTCGCCGCCCTGAGCGTCGTGGCGCTCGGCGCGGTCATCCCGGTCACCCCGCTCGCCGGCGCACTGGGCTTCCAGCCGCTGCCCGGCCCGTTCTTCGCGGTGCTGGGCCTGATGGTGGTCGCCTACCTGGCCCTCGTCGAGCTGGCCAAGCGCCGTTTCTACCGGGTCGCCCCGGAGACCCTGGCCGGCGGCGGGCGCACCGCCGCCCACCCGACGCACCGCAGGGCCCACCGGTTCAGCACGGTGGCCGCCGCCCTCGCCGCCGGACGTCCGCCCTCCGCCCCCCGAGAAGGGGACCAAGGTCCCTAGGGCGCGGGAACGCTTCGGGAAATCATCGTCATCATGACGACGATGCAGCACATCGATGCCTACTGGCGCGCGGCGAACTACCTGTCCGTCGGGCAGATCTACCTGCTGGACAACCCGCTGCTGACCGAACCGCTGCGCCCGGAGCACGTCAAGCCGCGGCTGCTCGGTCACTGGGGCACCACCCCCGGGCTGAACTTCTGCTTCGCCCACCTCAACCGGATCATCGCCGAACGCCGGCAGGACATGATCTACATCGCCGGTCCCGGCCACGGCGGGCCCGCCGCCGTCGCGCACGCCTGGCTGGAGGGCTCGTACTCGGAGAAGTACCCCGAGGTCTCCCAGGACGCCGCCGGGATGCGCCGGCTGTTCCGCCAGTTCTCCTTCCCCGGCGGCATCCCCAGCCACGTCGCGCCCGAGACCCCCGGCTCCATCCACGAGGGCGGCGAGCTGGGCTACTCCCTCGCGCACGCGTTCGGCGCGGCCTTCGACAACCCGCGCCTGGTGGTCGCCTGCGTCGTCGGCGACGGCGAGGCCGAGACCGGCCCGCTGGCCGCGAGCTGGCACTCCAACAAGCTGCTCGACCCCTACCGCGACGGCGTCGTGCTGCCGATCCTGCACCTGAACGGCTACAAGATCGCCAACCCGACCGTCCTGGCCCGCATCCCGCAGGACGAGCTGGTCAAGCTCATGGAGGGCTACGGCTACCGCCCCCACCTCGTCGGCCCCGACCACGAGGAGATGGCGCGCACGCTCGACACCGTCTTCGACGAGATCGCCGCCTACAAGGAGGGCCGCCTGGAACGCCTCCCCATGATCGTGCTGCGCACGCCGAAGGGCTGGACCGGCCCGCGCGAGGTGGACGGCAAGCCGGTCGAGGGCACCTGGCGGGCCCACCAGGTGCCGCTGTCGGGCGTCCGGGACAACCCGGCGCACCTGGCGATGCTGGAGGAGTGGATGCGCTCGTACCGGCCGCAGGAGCTGTTCGACGCCGAGGGCCGCCCGGCGCCCGTCCTGCTGGGGACGGTCCCCGAGGGGCCGCTGCGGATGAGCGCGAGCCCGCACGCCAACGGCGGCGAGCTGCTGCGCCCGCTGGCGCTGCCCGACTTCCGCGACCACGCGGTGGAGGTCAAGTCACCCGCGGCGCAGTCGACCGAGCCGACCCGGGTGCTGGGCGCCTTCCTGCGGGACGTGATCGCCGCCAACCCGCACGACTTCCGGCTGATGGGCCCGGACGAGACCGCCTCCAACCGGCTGCAGGCCGTCTTCGAGACGACCACGCGGGCCTGGAACGCCGAGGTCGAGCCCACGGACGAGAACCTGGCGCCGGGCGGCCGGGTGATGGAGGTGCTGAGCGAGCACCTGTGCCAGGGCTGGCTGGAGGGCTACCTGCTGACCGGCCGGCACGGCCTGTTCAACTGCTACGAGGCGTTCATCCACATCATCGACGCCCTGTTCAACCAGCACGCCAAATGGCTGCAGTCGGCGAAGAGGATCCCGTGGCGGCGGCCCGTCGCCTCGCTCAACTACCTGCTGTCGTCGCACGTGTGGCGGCAGGACCACAACGGCTTCAGCCACCAGGACCCCGGCTTCCTCGACGTCGTGGTCAACAAGAAGGCCGAGGTCGTGCGGGTCTACCTGCCGCCGGACGCCAACACCCTGCTCTCGGTGGCCGACCACTGCCTGCGCTCGCGCGACTACGTCAACGTGATCGTGGCGGGCAAGCAGCCGGTGCTGGACCTGTTCACCATGGAGGAGGCCGTCGCCCACTGCACCCGCGGCCTGGGCGTCCTGCCCTGGGCGTCCTCGGACGAGGGGGCCGAGCCGGACGTCGTGCTGGCCTGCGCGGGCGACGTGCCCACCCTGGAGACGCTGGCCGCCGCGGCCATCCTGCGCGAGCACCTGCCCGAGCTGAAGGTGCGCGTCGTCAACGTGGTGGACCTGATGCGGCTGCAGCCGCCGTCGGAGCACCCGCACGGCCTGCCGGACGCCGAGTTCGACGCCCTGTTCACCACCGGCAGGCCGGTCGTGTTCAACTTCCACGGCTACCCCTCGCTGATCCACCGCCTCACCTACCGCCGCACCGGCCACCCCAACATCCACGTGCGCGGCTACAAGGAGGAGGGCACCACGACCACGCCGTTCGACATGGCCATGCTCAACGACATCGACCGCTACCACCTGGTCATGGACGTCGTCGACCGGGTGCCCGGCCTGGGCGCCACCCAGGCGCACCTGCGCCAGCGCATGGCCGACGCCCGGCTGGCGGCCCGCGCGTACACCCGCGAGCACGGCGAGGACGCCCCCGCCGTCCGCGACTGGACGTGGTGACCCGCGAAGCGCGCCGGCCCCGCGCGGCCGGAAAAGGCGGGCCAAGGTCCCGTCAAGAAGGGCCGCTCCACCACGGGCGGCCGGCCTCGCGGGACCGAGGCTGAATCCCAGCGACGTCTGAAGGGATCACGGACATGGATCGCATCGTGCTCGGCTACGACGGCTCGGACTTCTCCGTCCAGGCCCTGGACTGGGCGCTGGACGAGGCCGAGCTCAGGAACCTGCCGCTGACCGTCGTCCACGCCTGGCAATGGCCGTACGGCGAGGCGGAGGAGGAGGCCAAGGCCCATCTGCGCAAGGCGGCCGAGCACGTCCTGTGGCACGGGGCCGAGTGCGCCCGCTCCACCAGCTCGGGCGTCCGCGTGGAGACCGACCTGTACGAGGGCCCGGCCGCCCAGCGGCTGGTGGAGCTGTCGGCCGACGCCACGCTCGTCGTGGTCGGCTCGCGCGGGCTGAGCGCGCTGCCCAGGGTGGTGGTCGGCTCGGTGGCCGGGTACGCCGCCGCGCACGCCGAGTGCCCGGTGATCGTCGTACGCGGGCCGGGGCCGCTGCCCAAGGCCACCCGTCCAGGCCCGGTCGTCCTGGCCGAGCGGGAGCCGGACGCGGCGGTCGTCGAGTTCGCCTTCGCCGAGGCGGCCATGCGCGGGCTGCCGCTCGCGGCCTCGGCCGACCTGGGGGAGTGGGCGGCCCGCCGGCCGGAGGTCCACGTGGAGCAGGGCGAGCCGCACGAGCGGGCGACCCTGGTCGTGGTCGGCCGGCCGCGCGCCGCGCATCTCGGCACCGCGAGCTCCCTTCCGCAGCACGCGCCCTGCCCGGTTGCGGTGGTGCCGGGCGACCGCCCCTGAGCTCCCCGCGTCACCGGGACGCGGGCGGCATCCGCGGGTTCAGCACGGCCGCGGGCGTCACCGCGACCGGGCACCGGGACTCCAGCAGGGCGGCCTGCGTCACGGCTCCGAGCAGCAGGCAGGGAGGGGCCTCGTTCCCCCGATTGCCGAGCACGAGGAGCGTGGCGTCCTTGGAGGCCTCGATCAGCACGCGCTGGGGGCGTTCGGTCAGGAACTCGGTGACCACCGTCACCTCGGGGCGTCTGCGGGCCAGGTGGGCGACGACCTCGCGGAAGCGGTTCTCCGCGCCTTGGCGCAGCGCGTGCGAGTCCACGAAGGGCAGCGGCTCCTGCCAGGACGACGACCCGCAGTCGGCCCAGCAGCACAGGGCCGTCACGGTGCCCTCGCGCAGGGCGGCCTCGTCCAGGGCGAGGTCGAAGGCGGCCAGGCTGGCGGGTGAGCCGTCCAGCCCGGCCACGATCCTGACGTCCTGGCGGGCGGGCGGCTGGAGCGGCGGCCGGACGACCACGACCGGCGTGACGCTGTGCGCGGGCACCTGGACGGCGGCCGACCCCACCTGAAGGCCCTCGAACCCGCCCTGCCCGCGGGAGCCGAGCACCGTCAGCTCCGCCTCGCGCGCGGCCTCCAGCAGCACCGCCGACGGGGTGCCCCGGCCCAGGAGCGGCTGGACGTCCAGCTCCGGCGCCAGTTCCCTGGCCCGCCGGACGCCCTCGTCCACGACGCCGAGCGCCACCGGCTCGACGTGCCGCATGATCTCCTGGGCGACGGGCCTGGGCGCGTAGGGCCAGTGCAGGGCGTGGCAGACCAGGACGGGCAGCCCGCGCAGGCGCGCGTCGGCGACCGCCCAGTGCAGCGCGTGGCGGCTCTCGGTCGAGTCGTCGTACCCCACGAGCACGGGCCGGCCGGCGTGTGCGTCGATCACTGCCGCCTCCGGGAGCGGAATCTGTCCGGTTACCTGCGCGGATGAGCCTTCCCGGGACCGGCGGGCCGAGCCCCACAGGCGGGGAAACTCTTGGTCTGGCCTGCTTGCCCGTCGCGTGCCGCGGCCCGAAGTTGGAGGGGACAGCGGCGATTCTTGGTGTGTTTACGCCCCTTATATCCGTTATGGCGGGTATGGGGACGTCGAAGGCGCGAAGGAGGCAGGATGCGCGGACCGATCGTGGCCGCGGTGGACGGCTCCGCGTCATCGACCGCCGCGGTGGAATGGGCCGCCGGCGACGCGCAGCGCAGAGGGCTGCCGCTCCGGCTCGTGCACGTGTGCGAGCAGTGGGTGCTCGGCGTGGACGGCGCCCGGTACTGCATGGGCGCGCTGGAGGCGGCGGCCGGCAGGGCCCGCGCGATCGGCGGGGGCGTCGAGGTCACCGCCGAGATGCTGGCGGGCAACGTGATCGACGCGCTGATCGTCGAATCGGCCGCGGCCGACAGCCTGGTGCTGGGCAGCCGGGGCATGGGCGGCTTCGCCGGCATGGTGCTGGGGTCGGTGGGCAGGGCGGTGGCCGGGCACGCCGCGGGGACCGTCGTGGTCGTCCGCGGGGTGGTCGCCGTCCGGCACGACCTGGTGGTGGCCGGCGACGACGGCTCGGCGGCGTCGCGGGAGGCCATGGCCTACGCCGTCGAGCAGGCCCGCGCGCGCCGCGCCCGCCTGCACGTGGTCTACGCCTGGGAGGCGCCGGCGGTCTCGCCGTACTGGGCGGCCTACAGCCACCTGCTGGCCGACTCCTTCCAGGAGGAGGCCAGGGCGGCCCAGGCGCGGGTGAACCCGTGCCGGAGCGAGAACCCCGACGTCGTGATCACCGACGAGCAGGTGCGCGGGCACCCCGTGGCCGCGCTCACCGAGGCGGCCGCCGCCGCGGACCTGGTCGTGGTCGGCTCGCGCGGGCGGGGCGGCTTCTCCTCCGCGGTGCTCGGCTCGGTGAGCCACGGCGTGCTGCACCACGCGGCCTGCCCCGTGGCGGTGGTACGGCCGCGCGCGGAGAAGGGATGACGGGACCGGCGGCGGGCCGGCTCCGGAGGAGGAGGGGGCGTCATGGCCGGTGTGATCGTGGTGGGGACCGACGGCTCGGCCCCGGGCGCCGCGGCGGTCGGATGGGCCGCCGACGACGCCGCGCGCACGGGCGCGCAGCTGCGGATCGTGCACGCCCTGGACCGGCAGCCGTACGCCGTCACCAGGTTCCCCGACTACGGCCAGGGCAACTACCTGCTGATGGCGGCGGCCAAGGTGCTGGAGGCGGCCGAGACCGCCGCGCGCGCCCGCCAGCCGTCGGTGCGGCTGCACGCCGAGGTCGTCGAGGGGACGCCCGCGGCCGTCCTGCTGGACCAGGGGCGGCAGGCGGACGAGCTGGTCATCGGCAACCGGGGCCTGGGCGGGTTCGCCGGCGCGCTGCTGGGATCGGTGACCATGCACGTGGCCGGGCACGCCGCCTGTCCCGTGGTGGTGGTGCGCGCCGAGGGCGGCGGGCCGGTCGGCGAGATCGGCGTCGGGATCGGCGACTCCGACGTCTGCGAGCCGGCCATCGGCTACGCCTTCGAGCAGGCCAGGCTGCGCGGCGCCCGGCTCCGGCTGATCCGCGCCTGGCAGATCCCCGTGCACGCCTTCGCCCCCGAGATCGCCTACGACCTGGACGAGGTCCGCGCCGCCCAGCACGAGGCGGTCCGCGCCCGGACGGCCGCATGGCGCGAGAGGTGGCCCGAGGTGACGGTCGTGGAGGACGTCCAGAGCGCGCACCCGGTCGAGGCGCTCACCGGGTCGCCCTGCGCCCTGATCGTGGTCGGCTCCCACGGGCGGGGCGCGTTCGGCTCGCTGGTGCTCGGCTCGGTCAGCAGGGGAGTGCTGCACCACGCCCGCTGCGCCGTCGCGGTGGTCCGCCCCTAGAGGTCGTCCCTGGTCAGGAGGGTCGAGAAGCATGCAAGCTGGAATCATGAGGCAAAACCTGCGCTTCGGACGGGTGGCGGGCATCCCCGTCGGCGCTCACTGGTCCGCGTTGGCCATCGTCACGCTCGTGGCGGTGGGACTGGGCTCCGGGGTCCTGGCCGTCGCCGCCCCGGGCGCGGGCAGGACGGCGTACTGGGTCGCCGGCGCGCTCACGGGGCTGCTGCTCATGGCCTCCCTGCTCGCGCACGAGCTGGCGCACGCGCTGGTGGCCAAGCGCTGCGGCATGGAGGTGGAGTCCGTCACGCTCTGGGCGCTGGGCGGCGTCACGCAGTTCCGCGACGAGGCCAGGACGCCCCGGACCGAGGTGGTGACGGCGGCCGCCGGCCCCGCCGCGAGCCTGCTGCTCGGCGGGCTCGCGCTCGCCGTCACGGCCGTGCTGCCGCCGGGGGTGCCCAGGGCCGCCGCGGCGTGGCTGGCCATGATGAACCTGGTCCTGGGCGTGTTCAACCTGCTGCCCGGCAGCCCCCTCGACGGCGGCCGGGTGCTGCACGGCCTGATGTGGAGCCGCCACGGCGACCGCGCCCGCGCCGACGCCGGCGCCGCGCGGGCCGGTTACGCGATCGGTCTCATGCTGACCTTCACCGGGTTCGTCGTGATCTGGGTGTGGAACCCGCTGGGCGGGATGTGGGTGGTGATCACCGGCTGGTACATCGCGGGCGCGGCCCGCGGCGAGATCATGAGCAGGGCGGCCCGGCGCGGCCTCGGGGGAGTGCGGGTGCGGGACGTCATGACGGCCACGCCGGACCTGGCCCCCGCGTGGCTGACCGTGCAGGGGCTGGTCGACACGGTGGTGCTCGGCTCGCACCAGTCGGTCTTCCCCGTCGTGGGGTTCGACGGGGCGCCGCTCGGGGGCGTCTCGCTGGAGACCCTGCTCGCCGTGCCCGCCGAGCGCAGGGGGGACACCAGGGTGGAGACGCTGGTGGCGGCCCAGCGGCCGCCGCGCGTCCTGTCGCCGGACGACGACGCGACCGCCCTGCTGGAACACCCGTCCCGGGTGGGCGGCCTGTCGGCGGTGGTCGTCGAGGGCGGCCTGGTCACCGGCATGATCACCGACGCCGACCTGGGCAGGGCGCTGCAACAGGCGCTGCTGCGGCCCGCCGCCACCGTCTGACGCGGGTCCACGGCTGCGGCCGGTTCACAGGCCGTGGATGCGGCGGCCCGTGACCTGGTGCGGCACGACCCGGATGTAGAGCTGACGCTCCCCGCCCGCCCAGGGCGTGACGCCCGCGTCGGCCAGCTTGGCGACCTCGTCCTCGGGCACGTGGTGGGCGGGCCCCTGGATCAGGACGCTCCAGCCCTCCTTGCGCACCTCGTCGATCCGGTCCACCTGGAAGCCGATCATGATGTCCACGCCCTCCAGGCCGGTGCGCAGGTCCTGGTCCATGGGGCCGCCGCGGGACGTGCGGAACACCACGGCGCCCTCGTGCAGCCGGTAGTTGACGGGCAGCACCGTGGGCCCGTGCGAGCCGTTGAACGCGATCCGCCCGATCCCGCCCGGCGCGACCAGGCGCAGGCACTCCTCGGGGTCGAGGACCTCCAGCACCGGCTCGTCCGGGCCGGCGCCGGGGCCCGGCGGACGGTCGCGGCCACCGCCCAGCAGGTCCTGCGGGGTCGTCCCCAGGGCCGTGGCCAGGCGGGTCACCGTGTTCCTGTCGGGGATGCCGAGGTGGCCCTCCAGGTACGTGACGTACCCGGGGGACATGTCGGCGCGCTCGGCCAGCTGGTCGACGGTGAGGCCCAGCCGGTCGCGGTGGTAGGTCACCCGGCGTCCGAAGTCGCCACTGTTCGTCATGATCATCTCCTTCTCCGTGAGGACGAGGCCCGCACCGCCCGGCACGGGGACGCCGTCGACCCGCGTGCCGTCGTGGCCGGCCTCGATGGTGATCCGGCGGCCGCGGAACAGGACCGGCAGCGAGAGCGTGCCGAGCCGTCCGGGCAGCAGAGGGTCGAGGAGCAGGCCCTCGGGCCTCGGCTCCAGGCCCAGGTAGCAGCGTTGCAGCATGTCCACGGTCCCGGCCATCGCGCCCAGGTGCACGCCCTCGGCGGTGGTGCCGCCCTGGACGTCGTGCACGTCCCCGACCAGCGCCTCGGCGAAGAACTGCCAGGAGCGCGCCCGGTCGCAGCGCGACAACACCCAGGCGTGCACGACCGCGCTCAGCGTGGAGCCGTGGCTGGTGCGGTCGAGGTAGTAGGCGGTCGTGCGCGGGATCAGGCCGGGGTCGGCCGGGTAGCCGAGCCGGTCGAGGATCGCCAGCAGCTCGTCCGCGCCCAGCAGGTAGAACAGCATCAGCGTGTCGGCCTGCTTGGACGCCTTGTAGCGGTTCACGTCGTCGCCGTCGGCCTCCAGGGCGCGGTCGAGGCGGCGGACGCCCGCGTACCGCTCCCAGTCGAGCTCGGCGAGCCCGGCGTAGCCGGTGAACTGGCTGATGACGCCGTCGTGGAAGTCGACCCGCATGCGGCGGGTGATGTCCTCCCACCGCGCCGCCTCCCGCTCGCCGGCCGCGCCGAGCCGGAGGGCGTGCCGCAGCAGCCATACGGTCATGACGTTGGTGTAGGCGTTGTTGGCCAGGCCCGGTTCGGCGGCGCCGGGGTAGGCGGTGTGGTACTCGTCCGGGCCCATGACGCCGCGGATCTCGTACCGGCCGGAGACGGGGTCGAGCACGGCCAGCGAGGCGAAGAACCGCGCGATGCCGATCAGCAGGTCGGCGCACCACGACGGCATGGAGCCGGTGGCCAGGCGGTACTGCCACACGTTGTAGGCGATGGCGAGGCCGACGTGGCGCTGCAGGTGGGAGACGTCCGGCAGCCAGCGCCCCGAGTCGGGGTTGAGGTGGTAGGTCTGGGTCTCCTCGCGGCCGTCGCTGCCGCTCTGCCAGGGGAACATCGCGCCGTCGTACCCGGCCGACCGGGCCGCGGCGCGGGCCTCGGGCAGGCGGCGCCACCGGTAGCGCAGCAGGCCGCGGGAGATCTCGGGGAAACGCAGGTTGAGCCAGGGCAGGACGAACAGCTCGTCCCAGAACACGTGCCCCCGGTACGCCTCGCCGTGCAGGCCGCGCGCGGGCACCCCGGCGTCGAGGTCGGCGGTGTGCGGCGACAGGGTCTGGAGCAGGTGGAAGATGTGCAGGTGGACGATCTGCGACAGCTCGGGCCCGTCCACGTTCAGCTCGGCCCGCTCCCACAGCCGCTCCCAGGCCGCGGCGTGCGCCTCCAGCAGCTCGGCGAAGCCCGGGGCCGTGGCCGCGCGGCGCAGGGCGGCCGACAGCGGGTCGTGCACGGCGGGATCGCGCGAGGTCAGCAGGGCGACGACCTTCGTGAACGTCACCGGCGTGCCCGCGGCGAGCGTCAGCACGTGCTCACTGGCGACGTGGTCGGGCTCCATGGCGGGCGAGCCGGGGGAGGGGGCGTCGGCGCGGGCGGCCAGCGCGACGGTGACGCGGGAGGAGCGGGTGGTCGCGGTCAGCCAGGTCAGCCCGTCGCGGTGGCCCGTGGCGTGCTCCGTCAGGTGGTCGCCGCGCAGGTCGCGGTAGCGTTCGACGCCGCTGTTGGTGACGCGTCCGTCCAGTCCGGCGCGGACGCGCAGCGGGCCCGACCAGTTCTCCGCGGTGAAGGTCGTCTCCAGGGCGGCCAGGGCGGGGTCGGCCATGGAGACCAGGCGGCGCTGCCGCACCCGGGTGATCCGGCCCAGCGCGTCGCGCCAGCGCAGCTCCCGCCGCAGCACGCCGTGGCGCAGGTCGAGCTCCTGGGTGTAGCCGAGCAGGTCGGCCAGCTCCGGGCCGAACCAGTCCTGGCCCGGCGTGGCGAAGTCGAGCGGCAGCCAGTCGGGCAGGTTGACCAGGTCCTCGTTGACGACCGTCCGGCCGCCCACCTGCGAGGCCAGGCGGTCGTAGCAGCCCGCGTGGTAGGTGCCGGGCGTGCGGATCCGCCCCTCGGGCGTGGCGCCGCGGGTGGCGAAGCGGCCGTTGCCGAGCGTGCACAGCGCCTCGCGCAGCCCGGCCGAGGCCGGGGCGAAGCCCTCGTACGTGAGCGTCCACGGGTTCATCGCGAGCCCGCGCACCAGGTCAAGGCGGCCATGACGATGACGCTACCCACCTGCCTTCCCCCAAGACAGGGACGTTGGTCCCTCCTTCCGGGGGCGTACGGCACCGAATCGGGCCCGATGGCGTTCCGGACGTGCCGAGGGCGTCGAGAATGAGTGGCATGACGCGAGCTGTGTATGTCGCCGCCGGCGAAGCGGGAAGCAACAAGGGGACCGTCGCCCTGGGGCTGGTCGAGCTGCTGTCGCGGCAGGTGGGCAGCGTGGGCGTGTTCCGCCCCGTGGTACGGGCCGGGCGCGAGGACGGCCTGGTCAACACCATCCGCAGCCGGTTCCAGCTCGCCCTGCCCTACGAGGCGTGCGCCGGGGTCACCTACGACGAGGTGCACGCCGACGTCGAGCGGGCGGCCGGCGACATCGTGGCCCGCTTCCGCGCGCTGGCCCGGCGCTGCGACGCGGTCGTGGTGGTCGGCACCGACTACACCGACGTGGGCGCGCCGACGGAGTTCGGGTTCAACGCCCGGCTGGCCGCCGACCTGGGCACCCCCGTGATCAACGTGGTGAGCGGCAGGGGCCGGACGGCCGCCCGCACCGCCGCGGCGGTCGAGGTGTCCTCCAGGGAGCTGGCCCACCATCACGCCCAGGAACTCGCGGTCGTGGTCACCCGCTCGACCGGCGGGCCGCTCACGGTCAGCCACGCGACGCCCGTGTTCGTGCTGCCGGAGACCCCTTCGCTGCGCGCGCCCACGGTCGCCGACCTGCTCGACGCGTGCGACGGCTGGTTCTTCCTCGGCGAGCGCGACGGGCTCGGCCGGGAGGCGAGCGCGCTGATGGTGGGCGCGATGTCGCTGCCCGGCATCCTGGAGCGGCTCACCGAGGGCGCGGCGGTGATCATCCCGTCCGACCGGGCCGCCGCGCTGCTGCCCGGCCTGATCGCCGCGCACACCTCGCCGGGCTTCCCGGCCCTGTCGGCGGTGGTGCTCACCGGCGGCACGGAGCTGCCCGGCCCGGTGGAACGGCTGCTGCGCGGCATGGAGATCCCGCTGCCGGTGATCGCCACCGGTCACGACACCTTCGACACCGCGACCCGGCTGTCGGCCGTGGAGGGGCGGTTCACGCCCGAGGCGGGCGGCAAGATCGACGCGGCGCTGCGCCTGTTCGCCGAGCACGTGGACGGCCCGCTGCTGCTGGAACGGCTGGACATCGCCAAGACCGACGTCGTCACGCCGTTGATGTTCGAGTACGAGCTGCTGGACCGGGCCCGCGCCCGGCGCAGGCACATCGTGCTGCCCGAGGGCGAGGAGCCGCGCATCCTGCGCGCGGCCGACATCCTGCTGCGCCGGGACGTGGCCGACCTCACCCTGCTCGGCGACGCCGAACGCATCAGGGTCCAGGCCGCCCAGCTCGGCCTCGACCTGGCCGCGGCCAGGGTGCTCAGCCCGTTCGACCCGGAGCTGCGCGAGCGGTTCGCCCGCGCCTACGCCGAGGCGCGGGCGCACCGGGGGATGACCGTCGAGCTGGCCCGCGACACCGTCACCGACGTCTCCTACTTCGGCACGCTCATGGTCCACGCCGGCCTGGCCGACGGCATGGTCTCCGGCGCGACGCACACCACCGCGCACACGATCAGGCCGGCGTTCGAGATCCTGCGGCTCGGGCTGGTCTCCAGCGTGTTCTTCATGTGCCTGGCCGACCGGGTCCTGGTCTACGGCGACTGCGCGGTCAACCCCGACCCCACCGCCGAGCAGCTCGCCGACATCGCGATCGCCTCGGCCGGCACCGCGGCGATGTTCGGCGTCGAGCCCCGGATCGCGATGCTGTCGTACTCGACGGGCACCTCGGGCGCGGGCGCCGAGGTCGACAAGGTGCGCGCGGCCACCGAGCTGGTCCGCGAGCGGCGTCCCGACCTCCAGGTGGAGGGGCCGATCCAGTACGACGCCGCGGTGGACCCGGCCGTGGCGCGGACCAAGATGCCCGGCAGCCAGGTGGCCGGGCACGCCACCGTCTTCGTGGTGCCCGACCTGAACACCGGCAACAACCTGTACAAGGCCGTCCAGCGCAGCGCCGGGGCGGTCGCGGTGGGTCCGGTGCTGCAGGGGCTGCGCAGGCCGGTCAACGACCTGTCCAGGGGCGCCACCGTGGCCGACATCGTCACCACCGTGGCGGTCACGGCCGCCCAGGTGCGCGACGAGCCGCCGTCCCCCTGAACCGTCAGCCGGCGCCTGAGGCGCGCCACCGGCGGGCGGCCAGGGCGGCGGCCGGCACGGCCACCAGCCCCGCCCACGTCACCGGATGGCTCCAGACGGCGGCGTCGACCTGCTGCACGAGCACGAACACACCCATGACGACGACGAACCAGCCGAACGCCGTGCGCAGCGCGTCCTGCGGGATGCGGCCCGCGAGCCGGCCGCCGGCCAGGCTGCCGATCACCGCGGACGCCGTCACGATGAGGGCGAGACGCCAGTCGATCGCGACGCCCGCCAGGTGCCCGGCCAGTCCGGCGAACGACTTCATCGCGATGACCAGCAGCGAGGTGCCGACCGCGACGCCCATCGGCAGCCCGCCCAGCAGGGCGAGCGCCGGGACGACGAGGAAGCCGCCGCCGGAGCCGACCAGCCCCGTCACCGCCCCGACGACCAGGCCCTCCACCGCGATGTGCGTCAGCGGCAGGTCGCCGTGGGCGGGCCGCGCCCGCTTCCTGGGGTTGCGGGGCCTGCGCAGCATCGCCACCGCCGTGGCCAGCATCATCAGGGCGAAGGCGACGAGCAGCGCCGTGCCGGGGACGAACTCGGCGAGGCGTCCGCCGCCGTACGCGCCGGCCATGCTGAACGCGCCGAAGAGCAGGCCGGTCCGCCAGCGGATCCGCCGGGCCCGCGCGTGCGGGACCAGCGCGGCCAGGCTGGTGACGCCGACGACGAACAGCGAGGTGGCGATCGCCTCCTTGGTGTCCTGCCCGGCCAGGAAGGCCAGGATCGGCACGGTCAGGATCGAGCCGCCGCCGCCCAGCACGCCGAGGCTGACCCCGACGAGCAGCGACACGGCGACGATCAGCACGGTCACGGGGTGCTCCGCAGCTCCGCGAGCACCGTGCGGATGTCGGTGCGCGGCCCGCGGTTGTAGGGCAGCCTGGACAGCAGGACGCCCATGGCACAGGAGTTGCTGACGGCCGCGTACGTCAGGCCGGCGCCGACCGCGGTGCCGATCAGGTGCGCGCCGGGCAGGAAGATCCCGGCCAGGCCGGTGACCAGGACGACGGAACCGGCCACGAGCCGCACCTGGCGCTCGATGTCCCACCGCTCGGGCCCCCGCTCCAGGGACGCGCCGGCCGTCTCCCACGCGACGATGCCGCCCTCCAGGACGCGCAGGTTCGGCAGCCCGGCCTCGGCGAGGGCCTGCCCGGCCTGCGCGGCCCGCGCCCCGGAGCGGCAGACGAGCACGACGTCCTCGTCCAGGTGGGCCAGCAGCTCGGCCCGGTGCTCGCGCAGGGTGTTCAGCGGCACGTTGTACGAGCCGGGGATGTGCGCCGTGCGGAACTCGCCGGGCGTGCGCACGTCGAGCAGGCGGGGCGCCCGCCCTTCCTGGACGAGTCGCTGGAGCACGGTGGGGGTGAGGACGGTGGAGGTGTTCATGGATCTATCCTTCGCTGATACCCCGGGGGGTATCGTGGAGACAAGCGTGTGGGACGGGGACAGGGGAACGGTCCGGTCAGACGCCGGCCGGCTCGGCCGACAGGGCCCACGCGGCGTAGCCGCCGAGCACGTCGGAGACGTCCTGGAAGCCGCGGTGCCGCAGCAGGCTCGCCGCGACGGAGGAGCGGTGCCCGCCCGCGCAGTGCAGGACGACGGGCCGGTCGGCGGGCAGCTCGCCGCTGCGGGCGGGCAGCTCGCTCAGCGGGATGTGCAGCGCGGCGTCGATGAAGCCGTTCGCCTCGCGCTCGCCCGCGGTGCGCACGTCCACGACGACGGGCGGGGCCTCGCCGGCGAGCGCGGCGCGCAGCTGCGCGGCGGTCAGGCGGCTGGCCGGGGCGACCTCGGCGGCCAGGGCCACCAGCGCGTCGTCGGGGTTGCGCAGGTAACCCGCGACGCGGTCGAAGCCGATCCGGGCCAGGCGGGTGACGACCTCCTCCTCGCGGTTCTGCGGCGCCATGACGACCAGCTCGGCGGCCGGGTCGAGCACCGTGCCCGCCTGCTCGGCGAAGCGCCCGTCGGCGGGGACGTTCACCGAACCGCGCAGGTGCCCGGCGGCGAAGTCCTGCGGGTCGCGGGCGTCCACCACGACCGTGCCGGCGGCGCGCAGCCCGGTGAACCCGGCGAGGGTCAGCGGAACCGGGGCCGCCGAGGCGTCGTAGCGGGCGCGGTCCCTGCGGTTGAGGTCGGCGTCGTAGGCGAAGTAGCCGGGGGCGGCGGGCTGCCCCGCGGTGACGAGCGCGACGAACGTCTCGCGGTCCATCGGCGCGCACGCGTAGTTGGTGGCCCGCTGCTCGCCGATGGTCGACTGCTTCTCGGTCGAGAGGTTCTTGCCGCAGGCCGAGCCGGCGCCGTGCGCGGGGAAGACCCGCACCTCGCCGGGCAGGCCCATGAGCTTGTTCTGCACGCTGTCGTACAGCATCGCGCCCAGTTCCCCGGGGGTGACGCCGACGGAGGCGAGCAGGTCGGGGCGGCCGACGTCGCCGATGAACAGGGCGTCGCCGGTCAGCACCCCGTACGGCACCCGGTCCTCGGCGTGTTCGTAGACCAGGACGCTGATCGACTCGGGGGTGTGGCCGGGCGTCTCCATGATCTCCAGGGTGACGTCACCGAGGGAGATGCGCTCGCCGTCCGCGAGCTTGCGGATGGGGTACTCGGTCTCGGCGCGCCGGCCGTAGCCGATCCAGGCGCCGGTGCTGTCGGCCAGCTCCAGGTGGCCGGCGACGAAGTCGGCGTGGAAGTGGGTGTTGACGACGCCGACGACGGTGAGGCCGTGCGCGCGGGCGTCGGCCAGGTACTCGGAGACGTCCCGCCGGGGGTCGACGACCACCGCTCGGCCGGTCCCCTCGTCGGCGATCATGTACGACGCCTGCGAGAGGCAGTCCAGGTAGTACTGGGTGAAGAACACGGCAATCCCTTCGTGAGGAACGCGGCCAGTGGGTTGATACCCCCGG
This sequence comes from Nonomuraea sp. NPDC049684, assembly GCF_044465345.1. NCBI lineage: Bacteria > Bacillati > Actinomycetota > Actinomycetes > Streptosporangiales > Streptosporangiaceae > Nonomuraea > Nonomuraea sp. NPDC049684. The sequence continues at coordinate 606,758 of NZ_JBITLO010000001.1, read as the reverse complement.
GGGTATCGCTACCCGACAGTAGGTTCTCCTCGGAGAGGATGTCAAATACCCCCCGTGGTATTGCCAACGATACCTGGGGGGGTATGGTGACCTGGACATATCCACTCGTCCCAGGCGCGAAGGGACCCCCGCCGTGCAGAACGCCTCCGCGCCCGCCCCGGCCGGGCGCCCGCCCGTACGCCTCGGGCTCCGGGCCAACGCCCTCCAGTTCTCGCTGCTGGTCGTCGTCAACGTCGCCGTCGGCGGCCTGGTGGGCCTCGAACGCACCACCGTGCCGCTCATCGGCGCCCACGTCTTCGGCCTGACCAGCGACCTCGCCGTCTTCTCCTTCATCGTCGCCTTCGGGCTCACCAAGGCGGTCACCAACCTGGCCGCCGGAGCCCTGACGGCCCGGTTCCGCCGCAAGCAGCTCCTGGTGGCCGGGTGGCTGATCGGGATCCCCGTCCCGTTCGTCCTGGCCTGGGCGCCCTCCTGGGGGTGGATCGTGGCCGCGAACGTGCTGCTCGGCCTCAACCAGGGCCTGACCTGGTCGATGACCGTCAACATGAAGATCGACCTGGTCGGGCCCGCCCGTCGGGGGCTGGCCACCGGCCTCAACGAGGCCGCCGGGTACACCGCCGTCGGCGCCACCGCCCTGCTCACCGGCTACCTGGCCACCCGGCACGGCCTGCGTCCCGTCCCCGAGCTGGTCGGCGTCGTCTTCGTCGTGGCCGGGCTGGCCCTGGCCCTGCTCGTCCGCGACACCGCCGCCCACGTGGCCCTCGAACTCGACCGGCACCCCCGGCCTGCCGGCGGGGACACCGGTCCCGTGGCCGCGTTCGCCCGCACGTCCTGGCGCGACCGCTCGCTGCGCGGCGTCAGCCAGGCCGGGCTGGTCAACAACCTCAACGACGGCCTCACCTGGGGCGTCTTCCCCCTGCTGTTCACCGACCACGGCCTGGGCCTGGCCGCCGTCGGCCTGATCAAGGGCCTATACCCGCTCCTGTGGGGCGTCGGCCAGATCCCCGCCGGGCACCTCGCCGACCGCCTCGGCCGCAAGCCCCTCATCGTCACCGGCATGCTCGTCCAGTCCGGCGGGCTCCTCCTGGCCGTCGCGCCGCTGGGCGACGCCCTGCTCGCCGGGGTCCTGTCCGCCGTCGTCCTCGGGCTCGGCACGGCCATGGTCTATCCCGCCCTCATCGCCTCGGTCTCCGACCACGCCCACCCCTCCTGGCGGGCCAACGCCCTGGGCGCCTACCGCTTCTGGCGCGACGTCGGCTACGCGGCGGGAGCCCTGGTCGCCGGGGTGCTCGCCGACGTGCTCGGCCTCGGCGCCACGGTCGTCGCGGGGGCCGTCCTCACCGCCGTCTCCGGCCTGCTCGCCGCCCGCTGGATCACCGAGAGCACGGAGGGTTGACGGCGGGCTGACGGCGGGGTCGTCGCAGGTCAAGCGCGTTCCAAGGTGCGGTCGGCATTGATCGCGCGGCCGGGGACGGCGTAAGCACCCTTTGATCCCCTCCTGGTTACAGTCCGTAGTGATCGGCTCGCTCTGGGGGGAAGATGAAGAGTGTTCGCGTAGTCGCCGGCAGGCTGGCGAAAGTGTTGTGCGCGGGGCTGCTCGCGGTCCCGTCGTCCCACCTGGTCGTGCCCGATCCGTCGCCGGACACCTCGGTGGTGACGGTGCGGACCGGCGGCGACCGCACCGGCGACACCACCGTGGGGCCGCTGGCCGGGGTCGAGCTCGGCCTGTTCGCCGCGCCCGACGCCGATCTCCCGGTCGACGCCGACTGGGGGGTGTGCGTCTCGGACGGCGACGGCGACTGCAGCTTCGTCGTCCCCGGCACCGAGCCGGGCGGCGACAACGCCGGCGCCCGCTTCTACGTCAAGCAGATCTCCGCCCCCGGCGGCTGGTACACCAACCCCGAGCTGCGCACCGGCCGCGGCAGCGGGTCGAACTCCGTCGCCACGCCGTACGTCTTCCAGACCCCCGCGCTGGAGAGCGGCACCACGTACTCCTCCACCAGCGACTTCATGATCAACAACACCCGCGCGGACGCCACCGCCTCGACCGGGATCTGGCAGCAGTCGCGGGTCAACCCCCGGCCCGACCTGACCTGCGGCCTCGACGTCGCGCTGCTGCTCGACCTGTCGGCCTCGGTGGGCAGCGCGCTGCCCGACCTGAAGGAGGCCGCCGACACCTTCACCGACGCGCTGACCGGCACGCCGTCGCGGATGGCGCTGTTCACCTTCGACCGCAACTCGCCCAGCGCGGGCACCACGAACAACCCCGAGCTCATGCCGGTGTCCACCGAGGCGGGCGCCGAGGCGTTCAAGAACCAGTACGCCGACTGGCAACTCGGCAGCGGCACCAACTGGGACCGCGGCCTGTGGGCGGTCGCCGAGGCCGCGCCGCGCTACGACCTGCTGGTGGTGCTCACCGACGGCAACCCCACCTACTACGACACCCTGCTCGGCGACGGCAGCAACACCCGCATCGCCGAGGTGGAGGCCGGGATCTTCTCCGCCAACGCGGTCAAGGCCGAGGGCACCCGCGTGCTGGCCGTCGGCGTCGGCAACGGCGTGACCGGCCTGACCGCGCTCAACCTGCGCGCCATCTCGGGCACGACCGCCTTCGACGGCTCCAACGCGGCCGCCGCCGACTACTTCCAGACCAGCGACTACGCCGCCGCCGGGCAGGCGTTGCGGGAGATCGTCCGGGCCCAGTGCGAGGGGTCGCTGTCGGTGATCAAGCAGCTCGTCCCGGCCGGCAACACCGGTGAGGACGTCACCGGCGCCACCCCGGCCGGCCCCGGCTGGGACTTCACCGCCGAGACCACCACGCCGGGCATCGGCGGGCTGCCCGCCACCGAGTCGACGACCGGCGACGGCACGGGATCGGTCAACTTCGACCTCACCTTCAGCCAGACCCCGTCGGCCGACGTCACCGTCACCGAGGCCCAGCACCCCGGTCACACCCTGGTCACCCAGGACGGGCGCAACGCCGTCTGCCGCCTGATCGACACCGGCGTCGAGGTGCCGGTGACCAACAGCGGCGGTCTCGGCTTCACGGTCGAGGTGCCGAGCGACGCGGCCGTCAGCTGCACCGTCTACAACCGTCCGCCCGCGCCCACCCCCAGCCCGACCCCGACGCCCACACCGACACCCACACCGACACCCACGCCCACTCCGACGCCCACTCCGACGCCCACTCCGACGCCGACGGTGACGCCGACGCCGACCCCGACGCCCACCCCGACGCCCACGGTCCCGCCGACCGTCACACCCACGCCGACCCCGACGCCGAAGCCCACGCCGACGCCGAAGCCCACGCCGACCCATCCGGGGCACTGCCACGGCGGGCATCCGTACTGGGACCACTGCGAGGAGCACCCGGGCTGGCACGACGTCTGCCACAAGTCGGCCTTCGGCTGCCCGCAGCCGCCGGAGTGGCCCCACCCTGACGAGGCCTGGAACGAGGAGTGGTAACCCGCAGGCAGACGCGTTCCCGGCACAAGGATTACCCGCGCCCTCGCGTCGGGACGCCGGCCGACGGGCAGCACCTGGGAGGGGCGGCTCGGGAACGGGGGGCAGGCGATGAGGGACGAAGCAGGCGGCGGGCCGGCGAGCGTGCGCCGTCGCGAGATGCTGGCGATGCCCGTCGCCCTGGCCTGCGGCTCGGCGGTGCTGACCGGCTGCGAGTCCGCGCGGCCGGCCCGCGGCGCCGCGACGGCCAGCCCCGCCCCCGGCCCTGAGCGGGCCGGGGAGGTGCCGGTCACGCCGCCGGAGGACCTCATGCGCGAGCACGGGGTCCTCAAGCGCGTCCTGCTGGTCTACCGGGAGGGCGTCCGGCGGATCGGCGCCGGGGAGCGGGTGCCGGCCGGCCCCCTGCACGCCGGCGCCGAGGTCATCCGCACGTTCATCGAGGAGTACCACGAGCGGCTCGAAGAGCGTTACGTCTTCCCGCGCCTGGTCGGGGCCGGCAAGCTCACCGACGTCGTGCCCGTGCTGATCCGGCAGCACCGGCGCGGACGCGTCCTGACCGGCCGCATCCTGGACGTCACCGCGCGGCCCGTCCCCCAGAGCGCCCGCCGCGGCCTGGCCGCCGACCTGGCCGCCTTCGTCCGCATGTACGAGCCGCACGAGGCCCGCGAGGACACCGTGGTCTTCCCCGCCATGCGGGCCGTCATCCCGCCCAAGGAGTTCGCCGAGCTGGCCGAGACGTTCGAGGACGAGGAGCACCGCCGGTTCGGCGCGGCGGGCTTCACCGGCGTGGTCGCGCGGGTGGCCGACATCGAGCGGGCGCTCGGCGTCTACGACCTGGACCAGTTCACCCCCCGAGGCTGACCCCGCTCGTGGTCGCGGCGCGTTCGCCGAGCCTGCCGTCGTCCATGGTCAGGACGGTGTCCACCTGGTCCAGGGTGGCCAGGTCGTGCGTGACCATGACGGTGGCCAGGTCGTTCGTCCTGGTGAGGCCGGCCAGCAGGGAGACGATCCGCTCGCCCCGATGGCGGTCGAGCGCGCTGGTGGGCTCGTCCACCAGCAGCACCTCGGGGGAGTTCATCAGGGCGCGGGCGATGTTGACGCGCTGGCGCTCGCCGCCGGACAGCTGGTGCGGGCGTTTGTGCTCCTTGCCGCCCAGGTCGACGGCGAGCAGCAGGTCCCGCGCCCGCGGGCCGGCCGCGCGCGGGGACTCGCCGGCCAGGTGCGCCATCACCAGGAGCTGGTCCAGCGCGGTGAGCGAGGGCAGCAGGTTGGCCTGCTGGAACACGATGCCGACGTGGTCGCGGCGGACTTTGGTGCGGGCCGCCTGGCCGGCCGCGGAGACGTCCTGCCCGGCGATGACCACGCTGCCCGCGGCGGGCGTGATCAGGGTGGCGGCGACGGCGAGCAGGCTCGACTTGCCCGAGCCGGACGGGCCGACCACCGCGGCGAACTCGCCCGCCGCGACGGCCAGGCTGACGTGGTCGAGCGCGGTCAGCGTCCGGTCGCCGTCGGGATAGGTCAGGACGACGTCGGTCAGCTTGAGTGTCATCGGGAGGCTCCCAGGGCGGTCAGCGGGTCGACAGAGGTGATCTTGCGGATGGCCAGCGCGGCCCCGGCGGCCCCGAGGACGATCAGCACGGCGACCGGCGCCACGGTGGTGGCCGCCGACAGCACGAACGGCACCGTGCCCTCGGCCAGCGCGCCGAGGCCCGCGCCGAGCAGGCCGCCGGCGCCCGCGCCGCCCAGCAGCACGATGACCGCCTGGGCGAGCGCGTCCCGCAGCAGGTAGCCCGAGCTCGCGCCCAGGGCCTTCAGGACGGCGACGTCGCCGCGCCGCTGGATCGTCCAGACGGTGAAGAAGGCCCCGATGACCAGGGCCGAGATCGCGAACAGGAACCCGCGCATGAGCTGGAGCGACCCGTTCTCGGAGGAGAACGAGCCGATCGCGGCGGGGGCCTGCGACAGCGGGACGGTCGTGGTGCCGAGCCGCGCGTCGGCCGCGGCCAGGCCGCCGGAAGGCAGCGCCGTGCCGCTGTCGGGCAGCGCCAGGACGGTCGCCACGCTGTCGGCGCCGGCCTGGCGGCCCATCTGCTCCCAGTCGCCGATGCCGAGCCAGACGACGGGCGTGTGGCTGTAGGACGCCTGGCCGCCGACGCCGGCGACGGTGAAGTCCCTGCCCGCGATCCGCACCGTGTCCCCGGCGCCCACCCCGGTGTCGGCGGCGAGCGCGGCGGAGAGCACGACCTTCCCGGCGTCCACGGGCCGCCCCTGGGCGAGGACGCCGCCCGGCTGGACGCCGAAGAGCGCCACCCCCGCGCTCTGGTCGCCGTCGCCGTGGCCGAGCCTCGACATGGAGACGCCCAGCCGCTCGGCGGCGCCGCCGGTCGCCCGCCGCCACTCCTGCCAGGTCCGGTCGGTGACGCGGCTGTCGGCGAAGGACGGTTTCCCGCCGCCGGCGAAGACGAGGTGCCCGGCGGGCAGGCCCTCCACGGCCGAGATGTTCTCCCGTGCCAGCCCGGCGGTCAGGCCGGACAACATGGTCACCAGGAGGGTGATGAGGAAGACGACGGCGCCCATGAGAGCGAACCGTCCCTTCGCGAAGCGCAGGTCTCTGAGCGCCACGAACACGGCGCGTCCCCCGTTGCGGTTGAAGGTCAGGTTGACGTCCTCCAGCGTGCGGGCCGCCGGATCGGCCGGGCATCGTGCATGCGGTCCGCCCGTAATACTTCTTTCGGACGATTTGTGGCGCAGGGCCGTCGCATACGCTTGGTGAGAGATGTCTGACTATCCGTTCCCGCCCGCCCTCCGCCTGCTCCGCTGGACCGTCCACGGCACGTTCGCGACCCTCCTGGTGATCGCGCTGGCCGGCGTCGCCGGCACCGGACGGCTCGCGCCGACGCTGGGCGGAGCGCTCCTCGGCGCCCTCTACGCGGCGGGCATCGCCATCGAGGGACGGCTGCCGCACTTCGGCGGGCCGACGCACCTGCTGCTGGGCCGGATCTGGCTGGTGCTGACCACGGCCGGGTGGGCGCTGCTGGCGCTGGCCGCGCCGCAGTTCGTCTGGCTGGCCTTCCCGCTCTTCTTCGCCTACCTGCACCTGCTGCCCCTGGCCGTGGCGCTGCCGGGCGTGGCGGCGCTGACCGCCGCGGCCGTCCTGGCCGCCGCCTGGCACGAGGGCCGGCTGACCGCCGCCCTGGTCATCGGCCCGACGATCGGCGCGGCGGTGGCCACCCTGATGGCGATGGTCTACAAGGCGCTGCACGCCGAGAGCGAGCAGCGCCGCCTGCTGATCGACGACCTGGTCCGCACGCGGGGGAAACTGCTCCAGGCGGAGGGCGACGCCGTACGGCTGGCCGAGCGGGAACGCCTGGCCAGAGAGATCCACGACACCCTGGCACAGGGCATGTCCAGCATCATCCTGCTCCTGCGGGCGGCCCGGCGGGACCTGGCCGACGACCTCCCGGCCGCCGAGCGCCGCATCGCCGAGGCGGCCGACGCGGCCAAGGAGAACCTGGAGGAGGCCAGGAACTTCGTCCGCGGCCTGGCCCCCGCGGCGCTGCGGCACTCGTCGCTGGCCGCCGCGCTGCGCAGGGCCGGCGACTCCGCCGTGGCGGGCACGCCCATCCAGGCGCGCTTCGAGGTCTCCGGCACCCCCGCGCCGCTGCCCGCCGACTACGACGCGACGCTGCTCCGCGTCGCCCAGGGCGCCCTGGGCAACGTCAGCCGCCACTCCGGCGCCGGCCACGCCGGAGTGACCCTCACCTACCTGGACGACGTGGTCATGCTGGACGTGTACGACGACGGCCGTGGCTTCGACCCCGGCCGCTCGGCCGGCTTCGGCCTGCGCGCGATGCGCGAACGGGTGAGCGCCCTGGGCGGCAGCCTCACCGTGGAGTCGGCCCCCGGCGAGGGCACGGCCGTCGTGGCGACCCTGCCGCTGCCGCCGCTGGAGGGGCCGTGATCCGGATCGTCCTGGTGGACGACCATCCCGTGGTCCGCTCCGGCCTGCGCGCCATGCTCGCCGGGCAGCCCGACTTCGACCTGGTCGGCGAGGCCGCCACCGGGCAGGAGGGCGTGCGGCTGGCCGCCACGCTCGCCCCCGACGTCGTGCTGATGGACCTGCAACTGGGGACGGGCATGCACGGCAGCGAGGCGACCCGCCGGATCGTCGCCCTGGACGGCCCCCGCGTCCTGGTGCTCACCACGTTCGACACCGACGCCGACATCGTGGCCGCCATCGAGTCCGGCGCGACCGGCTACCTGCTCAAGGACGCCCCGTCGGAGGACCTGCACGCCGCCATCCGGTCGGCCGCCGCGGGCGCCAGCGCCCTGGCGCCGAGCGTGGCCGCCCGCCTGCTGGGCCGGGTCCGGGCCCCCGACGCCACGCTCAGCCCGCGCGAGCTGGAGGTGCTCGGGCACGTCGCCGCCGGCCTGTCGAACCGGCAGATCAGCAAGGTGATGTTCCTCAGCGAGACCACCGTCAAGACCCACCTGGCGCACATCTACACCAAGCTGGACGTGGACTCCCGCACCGCGGCCGTCGCGGCGGCCTCGAAGCGGGGCCTCATCCGCTCCCCGTGAGCCGGGCGCGGACGTCGGTCAGGGGGTGACGATGGCGAAGGCCGGCTCGGGCTGCTCCAGCAGGGAGACCAGGCGCCGCAGGACGGTCAGGTCGCCGTCGTGGTCGAGCCCCTTGCTGTCTGCACCGCCGTCGCCGGAGAGCAGGGTGAGCAGGCGCTGCCGGGTGAGCCGCAGCGTCAGGTCGGCTCCGTCGCCCGACGGTGACCGCTGGTGGATGAGGGCGCCGTTGGACATCGTGGTCCGGTGGCGTTCGTCCAGGTCGGTGAGGTGCCAGTCGATGGCGAAACGCTCGTTCCAGGCGTCGGGGCCGTTCACCCGGACGGCCAGGGAGTCGAAGATCTGCTCGCTGGACAGCGCGGCGAGCAGGTCCGGCGAGGTGGTGTCGGTGGCGCCCGGTGCGGGGCCGTCCTTCAGCTCGGCCGCGCCGGTGAGGTAGAAGTTGCGCCAGGTCGCGTTCTCGGCGCCGTGGCCGAGCCGGGTGTAGACCTGGGCCAGCAGCCTGCGGGCCGAGGCGTCGTTCCCGTCGGCGTACACGGCGTGGTTGAGCAGGGTCGCGGCGAAGCGCAGGTCGCCCTCCTCGACGTAGCGGCCGGCCAGGGCCACCACGGCCGAGGTGCCCCCGAAGGACTCGACGTAGCGGCGGGCCAGCTCGACCGGCGGGTGCTCCCACAGGTGTGCGGGGTTGCCGTCGAACCAGCCCAGATAGCGCTGGTAGACGGCCTTGACGTTGTGGCTGACCGAGCCGTAGTAGCCGTGGGTGTGCCAGACCTGCTCCAGAGCGGGCGGCACCTGCATGACCTCGGCGATCTCGGGGCCGGTCAGGCCCTGGTTGAGCAGGCGGAGGGTCTGGTCGTGCAGGTAGGCGTACAGGTCGCGCTGCTGGGACAGGAAGGTGACGATGTCGTCCCGGCCCCAGGTGGGCCAGTGGTGTGAGGCGAAGACGACGTCGGCCCGGTCGGCGAACAGCTCGACGGCCTCGGTCAGGTAGCGGGCCCACACCCGGGCGTCGCGGACCAGCGCGCCGCGCAGCGTGAGGACGTTGTGCAGGTTGCGGGTGGCGTTCTCGGCCAGGCACAGGGCGCGGTGGTCGGGGAACAGGAAGTTCATCTCGGCGGGGGCCTCGGTGCCCGGCGTGAGCTGGAAGACGACGCGGACGCCGTCGATCGTCTCCTCCTGGCCGGTGCGGGTGACGTCGAGGTTCGGCGGGATCAGGGAGACGGTGCCCTGCGAGGTGCCCATGCCCAGCCCGCAGCCGAGCTGACCCTCGGGGGACCGGGGGAGGAGCTGGCCGTACATGTAGAGGGCGCGGCGGTTCATGGCGTTGCCGGCGTAAACGTTCTCGGCGACGGCATGCTCCATGAACCCGGCGGGGGCCACGATCGGCACGTTCCCGTCGGTGACCCCGCGCACGCCGCCGAAGTGGTCGACGTGGCTGTGGGTGTAGACGACCCCGGTGACCGGCCGGTCGCCGCGATGGTCGCGGTAGAGCGCCAGCGCGGCGGCGGCGCACTCGGTGGAGACCAGCGGGTCGATGACGACGACACCGGTGTCGCCCTCCACGAGGGTCATGTTCGACAGGTCCAGGCCGCGCACCTGGTAGATGCCGTCGGTCACCTCGTACAGGCCCTGCCGGGCGCACAGTTGCGCCTGCCGCCACAGGCTCGGGTGGGCGGTCGGCGGGCAGTCGCCGGTCAGGAAGTCGTAGACGTCGTTGTCCCAGACGACCTCGCCCCCGGACGTCCTGACCACGCCGGGCGTCAGCCTGGCGACGAAGCCGCGATCGGCGTGCCCGAAGTCCGCCCGGTCCTGGAAGGGAAGGTCTGCCATGTGAGCGTCCTGCCCTCGGCAGTCTGCGATGAGGGCAAGGAGAGCCTCAAGAAAGAGCATTCCCGGCGGTGCGGCCGCCGCTGCGAGGAACGTTCCTGTCATGTGTGCTTCTCCGGCCGGCGTGCTGGCATGGGTGCGGAGCGCGGCCGCGACCGCCGTGATCACCGGCGTCTACTTCGTCGTGCCGCTGCCGACCGAGAAACTCCAGGACGGCTCGCCCGAACTGCGCGCCCTGGCCTGCCTGGCCGGGGTGATCGTGCTGGCCTGGCTCCTGGGACGGCAGGTGGCGCGCGCGCTGCGCCCCGGACGGTCCCTGGCGGAGCAACTGGCGATGCTGCTGACCGTCGTCATCGTCGTGGTGGTCTTCTTCGCGGCGCTGTACTTCCTGATGGCCGCCCAGTTCCACGGCCTGCGCACGCGGGTGGACGCGCTCTACTTCTCGGTGATCACCCTGGGCACGGTCGGCTACGGCGACGTCGTGCCCCTCGGGCAGGGGGCGAAGGCCCTGGTCATCGTGCAGGTGATCTTCGATCTGATCGTCGTGACGTCGGCGCTCGCGCTCATCGTGGGCGTGTGGCGCTCGCACGAGTCGTCATGAGGGCTCCCGGCACGGGAGCGTGGACCGCCGGTCCTCGTCCGCCGCGGCGGCCCGGGGGCGCGTGGCCAGGTAGTCCTGCAGCTCGCGGTGCCGGAACTGGTAGGCGATCCCGGAGATCCGCAGCAGCCCGGCGCCGTAGCAGCGGTGCAGGAACCGGCCCAGCCGCCACGGCAGCCGCCCCCGCGTGGCCAGCAGCAGCCCCAGGTAGCGGCGCGCCAGCAGCGGCGACCAGGACGCCACCAGGGACATGCCGAACACCGCGCCCACGGCCACCGCGGCGGCGACCGTGACCCCGTCCAGGAACATCGCGAACCAGATGCCCAGGATGAACCCGAATCCGGGGCCGAAGGTGAGCGCGGCCACGAGGGTCGAGCCGACCTCGTTCCGGATGACCGCCCTGGGGTCGGCGCCGTCCCCGGAACCGGCGTGCCGGCTCTCGCCGTCGCCGCCGCTCGCCATCCCGATTCCGAACAGCAGGCCGAAGACGACCGGCACCCACAGCGGCAGGGCGGCGTCGAACTCCATGACGACCGCCGCGCCCGCCACGCAGCCGCACATGGCGGCCAGCACGCCGTCCACCACGCTCTTTCTGCGGCCGCGTCCGCCGCGGAACCGGCGCAGGCCGCCCTCGTCCGCCGGGGACCACACCTCCCGCCAGGCCCTGACGGGTTCGATCAGCAGAGCCGCCGCCACCATGGCGGGCATCGTGAGCAGGACGATCGCTGTCACCGCCGGGCCCGAGATCTTGCCGTCCACGATCTCGACCTGCGAGAACACCACGACGGCCGCGACGACGGCGGCGGCGACCGCGGGAAGGCAGGTCGCCAGGGCCACCAGCGCGCCGAAGAGCCGCGCCCGGTCTCCGGCCAGCGGCCACAACTGGTGCAGCACGAGATCCGTGCCGGACAGCACGCGCCCGTGCAACGGCGGCCGGCCCGTGTTCGCGCGCAGGTGAGCGGCCAGGACGGCCAGGTAGGCGTGCGTGCGCCCGGCGTCGGGCCCCTTGCCCGCCGGGTCCGCCGCGGCCAGGCGGGCGGGGATGAACAGGCCGAGGAGATGCTCCCGTACGGACCGCTGGTCGGCGAAGCGCGTGAGGGCCTCGGGGGAGCGCACGTAGCGCCCGGTGACCGGGTCGCGTTGCTCGTAGACGCTGACCGCCAGGGTCAGCCGCCACGGCGTGTTCAGCGCCTCGGCCAGGACGTGGCCGTCGCTGGTCAGCGCGTCCAGGACCGGCCGCCAGCGGTCGGGGTCCTCCTGGTCGGTGACCGCCTGGATGAACCGCCACGCCTGGTCGCCGCCCACCTTGCCCACGTCGACCCGGACGATCCCGCGGGGGACGGCCCGGTCGGCGACCAGGGCGTCGTACTGGTCGGTGCGGCAGGTCAGGACCATGCTGCAGCGATCCAGCCCGTGCTCGTAGTCCTCCAGCGCGCGCAGCGCCCGGGCGGCCCGCGACCCGTAGCCCGGCTCGTCGGTCTCGTCCATCTCGTCGAGCCCGTCCACGACGGGCAGGATGCGCTCCGCCGCCACGAGCGTGCGGGCGGTCACCGGCTTCAGGCCGTACGCGGCGGTCAGGTGCCGGGCGAGCATGACCCGCACCGGCACGTCGGGGTCCAGGCTCGCCGCGGTGATCCGCACCGGGACGCGGTCGCCGGGCCGCGGGCCGTCGAGCAGCCGCAGGATCAGCTCGATGGCCAGGACGGTCTTGCCCGAACCCGCCACCCCCGTGATCACCAGCCGCCCCGGGCCGCCCAGCTCGCGGAAGTAGGCGGCCACCTGCTTCAGGGTGCCGGCCGGCGGCGCGGAGACCGGACCGCCGGCGGGGTGGAAGGAGAAGCCGACGTCGATGACCGCGTCGCTGCCCTTGCCGCCCAGCAGCTGTGCCCGCTGGGCCCGCTCCTCGGCCAGCACCCGCCGGGCCAGCAGGGTCGCGGCCGCCTGCACGTCGGTGTCGGCCAGCCGCTGCGCCTGCCACCAGGACAGCGCGGCGATGCCGGTCCCGGCCAGCGCCAGCCCCGCGCCGACCGGGTCGACGTCGCCGGGGTAGAGCGTCCACAGCCGCAGCGCGGCGGCCACCAGCAGGACCATCCCGGCTGCCACGCCCGCCCGGAACCACCATGTCTTCGTCCGCCGGCTCACGGTCCCAGCATTCCAAAGCGGGCGCCCGTCGTGCGCGGGGAACGCGGCAAAGATCCTCTTCATCCCGTACCGGCTCGCGGCTCGTGCAACCCCGCGGGCGGCCCGTGCGAAACACAGCTATGTGGAACGCACACCGGACCGGCAGGCGACGGGCGCGGGCCCGGCGCTGCGCCCGGCCCGCGCGCTCGGCGTGCTGTCGGTGCTGGCCATGATGGGCTGCCAGGTGGCGTCCGGGCTGTCCGCGCGGCCCGAACGGCTCACCGGACTGATCGTCGCGCTGCTGGCGGCGTGCGCCCTGGCCTTCGCCGCGGACGCCTGGGGCACGGCCAGGGCGGCGGCCGCCTTCGCCGGCGCGGCGCTGACCGGGTACGCCGCCGAGCTGACGGGGCTGCTGACCGGGTTCCCGTTCGGCTCCTACAGCTACAGCGACGCGCTGTGGCCGCAGGTGGCCGGGGTCCCCGCGGTGGTGGTGCTGGCGTGGGGCGGCATGGGGCTGGCGGCCTACGCGGTGGCGGTCGCGGTCGTGCCGTCCGGCGGGGTGGCCCGGGTGTGCGCGGGCGCGGGCGCGCTCACGGCGTGGGACCTGTTCCTCGACCCCCAGATGGTCCGGCTCGGCCTGTGGACGTGGGCGCGGGAGGGCTTCTACCGCGGCGTGCCGCTGAGCAACTTCGCCGGCTGGCTGCTGGTGTCGGCGCTGGTCATGGTGGTGGTCGGGCGGATCGTCCGGCCCGGCGCACCGGCGCGCGGGCTGCTGGCGCTGTACACGGTCATGGCGGTGATGGAGACGGTGGGCTTCGCGGCGGTGTTCCGGCCGCCGGACCTGCTGGTCGCCGCCGCCGGAGGAATCGCGATGGGCGCGTTCGCCGCGCCGGCCTGGAGGCGGTCATGGCCGAGGTGACGGTGATCGGCGGCGGCATGGGCGGCATGGCGTGCGCGCTGCTGCTGGCCCGCCAGGGTCACGAGGTGCGGCTGTACGAGCAGTTGCCGCGGCTGGGCGGCAAGCTGGCCGAGCATCGCCGGGACGGCTTCACCTTCTCCCTCGGCCCGTCGCTGCTCACCATGCCACGGGTGCTGCGCGAGCTCGGGCTGGAGCGCGAGCTGATCGAGCCCGCCCTGCTGTGCCGGTACCGCTTCGCCGACGGCACGGTCCTGGACGCCCACCGCGACCCGGCGCGGATGGCCGCCGAGGTGGAGCGGCTGGCGCCGGGCGAGGGCCGGGCCTGGACGGCCTTCCACCACTGGGCGCAGGGCTGCCTGCGGGCGGCCGAGCGGACCGTGTTCGCCGGGCCGCCGATCCGGCGGCAGGGACGGCCGCGGCTGTCGGACCTGACCGCCGTGGCCCCCGCCCGCACCCTGGCCGGGCTGGCACGGCGCCACTTCCGCGACCCCCGCCTCCGCCAGTACGTCGGCCGCTACGCCACGTACGCCGGATCGAGCCCGTACCGGGCGCCGGCGGCGCTGGGCTGCGTGACGGCGCTGGAGCACGGGCAGGGCGTCTGGTACGCGCCCGGCGGCCTCGCCCGCCTGGCCGACGACCTGGCGCTGCTGCTGAAGGCCGCCGGGGTGGAGATCTTCCTGTCCGAGCCCGTCGCCGCCGTCGAGGCCGACGCGTCCAAGGTCACCGGGGTGCGGCTGGCGAGCGGGCAACGGGTGCGCGCCGACGTCGTGGTGGCCGGCACCGACGCCGCCGCCCTGTACGGCCGCCTGTCGCCGGACCGGCGGAGGCTGCGCCGGATCGCCCGGCTCGGCACCTCGTCCTCGGCCTTCCTGCTGCTGGCCGGGGTGGAGGGCCGCACGCCGGGGCTGCCGCACCATTCGGTGCTGTTCTCGGCCGACTACGAGCGCGAGTTCGCCGACATCTTCGACCGGGGCCGGCCGCCCCTCGACCCGACGGTCTACGTCGGCTGCTCGGCGGTGGACGACGCCTCCCAGGCCCCGGGCGCGGCGGAGAACTGGACGATGCTGGTCAACGTGCCCGCCCGGGATCCGTCCCGGTGGGGGATCGGGGTCGAGGCGTACCGGGACCTGGTGCTGGAGCGGCTGGCCGGGCGCGGCTTCGACCTGGCCGGACGGTTGCGCTTCGTCGACGTCTTCACCCCCGCCGACCTGCGGGACCGGTACGGCTCCTGGGGCGGCGCGATCTACGGCAGCGCCTACCGGGGGAGGCTGGCGTCCTTCGCCCGGCCGGGCAACCGGGGGCCGAGGCGCGGGCTGTACCTGGTGGGCGGCTCGGCCCACCCGGGCGGGGGCCTGCCGATGGTGACGCTGGGCGCCCGCATCGTGGCCGGCCTGGTGTCCCAGGACCTCGCGGGCGGGTCGCGATGAGGGCGCTCACCGTCGCGCAGGGCGTGGCGGCGGCCGTCGTGGCGGCCCGGCTCGCGCGGGGGCGGCGGCGGCTGCCCGCGCTGCGGGCCCGTCCGGTCGAGGGCGAGCCGGTCTCGGTGGTGGTCCCCGCCCGCGACGAGGAGGCCAGGATCGGGCCGTGCCTGCGCGCCGCGCTGGCCGACCCCGGCGTCCGCGAGGTGATCGTCGTGGACGACGGCTCCCGGGACGGCACGGCGAAGCTGGCGGCGTCGCTGGGCGCCACCGTCGTCACCGCCGATCCGCTGCCGCCCGGCTGGGTCGGCAAGCAGTGGGCGCTCCGGCAGGGGGTGGCCGCCGCCCGCGCCGGCGTGGTGGTCACGCTGGACGCCGACGTCCGGCCCGCGCCCGGCCTGTTCGGCGCGCTGGCCGCGGCCCTGGACCGCTACGACCTGGTCAGCGCCGGCCCGCGTTTCGTCTGCGACGGCGCGCTGGAGCAGGCTTTGCACGCCTCGATGCTGGCGACGCTGGTCTACAGGTTCGGCCCCGTCGGCCCGCCGAGCCCGCCGCCGCCGCACCGGGCGATCGCCAACGGCCAGTGCATGGCCTTCCGGCGGTCCCGGATGACCGAGGCGGACGGCTTCGCGCTCGTCCACGACCGGATGACCGACGACGTGGCGCTGGCCCGCCGCCTGGCCGCACAGGGCTGGTCGGTGGGCTTCCTGGACGCCGGCGACCTGCTGGAGGTCGACATGCACGACTCGGCGGGCGAGCTGTGGCGGGAGTGGGGCCGTTCGCTGCCGCTGGCCGACGTGACCGGTCCCGGCTGGCAGGCGGCCGACCTGGCGGTCGTCTGGCTGACGGCGGCGCTGCCCGTGCTGCGGCTGGCCGCGGGCCGCCCGACCGGCCTGGACCTGGCGCTGCTGGGGCTGCGGGTGTCCCTGACGGCCGCGTTGCGGGGCAGCTACCGGCGGCCCGGGGCGGGGCTGCTGCTGTCGCCGCTGCTGGACCCGGCCACCGCGTTCCGCCTGACGCAGGCCACCGTACGGCCGGTGCGCAACTGGCGCGGACGCACCTACGGCGAGGTCGGCAGTGGGGTCAGCAGTGGGGTCGGCGGCGGATTCAGCGGCGGGACGAGCGGCGGCGGCCGGCCAGCGCGGCCTGCCCGAAACGCAGCCCGATGAGGCACATGAGCCCCCCGGTGGCCGCCACCAGCTCGGCCGGCATGAACAGCAGTTGCAGCAGCGGCAGCCCGAACACCGCCAGGCGCGCGCCCGCCGCGAACGACCGCGTCGCCAGCGCCGCCAGCGTCAGCGCCGCCACGGCCAGCCCGAACGCCGGCGGGCAGACGACCGCGGCCCCGCCGGCGAAGGTGAGCACGCACCGGCCGCCCCGGAACCCGGCGAACAGCGGCCACGCGTGCCCCGCCATGGCCGCCGCCACCGCCAGGAACACCGGCGCCACGCTCGCCCCCGACACCACCCCGAAGGCGGCGGTGTGGCCGCCGCTGATCACCAGCGCGACCAGGGCGGCCAGCGCGCCCTTCAGCGTGTCGCCGGCGAACACCGGCACGCCCGCCCACCGCCCGAGCTGCTCCTTGACGTTCCAGTACCCCGGGTTGCGGTCACCGACGTCGCGCGGATCGACGCCGTGCGCCCGCGCCGCCAGGACCGCGACCGGCACCGACCCCAGCAGGTAGCCGATGACGACCGACACCAGCACCTCAACCATCGCGTCGTTCCACCTCGTCCGGTACGGGGGCAGGGGGGCGATGAAGCACATGGCCTTCGACCGGCCGCTGCTGCGCCGCCCCGGCGGCCCGCGCTTCTGGCGGCTGCTCGGCACCGGCCGGGGACGCTCGATGTCGCTGGGCGCCGACCTGCGGCGCTGGGCGCTGTTCGCCGTCTGGCGGCGGGAGAGCGACCTGGAGGAGTTCCTGCGCGACTCGCCGATCGCCGCCCGCTGGCGGGCGGAGTCCGCGGAGTACTGGCAGACCCGGCTGGCCCCGCTCGCCTCGCGCGGCGCGTGGGGCGGCCGGGACCCGTTCGGCGGCGTGCCGGACCGCGACGACGGCGGGCCCGGCCCGGTGGCGGTGCTCACCAGGGCGTCCATCAGGCCCGGCCGGCTGGTCGCCTTCTACCGGTCGGTCCCGCCGGTCGAGGAGCTGCTGCGGCGGCAGGACGGCTGCCTGGCCTCGGTCGGCATGGGGGAGTGGCCGCTCGCCCGGCAGGCCACCTTCTCGCTGTGGCGCGACCGGCGGGCCGTACGGGACTTCGCCTACCGGGGCCAGGCCCACCGGCGGGTCATCGAGCGGGTACGGGCCCGCGACTGGTACGCCGAAGAGCTGTTCGCGCGGTTCGTCCCCTATGCCAGCGAGGGCCGCTGGGACGGGCGCGACCCGCTGGGCTGACCCCCTCATCCCGCCGCCGGGACAGCGGCCGCCGCGATCCCGGCCGCCGGATCCCGCCCCGCCAGCGTGTGGGCCACCACGCAGGCGCGGGCGATCGTGGCCGCCCGCGACGAGCCGTGCGCGACCACGACGGTGCCGCGCAGGCCGAGCAGGACGGCGCCGCCGTGCGTCTGCGGGTCGTAGCGGCGCGCCACCTCGGCGAGCCGGTCGGGGGCGGCGATGCCGGCGTCGGCCACCATGGTCAGCGCCGTGCGCACGCAGCCCTCGACGTTCTTGAGCACGACGTTGCCGGTGAAGCCGTCGGTGACGATCACGTCCACCGTGCCGGCCAGGACGTCGTGCCCCTCGACCGGGCCGTGGAAGCGCACCGGCAGCCCGCCCAGCAGCTCTTCGGCCTGGCGGGCCAGCCGGTTGCCCTTGCCCGGCTCCGCCGCGATCGACAGCAGCCCCACCACCGGATCGGCCACGCCGAGCACGGCCCGCGCGTACCCCACGCCCAGCAGCGCGAACTGGGCCAGCATGGCGGGGCTCGGATCGGTGATCGCGCCGGCGTCCACCAGCACGCTCGCCCCGCCTGCCAGCGACGGGAGCGCCACGGCCAGCGCGGGCCGCAGCACGCCGATCGCCCGGCCGATGCCGCGCACCGCGCAGGCGACCACCGCGCCGGTGGACCCGGCCGACACCAGCGCCCCGCCCTCGCCCCGTCCGACCAGGTCGCAGCCGATCGCCAGGCTGGAGGCGGCCATCGCGGCCGCGCCCGCCCCGCGCTCGGTCATGGGCACGGCGTCCTCGGCGTGCGCCACCGCGATCTCGCCCGCGGCGGCGTGCCGCCGCAGCTCCTCCTCCAGCCGCGGCGCCGGGCCCACCAGGACGACGGGCACGCCGTGCTCGCGGCAGGCCAGCACCGCCCCCGCGACCACCTCGGCGGGCCCGTGGTCGCCGCCCATCGCGTCCAGGACCACGGGGGCCGCGCCGGTCACGGCAGCTCCACGCGGACGCGCCGCTCGGCCCGGCCCGACTCGGCGGAGGCCAGCAGGTGCCGGGCGAAGACGGCGGCCTTGCGGCGGCGCGGCACCCGCACCCGCCCGGCCAGGACGTCGAAGCCGCGGCGCTCGATCTCGGCGAGGATGCCGCCGTACAGCTCGAAGGCGGCGCGCACGCACGGCCGCGAGGAGGCGACGAGCAGGCCGATGCCCTCGCCGGCGGCCCGGTAGTGCTCGTGGGCCCGCCCGGCCTCGAAGGCCAGCAGGTCGCGCACCGCCCGCCGGGTCCGCCGCTCGCCCAGCATGCCGGGCACGACGCCGAACTTGTCCAGGTCCTCCATCGGCAGGTAGACCCGGCCGCGGGCGAAGTCCTCGGCGACGTCGCGCAGGAAGTTGGTGAGCTGGAAGGCCAGGCCGAGCTGGCGGGCCGGCTCGCGGGCCCGCTCCTCCTGGCCGGGCGCCGGCTCCAGCACCGGCAGCATCATCGTGCCGATCGCGGCGGCCGATCCCGACATGTACCCCAGCAGGTCGTCGTAGGTCGCGTACCGCCGCACCGACAGGTCGGCGCGCATCGAGGCCAGGAAGGCGCGGACGTCGCCGTGCTCGATGCCGAAGGAGTGCACGGTGTGCAGGAACGCGGGCAGCATCGGATCGCCGGTCGCCGCCCCGGCCAGCCCCGCCTCGACCTTGGCGGTCAGGTCGTCGAGCGCGCGGGCGCGGTCGCCGGTCATGGTGAAGGAGTCGACGATCTCGTCGGCGTAGCGGGCGAAGCCGTACAGGGCGTGCACGTGCCGGCGTTTCCACTGGGGCAGCAGGCGGGTGGCCAGGTAGTAGGAGCGGCCGTAGCGGGCGTGGAGTTGTCGGCAGCGTTCGTAGCTGGCGGTGAGCGTCAACGGGCCTCCTTCAGGATGCGTTCGGCGGCGAGCCGGCCGGAGATCAGCACCGGAGGGATCCCGACGCCGGGCGCGGTGTACATGCCGGCGAAGTGCAGTCCTGGCACCCGCCGGGCGACGGCCGAGGGCCGCAGCCACGCCGTCTGGGTGAAGCGGTGGTCCAGTGCGAACGGGGTGCCCGCGCTGTGCCCGCGCGCCGCCCAGGCGGGCGGGTCGAGCACCAGCCGGGGCGCGCCGGACAGGTCGCCGTGGCCGAGCGCGGCCAGGCGGCCGAGCAGCCGCGTCTCCAGCTCGGGCCGCAACCGCTCCCAGTCGGCGGTCCGCAGGTTGGGCGCGGGTTCCAGGACACTGAGCGTGGCCTGCCCGGGCGGCGCGGCCTCGCCGTCCGGCTCGGGATGGGTGATCAGCAGGCTGGGATCGGGCTGCGGACGGCCGGCGGCCAGCGCCGTGAAGGTCTCCCGCCAGGCGCGGCCGAAATGCAGGGTGTGGTGGGCCTGGCCGTCCAGGGGACGGTCCAGGCCGACGTGCAGCACCAGGCAGGAGGGGGAGTGGTGGGGGCGGCGCAACCGCCAGTCGGCCGCCGGGCCGGGCAGCAGCCGCCGGGCGGCCAGGCGGTCGCAGGCCACGACCACCTGCCGCGCCGCGAGCCGCTCGCCGCCCGCCAGCAGCACGCCGGTGACGCCGTCGGAGTCCGTCTCGACCTTGTCGGCGCGGGCGCCGTAGCGGATGTCGGCGCCCAGCTTCGCCAGCAGGGCCGCCATGGCCGAGGGGATGGCGTGCATGCCGCCGCGCCGCGGGAAGTACACGCCGCCGACGGTGTCCATGTGGGCGATGACGGCGTAGATGCCGAGCGCGCGCTGCGGGGCGAGCCCCACGTACAGGGACTGGAAGGTGTGGGCCTTGATCAGCCGGGGGTCGCGCAGGTACCGGGCGGCCAGGCGGTCCAGCCGCCGGAAGCCGCCCAGCCGGGCCAGCCGGAGCAGCGCGGCCGGCCGGGCCAGGGAACGCAGCCGGGTCATGTCCGCGTCGATGAACGCCGGCCACTCCACCCGGAACAGCTCGTCGAGCAGGGCGCGGTAGCGCTCGTAGCGCGCCGCCTCGGCGGGCCCGCACACCGTCCGCACCTGCTCGGCCATCGCCTCGCGCCCGGGCAGGACGTCCAGCCGCGACCCGTCGTCGAAGACCATCCGGTACGACGGGTCCAGGCGGCGCAACGGCAGCCAGTGCCGCAGCTCCTGCCCGGCCGCGCCGAAGACCTCGGCGAGCACGCCCGGCATGGTCAGCACCGAGGGGCCGGTGTCGAAGCGGAACGGCCCGAGCCGGGCGGTGCCGCAGCAGCCCCCGGGCTCGTCGAGCGCCTCGACCACGGTGACCTGACGGCCGGCGGCCGCCAGGTGGACGGCCGCGGCCAGCCCGCCCAGCCCGGCCCCGACGACGACCACCGGGCTCATCGGGCGGCCGTCCCACGCACGTGCCCGGCCTGCGGGGTCACCGTGTCCATGCACGCAGCTCCTTCTGTCGCTATCAACAGCTTTCGTGCCAGGAGCGCGCCCGGTTGCACGTCACCGGACAACGGGATCAAGCCGGACGCGCCCAGCCATGCGCCCAAGGACCCCGCAAGCGCGAAAAGATAGTCGGACACGTCGAGCGGCAGCGGGAACACCATGGACGAGGACACACCGGTCAGCGAGGAGGAGGCGGGATTCGGCATCGGAGCCGTCTCCCGCCGCCTCGGCATCCCCGCGCCGACGCTGCGCACCTGGAACCTGCGCTACGGCCTGGGCCCCAGCCGCCGCAGCCCCGGCGGCCACCGCCGCTACGGCAGTGCCGACGTGCGGCGGCTGGCCGAGATGAAACGCCTGATCGCCACCGGCCTGGTGCCGGCCGAGGCGGCCAGGCTCGCCCTCGCGCTGCCCGACACCCCCGACACCCCCGCCGCGCCGCCGTCCGGCGCGCGGCCGGCGGCCGTCCCCTCCGGCGGCCGGCGCACGCCGCGGCCCTCCGGCGGGCGGCCCGCGCCGCGGCAGGTCGTCGCCGCGCTGGCCCGCGCCGCGGTCATGCTCGACGGCCGCGCGGTCGCCGCCCTGGTCGAGGAGACGCTGGCCGCGCAGGGCGTGGTGTGGACGTGGGAGCACCTCTTCCTGCCCGCGCTCGACGCCGTCTGCCGGGGCCAGGACGCGACCGGCTCCGGCATCGACGCCGAGCACCTGCTGTCCGGCCACCTCCAGGCGGCGCTGCACCGGCTCGCCGGCGACGTGCCGCCGCGGCCGGACCGGCCGGTGCTCCTGGCCTGTGCCGAGGAGGAGCAGCACAGCCTTCCGGTGCACGCCCTGGCCGCCGCGCTCGCCGAGCGCGGCGTGCAGACCCGCGTGCTCGGCGCCCGCACCCCCTACGCGGCGCTGGCGCACGCGATGCGGCGGCTGGCTCCCGCGGCGGTGTTCGTCTGGTCGCAGCGGGCGGAGACCGGCGACACCGCGCCGCTCGCCGCCCTGCCGCAGGTGCGCCCGGCCTGCCGGATCGTCGTCGGCGGGCGCGGCTGGCAGGGCGCGGTCCCCGCGGGCGTCGTCAGGGTCTCGACGCTGCCCGACGCCGTCGCATGCGTCATGTCGACCTTGATTTGAGCCGCCCTTTCCCCCGATGAGCTTGTGATCGCCTGCCACGCCTCGGTATGAATAAGTTTTGAATAGGTTTTTGCGGTGAGGGGCAGGCGCATGGACACCAGTGACGAGGAAGCGCTCGGCGAGTGCTACCGCACGCACGCTCCCGCCGTGCGCTCCTACCTGCGCAGGTTCGTGCCCGCCCAGGAGGTGGAGGACCTGCTGCAGGTCGTCTTCGCCGACGTGTGGCGCTCGCGCGGGCGGTACGACCCCGGGCGCAGCCAGGCCGCGTGGGTCTTCGCCATCGCCCACCGCCGCGCCGTCGACCATCTGCGGGCGCGGCGGCTGCTGACCGTGCCGCTGCAGGAGGCCGGAGACCTGCCGGGACGCGCCCGCCCGGCGCCCGACGCGCTCGGCGACCGCGACCAGATCGACCGCGCGCTCGCCGAACTGTCGGACGCCCAGAGGCAGGCCATCGAGCTGGCCTACTTCGCCGACCTGACCCAGCGGGAGATCGCCGAGCACCTGCGCGTGCCCATCGGCACCGTCAAGGCCCGCATCTCGCGCGGCCTGCACCGGCTCTCGGACCTCCTGGCCGGAACCCCCTGAGCCGACGATGTATACGCCGTAAACGCCGATAGTTTACTCTGTATACATGCGAGCACTGAAGAAGCGGCGGCTGTGGATCGCGGGCCTGGCGGTGGTCGTCGTCCTGGCCGGGGCGGCGGGGGCCGGGGCCTGGTTCGGCAGCGAGCAGTCGGTCGGCGTCGTCCGCCACGGCGCGGGCAACACCGAGGTCCTGGCCGTGCGGGGCGACCTGGTGACGCTCACCCGCACGCCGGAGACCGGCAAGCCGGGCACGTACTGGCTGGAGTGGACCGGCTCGTACGCCATGCTCGGGGACGTCGTCTCCGGCGCCGCCGACCGGGTGACGCGCAAGGTGCTGCGCGGTCACGTCCCCTCGGCGGGCACGCCCGGCTGGTTCGGCAACGTGCCGCCCGGCGATCCCGAGGTGGCCTGGGGGATCGGCTACAGCGAGATCATGGTGCCCACCGAGCTGGGCCCCGCGCCGGCCTGGTACGTGCCCGGCCAGGGCGACACCTGGGTGGTCGCCGTCCACGGCCAGAACGGGCGGCGCAAGGCGGAGCTGAAGGTCCTGCCCGTCGTGCACGGGCTGCGGCTGCCCTTCCTGGACATCAGCTACCGCAACGACCAGGGCGCGCCCGCCTCGCCCGACGGGCTGCTGCACCTGGGCGACTCGGAGTGGCGCGATCTGGAGGCCGCCCTGCGCCACGCGCGGACCATGGGAGCGCGGCGGTTCGTCCTGTACGGCACCTCGATGGGCGGCCAGGTCGTCGGCCAGTTCCTGGACCGGTCGCCGCTGGCGTCCCTGGTCGACCGGGTCGTCATGGACGCCCCCATGATCGACGTCGGCATGACCGCAGAACAGGGCGTCAAGAACCATCATCTGCCCGGCTTCCTGGCCGGGCTGTCGAACCAGGTCGTCCGGTGGCGCACCGGGGTCGATCCGGACCGGCTCAGCCTGATCCGGCGTCCGCCGCGGGTCCGGCCGCCGCTGCTGCTGATCCACACCGTCCCCGACGCCGAGCACCCGATCCGGGAGGCGTACGGGCTCGTGGCCGCGGGCGGGCGGCTGGGGTGGGAGATCCGGTTCGAGCCGTTCGAGCGGGGCGAGCACACGGAGGCGTGGAACGTGGACCGCGCCCGTTACGACCGTCTCGTCCGCGACTTCCTCTCCCCGGACGCCTCCCCGGCCTGAGCCCCGGACCGGTGGCGGGCCGCCCGTCCACGCTGGGTCTCGTGGAAGGCCCGCGGTACTCGGCCGCCGCGCCCGGCTGTCGCGCGCGGCGTTCTCCCGCCGGTTCACCCAGTTCGTCGGCCGGCCGCCGCTGTCCTACCTGACCTGGTGGCGGCTGAGCACGGCCGCGCGCATGCTGCGCGACTGCGACGCCGCGCTGAGCACGGTCGCCGCCGCGGTCGGCTACGGCTCGGAGTTCGCCTTCGCCAACGCCTTCGGGTTCAGCCGTTGGCCTCCAGCAGGCGGGCGCCGAGGGAGGTCAGGTGGTGGTGGACGGCCCGGCCGTCGCGGCGGGTGGCGATCAGCCCGGCGTTGCGCAGCACGGTGACGTGCTCGGAGGCGGTGGAGGCGCTGACCCTGAGCCGCCCGGCCAGTTCGTCCGTACGGCAGCCGTGTCCGCCGACGGCCCGCATCACCCGCGCCCGCGCCCGCCCGACCAGCGCGGCGAGCGTGTCGAAGGGCGGTGACGGCAGCACCTGGCGGCCGCCGTCGGGCATCGGGACCGTGAGCACCGAGCTGCGCCGGTCCCGGGTGGTCGCGATGCCCAGGTAGCGGGGGGAGGCGCCGGAGATCGGATGGAGCAGCAGGCCGCGTCCGCCGAGATCGACCGTGATCGGCGGCCCGCCCGCGACGACCATGCCGCCGCCGTCCCAGGACAGCCGCGGGCTGAGGGTGCTGAGCGCGGAGCCGAGCCCGATCCGCGCCACCGTCTCCTGGTAGGCGGCCAGGCGGGCTTCGAGCCGGCGGCGCATGCCGGGCCATTCCGGGGCGAGGAACCGGTGGAAGAGCACGTACATGCTGTCGGCCAGGGCGCGGCGGAACCGCGCCGGGTCCATGTCGAGGTCGGGCCGTCCCGGCACCCCGCTGAAGCGCCACAGGTCGCCGCCGAACTCGCGCTCCTCGGGCGGGGTGTCCAGGGCGGCGAGCGCGTCGAGCTCGTCGGAGAGCGCGGCGGTCTCGATCGGCGGCGCCACCTCCGAGGTGACCAGGCCCTCGTGCAGGGTGACGCGGGAGGCGCCGCGGTTGAGGATGTCGAGCAGCGGCAGCGTCCGGCGCGGCACGGCCCCGGCGATGTCCCGCCAGATCGAGCCCTTCTCGGTCAGCTCGGGATGGTGGACGCTGAAGGCCACGAAGATCGCGTGGGTCAGGGGCGAGACCACGAACCGGGTGGCCGCGAGGTCGCCCACCTGGAAGTTCAGACGCATGAGCCAATCGTCGCCTGATGATCGATTTCCGGCAATCTTCCGGTTGACGGGGCTAGACCCGCTCCTCCGGGTCGCCGTCCGCCGCGGGGGGCGGGGCGATCTGCAGCGGCGCCGTGGCACCGCCGGTGAGCTCGCGCCCCTGGTCAAGGACGTGGCCGAGCTGCCTGGCCAGCACCGGGACGGTCGCCGGCGGCAGGTACGCGTCCGCGCCGGCGTCGAGCAGCCGCCGGACCGGGCCGTCGTACCGGACGCCGAGCTCCGGGTCCTCGATCTCGGTGACGACCACGCGGGCCTTCGGGAACATCGACCGCAGCCCGCCGATGAGCTGCGGGCTGCCGGCGGGCACCAGCAGCACGTCGGCCGTCGCCGGGGCGGCGTGCATGTCGAGCACCACGTAGTCGGCCCCGAGCCGGTCGGACAGCGCGACCCGGGCGGCGTTCGACAGCTCCATCGCGGTGGCCACGACCGTCACGCTGTCGTGGCCGACCGGCGGCGGCTCGCCGGGCTCGTCCGGCGCCGCGCGGTCCACCACGGCGCCCTGGACCACGTCGACGGTGCTGGAGATCGACGCGATCGACGCGCCGTCCCGCGTGAGGACCAGGCTCTCGCCGGGTTCGAGGGCGTCCACGAGCGCGACGACGTCCTCGGGCAGGCGGGCCACGTCGATCCGCGGCGCCGGACGGGCGGCGCGCCCGCGCTTCACCATGCCCGCGCCCGCGGGTCGCCGCCCGAGCGGATCACCATCCGGACCCCCTTCCGATGCCATGATCTTGTTGGACGCCCCCGCCCGGCCCTTGGTTCGGAGCCGCGCCGAAGTTCGCCCGGATCTAGAGACCGAAGGCCCCGCCCCCGACGAGGATGAGCAGGCCCAGGCCGATCAGCACCGCGGGCAGCAGGACGTGCCCCCACCGGCTCAGGGCGCGGGCGACCAGGGGACGGGTGGCGAAGAGCCGTCCGGCCGCGCACCACACGCCGACCAGGACGAGGAACACGGCGACGTACCCGCCGGTGCCGCCCGGCCCGGCGGTGGCGAAGACCGGCACGTACACGCCGATGTTGTCGCCGCCGTTGGCGAAGGTGACGGCGGCGACCTCCAGGATCCTCGGGCCGCCGTCCGCTTCGCCGTCCGGTTCGCCGTCGTCGCCGTCGCGGCGGTTCCGCCACGCCTGCCAGGCGGCCTTGACGCCCAGGGCGAGGGGAAGCAGCCCCAAGTACGGGATCAGCGACCCGGGCAGGAAGGTCGCCCCGAAGCCCGCCGCCACGGCCACCGCCACGAGGGCGAGGAACCCCAGGTACTGCCCCGCCACGATCCGGACGGCGGCGCCCCGCCTGCCCGCGCCCTGGGCGAAGAACAACGCCAGGATCAGGATGTCGTCGATGTTGGTGACGGCGAACAGCCCCGCGGCCTGCCCGACGATGCCCAGATTCACCAGAGGGGGTCCTTCTGTCCGGAGATGCCCGGATGACCCTACCGGGGCGTAGGAGGGCCAGGGAGCCGCCGATGCGCCGTCCCACGCCGGACGGGTCCGGCCGAGTACGGCCGAGGCGCTGTTGGACACCGCGCCGGGACGGCTTCGCTGTCGTTCACCGGACGCGGGCGGGCACGCCCGGCCGCGTCCCGGAGCGCGTCGGCCGCTTGCGCCGACCCCGACCGAAGGAGACCACCATGCGCGCACGCAGCGCACTCACAGCCGCCGCCGTCGCCGCCGCCCTGACATCGCCCCCCGGCCCGGCGCACGCCGGGCCGCATCTCCGGGCGGCCGACGGGCCGTGCCGGGCCGAGCAGACCCACCGCGTCGGCGGCGGCGTCATCAAGTACGAGCAGTTCGGGGCGCGGTCCGTCTGCCCGCCCGGCACCTACCAGCACTGGCACCAGGTCCACATCCGCTGCGGGATCGAGCCGGAGCGGCCCGGGCCCATGGTGGGCGGCACGTCGGTCTCGGAGGAGTGGTGCCCCAAGAACACCCTGCTCCACGACTACTGGGTCACCCAGGGACCTCAGGAGGGCTGACCGGCGAGGGGACGGTCAGCCCGTCCGGCGGCCGTCCCCCGCGCGCGTCCAGGCCGGGGCCCACGTCCCGGCCTGGCGCTCGCCCGCCGTGGCGGCCAGGTGGGCGCGCAGGGTGGCCAGCGCCGGGTGCGGGTTGTCGCGGCGCCACAGGAGCGAGTGCGGGTAGACGGGCGTGGGGCCGGTCACCGGGATGCGGCGCAGCCCGTGACCGGCGGGCCAGACGAGCCGGGTCCGGTCGCCCATGAACGTGGCCAGGGCCGGGGTGTCGGCGATGGTGTCGAGCAGCACGTCGGAGCCGAAGTTCGGGCCGGTCGCCTCGATGCTGAGGCCGAACTCGGCGACCAGGTCGTCGTAGAAGGCGGTCCACTCCGTGCCGGGGGCGAGGCCGGGCATCCAGATCCGGTGTCCGGCGAGCTGTCCGAGGGTCACCGAGCGGGCGTCGGCCAGCGCGTGGGCGGGGCCGGTGAGGAGCTGGAGGGCCTCGTCGGCCACCCAGGCGGACTCGACGTCGTCGGGAAGGGGCCGGCCGGGCATGGCGACGGCGCGGAAGGAGGCGTCGATCGTGCCGGACCGGATGGCGGAGACGGCCGCGTCGATGTCGAACAGCATCACCACGTCGAGGTCGATGCCGGGGTAGGCGTGATGGAAGCCGCGCATCAGGCCCGACCCCACGCCGCGCGAGGCCAGCACGTCCACCCGCAGCGGACGGCTGCCCGGCCGTACGGACGCGACCGCCCGCTCGGCGACCCGCAGCAGCTCGCGGGCGTGCGGCAGGAACGCCTGCCCGTCGATGGTGAGCTTCGTGCCGCGCGGGGTGCGGGTGAACAGCCGCACGCCGAGGTCGCGTTCCAGGGCGGCGATGCGCTTGGAGACGGCCTGCTGGGTGACCGCCAGGTCGGCGGCGGCCTCCTGGAACTGCCCCGCCTCGGCGGCGGCGACGAAGGTCCGGACGATGTCGAGGTCCATGCGCACACCTTACGGACACAACCGCCGGTTGTGCGGATCGGGCCGTCCGGTTGTTTGATCTCCTGCTCACCGGCCCGATTGGATGCTCCCGATCGCATATCGGTTGTACGAGTGACGGGAAGCATCGCACATGAGGGACGGGCACCGGCTGGGCCGCCGGTTCGGATGGTTGTGGGCGGCGTACGGCACCAGCGCGCTCGGCACGTGGCTCGCCTTCGGCGCGTTCCCGCTGATCGCCGTCCAGGTGCTGCACGCCGGGCCGGCGGAGGTCGCGGCGCTGTCGGCCGTCGGCGCGGCGGTGGGCGCGGCCGTGGCGGTGCCGCTCGGCCCGTGGGTGGAGTTCCGCCGCAAGCGGCCCGTGCTGATCGGGGCGGACCTGGCGCGGTTCGCGGCGCTGCTGACGATCCCCGCCGCGTTCGCGCTCGGCGTGCTCACCTTCGTCCAGCTCCTGCTGGTCTCGGTCGTGGTGGCGGCGGCCGACATCACCTTCCGCGCCGCCTCCGGGGCGTACCTCAAGGCGCTGCTGCCCGGCGAGCACCTGCTCGTCGCGAACGCCCGCCTGGAGTCCACGACCTGGACGACCACCATCGTCGGGCCGCCCCTGGGCGGCGCCGCCATCGCGCTCCTCGGCCCGGTCGCGACGGTGGTGGCCGACGCGGTCAGCTACCTGCTGTCGGCCCTGGGCGTCCGCGCGACGGGCGGCGGCGAGCCGCGCCCCGGACGCCGGGAGCCCGCGCGCGTGCGCGCGGGCGACCTGCTCGACGGCTGGCGCCACATCCTCGCCGACGCCGCGCTGCGCCCGCTGTTCCTCAACACCGCCCTGTTCAACGGGCTGCTGATGGCCGCCGACGCGCTGCTGGCCGTCCTGATGCTCGGCCGGCTGGGGTTCACCTCCTGGCAGTACGGACTCGCCTTCGCCGTGCCCGCGATCGGCGGGCTGCTCGGGGCGCGGCTGGCCCGTCCGCTGGTCACCCGGTTCGGGCAGCACCGCGTCCTGGTCGCGACCGGGACGCTGCGCGCGGTGTGGCCCGTCGGGCTGGCCTTCGTGGGGCCGGGCACCGGAGGGCTGCTGCTGGTGATGGGCGTCGAACTCGGGCTCATCTTCTGCTGCGGCGTCTTCAACCCCGTCTCGGCCACCTACCGCCTCGAACGCACCCCGAACGACCGGATCACCCGCACGCTGTCGGCCTGGTCGGTGACGACCAAGGCGTCGACCGCGCTGCTGACGGCCCTGTGGGGGGTGCTGGGCGCGCTGCTCGGCCCCCGTACGGCCATCGGCCTGGCCGGCCTGTTCGTGCTGGCGACCACGCTGCTGCTTCCCCGGCGCGCCGCCGCGGCCCTTCCCGAGCCGGCGCCGGCGCCCCACTCCTGAAACCCCTCATCACCAAGGAGACGACGATGACCGTCACGTCACCCGAGCTCGACCCCCGCACGGCCGCGCTGCTCGTCCTGGACCTCCAGCAGGGCGTGCTCGCCTCGCTCCCCGGCCCGGAGGAGCGGGAGGCGCTGCTGTCCCGGGTGGCCGACGCCGCCGCCGGCATGCGCGCGCACGGCGCCGCCGTCGTCCACGTGCGGCTCGGCTTCACCGAGGCCGACTGGGCGGCGATCCCGGCCGCCAACCCGACGTTCTCGCTCATCGGGCGCGGACGCCTGCTGCATCATGAGGACCCCGGCGCGGACTTCCACCGGCGGGTCGCGCCCGAGCCCGGGGACCTGGTCGTCCGCAAGACCCGGGTGGGCGCGCTGTCCACGACGGACCTCGACCGCCGGCTGCGGGCGCGCGGCGTCACCACCCTGGTCGTCGCCGGGCTCACCACCAGCGGCGCCGTGCTGTCCACCGTCGCCGACGCCGCCGACCGCGACTACCGGCTGCACGTCCTGTCGGACGGGGTCGCCGACCCGGACCGGCACGTCCACCAGGCGCTGATGAGCGGCGTGTTCCCGAGACTGGCCCACCTCGTCGACACCGCCGGGCTGCGCTCGCTCCTGCGCGAGCGCCGATGAGCGGGATCGCGCGCCGCCCGGTTGGATTTCACTTTCGTATCGCGGGCGGGCCGGATCATCCGCGCCCCCAATACTGGGTGCATGGCTCCCTCGAACGGCGACTTCGACGCGTTCGCCTCGATGATCGACGAAAGAGTGACGGCCCGCGGGGGCGTTCCGGCGCTGGTCGTGCGGATCTTCAAGGGCGCCCGGGCGGCCGCCCCCGGCGTCGTGGTCGAGGCGCTGGCCCGCCGGCTGCGCACGGCGGACGACCGGCCCCTCGTCCCGTACGCCGAGATCGACGGGGCCGTTGACCTGGGCGGGATCGTCGTCCAGCTCGGCAACACGACGCCACGCGGCTGGGGCACAGTACGTTTTCCCCGTTATCGAGCCATAAAAGCGATAAATGACGGTGACCCGGCAACCGGCGCATTAGAGCTGGCATTTCACGACCTTCACCCAAATCTCGCCTATTTCGTACGGAGTGCCAACCAAGTAGGCGGATTGTCGTTGTTTTTCCAGGTTCTGCTGTTCATCGTGGCGGGCTGGGCGATCCGCGGAGTCTTCCGCTGGTCGTGGCGCCGCCGGACCCGCGGCTGGTTCCCCGGCTACATCGGGCACGACAAGGCCGACTTCTTCCCCGAAGCCGGCCGGCTCATGTGGGGCCCCGACCTGGACAGGCAGGAGGGGGCCCTGCTCCGGGCGCTCCTGTGCGACCTGGAGGCGGCCTTCACGCCCAGGCTGTCGCCGTGGCGGCGGCGTCGCCGCAGCAGGTTCGTGCTCTTCGTCACCGGCGACGCCGCGCTCACCGACCGCGTCGCCGAGGCCGTACGGGACACCCGCGTACGTCGCATGGTCGTGATCGCCGCGCCGGCGTCCGACGCCGAGGCCCCTGGCCCCGACCTGCGGTGGACGGCGAGCGCTCCCGGCGGCAAGGCCGCCCTCGACCCGGCGGACGGCGTCATCCAGGGGACCGGCGGCCTCGACGCCGCCGCCCTGGCGGGCCGGAGCAGGATCCCCGTGCGGCTCGGCAGCCCCGCGCTCGCCGCGACGGAGGCCGTGGCGCAGGGCCTGGCCGCCGTCGGCCTGGCGGCGGTGCTCGCGATCCCCTGGCTGCCCCCGATCCGGCCGCCGGACACCTCGTGCCTCGCGCGACCGGCGCCCGGCCAGGCGAGCCCGACCTCCCCGGTCCCCGACGCCGCCGGGGCGAAGAGCCTCTACGCCGCCGACAAGCAGCGGATCGAGGCCGAGAACGCCAGGGTCGAGGCCAAGGAGAAGCAGGGATACACCGTCAAGACCGTGGTGTACCTCGGCTCCGGCGTCGCGGCCTTCGAGCACCCCGAGTACAACGGCGTGCTCCCCGAGCTGCGCGGGATCCGGCTGGCCCAGCAGAAGATGAACGACATGGCGGAGGCCACCCCGCACAGCCGGCGCAACTACGACGGCAACGTCTTCGTGCGGGTGAACGTCCAGGAGGCCGGGGCCGGGTACGCGAAGGCGCCCGAGATCGCGCGCCGGATCGCGGCCCAGCCGGACCGGAAGGTGCTCGGCGTCATCGGGCTGGGCGAGAGCAGGAAGGAGACGATCGAGGCCCAGCGGATCCTCGGCGACGGCGGCCTGCCCATGCTGGGCATCGGCGCCACCTCCGAGACCTTCCAGTCGCACCCGCTCTATCACCAGGTCTCCTACGACAACCCGGAGCAGGCCCGGCTCATCGCGGCCTTCGTCAGGAACGCCGGCGTCATCCCCGCCGCGGACGGCACCTGCGCCCCCGCCGCGTCGGCCGTCGTCATCGGCGATCCCGACGACGACTACAGCAAGACCCTCAGCGACGACTTCGCCGCCGAGTTCCGGCCGAGCACCCGGCTGTGGTTCTCGCCGTCGAACAAGAGCCCGCAGCCCGGCGGCAAGACCGTGTACAGCCTGCCGGCGCTGGCCGACGAGACCTGCGCGATCGTCGCCAAGGACCCGCGGCGCACCCTGGTCCTGTGGCCGGGACGGGCCCAGCGGCTGCGCGACTTCCTGCAGACCGTCAAGGGCAAGAACGCCTGCCCGAGCGCCCTCACCGTGCTGGCCGGGGCCGACGTCACCACCACGGTGACGCGGGCGCAGCAACTGTCGTTCGACGGCGTCACGCTGTACTACTCGGCGCACGCGCTGCCCAGCCGGCCGCCGAACGAGATGGGCAAGGAGTACCTCGCCCGCTACTCCGCCGCCTACGGCCACGACGCCTGGTACGACCACTGGCGCGGGCCGCTCGCCTACGACGCCCTCATGACCATGGCCACGGCCGTCAACACCGTCTGCCAGCTCAACAAGGCGGCGGGGTGCGGGCGGGGCTCGGTGCAGGTCCTGTCCTCCTTCGGCGTCGGCGGCGACGCCGGCCTGCGCGGCGCGACGGGGACGATCGTCTACCCGAGCGATCCCCGCAACGCGTCGGGCGCGGTGACCGTCGTGCCGTCCGACAAGCGGTTCCTCATCCTGCGCGACACCCCCCAAGGGCCGGTGGTGGCCATGGAGTGCGGCCGCCGCGACGGCGGCGACGTGAAGACCACCTGGGGCCCGCACGACGAGTTCGCCTGCCCCCGCCGCTGACCCGCCGACCCCGGCGCCGACCCCGGGGGGCACCGTCGCTCACCTGTCGCCGGGCTCCGCGGGACAGGGGTCGCCGACGTGGACGTGCGGCACCGGGTGGAGCACCTTGCGCCGCCGCTCGGTCAGTCCGCCGAGCCAGGACTCGTCGTAGACGTAGCCGTACCTGCTGCCCGCCCATACCGGGCCGTAGCGGTAGATGACCACGCGGCGCTCGCCGGGGTTGGTCCGGGTGGAGCCGCCGTGCATGAGCCCGTCCACGAAGAGCAGCGCGTCGCCCTTCTCCAGGTGGACGGGGATCGCGCCCGGCAGGGTGTCCATGCGGTCGCCCCTGGCGTAGTCGCCGCCCAGCGGGTGCCGGAAGTTCGACTTGTGCGAGCCCGGCACCACCATCGTCGCGCCGTCGCCCTCGCCGATGTCGGTCAGCGCGAGGATGATGTTGACCTGGCCGCAGCGGAAGACGCCGTGGTCGTAGCGGTAGCCGCAGCGCAGCGCGGTCCGGTAGCCGCCGGAGTGCACGGGGTGGTGGCCGCCCGACTCGCGGATCGAGGCGATCGTCTCGTCCACGAAGACGCCGGGGATGTAGCTGTCCTCCTCGCCCGCGTAGTGCCTGACCAGGTCGAACCAGCTCGGGTGGTCGACCAGCTCCTCGAACGGCCGGCCCGCCGCCACCGCCTGGTGCAGCTCGAAGCCGGTCTCCGGGGTGTAGTCGCGGCGCTGGGCGCCCCGGTACCACTCGCCCCTGGCCAGGTGGCGGGGGAAGGCGTCGAACTCCTCGTTGAGCCGCCGCAGCAGATCCGCGTCCACGGCGTTCCTGAGGATCAGGTAGCCGTTGAGGTCGAACAGGAAGTCGTCCAGCTCGGACATGGTGGAACCTCCGGGGTGTGGTGAGATGCCGCCACTCTGCCGCGACGACCTCATTCCGGTCATCCACCCGGAAGATCGGAGATGTCGCATATCCTCAAGGTGTGCGATCCCTCGCCCAGGTCATCGGCCTGCAGGCGTTCCACGTGACGTCGGGCCCCATGCCCCGCTCCCACCTCCACCCCGAGGTCGAGTTCAACCTCGTCCTGTCGGGCACCGCCAGGTACGCGACCGCCGGCGGCGAGGTGGACCTGCCGCCCGGCCGGCTCGCCGTCTTCTGGGGCGGCTACCCGCACCGGCTGCTCACGGCCGAGGGCGTGGACTTCCTCTGGGCCACCGTCCCGCTGAGCGCCGTCATCGGCCACGACCCGCTGCGCGGCGCGGTCGAGCGGGCGCTGTCGGGAGAGTTCCTGTACGGCACCGCCGCCGAGGGCGAGCACGACCGTTTCCTCATGAGCCGCTGGGACCGGGAGCTGCGCCACGAGCCCGCCCCCGATGTGGCCGAGGTCTGCCTGCTGGAGATGCACGCCCGGCTGGCCCGCCTGACCGGCGGGCCGCGCGGGACGGCGCCTGCCGAGGCGGCGGCGGCCGGATCGGCCGAGCGGATGCTGGCCGTGATCGCCCGCCGCTACACCGACCGGCTGTCGGTCGAGGAGATCGCCGACGCCGCCGGGGTGCACCCCACCTACGCGGCCCTGGCCTTCAAACAGGCCCTCGGCATGCCCGTCTGGCAGTACGTCACCCGGCTGCGGGTCGCCCACGCCTGCCGGTTGCTGCTGGTCACCGGCTGGGGCGTCGACCGGGTCGCGCACGCCAGCGGCTTCCAGACGCGGTCGAGCTTCTACCGCGCCTTCGGCGAGTCGTCCGGCCTGACCCCCACCGAGTTCAGACGGCGGGCGACCGCCGACGGGGGATGCCCGCCGTGACGCCCGCCGGGAGGCGCACGGTGACGCGCAGGCCGCCGGACGGGCGGGGGACGAGGTCGAGCGTCCCGTCGTGCGCCCGGACGATGCTGCCGACGATCGCCAGCCCCAGCCCGACCCCCGCGTGATCGGCACGGACCCGCTCGGTGCCGCGCCGGAACGGCTCCACCAGCGTGGGCACCACGTCCCGGGGCAGCTCGTCGCCGGTGTTCTCGACGGCGAGGGTCGCCGTCCCGGCGTGCACGGCGGTCGTGACCCACACCGTGCCCTGTCCGGCCAGGTTGTGCACGATGGCGTTGTGCACGAGGTTCGTCGCCATCTGGAGCAGCAGCGCGGGTGAGCCGGTGGCGGGGGCCGGGTCGCCGGCGGTCTCGACGGCGAGGCCGCGCCGCTCGGCCAGGGGGAGCAGCGTCTCGACGGCCTCCTCCGCGATCAGCGACAGGTCGACGCGCTCGCGCGGGAAGGACCGCTGGTCGGCGCGGCTGAGCAGGAGCAACGCCTCGGTGAGGTCGATCGCCCGGGTGTTGACCAGGTGGAGGCGGTCGACGAGCTCGGCGGGGTCGCGGGTGGGGTCGGTGCGGGCGACGTCGAGCAGCGTCCGGGCGACGGCGAGCGGGGTGCGCAGCTCGTGGGAGGCGTTGGCGGCGAATCTCCGCTGCTCGGCGACGTGCGCTTCGAGCCGGACGAGCATGGTGTCGAAGGCGTCGGCGAGCTCGCGCAGCTCGTCCGCGCGGCCCGGCAGCCGGATGCGGTGGGACAGCGAGCCGCCGGTGGCCCTGCGGGCGGCGTCGGTGATGCGGGTCAGGGGCGCGAGCATCCGCCCGGCCAGCAGCCACCCGCCCACCAGCCCGAACACCAGCAGGAACGCCAGCACGACAGCCGCGACCGGGGCGAACGACCGCACGATGGCCGAGCGGTTGATCAGGAAGTCGCCGGTGGAGTAGATGGCGTCGTCGGGGAGGCCGCGCATGTAGTAGACCCCCACCGCGCCGAGCGGCAGGAGGCCCGCGACCAGGAGGAACCCGGCGTAGCTCAGGGTGAGCTTGAGCCGCACGCTCAGGCCGGGGGCCCTATCCATGGTCCTGCCCCTCGCACCCGGCGGCGGGCGCAGTGTCGATGCGGTAGCCGACCCCCGCCACGGTGGCGATCACCCAGGGCTCGCCGAGGCGCTTGCGGAGGGACGAGACCGTGATGCGGACGGCGTTGGTGAAGGGGTCGGCGTTCTCGTCCCACGCCCGCTCCAGGAGCTCTTCGGCGCTGACGACCCCGCCCTCGGCGGCGACCAGGACTTCCAGCACGGCGAACTGCTTGCGGGTGAGCGGGACGTAGCGGCCGTCGCGGAAGACCTCGCGGCGGAACGGGTCCAGGCGCAGGCCCGCGATCTCGCGCACCGGCGGCCTGCTGTGGCACCGCCTGCGGTCGAGCGCTCTGAGCCGGAGCACGAGTTCGCGCAGCTCGAACGGCTTGGTGAGGTAGTCGTCGGCGCCCAGCTCGAACCCGCTGGCCTTGTCGTCGAGCCGGTCGGCGGCGGTGAGCATGAGGATGGGCATGCCGCTGCCGGAGGCGACGATGTGCCCGGCGATCTCGTCACCCGAGGGGCCCGGGACGTCCCGGTCGAGGACGGCGATGTCGTAGGCGTTGACGCTCAGCAGCTCCAGGGCGGTGTGCCCGTCGCCGGCGATGTCGGCGGCGATCGCCTCCAGGCGCAGGCCGTCGCGGACGGCTTCGGCCAGATAGGGCTCGTCCTCGACGATCAGTACCCGCATACCCCTGACCGTACGGCCCGGGGCCTATCGCCGGCATATGAAAAATCCCATACGGGCCGGCAACGGCCCGCCGCCTTGACTGGCGGCATGATGACCAGCGGACCAGCACGAACGGCAGCCCGCCGGACCCGGTCGGCCCCGGTGGCCGCGCTCGTCGTCCTCGGCGTGACGCTCGCGGCCGGCGTCGTCGTCCACCGGGCGGCGTCACAGACCGTCGCGGCCGAGGGGGCCGTGCCCGACGGTGTGACGGTCTTCGACGACGGGATCCCGGCCGTCGCCGGCCTCGACGCCGAGCTGCTCGGGGCCCTGCGCCGGGCGGCGGCCGGGGCCGCGGGCGACGGGGTCGAGTTCGTCGTCAACAGCGGCCGGCGTTCCCCGGCCTACCAGGAACGGCTGCGCCGGGAGGCGGTCGCCCGGTACGGCTCGGAGCGGGAGGCCGCCCGATGGGTCGCCTCCCCGGACACGTCGTTGCACGTGTCGGGGGACGCGGTCGACCTGGGTGCGGAGGCCGCCGGATGGCTGTCGGCGCACGGCGCCGCGTACGGGCTGTGCCAGATCTACCGGAACGAGCCCTGGCACTACGAACTGCGCCCGAATGCCGTCGAGCGCGGCTGCCCGCGCATGTACGCCGACCCGACCCGCGACCCGAGGCTGCGGCGGTGACCGTCAGGACAACGGCACGCCGCGGTAGGCGCGCCAGAGCGCCAGGTCGTAGCCCAGGCCCAGGGCCGCGCCGAGCAGCAGGGGAGCGCCCAGCGCGGCCAGCGTGCCGGTCAGCATGGTGGTGGCGGCGATCGGCGCGACCGAGACGGCGACGCTGCGGGCCAGGCTGGTCATGCTGGCGGCGGCCGTACGCTGCCCCGGCGGGACGACCGCGGCCGTGAACGCCTGCCGCGCCGGCACGTCGATCTTGGACACCGTCTGCCGGAGCAGCAGCAGGACGACGGCGGTGGCCAGGTCCGGGGCGAACGGGATGCAGGCCAGCAGCAGGTTGGCCACGGTGTGGGGGAGGAGCATCGTGGCCAGCAGGCCGCGCCGGGCGGCCAGCAGCGGCGCGGTGAGCTGGGCCAGGGCCGGCAGCAGGTTGGCGGCGAAGAACACCAGGCCGAGCTGGGTGGTCGTCGCGCCGAAGCGATGGGCGAACCACCAGGCCAGCACCGCCTGGACGGCCAGCCCGCCGGCCAGCGCGTCCAGGGCGGACAGCCCGGCCAGCAGCCGGATCCGGCCGGGAGCCCGCCCGCGACGCCGGTCCTGGCCGGGGG
This sequence comes from Nonomuraea sp. NPDC049684, assembly GCF_044465345.1. Classification (NCBI taxonomy): domain Bacteria; kingdom Bacillati; phylum Actinomycetota; class Actinomycetes; order Streptosporangiales; family Streptosporangiaceae; genus Nonomuraea; species Nonomuraea sp. NPDC049684. The sequence goes on along the minus strand of NZ_JBITLO010000001.1, from coordinate 569,576 downwards.
CCGCGGTCCGGGGCGGCTCGGCCTGCGGCGTCAGGCGCCAGAACAGCGTCACCGTCCCGGCCGCCAGGAGCGCGTAGAGGGCGAAGGCGGCGTCGGGGGCCGACGTCCAGGTCTGCAGCCCGAGCGCGGCGGCGGCCAGCGCGCCCAGCGCGCCGGAGGCCAGCGCGGTGACGTTGTAGCAGGTGAAGACGGACGTGTGCCGGGCCGGGGCGCAGGTCTGGGCGAGGATGGCCTGCTCGACCCCGGAGAAGGGCGTGTTGTCGTTGGTGGAGGGCGAGATCGTCCCGATGAAGGCGGCGGCGATCAGGACGGGGTAGGACTCGCTGAGCGCGAACACGACCCCGGTCACCGCCATCAGGCAGCCGCAGGCGATCAGCGTCCGGCGCCGCCCCCACGCGTCGGCGAACAGGCCCAGCAGCAGGCTCGCGAACACCGATCCGGCGGCGGCCACGGCCAGCAGCAGGCCGGTCTGCCAGGGGGCGTCGCCGTCCTGGGTGAGCAGTTCGGCGAGGAGCACGCTGGTGCAGCCGTACCCGAAGGTCCGCAGCGCCCGAGCCGCGACGACCAGCAGCCCGTTACGCCCTAGTTCGACCGGAAACAGGCTCCTGGCCTGCGTGTTCGGCATGGGGCATCATGCCTCGGGCGGCCCGGTGGACGTGCCGCGAACACGCCGAGACGCACGACGACATCGCGCGGGCCCGCCGCCGCGTCAGGCGGCGGGTTCGAGGTGGACGTGCAGGTCGGTGGCGTGGGCCGGGGCGGGGTGGCCGTCCGGGTCGGTGACGGCGGTCACGGCCAGGCCCGCGGCCGCGGCCAGCTCCGCGAACAGCTCGCGGGGGTACCAGTGCAGGACCCACGGGCGTTCGGCGACGGTGACGTCCGGGCCGTGGTGGCGTTCGTAGCGCAGGAGGGTCGTCTGCGTCCGGGCGGCTTCGTCGCGGCGCTGGGAGACGACGGACACCCGCAGCGCGGCGCCGTCGGGGGCGACGGCCGTGCGCGCCCGGCCGAGCTGGTCGGCCGGGACAGGGCCGGGGGTGAACAGCGGCACCAGCGCGACGCCGCCCTCGTCCAGGTGGGCCCGGATGCCGCGCAGGGCGGCCAGCGCCGTGGCGTCGTCGGGGAGCAGGGTGAAGGTCGGCCCGGCGAGGAAGATCGCCCGGTAGCGGCGAGGCAGGCGCAGGCTCTCCATGCGCTGGTGGAACAGCGTCACGGGCACCTCCAGCTCGCCGGCCCGGCGCCGGAGCCGGGCCAGCATGTCCGCGGAGGAATCGACGCCGTCGACCTCCAGGCCGCGCCGGCGCAGCTCCAGCAGGGGATCGCCGTCCCCGCACCCCAGCTCCAGCGCGGGGACGCCGGCCCGCTCGACGAAGGCGGCATAGGGCTCCGGGTCCTGGGAGACGGATTTCAGCGGCCCGTAGAGCTCCGCGACCAGACCGGTGTAGAAGTCAGCTGGATCCACCTTGATCACAGTACGCACGTGATCCAGCCGGTTCACTCCATTTTCGAGCCCGGGACGGCCGCCGGGACGTTCCAGAAGCCGGCGTACCGGCCGCCGCGGCGCAGCAGCTCGTCGTGGCCGCCCGCCTCCACGATCCGGCCGCCGTCGAGGAAGACGACGCGGTCGGCGCGCCGGACGGTCCGCAGGCGATGGGCGACCATGACCACCGTCCGCCCCGCCATCAGGCGCTCGACGCCCTCCTGGACGGCCGCCTCGTTCACCGGGTCCAGCGCGGAGGTCACCTCGTCCAGCAGCACGACGGGGGCGTCCTTCAGCAGCGCCCGCGCGATCGAGACGCGCTGACGCTCACCGCCGGACAGCAGCGCCCCGCCCTCGCCCACCACCTTGGCCAGCTCGCCCGTGCGGCGGGCGGACAACCAGCCGAGCGGCACGCGCCCGAGCCGGTCGGCCAGCCGCCGCCGTAACGACAGCTGCACCCGGCCGTCGAGCACGTGCCCGAGCGCCGACGACGCGCCCGTCAGCAGCAGCCGCACGAACAGCCCGGCCACGCCCGCGAGCACCGCGGCCCGGACGCGACCGGCGTCCACCGGGCCCGGCGACAGCAGGACGGGGCCCACCTCGACGACCGCCAGCAGCGGCGCCAGGCCCGCGACCGCGCCGATCACCTGCGCCACGACGACGGCGACGAACGCCGGGACGTGCGGGCGCAGCAGCCCGCCCCCGCCCGGCTCCGGCGGCGGGACGGCCTCGGGCGGCTCGGGGGCGGGGCGGTGTGCCCGGCTCGGATCGCGGCTGCCGGTCATGGGGTCCTCCAATTCCGCTACCTGAAGTATCGATACTTACGGTAGCGCAATCGGATATCGTTCAGGCATGTCCCGAGCGAGCACTCCCGCCAGACCGCCCGGTCGCCCGCGCGCCGGCGTCAACGCCGAGGTGTTCGCCGCCACGTTGCGCACCGTCCACGAGCTCGGCTACGCGCGGGCCACCGTCGAGCGCATCGCCGCCGCGGCCGGGGTGGCGAAGACGACGGTCTACCGGCGCTGGCCGACGAAGGGCGAGCTGATCGTCGACTGCCTGCTCGACGCGTTCGGCCCGGCGCCGCTGGAGGGCGCCGACCGGGCCGGGATCATGTCCTCGACCATCCGCTGGATCGCGGGGAAGATCAGCGAGCCGGGCACGGGCGACGCGTTCGCGGGGGTGTTCAGCGACGCCGTCAGCGACCCGGCCCTGCGCGAGGTCCTGTCCACCCGGTTCCAGGACCCGTACCGGCTCGCGCTCCAGGAGGCGCTCGGCGAGCCGGAGCAGCGCGTCCTGCTCTACATCGACGTCGTCGTCGGCACCTTGCTCCACCGGATGGGCATGACCGGCGAGCCGATGGTCGAGGCCGACGTCGACGCGCTGATCGAGATGGTTCTGCGGCACTTCGCCGGCGACACCCCCGGGGCGCCGGGCGCCTGAGGGGTGCGGGGGAGTGGGCAGGCCGGGCGTGGTCGTGCGCCGACGCCCGGCGCCCTGCCGGTCAGGGGGTCACGACACCCCGGAGGCGATCTTGTTCAGCAGGCCCTGGCTGCCGGAAGCGGCCGGGGCGGACTTGTGGGCGTGGGCCGTGCCCGCCGGAGCCGGCCAGGCGGGGCCGAAGCCGGGGTAGGGGTGGGGCAGTGGCACGGGCGCGGCCGCGTGGGCCGGGCCGGCCGGCGCGGTGAAGGCCAGGGCGCCGGCCACGGCGGCGGCGATCGCGAGACCGGCTGATCCGCGTCTTCTCTTGAACATTTCGAGATCCCCTCGACGTGGTCTGGAAGGACCGCCGAGAGTAGCAGATTGTCATATCTCAAGTACAGAGAGTCACAAGGCGTGCGATGAGGCAGTAGCGTGACCGCACGTGAGCGATTACACGGTGTCACCGCCGGTCGAGCCCAGGTCCCTGCGGCGGTGGGTGGTGCTGCTGCTGTGCTGGGCCTCGCTCACCATGACCTCCGTCGACCGGTCCACCTGGGGGCCGGCGTCGTTGCAGGCGGGCGAGGCGCTGGGGGTCTCGCTGGCGGGGCTGGGGGCGTTCGCGACGGCGTACTACGTCGGTTACGTGCTGTCCAACCTCGGCGGCGGGCTGCTCGGCGACCGGATCGGCAGCCGGGTGGTGTTGTCGGGGTCGCTGTTCACGGCGGGCGGCTTCATGATCGCGTTCGGGTCCGTGCCGTCCGCCGGGGCCGGGATCGCGGTGCAGGCGCTGATCGGGCTCTGCGCGGGGGCCGACTTCGCGGCGGGCGTCAAGCTCATCGCGTCCTGGTTCGGCGAGCGGGAGCGCGGGCTGGCGATGGGGGTGTTCACCATGGCCTCCTCGCTCGGCACGATGATCGCCAACGTGCTCGTGCCCCGGCTGATCCAGTGGTACGACTGGCGGGCCTCGTACCACCTGTTCGGGATCGTGTCGATGGGGCTCGCGCTGGTGTGCCTGACGCTGCTGCGCGACCGGCACGAGCCGCCGGCCGCGCGCCCGTCGGTGCGCGGCCTGGCCCGCGACCGCGACCTGCTGCTGATCGGCCTGGCCGGCTTCGGCGGGCTGTGGGGCACGTACGGCTTCGTGACCTGGTCCAACACCCTCATGGTGAAAGGGCACGGGCTCGACCCGGTGGCGGCCGGGACGGTCGTCGTGGTGTTCGCGGCGGCGGGCGCGGTGGGCAAACCGGTCATCGGCCTGGCCACCGACCTGGCCGGACGGGGACGCAAACGCCCGGCGGTCGCCGTGCTGGTGGCCTTCGCCGGCTGCCTGCTGCTGTTCGGCGGCATGGAGACGGAGACGGCCTTCCTGGTGACGGCCGGGTTCGCGGGGCTGGGCGCGTACCTGTACTCGCCGTTGCTGATCGCCATGGTGCCCGGCCTGTCGGGGACGGCGCTGGCCGGCTCGGCGGCGGGCGCGACGAACGCGGTGGCGCAACTGGGCAGCGTGACCGTGCCGGTCGTGGTGGGGGCGGTCTACCAGGCCAGCGGCTCCTTCTCGGCCGCGTTCGCCACCCTGGCCGCCGGGCCGGTGGCGGGCGCGGTGGCGCTGTCCTTCGTCCGCGAGTCACGCGGCCGTCCGAGAACCGGCCGCGCGCCCCAGGTCGGTTCGCCGGCGTGACGGCGCCACCCCAGGGCGCGGGACGCGCGGTCGCCCAGCTGCCCGGCCGACTCCGCGCCGACGACGACCATCCGGCCTGCGCGCCCTCCACCGGGCCGGGGACGAGCTGGCCGCCGCCCACGACTGGCTCGACGTCCCGGACGGCGCCTGGTTTCCCGGGCCCGAGGCCGGGTCAGGCCGTCAGAAGGCGTAGCGGATGCGGCAGTAGGGGAGCCTGGCGGCGATCAGCCCGGTGAGGGCGGCGACGTAGCGGCCCTTGTGGCCGTTGCGGTAGCGGACGTTCCAGCCGCCCGTCTCCGACCGTTTGGCCTGCTGCAGCTCAGGCCGCCACAGCACCTCCTCGGCCTTCGGATGCCAGCCCAGGTTGACCTGGTGGAGCCGGTCGTTGTGGGTCAGGAAGATCACCTCGGCGGCGAGCTGGGCGCGCGCCTCGGGCGACAGCGCGTCGTCGAGCCGCTCCAGCAGCTCGGCCCAGTCCTCCAGCCAGCCGTCCCGGACCACCACCGGGCTCAGGTTGACGTGAACCTCGTAACCGGCCGCGACGAAGTCGTCGATCGCGTCGATGCGCTCGGCGACCGGCGAGGTGCGGATGTCCAGGAGCTTGGAGTCGGCGGCGGGCATGAGGCTGAACCGCACCCGCGTACGCCCCCGAGGGTCCCAGCCGAGCAGGTCGCGGTTGACGTACTTGGTGGCGAAGCTGGCCTTGGCGTTGGGCAGGTCGCGGAAGAGCTCGACCAGGTCCCGGACGTTGTCGCAGATCGTGGCGTCGAGCGAGCAGTCGGAGTTCTCGCCGATGTCGTACACCCACAGGCGGGGATCGACCTGGTTGGGCTCGGTTTTGACGCCCTGACGGCCCGCGTGCCGCCGCAGGTAGCCGGTGATCTGGTCGATGTTGGCGAACACCGTGATCGGGTTGCTGTAACCCTTGCGCCGGGGCACGTAGCAGTAGGCGCACGCCATCGCGCAGCCGTTGGCCGTGGAGGGCGCGATGAAGTCGGCCGAGCGGCCGTTGGGCCGGGCCGTCAGCGACTTCTTGACGCCGAGCACGAGCGCCTCGGTCTTGATCCGCACCCAGCGGGCCACGTTCGCCTCGTCGCCGTACAGCTCGGGGATGCGGTGGTGGCTCTCGACCTCGACGATCTCCGCGCCGGGGAACCTGGCGAGGACCTCCCGGCCGCGCGGCAGCGCGGCCGCCGCGGGCTCGGCGTAGATCCGCCGGACGTCGAGGAGGCCGGTCACGGCCGCTCCGGCTGTTCCATGGGGCAAGAATATGCGGTCCGGGACGCGAGTTGCCAGGTCAGCACGGGTGCGCCGCAGCTTCGGCAGTGCTCGCGCCGGTACACCCAGCGCTCGGAGGGGGCGTCCGGGTCGCTCACCACCTGCCCGGCGTCCCGGCCGAGAGCGAGATGCCTGACCGCCGTGTCCCACAGCCGCCCGGCGGTCTCGGCGGAGACGCCGCGGGCGTTCGGATGCAGGCCGACGAGGAACAGCAGCTCGGCCCGCCACGCGTTCCCGATGCCCGACCACACCTTCTGGTCCAGCACGGCCGCGCCCACCGGCCCGCCGAACGCGGTCAGCCGGGCCACGGCCTGCTCCGGCACGGCGTCCGCGCGCAGCGGATCGGGCCCGAGCGAGTCCCGCAACGCCGCCACCTGCCCGCGGGTCAGCGCCTCGCACCGCGAAGGCGCGATCAGGTCGTAGGCCACCTCGCCGGTCGCCAGCCGCAACCGGGTGCCGGGCCGCGGCGACGTCCCCGGATCGTCGTACCGCAGGAAGATGCCCCGCATGCCCAGGTGGACGTGGACGGTGGGCGCGTCCGCGAAGTGGTACAGCAGGTGCTTGCCGACCGCCTCCACCTCCGTCAGCACCCGCCCGTCCCACGGCCGCGCGTCGAACCGGCCCTGCGGTCCCGCGGCGAGCACCGTCCGCCCGGCCAGGTCCGCGTGCTGCCCAGCGGCGTGCCGGTGGATGAGATGTCCTTCGGGCATGCCGGGGCCATACCCCTGTGAGCTGCGCCGACGCGCTACGCGCGGCCGGTCCACTGAGTGGACCGAACGTTGCCCGCCGCCCTCCCGCACCAACAGCATGGACGCGATGTAAGCGATCACTCACGCAGAGCGACGATTGCCCGGGCGATCGGACCGTCCCACGGAAGGACGTGCACGATGAACGACAGAACGGCGAGGACCCTGTCCGGGGCCCTCCTCGCGACGGCCGTGGCAGGGGCGGCGATGACGGCGCCCGGCGCGGCCCAGGCGAGCAGCGTCCGGGCGGCCGACCCGACGTGCGGGAGCTGGGTCTCCAGCGCGGTCTTCCCCGGCCTGTCGGCCCGGGCCTGCATCTGGGGCACCGGAGCCTCCTGGAAGCAGGCCCAGACCGAGGTCTTCAACGGCACGGGTTCCGCGGTGGAGGTCGAGACCCTGACCGCCACGCTCGACCCGCTCCCCGGCAACGCCCGGTGCACCGCCATGCACCTCCAGAACGGGCAGACCGCGTTCTGCGGCACCCGGAGCGTCCCGGACGACAACCCCTTCCGGTTCGACCGCGCCGTGGGCTCCGTCCAGGTCACCGACCTGGTTCACCGGGAGCAGTTCGCCTTCGCGTCCCCCTTCGTCGGCTGAGCGGGAAAGGGTGGTGAAGCCTTGACCGGTCCCGCGGAGGAGCCGGAGCAGGTCCGCCTGGTCCGCACCGCCGACCTGGCGGATCTGCGCTTCGATTTTCCCGGCCTGTCGTTCAGGCGCCCGGCGGCCGGCCGGATCCTGGTCAGGACCACGCCGGAGCGCGAGGGGCTGATCGTCGTCACGTTCGCCGCGCAGCACGTCGTGGAGCAGGCGTTCTTCGAGTCGGCCGGGGCCGGGCCGCCCGATCCCGTCCCGGTACAGCCCCATCCGGCGCCTCCCGTCGTCTCCCGGATCAGCGGGCGGACCGTGCTGGTCTTCGTCGTGGGGCCCGAGGACGAGGTGCCGTACACCGCCGAGGGCCTGCTGGCGGCCATGAGACGGCTGCCGCTGCGCACGGTGGGCGACGAGGGCCCGGCCGGCCCGCTGCGCGACCCGGCGGGGGATCCGCGGACCACGATCGAGCTGCCGTACCGGCTGCTGCTGTCACCGCCCCCCGACCCGCGCTGGACCCACCGCACGGCCCCCGCCGACGACGCGGACCGGGTGGAGCTGTGGCACACGCGGGTGCGCGACACGCGGGCCAGGGCCGTATGGACCAGGGACTTCCCCGGCGACACGCCGGTCGATCCGCCGCCCGACCCGCTCACCACGTCGCTGACGCCCGCCGACCGGGCCGCGCTCGTCCACCTCACCAGCGACCGCGGGCCGTTCACCGAGCCGGGGCACCGGCCGTACGTGCCGCCGCCCGTCGAGGTCGGCCACCTGCGGCAGGCCCTGGCCATCTGGGACGACGCCCCCGCCGGGGTGCTGCCGCTGCGGCAGGCGATCGAGAGCGCCGGGGCCGGCCTGCGGCTGCCGGAGTCCGTCGCCGTCCGGCTGGAGTGGACGCCCGGCATTCAGCCCTGGTCGTTGCGCGAGGGCGAGCAGCCGGTCTTCGTCCCGCACGACGGCTCCGGCGACCCGGCGCGCGAGGGCCGCCTCTCCATGGTCGTCGACCTGCGCGCCGCGCTGCGGCCCGACATCCGCCCGGCCGCCGACGTGACCTGCACGCTGGAGGAGTTCGACCTGGTGCTGCTGCCGGGCGTGCTGGAGGCGATGCGGCTGGACTTCCGGCGGATCAGGTTCACCGCGCGGGCCGGTGAGAAGCCCGAGGTCGAGGTGGCGTTCCGGAACGTCGAATTCGTCGGGGCGCTGTCGTTCGCCGAGACGCTGCGCCGGATCATCCCGCTCGACGGGTTCAGCGACCCGCCGACGCTCGACGTCTCCCCGCGCGGCGTGCTGGCGAGGTACGGGACGCCGCTGCCGAACCTGGCGATCGGCGTCTTCAGCCTGGAGAACATCTCCCTGAACGCCTACCTGGACCTGCCGTTCGCGGGCACCCGGCCGCTGGAGATCGGGTTCGCGTTCTGCCGCAGGGACGCGCCGTTCCGGCTCACCGTCTCGCTGTTCGGCGGCGGCGGCTGGTTCGGGATCGTGCTGCCGCCCGACGGGGTCCGCGCGCTGCGCTACTTCCGCGCCCGCGGCGAGGTGGACGCCCTCGGCCTGGTCTCCGCCTCGATCGAGCTCTACCTGGAGCTGGGGTACGAGGGCGGCGACGCGGTCGGCCGGGCGCGGATCACGATCACCATCGAGATCGGGTTCTTCGAGGAGTCCGTCGAGATCGGCTGCGAGAAGCGGTTCGGCGGCGCTCGCTCGCTGACCGCCGCCGCGGAGCCCGCCGGGGACGCGGTCGCGGACGGCGGCGAGGGGGCCGGTTCCGCCGCGACCTTCGCCCGGATGATGGCGCCGTACCGGGATCCGGTCACCGGCGCGCGACGAGACCCGGTCGCCGAGTAGTGCGCCGCCTTCGCGGAGGTGGTCTGACATGAGCGAACGGACCGGACAGAGTACGGGGGAGCGCATGGGCAGGTTCAAGGTTCTGTGGACGGCGTTGCCGGCCGGGGCGGCCGGGCCGGGCGAGGTGCGGCTGTCGGTCGCCGTCGGGCCCCGGCTGGAGGCGCCGCGCGGCCGGCTCGACGACGTCGCGGAGTTCGCCGACTGGCCGCGGACGCTGCGCGAGACGGTGCTGCCGGCCCTGCGGATCGTGTGGGACGGGCACGCAGCGGTCGTCCCGCGCCCCGACCCGCGCTCCCCGGCCCCCGACTCCGACCTGTGGGGGAGACTCTTCCCGGCCGCCTCGCCGGTCCGGTCGCGCTCCCTGGCCGCCGCCGGCGCCCTCGGCGCGGCGGTCACGGCGGGCTCGCCGGGCGTGCGGGTGCTGCGCTCGTTCCCCGCGGCCCTGGTCCACGAGCGCATCGCCACGCTGTACGACCAGATCGGCCAAGCCGTGATCAGCGACCGCCTCACGCCTCCGGGAAGCGGCGAGGCCGCCCTCGGGGACGGCCGCCCGCGTCGGCCCTGGCGTCAGCCGTACACCGGTCTGGTCCGCGAACTCCCGGGGGTCGGCGAGATGAGCAGGTTCAGCGGCGACCCCCAGGCCGCCTACCGGGCCATCGACGGCATGATCGGCGGTGGCGTCCGCTCCGCCGCCGAGCCGGGCCCGGCCACCCTCGACCGGACGAGCGCGGCCTACCGGGGCGACGAGACGCGGTTCGCGCTGGCCGAGGCCGTCAGGTTCTGCGACCGGCCCAAACCCCCCGGCGACGGCGGCGGCCCGGCGGACGCGGAAGCCGTCCGGCCCCGGCCGGAGCCGCCCGAGGTCGAGTTCCACGGCGTCTGCGGCTTCCTGGCCGACTATCCGGAGCTGTGCCGCCGGCTCGGGCTCGTCCTCGACCTCGTCGTCCCCGTGCCTGCGGGGCTCGCCGCCGCCGGACGGCTCCGGGTGGCGTTCGAGGACGTGCCCCCGCCGTTCGACATCGACCGGCTGCGGCCGTGGACGCTCTACGACTTCGCCCCGGAGCAGCGTTTCACCGCCGCGTCGCCGCCCGGTCACCCCGTCCAGGGCGGCTGGCTCGGCCTCGGCGGCGACGACTGGACGGTCACCGACGCCGACATCGACGGCGCGGCCATCAAGGCCGCCGACTTCACCGCGCTGATCGAGCGCATGCACGGCCTGAGCGGGCCGAGCGGCCGGCCGAGCGCCCAGCCTTCGGGCGCCGGCACGACGGCGCTCCAGGGCGCCGGGCTCACCGTCTTCCACCGCGGACGCGACGCCTGGCTGGCCGCCCAGATCGGCGACGACGCCGCCCACCAGCGGGGATCGGACGACGCGGTGCCCGAGCTGCACGCCGGGCACCTGGTCCGCGGGTTCCGCGTGGACGCCGGGATCGTCGGCCCGGACGGCGCCGTCACCGGCTGGCTCTCCCTGTGCCGCCGCCGCGGCTCCTACCTCATCCGCCGCGGCGGGCAGCCGCCGTACTGGATCGAGGGGATCGCCGACGACGAGGGCGCGGTCCGGGCGAGCGCCGTCACCCGCGACGCCACCAGGGCCGACGAGCTGTACGTGCACCAGGCGCTGTTCGGCTGGGACGGCTGGAGCCTGGCCGCCCCGCTGCCCGGCCGCACGCTGGACAGGTTCGGCCGGCCGGTCGTCGCCGATCCGGAGGTGGACGCGAACTTCCCGCTCGACACCAAGTTCACGCCGGTGCCCGGCTCGCTGCCGGCGCTCCGGTACGGGCGCACCTACCGGCTGCGGGCCCGCGTCGTGGACCTGGCGGGCAACGCCCTCGACCCGGAGGCCGAGGCGCCCGCGTCGGCGGTGTCGCGGGCGATCACGTACTCGCGGTGGGAGCCGGTGCCGCCGCCCGTGATCGTCGAGCGCAAGCCGTTCAACGAGGGCGAGTCCAGCCAGTGCCTGGTCATCCGGAGCACCGTCACGGCCGCCGGACGGGACGTGCCCGCCTGGGAGTGGGCCCTCGACCGGCAGGACGTCCCCGGCCACACCGACCACCCGCCCGCCGCCGACGGCCTGAGCCGCCGGTACGTCTACTACGACGAGCGGTTCGTCGCCCCGCCCAAGACGTCGCTGCAGATGGCCGAGCGGCACGGCCGGTTCGACGACGCCATCGGCGGCGACCGGCCGCAGGAGGTGCGCAGCCGGTTCTTCACGGCCGCCGCCCGCGAGGCCGGCACGTTCCTCGACACCGTGGTCAGCTGCGCCGACGACCCGCGCCGCACCCGCGACCTGCTGTTCTTCGGCGAGATCGCGGTCGCCAAGCACGACGCCGCCGACCCCGAGCCGGTCACCCAGCTCCCCGTGCCGCGCGGCGCCGGGCTGAAGCGGGGCGAGTTCGTCGTGCACACCGCCGCCGAGCTGATCCTGCCGTACCTGCCCGACGTCCTGGCCAGGGGCGTCACGCTGTACGGCCTGCCGGGCGCGCCGCCCATCCACCCCGTCTCCTTCTACGACGGCTTCCACGACGTCTGGCCGGACGCCGCGCCGTTCACGCTGCGGATCGAGGAGGGGGACGGGCCGCCACGCTGGCAGGACGTCCCGCGCCGGCTCACCGTCCACCTGCCCAAGGCCGAGATGGCGACCGTACGGCTCAGCTGCCGGCTCACCGCGGCCGACCTCGCCCTGCTGCCCGTCTGGCAGCGCCTGCTCGTCTCGGACTTCTGGCGCGACCTGACCGACGCCGAGCGCGAGCTGATCGCCGAGGAGACCGTCGCCGGGCTGAACTGGCTGCTCACCCCGTACACGGAGCTGCGTCTCGTGCACGCCGTGGAACGCCCGCTGTCGCCGCCCGCGCTCGCCGGGCTGGACTTCGCCCGCGACCCCGAGCAGACCTTCGCCGACCTGCACGGCACCCTGCGCGCGCACCCCCGCAGCACCGGGCACGTCGACATCGACGCCACCTGGACGCGCTGGATCGACGACCTCGCCGAACCGGCCCCGCGCCGGATCAGGGAGCACGCCCACGTCGGCCGGGTGGAGCTGGACCACTCCGACCGCGAGGAGGTGCGCCTGCCGCACTCGGCCACCCCGGTCCGCCACGACTTCGGCGACACGCTGCACCGCAACGTCGCCTACCGGCCGACCGCCACCACCCGGTTCCGCGAGTACTTCCACCCGTCGATCACCGCCGATCCCGGCCTGGTCACCAGCGCCGGCGAGCCGAGCGCCGGGCCGTCCGGGCGGGGCTGGCCGGTGCCCGCGAGCAGGCGGCCGGAGCCGCCGAAGCCGTCGTACCTGCTGCCCACCTTCCGGTGGAGCAGGCAGGAGGACCGCCGCGAGCGGCGCTTCGTGTCGGTACGCGACGGGGCCGGCGTCCGGGTCCACCTGGAGCGGCCGTGGTTCTCCTCCGGCGACGACGAGTTGCTGGGGGTCGTCCTCGACCCGCCCGGGGGCGACGCGCTGCCCGGCCGGCTGGCGACCCGGTGGGGCAGCGATCCCGTCCGGTCGGACGCGACCGTGCTGCCCCCGCCCGCTCCCGGCAACTTCCCCGGCCCGGTCACCGCCGTCGGGCTGCGGCTGGCCGAGTCCGGGGAGGGGCGCGAGCTGACCGGGGCCGTCGTGGCGTACGAGCCGTCCTACGACCCGGCCAAGCGCCTGTGGTCCGCCGACGTGGACGTGGACCTGGGCGCCGCCGGGCAGGCGTCGGCCTGCTTCCCGTACCTGCGCCTGGCCCTGGCCCGCTACCAGCCGCACGCGCTGACCGGGCTGGAGCTGTCGCCGGTGGTGCAGGCCGAGTTCGCGCAGCTCGTGCCGCGCCGGACGCTGACGGTCGAGGAGGTGTCCGGCGGGGGGCTGCGCGTCGTCCTGGCCGGGCCCGCCGCCGCCACCGAGCTCGGCGCGCGGGCCGGTGCCGGGCTGCCCCGGGTCGCGGCGAGCCACCGTGTGACCGCGACCGTCCAGCGGCGGCCCTTCACCAGCGCCGAAGAGCTCGACTGGACGGACACGCCGATCACCGCCGAGCTGACCTGCGGCACGGCCCAGACGGGCTACCAGTGGTCGGCGGTGATCCCCCCGGCGGTGCTGGACATCGTCTGGCAGTACCGCCTCCTGGTGGAGGAGCGCGAACGCTACCGCATCGCCCCCGGCACGGCCGACGAGACGGTCGTCCTCGACGCGGCCGGGGACGGCGCGCCGGAGCGGATCCCGGTGGGCGAGCGGCTCGCGCACGCGGACAGCGTCCCGCTGCGCGCCCGGCTGGGGCGGCTGGTGATCGACTTCGACGCCTAGCCACCCGCCGGCCGCGTACCCGACCCCACCTCACAGGACGGAACACCTGGCCGTCGCCGCCCGGGGGGGGGGGGGGGGGGGGGGGGGGCGGGGCGGGGCGGGGGGGGGGGGGGGGGCGGGGGGGGGGCGCGCGCGCACACCCCCCCCCCCCCCCCCCCCCCCCCCCGCGCCCCGCCCCCCCCCCCCCCCCCCCCCCCCCCCCCCCCCGCCGGTCACGGCTTCCTCGGGTACGCGGCTCATGGCCTCGGGACGGTGCGCGGCTCACGGCCTCGGGACGGTGGACGGCCGGGGCTCACCGGCCGGGTGGCGGGCCTACCGGCCGGGTGGCGGGCCTACCGGCCGGGTGGCGGGCCTTCCGGGGCGGCCAGCAGGCTCAGGGCGCGGCCCGCTCCCGGCACCCGGGCCAGATTGGCGCTGATGCACGCCGCGGTCTCGCGTACGGCGTCGGCCAGCAAGGGCAGCCGGCTCGTGCCGACCACCACGACGGCCGCCGCGGCCACCACGGCCCCCGTCGGCGCCCGCACGGGGGCGGCCACGCATCCCAGGGGCGGCAGGGCCGCCTCGAAGTCGAACGCCACCCGCCGCTCGCGGGCGTCGCCGACCCGCCGTGCCCACTCGGCGGGGGAGTGCCCCTCCGGCAGGCTCCACCCGGGATCGGGACGGCGGCCCGACGCCGGGTTGCCCACCGCCAGCACGACCTCGGCGGCGCTGGCCACCGGCAGCACCAGGCCGGGACGCATGCGGAAGACCTCGTCCACGGCCGGGTCGCCGATCCCCGAGACGACGATGACGTCGTCGCCGTCCCTGACCGCGATGGTCACCGCGCATCCGGCGGCGGCCAGCCGGCGCAGCGGTCGCACGGCGGCCGTGCTCAGCACCTGGGCCGGTGACCAGCGCTGACCCCAGCGGAACATCCGCGTGCCGATGCGGTAGCGGCCGCCGTCCTCGCGGTGGACCAGGCCGAGGTCGGTGAGCCGGCACAGCAGCCGGTGGGCGGTCGCCTTGGGCAGGCCGGTGGCCACGGCGAGCTGCGTCAGCCCCGCCTCCTCCACCCGCGCGAGCTCCTCCAGCACCGCGAACGCGCCGTGCAGCACCCCGCGCCCGGCGGCGGGCCCGGCGCGTACGTCGTCACCGTGGCCGCCGCCGAGCTCTTCCGGGCAGATCTCCATCGCGCACCCCCCGGGTCGCACTGACCCACCCGTTCGTATCACCACGACGGACGCGCTCCCCAGAATCCCGACCGCCATAAGTGACTAACCCATCACTCCACGTGGTGAGGCGAGGCGGGTGCACACTTCGGGGCCCGGGTCGCAAGACGTGCGGACGGCTATAGGCGAGTTTCTCCGTCGATAGGGTGACGTGTCGCGATGACACGACTACTTATCGTGTGCGAGCGGTATCAGTCGTTCGGCCGGACGGACGCCGGCGACGGGCGCGAGCAGTTCGCCGAGACGCGCCCTTCGCCGGTCCTTTCCCGTGTGCCGCAAAGCCCCGCCTCCAGGAAGGGACTACATGCGCAGCAAAGTCGTCGCGGTCTTCCCGGGCAGCGTAGCCATGCCCGCCGCCGGGGTGCTGGCGCCCCTGGCCGCCCGTACGCCGGCCGTCCCGGAGCTCCTGCGGGAGATCGACGCCGTCGCCGCCGAGTACGGCTCGCCACCGCTCGGCGCCTACCTCCTCACCCCGGACGTCCCCCGCCCGCCCGGCCCCGAGAGCCACTACCTGGCCCTGATGGCGGTGTCGTTAGCCACCTTCGACACCCTCGTACGGGAAGGGCTCCAGCCGTACGCGCTGGTGGGCCACGGCCTCGGGGAGCTGTGGGCCCTGGTCGCCGCCGGGGTGCTGAGCGCGGGCGACGGCGCGCGCCTGGCCTGCGCGCGCAGCCGCGCACTGACCGGCCTGGACTGGCCGGGCACGATGCTGTCCCTCGACGTCTCGGCCGTGCAGGCCCGGCGGCTGGTCGCGCTGCTCGACCATCCCCATCTCGTGGTCGGCTGCGACGACGCGCCGCGGCGGTGCGTACTGGCGGGGCCGCGCGAGCTGATGCCGCAGGCGGCCCGCATCGCCGGACACCTGGGCTGGACGAGCGCCGCACTCCAGGTCCCGCACCCCGCCCACACGCCCGCCGTCGCCGCCGCGGCCGCCGACCTGAGGGGCCGCCTGTCCGGCGTCAGGACGGCTCCGGCGCGCTGGCCGGTGTTCTCGCCGGCGCTGGGACGCCTGCTCACCCCCGACGACGACCCCGTCGCCGTCACCGCCGACGCCATGGTCGTCACCGTGCACTTCCAGCAGGCCGTCCGGGGGCTGGCCGCCCGCGGCGCGGAGGTCTTCCTGGAGTGCGGGGCGGGCGAGGACGCGGTCGCGCTGGTCCGCGCCATCGTCCCCGCCGCCACCGCCGCATCCCCGCTCGCCGCCGGCGGGCCCTGGCGGCCAGGCGAGCCCCTCCGCGCCGCCGCCGCCCCGAACGCCCCCGTACCGGCCCCGAACGGCTCCACCCCCACACCGGACCGCGCCACGCACATCGGCCCAGCCCTGCCCGCCAACCAGGCCGGACCGCCGTGGCGCGACGGGCCCGCAGGGTTCGGCGAGCTTGGGGCGGCGGCGGACCGGGTCGCGTTGCCGCAGGCCGGTGCCGGCCTCGTGCCAGCCCCGGCCCGTCCGGGCGACGCCGACCAGGAGACGGGCCGGTCAGGGACGTCCGGTGGCGCGGCTCTCGGGCAGGTGGCGGGCCGGTCGGTGGGGGGTGGTGCGCCTCTCGGGCAGGAGGCAGATCGGTCGGTGGGGGGTGGCGCGCCTCTTGGGCAGGTGGCGGGCTGGTTCGGTATGGGCGGGGGTGCGGTTGTCGGGGAGGGGGTGCGGCCGCGGCTTGCGCCTGCGCCGCCGGTCTTTCCGCTCGTCGACCGGATGTTGCCTCCGGCGACGCTGCTGCTGTGCGGCGGGGCCGACGTCCTGGCGTTGCGGGCGTTGACCGACGACCGGGACGACGTGGTGGTGGCCGACGCCGACACCATCGACTGGACCTGGCTCCCCCTGACGCCCCGGCACCTGCGGGTGGTGGCCCGTCCCGGCCCCGACGCCGGACCGGTGCACGAGGCGATGATCGCCACCGCGGCACGCTTCCCGCACCTCCGCAGCATCGCCGCCCTCGTCCTGGACGCGCTGCGCCAGGAAGTGGTGCCGCACCCGATCGCCGGCCTGTTCACGGAGACGATCCAGCCGCTGGCCGCCGAGCTGGCCGGTTGTGCCTGCGTCGCGGTGGCGACCGCGGACGTCGACCTGCCCGCCGCGCTCGACGTCCTGGCCGCCGAGCTGGAGGCGGCGCCCCCGCTGCTCGCTGCCTTCTACCAGGGCCCGCAACGGCTCCTGTACGAGCTCACCCCGCCCTTCGGCGACCAGCCGTGGCAGGGGAACGGGCGCTCGCGGCCCTCGCCGACCAACACGGCCTGAACCCCCGTCTCCCCGCCGCCGACGCTCCGGGGGAAGCGACTCCTGACGAGACCGCGCCTTCCGCCTCCGCCACTCTTTGCGTACGCTGCATGACGGTAAGTGACAGGCAAACATCCGTTCAGGAGGGGCATTGCGCAAGACAAGGCATGTCGCGGCGGTCGTCGCCGGGTCCGTCGCCCTGCTGTCGCTGGGCTTCACCACGCCGGCGTCGGCCGCCACGGTGCTCGACTGCGACACCTTCGTCCACAACAACGACAACTACCTCGGCATCGCGATGTGCAGCAACCCGACGGGCCAGACCTGGCGGTTCCGGGCCGTGGTCACCTGCGGCTGGGCGCCCGACGTCGTCGGCGACTGGGTCGACCTGCCGCCGGGTCGTTCGGGGCAGTCCCAGGGCGTCTGCGGCCGGCTCGGCACGGGCGTCGGCGCGGTGGGCGTCGACGAGCGCCGCGTCTGAACCGGAAGACGGCAGGACGCCGGTGAAGGCCCTCGGCCGTGGTCAGGAGCCCTTCATCGGTGAAGCCGGCCGTCCCCGGCGCTAGTCAGGATCGGCCGATGCCCTCTCCGTGCGGCGTGCGGGCATCGGTCCGTTCCTCCAGGGGGCCGTCGAACGCGGTCGTGAACGTTGACGTTCCTGGACGCCTGGCGATTACGGGCGAAGATCGACCCCGACGGCTACCTGCTGCGGCCGTGGCTGCTCGGCGTCGCGACCATTCGCCGAGGAACTGGTCGGGCGCATCGACGACGCCGAACGGCTGGGCGAGGTCCGGCGGGCGCTCGGCAGGCTCCGCAAGCAGGAGCAGGACGTGTTCGCGCTGTGCGTCCGGGCCATGGCCGACTGCGAGCAGGTCGACACCACGGACGCGTCGTTGTCCCACTGACGCCATGCCCCGCGCGAACGCCCACCGCGCTGTTCGGCGCGGCGGGCGTACGGCGTAGGGCCTGGTCAGTGGGCCAGGCTGATGGAGGTGGGGATGCTCCAGGGGCCGCAGTCGGAGCCGAAGGTCGCCCTGTCGCAGCCCTGGACGACGAAGGCGAACGTGTTGACCTCGTGGCCGTTGGTCGTGGTGCCGACGCCGTCCCGCACGTAGGGGGCCATCACGTACTGGCCGCTCCAGGCGGTCAGGCGGCCCGTCCGGACCTGGGTGGCCCGGCCGCCGTCCTTGCTCCAGCGGACGTTGAAGAAGTCCCAGTCACGGCCGAGGCCGCTCCACTTGAAGACGAGGTTCTGGCCCTTCTGGTAGACGCGGACCAGCGTGCCGTCGCCCAGGTTCGGCGACCAGACGATCTTGCCGTTGGTGAAGCGTTGCCAGGAGCCCTTCTTGTCCGGGTATCCGTACTCCTTGGTGGTGGGGCAGCCGTACACGCTGCGCTCGCCGCCGTTGGAGCGCCACAGGCCGCCGATGAGACTGCCGGACGGCGCCACCAGCGACGGGTCGCACGCGCTGCCGGCCGCCGCCGCCGGCGCCGGTGTGGTGAGGCAGAAGGCCGCCGCGAGCAGGGCGGCGGCGGCCGGGCCGGTTCGGGATGGTGGGGCTGCGCGGCTCATGGGCGTCCTCTCGTCGAAGGGGGGCGGGCGTGCGCGGGCTCAGCAGTGCTTGCTCAGCGACATGCGCTTGACCAGGTCGAACAGGTCGGGGTCGAACTGTCCCCTGGCGATCCAGCGATAGGTCCTGCGGTCGTGCAGGTTCTTGACGAACTTGGTGCTGGTGCTGCCGTACACCCGGATGTCGCCGAGCAGGGCGCCGGCGCCGTCCTTCAGGTGCGCCCACATCAGCCAGGCGTCCTCGTCGCCGAGGCTGGAGACGGTGGCGTCCAGGCGCGCCGTGCCGTTCGAGTACAGGGTCCAGGTCGCGCCGGGCTCGATCGTGCAGCGGCCCGCCGAGAGGTAGCCGCGCCAGACGTACGTCTTCTGCTCCAGGGCGGACGCGCCGGCCGTCGCGGTGACGGACAGCGTCAGGACGACGGCGGACACGAGCACGCCGGCGGTCTTGCGGACGCCTTTCATGAGGACTCCTCGGGGCATTGGGGGGAAGAGGTGTGCAGGAGGTCAGCCGGCGTCGTCCGGGGGCGGCCCGATGACCTGGTAGCCGTGGCGGGCGGCGATCTCGGCGAGGCGGCCGGGATCGACGTCCCCGGCCGCGACCTCGGCGGCGAAGTGCTCGAAGCCGGCGGGCCAGGTGAGCTGGAGCAGGCGCAGGGGAGCGTCCCGGCCGTTGGCGAAGGCGTGCGGCACCCGCCGGGGGAGCAGGACGAACGCCCCGGCGGTGACCTGCCACGACCGCTCGCCGCAGTGCATCCGGGCCGTCCCCGACAGCACGTAGAACGCCTCGTCGTCGTCCCGGTGCACGTGCAGCGGCGTGGCGAAGCCCGGCGGGCATTCCTGCTCGATGACGGTGAGCCGGTCGCCGGTCTCCGCCCCGCCCGCCTTCACGGTCATGGCGGTGCCGAGGAACGGATGGACGGCGCCGCCGCCGGCGGGCAGATGGAGCGCGCTCATGGTCGTCTGCGCAGCGTGTGGAGCCGGATCGCGATGGACGTCATGCCTCACCACCCTTTGTAGCATCACTCTAAAGTGCTACTCTAAAGTGGTACTCTAAATCGATGGATGACGTCAAGAGCCCCAAGCGGCGCTCGGCCCAGACCAGAAGCCGGATCGTGCGGGCCGCCCAGGGGCTGTTCGTCGTGCGGGGCTACGCCGGCACGACCTTCCAGCAGGTCGCCGACGCGGCCGAGGTCTCGGTGCAGACGGTGTACTTCCACTACGGCACCAAGAGCGGGCTGCTCAAGCACGTGGTCGACGTCGCCTCGGCCGGGGACGACGAGCCCGTGCCGCTGCTGGAGCGTCCCTGGTTCGCGGCCTTGCAGGCGTCGCGGGACCCGAGGGAGGTCGTGACGGGGTGGGTGCACCAGAGCGGCGTCATCCTCGGCCGGGTCGCTCCCGTCCTGGCCGTGGTCCGCGACGCGGCGGCCACGGACGCCGACATGGCCGCCCAGTGGGCCGTCAACAGCGAGCAGCGGCACACCGCCCACGGGCAGGTCGTCGCCATCCTCGACCGCCTGCGCGCCCTACGGCCCGGCCTGACCGCCGGCCGGGCCACCGACATCACCGTCGGGCTGCTGTCACCGGACCTGTTCCTGGTGATGACCCGCGAGTGCGGCTGGACGCCGGCGCAATGGGAGAGCTGGAGCGCCGACCAGCTCTCCCACGCCCTCCTGCCCTCCTGACGACCCGGCGGATCGTCCCGGCAGGCGGGTGGTGGAGGGGGATCAGTCGGTCGGCTCCGCGTCCGGTTCGACGTCCGGTTCCTCGTCCTCGCCGGACTGCTCGGCCACCTCGCGCCGCTCCTGCGCGACCTTCTCCTCCGGATCCGGCGGTGGCTCGACCGGCTCGGCGGGGATCGGCCGGGGAGTGTCCCTGACTTCGACCGCCGCCCGCGCGGCGGTGGTGTCGCTCTCCCCGTTGACCCGTCCGACCGCGGGCGGCATGTCCTCGGGCAGCTTGTCCTGTTCGTCCATGACCCGCAACTGCCCTGACCTTGACCTCCTGAACGAAAACCGACACGGGACCCTTCCCGGGCACACTCCGCACCATCGACTCATGACGCCTGCTCTCGCAATACCGCCTATCGATGACTGAACCGGTTGTTCGGACTGAGAGCAAACAAAAGCGAGACCACCCTCATTCATGGATAAAACTGGTGCGAGTCGGACATAAAGGTGCTGTAGTTACTTCTGGGTTCTGCTGCGAGGGACTCTGTCCGCCAAAGTGCGCAAATCAGTAGTTCCCGCCATTTCCCTCCTTACGGACACGCCTGAGGCAGGAGTATCTTTGACATCCTTGGTGGCGGGCGGCAGCAGAGGATGGCATTGATGCAGTTAATCCGCTTCGAGTCCGAGGATGGCGCGGATATTTACGTCGAGATCGACGACAACGAACCGGGAGTCGTCGCCGCGTCCCGGTTGGGCGAGTCCATCGCCGCCGCCGCCGGATCCCTGGAAGCCGGTCTCGACCAGATTCGCGGACTGGCCCGCACCACCTTCGATCGGCTTGTAGCTTTGCCTCACCCTCCTGACGAAGTCAACGTCGAATTCGGCGTCCGGCTCAACGCGAAGGTGGGCGCCGTCATCGCGCACAGTGAGGGCGAAGGCCATCTCAAGGTGTCCATGACCTGGCGCCGCCTGCCGGACGATCCCGGCTGACGCGGATCATCCGGCAGGCGGGATCGCCGCGCGGACCGGCGGTGCGAGGGGCGGCGTCGCCGTGCGGCCCCCGACGGTGTTGACGAGGGGCAGGGAGGCGGGTCGTGGGGCCGGAACGGGGACAGGTGCGCGTGCTGTCGCCCGACGGCGCGCTCTGGGGCGCGGGCGTCCTCGCCATGGTCGGTGCGGCCGGTCTGCACGTCGTGACCTGCGCCCACGTGGTCGCCGCCGCGGGCGGCGAACCGCCCGGCGAGGTGACGGTCGATCTGTACGGCCGGGGCTGGACCACCGTCGCCCGGTCGTCGCCGGAGGCATGGTCGCCCCCGCCCCCGCTCCAGGAGTCCCCGCCCGGCCTCTCCTTAGGCGGCGACGGCGACTTCGCCGCGCTCACCCTGCGCGCCGGGCACCCGCCGCTTCCGCCCGGGTGCGGCCCCCTGCCGCTGCTGCCCTGCGGCCCTCCCGACGGACGCAGGGTGGCGATCATCGGCTATCCCCGCGGCACGATGTCGGGGCTGATCGCCACCGCCGTCCTGGCCGGCGTCGGCGGCCCCTGCCCCGACTGGGTGCAGCTCGACGGGCTGCGGCCCACCGGCCCAGCCGTCGAGCGCGGCTTCAGCGGTGCCGCGGTGTGGGATCCCGCTGCTCGAAGGGTGATCGGGCTGGTCACCGCCGCGCACACCGACCGGGCCGCCAAGGTCGCGTGGATGCTGCCCGTGGAGGCCGCCGTGCGGCTCTGGCCGCCCCTGGCCGCCGCCGTCCGGAGCGCCGCCCCCGCCGCGTGCCGCCCGCCGTCCGTGCAGGACCGCTACCGCCTCGCCGACGCGCTGCTTGAGGTGCCGCAGATCGATCACGACGCGGGCGACATGCTCAGGGAGGCGCTGCCCGCGGCCATCCGCCGCGACATCCGCAGGCACCCGTGGCCGCGTCAGCAACTTCAGGCCATCGTGCAGGCGTGCGTCGACCATCAGGACGGCTGCGCGGCGCTGCGCGCGGCGGTGCTGCACGTGGGCGGCGAGTCGGACTCGGCGCTGAAGTCCCTGGGCGTGCTCGACGAGGTGTGCTGTTCCGGCGGCCCCCGACCGGAGGAGGACGCATGAGGGTGGCCACGCGAGTCCTCCCGCGATACCTGGTCGACGCGGTGGCCGACGTGAGCTGTCTACGGGATGCGGAGACCCTGCGGGCCATCGCCGAGAGCCTCGGCGCCGACCGCACCCGCGCGAGCTTCGACGTCGCGGGCGGCGTCCCCCTGCGCGGCGCGATCATCAAGCTGATGAACGAGCTGTCCGAGCAGCCGACCGGCCTGGCCATGCTGGTGGAGGCGCTGGAGCGGTGGGAGGGCAGTTCCGTGGCCATCCGGCGGCTCAGGGTGGCCACCGCCGCCTGGGAGGTCGAGCTGCTGGAGAACGAGGAGTGGGACCAGCTCTTCGCGCTGCTCGACCGGGTGCGGATCCCCGATCTCCATCGCCACTACTGCCTGTTCCTCCAGCGGTGCGGGCTGCCCCTGCCGCCCGTGCGGTGCACCGAGCCCTGGACCGTGTTCCTGCACGCGGCCACGTTGAACGCCCGCCCCGGTTCGCCCCTGCCCTGCTTCGACGTGCTGCGCGACCTGCTGGCGATGAGAGCCGAGGCCGACTGCCAGCTCGAGATCCTCGACTGGGCCGCCGAGCACGACCCCCATGTGCATCTCGGTGACGAGCCGGTCGCCGGTGACGAACCGGTCGTCAAGGGAAGCGTCTGGAGCCCATCGGACTACCTCATCATCAGGGTCCGTCCACTGCTGGAGCGAGGTGACGGCAGCGACGCGATCCTGTCCCACTGGCAGCGCACCCATCCGGGCGGGCAGATCCGCGGCGCGGACCGCCGCGTCGCGCTGAGACACGCCGAGAAGGAGGTGCGGACACTGATCAAGCAGATCGAGTCCGACCTGGCCTACCGTTCCACGTCCGACCTGGCCCTGGAGTTCGTGTTGCCGCGCGACCTGCTGCATCTGCAGGTGGAGCAGTGGAGGAAGGAGTCCTTCCAGGGGGCCGTCGGCGTCCTGGGGGAGGATCACGAGGTCGTCGTGCGCAGCATGGAGCGGCTGGAGCGGCTCGACCTGCACGGCCGGTGGATGAGGCGATGGAAGGCGTTCTCGGAGGAGCGGGCCGGGCGCGTCCACTGGTTTCCCGAGGACGGCCGCCCCCACCTGCTCTCCGACCCGCCGCCCGCCGTCGTCGTGCTCAGCGTCCCGCCCGGCGAGGCCACCGGGAGACCGGCGGCGGAGGGACCGGCGCTGGACGAACTGGGCGAGGCCCTGCGCGTGGGCGTCCCCGTGATCGTCTGGGCGCGGACCGGGGCAGACAGCGCGACGTTCCGGGCCGCCCTGAGATCGCTGCTGGAGCACCGTGAGGGTACTCGCGACCTGCCGAGTCTTGTCAAGGCGCTACGGATAGCGTCCAATGGGCCGCAAACGCATGATGACGCGCTGATCGGCCGGCACGTCGCTCTGCTGTGGGACGACCCGACCCGGATGCCGGTCGCCTCCGCAGCGGGCGGTCCGTCCGACTCTTCAGAGGTGGAGGGCGCATGATCCACCCCGACACCCCTTCCGGAGCCGCCGACGCCCTCGGCGTACGGCCCCGCTGGTGGATCTACCGCGGCACGGGCGAGCCGCTGCGCGACACCCGGCTGGGCGACCTGCTGCCGCCGCCGCCACCCTGGCGCACCTTCGCCGGCGGCGACGTGCTGCAGCCGCCTCCGGAGGACGACGCGGAGATCGTGCGCCGGCTGGGTACCCGATGGCCCGAACGCATCCTGTCCGACGCGGTCCGGCACGAGGCCGAGATGGTCAACGCCGCGCTGCTGCTGCGCCGGCCGCTGCTCGTCAGCGGGCGGCCCGGCACCGGGAAGTCCAGCCTCGCCTACCGCATCAGCCGCGAGTTGCGCCTCGGCCGGGTGCTGCGCTGGCACATCACCAGCCGCTCGACCCTGCAGGGCGGGCTCTACGCCTACGACGCGATCGGCCGCGTCCAGGACACCGCCGCCTGGCGGGCCGGGACGGCCGACGACCGCGACGGGAACGGCCAGGCGCTGCTGCCGCCACCGGAGATCGGCGAGTACATCCAGCTCGGCCCCCTGGGGACCGCTCTGCTGCCCTACGCCGAGCCGCGCGTGCTGCTGATCGACGAGCTGGACAAGAGCGACCTCGATCTCGCCAACGACCTGCTCAGCGTCTTCGAGGAGGGGTCGTACGCGATCCCCGAGCTGCTGCGCGCGCGGCGCAGGCAGCCCACGGTGCGCGTCCGCACCGACGACCCGGACGGCGAGGCCGACATCTCCGGAGGGCGCATCACCTGCAAGGCGTTCCCCATCGTCATCATGACGTCCAACAGCGAACGCGAGTTCCCGCCCGCGTTCCTGCGCCGATGCCTGCTGCTCGATCTGCACGAGCCCACCCGCGACGATCTCGCCGGCATGCTCGCGGCGCACTTCGGGCCGGAGACGGCCGACGAGCTGGGCGGCATGCTGATCTCCCGCTTCCTGGAGCGCAGCAGGGAGCGCGGGGGCCTGTCCATCGACCAGCTGCTGAACGCCCTCTTCCTGGCGACCTCGCGGCGCGACGGCAATCAGGACGACATCGTCCACATGGCGGACTCGTTATGGCACCGATTGGACGGGCGGGCCTGGGAATGAGGTCACGATGACCCCGTCAGCCGATCAGCCACCCGAACCGTCGTGGTTGGAGCTTCGGGACGCGCTGTATCTGGCCGCCTACCAGGACGCCGCCGCGCCCAACCGCCGCCGGGACGTCCCGGCGCCCCGCCGTCCGGACCCGGTGGCCGGCGGCGGCGCGGGCACCCCGCAGGCCGCGGAGCCCCGGGACGAGGCCGCGGGGGAGGACCCGGCCCGCGTCCCTTCCCCCGCGGCGCCCGGCGACGAGGCCGCGGCGGAGACCCGGGAGCCCGGCCAGGACGACCCGTCGTACGAAACCCCGCTCGGACAGGGCGCCGGACCCGACCGGGTGCCGCCCGCGCCGCAGCCGCGCCCGGCGGGCGGCCGGACCGCGCTGCCGGGAGGCCACGCGCTGGGGATGGCCTTCAAGCCGTTGAGGCTGTCGCGCCCCTCTCCCCACGACTGGGAACTCGACGAGGAGGCGACGGCGGAACGCATCGCCGCCGACCGGTTGTGGCTGCCGGCGTGCCGTCCCGCCGCCGAACGGCTCCTGTCCCTCGTGCTCGTCGTGGACGCCCACCCCTCGATGGTGCTCTGGGAGGACCTGGTCCGCCAGTTCCGCGGGCTGATGGAGCAGACGGCGGCCTTCCGCCACATCACCGCGATCTCTCTCGACATCGCCGAGGCTGGCGCCTGGGCGCGCCGGCGCGGCGGCCCGCCGCGCGGCGTCGGCGAGCTGGGGCCGAACCAGCTCGTGCTGGTGCTCACCGACGGCCTGTCCAGAGGCTGGCGCACCGGAGACGCCGCGGCCTTCCTCCACTCCGTCGCGGTGACCTCGCCGGCGGCCGCACTCAGCCTGATGCCGCAGGAGGTGTGGGAGTTCACCTTCCCCACCGCCGTGGGGGCCGGGCTGGACGCCCACGGCCCGGCACTGCCCAACCGGCTGCTCAAGATCCGCGAGATCAGGGCCTTCTCCTCGTGGTTGAGCGAGCCGTCCAGGGTGCCGCCGCACGCCCCCGTGCCCGTGCCGCTGATGGAGCTGACACCCGGCTCGCTCGGCCGCTGGTCGAAGCTGGTGGGCAAGGGCGGCCGCCACGACATGGCCGTGCTGCTCACCTCCCCCCAGGGCGACCTGAACGGACGCGCCGGCCCGCACGATCCCGTCGCCGCGCCTGCGCACGGCGACGCCCGCCAGGTGGTCGAACGGTTCATGTCGCGGGCCACCCCCGCGGCGGCCAGACTGGCCAAGAGGCTGGCGGCGGCCCCGCTCAACCTGTTCGTCCTCCGTGTGATCCAGGCCATGAGCCCTCATGCCCAGCTCTGGAACCTCGCGGAGATCATGCTGTTCGGCCTGCTCCGCCGTTCCGGCCGGGACGCGGACATGGAGGACGCCGGACAGGTGACCTTCGACTTTCCCGAGGGGGTCCGCGAGGAACTGCTCGGGAAGAGCACGCGGGCGGAGACGCTCAGCGTGCTCAAGGAGGTGTCGCGATGCCTGGGGCCACGCCTGGAGGCGCTGATCGCCAACGGGGCGGCCCTGGTCGCCTGGCAGACCGACGCCCCCGACCCGCCCGTCACCGGCGAGACCCAGCCCTTCATCCGGACGCTCTGGACCGCTCTGTCGGCGCTGTCCGGACCCTACCTGGCCCGAGCCAACCGCCTGCGCGGTCTGCTGACCGAGGAGCGAGGGCGGCCGGAACCGGTACCGGATGCAGATGGGCTGCCCGCCGTGGCTACGGTAGGTAATAGTTCAGATACTCTTAGTCCTAGCTCTTCTCGGTCTGATCAAGGAGAGCTATCTCCGGCTTCCCTGGGAGGTCTTGTGTCTGGTTCATCCAAGATTGCGTCGCCGGTTCATCACGAAGAATCCCAACAAGGGCCGCGGCGGATCGGTTCGAATCTGCCCTTGCGTAATCGCAACTTCACCGGCCGGGAAGAGTTGCTCACCGAACTGGGGCGGCGGCTCGCGAGTGAGTCGACCACGGCGGTCCTGCCCGAGGCGCTGCACGGTATGGGCGGTGTGGGGAAGTCTCAGATCGCCATCGAATACGTATACAGAAACAGCAAAGATTATCAGCTCATCTGGTGGATTCCCGCGGAACAGACAAACTCGATAGTACAGTCCCTAATCGAGCTCGGTGAGCAAATGGGACTGCAGGCGGGAGCCGACCGCAGTGCCGTTCCGGCGGTGCTGGAAGCCTTGCGGGTGGGGCGGCCCTACTCCAACTGGCTTCTGGTCTTTGACAACGCCGAGAATCCGGGCGAGGTCAGGAAATTCTTTCCCAACGACGGACCCGGGCGTGTGATGGTAACCTCTCGTAACTCTCAATGGTCTACTATGGCCAGCTCTCTTGAGGTTGATGTTTTCTCCCGGTCGGAGAGCATCTCGCTTATCAAGCGGCGCAGCCCGCAGATTCCGCACGAGGCGGCCGACAGTTTGGCAGAGGCCCTGGGAGACCTTCCGCTGGCCGTCGAACAGGCCGCGGTGTGGCTGGCCGAGACGGGAATGCCCGCGCACCAATATCTCGAACTCTTCGAGACCAAATGCGCCGAGCTGCTGGAGGTGGCCCCGCCGGCCGACTACGACCTGCCGGTGGCGGCGGCGTGGAACGTCTCACTCGACCGGCTGCGGGAGGACTATCCGGCGGCGCTGCAACTGCTGCAGTGCTGCGCGTTCTTCGCGCCCGAGCCGATCGACCGCGACTTCTTCTCGGCGGTCCGCGGGATCAGCGCCCCGCCGGCGCTGCGGGCCGCGCTCGACGACCCGATCAAGCTCTCCCAGGCCGTTCGCGAGATCGGCCGCTACGCCCTGGCCCGCATCGACCATCGCAATTCCACCATCCAGGTGCACCGTCTGGTGCAGCGCGTCCTCATCGAGCAGATGAACCCGCAGGAACGCGCGGAGATGCGTCACTGCGCCCACGAGATCCTGGCCAACGCCGACCCCAGGAACCCGCAGCGGCCGAGCGAATGGGCCCGCTACTCCGCGTTGCTGCCGCACGTGCGGGCCACCACCATGGTGGAGTGCGAGGACCCCTGGACCCGCCAGCTCGTCCTCAACGAGGCCCGCTTCCTGCTGGCCCGCAGCGACTACGCCGAGGCGCTGGAACTCGCCGAGGAGGCCGCCCGGATCTGGCGGCGGGTGCTCGGCGACGACCACGAGCACGTGATCCAGGTCGACCAGGTGCGCGCCGAGGCGCTGCGCTGGCAGGGCCGCCACAGCGACGCCTACAAGCTCCAGTCGGAACTGGTCGAGCGCTGCCGCCGGGTGCTGGGCGAGCGCAACGAGAACACCCAGCGCGCGCTGAGCGTCCTGGCGATCCTCCTGCGCCTGCGCGGTGACTTCTACCGGGCCCGCGAGCTCGACCAGGCCGCCTACGAGACCACGCTGCGCGAGTTCGACGCCGACGACCCCGGCACCCTGCAGGCGGCCCACAACTACGCCGTCAGCCTGCGCCTGGCCGGTGACTTCGAGGAGGCCTACCGGCTGGACGAGGACACCCACCAGCGGCTGGTCGAGGTGCTCGGCGACGACCACCGGCAGACGCTCAACAGCCTGCACTCGCTCCACATCGACCAGCAGGAGCTCGGCCGCTTCCAGGCGGCGCTGGAAGGGCAGGAGAAGCTGCGTGACCGGGCGGTGCGGCTGCTGGGCGAAGACCACTCGCTGACCATCTGGGTCGCCCGCGAGCTGTCGGTGACACGACGCAAGACGGGCGACCACCAGGGCGCGTTCGAGCTCTCGCTCCAGGTGCTCGAACTCCTGCAGCAGGTGCAGGGAGGCAGGTCGCTCGACACGGTCCGGGCAGCCCTCAACCATGCCACCGACCTGCGCCAGACCGGCGACCTCCCGGGAGCGGCTGAGCTCGGCCGGGAGACGATGGAGCAGTGCGGCGTGCTCCTCGGCCCCCGTCACCCCCACACGTTCGCCACCCAGACGAACCTCGCCGTGACGCTGCGGCTGCTCGGCCGGCTCGACGAGGCGTTCGAACTGGACAGCACGGCCGTCGAGGGGCTCAGCGACGTCCTGAAGCCCGACCATCCGCGCACGTTGCTGGCCAGGACCAACCTGGCCAGCGACCATTTCGCGATGGGCCGCTTCCAGGAGGCCTACGACATCGACACCGAGGTCCTGGAACTCAGCACCCGCGCGCGGGGTGAGCGGCACTCCGCGACCCTGGCCGTCATGGCCAACCTGGGCCTGGACATGCAGAGCCTCGGCCTGACCAACGAGGCCAAGGAACTGCAGAGCAAGACGCTGAGGTTGTTCCACAAGGTCCACGGCGCGGAACACCCGGCCACGGCCGACATGGAGAACGGCGTCCGGGCCAACTGCGACATCGACCTGCTCAGCATCTGACGCGGTCGCGGCCCGCGGCTCACGAGCCGAGCCATCCGGCCAGCTCCTCGGGCCCGGGTGGCTGCACGCCGCGGCGCAGCAGGGCGGCGTGCAGCGCCAGGACCAGTTCCGGGCGCTCCACCAGGAGCGACGTCGGCGGGTCCGCCGCCAGTCCCAGCCCGATCCAGGCGTCCGGGCTGGGCGCCGCGCGGCGGTAGAGGTGGCGGGCCTTGGCGGTGTCCTGCGACACCAGCGCCGCGTCGGCGGGCGTGGCGTCGGCTATACCGAAGGGGCTGGTCGCGCCCGTCTCCAGCGCGGCGCACGCCTGCTTGAACGCCTGCTGGTCCGTGCATCGCAGCCGGGCCAGCCAGATCCGCGCGTTGCCCGGCAGGCCCGGACGGCTCGTCCCCATGCGCGCACCGGGCAGCGCCCGCGGCGGGGACAGGCCCGCTGACCAGCGGCGGGCCAGCTCGTCGGCCTCGCCTGGCCGCACCACCAGGTGCGCGGCCCGCCAGCCGGCCACCAGGTCGCGGCAGCACAGCTCCGCCAGCCGGCCGCCGGGGCCGTCCACCTGCTCGGCCCACAGCGGGCGGACGGCGTGCGCGAGCGCGGTGACGATGCGGCCGCCCGCCTCGGTCAGGCCGGTGGCCCCGCCCAGCGCGGCCAGCGCCGTCCGGAGCTGCCAGCGGTGGAAGGCGAACTCGAAGTCGGCGCGGTCGCCGTCCCGCTCACGACGGGCCTGCCAGAAGGCGGTGACGCCGGCGAAGGCGTGCGCGCCGTAGAGCAACCCCCGCAGCGGACGCGGATCCCCTCGCCACGGGGCGAAATAGGTCGGCTCCGGGCCTTCGGGGGCGGGAGCGAGCAGCGGCATCAGATCGTCGACGCTGCTGAGGAGCTGGTGCCGCACCTCGTGCACCAGTGTGACGGCGAGCGAGGCGGCGTCGGCCGGCAACGACATCGTGACCGCGCCGTAGGCGTCCGGCACCGTCGCGCTGACCACGCGGAGCGCACTTGGCCCGTCGACGGGCACCAGGGAGCGGACGGTCGTCGTCACTGCCCGGTACGCGCCGGGATGGCGCTCCTTCAGCAGCTCGACGGCCTCTCGCAGCAGGTCGCGCCAGCGGCTCAGGTCCTCGGCGGGCAGCGGGGCGGGGTCGTGCAGGCCCCGGAAGTCGCGGTGGGGCGACAGGTGGTCGAGGGCCACGCGGCGCCCGTCGTCCGCGGGCTCGGCCACGGGCAGCGGTGACCAGCCTTCCACCGGGCGGGACACGTCGTCGGGCAGCCGCAGTGATCCGCTGTCGCCGAAGACGACCGTTCCGTGCGGGCGGCTCTCCACGCCGACGACCGGCCACTCGCCACGTCCCACCGCTCCCGTCAGGCCCAGGGAGGGCAGCCAGAGCCGTCCTCTTCTGGCCGGGACCCGTAAGGAGCAGCGCAGGCCCGCCCGGATGGCCGCGGCGGCGGCCATCGACCCGAACAGCCTCGCACAGGCCCCCGCGACGGTCTCCGCCGGACCGGGCACGGAGCCCTGCGCGACCGTCCGCAACAGGTGGAAGGCGCAGGCGCCGACGGCGGGGTCGCGCAGCACCTCCTCCACGGCCTGTGGCGAGCTGCGTTGCGCTGCCGTCAGCACCGACCAGGACACGGTCAGCGGGGTGGGCGGGATGTCGTCACGCCACGGCCTGGGCTGGGCGGAATGACCGAGCTTCAGCAGGGCCGCGAGCGCCGTGAGCAGCCGGCTGCGCTGCGCGGATTCGAGTACGGCCAGATCGGCTGCGCTCACGTCGCCGGTGGCCACGGCCACGAGTGTGGGAATCGGAACCCGGTAGGGCTCAGGTCTGATCAAGAGCGGTGATGGGCGTGCTCGGCGCCGTCACGGGGACGGTTCCGCACAGGGCCGCCATACCGCTCTCGCACAACGGGGTCGCGTGGTCGGCCAGCCGACCGCACAGGGTGGCGATGGCTCCCTCCAGCCCACTGATCTCTCGCAAGGCGTCCAGAGGCACCTGCGTCAGGTCGATGAGGTGCGACTCCAAGCAGGCATTGGTCTCCGTCGCAAAGGTCATGAATCCATGGTGACTCACGTCTCAACGCCGGGGAAGCCTTCACGTCACGGAACTTGCGCCGCCCGGCGGTCAGGCCGCGTGGTCAGGTCGGGCGGCGGGCGCGGTTCAGGACGAGGACGCCGAGGACGACGGCGGCCAGGCCGAGGATCAGGTCCAGGTAGCCGCCGACGATGCCGTAGCCGGTGCCCGGACCGCCCTTGGCGGCCCCGATGACCCAGCCGCCGATGACGATGCTGGTCACCCCCGCGGCCAGGGCGACGACGGCCCCGCGCTTCCCGGTCGCGGGCACAGTCCCGGTGCCGGTGCCGGTGCCGGTGCCGGGCCCGGTGCCGGGACCGTTCCCGGTCCCGGGGGTGGTGCGGCGGGGGAGGCGGCCGGTGGAGCGGGCCAGGGCGAGGCCGCCGGCGGCGATGCCGGCCAGGCCCACCCCGGCGGCGATCAGGGACCACATCCGGCCGGTGGTCATGGCGTACGCGGCGACGGGGTCGGCCTGGGCGGCGAGCAGGTGGTCGATGAACATGGCAGGTCCCTTTCGGCTGGACGTGGACGTGGACGTCGACGTGGAAGAGCATGGCCGCCGGGGCCGCCGCCGGTCGTCCGGCGGGAGCGGGCTTGTCGGGGTGCCGCCGGCGCCGCAGCCGGGTACCGCAGGGGCGGCAGGCGGGCGCGGGCGTACCGCGTCCGCGGTAGGCGGCGGGTGATCCTCCTGCCGGAGTCGTACCGCCGGACATGCGGCTATGGTGCGCGTATGGGCATGAGGCGGCTCGGCGTCGGAGCCGGGGTGATCGACTGGCTGATCGCGGCCGGCGTGGCGGCGGCGCTGGTGGTCACCGGGTTGTCCGGGCAGCCTTCCGTCCCCTCTCTCGCGCCGCTCGGCTACGCGCTGCTGGCGGCCGGCGGGCTGGCGCTGGCCGCGCGGCGCCGGGCGCCGGTGCCCGTCCTGGCCGTGACGGGGTTGTGCGCGGTGGGGTACCAGGCGGCCGGGTTCGACGTGCCGGCGGTGGCGTACCTGTTCGCGGTGTACGCGGCGATGCGGGCCGGAAGGCGGCTGGTCACCGTGGCCGCGAGCGTGCTCGTGCTGGCCCTGCTGCCCCTGGCCGCGCTGGCCTCCGGGCTGCACGACACGGGCGAGGCGTTCGCGCAGGCCAGGGGCGCGCTGGAGCTGGCCTGGCTGGTCGCGGCCGGCGCCGCCGGTGAGGCGTTGCGGCAGGCGGAGGGACGGGCGGAGGAGGCTGAGCGCACCCGGGAGGAGACCGCGCGGCGGCGTGCCGACGAGGAGCGGCTGCGCATCGCGCGGGACCTGCACGATTCGCTCACCCACCAGATCTCGGTCATCAAGGTGCAGGCCGAGGTGGCCGTGCACGTGGCCCGCAGGAAGGGGGAACCGGTGCCGCAGGCCCTGCTGGTGATCCAGGAGGCCGGCCGCGAGGCGACCAGGGAGCTGCGCGCGACCCTGGAGGCGCTGCGCGACGACACGGCCCCGCCGCACGGCCTCGACCGGGTGCCCGAGCTGCTGGAACGGGCCCGCACCACCGGTCTCGACGCGACGCTGACGATCGAGGGGCAACGGCGGGACGTGCCGGCCGCGGTGGACCGGACCGCGTACCGGATCGTCCAGGAGTCGCTGACCAACATCGCCCGGCACGCCGCCGCCGCGAGCGCGGAGGTCCGCATCGACTACCGTCCGGACGCGCTGGCGATCCGCGTGGACGACGACGGCACGGCCACGCCGGACGCCGCCCCCGTGCCCGGCGTCGGCCTGATCGGCATGCGTGAACGCGTCACCGCGCTCGGCGGCAGCCTGCGGGCGGCCCCGCGCGGCGCGGGCGGCTTCACCGTCCAGGCCGAGCTGCCGATGGACCGCACGCCGTGATCCGGGTCCTGCTGGTGGACGACCAGCCGCTGCTGCGCGGCGGGTTCCGCGCGCTGCTCGACCTGGAGGACGACATCGAGGTGGTCGCCGAGGCCGCCGACGGCGCGCAGGGCCTGGCGCTGGCCAGGGAGCACCTGCCGGACGTCGCGCTCATCGACATCCAGATGCCGGTCGTGGACGGCATCGAGGCGACCCGCCGCATCGCCGCCGACCCGGCCCTGGCCGGCGTGCGCGTGGTCATCCTGACCAACTACGGCCTGGACGAGTACGTCTTCAACGCGCTGCGCGCCGGCGCGGCCGGGTTCCTCGTCAAGGACGTCGTGCCGGAGGACTTCCTGCACGCCGTGCGCGTCGCGGCCCGCGGTGAGGCGCTGCTCGCGCCGTCGATCACCCGCATGCTGATCGACCGGTACGTCACCCGGCCGCCCGCCGCCACCGCCGGCGAGGAGCTGCGCGAGCTGACCAACCGCGAGCGCGAGGCCGTCGTCCTGGTCGCGCGGGGGATGTCCAACGACGAGATCGCCGCCCACATGGCGATCAGCTCGATGACCGCCAAGACCCATGTCAACCGGGCGATGGCCAAGCTGCGCGTGCGCGACCGGGCCCAGCTCGTGGTCCTGGCCTACGAGTCGGGCCTGGTGACGCCGGGCACGGCCTGACGGGCCGGGAGTCAGGCGGGCACGTCGTCCAGCCGCCAGCACAGCTCGTCCACCACGCCGACGACGCCGTTGACGCCGCAGGTCCGGCGGACGGCGTGCGCGGCCTCGGACCGGCGGTCCATCCGGCCCGACAGGGTGACCACGCCCTGCCGCACCGAGACCCGCACGTTCGCGGTGTCCATCCACAACGCCCGGTGCAGGACGTCGTCGCGGACGACGGCGGCGAGCTCCTCGTCGCCGCGCAGGAACATCCTGACCAGGTCGCCGCGGCTGAGGATGCCCACCAGGCGGCCGTTGTGGTCCACCACGGGGATCCGGCGCACGTCGCGGGCGTTCATCAGCCGGGCGGCGGTGACCGCCGACCTCTCGGCGGTGATCGTGACCGGCGGGCTCGTCATCAGGTCCGCGGCCGTGACCGCGGTGGCCTTCCTGCTGCCGGGCCGGTGGCGCACCCGGGACAGCAGCGGCGGCCGGTAGTCCTCGCCGGGGAACTGCTCGCGGAACTCCTCCTTGCACAGCAGGTCGGACCCGGAGACGACGCCGATGACGTGCCGGTCGTCGTCGAGCACCGGCACGGCGCCGATCCCGCGGCCGGCCAGCGCCTCGGCGATCTCCTTGAACGGGGTGGCGGCGTCCACGGAGACGACCTCGCGGGTCATCACGTCCTCGACGGTCAGGTTCATCGTTCACCTCGGGGGTTCTCGGTCCTGCCTCCATCCCATCCGGCTTGGCGGTCCCGCCGTAGGGGCGTTGGTCCCTGGACGGCGGGCCGGGAGTCCCCGCCACCGGTTCAGGGGCGCTCGCGCACCACCGCGACGGTGCAGCGCGCGTGGTGCAGGACGCCGCGCATGACCGAGCCGAGCACGAACGCGCCCAGCCCGCTCCTGCCCTGCGAGCCGAGCACCAGCAGGCCGGCCCGGTCGCCCGCGGCGACGAGCGTCTTGACGGGATGGCCGCACTGGACGTCCGCGATCACCCGGACGTCGGGATGCCGTTCCTGCCACGGGGTGAGCTGCTCCCGGGTGACGCGCAGGTGGCTCTCCCGCAGGGCCTCGATGTCGCAGGAGAAGTCGGGCGCCAGCGCGAACGGCAGCGGCCAGGCGTGCACCGCCCGCAGGTTGCCGCCGCGCAGCTCGGCCTGCCGGAAGGCGTAGTCGAGGGCCGGCTCGCAGGCGGGGGAGCCGTCCACGCCGACGACGACCTCGTCGTGGGCGGCGGCGTCCCCGTCGCGGACGACGACCACCGGGCCCGGCGCCTGACCGGCCACGCTCATGCTGACCGAGCCGAGCACGGCGCCGGCGAAGCCGCCCGCCCCCCGGCGTCCCACCACCAGTTCGGCGGCCTCGGCCGCCTGCTCCCGGAGGGCGACCGACGCCTTCCCGGTCATCACCCGGGTGCTCACCTCGACCGTGGGCCGGCGCTCGCCGGCGATCTCCTGGGCCTTGGCCAGGATCTCCCGCGCGCGTTCGGTCATCGAGCTCTCCCACTCGACGGCGGCGATCTGCGGAACCTGGTAGGGCCAGGTCTCCACCACGGACACGATCCGCAGCGCGGCCCCCGCCCGGAATGCGTCATCGGCAGCCCACGCCACGGCGTCGAACCCGGACGGCGATCCGTCGACACCCACCACGACCAGCTCAGACATCGCTCATACCTCCCTTACTCATTCAGCCGTCCGGGAGGTGAGCGGACAGGATCGCCAGCCCCAAAACTTGGAGAAATCTGGCGGCGGCGGCGATCCGGGACGGCTCCGCACGGCTTCCGGCCCGCGAACTTGGTGTTTCGTCGCCCGCTCCTGACTTTGGGCAGGCGAGGGCCGAGGAAGATCCACGTCCGGGAGGCAGCATGCCGGGACGGATCATGGTCGGCGTGGACGGTTCCGCGCCGTCGGACGCCGCATTGGGGTGGGCCGCCGACGACGCGGCGCGTACGGGCGCGGAGTTGCACATCCTGCACGCCCTGGACCGGCAGCCGTACAGCGTCGGCAGGTTCCCCGACTTCGGGCAGTGGAACAACCTGCTGCTGGCGGCGTCCAGGGTGCTGGAGCGGGCCGAGGCGGCCGTGCGGGCGCGGCAGCCGTCCGTGCCGGTGCACGCCGAGATCGTGGAGGGGACGCCCGCGGCCGTCCTGCAGGACCAGGCGCGGCAGGCGGACGAGGTGGTCATCGGCAACCGGGGCCTGGGCGGGTTCGCCGGGGCGCTGCTCGGGTCGGTGACCATGCAGGTGGCCGGTCAGGTGCGGTGTCCCGTGGTGGTGGTGCGCGCGGACCCGCCGGAGCGGGTCGGCGAGGTCGGCGTCGGGATCGACGACTCCGACGTCTGCGAGCCGGCCATCGGCTACGCCTTCGAGCAGGCCAGGCTGCGCGGCGCCACGCTGCGCCTGATCCACGCCTGGCAGGTCCCCGTGCACGCCTTCGCGCCGGAGATCGCCTACGACGTGGACGAGGTCCGGGCCGCCCAGCGTGCGGTGATCAGGAACCGGACGGCCGGCTGGCGGGAGAGGCATCCCGACGTGACGATCTGGGAGGACGTGCAGAGCGCCCACCCGGTCGAGGCGCTCACCGGCTCGCCCTGCGACCTGCTGGTGGTCGGCTCCCGCGGGCGGGGCGCGTTCGGCTCGCTGCTGCTCGGCTCGGTCAGCAGAGGGGTGCTCCACCACGCACGCTGCCCGGTCGCGGTGATCCGTCCCGCCGACGACGCCTGAGGCCGCGAGTCGCGGTGATCCGCCCCGCCGGCGACGCCTGAGGCCGCGAGGCGGGGCGATCAGGGGCTGCGCCGGCGTCCCCAGTCCTCGCCGGCTCGCGCCCACTGGACCTCCCACTCCCGGTACCGCCTGCGGTCCGTCCACCACCGGAACGCCGCGAACCCGCCCGCGGCGGCCAGCGCGATCACGGACATGAGCAGCAGGCCGGTCGCCACGCCCCTCGTGCGCAGGACCGCGCGGGCGGTGGGCGGCGGCACGGGCCGGCCGGCGGCGTCGATCCACAACGGGAAGGTCGAACCGGCCCTGGCCACCCCCAGGACGGGCAGCGGGCCGCTGCGCGCCACGCCCGAGGACGTCGTCCAGGTCGCCATCGCCCGCTGCTCGCCCACCGGCATCTCGGTGAGGGCGACGCGGGCGGCCGGCGCGTCGGCCAGCAGCGTCGCCCTGACCTGGTGCCGCCCCACGGCGTGCGCGCTCTCCTCGCGCAGCGCGCCCTCGTAGGCCAGCCGGCCCACCAGGACGGCGGGCCAGACGCCCGCCAGCACCACGAGCCCGGTCACCAGCACCGCGAGCGCCTCCAGCCGGTCGGAACGGCGGCGCAGGGGATTGCCGTCGGGACGGTACAGGCGTACGCGCCGGGCCAGCAGGTCGATCAACGCTTTCAACGGGCACCTCCTTGAAGCACTGTGCGGGCGCCGCGGCGGGGGCGGCAGGGGCGGGCGGCTCTTGACGGGAGGACCTTCGTCCCGAGCCGTCATGACGGACGGGGCGGCCCCGCGTCCGGGATCACGGAGGACAAGGCGTGGTCACCCCGCCATCATGAACGAACCAAGAAGATCAACATGGCCGTTCTCCTGGGAAGACGTGCCACGAGACGCCCCGCCGGGCTCAGCCGGGCTCCAGCGAGCGGGGGATCGAGTCCGACGGCCCGGCGGGATGCCCGGTACGCCCCGCCGCGTCATAGATCTTGACCCACCGGATCGCCGGGAACTGCTTGAGCGTCGGCCTGATCTGGTCGGCGACGGTGAAGGCCGACCCGCGGCCGTCGACCGGGCCGGTCAGGTGGACCCTGGCGATCCCGTCCGCGACGGTCAGCCTGCCGAAGCCGGTGGCCCCGGAGCTGACGAAGCGCAGGCCGCGCGCCCGCTCGGCCTCGGTCGGGCCGGCGAACAGCCGTTGCAGCGCGCCGTAGGCGGTCGCCGGCGGGGCCACCGGGCGGGTCACGGCCGCCGTGCGCGGGCTCCGGGCGGTGGTGTCGAGGAAGTGCTCGCGTACGGGCACGGTCCGGTAGGACGTGGTGAGGTCGACGACGACCCGGCTCGGCCGGGTGAGCGTGCGGACCTGGTAGGGCACGCGCCTGGCCAGGCCGACGCCGAAAGTGAGCGTGGCCTCGAAGTCGCCGGTGTTGACGACCTGGACGACGCCGGGCAGCGCGTAGGCCCGGCGGGTGGGGCCGTAGGTGACCCGGCCCCGGCGGTCGTGGCCGTCGGCCTGGTCGAAGCGGACCTGGAGCAGGGCGTCGCCGGCCGCGCCGACCGTCCGTCCGGAGCCGTCGGCGATCAGCCGGGACACGTAGCGCACGTCGTGCCGGGCCGGGACCGGGCCGCGGAACTCGAAGACCAGCCGGTCCAGGCCGGGCAGGTGCGCGGCCCGGATGCCGACCAGGACGGGGACGGCGGCCTGCCGCGCCGCCCGCGCGGGTAAGGCCGGCACGCCGGTGACGGTCACCGCCAGGGCGGCGGCGACGAGGGAACGGATCGGGACCATGATCATCATCTCTTTCCCGTGAACGATCCTGCTCCCAGCCTGACGCGCGCGACCGCGGGACGACACCGCCGGACGTCCTGAACTCCGTGGCCTTCCGGCACCGGCCCCGGCGCCCCGGCAGGGTCCTTGGACCCCGTGGCGCGGGTCCTCCGGCCCTGTGGCGGGCGTCCTGGGAGGTCGCATCCTGGCGGGGTAGTCCGGACAGAGAAGACCGAACATTTCGACGCGGTCGTCTTCTGGAGGTGGACCATGAGCACGTGCTCGCCGAGACAGGCCATGGACGCGGCGGTCGAGGCCGGTCGATGGGCCCCTTCCGTGCACAACACCCAGCCGTGGACCTTCTCGGTCTCCGACGTGGAGATCGCCTTGAAGGCCGACACCGGCAGGCAGCTCAAGGCCGGTGACGTGACCGGGCGGGAGCTGGTGATCAGTTGTGGCGCGGCGCTGTTCACGATGTGCGTCGCGATGCGATGCGCGGGGTTCGAGCCGGTCGTCCGGGTCCTGCCGGATCCCGATCGGCCCGGGCTGCTGGCGACGGTCAGGCCGGGCCGGGAGAGCGAGCCGGACGAGGTGACGCGGGTGCTGGGGGGCGAGATCGAGCGGCGTCACACGCATCGGGCGGGTTTCGCCGACGTCCCGGTCCCCGACCGGTTCGTGGAGTCGCTGGTGCGGGCGGCGATGAGCGAGGGGGTCAGGCTGACGCCCGTCCGGTCGGCGGAGGCGGTGGAGGTGCTGGCCGCGCTGACCCGGGCGGCGCAGGGCGTGCAGGAGCAGGATCAGCGGTTCGGCCTGGAGGTCGTGCGGTGGGCCAGGCCGCCGGGCAGCACGCGGGGCGACGGGGTGCCGGCCGGGAGCTACCCGAGCGAGGCCGCGCCGACCGAGGCGGTCTTCCCCCAGCGTCACTACGCGTGGCGGCAGGGCTGGGGCGCGCCGGGCGGCCAGGACGAGACGGCCGTCGGGGTGGTCGCCGTGCTCACCACGCGGGCGGACGACCGGCGGGACTGGCTGGCCACCGGGCAGGCGTTGCAGCGGGTGCTGCTGCAGGCGTCGGCGCACGGGGTCAGCGCCGCCTTCCACACGCAGGCCCTGGAGCTGGACCTGTTGCGCGAGTTCCTGCGGCTGGAGCTGTTCTCCGGCGAGCACCCGCAGATGATCATGCGGCTGGGGGTCACCTTCGAGGAGAAGGGCACGCCCCGGCGTCCGCTCTCCGACGTCCTGGAGTGAGCGCGGCGTCCTTCTAGAATCCGCAGGCATGGGGACTGACAGGCTGCGCCGCAAGCCGTACGAGAAGGAACTCCTCCGGCTCCAGCAGGAGCTGGTGGAGTTGCTGGAGTGGGTGCGGGCCGAGGGGCGGCGCGTCGTGGTGATCTTCGAGGGGCGCGACGCCGCGGGCAAGGGCAGCACGATCAAACGGGTCGCCGAGTACCTGAACCCGCGGGTGGCCAGGATCGCGGCGCTGCCCGTCCCGACCGACCGGCAGCGGTCGCAGTGGTACTTCCAGCGGTACGTCGAGCACCTGCCGGCCGCGGGGGAGATCGTGCTGTTCGACCGGAGCTGGTACAACCGGGCCGGGGTCGAGCGGGTGATGGGGTTCTGCACGCAGGAGGAGTACACGCGCTTCCTGCACCAATGCCCGATCTTCGAGAGGCTGCTGGTCGAGGACGGGATCCTGCTGCGCAAGTACTGGTTCTCGGTGAGCGACGCCGAGCAGGAGCGGCGCTTCCGCGACCGGCTGGCGGACCCGATGCGCCGGTGGAAGCTGTCGGCGATGGACCTGGAGTCGATCACCAGGTGGGAGGAGTACTCCCGCGCCAAGGACGAGATGCTGGTGCACACCGACATCCCCGAGGCGCCCTGGTACGAGGTCGAGAGCGAGGACAAGCGGCGGGCCAGGATCAACATGATCGCGCACCTGCTGTCCACCATCCCCTACCGGCGGATCGAGCGGACGCCGCTGGAGATCCCCCCGCGACCGCCCGCCACCGGCTACCGGCGTCCGCCGCGCCGCCCCGGGGGGTACGTCCCCGACGTCACGGCCGGGCTCTGAGCTCGGGCCGCTCGCCGGGAGGACACTCCGCCGATCAAGGAAATCCGGCGTACCGGACTGGATCCTCCCTTGTGGGGGAAAAGATGATTGTCTTTGCTTGTGTCCGGTGATCTGCTCGACGTCGTCCTGGTCGTTCTGGTGGTCGGGTTCGGCGTGGCGGGGTTCCGGCAGGGGTTCGTCGTCGGGGTGACGAGCTCGATCGGGTTCGTCGCCGGATGCGTGCTGGGCATCGCCGTCGCCCCTGCCGTGACGGACGCGCTCGTGACCGGCGACGTCCCGCAGACGGCCCTGGCGGTCGTCATCGTCTTCCTGATCGCGCTGGCCGGCCAGTTCGCCGCGTCCACGCTGGGGGCCCGGTTACGCACGTACCTGCGCGGCGAACCGGCCCGGATCCTGGACTCCCTGGGCGGCGGGCTGGTCAACGCCACGTTCGTGCTGCTGGTCGCCTGGCTCCTGGGCAGCCTGCTGGTCGCCGGCCCGTGGACGCTGGTGGTGGAGCAGATCCGCGGCTCGGCGCTGCTGTCCACGCTCGACGCGGCCGCGCCCGAGGCGGCGCGGAACTGGCAGCGGCCCTTCAAGCGGTTCATCGACCGGTCCGGCTTCCCGCCGGTGCTCGACACCATCGCCGGGATGAGCCCCGTCCGGGTGCCGCCGCCGGACGTGGCCGTGCTGCGCAGCCCGGCGCTGCGGCAGGCCAGGACGGGCATCCTCCAGGTCCAGGGCACCGCCTCCTCCTGCGGCAAGCGCATCACCGGCACCGGCTTCACGTACGCGCCCGACCACATCATGACCAACGCGCACGTCGTGGCCGGGGTGGACACGGACCTCCAGGTGGTCGACCACGAGCAGCGGCCGCACCCGGCGCAGGTCGTCTGGTACAACCCCCGGCGGGACGTCGCGGTCCTGTACGTCCCCGGCCTCGGGCTGCCCCCGCTCTCCTTCGACCTCCGGGCCAGGGAGGGCCAGGACGCGCTGGTCGCCGGCTACCCGAACGGCGGCGGCTTCACGCCGGAGCCCGCCCGCGTCGCCGCCCGGCAGCGGGCCGGCAGCCCCGACATCTACGGGACCTCGCAGGTGACCAGGGACGTCTACCAGGTCCGCGGCAAGATCCAGCAGGGCAACTCCGGCGGCCCGCTGCTCGCCGTGGACGGCCGCGTGCTGGGCGTGATCTTCGCCGCCGTCGCCGGCCAGGTGGAGTCCGGCTACGCGCTGACCGCCGGCGAGGTCGCGCCGGACGCCCGCCAGGCCGCCACGGCCACGAACCCCGTCAGCACCCAGTCCTGCGACTGACCCCGGCCCGCCCCCGCGGCGACCGGCGCTCACGCCCGCCCGGACGCCGGCAGCGGGAGCGGGTCGAAGGCGTGCCCCGCCCACAACCGGCGCGACGCCTCCTCCGGGTAGGCCGCCGTGCCCGGCTCGGCGTCGACGATCCAGGTCAGCCGCTCGCGCGGCTCGTACGCCGGCCAGCCCGGGTCCCCGGTCGCGGCGAAGGCCGTCCACGCCGCCCGCACCCGGGCCGACAGCTCGGCGGCCTCCGGCGGCGGCTCCTGGCCGAGCAGCAGCCCGGCCACGCCCGCGCTCAGGTTGCCGAACGTCAGCGGCAGGCCCAGCCCGTGGCAGGCGCCGAGCGTCCCGCCCATGCCGGGGGCCGGCCAGGTCAGCTCGTACAGGTGGGCCCGGCCGTGCCCGCCGTGGGCCTCGGCCAGCCGTACGGACGGCATCCGGAACAGCCAGTCGGAGTGGACCAGCTCGTACAGCCGCTCGTCGCCGGCCTGCGGGTACGCGGCGCGGTAGGCCGCCGGGTCGGGGGCCAGCGCCCGCAG
Organism: Nonomuraea sp. NPDC049684; assembly: GCF_044465345.1. NCBI lineage: Bacteria > Bacillati > Actinomycetota > Actinomycetes > Streptosporangiales > Streptosporangiaceae > Nonomuraea > Nonomuraea sp. NPDC049684. Next base: position 527,685 of record NZ_JBITLO010000001.1, on the reverse strand, counting down.
CGCGGCGGCCGCCTGCTCGGCGGTGACCTGGCCGAGCTCGCCGTCCAGCGCCATGAACAGCCGGTACTCCTCGCGGTTGTGCCCCACGATCAGGTCCACCCCGCCCGCCGTCGACCGCCAGGGCGTCGCGGGCAGCACCTCGCCGTCCACGACCGGCGCGAACGGCGTGCGGACGTGCGCGGCCGGCCCCCAGCGCGGGATGCCGCCCATCCCGGCCGCCACCGCGTCGCCGGCCTCGATCAGCCGTTCCGGCGGCAGGCGGGCCAGCTCGTCCGCGTGCGGGGCCGCTCCCAGCTCGGCGGCCACCGCGGCGGCGAGGTCGGCGGCCAGCTCGGGGGTGAAGAACAGGCCCGGCACGCTCTGCGCGATCGCCCGGTGGAACAGGCCGGCCGCGCCGGGCATCGCCATCAGCGCCGCGATGCTCCCGGCTCCGGCGGACTCGCCGAAGACGGTGACCCGGTCGGGGTCGCCGCCGAAGGCCGCCGCGTTCTCGCGCACCCAGCGCAGGGCGGCCACCTGGTCCAGCAGGCCGCGGTTGGCGGGCGCGCCGCGGAAGTGCCCGAATCCCTCGGCGGAGACCCGGTAGTTGACGGTGACCACGACGACGCCGTCCCGGGCGAGCACGCCGCCGTCGAAGAGCGGGTCGCCGGACCAGCCGTACATGTAGCCGCCGCCGTGGATCCACACCATCACCGGCAGCCGGGCCGCGCCCGGGTCGGGGGTCCACACGTTGGCCGTCAGCCAGTCGCCGTCCGTGCCGGGGGCGGCCGCGCCCAGCAGCCTGGACTGCGGCGGCGGCGGGCCGAACGCGGCGGCCTCGCGCACGCCGTCCCACGCCTCGGGCGGCGCGGGGGCGGCCAGCCGCAGATCGCCCACCGGCGGGCGCGCGTACGGCACGCCGCGGAAGACGGCCACGCCGCCCTCGAACCGGCCGCGCAGCCGGCCCGTGCGCACAGTGACCTGCGGATGAACGGTTCCGGCGGCGCTCATGGCACGCTCCTCGCCCGGGGGACGGCTCCGACGGCCGTGCGCGGCCATCCTCACCCCGGACGCCCGCCGCCCGCATCCCGTTTTCTCCGGCCGGGCCACGGCGCAGGAATGGGACGGCCAGGTGAGGGTATGCGGTCCGGATCTCCCGCCCCGGAAGGAGCCGCCGGAATGTCTGACCGCATCGCCGATCCGTGGGGTTCGCGCACGCCGTACGGGCCGCGCGAGGACGGCAGCGCCGAGGACTGGCCGGTCCGTGTGGACGCCTGCCTGGCGGACGGGCTGACCGAGCAGGACGTCGAGTCGTGGGCCCAGTCGGCGTCCGTCCTGCACTCCAACGGCGACGCGATGGACATCGCGGTCAAGGGCGGACGCATCGTCGGCGTGCGCGGCCGTGCCGTGGACCGGGTCAACCACGGCCGGCTCGACCCCAAGGACCTGTACGGCTGGCAGGCCAACAACAGCCCCGACCGGCTGCTGCGCCCGCTCGTCCGCGAGGGCGGCACGCTGGTGGAGACCGACTGGGAGACGGCGATGGGCCGGATCGTGGCCCGGTCGAAGGAGCTGCTGCGGGGCCCCGGCGGATGGGGGCACTTCGGCTTCCACACCAGCGGGCAGCTCTTCCTGGAGGAGTACTACACGCTGGCCGTGATCGGCAAGGCCGGCCTCGGCACCCCGCACATGGACGGCAACACCCGGCTGTGCACGGCCACGGCCGCCGCCGCGCTCAAGGCGAGCTTCGGCACCGACGGGCAGCCCGGCTCGTACACCGACATCGACCACTGCGACGTGATCGCGTTGTGGGGGCACAACGTCGCCGAGACCCAGGTGGTGTTGTGGGACCGGATGCTCGACCGCCGCCGCGGCCCGCGCGCGCCCGCCATGATCGCCGTCGATCCGCGCCCCACGCCCGTCGCCCGCGAGGCCGACGTGCACCTGCCGGTGCGCTCCGGCACGAACCTGGCCCTGATGAACGCCCTGATCCACCGGCTGATCGAACGCGGCTGGATCGACCGCCGCTACGTCGAGCAGCACACGATCGGGTTCGAGCGGCTGTGCCGGGTGGTCGAGCAGTGCCCGCCGGAACGGGCGGCGGAGATCTGCGACGTGCCCGTGGCCCTGATCGAGCGGGCCGCCGAGATCCTGGGCGCCGGCGAGCGGCTGGTCTCGACCGTCCTGCAGGGCTTCTACCAGTCCAACCAGGCGACGGCCGCCGCCTGCCAGGTCAACAACCTCCACCTGCTGCGCGGGATGCTGGGCCGTCCGGGGGCCGGGGTGCTGCAGATGAACGGCCAGCCCACCGCCCAGAACACCCGCGAGACCGGCGCCGACGGCGACCTGCCCGGCCTGCGCAACTGGGACAACCCCGCACACATCCGCGAGCTGGCCGAGCTGTGGAACGTCGATCCGGCCGTCATCCCGCACTGGGCGCCGCCGACCCACGCCATGCAGGTCTTCCGATACGCCGAGCAGGGGTCGGTCAAGCTGCTGTGGATCTCGGGCACCAACCCGGCGGTCTCGCTGCCCGACCTCGGCCGGGTGCGCCGCATCCTGGCCCGGGACGAGCTGTTCGTCGTGGTGCAGGACCTGTTCCGCACCGAGACCGCGGAGCTGGCCGACGTGGTGCTGCCGCCGGCGACGTGGGGGGAGAAGCCGGGCACCTTCACCAACGCCGACCGGACCGTGCACCTGTCGGAGAAGGCCGTGGAACCGCCCGGCGAGGCGCGGGCCGACCTGGACATCTTCCTCGACTACGCCCGCCGCATGGACTTCCGCGACCGCGACGGCAAGCCGCTGATCGGCTGGCACGACGCGGAGTCGGCGTTCGAGGCGTGGAAGGCGTGCTCGGCCGGCCGTCCCTGCGACTACACCGGCATCACGTACGAGAGCCTGCGCGGCGGCAGCGGCGTCCAGTGGCCGTGCCCGCCGGGCTCGGGCGGCACCGAGCGCCTGTACGGCGACGGCCGCTTCAACACCGACCCGGACTACTGCGAGACCTACGGCCAGGACCTCGTCACCGGCGCCGAGCACACCCGCGAGCAGTACGTCGCCCAGGAGCCCGGCGGACGGGCCTTCCTGCGGGCCGCGGCCTACCACCCCTCGCCCGAGGTGACCGGCGAGGACCTGCCGCTGCTGCTGACCACCGGCCGCACCGTCCACCAGTTCCACACCCGGACCAAGACCGGCCGCGTCCCGCAGCTCGACGCCGCCGCCCCCGGGCCGTGGGTGGAGCTCAACGCGGCCGACGCCGCCGGGCTCGGCATCGGCGAAGGCGACCTGGTGCGGGTGGAGTCACCGCGCGGCCGGCTGGAGGCCCCGGCCCGGATCACCGGCATCCGGCAGGGCGTGGTGTTCGTGCCGTTCCACTACGGCTACTGGGACCTGGAGCCGGGAGCGGCCCCCCGGGCGGCCAACGAGGTCACGAACACGACCTGGGACCCCGTCTCCAAGCAACCGATCTACAAGGTCACCGCGGTCCGGGTGACCAGAGCGGGAGGATGACCGTGCTGCTGGCTCACTACCTGGGGCTGCTGCACCGATCCGAGGAGGAACTGGCGACGGCCTACCGCGAGGTGGCCGCGGCCCACGGCGACGAGCCGGACGTGGTGCACATCTGTCGGCGGCTGGCCGAGCAGTGCGACGAGCACGTACGGCGGCTGCGGCCGTTCGTGGCACGCTACTCCGAGGACGCCCCCGACGAGCCGGAGCGGCTGCACTCGACGCTCTTCTCCGGCGCCCGCGGCGGCGGCCTCGGCCTGCTGCGCGACCTGCACGACCTCTACCTCATGGCCGCCGAGTGCGACGTCTGCTGGACGCTGATCGGCCAGGCCGCGCAGGGCGCCCGCGACGAGCCGCTGCTGGCGGCGGTCCGCGACTGCGAGGACGAGACCGCCACCCAGATGACGTGGGCCCGCGGCCGGATGAAGCAGGCGGCCCCCCAGACGCTGGTCGTCGCCTCGGCGTAGCGCCCGGCCCGGCGGTCAGCCGTCGAAGACGATGAGCTGGCGCAGGGCGGCGCCCTCGGCGAGCTGGTCCATCGCCTCGTTGACGGCCGCCAGGCCGATCCGGGCCGAGACCAGCCGTTCGACCGGCAGCCGGCCCTCGCGCCACATCCGGGCGAACACCGGGATGTCGCGGGCGGGCAGCGCCGAGCCCAGGTAGCTGCCGATGATGCTGCGCCCGCCGGCCACCAGCGCGAGCGGCGAGATCGAGGCGCGGGCGCCGGGCGCGGGCAGGCCCACGCTGACGGTGCGGCCGCCGGGGGCCGTCGCGGTCACCGCGGTCTCGAACGCCCGCGCGCTGCCCGCCGCCTCGACCACGACGTCCGCCTCGCCGGGCAGGTCGTCCGGGCCGTACACCTCGTGCGCGCCCAGCTCGCGGGCGGTGGCGAGCTTGGCCGGGTTGGCGTCCACGCCGATCACCCGGACGCCGTCCAGGGCCAGCGCGGTCAGCAGCGCCGCCATGCCCACGCCGCCCAGCCCGACGACCGTGACCGTCTGCCCGGGGCGCGGCCGGCCGGCGTTGAGCACGGCGCCGCCGCCGGTCAGCACGGCGCAGCCGAGCAGGGCGGCGACCTCGGCCGGCACGTCGGGATCGACCGGGACGACCGAGCGCCGGTCGACCACCACGTGCGTGGCGAACGCCGACACCCCGAGGTGGTGCAGCACGGCGACGCCGTCCCTGTGCTGGCGGATCGCGCCGCTCAGCAGGGTGCCGTCGTTGTTGGCGGCGCTGCCGGGCACGCAGGGCGTCACGCCCTCGGTGGCGCAGCCGGCGCAGCCGCCGCACCTGGGCAGGAAGGTCATCACGACGCGCCGCCCGGGGGCGAGGTCGTCGACGCCCGGGCCGGTCTGCTCCACCACGCCCGCCGCCTCGTGGCCGAGCAGCATGGGCGTGGGACGCACCCGGTTGCCGTCCACCACCGACAGGTCGGAGTGGCACACGCCGGCCACCTCGACCCGCACCAGCAGCTCGCCCGGCCCCGGCGGGTCGAGTTCGAGGTCGCAGACCGTCAGGGGCCGCGACCCGGCGTAGGGCCGGGACCGGCCGATCTCCTCCAGGACCGCGCCGCGAATGCGCATCAGTTCGCCCTTCTTCGTGTCGAGAGGTTGGCCAGCAGCACCCCGCAGCCGCCCAGGACGAGCCCGGCCACGGCGAGCGGGGGCAGCGGCTGCCCGGCCAGCGACCAGGCCAGGACGGCGGTCACGGCCGGGGTCAGGAAGAACACCGTGCTCACCCGGCTGGCGGGGGAGCGCAGCAGCATCCGGTTGAGCAGGATGAACGCCGCGATGGAGTTGACCAGCGCCATCCAGCCGACCGACAGCCCGAACGCCGTCCAGTCCGACACCCGGACCGGGCCGAGCGCCAGGCAGGCCAGCCCGGCGGCGGGGGCGCTGACCAGCAGTTGCACCGCGGTGCCGCTCAGCGCGTCCATGCGGGGGGCGTACCGCTGCTGGTAGAGGGTGCCCGCGCTGAGCCCGGCCAGCCCCAGCAGGCACAGCGCCACCCCGGAGGCGGACAGGCTGATCCGGTCGGCCACCGCCAGGACCACCCCGGCCAGGCCGAGCGCGAACCCGGCCCACTGCCCGGCGCCGACCCGCTCGCCCAGCACCCGGCCGACCAGCAGGATGACCACCGGGTTCAGCCCCTGCACCAGGGACACGACCGCGGCCGGCAGGCCGGCGCCGAGCGCGCTGTAGAAGGCGCCGAACTGCACGGCCTGGATCAGCAGCCCGGCCACGGCCACGTGCGCCAGGTCCCGCCCCCGGGGCCACGGCACCCGCCTGACCAGCGCGTACGCCCCCAGCAGCACCCCGGCGACGGCGAACCTGCCGAACATCAGCAACAGCGGCGGCGCCGCCCTGACCCCCGGGATGCCCGCGATGAACGCGCTGCTCCACAGGACGACGAACACCCCGGGCGCCACCGGCCACCGCCTCCCGGCGCGCCCGACGGGCGCCGTGGGGGCGGCGGTCTCCCGCACGCGGGCAGGCGTCATCGCAAGGTCCTTCCGGATGAAGACGGATCAGGAGGCGCGCAGGGCCGAGCGGCGCAGCCCCCACAGCTCCTCGTCGGAGGTGCACACGCCGACGGCCCCGTGCCGCAGCGCCTCCACCACGTCGTCCGCGCTCTGCACGAACCCCGCGGCCAGGCACGGCACGCCGACCGCCCGCACCTGCCGCTCGACGTGCCGCAGCACCATGGCCGGCATGAGCTGCACCAGGTCGGGCCGCGACCGGGTGATGGACTGCAGGCTGCGCCGCAGGTTGGACCGGTCGGTGACGAACACCTTCTGCATGGTCAGCAGCCCGAGCCCGGCGGCCCGCTCGATCATCGCCTGCCGCGTGGAGACGATCCCGACCGCGCCGATGCTCTGCAGGTACGCCAGCGCACCGGGGTCGTGCCCCAGGCCGGGCGTCGAGTCGATGTTGACCAGCCCGATCTTGCGGGCGGCCACCGTGCGACTGACCGTGGCCGCCAGGTCGCCGAGCGGGATCGAGGCCAGGATGCCGATCGGCGTGGGGGAGGCGGTGAACCGCTCGACCATCTCCACCCCCACCAGCGACGCGGCGACGGGATGCTCGGCCAGCGCGGCGAGCAGGCGCTGATCCAGCGGGGCCTTGTGTCGAGCGTTCACCGCATCCACCTTAGTGCGCCGGGTTTTCGAAGGACGCGGGCAGCCCCAGCTTGCCGGGGTTCATGATGCCCCGCGGGTCCAGCGCCTGCTTGACCGCCACCAGCGTGGGATAGCCGCTGCCCAGCGCGTCCCGCATGTACGGCGAGCGCAGCAGGCCGACGCCGTGGTGGTGGCTGATCGCCGCGCCGTGCCTGACGAGCACCTCGGCGGCGGCGTCCCAGGCGGCCCGGTACCAGGCGCGCCGCTGGTCGCGTTCGACGTCGCCGCGCAGCGAGAAGTACAGGCACGCGCCGTCGGTGTAGGCGTGCGACTGGTGGGCCGAGGCGCGCAGCGTGCCGGGGACGGCCTCGATGGCGGCCACGACCTCGTCGTACAGGGCGGGCAGCGCGGCCCACGGCCCGGCGATCTCGCAGGTGTCGGAGACGAACCCCGGCCCCCGGACGAAGCCGTCGGCGGCCTTGCCGACGATCATGCGCTCGTCCAGCCAGCGGGCGAAGACGGCGTCGCCGTCCAGCTTCACCGACGCGCGTTCGGCGCAGACCTCCTCGGCGATCTTCATGACGGCGTCGACCAGCACCGGGTCGCCCTCGTCGGCGACGAGCAGCAGGTTGGTGCCGGGCTCGCCGAAGTGGGTGCCGCTCTCGTGGGCGTCGTACAGGCGCAGCGCGGCCGGGGTGGCGCCGCGCTGCAGGATCTCCCGGCAGGCGTCGAGCCCGGCGGCGAAGGTGTCGAAGCCGTAGGCGATGCCCACCGCGTAGTCGGGCAGCCGGTGCGTGCGCAGCCGCAGCCGGGTGATGACGCCGAGCGTGCCCTCCGAGCCGATGAACAGCTGGCGCAGGTCGGGGCCCACTGCGGCGCGCGGGTAGGTGCCGTAGCCGGCGGTGGTGCCGTCGGGCAGCACCACGTCCAGCCCGACCACCATGTCCTCGATCTTGCCGTAGCGGGTGGAGAGCTGGCCCGCGCCGCGGCAGGCGGCCCAGCCGCCGACGGTGGAGATGGCGAACGCCGACGGCCAGTGGCCGGTGGTGGCGCCGTGCGTCTCCTGCAGCTCCTTCTCGAACAGGTCGCCGAACATGCCCGCCTGCACCTCGACGATCATGGATTCGGCGTCGAAGGACAGGATGCGGTTGAGCCGGCACACGTCCAGCACGACGCCGCCGTGCACGGGCAGCGCGGCGCCCAGCACGTTGCTGCGGCCGGCCGAGACGGTCAGCGGGATGCGGTGCTCGTGGCAGATCCGCACCACGGCGGCCACCTGCTGCTCGTCGTCCACCTCGACGACGACCGCCTCCGGCGTGGCCGGGCGCCCGTCGGTCTCGCCGATGGAGGTGCCCGCCCACCAGTCGCGGGTGCGCAGGACCACCTCGTCCCGCTCGGTGTGCACGGCGACGCCCAGCGCGCGCAGCTCGGCCACGACGCTCTCGGGAACCGGCACGACCTGGTCCTGCAGGCTGGCCGGGCCCTTCCCCGGCGGGCAGTCGGCGGCCCAGCGCGGCGGCGTGGGCGCGCCCACGACGTAGTCGCCGCGGTTGAACGGGTGGGTGACGGTCTGCCTGCTGATCATGAAAGTCCCTCCATCAGAACGCTCTTCTCGCGGTCCACGCCGCGCACGTAGTCCTCGACCTGCCGGGCCACCTCGTCGTCGGAGAGGCCGAGCTCGCGCTGGAGCAGCCGGCCCACCTCGGGAGCCGCCTTGACCGACAGGTCGCGGGCGAAGACCCGCATCCGGGTGCGCCGCGACAGCACGTCGTCCACGTTCCTGGCCAGCTCGCAGCGGGCCGCGTAGACCACCTCGGCCCGCAGGTACTCGCTGCCCTCCACGACCGGCCCGGCCAGCGACGGGTCCTCGCCGATCAGGTCGGCGACGAACCTGGCCTCGGTGCCGTACCGCTCGCCCAGGTGGGCGCCGAGCCCGCCGGTCGCGGTGGTCGCCTCGGCGTCGTAGCCCGCGCCGCCGAGCAGTGGCAGCCGCGCGGTGCGGCAGCGGGCCTTGCGGCCGAGCACCTTCAGCGCCTCGTCCACGGCCAGCTCGCCCATGTGCCTGCTGGTGGTCAGTTTGCCGCCGGTGACCGTGACCAGGCCGAAGCCGTCGGTGGTGATCCGGTGGTCGCGGCTCATGTCGAGCGTGGCGCCCTCCTTCTCGCCGACCAGCGGGCGCAGCCCGGCGATCGAGCCGATCACGTCGTCCGGGGTGAGGTCGGCGTCGAAGGCGGTGTTGGCGCCGTCGAGCAGGTACTGCATCTCCTCGCGGGTGCACAGCACCTCGTCGGGCGAGCCGTCGTAGTCGGTGTCGGTGGTGCCGACCACGACCACGTCGCCCCAGCGGGTGCAGGTGGCGCGGCGGGCCCGGCCGGGCACCGGGACGGTCACCGTGCCGTCCACCGGCAGCCGCGTCCACGGCACCACGATGTGCACGCCCTTGGCCGGACGCACCCGCGGCCGGTGCGCCGGGTCGGACAGCGCGTCCACGGTGTCGGTCCACACGCCGGTGGCGTTGACGACGACCGCGGCGCGCACCTCGACCGTGCGGCCGTCCACCTCGACGCGGGCGCCGCGCACCCGGCCGCCCTCCTTGACCAGTTCGCGGCAGGTGGCGCCGTTCAGCACGGTGGCGCCGAAGTGGGCGGCGGTCCTGGCGATGGTCAGGGTCAGGCGGGCGTCGTCGGTGCGGCTGTCGTAGTAGAGCAGGCCGCCCTTGAGCCGGTCGGCGCGCAGCCGCGGCGCCCTGGCCAGCACCTCGGCCACGCTGAGCCGCTGGTGCAGCCGTCCGATGCGCCAGCCGCCCGCCAGGTCGTAGGTCCACAGCAGGCCCTCGAACGCCTTGGCGATGCGGGCGTCGAAGACGCCGTCCTCCGCCAGGATCGGCAGCACGAACGGCAGCCGCCGCACCAGGTGGGGCGCGTTGCGGCGGAAGCGCTGGCGCTCCAGCAGCGAGCGGCGCACCAGCGGCAGGTTGCCCTGCTCGATGTAGCGCAGGCCGCCGTGGACCATCTTGGAGGACTTGGAGGAGGTGCCCGAGGCGAAGTCGTCGCGTTCCACCAGCGCCACGCGCAGGCCGCGGGTGGCGGCGTCCAGCGCGGCGTAGCAGCCGGTCACGCCGCCGCCGACGACGAGCACGTCCACCGGCCTGGCGGCCAGCCGCTCGATCTGCGCCTGACGGTCCAGCCGCAGCGGGGTGCGCCGGATGGCGCTCCTGGTCTCCGATCTGGGCTTGCGTTCTGGAAGCCGGATCACGAGGGGGACTCCTCCTGTTGGTACGGGATGTGCCGGGTGAGCAGGTCACGCCAGGCGGCGCGGGCCTCCTCGCGGGCGGCGTCGGGCATCGTGGGCTCGAAGACGGGGACGTCGCCGAGCCCGGCGAGGGCGGCGGGCAGGTCGGGCCAGAGCCCCGCGCGCACGCCCCCGAGGTAGGCCGCGCCGCGCAGGCTGGCCGTCTCGTTGGCGCGGGCGCGGCGGACCGGCCGCCCGACGAGGTCGGCCTGGCTCGCCATCAGCACGTCGCTGCTGGCCAGGCCGCCGCCGCAGAACAGATCGGTGACCGGCGCGCCGAGCGCCTGCTCCACCCCGTCCAGCAGGTCGCACACCGAGTGCGCGATGCCCTCCAGGACGCCCCGGGCCAGCTCGGCCCGGGTGGTGGACAGGCTGAGCCCGGTCAGGACGCCGGTGGCCTCGGGCGACCAGACCGGGGTGCGCATCCCGGCCAGCGCGGGCAGGAAACGCACCCGGCTGGGCCCGGGATGCTCGCGGGCCAGCGCGGTGAGCTGGGCGGGCGAGTCGAACAGCCCGATCTCCTCGCACAGCCAGCGCACCGCCGAGCCGGTCGTGGCGGCGTAGCCCTCCAGGCTGAACACCGCCGTGCCGCGCGAACGCCAGCCGACCAGCGTCAGCACCCCCGGCACCGCCCGGCGATGGGCGGGCGGCCGGTCGCCGGCCACGGCGTCCAGGAACGTTCCCGTGCCGTGCACGCACATCGCCTGGCCCGGCCGGTGCGCGCCGAGCGCGATCATCGCGGCGTGCTGGTCGCCCATCACCGACAACACCGGCAGCCGCACGCCGAGCACGGTCGGGTCGGTGTGGCCGTAGTCGCCGTCCTCGTCCAGGATCTGCGGCAGGACGTCGCGGGGGCAGCCGAGGAAGTCCCGCCAGGGCTCGTACCAGTCGCCGGTGCGCAGGTCGTAGGCGCCGGCGGCGACCGCGTTGGTGGCGGACATGACGTGCCGCGCGCCGCCGGTCAGCCGCCACACCAGCCAGGTGTCGACCGACCCGAACGCCACCCGTCCCGCCTCGTGCGCCCGGCGCGCGGCCGGGTCGTCGCGCAGCACGTCGGCGGCCCACAGCAGCGGGGCGCGCGAGCCGACCGGCCGGCCGGTGTGCTCGACCAGGCGGGCGTCCCAGGCGGGCTCCCACTCGCGCAGCCGGGCGGCGTAGCGGCGGTCCTGCCAGACCACGGCGGGGGTGAGCGGCTCGCCGGTGACGGTGTCCCACAGCAGCACGGTGGCGCGCTGGGTGGCGATCGACACGCCGGTGACCTCGACGTCGTGCGCCCGCGCCCACTCCAGGGCCTGCGCGCAGACCTCGGCGGTCTTCGCCCAGATCTCCATGGCGTCCTGCTCGACCCGCAGATGGTCGGGGGAGTGGACCGAGATGGGCCGGTAGGCGGGCGGGGCCGCCGAGCCGTCGTCCAGGACGACCGCGGCGCGCGTGCCCGTGGTGCCCTCGTCGACGCTGAGGATCCCCCGCCGGGTAGGGCCGGTCATCGGCGCTCGTCCCTCTTCCGCAGCGCGATCTCCTCCTCCTCCAGGTTGACCGCCACGCGGGTGGGGTCCCACTTGATCAGCAGGCAGGTGACCAGGCCGACCAGCGGCACCACCGACAGCACCATGAGGCTGGCGCCGACCCCGATGCCCGCCTGCAACTGCGGGAACAGGTACAGGCCGGCGACCGAGCCGAGGCTGCCGAGCATGCCGGTCACGCCGGTGCCCAGGGTGCGGATGTCGCTGCGGTAGGACAGCGCGGCGATCGACTTGCCGTTCGGGCCGGGCCCGGCGGAGTGGAAGAAGATGAACAGCACGGGCAGCAGCGCGGCCAGCGCGACCGGCAGCTCCTTGAACGTCGCGCCCATCACCAGCAGCGCCACGAACACCACCGCGTACCCGGCCATCGAGCTGATCCGCAGGCCGAGACGGCGGCCCGTGTAGGCGGCCAGGCACCCGCCGACGATGCCGACCGCGTTGAACGCCATCGACCCGATCGTGGCCTTCTCGAACTCCTTGCCGAACAGCTCCAGGCTGATCACCGGCAGGTACCAGCCGACCGCGAAGTACTGCATGGCCTGGGTGAGCGAGATGACCGTGGACAACACGGTGCGCGGCAGGTACGGCCTGCGGAACAGCACGCCCGCGTCACCGAACCCCACCTGGCGTCCCTGCTCGGCCGGTCCGCCGCCCTCGCGGCCGTCCTCCTGGACGGCGAAGCCGTACATGCGGCGCAGGGCCGCGGCGGACTCGCGCAGCCGGCCCTTGGCGGCCAGCCACGTCGGGCTCTCCACCAGGAACATGAGTTGCAGGACCAGCAGCACGACGGCGAAGGCCGCCGAGGAGCCCACCGACCAGCGCCAGATGTCCGCGCCCACGTCGAAACGGTAGAACACCAGCGTGAGCAGCAGGTTCGTGGTGGTGGCGGTGTACCAGACGCCTTGCCAGAAGTTGAGCCTGCCCTTGAGCGCGGACGGCGTGTACTCGGCCAGCAGCGCCATGGCCACCGCGAAGTCGATGCCGTACGCGATGCCGACCAGGCCGCGGCCGGCGAAGACGGTCTGGAAGTCGGAGCCGGCCGCGGTCAGCAGCGCGCCGAGCGCGAACACCACCTTGGTCAGCAGCAGCGGCTTGACCCGGCCGATCCGGGCGGCCAGCCAGCCGCCGAACGGGTTGGAGATGATGGCGATGGCCGGCGCCATGGCGGTGAGCACGCCCACCTGGCCCGGCGACAGGCCGAGCTGCTTGACCATGGGGGACAGGCCGGCGCCCAGGGCCGCGTTGGAGTAGGCGTCCAGGAACAGACCCGCCAGGGCGAGGAACCAGATCCAGTTGGCCCGGCCGGCCAGCCTCGTCAGGGTGTTGATGACGTCGGCCGCGTCTCCGGCGTTGCGGATCCGCGTGACCGAGGTGTTCTGCACGGGGGCGTCGCTCATGCCCAGCCGCCTTTCAGGGGGGTGTGATCCCTTGCCAGCGGTCCGGATACGACAAAGGCACAGACGAAGACCACTGACAGGGATCTCTTCGTCTGTGCCTGCCGATTGACGGGACACTATGTGCCGGTTGTCCGGTATGTCAAGCGGTCGCGGTCGCAAAGCCGCAGCTCGCACGCCCTACCCGGCGCACCCGTCGGTCAGGAGTACCTGATCTCCCACCAGCGGCGGGTGCACGACCACTTGCCCGCGGCCTTCACACAGGCGCGGAACTTGCGGCCGTCCGGGGCGTCCACCGCGAAGGACGTGACGCTGCGGCGTCCGCCGCCCCTGACCACCGCGTGGCAGGCGTGGTAGGTGCGGCCCCCGTCGTCGGTCCAGTCGATGGAGATGCGGTCGCCGGAGCGCAGGCTGGTGCCCCACGCCCACCACACGTTCCGGCCGCGGTAGACGCCGTCGGCCTCGTACAGGTAGACCATGCCGCGGCGGCCCTTCGCCTTCGTCATGCGGTGCCAGGGCTTGGGCACGTCCCGGCTGACCCGCAGCCGCGCGCCGCACGAGTAGTTGATCGGGCCGGCGGCCTGCGTCCGCGACGCCTGCCGGGCGTCCTGGACGGAGGCGCCGGCGGGCGAGGCGAGGGTCAGGACGCCGCTGACCGTCATCGCGGCGACCGCCAGGGCGGCAAGGTTACGCATGTGCTCCCCCTTGGTGCGAGATCGTGTGATCGCAACGTAGGGGCGCCGGTGTTGAGGATCCGTTGAGCCCGCGTTGATCTCCGCCGAGGCCCGCGCCGCCGCCGGTCAGGCGCCTGGAGACGCCGGGATCCGGTCCAGGTCGGCGCGGACGATGCCGTACATGACGCCGTCACGCCACTCGCCGGCGCGGAAGCCGCCGCCGCGCAGCACGCCCTCCCGGGTGAACCCGGCCTTCTCCAGCGCCCGCTGCTCGGCCACGTTGCCGACCTCGGTGGTCGCCTGCACCCGGTTGACCGGCGAGTGGTCGAACAGGTAGCGCGCCAGCAGCCGCTGCGCCCGCGTCCCGTGCCCCTTGCCGCGGAAGCCGGGCGCCACGATGAGGCCCATCTCCCAGCAGTACGACACCCGGGAGGTGAGCTGCCTGCGCCACGACACGAGGCCCGCCCGGTCCTCGCCGGAGGCGATCACGAGCATGCCGCCGTCCTCGCCGAGCATCCCGTTCTCGTCCCAGAGGCGGCGCAGGCGGTGGGGGTCCTGCCAGCCGTACCACTGGTACTCGCCGCTGCTGTCCGGGGCGCCGATCAGCCCGGTCAGGAACGCCAGGTCGTCCTCCCGGACGGCACGCAGTTCGATCGTCATGATCGCGACACTATGTGACGGATGCGACGTCGGCGCGCGCCCGGCGTCCGGCCCGCAGCGCCAGGGCCAGCGCCGCCAGCAGCGCCGCGCCCGCGAACGGCGGCCACGACAGCCCGGACGGCGGCCCGAACGTCCCGCCGGCCCCGGCCCGGTCGAGCAGCGCGGCCACCGCGAGCGCGGGCAGCGCCTGGGCCGCTCCCGAGACCAGCGCGAGGACGGCGAGCCAGGCGACCCGCGCCGCGTTGCCCCCGCGGTACGGCTCACCCTCGAACACCGACGTCAGCAGCCGCCCGACCAGGAGGGCGGCGACGAGCGCGCACAGGCCGCCCACCAGCACGTCCGCCCGGGAGAGCACCTGCTCGGCCGCCGTCGAGTCCCAGGCCCGCAGCGTCAGCTCCCCGCCGCCCAGGGAGAGGCCGCGGGGCAGCCTCACCCCGCTCAGCCCGAGCAGTTCGGCCGCCTCCGGGCGGGGGACGACCCGAACGACGATCTCCCCGCCGGCCTGCGTGGCGCCGTTGACGGCGTGGGCGACCCCCCACACCCCCGCGACGGCCCCGGCGAACCCAGGGGGCCGGCCGCGGGTCAGCTGGTGGGAGTGGCGCGGAAGCGGAAGGCGAGCACCGCCGCGCAGAGCAGCAGCACCCCGCAGACGCCCTGCTCGGCGACCATCCAGCCCGGCAGCGGCAGGAACAGCAGCACTCCCACCACCGCGACGAGGATCACGACGAGCACGATCCGCAGGCGCAGCAGCGCCCGGTCGCCGCCACGCCGGGCGCGCCGGGCGAACGCGAACGTCAGGACGGACGTCGCCGCCACGATGACGCTGATTGGACTCTCCCCCGCGGGGAGACCCCACGCTATGGGGGATTCCACCCAGATCTACCCGGAGGATCCATGACCCCGCGACTGGTCCATTGCCATCCCGTCACCTGTCTCAACGTCACGGGCATGGGAGAGCCCGGCGGCGCCGAGCACCTGTCGGCCATCGGCGCCCTGTACGCCGTGGCCTCCGCCATGGGCGGCGCCGCCGGGCCGCTGGAGGGGCGGTGGTGGGTGGAGGACACCTCGCTGCCGCCGCTGGAGACCCCGCGCGACCAGTGGCGGTGGCACCTGCTGCTGCCGCTGCCCGGGATGCCCGAGCCGGGGGCGGCCGAGGCGGCGCGTGAGCGGGCCCGCCCGTCCGGGGCGGCCGTGGACCGGGTCCAGGTCGTCACCTTCACCGAGGGCGAGTGCGTGGAGCTGCTGCACGAGGGGCCCTACAGCGAGGAGAAGAGGTCGCTGGAGGTGATGGAGGCGTTCATGACCGAGCACGGCCTGGTGCCCAACGGGCTGCACCACGAGATCTACCTGACCGACTTCACCGACCCCGACCCGAAGACGCTGCTCAGGCAGCCGGTCGCCGCCCGCCCGGCGGAGGCGGCCCACCGGTAGCCGGGCAGGAGCAGGCGGTGTCAGCGAACGCCGGTCACGTGCGCGTGCCGGACCGCAGCGCGCCGCGCAACAGGGGGCGGGCCGCCAGGGCGACGACCACGGCGGCCAGCACCCCGACGCCGGCCATGAGGACGGCCCTGGCCAGCGCCCACGGCAGCGACTCGACGCGGTAGACGTCCACCAGGGTGAGGACCACCACGGCCACCCCGCAGACGGCCGCCACCACGCACACCGGCACCGCCGCGATGACCGCCTGCCGCACGAGCACCCCGCCCAGCGCCCGTTCCGGCACCCCGGCGGCGGCCAGCGCGGCGAACGAGCGTCGATGGTCGATCAGCTCCTCCGCCTGGTGCACCACCAGGGCGATCGACGAGGTCACCAGGGCCAGCAGGAGCGCGACGTCCACCAGGGCGTGGCCCTGGGAGTAGCCTGCGGAGGCCTGCTGGGCCCCGGCGCCCGCGCCGAAGAAGACCGTCAGGCTCACCACGGACAGGGCCCTGGCCCACGCCCGGGGGTCGGCCTCGACCAGCCGCGCGGCCAGCAGCGTCTCCGGCGACCCGGCCCGCCGGCCGGCCCGGCGGGCGTACGCCCTGATCAGCCAGGTCGTGGCCAGCGTCGCGCCGATCAGCAGCAGGACCAGCCCGGCCGCCATTGCGGTCGCCGTCCCGTACTTGCCCGCCACGGGGAAGCGGCCCTTGACCGACAGCCCGAGGACGAACAGGCCCACGCCCGCCCCGAACAGGAGCAGGTCCAGCGCACGCGGCCCCCGCACGCGTGCGCGGCGGGTCACGCCCAGCGGCGAGGTGACGACGTGCCGCCCGGCGCGGGCCCCCGACAGGACCCCGCCGAGCGTCACCAGGACGACGACCACGGGGATCTGCGGCAGCGGCCCGCCGAGGTGGGTGACGACGTAGAGCACGCCCCCGCCCAGCGAACCGGCCAGCGCCAGCAGACCGCCCTCCAGCGCCCCCAGCCGCCGTACGTCGCCCGGCGTCGCGCCCGCCAGCCGCAGGGCGGCCAGCCGCCGTTCCCTGGTGGCCGAGGCCAGCCGGTTGGCCTGGTGGACCAGGCCGGCGACCGGCACGGCCAGCAGTGCCAGGCCGAGCCCGGTCAGCGAGCCGTCCTCGTCCCGGAAGTCGGCCATGCTGACGGCCGTGCAGACCAGGAACGTGGCCACCGCCGCCCCGGCGGCGACCAGCCGGGCGCGCACGCGTTCGGCCCGCGAGCGCCCCCTGTGCAGCATGCCGAGCACGGTGATCATCGTTCCGCCCCCACCAGGACGGCGCCGTCGCGCAGCGGGATCTCGCGGTCGGCGTAGGCGGCCACCCGGTTGTCGTGGGTGACCAGGACGACGGCGGCCCGGCCGACGCGGGCCGCGCCGAGCAGCGCGCCCATCACCTGCTCGCCGCCGAGCGTGTCCAGGGCTCCGGTGGGCTCGTCGGCGAACACCACGCGCGGGCCGGTCACCAGCGCCCGCGCGATGGCGACCCGCTGCCGCTGCCCGCCGGACAGCTCGCCGGTGCGCCGCCCGGCGCAGCCGGACACCTCCAGCCGGGCCAGCCAGTCGGCCGCGGCGGTCATCGCCTCCTGCCTGCCGTGCCGGTCGAACAGCAGCGGCAGCGCGACGTTCTCCGCCGCGGTCAGCTCGGGCACCAGCTCGCCGGACTGGAAGACGACCCCGAAGCTCTGGCGTCGCAGCCGGGTCAGGTCGTCCTCGGGCAGCGTGTCGATGCGCGTGCCGTCGAGGACGACCTCGCCGGACTCCGGCCGGACGACCCCGGCCAGGCAGTGCAGCAACGTCGACTTGCCCGCGCCGCTCGGACCGGTGATCGCGACGATCTCGCCCTCCGCGATCGCGAGCGAGACGCCGTTCAGCGCCCTGGTGCCGCCGAACGACTTGCCCAGGCCCCTGGCCTCAAGCATCTGTGTCCTCCTTCATCCGCGCGAGCGCGGTCTCGATCCAGCGCAGGTCGGCGTCGAGGTGCTGGAGCGCGTAGTCGGCCGCCAGCACCTGGGCGGGCGAACCGGTCGCCTTCTCGGCGGTCAGCTCCCGCATGCGGGCCAGGTGGGCCTCGCGTTGCCGCAGGAGGTAGCCGTCGGCGGCCTTCCCCGCGACGGCGACCCGGGCGAACAACGGGCTGGCGACGTACGGCGCCGACGGCTCGACGGCGTTCAGCCACCGCTCCAGCTCCGCCCGGCCGGCCTCGGTCATCGCGAACAGGGTGCGCTCGGGGCCGCCCTCCTGCTGCGTCTCGGCCACCTCCGCCAGCCCGTCGCGTTCCAGGCGTTGCAGCGTGGCGTAGACCTGCCCGTACGCCAGGGGTTTGGCGCCGGCGAGCCGGTGATCATGCTCTTTCTTGAGCTCGTAGCCGTGCTTCGGCCGCTCGGCGAGGAAGCCGAGCAGCACGTGACCGGTTGACATGATCGCGACTATACATTCAATGAATAGTCGCGTCACCGTGCTCGGGGCGTGGGCGGTGGTTCCGCTGTCCGCCGCCGTGGTCGCCGCCGCGCGTTCCTGACGCCGCCGCCAGGGGTCAGGGGAGGGCGAGGAGGCTGACGGCGAGGGCGGCGGCGCCGAGGCCGACGAGCTGGCCGCGGTGGATGCGCTCGGCGAGCACGCCCCGGGCGAGCAGCACCGTGCCGGCCGGGTAGAGGGCGGTGATCACGGCCACCACGGCCAGGTCGCCGCTGCGGGCGGCGAGCAGGAACAGCAGGTTGGCCACCGAGTCGAGCACGCCAGCGGTCGCCGACAGCGCGTACGCGGGCCGGTCGGGGCCCAGCCGGCGGCGCAGCAGCCCGGCCGCGGCCAGGGTGACGGCCGAGGAGACCGCGCGTCCCACGATCAACGGCGCCACTCCGCTGTCGGACGGCGCTTGGTGCAGGAAGACGAGCTGGAGGGCGATCGCCGACCCGGCGCCGAACGCCAGCAGCAGCGCCGTCCGCGACGGTCGCGCCGACCCCGCGCCGTGCCCCGCGCTGACCAGGACGACCGCCACCAGCGCGAGCGGCAGCCCCACCAGCCCGGCGGCCGACAGGCGCTCGCCCTGGAGCAGCCCCACGGCGACGGGAAGCGCGGCCGACACCAGCGCGGTCACCGGCGACAGCACGTTCATCGGGCCGATCGCCAGCGTGCGGTAGAGCAGGGCGAACACGGCGGCCGAGGCGACGCCCGAGGCCGCGCCCCAGCCCAGCGCGGCGGGGCTGAACGACGCGCCGAGCATCGGCCACAGCAGCAGCTCGACCACGAGGCTGGCCGGGGCCGCGACCATCACGGTACGCAGCACATGGGCCTTGCGGGCGCCCAGGCCGCCGAGGAAGTCGGCGCAGCCGTAGGCGAGCGAGCTGCCCAGGGCCAGCAGCAGAGCGATCACGACACCTCCCGGACATTCAACGGAACGACCAGAGAGTACATTAGAATGACTGTAGGAGTGCAACGGACCGACCGCGCAGTACATTTCACCGGTCCGCCCGCGAAGCGAGGAAGGTGAATAGATGGCCGAGCCGGCCCGCGCCCTGCGCACGGTCGCCCACAACGTCAAGGCCGCCCGCATCCGCGCCGGCCTGTCCCTGGAGGAGCTCGGCCGGCGCGCCCAGGTCAGCAAGGGCGCGCTGGTGGCGCTGGAGAAGGCGCAGGGCAACCCCAACCTGTCCACCCTGGTCCGGCTGGCCGACACCCTGGGCATCTCGGTCTCGGCCCTCATGCAGGGGCCGCCGGAGGGCCGCCTGCGCGTGGTGTCCGCCGACGCCGTGGCCCCCTTGTGGACCGGGCCGCGCGGCGGGCAGGCCCGGCTCATGCTGACCACCACCGGCCCGGCCCCGGCCGAGGTCTGGCGCTGGCGGCTGGAGCCCGGCGAGGAGTACCCCAGCCAGCCCCACCAGGCGGGGGTGGTGGAGACCCTCAGCGTCGTCTCCGGGCGGATGACGCTCGTCCTCGACGGCGTCGAGCACCCCGTCGAGGCGGGCCAGACCGCCACCTTCGACGGCGACGCCCCGCACGGCTACCGGGGCGAGGGCGACGGCCCCTGCGACATGATCATGACGGTCCACCTCCCGCCCGGCCCCCGGACGCCGGGGTGAGCCGCGCACGCCGTCAGGAGGCCAGGCGCTCGATGGCGAAGGCGGACAGGAAGCCCACGGTGGTGATCAGGCCGGTGAGGACGTGCGCCTGCTCGAACGCCTCCGGGATCATGGTGTCGGCCACCATCGCCAGGATGGCGCCGGCCGCGATCGCGGTGATCAGCGCGATGGCCTCGGGGGAGGCCGACCGGAGGGTCAGGTAACCGGCCATGGCCGCCACGCCGCTGATCACGGCGATGCCGCCCCAGACGCCGAACACGTACGCGGGGCTGCGCCCGGCCCGTCGCATGCCGGCCGCGCTGGACAGGCCCTCGGGGACGTTGGAGACGAACACCGCCGCCACCACGGCGAGGCCGATCTCGCCGCCGTGCAGCAGGGACAGCCCGAGCACCACCGACTCGGGGATGCCGTCGAGCAGCGCGCCGACGGCGATGGCGGCGCCGCTGCCCTGTGCGTCGGCCTCGCTGGGCTGCTGGTCGCCGGAGCGCTTGCGGTGCCGGGCGCCGTGCCGCGCCAGGATCGCGTTGGCCGCCACGTACGCGCAGGCTCCGGCCAGGAAGCCGACGGCGGTGGGCAGCAGCCCGCCCGACCGTTCGGCCTCGTCCAGCAGCTCGAAGGAGAGCGCCGAGATCAGCACCCCGGCGCCGAAGGCCATGACGGTGGCGATCGCCCGCGCCGGGACCCGCACCAGCATCGCCGCGGCCGCGCCGAGGACCAGCGCGCCGCCGGCGACCAGCCCCCATGTCCCCGCTTCCAGCCACTCAGGCATGTGCACCGATCCTCTCGCGTCCTCGCCGCCGCCCTCAGGTTCTCTCGCCTCCGGCCTTCCCGTCACGCGTTCCGGAAACGGGGGATTGGGACGGAACGCCCCGGGTAGGGCAGGCGGCGGTCCGCCCCCGTCGTGAGGAGACTTGGATGGAGCACCGCCACACCCCTTGCACCCCGCGTCCGGCGCGACAGCTCTACGAGATCACCGCCCTGGACGCGGCGGGGGACCGCTGGCACACCATCGGCTGGGGGATCGACCAGGCGGAGGCCGAGTCGGCCGCGCGGGCGTGCGTCACCCGCCCGGTCCCGCCCTACCGGGCCGCCCGGATCCGGCGCGACGGCCGGGTCCTCGCCGAGCACCGCCGCAGCGCGTGAAGGCGCCGCCGTCGCCGCGCGTGGCGCTGCCGGTGATGTGCCACCGGTGGGCGCACATCACGTTCCTGCACTGGCGCTACCCCGCCGAGGTGGTCCGTGAGCTGGTGCCGGACGAGCTCGCCGTCGAGACCATGGACGGGTCGGCGTGGGTGGGGGTGACGCCGTTCCTCATGGAGGACGTACGGGTGCCCGGCCTGCCCGCCGTGCCGTGGTTGTCGACGTTCCCGGAGACCAACTGCCGCACGTACGTGCGGGACGCGCGCGGCCGTTCCGGCGTCTGGTTCCTGTCCCTGGACGCGGGACGGCTGCCGGCCGCGCTCGGCGGGCGCGCCGGCTACGGGCTGCCCTACCACTGGTCCGACATGTCGGTCCGGATCGACCGGGGACGCCGCCGCTACCGCTGCCGCCGGCGCCGGCCTGGGACGCCGGACGTGCGGTGCGACGCCGAGGCCGAGGTGGGCGGCGTCCTGCGGGAGGACGAGCAGGACGAGCTCGCGCACTTCCTGACCGCCCGCCACCGGCTGTTCACCAGGGTGGCGGGCCGGCTGGCCGCGGCCGAGGTCGAGCACCCGCCGTGGCCGCTGCAGCACGTCGAGCTGACCGGCCTCGACCAGGACCTGCTGCGGGCCGCCGGCCTGCCCGGCCCGGCCGGCCCGCCCCTCCTGCACGCCTCCCCGGGCGTGGACGTACGCGTGGGCATGTGGTCGTGGTGACCCGCTGACCGCACGGCGTCCCGGGTGAGGCTGCCCCGCCGGGGGCGGAAGGTCCTCAGGGATGACTCCGGTCTCCTCCTCCAGTCGGATGGTCTTGTCGGAGGAACTGATCGATGATCAGGTCCCCGACGATCGGAGTCGCCGATGCGAAGACCAGTCCTGATCCTCACCCTCCTGTCGGCCCTCGCGGCGCCGCTCGCGCCGGTCCCCGCGTCCGCCGCGACCACCGCCGCGACCACCGCCGCCACCGCCGCCCCGGCCGTGCGGTGGGCGCCGTGCGCGGAGGACCCCGCGGTCGACTGCGGGACGCTGACCGTGCCGGTCGACTGGAACGACCCGCGCGCCGGGACGTTCGAGCTGGCCCTCGCCCGGCGCCGGGCCAGTGACCCGGCCGCCCGCATCGGGTCGCTGGTGATCAACCCCGGCGGCCCCGGCGGCTCCGGCGTGGACGTCGTGGTGAACAACTGGCTCAGCTTCACCCCCGAGATCACCAGCCGCTTCGACGTGGTCGGCTTCGACCCGCGCGGCGTGGGCCGCAGCCATCCCGTCACCTGCTCGCTGGAGCTCGCCCAGCAGGCGCCCGACCCGCTGTCGATCAAGGACCAGGCCGGCTGGGACGCCCTGCTCGCCTTCAACCGGCGCTACAGCGACGACTGCCGCCGGCGCACCGGCCCGCTGTTCGACAACGTCCACACCGGGTACGTGATCCGCGACCTCGACGCCCTGCGCGCCGCCCTCGGCGACGACAAGCTGACCTACTACGGCGTCTCGTACGGCACCCTGATCGGCCAGCTCTACGCCGAGCGCTACCCGCGCCGGGTCCGCGCCCTCGCGCTGGACAGCAACATGGACCACAGCCTCGGCACCCAGGCGTTCCTGGACACCGAGGCATGGACCTCCCAGGACTCCTTCAACGAGTTCGTGGCCTGGTGCGGCCGGACGGGCTCGTGCGCGCTGCACGGCCGGGACGTCCGCGCGGTGTGGCGCGAACTGCTGGCCAGGGCCGACCGGGGCGAGCTGACCTTCCCCGGGCAGCCGGACGTCAAGCTGCGCAAACTCGACCTCATCGGCCTGGCCTTCGGCGCGTTCTACGGGCCGGCCTGGAGCCAGCTCGCCGAGCTGCTGGCCGCCATGGAGAGCGGCGCCGGCCCGGTCAGCCCGCTGTTCGCGCCGCCGGTCCGGGCCGCCGGGGAGACCGTCAACGACGCCACCTTCGTCTTCTGCCAGGACTATGCGCTGCCCGTCCGCGGCTACCGCGACTGGGACCGGCTGCTCCGCAGGTCGGCGGCCGTCGCGCCGGACATGCTGGTCAGCGCCGCGGCGCACCCGCTCGCGCTGTCCTGCCAGGGCACGGCCACGCCCAACCGGCAGCACCGGCTCAGGGTGGACGGCTCGCCGGCGCTGCTGCTCGGCAACGCCCTGCACGACCCGGCCACGCCGTACGTGTGGGCGGCCTCCACGGCGCTGCAGGCCGGTCGGCAGGCCCGGCTGCTGACCTACGAAGGGTGGGGGCACGGCATCTACGGGCGCGGCGAGTGCACGACGGCCGCCTTCGACCGCTACCTGGTCTCCCGTGACCTGCCCGCCCGGGGCGCCCGCTGCCCGGCCGTCCCGCCGGACGAGCTGTCGCTCAGGCGGGTCCCGGCGCCGAGCCCGCTGCCCGGCCGCCCCGGGTGGACGTCCGTCCTGCGGTAGCCGGATGGTGACGCGGCCTCGCGGCCCCCTCTCCGCGAGGCCGCGTCCTACCCCCGGGCGCCCGTGGTCAGGCGCTCGCGGAGGGCGTCGAGGCGGGCCATGGCCGGGGTCGCGGTGATGCCGTGCAGGACGACCGAGAGCACCACGGTGAAGGCCGTCACCGCCCACAGCTCCTCGGGCGGCACGCCGAAGTCGGCGTGACCCAGCGCGTACGCCAGGTAGAACAGCGACCCCACCCCCCGGATCCCGAACAGCGAGATGACCCGGCGCTCGCGGGGCCCGGCCGGGCCCCGCACCTGGGAGAGCCAGCCCGCCAGCGGGCGGATGACCAGGATCAGCAGCGCCCCGACGAGGGCGCCGCGCCAGGTGAGCGGGGCCAGGCCGCCGGCGGCGACGAATCCGCCCAGCAGGAGCAGCAGCCAGGAGGTGAAGAGCCGTTCGAGCTGCTCGACGAAGCCGTGCAGGACGTTGTTGTAGCCGTGCCCGTGCTCGACCCGGCGGATGGCGCAGGCGGCGACGAACACGGCGATGAAGCCGTAGCCGCTGACCAGCTCGGTGACGCCGTAGGCGAGCAGGGTGGCGCCCAGGGCGACGAAGCCGTCGCGGCGCTCGGCCAGGCGCAGCTCCTCGGCGGGGGAGTGGAAGAACAGCCGGCCGAGCAGGCGGCCGATCAGCAGGCCGCAGACGACCCCGGCGACGATCCGGTAGAGCACGTCCGTCAGCGCCCACTCGCCCGTCCAGCCCAGACCGCCGGCGGTGGCCAGGGCGATGGCGGCGTACACGATGGGGAAGGCCAGGCCGTCGTTCAGGCCCGCCTCCGAGGTGAGGGCGAAGCGGACCTCGTCGTCGGCGTTCTCGGCGTCGGCGGGCTCGCCCACGCTGACGTCGGAGGCGAGCACCGGGTCGGTCGGCGCGAGCACGGCCCCGAGCAGCAGCGCGGCGGCGACGGGCCAGCCCAGCACGCCGGTCGCCGCCGCGGTGACCCCGGCGACGGTCAGCGGCATCGCCCAGCCGAGCAGCCGCCAGGTCGTCGACCAGCTCCGTAACCCGATCCGTCGGTTGAGCGCCAGCCCCGCGCCCATGAGCGAGACCAGCACGCAGATCTCGGTGATGTGCTCGACGGCCGCCCGGTGGGCGACGGGGTCGGGCTCGGGCAGCCCGATCGGCAGCAGGTACAGCCCCATGCCGCCGAGCAGGTAGACCAGGGGCGGGGAGAAGGCCCGGCGGGCGAGCAGGCCGGGCAGGACGGCGGCGAGCAGCGCGGCGGCGCCGCCGAGGGCCAGGACGAGATCGGGGGTGGACATCCCGGCCCCACTGCCCTGATCAACTCAGGACAATCTTCCTTTTAAGCATGCAAACCGCCTCAGTATCCCTCGGACCGCCGAGCCGGGGCCGTCGTCGGCATATCGCGGCAATATGCACTAATCGCTACTTTTCCGACCCGTGACCGCGCGCCTACCGTGACAGGACCCCCCAACTTCTGGAGGAGGATCCGTGTCAAGGTCTCTCCGTGTCACGCTCTCCGTCGTCCTCGCCCTCTCCTTCCTGCTGGTCACCTCCCCGGCCCAGGCCGCCGTGCTGGTCCGGGTGCTGCGGTACGACGCCTCCCGGTCGGCGGAGTTCGTCAACGTGGTCAACCAGGCCGCCCAGGTCTGGAACGCGAACGTGGTGAACGTCCGGCTCATGCAGGGCACGCCCGCCAGCTTCGTCGTCCTGGCCGACAACAACTGGCCCAGGACGCTGCCCACCGGCCTCGGCCGCGGCACGATCTGGATGGGCCGCCAGGCGGTCGACCAGGGCTACTACCCGCTGCGGATCGCCACCCACGAGATCGGCCACATCCTCGGCCTGCCGGACCGGCGCACCGGGCTCTGCGGCGACCTGATGTCCGGCTCCAGCGCCCCCGTGAGCTGCACGAACGCCACCCCCAGCGCGGCCGAGCGGGCCGAGGTGGACCGCAACTTCGCCGGCGCCGCGCCCGCGGTCGAGTTCGGCCGCGTCCACGAGGACCGCTGACCTCCGGCGCGCGGCGCCCCGCCGTGCCACCCCGTGCCGCCCCGCCGGTTCGTCCGGCGGGGTTGGCCGGCGGGCCGTGATCGTATTGTCTGGGGGGATCACCCCCCCACGTGAGGATCAGCGCATGCCCCGTTCGAGAGCCGTCCTGTCAGCCCTCGCCGCCGCGGCCACGGTCCTGGCGGCGAGCGGATCGGCCGAGGCGGCGGCGGACGTGCCGTTACCCTCGGCGGTCTTCCGCGCCACGCACAACAGCTACTCGGGCAACGTCAACGGCGCCCGGAACTCGATCGCCTACCAGCTCGACCACGGCGTCCGCTTCGTCGAGCTCGACGTGCACGACAACGGGTACGCCACCGCCCGCGACTACTCCGTCGGCCACGACGCCCCCGGCGACGAGGTGGACCACGCCGGCAACCCGGCCGCCAACCTCCTCCGCGACTGGCTCGCGGTGATCGCCGGCTGGTCGGCGGGGCATCCCACGGCCGCGCCGATCGTCGTCGCCCTCGACCTCAAGGACGACCTGACCGACAACCCGTCCCACGCCGCGGGCAACCCGGCCGCGCTGAACGACGAGCTCGTGGCCGCCTTCGGGCCGCGGCTGCTGCGGGCCGAGGACTACCCGGCGACCCCGCCCACGGTGGACGCGCTGCGCGGCCGCGTGCTCCCGGTGATCTCCGGCGACGGCACGACCCGCACGCTGTACAAGCGCGACCTCGGCTCGAACCCGGCCGTCGCGGCCAACGCCCGCGGGCAGGTCGTGGAGGTGCACGACTCCGGCGCCGGAGCGCTGTGGTACTGGACCGGCGCGTACGGCGCCGACGGCCGGGTGACCTGGCTGCGCCACGGCAGGTACGACAGCGGCCTCACCCCCGCCGTCGCCCTGAACGACAATGGCGACCTGGTCGAGGTCCACCAGTCGCAGAACGCCACCACGCTCTGGTACCGCGTGGGACGCCTGGACGCCGCCGGCGAGATCACCTGGTCCGCCAGCCGCCAGTACGACAACGGCGTCCTGCCGACCGTCCGCTTCACCGACGCGGGCGGGACCCGGCTCCGGGAGATCCACCGCAGCCAGAGCAACAGCCAGAACTGGGAGTGGTCCGGCACGCTCGACGCCGGCGCGGCGAGCGTCGCGTGGAGCGGCAACGCCAGGACCTCCGACGCCCGCCACGACAAGACCACCTCCTACGGCGGCGCGCCCCGCGTGCACGTGTGGACCGGCGCCGACGGCCCGACCCCGGCGCGGACCCTGCGGGTGGACACCGACGCGGTCACCGGCGACCGCATCCGCTACCGGCAGGTCGCCTTCACCGAGTTCCAGCAGGGCGACAGCGCCGAGCTGCGGCAGGACGCGCTGTTCTACGCGGCGCCCGCCGGGCAGTCGTCGTTCATCACCGACGCGCGGCGGGCGGGCCGGCTCGTCCGCGGCTGGGACTTCGACTCGGCGGGCCAGGCGACCGATCCGCCGGCGAACTACCCGGCCACCAACCATCCGTACGACGCCTGGTACCAGGACCTGCTCACGCGGACGGGCGCGGTGGAGTGACCGGCGGACGGCGGCGGGTCAGCACGCGGGTGGTGCCGCCGTCGTCCTCGGCGATGTCGCGTACGTGCTCGAAGCCGATCCTGCGCAGCACGGCCAGCGAGGCGAGGTTGTCCGGCGCGACGGTGGCGTGCACCTCGGCCAGGCCGAGGGCGCCGAAGCCGTGGCCGACGATCGCCTCGGCCAGCTCCCGGCCCAGGCCCGCCCCCCACACCGCCGGGACCAGCGCGTAGATGAGCTCGTGGCCCGGCACGGTGTCGGTCGGCTTGATCTCGGCGTGCCCGACCAGCTCGCCGTCCCGGCGCACGGCCCAGACGGCGAACAGGTCCTGGGCGTAGACCTTGCTGAAGATGCGGCCGAACAGCGCGCGGTCCTCGGCCTCGGTGGCGGTGCCGTCCCCCATCCACCGCGTGACCCGCGGATCCTGGAACATGGCGACGAACGCCTCCTCGTCGGCGGGGACGTACGGCTCCAGCAGCAGCCGCTCGGTGCGCAGAGTAGGAGTCATGAACGGCGAACCTACTCGAACGCCGCACGCCCGACGACTCGTTTTCCGCCGGGACGCCGCTGGTCACGCCTCCAGTTCGGCCGCCCGGCGCAGATCCTTCGGCCGGCCCAGGGCGCGGCGCATCCGGATCAGGTCCTCGCGCGTGACGTAGTGGACCTCCAGGCCGCCGGGGCCGGTCGCGGTCAGCGCGCGGTCCAGGCACTCGCCGACCCGAAGCCCTCCCCAGGGCAGCGCCGGGGTGCAGCAGTCGCCGCCGGCCCCCGGCGAGGTGAACTGCGTCTTCGGGCGCAGCAGGGAGTCCGGGCGCAAGGGCAGCGGGCGGCCCGTCTCGTCGGCGAGCCGGGCGCCGACCGAGGCGAAGGCGGCGGCCAGGGCCGGGGCGTGGGCGGGGCGGCCGTCCCAGAGCAGGTCGAGGTCGCCGGTCAGCTCGGCGGAGCCGTGCATGATGCCGGCGACCTGCCCGATCACCGCGGCCCGGACGCCATGCCGGTGCAGGGCTTCGAGCAGGGGGAACGGGTCGAAGCCGAGGGCGCCGTCGGTGCCGATCGTGCCGGCGTCGTCGTCGGCGTCCTCGTGGCCCACGCCGGTGGCCCCCCGGTCCAGGGCCAGTTCGCGGGTACGTCGCGCGGCGGCGCGGAGGCGGTCCAGCGGTTCGTCGATCATCCGGACATGCAACACCGGCCGCCGCCGTGGCGCACGCCATTTTCGCCGTGCTAACTTGGCCGTATGACCAACTTGGCCGACCGGCCAAATTCGGCGCGCGGCGACCGCCGTCGCGAGCAGCTGGTGGAGACCGGAATCGCGCTGCTGGGCGAGCACGGGTGGCCCGGAGTCACCACGCGGGCCGTGGCCGAGCGGGCCGGCACCAACCCCGGCCTGATCCACTACCACTTCGGCGGGCTGCCCGGCCTGCGCGAGGCGATCTTCCGCCGCGCCACCGACCTCGTCGTCGGCCCGCTGGTCGCCGAGCTGCTGGCCGCCGCCGACGAGCGCGCCGCGCTGGCCCTGCTGCGCGGCCTGCCCGCCCAGGCGGCGGCCGACGGGCCGACGACCCGGCTGGCCGCCGAGCTGATCGTGGGCGCCACCCGCGATCCGGCCCTGGGCGTGGTGCTGCGCGACGAGCTGCGCCTGGCCCGCGGCCGCATCGCAGCCCGCCTCGGCCGCCTGCGCCCCGGCTGGCCGGCCGCCCGCCTCGACGGCGTCGCCACGCTCGTCACCGCCGCGATCGACGGGCTGATGCTGCACCACATCATCGATCCCGCCCTCCCCGTCGGCGAGGCGCTGTCGGCGGTGGAGGACCTGCTGGCGGCGGGCGAGCCGGCCGCGCCGCCGCCCGGCTGACGGCGGCGGCGCGGCCGGGCCGCCCGGGACGGGTCACCCACCACGGAAGGAGACCGACCATGGAGATCGTCAGGAGACCGGACCCGCCGGCCGGGCTGCGCCGCCGCCTGTGGCGGCTGCCCATCCTGCTGTACCGGCTCGGCCTCGGGCCGCTGCTGGGCGGCCGCGTCATGCTGCTCACCCACACCGGACGCGTCTCGGGCCTGCCCCGCCGGGCCGTCATCGAGGTCGTCCAGCGCGACGGGCACGGCTACGTGGCCGCCTCCGGCTTCGGCACCAAGGCCGACTGGTACCGCAACGTCCTGGCCACCCCGCAGGTGAGCCTGCAGGTCGGCGGCCACCGCTGCCGCGCCACGGCGGTGCCGCTGGAGCCCGGCGAAGGCGCGGACATCATGGCCCGGTACGCCCCCCGCCACCCGGCCGCCGCCCGCCGGCTCTGCCGCGTCATGGGCTTCGCCGTCGACGGCGGCGTGGACGACTACCGCGAGGTGGGCAGCCGCATCCCGTTCGTCCGGTTCGTTCCGGGGTGATCGGCGAAGCCGTCCAGGGCCTTCAGGATCTCGTCGCGGAAGCCGCCGCTGCCGGTGTGACCGGAGTCCTCCACGACCACCAGGCGGGCATCGGGCCACGCCTGAGCCAGGTCCCAGGCGTACTCCAGGGGCGCGCCGAGGTCGAAGCGGCCGTGGATGAGCACGCCGGGGATGCCCGCCAGCCGGTGCGCCTCCCGCAGCAGCACACCCTCCTCCAGCCAGGCGCCGTTGGAGAAGTAGTGGGCGCAGATGCGGACGAGCGCCGCCAGCCGGTCCGCCGGCCGGTCGCTGTAGGCGTTGGGCTTGCCGTTGGTCTCCAGTGAGATGACCGTGTCCTCCCAGGCCGTCCAGTCGTGGGCGGCCTTGGCGCGGACCGCCGGATCGGGGTCGGCCATCAGCCCTGCGTAGGCGCTCAGCACCTCCACGACGCTGCCCCGGCACTCCTGCGGCACCCCCTCGCGGAAGCGCTGCCGCTGCTCGGGGAAGAACCGGCCGACGCCGTCGTACAGCCAGTCGATCTCCGAGCGGCGGGTGGTGGTGACCCCGGTGAGGACGATCTCCGAGACCCGCTCGGGGTGGGCCTCGGCGTAGGCCAGGATCAGCGTCGAGCCCCACGAGCCGCCGTACAGCAGCCAGCGGTCCACGCCCAGGTGCTCGCGCAGCCGTTCCATGTCGGCCACCAGGTGGTGGGTGGTGTTCGCCGACAGGTCGGTGGCCGGGTCGGCGGCGTGCGGCCGGCTGCGCCCGCAGTTGCGCTGGTCGAACAGGATGATCCGGTACCGCTCGGGGTCGAAGACCCGCCGCTGGCCCGGGGTGCAGTTCGACCCCGGCCCGCCGTGGACGACCAGCGCGGGCTTGCCGCCGGGGTTGCCGCACGCCTCCCAGTGGACGAGATTTCCGTCGCCGACGTCGAGCAGGCCATGGTCATACGGTTCGATCGCGGGATACATCCGGCCACCGTACTAGGGGTTCACGGCCGGCCGTCCTGGTCCGCGGGGGCGCGGCGCATGAACAGCTCCAGCCGGGACCGGCCGTCCGGATGGTCGAGCGTCACCCGGTCGCACACGCGCTGCATCATCCACAGCCCCATGCCGCGCTGCGGCGGCCAGGCCGGGACGCGGTTGAGATGGGCGGGCGTCAGGGTGCCGCGCTCGTCGATGACGTGCACCGTCACGCCGTCCTCGTCGCTGCGGGCGCTCACCGTGCCGGGCGCCTGGGCGTGTTCCAGGACGTTGCCCGCCGCCTCGCTGACCGCCAGCACCAGCCGTTCCACCCGCTCCTTGTCGAGCCCCGCCTCCAGGGCGAAAGCGCTGACCAGGCCGCGCAGATGGGCCAGATTCGCGCCGATCGGCACGTGCAGCCCGAAGGACTCGCCCATGGTCACCGCCTGATTCGTCCCGTTGGTCGGTACCGGCCCCCCGCCGCGACGAGCGGAGTGCGCGTGCGGCCGCTCATCTGTCAGTGAGCAAATCCTAAGCACCCTGATACGACATTCGGCCGGAAATTCCGCGAAACCCCTCCGGGCGGCGTGCCGCGCCTGCCTAGGATGAGGACAACCTGGCCTGGGGAGGCAGCACGATGGTGATTCCGCCGCCGGTGCAGACGGGCGATCACATCGGGGCGCGCTTCGCCTCCGACGACGACTTCCTGGCCGCCGCCGCCGGGTTCGCGCACGCGGGCGCCGACCGGCGGGCCCAGGTGATGCTCGTCCCCTCGCCCCGGCTGCGCGGCCCGCTGGGCGACCGGCTCGGCGCGTCCGCGGCGCTGCGGGACGCGCTCGGCGAGGGCCGCCTGCACGTCATGGACCCCGGCGAGGTGCAGCTCGCCGGCGGCGGGTTCGACCCCGGCCGCCTGCACGCCGCCTACCGCGAGGCCGCCCGGGCCGCGACCGGCGCCGGTCACCCGGGTCTGTGGGTGGCCGTGGACATGACGTGGGCCCGTCCCGGCGTCGTGGACGCCGACGCGCTCGTCGCGTTCGAGGCCGCCGCCAACACCCTGTTCACCCCGGGCACCCTCACCGCCCTGTGCGCCTACGACACCCGCGTCTTCCCCCCGGCCCTGGCCTTCCGCGCCTGCCAGGCGCACCCGGCGATCGCCGAGGCGGCCCGCTTCGGCCACCGGGTCACCGCCGACGGGCTGGCCTTCTCCGGCGAGGCCGACGTCACCAACGCCCTGGCCTGGACCGCGCTGCTGGGCTCGCTCGCCCCCGACCACCACGTGGTGGACATCAGCGCGATGTCCTTCCTCGGCGCGCGGGCGCTGACCGACCTGGCCGCGACCGCCGGAGCCCATCCCCGGCCGCTCACCATCCGCGCCACCGCCCGCCAGGTCACCCGGCTGTCCCTGCTGAAGATCGACCGGCTCGCCGCCGTCGAGGTCCTGCCCGCCAGGACGGCGTGACGCCCCGGCGGGCTACCGGCCGGTTCCGTGCGCGGGCGGCTCGCCGGAGGGGAACAGGATCGCGCTGAGCAGGTAGGGGGCGCGGCCGGGGGCCGGGGCGTTGCCCAGCCGGTCGCCCAGCACCGCCAGCAGGTCGGTCAGCATCGCGGCGAGCTCGCCGGGGCTGAGCCACACGGTGCCCTGCCGGTAGGAGACCGAGTCGGCGACCGGGTCGGCGCCCTCGCGGCGCAGGTAGGCGTCGAACTCGGCGATCAGGACGGCCATGGCGGCGGCGAACCCCCTGCGGTGGTCGTCGAGCGACATCGACCCTGCGGCTTCGGCGTCGATCGCGGGACGGTCCTGGCGCAGCCGGTAGCGGCGCTCGGTGGCGCCGCGTACCCGCTGCTCGCCCTCGACCTCCAGGAACCCGCCCTCGGTCAGGTGGGCGACCTGGCGGTAGACGGTGATCTTGGGAACCTCGGGCATGCGGGCGCAGAGCTGGGCGATCGTCATCGTGCCCGCTGCGGCCACGGCGTGCACGATGCGCAGCCGTACGGGGTGCAGCAGCTGCTCGACAGGGTCCATGGCCTGACGATTTCATATGAGATACCGTTATCCAAAATGAAAACGTTCGGTTCGCGGAGCGGAGCGGAGGAGGCGGCATGCGCGACGTGCCAGGGCGGACGGTGCCGGTGAACGGGCGGCACGTCTATGTCGAGGAGACCGGCGAGGGCCCCTTACCGGTCGTGTTCGAGGCGGGCGGCGGCTGCGGGCGCACCTGCTGGGACGCGGTGACGCCGCTGCTGGCGAGCAGGGCGCGGCTGGTGACCTACGACCGCGCCGGACGCGGGCGCAGCGGCCCCGCGGCCGGGCCGCTCGGCATCGACGATCTGGCGGCCGACCTGGTCGCGATGACCGAGGCCGTCGTGCCGGGGGAGTTCGTGCTGGTCGCGCACAGCATGGGCGGGCTGGTCGCGCGGCGTGCCGCCGAGCTGCTGGGGCACCGGCTGCGCGGGCTGCTGCTGGCCGACGTCCTGCCGGAGACCTCGCCGGTGTACGACGCCTGGGACCGGACCGCCGCCCAGGTCGACCGCATGATGGCGGTGACGCAGGCGCTCAGCCGGTTCCGTCCCCTGGCCCGGCTGTTCAGCGGGAACGTCCGGCGGCTGTTCCCCGCCGACACCTACCGGACCATGCTCGCCGAGGACTTCACCCCAACCGGGGTCGCCCGGACGCGCCAGGAGATCCGGGCCGTGGCCGCCGCGATCCCGCAGTTCCGGGCGCGACCGCCGCGGCTGCCGCACTGCCCGACGATCGTGTTGTCGGTGACCCGCGCCGCCCGTGGGCGGGAGCGTCAGCACGCCGCCAACCGCGAGCACCAGCGCCGCTACGCCGGCAGCCTGCCCGACGGACGCCACGAGGACGTCTTCTCGGGCCATCTGGTCCAGGCCGAGCAGCCGCACCTCGTCGCCGACCGCACGGCCCGGCTCATCGGGTGAAGCAGTCGCCGGACGGCGTGAGCCGGGCGGACATGTTGCGTTCCATCATGTTCAGCGCCGCCTGGCCGAGATCGTCATGGATGGCCGCCACGCAGTCGGGCGGCACGGTCAGCTCGTAGTGCCGCACGTAGGCGTCCAGCGCGCTGTACAGCACGCACTGCTCCGTCACCTGCCCGGTCAGCACCACCCGCTCGACCCCGCTCTGCGACAGCAGGTACTCCAGCGCCGTGCCGAAGAACGCGCTGTGCCGCACCTTGGGCAGGAACGCGCACCCCGGCGGCGGCAGGACCGGCTGCACCAGGTCGGGCCGCCGGCCCTTCATCGCCCGCTCCTCGATCTCCCGCCGGTCGGCGGCGAAGTCGCCGTGGTTGTCGTTGACGTACACCAGATCGACGTCGTCCCGCTCGCGGGCCCGCGCCACCAGGTCCGCGAGCGGCTCGACGATCGGCTCCACCTGCCGGGCGAGCCGCTCGGCGTCCTGGTGCTCGTACGGGTTCAGCATGTCGATGACGACCAGCGCAGATCTTGCCATAACCCCTGTCCTGTCCAGCTACCTGGCGTTTTATCCAGGACAAATCAGGGCATGGGGCGGCTGGTCAGTTCTGGTCGATGAACCGCTGGGCGAGGGTGCGGCCCAGCGTCACGGCCTGGTCGTGGTTCTCGATGGCCGCCACCTTCGTCCCGGAGCCGGTGAAGGCGATGTACGTGACGCCGGAGTCGGTGCCGCCGTTGCTCGGATCGGGGTTGATGCCCAGGTCGGCGGCGGTGCGGTAGGAGGCCTCGCCGATGATCCCGGACGGGCCCGTGTCGCCCGTGACCGCGTACTCGACCTGGCCGTTGTAGATGACCGCCACCACCGTCCCGCAGCCGATGCCCTTGGTCCGGTAGTCCCAGATCGAGCTGGGGCTCGGCACCACCACGTACGGGAGCTGCGCCGCGTTGAGCGGCGTGTCCGAGGTGGTGTGGCAGAACGTGTCGGCCTGGAAGCAGCAGTCGGTGCTCTCGTTGCACTGCGCGGTGCGGACGCCGTCGCAGTCGATGTCCAGGTCGCCCTTCCAGAACACGCCGCCGGTCTTGCCGCACACCGGGACGGTCCCGGAGGAGACGTCGGAGTCGGTCTTGTACTTGCCGCTGGAGATCTGGGAGCACGTGGTGAGCTCGGCGAGTAGCTGGTCGGCGGTGGGCCCGCCGGTGCCGCCGGTCGTGGTGCCGGTGACCGCGGCGCTGTGCCCGGACTCGTTGCCCGCCGCGTCCACCGCCGTGATCGTGTACGTGTGGGCGGACCCGGCGGCCAGCCCCGCGACCGTGGCGCTCGCGGTGGGCGAGGTCGCCACCACGGTCGTGCCCTCGTAGACGCGGTAGCCGGTGACGCCCACGTTGTCGGTGGAGTCCGTCCAGGCCAGGGAGATGCCGGTGGCCGAGACGCCGGTGACCCGCGGGCTCGCCGGCACGGTGGGCGCCTGGCCGTCGGCGCCGCCGGCGCCGCTGACCGACAGCCGGTCCACGTTCGGGCCGCCCTCGGCGCCGGTCCCGGTCGCGCGGACGGTGTTGACGCCGGCGTTCAGCGTCACCGTGGCGCGGGCGTCGGCCCAGGTGTCCCAGTTCCCGGTGCCGGGGAAGGCCAGGCCGGTCACCGCGGTGACGCCGTTGACGGCGACGTCCATCGGGCGGCCGGCGGCGGTGCCGTTGGCGTAGCGGAAGGTCAGCGTGTGGCTGCCGGCCTCGGCGACGTTGACCGACCATTCGACCGAGCCGCCGGGGGCGTTGACGTAGTCGACGAACCCGGCGCCGGTGTAGCCGGTGTGGTTGGTGGCCACGCTCGCCTGCGTCAGCGTCGCGGCCTCGGCCTGGTACTCGGTGGCCGGGGCGTCGGCGGTCGTGGCCTCCAGGAAGTCGAGGTTGGGGTTGCCGCCCGCGGACGCGGCGGTGACCCGGATCTTGTTGTCGCCCCGGTTCAGGGCGGCGGTGAGGGTGGAGGTCGCCCAGGTGTCCCAGTTGGCGGTCGCGCCGAACGAACGCCCGGCGGACACGACCGTGCCGTTGACGGAGACGTCGGCGGTGCGGGCGGAGCCGGTGCCGTTGGCGTACCTGATGGCCAGGGTCGCGGTGCCGGCCGCCGGGGCGTCGACGGTCCACTCCGTGTACGGGCCGGCCGCGTTGACGCTGTTGACGAAGCCGGTGCCGGAGAACCCGGCGTGGTTCGCCTCGACGGCGCCCTGGACGTTGGTGGCGTTCTCGGCCTCGTAGCGCACGATCGCCGCGCGCGCGGGCAGCGCCACGAGCGCGGAGACGGCCAGGCACGCGACGGCGGCCGGGACGAGGGTGCGTAAGCGGGTTGCGAGCACGGGTCACTCCCTCGGGGGCTACTGGATGGCGGAACGGCGGATCGTGTCGGCGCTGCCGTCGCCGTTGTTGTCGGAGTTGGTCGAGCCGAACCAGATGGCGGCGGCGCCCGGCACCTTCTCGACCAGGCGCAGCCGGCCGTACGTGCCGTTGAAGTAGGAGTTGACCGTCGAGACGTTCTCGCCGTTCAGGACGATGCGCCACAGCCGCTGGCCGCGCAGCGCCGCCATGAAGACCGTGTTGCCGACGATCGCGATGCCGCTCGGCGAGGCCTCGGCGACGCTCCAGGTGTACTTGGGGTTGGTCATGCCGGAGGTCGTGCAGGTGCCCTCGCAGGTCGGCCAGCCGTAGTTCTTGCCGGGCTGGATCAGGTTGAGCTCGTCGCGCGCGGAGTTGCCCAGCTCCGACGACCACAGCCGGCCGGCGGAGTCCCAGGCCAGGCCCTGCGGGTTGCGGTGGCCGTAGCTGTAGACGCGGGTGCCGAACGGGTTGCCGGGCGCGGCGGCGCCGGTCCTGGTGAGACGCAGGATCTTGCCGTTGAGCGAGTTCAGGTTGGGCGCGTTGGCCGACTGCTGGGCGTCGCCGGTGGTGGCGTACAGGTAGCCGTCGGGGCCGAAGCGGATGCGGCCGCCGTTGTGGTAGCGGTTCTTGTCGATGCCCTGGAGGATCGTGGTGTAGCCGCTGAGCGTGCTGCCGTTGAAGTTCATCTTCGCGATGCGGTTGCCCTCGGCGGCGGTGTGCATGAAGAACACCTCCTGGTCGGTCGTGCCGTTCCAGGTGGGGGAGAGGTCCAGGCCCATCAGGCCGCCCTCCCCGTCGGTGGTCTGCACGTTCGGCACGGTCCCGACCTGCGTCTTGGTGCCCGACGGCGTCACCTTGAACACCTTGAACGTGTCCCGCTCGGTGACCAGCGCGAAGGAGCCGTCCGGCGTCCAGGAGGCGTCCCAGGGCACGTCCCAGCCGCCCGCGACGGAGGTCGGCGTCTGCGGCACGGTCCCGCACCCGCCCGTGGTGAACGCGGCCGAGGCCGGGCTCGGCGCGGAGAGCTGGCCGGCGGTGTCGCGGGCGACGACGTCGAGCTGGTAGGTGTGCGCGCACTCCAGCGGCACGACGGCGCTGGTGGCGGGCGGCGCGCCGGTGACGGTGGCCAGCACGGCGCCGGAGGCGTGGTCGCGGACCAGGTAGGCGCGCACGCCGCCGTCGTCGGTGGAGGCGGCCCAGGTGACGGTCGCCGACGTGGGCTGCACGCCGCTGACCGCGGGCAGGCCGGGCGGCGAGGGCGGGTCGTCCGGCGGCGCGGGCAGCGTGTGGCAGGCGGCCTCGGGGCTGCTCAGCGAGACGTTGCCGGAGGCGTCCCGGGCGAACACCGACAGCTGGTAGCCGAAGTCGGGGGTCAGCCCGGTCAGCGTGGCCGGCGGCGCGGGGGCGGTGGCGATGAGCTGGCCCTGCTGGTAGATGTCGTAGGCCACGACGCCGATGTCGTCCGTGGCGGGCGGCCAGTCCAGCTTCAGGCTGTTGTGGGTGATCTCGCTGCACACCGGCTGGCCGGGCGCGGTCGGCTTCTGGGTGTCGGCCGGTCCGCTGACGCGCAGCCGGTCGAGGTTGGGGCCGCCGTCCGCGGTGGTCGCGGTGGTCCGTACGGTGTTGGCGCCCGCGTTCAGGGTGGCGTTGAGCGTGACCTCGTTCCAGGTGGTCCACGCGCCGGTGCCGGGGAAGGACCGGGTGGCGGCGGCGCCGTTCACCGAGACGCTCATCGGCCGGTCGATCGTGGTGCCGTTGGCGTAGCGGAAGGTCAGGCTCTGCGGGCCGGTGGCCGCCGCGCTGACCTGGAACTCGACGTACGAGCCCGTCGCGTTGTCGTAGTTGACGAAGCCGGAGCCGGTGTAGCCGGCGTGGTTGGACTCCACGACGCCCCGCGCGATCGTGGCCGTCTCGGCCTGGTAGTCGGTGAAGGCGCTGACCTGGACGTCGGCGTCGAGGTAGTCCCAGTTGGGGTTGCCTCCGGCGGTGGCGGCGGTGGCCCTGATCGTGTTGGGGCCCGCCTTGACCTGGGCGGTCAGCGTGACCGTGGCCCAGGTGTCCCAGTTGGCGGTGGGGACGAAGGAACGGGCGGCGGCCACGACCGAGCCGTTGACGGCGAGGTCGGCGGGCCGGTCGCCGGTGGTGCCGTTGGCGTAGCGCAGGGCCAGCGTGGCGGTCCCGGCGGCGGGCGCGTCGACGGTCCACTCCGTGTAGGAGCCGGCGACGTTGTCGCCGTTCACGAAGCCGCTGCCGGAGTAGCCGGTGTGGTTGGACTCGACGGCTCCTTGCGAGAGCGTCGCGTTCTCGGCCTCGTACCGGGTGGGGGCGGCGTCGGCGGGGCCGGCGGGCACGGCCAGCGCGCCCGCGACCAGCGCGAGGACGCATAACCGGGTCTTCCACGAGTTCATCGGGTGGCTCCTGGGGGGTGAGCGGCTTTTCATCGTGTTCCCACAGGGAGTCACGGCCGTCAACAAGTTGTCGATCTTGGAACGCTCCAAGTTTAGGAAACTTTACTAACTCGGCCCTGAGGAGACATCGGAGGTGCGTGCACCCGTGGACAGACTTCCGCCGGAGATGTATGTCTGGGGCAGACGGGAGGTCGGATCTGTGATCGTCACCCCTGGGCGGGAGGCCGGCGCCATGCGGCCCGGAAACCGACGTCAACGCTCGCCCCCGGCGGCTGGACAGCCCCGCGGCGATGCCGGGACGATACGTGATCATGGACCAGAACGACCCCCGGGAGCCGCGCCTGAGGCCGGCCGAGCCCGATGACCACGGCCGCATCGTCGCCGTGCTGGACGACTGGTGGGGACGGCCGATCAGCGCCGGGCTGCCGCGCCTGTTCCTCGACCACTTCCACCGCACCAGCCTGGTGGCCGAGGACGGCGACGGCCTGGCCGGGTTCCTCGTCGGCATCCTGTCGCCCTCGACGCCCGGCCTGGCCTACGTGCACTTCGTCGGCGTCGCGCCGCGCCTGCGCGGCGGCGGCCTGGCCCGCCGCCTCTACCGGCGCTTCTTCGCGCTCGCCCTGGCCGACGGGCGCGACCGGGTCAGGGCGATCACCTCCCCGGCCAACAGCGCGTCCATCGCCTTCCACGCCGCGATGGGCTTCACGGTCACCGGGCCCGTCCCCGACTACGACGGCCCCGGCGTCGACCGCGTCGTCTTCGAGGTGCGGCTCCCGCCACGATGACGGCCGCGCCCGCTCAGCGAGGGTCGGTACGGGCGTTGAGACGGTTCAGGGTCGTCGCGAGGGCCGAGCCGTAGACCACGTGCCCGAGGGCCATCACCGCGGGGCGGCCGGGCCGGTCGCGGGAGACCGGCGGCAGGATGTCCAGGCCCGGGATCCAGCCCTGGTAGCTGGCGAGCCAGATCGTCAGCGCGTACCCCACGCCCAGCGCGGACGGGGTGCGGCGCCCGCGGGCGAGCAGGCCGAACAGGGCTCCGGCGGTGACGCCGAACCCCAGGTGGGCCAGCGCCCCCACGACGCCCTCGCCCGGTTTGGGCCGGTGCCGGTGGCCCGGCAGCAACGCCCGCGCGATGCGTTTCGGCGGCTGGTCCTCCATCAGGCCCGCCCGGCTGCCGGCGAGCATCACCACGCTCATCGCCGCGGTCGCCACGGCGCCGCCCGCGGCGCCCTTCATGAGGTTGCGCATGCCAAGCCCGGTGCCCGGGACGGAACGCCGGAAACGGGCCGTGACCCGGAACACGGCCGGCGGCTGACATGGGGGCCGGCCGGCGGGGCAGGAGGAACCCTCTTCCCGACCAGAGAGGACCGGATGGGCGACACGGCGGCGGAATGCGAGCGGGTGGCCAGGCAGGCGCTCGGCCTGACCGACCTGCGGCCCGGCCAGCTCCGGGCGATGACGGCACTGGCCGAGGGCAGGGACACGCTGGTGGTGATGCCCACCGGGAGCGGCAAGTCGGCGATCTACCAGGTGCCGGCGTTGCTGCTGCGCGGCCCGACCCTGGTGGTCTCGCCGCTCATCGCCCTGCAGCGCGACCAGGTCGAGGCCCTGCGCGACCGCGACGAGGAGGCGGTCAGCCTGGACGCGGGAACGCGGGCCGCCGAGCGGGCGGAGACCTTCCAGGCGCTGCGGGCGGGGGAGACGGAGTTCCTGTTCTGCGCGCCCGAGCAGCTCGCCCGTCCCGACGTCCTGCGGGAGCTGGCGGCCGCGGCCCCCTCGCTCATGGTGGTGGACGAGGCCCACTGCGTCTCGGCCTGGGGGCACGACTTCCGTCCCGACTACCTGCGGCTCGGCGCGGTGGCCGACGCGCTCGGCCGTCCGGTCGTCGCGGCGCTGACGGCGACCGCCGCCCCGCCGGTACGGGCGGAGATCGCCGAGCGGCTGGGCATGCGCGCGCCGGTGGAGATCGTCCAGGGGTTCGACCGGCCCAACATCTCGCTGGAGGTGCGCCGGGCGCTCGACGACCCCGCCGACGACATCGTCACGACCGTCGCGGCGGCGAAGAAGCCCGGCATCGTCTACACGAACTCGCGCAGGCAGACCACCCGCCTGAGCGAGCTGCTGACCGAGGCCGGCGTACGGGCCGCCGCCTACCACGCCGGGCTGCGCCGGGCCGAACGGGACACGGTGCACGACCGGTTCATGGCCGGTGACCTGGACGTCGTGGTCGCGACCAACGCCTTCGGCATGGGCATCGACAAACCGGACGTGCGATTCGTCCTGCACGCCGAGATCCCCGGCTCGCCGGACGCGTACTACCAGGAGATCGGCCGGGCGGGCCGGGACGGCGAGCCGGCCGACGCCGTGCTCTTCTACCGCCCCGAGGACCTGGGGGTGCAGCGCTTCTTCACCGGCGGGACGCCCGACGAGGAGCTGCTGGCGCGGGTCGCCGAGGCGGTCGCCGAGTCCGGCCCCGGCAGCGACCGCAAGGGCCTGGCCGAACGCGCCGGACTGTCGGCCCGGCGCCTGACGGCGCTGCTGGACCTGCTGGAGAGAGCCGGCGCGGTACGGCTCGGCACCCGCAAGGTCGACCCCGTGCCCGGCCTCGACCCCCGGGCGGCGGCGAGCCGCGCCAGGGAGCTGGCCGAGCGCCGCCGCGACGTCGACCGCAGCCGGCTGGAGATGATGCGCCGCTACGCCGAGACCACCGACTGCCGCCGGCGTTTCCTGCTCGGCTACTTCGGCGAGGAGCTCGCCGGCACCTGCGGCAACTGCGACACCTGCCGCGCCGGGACCGCCGAGCAGACGTCCCCGGAGGGCGGCCCCTTCCCGCTGCACGCCCGGGTGGAACACCGGGCGTGGGGGCCCGGCCAGGTCATCCAGCGCGGCGAGGACCGCCTGACCGTCCTGTTCGAGGACGCCGGATACCGAGAGCTCCAGCTCGACGTGGTCCTCGAAGAGGGCCTGCTCACCGAGATCCGGACCACCGGGACACGCGGACCGGCCTAGCGCCGCGCCGGGCCCGGGAAACGCAGGATCCAGCGGCGTTGCCACGGCGTCTCGACCGCCCGGGGGTGGTGGTGCTCGCGCGTCCAGGCGACGGCGTCGGCCGGGTCGAGACCGGCCAGGACGGCGAGGCAGGCGACGACCGTGCCGGTGCGGCCCACGCCGCCCCCGCAGGCCACCTCGACCGCCTCGCCCGCCCGCGCCCGCCGGTGCAGGTCGCGGATCCCCTCCACGGCCGCGTCCCGGTCGCGGGG
Organism: Nonomuraea sp. NPDC049684; assembly: GCF_044465345.1. Classification (NCBI taxonomy): domain Bacteria; kingdom Bacillati; phylum Actinomycetota; class Actinomycetes; order Streptosporangiales; family Streptosporangiaceae; genus Nonomuraea; species Nonomuraea sp. NPDC049684. The sequence goes on along the minus strand of NZ_JBITLO010000001.1, from coordinate 486,629 downwards.
CAGCAGGAAGTCGGGCCACTCGATCCACGCGTGCGGCCAGCGCAGCCCGTCCTCGTGGCGGCGGGTGAGCCGCGCCGACCCGAGGTAGAGGCCGAAGCCGGGCGCCGGGCCGTCCGGCAGCGGGTGGCGCAGGCCCCGGCCGCGGATCCAGGAGCCGTCCGGCAGCCGGAAGGCGCCCGCGAGCGGCGGCTCGCCCGTCGTGCGTTCCGTCGGAGTCGTCACGGATCCTCCTGGTGCTCTCAGGGGCCGGCTCAGCCCGCGGTCCCGCAGAATACCTTGACGGCCATGCCCATGATCTCCGCCGTGGACGGGTTCCTGGTCGAGGGGTTGAGCGACAGGGTCAGCGACTTGCCGGAGTCCGAGCGGAACGCGAACGTCAGGTAGCCGATCAGCTCCCCGCTGTGCCCCCACACCGTGCCGCACGGCAGCGCGTACGCCTGCAGCCCGAGCCCGTAGCGGAACCCGGCGCCCGTCTCGACGGTCGTGCGCATGGCCTTCAGGGACGCGGCGCTGGTGAGCCTGCCGCCCAGCAGGGCCGACATGAACCGCTCCAGGTCCGCTGCGGTCGAGATCATCTCGCCGGCGGCCCAGTCCAGCGAGGGGTTCATCCGGGTGGCGTCCACGAGGCCGGGCATCGGCTCGTACCCCTTGGCGTGGGGGGAGGGCAGGCCCGCCCGGTCGCCGGGGACCAGCGTGTGGCGCAGGCCCAGCGGGCGCAGGATCCGGCGGGCGACCTCCTCGCCGTACGTGCGGCCGGTCAGCTTCTCCACCAGCAGGCCGAGCACCACGTAGTTGGTGTTGGAGTAGTGCCATCTGCCGTCGTCGGGGAGCTTCTTGGCGAAGGCCACCTTGAGCAGCTCGCCCGGCCGGTAGGAGCGGAAGCGGGCCTCGCCGCGCCAGCGGTTGGTGGAGTAGCCGGGCTCGCTCATGTAGTCGTACAGGTGGCTGGTGTGGTCGAGGAGGCCGCGGACCGTGATCCGGTCGCCGCCGGGCACCAGGCCGGGCAGGTGGTCGCCGATCGGGTCGTCCAGCTTCAGTTTGCCCTCGTCCACGAGCTGGAGCACCACGGTGGCGACGAAGGTCTTGGTCACGCTGCCGATCCGGAAGTAGCCGCCAGGCGAGGGGCGTCCGCCGCGCTCGACGTCGCGGACGCCCGCCGAGCCGGACCAGGTGCCGCGCTCGTCGGTGACCCGGGCGAGGGCCGCCGTCGCGCCCTTCCCCGCCACGATCCCGGCCAGCTCCTTGCCCACTCCGGCGCCCGGCGCGCCCGCCGCCATCGTGGCCGCCACCAGCACGTTCATCATCGTCTGCATCATGCGGTCAACGTTAGGAAGATCGGCCGTACGGCGGAATGCGGTGCTCCGCCCAGTCCTGCTGCGGAAAACCACAGGCCGTCGTGAGGGGGGTTGTCCCTACCTCGGGTTGGCGTGCTGGCGTACTGATGCGGGCGAATTCTTCGCAGATAGCGTGTTTTCATCGTAATCACGCACTGAAATGGATAAATCAGTTGTTTAGTAGGAAATCGCTAGGTCGTGTCCTGGGTCGTTCCGCCGTCGTCGCCGTGGCGGGCGCGGCCTGCCTCGCCGTCACCGCCGGCGGCGCCGGAGCGATCGTCAACGGCGGGAAGGCCACGGAGGCGTACCCGTTCATGGCCTCGATCCCGATCTCGGCCCCGGCCATGGGGCTCACGGACGGCGTGTGCGGAGCGGCGCTGATCGCGCCGCAGTGGGTGGTGACCGCGGCCCACTGCCTGGACATGGGGATCGGGTCGATCCCGAAGGGGACCGTCCGCGTCGGCAGCGACCAGCGCAAGTCCGGCGGGGAGGTACGCGAGATCGCCCAGGCCGTGCTCCACCCCCGCTACTCCCAGAACACGCCCAACAGGAACGACATCGCCCTGGTCCGCCTGGACCGTCCCGTCACCCAGAAGCCCGTCCCGATCGCCGCGCGGCCGGGACGGCCCGGCACCCCGACCCGGATCATCGGCTTCGGCGTCACCGAGTCCAAGCCCGACCCGGCCGACTGGAAGATGTCCCCGCGGCTCAACCAGCTCGACACGCGCCGAGGCGCCCCGTCCGAGTGCGGGCCCGGATACGCGAGCGGCACCCGCCTGTGCACGGTCAGCCGGGTGCCCAAGGCGATGGCGTGCAACGGCGACTCCGGCTCCCCGCAGCTTCAGCGGGGCAGGAACGGCCGGTGGGAGCTCATCGGGGTCACCTCCGGGCCCGGGGCCAAGAGCCCGTCCTGCGCGGAAGGCCCTGGCCTGTACACCAGCGTGCCGGCGTACGCGGAGTGGCTCGACCGGACGATGCGCGCCTACAGCTGACCGGCGGGGCTGCACCGGCGGTTGAGGGCCGCCCGCCCGGTGGCCCGGCGCCGCCCGCCGCAACCGGCGCGAAGCTTCCGGGAGCGGTTCAACGACGGCCTTGAAGTCATGAGAACCGAAACGGGGCCCGCGCACGGGACACCGCCCCCGCCCCCACTACCGCCACCGCACGCCCGCATGGCGCAGGCGCGCGGATGAGCCGCGCGCAGGACGTCCCCGCCACCTGGCGGGAACTGCTGGGACGGGAACATCTCGGGGCCGCCGTCGTGACGGCCGGGGGAGTGCTCGCCGGCGCGATCAACATCTACCTGGCGGCCGGGCTGCTGCCGACGGCGGTGGCCGAGCTCGGCGGGGCGAGCTTCTACGCCTGGAACATGACGGTCTACCTGGTCGCCATGGTGATCGCCACCATGCTCACCGCCCGGTCGCTGTCGGCGTGGGGGACCGTCGGCTCCTACCTGGCCGGGTTCGCCACCTTCACCGCGGGCTCGCTGGCCTGCGCGGTGAGCCCGGCGATGGCGGTGCTGCTGGTGTCGCGCGGGGTGCAGGGGCTCGGTGCGGGGCTGCTGTCGGGGCTCGGGTTCGCCGTCGTCCGGTCGGCCCTGCCGGCCCGGCTCTGGACGCGCGGCGCCGGGCTCATGTCGGCGATGTACGGCGTCGGCAACTTCGCCGGACCGGCGCTCGGCGGGCTGTTCGCGCAGTTCGGGGCGTGGCGGCCGGCGTTCGCGGCGATGGCGGTGATCGGGGCGGGCTGCGGCCTGGTCGTCCCGCGGGCCCTGCGCGGCCGGGGCGACGCGCCGCGCGACGGCGGTGCCGGCCGGGTGCGGGCGCCGGTGGGCTCGTCGATGCTGGTGACGGCGGTCGCGGGGGCGGTGAGCGTGGCGGCGGTGGTCACCGGCACGCTCGCCAAGACCGCCGTCCTGGCGGTGGCGCTGGTGGCGGCCGTGGGGTTCGTCGCGCACGAGCGGCGCAGCGAGCACAGGGTCCTCCCGGCGGAGACCTACCGGCGGGGTTCGCCACTGAAGTGGGTCTACCTGACGATCGGGGTGCTGGCCTTCGGCGTCGCGGTCGAGTCGTTCCTGCCGCTGTTCGCGCAGCGGCTGGCCGGCCCGCTGCTGCTCGCGGCCGGTCTGCTCGTCCAGGGGCTGGTGCAGCGTACGGACCCGCCTGGATGGCTGGTGCCGGCCTGGGCGCCGGTGCTGTTCGCGGCCGGCGCGGGGATCGGCCCGGCCTACCCGCACCTGTCCGTGGCCGTGCTGACCGGCACGCCCGACCCGGCCGAAGGCGGCCGGGCGGCCGCGGCGATCGCCACCGTGACCAGCCTGTCCGTCGCGTTCGGCACGGCGGTCGCCGGCATCCTGGTCAACCTCGGCGGCGCCTCCATGCTCGACTCGGCCCGGTACGTGCTGTTCGGCTTCGCGGCCCTCTGCGCGACCGGCGCCCTCACCGCCCACCGGGCCGCGCGGCGGGAGCGGGACGATGGACTCTCCCCCCGTGGGAGGCGGCAGGCTGCCTGACGGGGCCGGTCCGGCCGGCGGCCCCGCGCCAGGCGATCGGACCGGCCAGAGGAGAGCGACGCATGACCATCGTGGAAGGCATCGAGGCTCGCGGCATGGAGCACTGCGAGACGACGGCGCTGGGGGTGCTGCTGCGCCACCAGGGGCTCGACCTGTCCGAGCCCATGCTGTTCGGGCTCGGCTCGGGCCTGTCCTTCGTCTACTGGGACGCCAAGGGCATGGACGTCCCGTTCCTGGGCGGCCGGGTCAAGCCGTTCGAGCTCACCAGGAACCTGGCCACAAGGCTCGGGCTGACCCTGGACGTGGCCGAGACCGGCTCGTCCCGCAAAGCCTGGGAGAACGTGGCCGCCCGCATCGACGGCGGCCTGCCGGTCGGCCTCCAGCTCGACAGCTACCATTTGGACTACTTCAGCTCGAAAGTCCACTTCGGCGGCCACGTCGTCGCGATGTACGGCTACGACGAGCGGCAGGCGTACCTGGTGGACACCGCGCAACAGGGCGGCGCGGTGCGGACGAGCCGGGACGCCCTGGCCGCGGCGCGGGCCGAGCGCGGCCCGATGACGGCCAGGAACCGGTCCTTCACCCTCACCCTGCCGAGTAGGCCACCCGCTTGGCGGGACCAGGTCGTCCCGGCGATCAGGGCGTGCGCCGAGGCGTTCCTCGCCGCGCCCATCGCCAACCTGGGACACCGCGGCATCGACAAGGCCGCCCGCCTGGTGCCCAGGTGGCTGGACCGGGTGGCCGAGCCCGCGCGTGACCTGCCGTCGGTCGCCCTCCTCATGGAGAAGGGCGGCACCGGCGGCGGCCTGTTCCGCGCCCTCTACCGGGACTTCCTCGGCGAGTGCGCCGCATTCGTCGACGACGACCGCCTGCGCGCCGGCCACCGCCTGTACGCCGAGGCCGCCGCCCTGTGGACGGACGTGGCCGCCCTGCTCGCCAAGGCCGGCGAGGGCCGCGAGGCGGCGTGCCTGGACCAGGCCGGGGCCGTCCTGCACGACCTCGCGCGCATCGAACGGGACGCCATGCAGACCCTGCGCGACCTGTGACAGCGGGCCCGGGCCGCCTAGGCGCTCTGCGCGACCTGTGACCGCGTACCGCTAGAGCGACGCCCGGTCGAGGGCGGTCAGGCTGTCGGCGCGCAGCGACGGGAGGTCGTCGAGCACGGCGTCGGCCGCGCGCCGCCCGGACACCAGCGCCCCCTGCAGGGAGCCGGTGTCGCGGTGGTCGCCGCACACGTACAGGCCGGCCCGCAGCCGCACCGGCCTGCGCAGCGGGTACGGCGGCCGCATCGCCGGCAGCGCCGCCGGCACCTGGTACGTCGCCACGTGCTCCCAGCCGGACGTGTCGCCGTAGATCTCGGTCAGGCGGCGGCGGACCGGGCGTTCGTCGTCGGCCAGGCCCAGGACCGACGTGGACACCAGCGCCCGCCCGTCGGCGGAGTACCCGGGCGCCGCGTCGGTGAGCACCAGCGTGTCGGTGACGGCCCCCGTGGCGTCCACGACCTGGATCGGCTCGCGCATGGGGGAGCGGGGCGCGGCGTGGTAGAAGGTGGTCACCGCGCGCATCTCCGGCGTCTCGATCTCGCTCAGCAGGCGGCCCGCGGCCCCCGGGTCGGCGGCCACCACCACGGCCCGGCCCCCGACCGTGGCGCCGTCGGCGAGCCGCACGCCGCCGGGGCTCACCTCGGTGACGCGGGCGCCGAGCGTGACGGTGCCCGGCGGCAGCCGGTCGGCGAGCCGGCGCGGGATCTCGCCCATGCCCAGGGCGGGCACCGCGATGGTGCCGCGCGCGAACGACCGCCAGAACAGGTGGAAGATCCGGCTGGAGGTCTCCAGGTCGCGTTCCAGGAGCACCCCGGCCAGGAAGGGACGCATCAGGCAGTCGATCATCCTCTCCGACATGCCCCAGGCGCGCAGCTCGTCGTCGGTGCGCCGGTCGGGCCCGCCGCGCAGCCGGGACGCGGGCAGCACCAGGTCGCGGGCCGTGAGGGCGGCCAGCACGGCGTCGTCGCGCGGCGTGCCGAGGCCGGTCAGCAGCCCGCTCAGCGCGTGCCTGGGATGCCGCCACGGCAGCATCACCCTGGCCCGGGCCCGCGTCCCCTGGACGATCACGCCCGAGGCGAACGGGCGCAGGTCGAGCGCGTCCAGGTCGAGCAGCCGGCGGGCCTCGGGGTAGGCGGTGTTGAACACCTGGTAGCCGCGGTCCAGCCGGAACCCGTCCACGACGTCGGTGCGCACCCGGCCGCCCACCCCGTCGGACGCCTCCAGCACCCGTACCGGCACGCCGGCCTCGTGCAGCCGCACCGCGCAGGCCAGCCCCGCCATCCCGGCCCCCACGACGATGACGGCCCCCGCCGTTCTCCGCTCGTTGTCCATGCCAGGGGCCCTACCCGCGACCTCGCAGCTCAGACCCGGCGACCGTACGGCGATCATGATCCGGTGGGGGCGTACGGCGGCGGACGGGGCCGCCGGCGCGTACGGTACTCGCGGGGGAACCGGGGATCCGGCGCCCTCGTTTGTCCCAGGGGATCTGCTCCGCCGAACGAGGGGTGAGAATGCTGAGGGTTCCTCTCAAGGGCTCCTTCCGCTACATCCACGAGCCGCTGCGCCACGACGAGCAGTCGATGCCGCTGCTGGGGAACGCCGAGCTCGTCGACGAGCTGAACCAGCGGCTCCACTGGTCGCGCGGAGGCACGTTCCTCATCACCGGATTCCGCGGCGTGGGCAAGAGCACGGTCGTCATGCGCGCGGTGGCGGAGATCGCCGCCGGCCGCCCCCGCGACGAGCTGGTCGTGCCGGTCTCGCTGAACGTCGCCCGTCCCATGACCCCCGACCAGCTGCTCTTCGCCGTGGTCCGGCGGACCTACGAGACGCTGCAGGACCGGCGGGTGCTGCAACGCCTCGACGCGGCCGCGCGGCGCGCGTTGCTGCTCGCGCACGTGCGCACCTCGTTCGGGCTCAAGCAGACGCAGACGGACTCCTCCGAGCGCACGGCGACGTTCAACGTCGGCATGGGCCCGGCGGCCAAGAAGCTGACCGGGCCGGCCGGCTGGCTGAGCCCCAGCGGCAGCCTGTCCGGCAAGCGCACCCACGCCCTGGGGCTGGAGGCCTCCTACCTGACCTACTCCGAGACCGACGTCGAGCACGACCTGGCGCGCATCATCAACCTGCTGGCCCGGCAGCCGGCGCGGCGGCGCGGATGGCGCCGCTGGTCCCGCGGGCCGCGGCGGGTCCATCTGATCATCGTGCTGGACGAGGTGGACAAGCTCACCGCGAGCCCGTCCGGCCTCGACGAGATCGAACGGCTGCTGGGCAGCCTGAAGAACACGCTCACCACGCAGGGCGCGCACTTCCTCGTGGTGGCCGGCCCCGACCTGCACGACCACGTGGTCAGGGACACCGGCCGGGGCAACAGCGTCTACGAAAGCGTCTTCGCCTGGCGCTGTTACGTCCCCTGCTCCTGGGAGGCGCCCGGCCGCCTGCTGGAGGCGGTGCTCGACGAGCGGCCGGCCGAGTTCGAGCAACTGGCCCGCTACCTCCGCTTCAAGGCGCGCGGCATCCCCCGCCGGCTGCTCCAGGAGTTCGGCGAGCTGGTCAGGTGGGAGGGCGAGCGGCCGTTCCTGGTCATCGGCGACCAGGACGAGCAGCGCGTCGCGTTCTACGCCCGGCTGGAGGAGCTGCTGGAGCTGTTCTTCCGGCAGAGCGGCCAGGACCGGCTGTTCCGGGTGCCGATCGACGAGGACCGGTGGCGGCTCACCGGCTACTACATCGTGGACTGGATCCTGCGCAGGCAGGGCGACACGTTCACCGCGCTCGACATCGTCGGCTCGGCCGAGCAGCCCGAGCTCGACCCGCTGCTGCACGTCGGACGGGCCGGCGTCGACCGGCTGCTGCTGCACCTGGAGGTGCACGGCGTGCTGACCGTGGCCCGCGACCCCGGCAGGCCGGACGCGACGAACTACGGCGGGGACGCCGACGCGCGGCTGGTGTCGTACAAGCTCGCCGACGGGCTGAAGAACACCCTGCTCGGCATCGCCCTGGGCAACGAGGGCGAACGGGCCGCGCTCGACATGTTCCTGCGCGTCCCGTCCCGCGACGTCACGGTGGTCCCCACGCGGCAGGCGAGCCCGGAGCCGGCCGGGGTCGAGTCGGTGCTGCGGACCGTCGGCACCCGGTACGAGCTGGTCGAGTTCATCGGCGAGGGCGGCCAGAGCACCGTCTACCGCGGACGGGACATCGTGCTGGCCCGGGACGTGGCGGTGAAGGTGCCACGCCGCTTCCCGTCCGGCACCCCCCACGGGGAGGCGCGGCTGCGCAGGGAGGCCGCCATCGCCATCCAGCTCGACCACCCCAGGATCGTGCGCACCTACGACGTCGCCCTCGACGACGAGGGCCGGCCGATCCTGGTGATGGAGCTGGTCGAAGGGCGCACGCTCAGCGAGGTCGTGCGCCAGCAGGGCCCGCTGAGCCCCGCCGACGCCGTCCGCCTGGGCGTCCAGATCGCCGAGGCGCTCACCTACCTGGACGGCCGCCGGGTCACCCGCATCGACCTCAAACCATCGAACATCATGATGAAACCGTCGAAGGACGCCGTCATCGTCGACTTCGGCATCGCCAAGAGCAGGGAGGCGGCCGAGATCACCAGCCCCGGCGACTCCATCGTCGGGACGCCCGCGTACATGTCGCCCGAGGCCGTGCGGAACGAGGTGGTGGACGTCAGGTCCGACCTCTACTCGCTCGGCGTGCTCCTGTACTTCTCGCTGACCGGGCAGTCGCCGTACCCGGGCGAGAGCAGCATCCCCGCCGTCATCGCGGCGATCCTGGGCGGGCGGGTCGACCTGTCGGCGCTGACCGGCCTGCCGCACCTGCGGGAGATCATCGCCAGGGCGACGGCGAGCCGGCCGGACGACCGCTTCCAGCACCCCGCCGACCTGCTGGCCGCCCTGGCCGGCACCCCCGAGGGCCGGGCGCTCCACCTGCCGGACACGCCCGGTCCCGTCCGGCGGCCCGAGGAGGCAACCGTCCCGCTGCCGGACGTCGCCCGGGACGACGTGCAGGTCTACGGCGTCGACTGCAAGAAGGGACACTTCAACGATCCCCGCGTGGCCGCCTGCGCAGTGTGCGGACGCGCGCTCAAGCGCACGCTGGTGCCGCACAAGGGCCCGCGCCCGCCGCTCGGGACGCTCGTCCTCGACGACGGGACGACGCTCCGGCTCGACGCCACCTATCTGCTCGGCCGCTCGCCGGAGACGGCCCCCGAGGTGGTCGCCGGCCGGGCCCGCCCGGTCAAGCTGGCCGACCCCGAGAGCACGGTCTCCCGCCACCACCTGCGGGTCAAGCTCGACGGCTGGGACGTCAACGTGATCGACCTGGGCTCGGCCCACGGCACCCGCCTGCGCATCCCCGGCGAGGCCACGGCCCACGACCTCCCGCCGGACGAGCCGGTGACGATCCGGCCCGGCGCCACCGTCACCCTCGGCCGGTCGCGCTGGATGCGCCTGGAGAACGAGCAGCCGGGCGCGCCGGCCGACGGCCCGCGCGGTGACCGCATCGGCCCCTACCGGCTGCTGCGCAGGCTGGGCGAGGGCGGCACCGGCGTGGTGCACCTCGCCGTCGATCCGGGCGGCAGGCAGGTGGCGATCAAGGCGCTGCGTCCCGAGGTGGCCGGCGACACCCTCGCCCGGCGGCGCCTGGCCCAGGAGGTCGAGGCGATGCGCCTGGTCCGCGACGACCACGTGGCCGAGGTCCTCGACGTGGACGTGACCGGCGACCCGCCCTACATCGTGACCCGGTACGTGCCCGGCGTCTCCCTGACCGAGCTGGTCGGCAGGGACGGGCCGCTGGAGGTCGCCGCCCTGATCCGCGTGGCGAAGGGCATGGCGCAGGCGCTGGCCGCCATGCACGCGGCGGGGGTCGTCCACCGCGACCTGAAGCCGAGCAACGTGCTGCTGGTGGACGGCGACCCCGTCGTGATCGACCTGGGCATCGCCCAGGCCGTCGACTCCACCAGGCTCACCATGACGGGCATGTTCGTCGGCACCCCCGGCTACCTCTCACCGGAGATCATCTCGGGGGAGCGGGCGGGGCCGCCGGCCGACGTGCACGCCTGGGGCGCCGTGCTGCTCTTCGCGGCCACCGGCCGGCCCCCCTTCGGCACGGGCTCGTTCGAGAAGGTCTTCTACAACATCGTGGAGAGCCGGGCCGACGTGGAGGCGGCTCCCGTCCTGCTGCGCCCGCTGCTGACCGGCGCCCTGGCCAAGGACCCCGCCCTGCGGCCGACCGCGGCCGAGCTGATCGGCCGCCTGGCCGAGTTGGAGAGGGACCCGGCCTGACCCCGCTGTGCGTTACGCCCAGCCGTAGACGGACCTGACGGCCTCGGCGACCTCGTTGACCAGCGCCGCGTCGTTGCCGTTGGCCAGCACGGCGTAGCCCGCGCCGAGCTCCGGGTAGCCCTTGAACACCGACCTGAAGCCGTAGTTGGAGCCGTCGTGGGTGTAGGAGAAGTTCCGGGTGCCGGAGCCGGCGACGAACAGGCCGCGTCCCATCCCGGGCTGCGGGCCCTCGGTGAGCAGCGAGCGCACCGACGCGCGGGTGAGCGGCCCGGCGATGTCGCCGGTGGCGGTCCAGGCTCGGTTGAGGTACGACACCAGGCGGCACAGGTCGAGCACGTTCGTGTAGAGGCCGGCGGCGGCGGACTCGGGATACCGGTTGTGGCCGCCCGGGACGACCGTCCCGGAGGAGGTGTGGCCGGAGGCGAGCTCGAAGGCGGGGGAGAGCGCGTACGAGCTGCCCGCCATGCCCAGCGGGGCGAACACCTCCTGGCTCATGTAGTCGGCCAGCGACCTGCCGGTCAGCTCCTCCACCATGCGCTGGAGCAGCACGTACCCGGCGCCGGAGTAGTGGTACTCGGCGCCCGGCTCCGTGGACAGCTCGATCCTGGGGGAGTTGCCCTCGCCGTTCATGATCTGCAGCAGTGACGGGACCGTGGCGGCGGCGCCGTACCCGGCGAAGCCGCCGCCGCCGGCGTCGAAGCCGGAGCAGGCCCCGGCGGGCGAGGTGGAGCCGCGTCCGACGACCCCGGCGCGGTGCGTCAGGAGCTGCTCGACGGTCGGCGCCGCCGTCGGTGACACGCACGACCGGGCTGGCAGCGTCCAGCCGAGATGCGGGCGGACGTCGGCGGTGAGCGCGATCTTGCGCGTCTGGAGCAGCCGCAGCACACCCACCGCGGCCACGGCCTTGCTGATGGAGGCGGCCTGGAACGCGCTCTCCGGATGCGCGGCGGGGGCGCCGCCGGCGGCGAGCCGGCCGTAGCCGGTGGACCAGGCGATCTTGTTGCCGACGACCACCGCGACCGCCACGCCCGGCGTCTTGTACGCGCTCATCCGCTGCCAGATGGTCGAGCCGCCGACCGCGTTCTCGAACTGGCGCACCCGGTCGGCGGGCAGCGCGGGCGCCTTGCCCCGGGAGCACAGCGCCCAGCCGCCGCCCGGCGCGAAGGCCAGGTTGTGCAGCTGCCAGCCGCCGCCGGCCAGGGTCTTCATCTTCGCGAAGCAGGCGTCGTCGATGCCGCGGGCGTGGAACTCGTCCTGCGCGACCAGGGCCCAGCCGCCCGCCTTGGGGAAGGCGACGCGGGTCAGCCGGCGGCCGCCCTGGGTCAGGTTGCGCATCATCTGGTAGCACTCGTCGTCCACGCCGCTGGCCTGGAAGGCCCCGGACGCGACGACCGTCCAGCGGTCGCCGCCGGCGGGCGGGAAGGCCACGTCCACGACCTGCTGCCCGGCGGTGTAGTACGCCTTGATCCGGCTGAGGCACGCCGCGGGCAGCCCGCGGGACGACACGCCCTTGTCGGTGGTGATCACCCAGCGGTCGCCGCCCTCCGGCGGGAAGGCGACGGCGTTGACCTTCCGGCCGGCCTTGACCAGCGCTCCCAGCTCCGTGAAGCAGGCGTCGGGGATGCCGCGGGCGAAGTACCGCCCGTCCTGCGTCACCATGACCCAGCCGCCGGACGGCGTGAAGGCGAGCGCCGTGACGCCGTAGGGAGCCAGCTCGGCCAGCTTGGCGTGCGCCTCGGAGGTCAGCCCTGCGTCCGCGAACGGGTAGGCCGCCGCGAACGCGGGCCCGGCGGGCACTGTGGCGGCCGCCAGTCCGGCGACACCGGTCAGGGTGAGAAAACGTCTCCTGTCCACAGGGCTCCTCGGTCAAGGCGGGGCGAAACACGGTGATCTTGGCAGAGATGCCCGCCCAGGGCCAACCGCGACCGGCTCCGGCGCGGGCCGGAGGTGTGCCTGGATCGCGCTGGAGGGCCTCCGCCGCCGTTCAGGGCCCGCCCTGCTTGCCTCCATGATCGGAATCGGAATCGGGTCAATTCCATGCGATGTGGGTCGATCTGATGGATCATGATCAGCGCATCGAAACAGGCGGGGGAGATCGGCGACGCCCTCCCCGCATTCGGCCGTACGAGCGGGAAGGACGAGGTGTTGACGACGAGAAAGCTGCTCGCGACGCTGGCCACCCTGCTCTTGGTGTGCTGTGGTGCGGGCTGTTCCACCTGCTCCGTTTCACAGGGGCCGCCGGTCACCATGCCGAAGCGGGACGCGGCTGCCGACGTGGTGGTGCGCGCCTACCTGGAGGCCGTCGCCGCCCGTGACGACGAAGCGGTACGCCTTCTGTCGGCGCCGGCTCATTACCGGCATGTCCACAGCTGGCCCGATGACCCGCTGGACACATGGGCCGACGTGAAGGTCTCCGCAGTCGGCGAGCCTGTACCTGACGAGTACGGTCCTGGCGGGTATCGGCAGGTACGAAGCGTCGCCGTCGACATCGAGGTGCGCCGGTGCGACGAAGACCCGCCTAACGACGACAGGCACTGGCCGTACATGTTTCTCACGGGCCGGCAGTCGGACGACGCTCCCTGGAAGGTCATCGGGTTCGGCGCGGGTTGAGGGTCACTGGTGCGCCGGTGCCTCGAACGCCGGCTTTGACTTCGAGCGCGCTCGAATTCCTAGCGTCGCGTCCATGACGACGACACTGATCACAGGGGCCAACAAAGGGCTCGGGTTCGAGACCGCGCGGCGGCTCGTCGGCGCCGGGCACACCGTCTACGTCGCCAGCCGGGACGCCGGGCGTGGACGGCTGGCCGCCGAGCGGCTGGGCGCGCGGGCGGTGGCGCTGGACGTCACCGACGACGCGTCCGTGACGGCGGCGGTGCGGGCCGTCGAGGCGGGCGGCGGGCTGGACGTGCTGGTCAACAACGCCGGCATCCAGGTGGAGATGGGGGACGACGGCCAGGTGGTGGCCGGGGCGGCGGAGGTGACCGCCGAGATGATGCGGCGCACGTTCGAGACGAACGTGTTCGGCATGGTGCGCGTGCTCCACACGTTCCTGCCGCTGCTGCGGCGCTCCGGCGCGCCGGTCGTGGTCAACGTGAGCAGCGGCCTGGCCTCGCTGTCCCGGATGACCGATCCCGGCCGCCCCGGTCATGCCTACGCGGGCGTCGCGTACCCGGCGTCGAAGGCGGCGGTCAACATGGTCACCGTCCAGTACGCCAAGGCGTTCCCGGAGATGCGGATCAACGCGGTCGAACCCGGCTTCACCCGTACCGACCTGAACGGCAACAGCGGCCGGCAGACCGTCGAGCAGGGCGCCGAGATCATCGTGCGCATGGCCCAGGTGGGGCCGGACGGCCCCACCGGCGGCTACTTCGACGCCGAGGGGCCGCTCGCCTGGTGACCGTCCCGCGCGCCTCCCCGGGAGGCGCGCGGGACCGCCGGTCAGTCCTTGATGACCGCGTCGCGGGGGCCGCCGTAGACCGGGTTCTTGTCCAGGCGCTCCTCCGTCACGAGCAGCTGGATCACCCCCTTGGCGTTCTCCTCCGCCTCCCAGACCACCCAGTTGTCGCCGACGGGCGTGCTCTGGGTGCGGTCGATGCCGTACCCTCCCGGGTTGCCGGGCGGGACTGAGATGACGGCGAAGATCACCTTCTTGCCGCGCTTCCGCAGCTCGGGCAGCACCTCGCCGACCGTCTTCTCGTCCACCCGCAGGCCCTCCAGCGAGCGGCCCTTGTAGGTGGCGGCGCGGAACTCCGGCTCCACGTGCTTCGGCGTGGGCGCGGGCACCGGCTCGCAGGGCGAGACCGGGCCCTCCATCAGGTACGTCGTGGTCATGCCGTGCTTGCCGCTGATGGTCCAGACGAACGTCTGGCCCGGGCCGAACAGCTTGCTGTTGATCCGCATCTGCCAGCCCTCGGTCTCGCCCGGGATGTTCTCCGGCACGCTGTAGAGACCGCGAGGGATGTTCTCCACGTGCTTCCCGCGCGGTTCGCGGCACATCATGCCCGTGGGGACGTGGTCCACCGTCGCGGGCACGCCCAGCTCCTTCAGCCGCCGCTCCAGCTCCGGCGCGTCGTCGAAGTCGCGGATCTGGATCGTCACCATCCCATCGTCCAGGTTGACGGCCCACGAGGTGGGCGCGCCGTCCTTCAGCGCGATCGGGACCGTCACCACACCGGCGGCCAGCGCGACGGCGGTGGCCAGCCCCAACGCCAGCCGCCTCGGCCTGACGCCCCGGCGCACCCGTCGGGCCGTGCCTGGCTCCGGCCCCGGATCCTCGGCGGTGATCGTGGCCAGCAGCGCCCGCGCCCCCGCGCCGGACGGCTCACCTCCCCGCTCACCCGGCGCGACCCGGGCCAACGCCCTGATCGCCTCGATCTCGTCGACGTTCTTCACGGCGTCCCACACGGTTTCCTTCACAGCGCTCCCCCCAGCGGCCTCTCCGCCGGGACCAGCCGGCTCTCTGCGGTGACGTGCACGCCCGCCGCCGTCAAGGCGCGCGACAGGCGCTTGCGGGCGCGGTGCAGCCTGATGCGCACGGCGTTGCGGGACAGCCCCAGCGCCTTCGCGATCTCCTCGCGCTCCAGCCCCTCCCAGGCGACCAGGGACAGCAGCTCCCGGTCGTCGTCGGGCAGGCTGCGGAAGGCCCGGCCGATCGCGTCCAGCTCGACCCGGGTGTCGGGCGAGTGGCCGTACAGGTCGGCGAGTTCGGCGTCGAGCTCGGCCGTGCGCTCCCGGCGGCGGTTGTCGCCCCGGAAATGGTTGGCCAGGACCTTGCGCGCCACCCCGTACAGCCAGAGGGTGGCCTCGGGGCCCTCCGGCAGCTCGTCCACCCGGCGCCAGGCGACGGTGAAGGTCTCGGCCACCACGTCGGCGGCGTCCTGGGGCGAGTCGCACCGGCGCGCGGCGTAGGCGGTGATCTGGCCGTAGGCCCGGTTGTAGGCGGCCTCGAACCTGGCCGATCGCTCGTCATCCACGGGCGGTTCCCATGGCGGATCTCCTCATCGAATCATTTGTTCGGACACCCCTGCCTATGTGCGCACACGTGCCATCATTTCGCCGGAAACCGCGGCGAGTGGGGAGAGATGCGACAGGAGAGGCGCGGTCACTCGCCGCTCACGGGGTTCTTCGGCACGCGCTTCTCCGACACCAGCAGCCGCACCGCGCCCTGCCGTTGCGGCTCGGCGGCCCACACCACCCAGTGGCCGCCCACCTTCGCCGACTGCTCCCGCGGGTCCACCGAGAAGCCGTCACCGCCGGGAGCGGGCTCGATGATCTGGAACGACACCTCCAGGCCCCGCCTGCGCGTCTCGGCCAGGACCTCGGCGACCGTGCGGCCGTCCGCGGCGTACCCCTCCAGGGCCTCGCCCTTGCGGCCGGCGTCGGCGTTGTTCTGGTACGGCTCGCCGGGCCTGGCCGGGCGGCCGAGGTAGAGCGTCCCCTTGCCGCCGAACCCCTTGGAGACGGTGACGGTGAGCGCGCAGCCCGGCTGCCCGGGGGTGCAGCCTTCGGGCCGGAGGGCGCCGCCGATGCGGTCGCGCTCGGTCGTGCCGGCGAAGCCGAGCCGGAAGACCCGGCCGACCCCGGTGGGGGAGGCGGGTCGCAGGTCCAGGGCGACGTCCAGGCCCATCGCCCGGAACGCCTCGTTGTAGAGGGCGTGGTCGGCGAACGGGTCCTTGATCGTGGCCACGTATTGGTCGCCGCGCAGCTCGATGTCGATGGCGGCGTTGGCGTACGCGGCGGGACGGGCGTCGCGCCCGGCCACCACCGGCCCCAGGACGGCCACGGCGGCGAGCACGGCGGCGAGCACGGCGGCGAGCACGGCGGCGAGCACGGCCGCGGCCGGCAGCCCCACGAGAAGACGGGTGCGCCGGGCGGCCGGGAGGCGGTCCCTCTCCGCGGCCAGCGCGGCCAGGAAGCGGCCCTCCTGCGCGGCCAGCGCGTCCGCGGCGGGCGCGGGCACCTCGCGGCGGAGGCGTTCGAGCTCGGTCATCTCATTCATGGGCGGGCTCCTCGCTGACGATGGCCATGGGGTTGACTCCGCCGAGCTCCCGGCGCAACTTCTCCCTGGCCCGGTTGATCCGCGACCGCACGGTTCCGACGCGCACGTCCAGCGCCTCGGCGACCTCGGGGTACGTCAGCCCGGCCCACGCGACCAGGAGCAGCGCGTCCCGGTGCCCCCGGGGCAGCGCCGCCAGCGCCCCGGCCAGACGGCGGCGGGCCGCGGCGGCGCTGACCCGGTCGTCGCTGCGGTCGGTGAAGGAGGCCGTGACCGGGTCGCTGCCGGTGCGTTCGAGCACGCGCAACTGGTGCACCTCGGCGCGCACGTGGCGGCCCATCAGGTTGGTGGCGATGCCGTACAGCCAGGGACGGGCGTGCGGGCGGGACAGGTCGTACCGGCCGCGCTGCCGGAACGCCGTCAGGAACGTCTCCGCCACCACGTCGTCCGCCGCGTCGGCCCCCAGCCTTCTGGTGACGTACCGGGTGATGCCGGAGGCGTGCCGGCGGAACAGCTCGGCGAAGGCTTCCGGTTCGTGCAGGGAGCGTTGGACATGGGAGGCGTCATCACCTTCCGTAGGGTTCGGGGCGCTCACTTCGTGGCCTTTCGGCGATGAATCAGGACAACTGTTGTTGCCTGACCGGCCGCGAGCGGTTCCCGGCGACCGCGTACGGAACGCCCCCCATCATCCCGGCAGGCGATCAGCCGCCGTCGAGGACGGTGTAGTCGACCTTGCCGTTGGGCAGCCGCGGCAGCGCGTCCAGCCGCTGGAACACCGTCGGGACGGCCACGATCGGCAGCCGGTCCAGCAGGTGGGCGCGCAGGGCCCGGCGGTCGATCCGGTCCTCGCCGGTGACGAGGTAGCCCTTCAGCCGGGCCGGTCCGGAACCGGCCCGCGCGACCCCGACGGCGGCGGCCAGCACACCGGGGAAGCCCGCCATGGCGTGCTCGATCTCCGCCCGTTCCAGCCGCGCGCCGCCCAGCTTGAGCTGGTGGTCGGCACGGCCGTGGAACAGCAGCTCGCCGTCCGGGCGCAGGGAGACCAGGTCGCCGGTGCGGTAGGCGTCCCCGATGCCCTCGGCCAGGCCGGGGCCGGAGATCACCAGCTCCCCGACGCCGTCCGGGCCGGGATCCGCGATCGACACCCGCGCCCCCGGGACCGGGCGGCCGATCGGCACCCGGGCCGCCGCCGCGTCCTCGGGGACGCAGCGGTGGACCGTGCTCCAGACGGTGCACTCGGTGGGGCCGTACTCGTTGTGCAGCACCGCGCCGGGCAGCGCCGCGTAGTGCTCCCCGACCAGCGCGGGCGGGCACGTCTCGCCCGCGACGATCACCGTGCCGAGCGACCCGAACGCCTCGGCCAGGCCGTTGCGGAGTGCCAGCCCGTAGAACGACGGCACCATGAGCAGGTGCGAGGGCCGGTGCTCGACGGCGAACCGCGCGGCGGCGGCCAGGTCGGACGGGCGCTGGCTCGGGATGACCAGCCGGCCGCCGCAGGCCAGCGTCCAGTAGATGCCGGCGACCGAGCTGTCGAAGGAGATGGACGAGCAGAGCAGGAACCCGGTGACCGGCGTCGCGTAGTGGGCCAGCCGCGCCCCGGTCGACCAGGCCAGGGCGGCCCGCGAGACGGTGACGGGCTTCGGCGTGCCCGTCGAGCCGCTGGTGAAGCAGGTGTAGGCGAGCCGCGCCGAGGTCGCGGGCAGCGGCCCGGCCGGCAGGACCGTACCGGACATCTCGACGCGCCGGACCGGGCCGGTCAGCGGGACGATCATGTCGGGCTCGATGAGCGCGATCCGGGCCCCGCACGCCTGGGCGACGTCCTGCTGCCGCTGGAAGGGGAAGGCGGCGTCGATGGCCACGTAACGGCCGCCGGCCCGCAGGACGGCGAGCATCCCGATGACCGCCCACCGGGACAGATGCGCATGGATCACCACGGGCTCGTCGGGGCGCAGGCCCGCGTCCAGCAGCTCCCGGGCCAGCCCGGCGCTGATCCGGTCCAGGTCCCGGTAGGACAGCTCGCCCTCGCGGTCGGCGATCGCCGTGGCCGCGCCGCCCAGGTGCGGCTCGATGAGCTCAAGCATCGGCCAGCCGCTCCAGGATGTGCAGGAACCCGGCGACCTTCGCCTCCACCCAGTCGCGGCCGAACATCGCGGCCTCGTAGGCGACGATACCGATCACCTCCTCCTCCACCCGCA
Source organism: Nonomuraea sp. NPDC049684 (assembly GCF_044465345.1). NCBI lineage: Bacteria > Bacillati > Actinomycetota > Actinomycetes > Streptosporangiales > Streptosporangiaceae > Nonomuraea > Nonomuraea sp. NPDC049684. Next base: position 468,265 of record NZ_JBITLO010000001.1, on the reverse strand, counting down.
TCGACCACAGCAGGTGCACCGGCATCACGGGCGCGGGCTGCCGCTCCTCCGGCACGGGCGTCAGCAGCAGCGCCGGGTCCTCGGCGGTGGGGGCGAACGGCGTCCTGGGGATGAGCTGGAACACCGGGAAGGTGCGCTCGACGACCTCCGACGGGTCGAACATCACGGCCGCCAGCTCCGGCGCCTCGGGCAGCACCCGCAGCAGCGGCACGTCGTGCCGGTAGGCCGCCCGGCACGCCTCGTCGGCGCGGCGGCTCAGCTCGTCCAGGTCGGCGGGGTCGCCGGTGGTGATCCGCAGCCACAACATGTTGAGCATGAACCCGGCCGTGTACCACTCCGACGGCTTGCGCCCGGCGGTGATGACCGGCACGACCGCGTCGCGGCGCCCGGCCCAGACCGACGCGGTGAACGCCGTCAGCAGCAGGGTGAACGGCGTGGTCCTGCGGCGGCGGGCCACCCGGCCCAGGTCCCGCCACAGCGGGCCGGGCACGGTGAAACGGCACGTCCGCTGGTCGCCGCGCCTGCCGGGCGTCGGCACCGGCATGGCGAGCTCCGCCACGCCGTCCAGCCGCTCCTTCCAGTACGGCAGCGCGTCGGTGATCGTCCGCTCCCAGGAGGGCGAGAAGTCGTCGGCGGCGACCTCGGCGTACCCCATGACGGCCGTGCCCGGCGGCGGCCCGCCGCGCAGCCGGGCGGTGTAGGCGTCCGACAGGTCGCGCGCCAGCAGCGGCAGCGACCAGGCGTCGGAGGTGAGGTGGTGGGCGACGATCACCAGCAGGCTCGTGCCGTCCGCGCAGCGGCCCAGGTGCACCCACAGCAGCGGCGGCTCGTCCGGCGGGTAGGCCGAGCCGGTGGCCATCGCGAGGAAGGCGTCCTCGTCGTCCACGTCGTGCACCAGCAGGCGGCCCGGCGCGCTCTCGTGCACCCGGGCCCGGACCTCGCCGTCCGGGTCGCGCGACACGGCCGTGCGCAGCGCGTCGTGCCTGGCCACGACGTCATCCACGGCCAGGCGCAGCACGCCGGCGTCCACCTCGTGCGGCACGCGGTAGGCCGCCCGCACGATGAACGTCGAGTTGAGCACGCTCCCCGGCACGGCCTGCTCCAGCCCGAGCAGCAGTTGCTGGGCGTAGGTGAACGGGATCTCTGTCGTCATTGGCCTCTCCTGGGCGTCCCCGAGATGATCAGCTTCTTGAAACCGGTGAGGAAGGTCGATCGCACCCGGACCGGTTCGCCGGCCACCTCGACGTCGGCGAAGGTCGCGAAGAGCGTCGCGAAGAACAGCCGCAGCGTCAGCCGGGCCAGGTGGGATCCGATGCAGTAGTGGTGTCCGCTGCCGAAGGCGAGGTGGCGGTTGGGCGTGCGGGCCGGGTCGAACGTGTCGGGGTCGGCGAAGACGGCGGGGTCGCGGTTGGCCGAGCCGATCCAGGCGACCACGGGCTCGCCCGCCGCGAGCTGCACGCCCGACAGCCGCACCGGCCGGGTCGTGTGCCGCATGAAGTGGCTGCCGGGCGACGCCCAGCGCAGCGCCTCCTCGACCCCGCCGCGCAGCAGGTCCGGACGGGCGGCCCAGGCGCGGTAGCCGCCGCCCCGGGCCAGCTCGAACACCGTCGAACTGGCCACGTTCGGCAGGGTGACGCCCGCCCCGAGCAGCAGGCTGTAGCAGTTGGAGACGGCCGTGCCGGGGTCCATCCGGCCGCCGTCCCGCGACAGCATCAGGCTGATCAGGTCCTCGCCCGGCTTGCGGGCGCGCTCCCGTACCAGGTGCAGGAAGTAGGCGAACAGCTCGCGGTGCGCCCGGCGCAGCGTCCCGGACGCGTCGCCGGTGAGCTGGTAGTCGGGGTCGTCCTCGGCGCTGGCCGCCATGACCAGCGTCAGCAGGCGCGGACGGTCGTCGCGCGGCAGCTCCAGCAGCGGCCCGACCAGCGCCAGCGGCAGCCCCCGTACGGCGGCGGCCAGGTCGAACTCCGGCCCGTCCAGGCCGGGGGCGAGCAGGGCGGTGATCGCCGCGATGACGGACGGCTCGTAGGCGGCGGCCGAGCGCATGCCCATGACCTTCTGCAGCGGGGCGCGCATCCGGTCGTGCGCGGGCGGGTCGGTGGCGGCGAGCTGCCGCCCGGCGGCCGGGTCGGCGCGGCCCAGCAGGTTGAGCAGGGTGCCGCGCTCGCTGGTGAAGCACGTGTGGTCGCGCAGGACGCGGTCCACGTCGGCGTACCGGGTGACCGACCAGAAGCCCCGGTCGTGCCGGTGCACCGGGTCGTTCTCGCGCAACCACCGCCAGGTCTCGTGCTGCCCGCCCGCCTCGAACAGGGCGGGGTCGGCGAGGTCAGGCATGGTCGAGCGGGGCCGGCGAGCCGATCACCTCGGCCAGCTCGGCGATGGTCGGCGACAGGAACAGCGTCCAGGCGGGCACCTCGAAGCCGAACTCCCGGTCGATCGCGAACTGCACGTCGGCCGCCAGCAGGGAGTCGCCGCCCAGCTCGAAGAAGTCGTCCTCGACGCCGACGGGCGCGACGCCCAGCTTGGCCGACCACAGGACGGCCAGCCGCCGTTCGATGTCGGTGCGTGGAGCCTCGTACGCCGATTCCAGTTCCAGGTCGTCCCGTGACGTGACAGTGGTCATCCCAGCTCCGTGGTGAGGTGAACGCGAGAACCCGCCCACCCTGCCCCCACCGTTGTTGAGCCCCCGTTGAGAATGCGTTGATCCCCCCGCCCCCCGCCCGGCTAGACTCCCGCCGGGAGGTGACCGTGGACGGTCCGCGCACGAGGAACGCGCTGGCGGCCCTCTGCCTGTCGGCCGCCCTCACCGCCTGCGGGACCCAGTGGTTCCCCCACCGTCTCCAGGCCGACCCGGCGGCCCTCGCCCAGGTCCTGGAGATCGGCCGGACGGTGCGACAGGAGCAGGCGGAGCTGGCCTATGACGGCACGATCCAGGTCGAGGACGTCGTGCTGCTGGACCTCGGCGCCGCCACCTTCGAGGAGGCCCTGCGCCTGGCGCACGACCGCCTGCGGCGGCGCGGCTGGGAGGACGACGCGGAGGGGCCGGATCGCCTCGGGATGAGGTCGCCCGCCTGGAAGCAGGCGTCACTCATCGTCGGCTCCCTGTGGAGCGCCGGCACCCACCGGATGCAGGCGGACGCTCATGCGGGACGGCTGACCGGCGGTGCGGTCGTCGTGGTGCGGCTGTGTGAAACGGCGTGAGCGCGCTCCGCCGAAAACGAGCAGAACAGAGCTTGACGGGCTGCGAGATTTCGTTTCATAGTGGGCCGGTCAAGTCCCTTACGTATGTCCGGAGGTTCTTGCCGGTAATTATGTTAGCGATAACATCGCCGCCGTCCATTCGGTGACGGAGCAGGTCGGTGGGCATTTCTGGCGTGCGCGCGAGTGCGCCTTCTCATGCCTGGAATTTCCGAGGAAAGCGGAGGTCCATTGATGAGATACCGGTCCGGATCAAGCATTCTCGAAAAGGCGGGAGCCGCCGTCGTGCTCGTCGCCGGGCTGCTCGCCGGCGCCCCCTCGGCGGCGCAGGCCGCCGCCCAGCAGCCGTGCGACATCTACGCCGCCGGCGGCACCCCCTGCGTGGCGGCCCACAGCACGACCCGCGCCCTGTACGCCGCCTACAACGGCCCCCTCTACCAGGTCCGCCGCTCCTCCGACAACGCCACCCGCGACATCGGCCTGCTCGCCGCGGGCGGTTACGCCGACGCCGCCGCCCAGGACGCGTTCTGCGCCGGCACGACCTGCCTCATCACCGTCCTGTACGACCAGTCAGGACGGGGCAACCACCTCACCCAGGCGCCTCCCGGCGGCTTCCCCGGCCCGGCGCCCGGCGGGTACGACAACCTCGCGGTCGCGACCGCGGCCCCGACCATGGTCGACGGCCACAAGGCGTACGGCGTGCGGGTCACCCCCGGCACCGGCTACCGCGACAACACCACCAACGGCATCGCCAAGGGCGACCAGCCCGAAGGCATGTACGCCGTCTTCGACGGCACCCACCACAACGGTGGCTGCTGCTTCGACTACGGCAACGCCGAGACCAACAGCCGCGACAACGGCAACGGCACCATGGAGGCCATCTACTTCGGCGACATCAAGGTCTGGGGCTACGGCGCCGGCAACGGCCCCTGGGTCATGGCCGACCTGGAGAACGGCCTGTTCTCCGGCGTGAACCCGGGCTACAACCCGGGCGACCCCAGCGTCAGCCACCGCTACCTGACCGCCATCGTCAAGGGCGAGCCGAACCACTGGGCGATCCGCGCCGGCAACGCCCAGTCCGGCGGCCTGTCCACCTACTACGACGGCCCCCGTCCCAACGCCCCCGGCTACAACCCCATGAAGAAGGAGGGCGCGATCATCCTCGGGATCGGCGGCGACAACAGCAACGGCTCCGCGGGCACCTTCTACGAGGGCGTGATGACCGCCGGCTACCCCTCGAACGCCACCGAGAACGCCGTGCAGGCGAACATCGTCGCCGCCGGCTACACCACCACGGGCGGCGGCGCGGACGGGACGCTCACCCCGGGCGCGTCCGTCTCGCTGCGCGCGACCACGGCCTGCTGCACCACCCGCTACCTGCGCCACCAGAACGACCAGGTGGTCACGTCGGTGATCGGTTCCGGCAGCTCGTCGCTGGACCGGAGCGACGCCACGTGGATCGTCCGCAGCGGCCTGGCCGGGGGCTCGTGCGTGTCGTTCGAGTCGCGGAACTACCCCGGCGACTACCTGCGGCACCGCAACTACCAGCTCTACCGGCAGCACGACGACGGCAGCGCGCTGTTCGCCGCCGACGCCACCTTCTGCCCGCAGGCCGGCAAGAGCGGCCAGGGCACATCGTTCGCCGCCGCGAACTTCCCCGACCGGTTCCTGCGCCACTACGACAACACCGTCTACATCGCGAGCAACGGCGGCTCGCACGCCTTCGACAACGCCGCCTCCTGGGCGGCGGACGTGAGCTGGGTCGTCAGCCCGCCCTGGGCATAGACGGGGGCCCGAGCCGTCCCCGGCCGCGCGGCCGGGGACGGCTCCGTGCATGTCGGTTCAGTGCACGTCGGCTCAGTGCATGTCGGCCGGGCGCGCCCGCCCGTCGAAGGGGAAGCGGGCGCGGAAGTCGATCTCGGCCTCGGCCATCGACATGAACGTGACCCCCTTGTGCCCGCGCATGTACGCGATGAGCCGCTCCAGCATGAGCAGCACCTGGGGACGCCCGCTGACGTCGGGATGCAGCGTGACGGGGAAGACCGCGTAGTCCAGCTCGCGGTAGACCCAGTCGAACTGGTCGCGCCACTGCTGTTCGAGGTCGCGCGGGTTGACGAAGCCGTGGCTGTTCGGCGAGCTCTTGATGAACATCATCGGCGGCAGGTCGTCGAGGTACCAGTTGGCCGAGAACTCCACCAGGTCCACCTCCTGGCCGGGCACGAGCGGCTTCATCCAGGTCGAGGCGGCCTGCTCGTAGTCGATGTGCGTCCATCGCTCGCCCTTGCGGGCGTAGAAGGGCTGGAAGTCGCGGTAGGACTGCGAGTGGTCGTAGCCGAAGCCGTAGCGCAGCAGCAGCTCGACGGTCCGCGCGGACATCTCCCACCACGGCGCCACATAGCCCCGGGGCCGGACGCCGAGCACCTCCTCCAGCACCTCCAGGCTGCGCGCGAGGACGTCCTCCTCCTGCTGGGCGGACATCGCGACCGGGTTCTCGTGCATGTAGCCGTGCGCGCCGACGTCGTGCCCGGCCTCGACGATCCGCCGCATCTGGTCGGGGAACGACTCCGCCGAATGCCCGGGGACGAACCAGCTCGTCCTGATCCCCTCGCGGGCGAACAGGCGCAGCAGCCTCGGGGTCCCGACCTCGGCGGCGAACACGCCCCGCTGGATGTCGTTGGGCGAGTCCTGGCCGCCGTACGAGCCGATCCAGCCCGCCACGGCGTCCACGTCCACGCCGAAGCAGACGTTGATGGCTTTCTTCATGGACCAGGACGTACCCCCGCCGCGACGGACGGGCACCGGGCTCGACGGATCTTGGGCAGATCCTTCCCAGGTGCCCTGACCTGGACAGGTTCGCCTACAGTTACGGCGTGAACATCTGCGTCTTCTGCTCCGCCGCCGACCTCGACGAGCGCTACACCCGCCCCGCCCGCGAGTTCGCCGAGCTCATCGGCAAGGGCGGGCACACCCTGGTGTGGGGCGGCTCCGACAGCGGTCTGATGAAGGTCATGGCCGACGGCGTGCAGGAGGCGGGCGGCCGCCTGGTCGGCGTCTCGGTCGAGTTCCTGGCGCACAAGGCCCGTCCGGGCGCGGACGAGATGATGATCACCCGCGACCTGGCCGAGCGCAAGGCGCAGCTCCTGGCCCGCGCCGACGGCATCGTGATCATGGTGGGCGGCAGCGGCACGCTCGACGAGGCCACCGAGATCCTGGAGCTGCGCAAGCACGGCCTGCACAGCAAGCCGGTCGTGCTGCTGAACACCGCGGGCTTCTACGACGGGCTGAAGCAGCAGTTCCAGCGCATGGAGGCGGAGGGCTTCCTGCCGTTGCCCCTCACCGAGCTGGTGTTCTTCGCCGAGGAGGGCGTCGGGGCGATCGCCTACCTGGAGGAGCAGTCGGGCCTGGTCCCGCCGGTCGCCGGCGGCTGAGCGGCCCCCGCGGCGCGCGTTCGGGGCGGATCGTGCGCGGGTAGGGGTGGGGGAGGCTGTGGCCGTCGGGGGAGGTCACGATGGGGGCTGATGGCGAGCCCGCGGGCAGCGGGCTGGCGTTCGAGGTGCTGGAACCGGCGCCGGTCGGCGTGGCGGTCGCGCGCGGCCCCGACCACCGCCTGGTCTACACCAACGCCGCCTACCGCTCCCTGTTCGCCGACACCCGCACCGGCCTGCCGGTCGAGGAGGCGTTCGCGGAGTTCGTCGAGGTGCACTTCCGCGAGCAGTTCGACCGGGTATACGCCACCGGCGAGCCGTTCGTCACCACGGCGGAGCCGGAGTACGTCGTCGGGCCGCAGTGCGAGGAGCGGCGGTTCTTCACCTCCAGCCTGTCGCGCGTGGTCTTCGGGCCGGGCGACTACGGCGTGCTCGAAGTGGTGATGGACGTGACCGACCAGGTCACCGCGGCCCGCCGGATCGAGGCCCTGGCCGAGGAGCGCCGCCGCATCCTGCGCCGCTACGAGAGCCTGATGAAGGTCAGCGCCCAGATCGTCTGGGTGACCACCCGCGACGGCTACGTGAAGGAGCCCAGCCCGAGCTGGGAGCGGGTCACCGGGCAGCCGTGGGAGCGGCATCGCGGGCAGGGCTGGCTGAAGATGGTCCATCCCGACGACCGCCAGGACACGATCAGGTCGTGGGCCGGGGCGGTCAGCAGGGCCACCGAGACCTGGGAGCACGTCTACCGGCTGCACACCGCCGACGGCTCCTACCGGCACTTCGAGATGCGGGCCGTGCCCATCTGCGAGAACGGCCAGGTCGTGGAGTGGGTGGGGTCGTGCACCGACATCGAGGAGCAGTGGCAGGAGCAGCGGCGGCAGCGCCTGCTCGACAGCGCCGCGGCGGCCACGGCCCAGCTCACCAGCCTGGAGGAGATGCTCGGCGCGCTGTCGGAGGTCATCGTGCCCGAGCTGGCCGACGGCTGCGGCGTCTACCTCATCACCGACCTCACCGGCGAGCGGCACGGCGGGACGCCGTTCGTCGTCGAGCGGCTGGTCACCGCGGTACGTCGCGGCCTGGTGCCGCTGTCGCCGTACAGCGAGGAGCAGCTCGACGACGGCAACGCCTTCGTGACGGTCGTCCGCCGGCGGCGGCCCGTGCTGCAGACGTTCCCCGCCGGGTGCCCGCCGCCCGACCTGGCGCCGGCCGGCACCCGCGCGTGGCTGGCGGCCAGCGGCGCCAACAGCATGCTGGTCCTGCCGGTCGTGGTCGACGGCGCCGTGCCCGCCGTGGTCGGGGTGGTGACGTGCGGAGACCGTCCGGCGATCAACCGGGCCGACATCACGCTGCTGGGCAACATGTTCGGCCACGCCCACGACGCCCTGAGCCGGGCCATCCGCTTCCAGCGCACCCAGCAGGTCGCGCTGGCCCTGCAGTACAGCCTGCTCGCCGAGCCGCCGCGCCTGCCCGGCCTGCGGATCGTGGCCCGCTACCGGGCCAGCCCCAGCGCCGCCGAGGTGGGCGGCGACTGGTACGACTCCTTCGTCCTGCCCGACGGCGTCCCGGCGCTGGTCATCGGCGACGTGGCGGGGCACGACCTGTCGGCGGCCGTCCTGATGAGCCAGTTGCGCAACATGCTGCGGGCGCTGGCGATGGACCGCTGCGAGCCGCCCGGCGAGATCCTGACCCGGCTCAACGTCGCGATGGGGTCGTTGTCCTCCGAGGTCACGGCCACGTGCGTGTTCGCACGGGTGGAGGAGGGCAACGGCGGACACCGGCTGCGGTACGCGGTGGCCGGCCATCCGCCGCCCCTGCTGGTCACCGCCCAGGGCCACGGACGTTTCCTGGAAGAAGCCGTCAGCCCGCTGCTCGGTTTCCCCGACGACGGGACCCGCGCCTCCAGGACCGAGCCGCTGCCGCCGGGCAGCACGGTGCTGCTCTACACCGACGGGCTCATCGAACGCTCGGGCGAGCACCTGGACCTCGGCCTCGCCCGGCTGCGCCGGGTGGCGGAGTCGCTCGCCGCCGAGCCGCTGGAGAGCTTCTGCGACCAGGTGCTCAGCGGCCTGCCCAGCACCGGCCTCGACGACATCGCCGTCATCGCCCTGCGGCTGCCGCCCGTGGAGGAGGAATGATCAGGAGGGCAGCGCGCCCGTGATCCTGCACAGGTCGTGCAGGGCGCTGTGGTCGAGGATCGCCCGTCCGGAGTCCCCGGCCAGCAGGGCGGCCGCGATCTCGCGTCCCATGGCCTGGACGGCCGGGTCGCGTGCGGCCATGGCGTACCCGGCGCTCCCGGCCATGCCCGCGATGACGCGGGAGAAGTCGAAGGTGTCGGTGAACAGCAGTCCGGAGCTGACCGCGTGGACGGCCGAGCAGGCGCGGGCCGGCGGCAGCGGACCCCGGGGGGCCGCGCGGAGCTCGCGGACCACGGCCGCGCGATCGACGGGCACCGGCCTGCCGCCCGCGGCGGCCACCATGTTGACGGCCAGGTAGCCGAAGAGCAGCGTGGCGAGCGCGGTGGGGACGAGCGACAGCACCGCGCCGACCGGCCGCCCGGTGACGCCGTTCCACGGACGCGCTCCCCACGGCCGGGGGCCCGCGGCGGACAGCGCCTGCGCGGCGCCGCGCAGGGCGCTGCCCAGCCACGCGGCTGCGGTGCCCGTGACGACCAGCCCGGTGAACCCGACCGAGAAGACCGGCCCGCTCTGCGACAGGACGACGAGGCGCGGCAGAGGAGCCATGCAGGACGACAGATTCTCGGCGCCGCACGCCGCGTTGACCAGGTGGATCATGATGAGCGGCACCAGCCCGAACACGGTCAGCAGCATGAGGATCCCGGCGCCCGCCACGACCGGCGCGGTGCCGCCCCGCCCCCCGGCCGCCACGCCGAAGCAGAACGCCCCGGCCAGGGCCACGGCGGTCGCCACGACGAGCAGAGGGGCGAAGAGGGCGGCGGCGCTCTCCACGGGCACGGCCCCCGTGAGCGGCACGCCGCCGAAGGTCGAGCGCAGCCACCCGTAGAAGGGGATCATCACCCCGGCGTAGGCGAGGCAGATCGCCAGCGCGGTGACGTTGACCGCCGGCAGCGGCATGCGAGGGGCGGCCAGACGGCTCGGCGGCGCGTCCCGCCAGACGGCCGCGAGGGGCCGGGGCGGCAGGCCGCGCCGCGCCGCCCAGCCGGCCGACGCGGCGGCGCAGGCCAGCACGAAGCAGAGCTGCAACGTCGGGTTGGCAGCGGCGCTGAACAGGCCGAACCAGAAGATGTCCCAGCTCGCCGCGCTGTTGACCATCCACGCGGTCATGTCGAACCAGAAGCTCAGCCACGCCCCGAAGATCACCGCCGACAGCGCCGAGCCGGCCAGCGCGGCCGTACGGACCCGCCGGGCCAGCGGCAGCCACACCGACGCGCACAGGACCGCCCACCTGAGCATGAGCTGGAACAGGACGGCGAGCAGCACCGCCAGCACGACCGCGATCACGGGGGAGGCAGCCAGGATGTCGGTCCACGAGCCGGTCGCGGTGACCAGCGGCGGCGCGACGAGCTGACCGGCCACCAGCCCCGCCGTCAGCGCCAGCGCGGCCGGCAGCGTGGACGGCGGACGCGTGTGCGTGGCCTGCGCCAGCAGCCCGGCCCGCCACACCGTGCCCGCGACCGCGCCGGTGGCCAGCGCCCCGAACAGCACCCCGACGGCCAGGCGCTCCGGGCTGAACAGGGCCACGGGAACATTGAAGATCATCTCCACGAGGTGGACGCACGGCGAGTACCCCAGTCCGAGCAGTCCCCCGGCGGCCGCGGACTCCACCACGCCGATCCGGAACAGCCGGGGCGCGCCGCGGATGACGTCCGCCCGCTCCTCGTCGCCGGGGTGGAAGGACCACGGCCCCCGGTCCCGGCGGCGCCGCCCGCCGTCCGCCCGCGCGGGGGTCAGCGTGTCCAGGAGCAGCCGCTCGCCGTCCGGCGTGGCGCAGCCGCGCAGGTCGGCGTAGTACTCCCTGGTCCGCAGCACCGAGGTGCGGGCGAACCACAGCAGGGCCAGCACGGCCGCCAGCCGCCACGGCAGGACGGTGAGCAGGCCCGGCTCGACCGCCGCGAGCAGCAGCAGGGGCAGCGCGACGACCAGCAGGTACGCCCACCAGATCGCGAAGGCGAACGTGGTCAGGCCGACGTCCCTGTTGCGCAGATGGGCCAGCTCGTGGGCGAGGACGGCGTCGAGCTGCCCGGGGTCGGCGTCGGCCGCGCGCAGCAGCCCGAGGTCGAGGATGATCCGGTACCGGGGACGCCGGCCGAAGGCCCGGCCGCTCGCGCTCGCGCGCAGGGTCGCGACGTACACCTCGGTCCCGGGGGCCAGGGCCCGTACGGTGTCCTCGACGCGCCGCACCACGGCGGCCATGCCCTCGTCCACCGCGAACTGGGCCAGCGGCCGCGGCCGGGAGAGCATGACCAGGCGCGGGTGGAGGAGGTGGATCACGACGGCCACGGCGAGCATCCCGGCCACCATGCCGGCCACCACCCACCCGGTACGCGCCGACTCGCGCTCGGCGCACTCGACGTAGGCCGAGACCAGGACGCCGTCCGGGACCCGTCCCGCGCCGGATTCCACGGCCAGGGCGCAGGCGCGAAGGCCGAGACTCGTGCTGCCGGCGGTGTACCGGTCGAGCAGCACCAGGTAGAGGTGCACGGCGCTGGCGACCGCGACGACGATCATGAGCAGGAAGCGGGCCGTGGTGGCCGCAGGCAGCGCGAACGGGTCCAGCCGCGGCGGCGGCGCCGCGAGCGGGCCGGCCGTCGCCTGCCGGGAGGGGCCGACGGGCGGGCGCACGGTCAGGGCCGCGGGTCGATGAGGGCCGCGGCGAGCAGCGTGTTCACCCGCTGGGCCAGCTCCGCGGGCATCCCCGCCGCCAGCACGATCTCGGCCGCCTGCGCGCCGATCGCCGCCGCCTCGACCGCGCTGACCCTGGGCAGCGGCGTGCGCTCGCCCTGCGGGGCGACGGCCGAGGTCAGCGCCCTGCGACGGCGGCGCTCGCGCCACCGGGCCCGCAGCCGGTCGACCCGCTCGGTCGTCATGCCCGTCAGCACCTCGCAGGCCACGCCGTTGAGCAGGGTCAGGACCACGCCGAGCACGAGCTGCATGCCCTCGCCCGCGTCGAAGCCGGTGGGCTGGTCGCGTTCGCGTCCGCGCAGCGTCGCGCGGACCGCGCGTCTGCGGGCGGCCGGGTTGCCGAAGAAGTCCGCGCAGGCCAGCGGCAGGAAGCGCACGTCCTCGGGGGCCACGTCGAGCAGGATCGCGCGGGCGGCCTCTTCGATGGTCGGCGCCGTACGACGGGAGCCGTCGCCGGTGGTGCCGGGTGGTGGGGAGCCTGGTTCGGGCATGTCTCCTCGCCTGACTTGAACTGAGTCCCCGAATCACCCCTATGAGAGCATGTCTGCCGCTGCGCGGATACATGACCGCGGAATGTGATCGACCCCTTTCGCGAACGTCCCGCCGCCCGGGGGAGCGTTGCGCTGGAAGTGAAGAGCGGGGGTCCGGCCGGGCCGGGTGGGCCAGGATGGCAGGCATGCGGACACTTGTTCTCGGCGGCACGAGGTTTCTGTCCAGGGAGATCGCGCGGCAGGCCCGCGACCGGGGGCACGAGGTGGTGTGCGCGGCGCGCGGGCTGGCCGGCGAACCGCCCCCGGGCGTGGAGTTCGTCCGGGTCGACCGGGCCGAAGACGGCGGGCTCGCGCCGCTGAAGGGGGCGTTCGACCTGGTCGTCGACGTCGCCAGGCTGCCCAGCCAGGTGCGGCGCGCGGTCACGGAGCTGGCGGGCCGGGCCGGTCATTACACGTTCGTCTCGTCGTGCAGCGTCTACTCCGACGCGACCAGGGTCAGCCAGGTCCTGCACGACCCGCTGCCCGACGGCGCCGACGAGAACGACCCGGAGAACTACGGGCCGGCCAAGGTGGCGTGCGAGCAGTTCCTCGGCGACGGCGCGCTGCACGTACGGGCCGGGCTGATCGTCGGCCCCGAGGACCAGTCCGACCGGTTCACCTACTGGGTCGAGCGGCTGGCGCGCGGCGGGCCCGTGCTGGCTCCCGGCTCGCCCGGCGATCTGGTGCAGCTCGTCGACGTACGCGATCTCGCGGCCTGGACGCTCGACGCCGCGCGGGCCGGGCTCACCGGCCCGTACGACGGCATCTCCATGCCCTTCACCAGGGGCGAGCTGCTGGCGGGCATCGCCGAAGGGCTGGCGGTGGCGCCGGAGCTCGTCTGGGCGGGCCAGGAGTTCCTCACCGAGCACGAGGTCGCGCCGTGGGCCGGGCCGCGGTCGCTGCCGTTGTGGTTGCCGTTGCCGGAATACGCCGGGTTCATGGCCCGGGACACCTCTGCCACGTTGGCCGCCGGTCTGCGGATCCGTCCGGTCGCCGACACGGCCCGCGACACGCTCGCCTGGCTGCGCGACTCCGGCCACGAGGTCACCCGTGCCGGCCTCACCCCCACCGAAGAGTCAACCCTCCTCCACCTCCTTCCCTAACCCCGCCCCCGCCTCCCGCCTCCCGGGCCCCCGCCCCCGCCTCCCGCCTCCCGACCCCCCGCCTCCCGACCCCCGCCTCCCGACCCCCGCCTCCCGACCCCCGCCTCCCGACCCCCGCCTCCCGGGCTCCGGGCTCCCGCCTCGCAGGCTCCCGCCTCCCGGGCTTCGGGGCCCTTGGCCCCCGGCCTCAGGCCCCCAGGCCCCCAGGACCTCCGGCTCCCCAGGATTTCCGGCCCCCCGGCCCCCCGGCCCCCCCGGCCCCCCGGCCCCCGGCCCCCTGGCCCGCCCGGCCCCCCCGGCCCCCCGGCCCCCCGGCCCCCCGGGCCCCCGGGCCCCCGGGCCCCCCGGGGCCTTGGGGGCCTCGGCCCTCGACTGCTTGGTTGGTCGTGCGGGTAGGCCGTGAGCGGGATCATGGATGGTGTGTTGCGCGTGACGATGAACGACTCCGCGGCCGGTCTGCTCGGCATGCCGGGTGGCCCGGCCCTGCCGGCACCGCCGGGCGGCCTCGCCCCCGGCCTGCGGGAACGGGTGGCCCAGGGGCTCGTCCAGCGCGGTGAGGTGCTCGGCTGGGCCGCCTCGACGGACGGCGCCGAACGCGCCCCCGCGCCCTTCCACGACCTCACCGGCTGGGAGTGCGACCGGAGTTCCGTGCACCTGGAGGACTTCGTCCCGGTCGAGGTCGGCACCGCCGATCACGCGCCCGTGATCGGCGACGAGGGCCAGCGGGTGCTGCTGCTGCACGGCGTGGCGCTGGCCCTGGAGGTCGGCCGGCTCGCCCGCGCCCTGCACCCGCCCGGCGCGGTGCGCTGCGTCGTGACCGCGAACGAGACCAGCGCGACGTTCCGGTTCCACCGGATCAGGCCGGGCGAGAGCTGGAACGCCCCCGACCTGGACGGGTACGCCGGCGACAAGGTGATCGTGGTGGAACAGGGGCCGTTCGCCGCACTCCAGGAGCATCCGGGCGTGCCGGACGCCGCGTACGATTCCTGATCGTGTCGATGAGGTTGAGCCTCGTGAAGATCGAGGCCGCGCTGCTGGAGTCCGTACGGGCCGACCCCGCCCTCATCGCGGCGGTCTTCGAGGGCCGGTCGCCCGGTCTCCCCCTGGAGACGGACGTGTTCGCGGACGACCACCGCTCGCTCACCGCCATCGCCGAGGGACGCGCCGAGGCCGAGCACGGCACCGCGGGGTGGAGGCAGTGCTTCCCCTGGCTGGCGGCGGCCACCGGCGAGGACGGCGCGAACGACGTGGCCGGGTGCGAGGTCGGCTACGGGCCGCCGTTCGTGCTGGAGCCCGCCCAGGTGGCGGCGGCCGCGCGGGGGCTGGCCGAGGAGGGGTGGCGGTTCGGCGCCGGTCACGCGGGCGGGGCGTACGAAGGGCTGGAGGCGCTGGCGCCGTTCTACGCGGCGGCGGCCCGCGAGGGAAGGGCGGTCGTGGGCGCGGTTCGCTGACGGCCCTCGCCCGCTCGCGCGCTCCGCGGCCCCGCCGACTGATGCCCCGGGCCTCTGCGTGAACGTGCCGCCGGTGGTGTGGTGGGGGTGTGAAGGTTGGGGGCGGGTACCGTGCAGACTGCCCCAGGGGTGGGGGGTCGCGCCTAACGTCCCGGAATATGCAGACAGTGGACGTTCTGGTGGTGGGGGCGGGGCTGGCCGGGTTGAGCACGGCCCGGCTGCTGGCCCAGCGGGGGCTGAACGTCATGGTCGTCGATCGGCGCAGGTCGTTGTCGGCCGGCGTCCGGACCACCGGGATCTTCGTACGCCGCACCCTTGACGACTTCGACCTGCCCGGCCACCTGCTCGGGCCCGGTGTCCGGGACGTCCTGCTGTACCCGCCGTCCCGGCGCTCGCCGATCCGGCTCACCAGCGACCGCGACGAGTTCCGGGTGGCCGACATGGCCGCCGTCTACGAGCACGCCCGCCGCGCGGCGGAGTCGGCCGGCGCCCGCGTCCTGCTGGGCGTCCGGTACACGGGCATCTCATCGGGCCTCGCCCGACTGGAGCACACGAGCGGCGCAGAGGACACCGAAGACACCGAGGGCGCGGACGGTGGGAAGGACGTGCTGACCTCCGAAGCCGGGAAGGGCGTGGACGGCGGGAAGAGGCCAGGGCACGGAAGGGGCGGGGAGGGCGCCGAAGGGGGAGATGGCGCGCCGACCCCCGACGTCAGGAAGGGGCCGGAGGGCTGGAGGGGCGGGGAATCCGCCGGAGTTCTGAAGGCCGCCGAATCCGCGAAGGATGGCGAGGGGGTCGGGGGGGCGAAGGGCGGCGAATCCGCGAAGGGGGGCGAGGGGGTCGGGGGTGTGAAGGGCGGCGAATCCGCGGAGGGTGTGGAGAGGGTTGGGGGGTGTGGAGGTGGTGGGGGTCAGGTTTGTCGTGGGGGCGGATGGGGCTCGGTCGCGGGTGGCGCGGGATCTCGGCCTCGACGTCAACCGGCGGTTTCTCGTCGGCGCCGAGATCGTCCATGCGGTCGCGCCGGGGTCGGGGTTTCCGGCGTTTCACTGCGTGTTGGATCCACGGGTGGCGCCGGGGTACCTCGGATGGGTGGTGGACGACGGGCGGCACGCCCATGTGGGTGTCGCGGGCGAGCCGGGGGCGATGCGGGCCGGCGTCCGCCGTCTGCTGGACGCCTTCGCCGCCGACGCGCCCGGTCGTGCGGCGCCCGCCGGGCCGGTCGAGCGCCGGGGAGGCCCGATCCCGGTCGGGGGCGTGCTGCGCCGGCTGGCCTGCCCGGACGGGCTGCTGGTCGGGGACGCGGCGGGCGCGGTGTCGCCCCTGACGGCCGGTGGGCTGGACCCTTGCCTGCGGATGTCCGAGCTGGCCGCGGCGGTGATCGCCGACTATCTGCGTACCGGCGACCGGGAGGTGCTGAAGCGGTACGACGGGGCCGCGCTCAGGGCCCGGTTCCGGGGCCGGTTGCTGCTGCGGCGGCTGTTGGCGGGGATCCGGTCGCCGGTCTTGGCCGAGGCCGCGGTGGCCGTCCTGCGCACCCGCGCCGGCCGGGCGCTGGCGGCACGCATCCTGTTCGGCGACGGCTCCTTCCCCGAGATCGAACCCCGGCTCGCGGCGGGAGTGGGCAGGGGCCGGTGACCCTGACGGGGGCCCGGCGGGTCAGGGGCGTGAGCGGGCGTGGTGGGTTCCGGGCGGGGCGTGCTCGCGATCGGGGCGAAGCGCGGATCCAAGAGGGCGGGCCGGAGGAAGTGGGGGGAAGAACGCGAGAAGCCGGGAAAACGAGAAGCTGGGAAAAGGGAAAAGGTCGTAAAACGGGAGCGACCCCGTGAGAGCACGGGGTCGCGGAGTTGCGTGGTTAGGGCTTGGTGTAGCCGCCCGTGTAGGCGCCGGACCCGCTGTAGGCGTACACGCGGATGCGGTAGGTGCCCGCCGTGCCGTTGTAGGTCAGCGACTCGTCAGGCCCGCTGCCCGCGCTGCTGGCCACCGTGGTCCAGCCGAGGATGCCCTGCTTCTGCAGGTACAGGTCGAAGTCCACGCCGGAGGGTCCGTCGAGGCACGCCTTGTGCGTCCCGGCGGCGGCCGTGTAGCCGGAGCTGTTCGGGTAGTACACGTTCTGCCCGCTGGTCAGGTTGCCGGAGAACGGCGTCTGGTAGCCGGTGCAGTTGCCGGGGGTGGTCCCGACCGTGATGCTCTTGCTGGTGGAGTTCGTGGCCCCGCCGTTGTCGGTCACGGTGAGGATCACGGTGTACGTGCCCGCGGCGGCGTAGGTGTGCGACACGGTCGCGCCGCTGCCTGTGGAGCCGTCGCCGAAGGTCCACGCGTAGGAGGCGATGGTCCCGTCGGGGTCGGTGGAGCCGGAGCCGTTGAACGAGCACGCCCGCGTGGTGTTGTCGCACGACTGGGTGAAGCCGGCCACCGGCGGCTGGTTGCCACCGGTCGTCGGCGGGTACTGCGTGGCGTCGTGCACGTCGAGCAGCGGCTCCTTGACCCCGTCACTGGCGTCGTCGGTCCAGTTGAGGTTGCCCGTGGCCTTGAGCTTGTCCCGTACGGCCAGCGCCCCCGCCCGGGTGGTGGGCTTGTTCGAGCCGCTGGTCAGCACGGCCGCGGCGCCCGCGACGTGCGGGCTGGCCATGGAGGTGCCGCTGATGGTGTTGTAGCCGCCGTTCATCCACGTGGAGTAGATGCAGGTGCCGGGGGCGGCGACCTCGACCGTGGTGCCGTAGTTGGAGAACCAGGCGAGCGTGTCGTCGGTGTCGGTCGCGCCGTCGGTGCGGCACGGCACGGTGATCGTGCCGGCCAGGCCGCCGGGCTGGCCGTCGAAGTCGGTCACGGCCGAGACGGTGACGACGTCGGGGTGGTTGGCGGGGAAGAAGCCGGAGGCGTCGGCCGAGCTGTTGCCGGCGGCCACGACGACGACGATGCCCGCGTTGGTGGCGTTCGTGATCGCGTTGCTGATCGCGGAGCTGCTGCAGCCCTGGCAGCCGAGGCTCAGGTTGATGACCTCGATCGTGCTCGCCCTGGCCACGACCCAGTCGAGACCGGCGGCGATGCCGGCCAGCGTGCCCGAACCCGCCGAGTTGAGCACCTTGACGGCGTGGATGCGGGCGCCGGGGGCGACGCCGACCGCGCCGACGGAGTTGTCGATGGCGCCGATCGTGCCGGCCACGTGGCTGCCGTGACCGTTGTCGTCGTCGCCGGTGCCCGAGCAGACGCCGCTGGTGCAGTTGGTGCTGGCCACCACGTTCAGGTCGGGGTGGTCGAGGTCGACGCCGGTGTCCACGACCGCCGCGTCCACGTCGACGCGGACGTCGTCGGTGCCGTCGATGTCGAGGTTGATGTTCTGGTCGGCGTAGATGCGCTTGATGCCGCTCGGTACGGTCTGGGCGAAGGCGTGCACCTCGTGGTCGGGCTCGACGGTGAGGACACCGGGCTCGCCCTTCAGCTTGGCGGCCTCCTCGGGGGTGAGGAGGGCCGAGTAGCCGTGGAAGGCGTACCGGTAGGTTCCCACCAGCACGCCCTTGTGCGCCGTGACCTGCTGCTGCGCCTCGTTCGCCACCTGCGCCCGCGACACGCCGGAGAGCTGGACGATGTAGCGCTGCTGGTCGGCGGCGGCCGGGGTGTCGGCCTCGGCGGCGGTGGCCCAGCCGGACAGTGCCAGGCAGACGCCGGAGGCCAGGGCTAACAGGGTTGAGATTCGACGCATGGAAACGCCTTTCTCCGGGGGTGACATGAGCTGCGCTCATGCGGCTTGTGAGCGGAACATCGCATATGACAGCGAGTCAGGCAATACTGAAATATCTGTCATAGAACACATCGGTCTGGGTCGTTCCGACGAAGAACCGCGGCCGTCATAGTGGCGGTGAACGAACCGGGCGGTCCCCGCCGGCTCTAGGGTCGGGCGCAGTCGACCAGGGGGGACACCGGTGCCGGAGCTGGAGGAGATCGATGCGTGGCTGCGTCACCGGCTGGCGGGGCTGCTCGCCGAGAACGAGGTGCCCGGGGCCGCCGTGGCGGTCCACGCGGGCGGCCGGACGGTCGAGGTCGCGGCCGGGACGCTGAGCACGGCGACGGGCGTCGAGGCGACCCCCGGCTCCCTGTTCCAGATCGGCTCGATCACCAAGGTGCTGACCGCGACGCTGGCCATGCAACTGGCCGACGAGGGCCGGCTCGACCTGGACGCGCCCGTGCGCGACTGCCTCCCGGCGTTCCGGATCGGCGACGAGCGGGCCGCCCGGCGGATCACCGCGCGGCAGCTCATGTGCCACGTCGCGGGCTTCGAGGGGGACGTCTTCACCGACACCGGCAAGGGCGACGACTGCGTCGAACGGTTCCTGGACGTCCTGCACGACGTGCCGCAGCTGTTCGAGCCCGGCGAGATGTTCTCCTACAACAACGCCGGCTACTGCGTGCTGGGCCGGATCATCGAGGTCGTGCGGGGCAAGCCGTTCGACGCGTGCCTGCGCGACCACCTGCTCACGCCGCTCGGCATGACCCACGCCGCCTGCGACCCGTACGAGGCCATCGTGCACCGCACCGCGGTCGGCCACGTCCAGCGCACGCCGGACGGCCCGTACCGGCCGACCCCGGTGTGGGCGCTGGCCCGCTCGAACGCGCCCGCCGGGTCGATGCTGGCGATGCCGCCGCGTGACCTGCTGGCCTTCGCGCGCATGCACCTCGCCGGCGGCGTCGGCCCGGACGGCGCCCGCGTGCTGAGCGCGGCGAGCGTCGCGGAGATGCGGCGGCCGCAGGTCGCCCTGCCCGACTTCGCCCAGGGCACGGCCTGGGGCCTGGGCTGGGAGCTCTTCGAGTGGCCCGGCGGGGCGGTCTTCGGCCACGACGGCAGCACCGTCGGCCAGTCGGCGTGCCTGCGCGTGGCGCCGGGGCGCGACGTGGCGGTGGTCGTCGTCGCCAACGGCGGCCGGACGCGGCCCGTGTTCGCCGAGATCACCGGCCGCGTGCTGGGCGAGCTGGCCGGGGTCGAGCCGCCCGCGCCCCCGGCGCCCGGCCCGGCCCCCGTCCCGCCCGCGAACGCCGCCCGGTACGCCGGCACGTACACGTCGAGCACCTGCGAGACGGAGGTGACCGTGGACGGCGCCGGACGGCTGTGGCTGCGCCGGACGCCCGTGGGCATCACCGCCGACCTGGACGAGGTGCCGTACCGCACCGAGCTGGCCGCCTGGCGCGACGACGTGCTGATCCCCCTCGAACCCGAGCGCGGCGCGCACGCGCCGATCGCCTTCCTCGGCGACGACGGGACCGGCCGCGCCCTCTACCTGCACGACGGCCGCGCCGACCGCCGCACGTCCGGCTGAACCACCGCACCCACAACGGCCCGCCGGCGCTCCCGCGCCGGCGGGCCGTCGTCATGCCCGCCCCCGGCTCCGCGCCGCGCTGATCAGTTGGTCCGCCCGGACGAACCCCGGCCCCAACGTTCGATGTCCGCGACGAACACCGCCGGGGACGCGGGTCCCACTATCGTCGGATGGATTTGGAGAGCGATCGCGTGCTGGCGATCCGGGATCTGTCGGTCGAGATCCGGCGCGGCGACAGGGTCGTCCGCCCGGTCTCGGACGTCAGTCTGGTGCTGAACCGCGGCGAGACCCTGGGGATCGTCGGCGAGACCGGGTCCGGCAAGTCCATGACCGGTCTCGCGATCATGGGCATGCTGCCCGCCGGCGGCCGGGTGACCGGCGGCTCGATCGACTTCGGCGGCGAGGAACTGGTCGGCCTGCCCGCCGCGCGCTACCGGGCCCTGCGCGGCAACGAGATCGCCATGGTGTTCCAGGACTCGCTGACGGCGCTGAACCCGACCCGGCGCATCGGCGACCAGGTCGCCGAGCCGGTCCGGCTGCACCACGGCGCCTCCAGGCGGGCCGCCCGCGAACGCGCCGCCGAGGTGCTCGCCCTGGTCGGCCTGCCCCGCCCGGCCGAGCGCATGGACGACTACCCGCACCAGCTCTCCGGCGGCATGCGGCAGCGCGTGATGATCGCGATGGCGCTGGCCTGCGAGCCGCGGGTGGTCATCGCCGACGAGCCCACCACGGCGCTCGACGTCACCATCCAGGCCGAGATCCTCGACCTCCTGGACGGCCTGCGGTCCCGGCTCGGCATGTCGATGATCCTCATCACCCACGACATGGGCGTCATCGCCCGGCACGCCGACCGCGTCGGCGTCATGTACGCCGGCCGCCTGGCCGAGACCGCCCCCACCTCCGTGCTCTTCGACCGGACCCGCCACCGCTACACGCACGCGCTGCTGGCCTCGATCCCCTCGCTCACCCACGACCGGGACGAGCGGCTGTTCAGCATCCCCGGCGCGCCGCCCGACCTGACCGCGGCCGGGCCCGGCTGCCCGTTCGCGCCGCGCTGCGACGCCGCCACCGACCGGTGCCGCGAGGAGCGTCCGGCTCCCGTGACCGAGGACGGCGGGCACGTGCATGTCTGCCACCACCCGGCCACCGGACCGGCCGACCGGGTCGTGAGCCGCTTCCGCGCCCGCCCGGTGGAGCCGCCGGCGTCCTCGGAGCGCGCGCCGCGGCTGCGCGTCGCCGACCTCAGGCGCGAGTACCCGGTCGGCGGCAGGGGCCTGTTCGGCGCGCGCCGCACCCTCAAGGCGGTCTCCGGCGTGAGCTTCGAGGTTGCTGCGGGGGAGACGTTCGGGCTGGTCGGCGAGTCGGGGTGCGGGAAGTCCACGCTGGGCAGGATGCTCGTCGCCCTCGACCGGCCCACCTCCGGCGAGGTGATCTTCGACGGCGAGCCGGTCAGCCGGATGGGCGCGCGGGCGCTCGGCCCGCGCCGGAGCCGGCTGCAGATGATGTTCCAGGACTCCGGCGCCGCCCTCGACCCCCGCATGCGCATCGGCACGATCCTGCGCGAGCCCCTGGCGATCCAGGGCGCGGGCGACCGCGCCCACCGCACGGCCCGCGCCCGCGAGCTGCTGCGGGACGTCGGCCTTCCCGCAGGCGTCATGGAGCGCTACCCGCACGAGCTGTCCGGCGGGCAGCGGCAGCGGGTGAACCTGGCCCGCGCCCTGGCCCTGGACCCGGCGGTGCTGGTCGCCGACGAGCCGGTCAGCGCCCTGGACGTCTCCATCCGCTCCCAGGTGCTCAACCTCATGCGCGCGATCCAGCTCGAACGCGGCCTCAGCAGCGTGGTGATCTCGCACGACCTCGCCGTCGTGCGGTACCTGGCCGACCGGGTCGGCGTCATGTACCTGGGCAAGCTGGTCGAGACCGGCACCACCGAAGAGGTGTACGGCGCCCCCGCCCACCCCTACACCGCCGGCCTGCTGGCCGCCGTCCCCGACGCGGACCCGCAGGCCCGGCAGCCGCGCGGCGAACGCGTGCGCGGCGAGCTGCCGAGCCCGATCGACCCGCCCAGCGGCTGCCGCTTCCGCACCCGCTGCGCCCTGGCCGACGACCTGTGTGCCCAGGCCGAGCCCCTCCCGCGGCCGGTCACCGGCAGCCACCAGGTCGCCTGCCACCACCCGCTCCAGCCGCTCGAACCCGCGGCCACCCCGCTGAAGGGAGCCTCCCGGTCATGACCTGGTACGTCGTCCGGCGCCTGGCGATCTCGGTCGTCGTCCTGCTCGGCATCTCCGCGGTGGTGTTCCTGCTGCTGCACCTCGTCTCGGACAGCCCGGGGCGGGTGGTCCTGGGCCAGCGCGCCTCGCCCGAGGCGGTCGCCGACTTCAACCGGCAGCACGGGTACGACCGCCCGGTCCTCGCCCAGTACGTCGGCTACCTGGGCCGGCTCGCCCGGGGAGACCTGGGCAGGTCGTACAAGCTGAACGAGAACGTGGCCACCCTGCTCGGGCAGAACGCCGGCCGCAGCGCGATGCTCTCCGCGGCCGGACTGGCGCTCGCGCTGGTGATCGCCGTGCCGCTCGGCGTGCTCCAGGCGGTCCGGCGCAACAGCGTCGCCGACCGGCTGCTCACGGCGGTCTCGTACGTGCTCTACGCGACGCCGTCGTTCCTGCTCGGGCTGATCCTCATCGCCGTCTTCAGCCAGGCGCTGCCGATCTTCCCGGCCGAGGCGTCCCAGTCGCACTCGCCCTGGGTCGTGCTCACCGATCCGCGGGCGATGGCGTTGCCGGTCATCACGCTGGCCGCGGCCAGCGTCGCGGTGTTCGCGCAGTACCAGCGCTCCTCGGCCCTGGACCAGCTCGGCCAGGACTACATCCGGGTGGCGCGGGCCAAGGGCCTGCCCGAGCGGCTGATCCTGCTGCGCCACCTGCTGCGCAACGCCTGCCTGCCGCTGGTCACCCTGGTCGGCACGCTCATCCCCACCCTCCTGGCGGGCAACCTGATCGTCGAGTCGCTGTTCAACTATCCCGGCCTCGGCCTGCTGTTCCTCAACAGCCTGCAACGCGAGGACTATCCGGTGCTGCTCGCCTACACCCTCGTCGGCGGCGTCCTGACCGTGGCCGGCAACTTCGTCGCCGACCTCGTGGTCGCCGCCGCCGACCGCCGAATCGAGCTGACGAAATGACCACACAGAACGTGGAGGCCACGCCGGAGGCCGAGACCGTCCCGGCGCGGGACCGGCGCCGGGTGCTGCGCGGGCTCCGGCGCAGCCCGCTCGGCCTGACCGGCGGCCTGCTCCTGCTGCTGATCGCCGGGTTCTGCTTCCTCGGGCCGCTGCTCCACCCCACCAACCAGATCGACGTGGACCTGGTCAACGCGGCCCTGCCGCCCGGCCCCGGCCATCCGCTCGGCACGGACGCCAACGGCTTCGACGTGCTCGGCCGGCTGATGGCCGGCGGCCGCCTGTCGCTGCAGATCGGCCTGCTCGCCGCCCTGTTCGCCACCGCGATCGGCACCCTGTACGGCGCCGTCGCGGGCCTGGCCGGAGGCGTCGTGGACGGGTTCCTCATGCGGCTGGTCGACGTCATGCTCTCGGTGCCGTTCCTGTTCTTCGTCCTCATCCTGTCGGCCCGCTTCCACGCCGACGCGCTGTCGCTGAGCCTGGTCATCGGCGGGTTCTCCTGGCTGGTGTCGGCCCGGCTGGTCCGCGGCGAGGTGCTGACGCTGCGGGTGCGGGAGTTCGTGCTGGCCGCGCGGGTGATGGGCGCCTCCCGCCGGCGGCTCATCCTCACCCACCTGATCCCGAACGCGCTCGGCGTGATCATCGTCAACATCACGTTCCAGGTCGCCGACGCGATCCTGGTCGTGGCGGCGCTGGGCTTCCTCGGGTTCGGGCTGACGTACCCGACCGAGGACTGGGGCAGCCAGCTCGCCGGCGGCGTCGCCTACATCTCGGCCGACTACTGGTGGCTGATCTACCCGGTCGGGGGCTGCATCGTCCTGACGGTGCTCGCGCTCAACCTGCTCGCCGACGCCCTGCGCGACGCCGTCGGGCGGCAGGCCGACTGATGGAACCTCGTCGCGCATCTCCACCCCCACATGTAGGGAGCCTGCAATGACGCACGTGTCCGGACAGCGGCGAGCACGCCTGGCGGTGGCGCTCGCCGCCGCGGTGGCGATGCTCGCCACAGCGTGCACCGGCGGCGGGGGCGCCGCGAAGGACCCCGCCGCGGCCTACGCCAGCCAGCCGGCGCAGTCGGGCAAGCCCAAGGACGGCGGCACGGTCACCGTCGCGCTGACCCCCGGCCTCAGCCCGAACTACATCTACCCCTACCCGCCGGCCGCCGCCAACGGGACCGTCATCGCCCGCGGCCTGATGTGGCGCTCCCTCTACCGGCCCAGCGGCGAGGGCGACCAGGTGGCCGACGCCGAGCTGAGCCTGGCCGAGCCGCCCGCCTACAGCGCCGACCGCAAGACCGTGACCATCAAGATGAAGGACTACAAGTGGTCCGACGGCAACCCGGTCACCGCCGGTGACGTCGTCTTCTCCCTGACGCTGCTCAAGGCGGCGCTCGCGGAGAGCCCGGCCAACTGGAGCTTCTACACCCCGGGCCAGTTCCCCGACGGGGTCACCGCCAAGGCCGCCGCGCCCGGCACGCTGACCCTCGAACTGGAGACGGCCTACAACCCGTCGTACCTGATGTCGATGCTGACGCTGCTGTACGTGATGCCGTCCAAGGCGTGGGACATCGACCGCGCGGGCGGCCCGCACCTCGACTACACCAAGCCGAAGAACGCCACGGCGATCTACAAGTACCTCACCAAGGAGTCGGAGTCGCAGTCCACGTTCGCCACCAACCCGCTGTGGCAGGTGGTCAACGGCCCGTACCGGCTCAAGAGCTTCGACCCGACGACCGGCTCGTTCTCGCTGGCGCCCAACGAGTCCTACAGCGGGCCCGGCGACTCGCGGCTCGACCAGGTCGACTTCAAGGCGTTCACCTCGGCCGCCGCGGTGCTCAACCAGTTCAAGGCGGGGAACCTGACCGTCGGCACGCTCGACTCCAGCTTCATCACGCAGATCGGCGCGCTGAAGGCCAAGGGGTTCAACGTCTACGGCGCGCCCGCGCCCGCCCGCTTCGACTCGCTGACCATCAACTTCGGCAACACCGTGAACGGCTTCGACAAGATCATCGCCCAGCCGTACGTCCGGCAGGCCCTCCAGCGCCTGATCGACCAGCCGGGCTACATCGCCGGCCGGGGCATCTACAACGGCGCGGGCTCGCCCAACTACAGCACCGCGGGCAGCGGCTCGCCGTACCCCCCGGCGTTCGGCGACGCGCCGCCGTACCCGCACGACCCGGCGGCGGCGGCCAAGCTGCTCACCGACAACGGCTGGCAGGTGGTCCAGAACGGCTCCACCACCTGCGTGCGGCCCGGCACCGGGCCGGGCGAGTGCGGCGCCGGCATCCCGCGCGGCCAGAAGATCAGCTTCACCCTGGCCTCCGCGAACACCCCCGCCTACGTCGGCGCCCGGGACGTCGCCTTCGCCTCGGCGGCCAAGAAGCTCGGCATCGAGGTCAAGATCGTCACCAAGTCCCTCACCTACATGTACGCCAACTACGGCAACACCTTCGCCCCCGCGAACAAGAACGAGTGGGCGATGCAGGACTACGGACCGCTCTACCTGGCGGCCGGTTACCCCAGCAGCAACACCGTCTTCAACGCCAAGGGCAGCTTCAACCTCGGCGGCTACCGCGACGACGAGGTGGACCGGCTCATCGACGCCTCGACCTTCGGCGCCGACGCCGGGGCCCTGTCGGCCGAGGTGACCAGAATCGCCCAGGAACTGCCCGTGCTGTTCTTCCCGACCCCGCACACCCTGGTCGTGTGGAAGGACACGCTGTCCGGCCCGCAGTCGTCGTTCCGGGCACTGCTCAGCTACCTGTACACGCCCGAACTGTGGTACTTCCACGCATGACGCCCGACGCCTTCGCCCGGCCGCTGCGCCACCTCGACCCGGCCGCCGCCGCCGTCGCGGACGCCCGCACGCTGCGCGAGCTGGTCGGCGACGCCCGCGTGGTGGCCGTCGGCGAGGGGGCGCACAATGTCACCGAGTTCTACCGGCTCAAGGACCGGCTGTTCCGCATCCTCGTCCGCGAGCTGGGGTTCTCGGCGTTCGTGATGGAGTCCGGCTTCGCCGAGGGGCTGGCCGTGGACGCCTGGGTCCACGGCGGGCCCGGCGCGGCGGCGACGGTCGCCCGCGACGGCATCACCTACCGGTTCGGCGAGTGCGAGCCGATGCGGCGGCAGCTTCGCTGGATGCGCCGCCGCAACTCGGCGGGCCCGGCGCAGGTCTCCTTCTACGGGATGGACCTGCCCGGCTCGTCCACCTCGCCCGGCCCGGCGGTGCGCGCGTGCCTGGACCGCATGCCGGCCGGGCCGGGCGACGAGGAGCTGCTGATCCTGAGCGACCTGGGCGGCCGGACCGAGGCGGCGGTCCGGTACGCGGCCATGCCCCCGGCCGGCCGGGCCCGCCTGATCGCGGGGCTGCGCGAGCTGGCCGGGCGCGCGCTCCGGTCGCAGGACCCGGTGCTGCGCCGGTGCGCCGCCTCCCTCCAGGCGTTCGCCGACGAGGCCGAGGCGGGGGAGGCCGTGCCGGCGGGCCTGCCGTATCCCCGGGACCGGTTCATGGCCGAGACCGTGGAATGGGTGCTCGAACGGGAGGAGCGGATCGTCGTCAGCGCCCACAACTCCCACGTCCGGCGCTCGCCCTTCCACGGCCGGCCGACGCTGGGCGGCATGCTCGCCGCGTCCCTGGGAGACGGCCTGGTCGTCGTCGGCACGACCTACGGCTCCGGCCCGGAGGTGCGCTTCACGCAGCGCTCCCCGCGGCCGTTCGACTGCGACGTCTCGCTGGAGGCGCGCACCCTGCCGCCCAACTGCGTGGAGGCGCCGCTCGACCGCCTCGGCCCGCCCGTGACCGTCGTCGACCTGCGCCGCGCGCCGGGGGAGCTGTTCGACGGGATCGACGGCACGCTCGCCGGCGGCGGCCTCGACCCGGTGGACGACTTCCCGGCCGCCTACGACGCCCTGATCCACGTCCGCCGGGTCGGCCGGGTCCCCGGCGCGTTCGAACGGCTCCAGGCCGAGTTCGACGCCGCCCGTCCCGCCAGTCCCGCCCGTCCTGAATCGCCGGAGTTGTCGTGACCCTCTCCTATCCGCTCGCCTATCCGCCCGCGCGCACCGTCGAGGTCGTCGAGGACGTCGCGGGCGTCCGCGTGCCCGATCCGTACCGGTGGCTGGAGGAGGAGACGCCCGAGGTGCGGCGGTGGCAGCGGCGGCAGGCCGAGCTGGCCGCCGCCGTCGCCTACGACGGGCAGGACCCGGCGGCCGCCCGGGACCTGATCCTGGCCTTCGACGCCGGTTCCCGCCCGCCGCTGCCCAAGTATGCGGCCGGCCGCTGGTTCCGCCCGGTCACCCCGCCCGGCGGGACGGCGGCCACCGTGGTCGTCGCCGACCAGCCCTACGGCCCCGGCCGGACGGTGGCCGACCTGGCGCAGTTCGGCGGCACGCGGGACGCGGTGCTGTCCTGGCTGGCGCCCTCCCCGGACGGCCGCGTCCTGGCCCTCGGCGTGTGCGTCGACGGCAGCGAGCACAACACCATCCGGCTCGTCGAGGTCGACACCGGCCGCACGCTCGACGCGCCCGCCCAGGTCCTGCACAGCGCGTGGGCCGGCGGCGTCTCCTGGACGCCCGACAGCGGCGGCTTCTCCTTCCTCGCGCTCACCGGCCCGCCGGAGGAGTTCCGGCAGGCGGTCTTCACCCACCGCCTCGGGACGCCGGGGGAGACCGTCGTGGAGCCGATCCCGGTCCCGGCCGGCTCGCGGGAGTACACGCTCGTCCAGTTCTCCCCGGACGGCCGCTGGGCCGTGGCCGCGCACCGGGTGGGCAGCCCGATCCCGTGCGCCGTCCGCGACCTGTCCGTGCCCGGGTCGGCGTGGCGGCCCTTCGTCACCCGCTGCGCCGGCACGGTCGCCGGCCACGTCGTCGGCGACCGCTACGTGGCGGTGACCGACGTCGGCGCGCCGCGCGGCCGGGTGGTCGCCATCCCGCTCGACGCCGCCGACCCGGACGACCCGTCGGGATGGACGGAGCTGGTGCCCGAGGGCGAGACCGTGCTGCGCTCGCTCACGCCGGTCGGCGAGCACCTGTACCTCAGCGAGTTCGACCGGACGTTCGCCCGGGTGCGGATCCTCGACCGCGCGGGCGCCGTCGCCGGCGAGGTGCCGCTGCCCGGCCGGGGCGCGCTCGCCGCCCCCTTCTTCGCCCTGACCGCCCTGGCCACCGGCGTGCCCGCGGCCGACTTCGTCTTCGCCTTCTCCACGCTGACCAGCTCCTGGGGCGTCTACCGGCACCGGCCCGGCCAGGGCGCGCCGCACACCCTGTCGGCCCCGGCGGTCACGCTCGACGCCGAGGTGGCGGAGGGGCAGGCGGTGGCGGCCGACGGGGTCGCGGTGCCGTACCACGTGGTGCGCCCGGCCGGTCTCGACCCGGCGCGGCCCGCGCCGGTGCTCGTCTCGGCGTACGGGGCGGCCAACGTGCCGCTCCTTCCCCAGTACCAGCCGGACCTGGCCGCGTTCGTCGCCGCCGGGGGCGTGCTGGTGCAGGCGTACCTGCGCGGGGGCGGCGAGTTCGGCGGGGACTGGTACCGGGCCGCGCACCGGGAGCGGCGGCACGTCCGCGACTCCGACCTGGTGGCCGTCGCCGAGCACCTGATCGCCGAGGGCGTGACGGCCGCCGACCGGCTGGCGCTGACCGGCGGCTCCGACGGCGGGCTCATGTGCGGGATCGCCGTCACCACCCGGCCCGAGCTGTGGCGGGCCGTCCTGCCGCGGGCGCCGCTGCTGGACCTGATCGGCGGCACCCGCGACCCGTACCTCGACTTCGTCATCCGCAAGGCGTGGGCGGACCCGGACGACCCCGAGGAGGTCCGGCGGCTGCTGCGGATGTCGCCGTACGAGCGGGTGCGCCCCGGCGTCTTCCCCGCGGTCTACCTCCAGGCCGGGGCGACGGACCCGCGCTGCCGTCCCTGGCACGCGCGCAAGTTCGCCGCCCGCCTCCAGGCGGCCCAGCAGGGGGACGAGCCCGTCCTGCTGCACGTCTTCGACGACGCCGGGCACGGCGCGGCCACCCCCCAGGACGTGGCGGTCGCCCAGGACGCCGAATGGCTGGCCTTCCTCATCGGCACGCTCGGCCTGCGCGGCCCGGTCAGTCGTCCGGCGCGGACCTGATCGACATCAGGCGCAGCTGCAGCATGGCCGACAGGCGCGCGTCCGGGGAGCCGAGGTCGATCCGGCCCACCTCGGCCGCGCGCCGCAGCCGGTAGCGGAACGTGTTGGGATGGACGAACATCGCGGCGGCGGCCACCGAGACGTCGCCGAAGGCGTCGAGCCAGGCGTCCAGCGTCTCGACCAGGCTCGTCTGGTGCTCCCGGTCATAGGCGACGACCCGGGCGATCGGCCCGCTCGGGACGTCGCCGCGCGGCACGAGGTCGGCCAGCTCCAGCAGCAGCGCGTCCACGTGCACGTCGTCCAGGCGGGCCACCTGGCGTCCGGCGGCGCCCGAGCGCAGCACGCGCAGCGCCCGGTCGGCGCCCGAACGCGAGCGGGCCAGGGCCGAGATGTCCCCGGCCGGCCGGCCCACCCCGACCAGCGGGCGCAGGCGGGAGCCGACCCGGGCCAGGAACTCGGTGGCCACCAGGACCGCGCGCTCGTCGGCGTCCTGCCGGTTCTGCGGCAGTGGCAGGATGCCGTAGGCGACGTCGCCGACCAGCGCGGCGGCGGCCCGCGGGTGCACGGCCGACAGGTGCATGGCGAAGGCGTCGGCCAGCCGCTTGCGCTCGGCGGCGAGCTGGGCGGGCAGCGGGCTCTCGCCCGGCGGGCCGACGACGGTGAGCGCGAGGACGACCGCGGGCTCGTCCTTCAGCCCTAGGCGGCGGGCGGCCTCCAGGGAGCCGGGCCCGCTCTCCAGCGCGGTGCCCAGCAGCTCGGCCCGCAGCCGCCGTTCCATGTCGGCGTCGGCGCGCTGCCACACCATGTGCATCGCGACCAGCTTGGACGCCTCGTAGAGCGCCTGGGCGCGCTCCTCGCCCAGCGGCTCGGGGACGACGACCCAGATCGTGCCGAGGATCTCGTCGCCGGCGCGCACCGCGATCGCCGCCCGGGGCAGCGCGGGCGGCTGCCGGCCCTCGGGGTCGGGCAGGGGCGCCACGAAGACGGGCCGGTCGCTGCGGTAGATCGCCTGGAAGACGCCGCGTTCCTCCAGGATGCGGGTGTACTGCTCCGGGACCTGGCGGCCCAGGATCGTCCGCACGCGGGAGGTGTCGGTGTCCTCCTGGCGGCTGGAGAAGGCCAGCAGCCGCGAGTGGCGGTCCTCGATGGTGACGGGCGCGTCGAGCAGCGCGGCGATGGCGTTGGCCACGGCGAACAGGTCGCCGGACCCGATCCGGCCCGAGGCGTGGGCGTCGGGGCCGAGCCGGCCGCCGTCGGAGGTCAGCTCGCGCAGCATGCCGGCCAGGTGCGTCCAGGACGCTCCGCGGGCGAAGGCCAGCACCGCCACGTCCGCCCGGCCCGCCGCCGCGACCAGCCGCTCGTCGGCGACGACGGGCGCCCGGACGACCAGCGCGGCGGCGCCGTGCCGCCCGAGCCGGGTCACCACCTGGGCGATCTCGGCCGGGTCGTGCAGGCCGACGCCGAGGACCAGCGCGTCGGCCGGCAGCTCGGGCTCGTCGAGCGGGTCGTGGATGACGACGCCGCCGATGTCGCGGGCGAGCCCGGCGTCGCCGCAGACGACCTGGAGCAGGGTGGTACCGAGTTCCTCCAGGACGCGGCCCAGGCTGGCACGCGGGAGGCCGGTCACGGGGACAAGCACGCTCCCGAAGCTAGCGCCGCCCCGGTGGCCCATCCTTCGTCCAGGACGACGAAATGCCACCGGCTGATCTGTCGGGACGGACCAACGGCTCAGGACGGCATCGGCACCCACGTCCTGGCGACGGTGACCTCCTCCAGCACCTCCGGGATCGGGGCGACGCCGATCCCCGGGCCGGTCGGCACGGCGAGATGGCCGTCCACCAGGCGGAACGGCGGCGTCAGGTCGGTGCGGTAGTAGCGGTCGGAGGCCGAGGTGTCGCCGGGCAGCAGGAACCCGGGCAGCGCGGCGAGCGCCACGTTGGCGGCCCGGCCCACGCCGGTCTCCAGCATGCCGCCGCACCACACCGGGACGTCGTGCGCGGCGCACACGTCGTGGATGCGCCGGGCCTCCAGATGGCCGCCGACCCGGCCCGGCTTGATGTTGACCACCTGGCAGGCCCCGAGCGCGATGGCGTCGGCGGCGGCGCGAGCCGAGACGATCGACTCGTCCAGGCAGATCGGCGTCGTGATCCGCTCGGCCAGCCGGGCGTGCCCGAGCAGGTCGTCCTGCGCGAACGGCTGCTCGATCAGCAGCAGGCCGAACGGGTCCAGCCCGGCCAGGTGCCGGGCGTCGCCGCGCCCGTACGCGGTGTTGGCGTCCACCTGGAGCGGGACGTCGCCGAACCGCTCGCGCACGGCCCGGACCGGCTCGACGTCCCAGCCGGGCTCGATCTTCAGCTTGATCCGCAGGTAGCCCGCGTCCAGGTACTCGGCGACGGCGTCGAGCAGCGCCGGGATCGACCCGGTGATGCCCACCGACACCCCGCACGGCACGCTGTCGCGCACCGCCCCGAGCGCGTGGGCCAGCGGGACGCCGCGGGCGCGCAGGTCCGCGTCCAGGACGGCGGTCTCCAGGGCGGCCTTGGCCATCCGGTGCCCCTTGAACGCCGCCAGCGCCGGGGCGACCTTGTGGGCGTCCAGGTCGGCCACGCCGGCCAGCGCCGGGACCAGGAAGCGGGCCAGCACGTCGGCGGCGGCGTCGGTGTACTCCGAGGAGTACAGGGGCGCCGTGCCCGCGCCGCACTCGCCCCAGCCCTCGGCCTCGCCGGTGACGACCCGCACCAGCACCGCCCGCCGCACCGTCTCGGTGCCGAACGACGTGCGGAACGGCGTCACGAGCGGCATCTCGACCGTGCGGACCTCCACACCGGTGATCTTCACTCCGTCTCCTGTCTGTCCACGATGTACCAGCCTGTCCGGTCGAAGCCGCGTACCCGGCCGCCCTGTTCGAGCAGTTCGCCCAGTACGTCCCGCAGTGCCCTGCGCCAGTCGGCGGCGCGGGCCGGGTCGCTCTCGCGCATCGCCTCGACGTCGCCGGGCACGCCGACCAGGACGGTGGCCGCGCCGGCGTACCGGACCAGCGGCCCGCCCGCCGCCGACGCCTCCAGCGCCACGGCCGCGCCCGCCGCCCGCGCCGCCGCCGCGTCCGCCACGGCCGGGCGGCCCGCGCAGGCCGCCTCGACGACGGGCGTCTCCAGCCGCCAGCGGACCAGGACGCGGTCGGTGGCGTCGGCGCGGTTGATGTCGTCGTCCATGGGGCCGTAGAAGTCCGGCAGGTACTCGGCCGGGTCGGCGCCCAGCTTGGCCAGGTTGAAGTAGGCGTTGCGGCGGACCAGCGGGTCGTAGGTCCAGCAGATCTCGCCGACGCCGCGCAGCATCGCCCAGGCCCGCTGGTGCAGCTTCATGGCGAACCCGACGTTGCGGCCCTGCATGCCCGCCACCACGCCGGCGATGTGACTGTGCAGGGCGGCGCGCGCCGGCGGCGAGAAGAAGCCGAAGCACGCGCCCACCATCCGGTCGCCGTCGAAGGCGCCGCTCACGTAGCTGCCCGCCTTCGACATCGCGCGCAACATGTCGGCCGTCACCGGCGGGTTGTTCTCGCCGGTGCGCCAGATGTGCTCGTACAGGCGGCGGACGGCTTCCAGCTCGCCGACGCTGTCCAGGGGGCGGATGTCGATGCCCGCGCCGTCGGCGGCGGCCTGCGCCGCGGCGCACGCGGCCTCGACGGGCCGGGAGTCGCGACGGTCACGGATGAGATCAGTCACGCCGGTCATGGTCGCAGCCGCCTTCGTCCCGTAGCTGGTCGGCGAGCACCGGGCGGCGGCGTCCGGTTCGTCCGCCCGGACAACAGCGTCCCGGGTGCCCTTGTGAGGAGCGGTCACCGCGCTGCGGCCAGCAGGTCGGCGACCAGGGCCGTCAGCAGCCGGGTGCGGCCCGGCAGCTCGGCGACCAGCACGTGCTCGTCGTCGGCGTGCGCGCCGCCGCCGACCGCGCCCAGGCCGTCCAGGGTGGGGGTGCCCGTCCCGGCGGTGAAGTTGCCGTCGGAGGCCCCGCCCACGGCGACCGCGGCCAGCGGGCCGATCCCGAGGGCGTCGGCGAGCCGGCACGCCCGCTCGAACAGGTCCTTCGACGCCGACGCCGGGAGCGGCGGCCGGTTCGGCCCGCCGCCGACCGTGACGCCCGCCCCGGGCAGCACCGGCCGCAGCCCGCGCATCGCCGCGTCCACCCGGTCCTGCTCGCGGGCGTCCCTGACCCGTACGTCCACGTCGAAGCGGGCCCGCGCGGGCACCGTGTTGACCGTGGTGCCCGCCTCCAGCCGGGTCGGGGTGACGGTCGTGCCCAGCGCGGGATCGGCCAGCGCCGCCACGGCCGCGACCTGGTGGGTCACCTCGACCGTCGCGTTCACGCCGCGTTCCGGCTCCAGCCCGGCGTGCGCGGCCCGGCCCCGCACCAGCACCTCGTACCGGGAGACGCCCTTGCGCTCGGTCTTGAGCGCCCCGCCGGGACCGGCGGCCTCCAGGACCAGCGCCGCCGCGCAGCCGCGGGCCTCGTCCTCGACCAGCCGCCGCGAGGTGGGGGAGCCGGGCTCCTCGTCGCCGGTGACCAGGACGGTCACGCCGTCCAGGTCGTCCAGCGCCGCCAGCGCGTGGAAGGCCATCACCAGCCCGGCCTTCATGTCGAAGCAGCCCGGCCCGCGCAGCACTCCGTCGCGAACCTCGAACGGGCGCCGCTCCAGCGAGCCGACCGGCCACACCGTGTCGTGGTGGCCGAGCAGCAGCACCCGGGGCTCGCCGCCGAACCGCCACCGCAGGTGGGTGCGCCCGTCGATGACCACGCGCTCGGCCTCGGCCCCCAGGCGGGCCGCGCCCAGCCCGGCCACGGCCGTGGCGCTGCGGGCGACCGCGGCCAGGTCGCCGGACGGCGACTCGCAGCGTACGAGCCGCTCGATGTCGGCGATCATCGCGGCCTCGCGGGCCCGGTCGGACGGGGTACGGCGTGGTGTCATGGTGGCTGCCTCCGGTCGGACGGACCGCCCATCATCGTCAACCACGACGCGGACGGGCCTGTCGCACCGGCCAACATCGGCCCGCCTCGTTGGGCCCCGCCGACGACCGCCCCCGGGCCCGCCCGGCTAGGTCAGGTCGGCGAAGCGCTCGACGTCCTCGGTGCGGCCGGAGACGATGATCACGTCGCCGTACGCCAGCTCGGTGTCGGAACCGGCGTAGGTGAACTCCTCCTCCGCGCTCTTGACCGCCACCACGGTGACGCCGTGCTTGCGGCGCAGGTTGGAACGGCCGAGCGGCACCCCGATGTACTCCTTGGGCGGGCGGGTCTTGGCCATCGCGAAGTTCTCGTCCACCTGCATGAAGTCCAGCATCCGGCCGGTCACCATGTGGGCCACCCGCTCGCCCATGTCGTGCTCGGGGAAGACGACGTGATGGGCGCCGATGCGCCCGAGGATCCGGCCGTGCTGGCGGCTGACGGCCTTGGCCCAGATGTCGTCGATCTCCAGCTCGATCAGCAGCGACGTGGTCAGGATGCTGGCCTCCAGGTCGCCGCCGATGGCCACGACCGCCCGGTAGAAGTCGGGCACGCCGAGCTGGCGCAGCGTCTCCAGGTCGGTGGAGTCGGCGGTGGCGATGTGGGTGATCTGCCCGGCCAGGCTCTGGGCGACCTTCGGCCGGTTGTCGATGGCCAGGACCTCGGTGCCGCGCCGGGTGAGCTCCAGGGCGAGCGAGGTGCCGAACCGGCCCAGGCCGATGACCACGACGGGGTCTGTCTTC
The DNA here is from genome assembly GCF_044465345.1 of Nonomuraea sp. NPDC049684. Classification (NCBI taxonomy): domain Bacteria; kingdom Bacillati; phylum Actinomycetota; class Actinomycetes; order Streptosporangiales; family Streptosporangiaceae; genus Nonomuraea; species Nonomuraea sp. NPDC049684. The sequence goes on along the minus strand of NZ_JBITLO010000001.1, from coordinate 433,347 downwards.
TTGTCAGCCAACGATGACACGTTCCTCGGGTAGTTCGTAGCGGCGGGTGCGCTCCTTCAGGGCGAGCGCGGACCCCAGCGTGAGCGGGCCGATGCGCCCGATGAACATCAGCGCCGCCAGCAGCAGGTGCCCGGCGGGCGTGGTCTCGGCGGTGATGCCGGTGGACAGCCCGTTCGTGCCGAACGCCGAGACCACCTCGAACAGCACCTGGTCCAGGCTGTGGGGCGTGATGGCGAGCAGCAGGTAGGTCGAGACGGCGACCAGCACGACGCCGATCATGGTGATCGAGATGACCTGGCGCTGCGCGGACTCGGCCAGGCGCCGGTGGCCGATGTTCACCCGGGGCTCGCCCCGCAGCTCGGCCCAGATGATGAACGCCAGCAGCCCGAACGTGGTGACCTTGATGCCGCCCGCCGTGCCTGCGCTGCCGCCGCCGATGAACATCAGCAGGTCGGTGGCGAGCAGGCTGCTCGGGTAGAGCTGGCCGATGTCGAGGCTGTTGAACCCGCCCGAGCGCGGCATGACCCCGGTGAAGAACGCGGCCAGCAGCTTGCCGGAGTCGTCGAGCCCGCCGAGCGTCCTGGGGTTGCGCCACTCGGTCACCAGGAAGACCAGCGTCCCCACCGCCAGCAGGACGAGCGTCACCCCGACGGTGACCCGGGTGAGCACCGACCAGCGGCTGGGCCGGCGCCAGGCGCGGGCCAGCTCGAACACCACCGGGAAGCCCAGCCCGCCCACGATCACCGCGATCGCGATCGGCAGGCAGATCCACGCGTCGGTGACGAAGCGCATCAGGTTGTCCGGCCACAGCGCGAACCCGGCGTTGTTGAACGCCGACACCGCGTGGAACCAGCCCAGGTACATCGCCCGGCCCAGCGGCTCGCCGTAGCCCGTGACGAAGCGCGCGGTGAGCACGGCGCCGACGATCAGCTCGGAGACCAGGCTGAAGATGACCACGTTGCGCACCACGCGCCGGACGTCGGACATGCTCAGCGTCTTGGTCTCGGCCTGGGCGAACATGCGGGCGCGCAGCCCCAGCCGGCCCGCGACCAGCACGGTGAACAGCGTCGCCATCGTCATGATGCCCAGCCCGCCCACCTGGGCCAGCATGGCGAACACCACCTCCCCGGCCACCGACCAGTGGGTGGCGGTGTCCACCACGACCAGGCCGGTCACGCAGGCCGCGGACGTCGCGGTGAAGAGCGCGGTCAGCCAGCCGGCCGACTCGCCCGTGGCGGTGGCCATCGGCGAGGTCAGCAGGGCCGTGCCGGTCAGGATGAGCGCCGCGAACCCGGTCGCGATGACCTGCGCCGGATGGTGGAACCGGGACAGGAAGGCGCCCGTCAGCCGCAGGTTCCTCATGGCGCGCCCCCGCCGCGCGCGGCCGGGCGGGGGACATGATGTGAGACGGGCACGATCAGACGGTAGACCACCCGGCGACCACTCCGGCAAACGCGTCCGGAGACGTGCCCCGGAGGGTGCCGCGGCTAAAAATGCGACAAAGACGATTCGGCGTCGGGAAAGCCGTGCAGGTCACGTCAGTAGAGTGACAATGTCGTAGGTGATCACGAACGGGGCGCGATCGGCATGCTGGGGGAGGACACGCCGTACCCGATGCTGGTCGCCGACGCCTCGGGCGCCGTCGAGCGGGCGAACGCCGCCGCCCGGTCGCTGCTGGGCGAGGCGCCGCGGATCGCGCCGGACTGGCTGGCCCGCGCCCACCACGACCTGTGCGCCCGCCTGGCCGCCTCGCCCGCCGCCGAAGGCGCGCCCGACGCCGGGAGCCTGCCCGAGCCCGCGCGGGGACCGGTCGGGGAGCGGGTGTTCGAGGCCCACCCCGTGCTCGCCGGGCGCGACCGCGTCACCTGGTGGCTGGTCGACGTCACCACGCGGGAGCGGGCCATGGAGCTGCTGCGGGCCGAGCGGGACTCGACCGCGTCCATGGTGGCGGCGGCCACCGAGCTGCTGTCCTCGCTCAACCTCGACCGCTGCCTGGAGGCGGTCGCCCGCCTGGCCGTCACGCACCTCGCCCACGCCGCCCGGGTCGTCGTGCCGTTCGGCCCGCGCCGGTACGAGGTCGCCTACAACGAGGCCGGCGGCGAGGCCGTGCGCCGGAACCTGGACATCGATCCGCGGTCCATGCCGGGGCTGGCCGAGGCGCTGCGGGCCTTCCCGCCGGTGCCCGCCCGCTGGGTGGACCCTGGGCGGGCGCCCGGCTGGGTGCTGGGCGAGGGGCGGCACGACACGCGTTCCGTGGCGGTGATCTCGCTGCCCGGCTACGGCCTGCCCGCGGGGGCGCTGATCCTGCTGCGCTCGGCGGCCGGCTTCTCCCCGGCCGAGGAGGCGTTCGCCCGGCTGTTCGTGGCCCGGGCCGGCACCGCGATCTCCATCGCCCGCGTGTACGCCGAGCAGGGGGCCATCGCCGAGACGCTGATGGCCGACCTGCTGCCGCCGATGACGCCGTACCTCGACGTCGCCGACGTGGCGGCCCGCTACCGGGCGGCGGGCCACGGCGCGCTGGTCGGCGGGGACTTCTACGACGTGCACCCGGTCGCCGGATCGGGCGGGGCGGCGCTGGTGGTGCTCGGCGACGTCTCGGGCAAGGGGCTGGAGGCCGCCGTGCTGACCGGCAAGATCCGCAACACGCTGCGCGCCCTGCTGCCGCTGGCCGACGACCACCAGCGCGTGCTGGAACGGCTCAACGAGGTGCTGCTCGCCGGGCCAAGCCCGCGCTACGTCACGCTGGTGCTGGCCGGGGTCGAGCGCCGCGGCCACCGGCTGGAGCTGCGGCTGACCAGCGCGGGCCATCCGCCGCCGATGATCGTCCGCAACGACGGCCGGGTGGAGGACGCCCGCACCCAAGGCACCCTGATCGGCCTGCTCGACCAGATCACCAGCGTCACCCAGACGGTGCTCCTGGACCCCGGCGAGACGTGCCTGCTCTACAGCGACGGCGTCATCGAGGCCAGGGGCGGCCCGCTGGGCGACGAGATGTTCGGCGACGACCGGCTGCGCGAGGAGCTGCGGCAGTGCGTCGGCATGCCGGCCGCCGCGCTGGCCGAACGCGTCCAGATGCTCGCCTCCCAGTGGGCGGGCGAGCGGGAGCGCGACGACATCGCCATCGTCGCCATCGGCGCGCCGCGCGAGTCCGCCGACGGCCCGGCCGGAGGTCCTCCGGCGTGAGCGCCTCCGGCATGAGGGACGAGATCGAGCGCTGCGTCGAGGCGCTGCGGGCGGCGGCGACGTCCGGCGACGAGTACGCCGCCATCGACGCCGCGCGGGCCGGTCTGGACGCCGGCGTGCCCCTGGAGACCATGCTCCTGGACGTCGTCGCCGTCGCGCAGGCCCGCGTGGGCCTGGACTGGGCGGCCAACCGGCTTACCGTGGCCCAGGAGCACACGGCGACCGCCGTCCACGAGCGGGTGCTGGCCGTGCTGGCCCACGAGCCGGGCGCGCGCGGCCACCGCGTCGCGCCGGTCAAGGGGCGGGTGAGCGTGGCGTGCGTGGACGGCGAGTGGCACACCTTCCCGGCCCGGCTGCTGGCCGAGGTGCTCCGGCTGCGCGGCTGGCAGGTGGACTACCTGGGCGCGCACGTGCCGACCGCGCACCTGGTCGTGCACGTGCACAGGACCGCCCCGGCCGCGGTCGCGCTGTCCGGGTCGCTCGCCACCCGGCTGCCCGCCGCGCACGCGGCCATCAGCGCCTGCCAGGCGGCGGGCGCGCCCGTGCTCGTCGGCGGCGCCGCCTTCGGGCCCGACGGCCGCTACGCCCGCCTGCTCGGAGCCGACGCCTGGGCGCCCGACGCGCGGGCCGCCGCCGACCTGCTCGACGCCGGGCCGCCGCGCCGGGCCGCGACCGGGCTGAGCCCGGGACGGCCGCCGCACCTGGCCGGCCCCGAGTTCACGGCGCTCACCGACCGGGCGCCCGAGCTGGTCAGAGGCGTCATGCAGGAGCTGGACGAGCACGTGCCCGTCACCGGGGGCGAGGAGCCGACCGGCCACACCGCCGAGGACGTCGCCTACGTCGTCGACTACCTCAAGGCCGCCGCCTACGTCGACGACCCCGGCCTGTTCACGTCCTTCATCGGCTGGATGGCGGAGGTGCTGGCGGCGCGCGGCGCGCCGGCCCGGGTGCTGGCAGTCACGCTGGACGCGCTGTCCGCCCGCCTGGCCGGCCTGCCGCGCACCCGCGAGCTGCTCGCGGAGGCACGGGCCGGGCTGCCCGACGGCCCCCGCTGACCGCCGCCGCGGCTCAGTCGCGCTCCTGCCAGGTGCACAGGCAGACGTTGTTGCCCTCGGGGTCGGCCAGCACCCAGAACCGCGGCGCCTCGTCGGTGTGCACCAGCCGCCCGCCCGCCGCCAGCGCCGCGTCGATCCGGGGCTGGACCTGCGCGGGCTCCACCCACACGTCGAGGTGCCAGCGCTGGCGGGGCTCCTCGTCGCCGGACGGCTGGAACCACACGCCGGGCAGCGCGCCGGCCGGGTCGTGCAGGTCGCCCCGGTCGTCGGCGGGCATCGCCAGCACCGCCCCCCAGAACGGCCGGACCGTCTCCCGCACGGGAGTGTCGAGGCCGAGTTCGAGCGCGGAGACCGACGCGGGGTCGAGGCGCACCCCGGCGTCGGCGGCCAGGGACGTGACCGCCCGCGCCAGCCGCAGGTCGCGCCCGGTGACGCCGCCCGCGTCGTGGCTGGACAGCCGGACGTCGACATGGGCGTAACGCAGGTCGAGGTCGGGATGGTGGTCCATCTCCTCGGCCACCGCCCCGATGGCGTCGACGAGCGCGAGCCCGGCCGCGAACGTGCCGGTGTGGATGCGGGTGTGCAGGCGGCCCAGCAGGTACGCCCACCCCGCCGGCCCCTCCTGTGCGATCTGCGCTCCGGTCAGCTTGGCCATACGGCCATTCTGGCAGCACACGTCTTCTGCCTTCCCCGCGACTGAGGTGAGCGCACCGGATCCGCCAGGCGGCAGACAGCCTGCACATGCTCGGCTACCGTCCGCAGTATGGCGTACGACGACGAGCAGGAAGAGCGTCCGGTGTGCGGCATCTGCATGGGTGCCGGCGGGGAGTGGATCGACCGGAACGGCGACTCGAAGAAGCAGTCCACATGGGTGTCGTGCAAGTCCTGCAGCGGGACCGGCAGGAAGTGACGGACCCGATCACCTGCCCCGAATGCCGGGGCCGCCGCGGCGTGCAGCTCGGCGAGCTGTTCCTTTCCTGCACGTTCTGCGGCGGCCTCGGCCAGGTGGGCGGCGAGAACGAGCCCGCCGAGCGCGGCGCGGAACCGCCCCCGGACGGGCCGCCGCCGGCCTGGCGACACAACGTTTGGTCCGACCCCTGGATTGCCGAGACGCTGAAATGCCGCTTCTGCCTCGGCTCGAAGAAGGTGACCCACATCGAAGCGGGCACGCTGCTCATCGTGCCATGCAGGTGTGCCGACGACTGATTCCTCAGCCGGACGTCCTGGATGGTCAGTCGAGGCAGAACTCGTTGCCCTCGGGGTCGGTCAGCACGATGTGGCCGGCGCCGAACGGCGGCTCGGGCTCGTGCCGCCGCACCCGCGTCGCGCCCAGCCCGACCAGCCGCTCGCACTCGGCCTCCAGCGCCGCCATGCGCTCCTCGCCGCGCAGCCCGGGAGCCGCCCGGACGTCGAGGTGCACGCGGTTCTTGCCGGACCTGCCCTCCGGCACCCGCTGGAAGAACACCCGGGGGCCGCGGCCTTCGGGGTCCTCGATGGCCGACCGCGCGTCGCGCTCCTCCTCGGGGACGCCCGCCCTGGCCAGGAAGTCGTCCCAGGCGGCCAGCGGGTCGGCGCCCTGCGGCAGCTCGATCCCGGGCGGGCCGGGGTGGACGTAGCGCAGCGCGTCACGCCAGAACGTCGACAGCGCCTTCGGGTCGTGGGCGTCGAAGGTGATCTGGACATGGCGGCTCATCTGAATCACTCCGTTCGGTGCAGGAAGAGGTTCCCGGGACCACTGTGGCATCACCGGCGGACAGGATCGGTCCGCTGCCGTCCCAGGGCCGCGGCCTCCTCGCGCAGCCACTCGACCAGCGTCGGCACCAGCGGGTGGTCGCGCCGCGGGGCGGTGGCGATCCCGATGTAGCGGGCCGGGCGCGGCGGGTTCAGCGGCACGACGGCCAGGCCGGGCGTGTCGCGCGCCAGGCAGATGGACGGCACCAGGCTGACGCCCAGCCCGGCCGCCGTGAGCGCCTGCGCCAGGTGGTAGTCGGTGGTGGAGCCGCTGACCCGCAGCTCGAACCCGGCCGCGGCGGCGTACCCGCGCAGGAACGCCTCGGTCTTGGAGCAGCCGATCACCCACGGCTGCTCGGCCAGCTCGGTCAGGTCCAGCGACGCCCGGCCGGCCAGCGGGTGGGCGGCCGGCAGCGCCACCGACAGCGGGTCCTCGGCCAGCGGCGTCCAGGCCAGCCCCGTGCGGTCGCCGGGCAGCACCGGTAGCGGCCCGTCGAAGTGGTAGGCGATCGCCAGGTCCGCCTCGCCGCGGCGGACCAGCGGCAGGCTGTCCTCCGGCTCCCGCTCGACCACGTTCGTCGCGACCTCGGGATGGGCGGCGACGAACCGCGCCAGCACGCCGGGCAGCAGCGCGCGGCCGCCGCTGGTGAAGGTGGCCACGGTCAGCCGCCGGCGCCCCGAGGCCAGCTCGTCGATCCGCTCCCGGGCGTGCCGCAGCTCGGCCGCTATCGTCTCGGCCGTCTCCACCAGCAGCCGGCCCGGCTCGGTGAGGGCCACGCCCCGGGTGCTGCGGGTGACGACCGGGGTGCCGAGCTGCCGTTCCAGCGCGGCGATCTGCTGCGAGACGGCGGACGGCGTGAGCAGCATCGCGGCCGCCGCCCGGTTGAAGCTGCCGTGCGCGGCCACCTCCCGCAGCACCCTGAGCCGGTGGGCGTCGATCAACAGTTCTCCTTAACACAAGACCAGTGAGTCACCACTACCACTGCTGACCCGGTTCGGGCCAGTCTTGGCCGCATGCGACACATCTGCGTCATCGGCGGCAACCGCTACTTCGGCCGCCGCCTGATCGGCCTGCTGCTGGCCGGCGGGGACCGCGTGACCGTGGTCAACCGGGGCTCGGCCGCGCCGCCGCCCGGGGCCGAGCACGTCGTCGCCGACCGGGCGGACGCGGCGGCCCTCGCCCGCGCCCTGGACGGCCGGGCCTTCGACGCCGTCGTGGACCAGGTCTGCTACACGCCCCAGCACGCCGACGTCGCCCGCCGGGTCTTCGCCGGCCGCGCCGCCCGCTACGTGATGACCTCCACCATGGAGGTCTACGACCCGGCCACCTCGCCGTCCCTGCTGCCTCCGGCCGCGGCCCCGGTGCGCGAGGAGGCGGTCGAGGCCGCGTCCTGGCCGGTGGACCGCGGCCTGCCGTGGGGGTCGCCGGACGCCCTGTCCCGGCTGCTCGGGGAGGCGGCCGCGTACGCGGAGGGCAAACGCCAGGCCGAGGCCGTGTTCGCCCGGGACCCGGCCTTCCCGTTCCTCGCCGTGCGCAGCGCCCACGTGCTCGGCGGCGGGGACGCCGACTTCACCGGACGGCTGCGCCACTACGTGGACCGCGTACGCGCCGGGCTGCCGGTCGCCGTGCACCGCGACCCGGCGCCGACGTCGTTCGTCCACCACGCGGAGATCGCCGCGTTCCTGCACTGGACGGCGACCGGCACCGACGTCACCGGCGCGCTCAACGCCGCCTCGCGCGACGCGCTGACCGTCAACGGCCTGTGCGCGGCCGTCGCCGCCGCGACCGGCTCGCCGGCCCCCGCCTACCGGGTGGTGACCGGCGGTGAGCCCGCCTCGCCGTTCTCCTTCGACCGCTCCTACGCCCTCGACACCGGCCGGGCCGCCGCGCTCGGCTTCACCTTCAGCGACGTCGCGGCCTGGCTGCCGCGAGCCGTCGCCGACCTGCTCCAGGAAGGCTGACCAAACATGATCACCCGTCGTGTCGGAACCGCCGAGGTCGGCGCCGTCGGTCTGGGCGCCATGCCGCTGTCCATCGAGGGCCGTCCGGATCGCGCCCGCGCGATCGCCACCGTGCACGCCGCCCTCGACGCGGGCCTCACCCTGATCGACACGGCCGACTCCTACCACTGGCACGCCGGCGAGCGCGGCCACAACGAGGAGCTCGTCGCCGAGGCCCTGGCCACCTGGTCCGGCGACGCCTCCGGCGTGCTGGTCGCCACGAAGGGCGGGCGCGGCCGTCCCGGCGACGGCTCCTGGACGGTCGACGGCCGTCCCGACCGCCTCAGGGCCGCCTGCGAGGGCTCCCTGCGCCGCCTGCGCGTCGAGGCGATCGGCCTCTACCAGCTGCACAAGCCCGACCCGGACGTCCCGTGGGCGGAGTCGGTGGGCGCGCTGCGCGACCTCCTCGACGCGGGCCTCATCCGCGCGGCCGGCGTCTCCAACGTGACCTGCGAGCAGATCCACGAGGCCAGGGCCGTCCTCGGCGACCGCCTGGTCTCGGTGCAGAACCGCTACAGCCCTCAGCACCGCGACAGCCTGCCCGAGCTGCGGCTGTGCGACCGCCTCGGCATCGCCTTCCTGCCGTGGAGCCCCCTCGGCGGCATCGCCCGCAGCGCCCTGGACGGCCCCGGCGCAGCCCCGCCGCGCACCCCCTTCCACGAGGTGGCCGAGGAACGCGGCCGCACCCCGCAGCAGGTCTGCCTGGCCTGGCATCTGGCGCACTCCGCGCACGTCGTCCCCATCCCGGGGGCCACCCGGCCGGAGTCGGTGCGGGCGTCGGCGGAGGCGACGGCACTGACGCTGACCGGTGACGAGCTGCGGCGGCTGGATGTGACCTGACGTAGCCGAACGGCTACCCTGTGCTTGCCGGGTGGGGGTGCGGCGTGCTGACCTGGCCGCGTGAGCTCATGCCAGGACCGCGTGGTCCACGAGGTGCGCACCCTGATGGACCGGGGAGTCGCCACCGAGCACGTCGGCGCCGCCGTGTCCGCCGCCATCGCCCCGCTGCTGCCGCACGACGCGCTGAGGCTGGTCGGCACCAGCCCGGCGACCGGGCTCGGGCAGGGCTCGTTCAGCTTCTGGCACCGCTACGAACGCGAGCTGGCCGTCTCCCTGCTCGCCCACCGCCGCGCCCACGGCGACCCGTGCCGGCCGGCGTCGCTGGCCCGGCTGCGGGTGCCGGTGGCGGTGGCCGGCGCGGAGGAGGGGGCGCGGCGGGCGTTCGCGGCCTGCGGCGCCTCCTGCGAGCTGCGGCTGCTGCTGCGGGACGGGCGCGGCGGCGTGTGGGGCCTGCTCGGGCTGGTCCGCGCCTGCGACGCCCCGCCGTTCAGCCAGGACGACCTGCGCAGGGCCACGCTGCTCGCCCCGGCCCTGATGGCCGCGCTGCGCAGGTACGTCACCGCCGCCCCGCTCGCCCCCACCTCGCCCGCCCTGCCCGCCGGGGTGATCGTCGTCGGCCCCGACCGCGGCGTCCGCGCCGTGACGCCGCAGGCCAGGGCGTGGCTCGACCGGCTGCGCCGCCCCGACCGGTACGGCGTGCACGCCTGGCTGGCCGACACGTTCGTCACGGCCCTGGCCGCCGACGCCGCCGAGCACGCGCGCGGCGCGGACGCCGGCCGGCCGGTCATCTGCGCCCCGGCGGCCCGGTACGGCCGCTGGCTCGCCGTCGAGGGCCAGGCTCTCGACGGGGACGGCACGGGCGAGGTGGCGGTGGTGATCCAGGCGGCGACCGGCGGCCTGCTGCTGCCCTCGTTCTGCGACTGGTACGCCCTCACCCCGCGCGAGCGCGGCGTCCTCGACCTGCTGTGCGCCGGAGCCGCCCCGAAGCAGATCGCCCGGCTGCTCGACCTGTCCGGACACACCGTGCACGACCACCTCAAAGCGATCTTCCGCAAGACCGGCGCGAGCGGCCGGGACGAGCTCATGGCCGCCTTCACCGCCTGAACGCCATCCCCAACACTGGGGGGCTGCCCCCGCCGCCGCCCCGCCCGACCATGAGGGAGTACGCAGCACTACCAGGGGAGGCACCCGATGACCCAGATCTCAACCCCCGCCCGCCGCCAGGTCGAACGCTTCCTGGACTTCTCCGACCACGTCGGGGGCCTGGAGGAGGCCGACGTGCTGGCCCTCCTGCGCGACCACGACATCACCACGCTGGAGCAGCTCGTCGCCAAGGCGGTCAGGGCGCCGCGCTCGGCCGAGCCCGTGCCGGCGGACCCCGCCAGGACGCTCGCCCGGCCCAAGGCCGCCACAGCGCTCGCCACCGCACGCATCACCCACCCCGCGCCCGCCATGGCGGTGGTCGTGGACGGCGTCGAGCACGACCCGGCGGACCTGACCCGGTTCGACGGCCGCCCGCTGACCTACCTCTACCACCCCGAGCGCCTGACGGCGGTCACCGACGACACCGCGGTCAACGGCGCGCTGTGGGCCGCGGCGCTGCTGCGCGACCCGCGTCCGGCCACACGGGGCGAGGTGCAGATGTTCGAGCACGTCGAGTACGCCGGCGACTGGTTCTGGTGCCCGGCCCGCCAGGCCTACAACGACCTGACCGACGTCCACCACGGCCCGCTGCACCTGCACGACTGGAACGACGTCATCAGCTCCATGGGCGGCACGAACTGCACGGTCCGCTACTACGAGCACATCAACTTCGGCGGCAGCTCGCTGATCGTGCCGCCCTTCTCCGACATCCCGAACCTCGTCCCCAGCGGGTGGAACGACCGGATCTCCTCGGTCTGGAACCACGGCTGACCCTTCGTCCACCGGCCCTCCCCGGCGGACGGCGGCGCCGCGTACCCACGGGTACGCGGCGCCGTCGCGGTTTCAGGCGGCCCGGGTGCGGTGCGAGCGGAGCGCGGCCAGGACGCCGGCGGGGTTGACGATGCCGTACCCGTAGTCGTGGTCGAAGCCGACCGTGCTTCGGTCCTCGGCGGTGCGGTTGAGCAGCGTGCGAAGCTGCGCGGGCGACAACTTGGTGGACGGGTGGCGGGTGCGCAGGGCGGCGATGACGCCGGCCACCACGGGGCAGGAGGTGGAGGTGCCGGTGTCGGGCGTGCCGGGGCCGCCGGCCTCGGAACCGGTGTAGTGGGTGTAGGCGGCCAGGTCGGGCTTGTGGTCGCCCAGCCGGGCCGGCCCCTGCGAGGAGTAGCCGACGCGCTCGCCGCGGGTGTCGACCCCGGCCACCGTGACCACCTTCGGGTGGCCGTTGCCGCCCACGATGTCGGTGAACCCGCAGCTCGCGGCCGGGCAGTCGCGTCCGCAGTTGCCCGCCGCGAACACGATGTCGGCCCCGGCGTGCTCCAGGGCGGAGATCATGACGTTGAACGGGTGCATCGGGTTGTCGGAGTAGTTGCCGGGGTGGCCGGGCGGGAAGTCCTGCTGCGGGTTGTACAGGCCCCAGCTGTTGCTGACGACCAGCGAGCGGGACTCGGCCGGCATGGCCTCCAGGATCCCGCGCAGGTGGGTGTAGGCGGCCACGGCGTCGGACAGCATGCCCTCGACCGTGCCCTTCCTGCTCTGCAGGACGGCGACGTCGAGCAGCGTCGAGCGCGGGGCGGCGAGCTGGGTGTTGAAGGCGCACAGGCTGCCGTGCTCCACCGGGTAGCGCCCAGGCGTGGGCGTGACGCCGGGCGGGGCCCAGCTGTGCCCGGCGTCGAGGGTGACCTGGCGGCCGAGCTTGGTGCTCACGTGGTCGGCGTTGACGCCGCCGTCCACGACCGCCAGGTTGACGCCGTGGCCGTCGTAGCCGGCCGCGCGCAGGTCGGAGGCGTGCAGCAGCCGTTCGACGTCGTGCCAGTCGCCGACCGGGCCGGTGTCGGCGCAGGTCAGGTTGGGATGGATGGACGGGTCGGCGAACACGCCGACGACCTCGCGTACGGACGACGACAACAGCGCCAGCCTGGACGGCAGGTCGTCGTCGGACAGCTCGCCGCGCACGAGCACGCTGGCGTGCTCGGCCGACAGGGAGAAGCCCAGCGGCCGGTTGAGCGACGACAGCAGGCCGCCCGAGGGCGAGGCGGGCAGCGCGCGCGGCAGGGCCAGCGGGGCGAACGCCTGGTCCAGGACGATTCCCGGCAGGTCTCCTGCCACGTCGGCGACGGTGGCGGTCACGCCGGGGTCGAGGACGGCTTCGACGGTTTCACGGGCGGGGCGGAGCTGGATCAGGACACGCAAAGCTCCACCTCCTCTCTCGGGACGGGGATGGGACAGTCGTTGCTTCCCCCTGTAAATACCCGTTGTAGTGAATTAACTACTTACAGTAGTGTCAGCACTTCATTGCTCCCGAGGTCACCTCTTTGTCGCCATCCAGCCCCGTCGCTCGGGACGCTCGCGTGCGGCGGGTCGCGGTCTGGGCGAGGAGCGCGCCCGACAGCACGATCACGCCGCCCGCGATCTGCAACCCGCCCAGGCCCTCGCCGAGCACCCCCCAGGCCGCCAGCGCCCCGCCGATGACCTCCAGCGACGCCACCGTGGCGCCCACCGCGGCCGACAGCCGCCGCACCGCGTTCACCCCGAGGACGTACGCCACCACGCTGGCGACCACCACCATCCAGGCGAAGGCCACCGGCACGGGCAGCGTCAGGGCGCCCGGCGCGGGAGTGGCGGACGTCGTGAACGCCTCCCACCGCAGGGCCCACGGGCGGGCGACCGGGACCAGCGCCACGGCCGCGCCCGCCATGCCCCAGGCGACGAGCCCGAGCGGGTCGACGTCGTCCCCGAAGCTGTCGTTCATCAGGAAGTATCCGGCGGAGCAGGCCGCGGCCAGCAGGCCGAGGGCCAGGCCCAGCGCGTCCAGCCGCAGGTCGTGCCAGACCTCGGCGACGATCCCGAGCCCGGCCAGGGCGACGAGCGCCCCGCCGTAGGCCGCCCTCGGCAGCCGGACCTTGCGGACCAGCCGCACCCAGGCCGCCACCATGACCGGGGCCATGTAGACCAGCAGCAGGGCGACCCCCACCGGCAGGCGGGTGATCGCCGCGAAGTACAGCGACTGCACCCCGGCCACCGCCACGACCGCGTACAGCGCGAAGAACGGCCACCTGGCCCGCGGGATCCGCAGCGCCGCGGGCCTGACCGCGGCCAGCACGCCCAGCAGCAGCAGCCCGGCCGCCGCCATCCGCGCCCACACGGCCTCGATCGGCGTCAGCCCGGCCGCGACGAGGTACTTGGCCATCGGCCCCGAGAACGCGAAACACGCCGAGGACCCGAACGCGAGCGCGAGCCCCGCATACCTCATACCGCACCACCAGCACCCTCGCCACTGTCACCACTCAAGAAGCCACGACCCTGACACGCGCCCCGGCGCGGGCGCAACGCGATTACCGGTCCTCAGCCGGTGGTCGTAGTCCCCGGGTGGCAGAGGCGGGCCGGCGATTCGGATCTTCGGCCGATGGGCGGCGGGAGCAGGCTCCTGAACACTTGGCGGGGCCCGCCCCCGGAGAAAGGTCCGCCCATGTTCCGACAGCTCGACGACCGCGTCACGTCGATCGTCTACATCGTCCTCGTGCTCGCCGTCTCGGCGGCCACCGCGCGCGTCGCCGAGGGGCTGGTGCTGGCCCTGTCGCCGCTGCTCACCGTGCTGGTGCTGCTGTTCGTCGTCACCCGGGAGGGTTGCTCCAGGGACGGGCTGCGCCGCCTCGGCCTGGGCCGGGCCGGGCTGCGCGCCTGGCCGGCCGCCGTCGCCGCCACCGCCGGGGTGTGCCTGCTGGCCACGGCGGGCGCGGTCGTCCTGGGGTTCGGACGGTTCACCGCGCCGCGGGGCGACTGGGCGCAGTCGGTGGCGGCCGTGCTCGTCACCGGGCCGATCCTGGCCTTCGCCGAGGAGATCGGCTGGCGCGGCTACCTGCAGCCCCGGCTCGCCTGGCTGGGGGAGCGCGCGTCCATGCTCGTCACCGGCGTGGTGTGGATCGCCTGGCATCTGCCGTACATCCTGTTCACGCCGTACTACCACGCCGAGGGGTCGCGGGCCGTCGTGCTGCCGCTGTTCGGCGGGTCGGTGATCGCGTTCTCGTTCCTCTTCGGGTACCTGCGGGTCATGTCCGGCAGCGTGTGGCCGGCCGTGCTGGCCCACTTCGCGCACAACGCGACGTTCGCCCTGCTGCTGGAGCACGCCGTCGCGACGGACCGGCCCGTGGTGGTGGCCGAGTACCTGGCCGGCGACACCGGGCTGTTCGTCCTGGCGGGCACGGCGGCCTGCGCCCTCGCGGCCGGGATCGCCCGTTCCGCCGGAGGCCGCCACCGCTCCGGCCGGCCGGCCTCTAGCATTCCTCTGTGACCACCTACGACGACCATGACACGTTCGAGCACCTGAACGTCTCGGCCCTGCCGCGACGACAGCAGCGGATCCTGGCCGCGATCCGCGACTGGGTGGTCAGGCACGGATACCCGCCGAGCACCCGCGAGCTGGCCCAGGCGGTCGGGCTGCGCTCGCCCTCGTCGGTCTCGAAGCACCTGAGGAGCCTGGAGGAGCAGGGCTTCCTCAGCCGCGGCGCGACGATGACCCGCCCGATCGACGTGCGCCTGTTCCTGCGGCCGCCGTCGGCCGAGCCGCCCGCCGGGCTGGTGAGCGTCCCCGTGGTCGGCGACATCGCCGCGGGCACGCCCATCCTCGCCGACGAGCACCTCGACGACACCCTGACCCTGCCCCGCGACCTCACCGGCCGCGGCACCGTGTTCGGCCTGCGGGTGCGCGGCGACTCGATGGTCGACGCGGCCATCTGCGACGGCGACATCGTGGTGGTGCGGCAGCAGCCCGAGGCGCACTCCGGGCAGATCGTCGCCGCCATGATCGACGGCGAGGCCACCGTGAAGGTCTACCGGCGGCGCGACGGGCACGTCCGGCTCGAACCGCGCAACCCCCGCTACGCCGTCATCGACGGCGACCGGGCCGTGGTGCTGGGGATCGTGGTCTCGGTGATCCGCAGCGTGTGACCCGGCGGCGGCGTCAGGGCCGGGGGGCCAGGAGACGCTCGTGGTTGGCGGTGGTCGACAGCGAGCGCAGGTCGGCGCGGTCGAGGTAGATCGCGCCGTTCAGGTGGTCGGTCTCGTGCTGGGCGATGCGGGCCGGCCAGCCGGACAGCTCCATCTCGTACGGGCGGCCGTCCCCGTCGAGGGCCGACAGCCGCACCCGCGCGTGCCTCGGGACGACGGCGGTCAGCCCCTCCACGCTGAGGCATCCCTCGTAGAACGCCCGGAAACCGGAACCGACGGGCGTCACGACGGGGTTGACCAGCTCCAGCGGCGGCTGCGGCACGCGTTCGCGCTCGGCGGCCAGGTCGGGCGGCAGCTCGGCCGGGTCCTCGATGACCGCCAGCGCCAGCGGGATGCCGACCTGCGGCGCGGCCAGGCCCACCCCCACGCCCGGCAGGTGCCGGAACATCGCGTCGAGCAGCTCGCGCAGGAGGGCGTCGGAGAGCTGGCCGTCGTACGGCTCGGCGGTCCTGCGCAGCACGGGGTCGCCGATCTGGGTGACCGACCACGGCCTGGGGGAGGCGAGCAGGGCGTGCACCCGCTCGGTCAGCTCCTCGGCG
This sequence comes from Nonomuraea sp. NPDC049684, assembly GCF_044465345.1. NCBI lineage: Bacteria > Bacillati > Actinomycetota > Actinomycetes > Streptosporangiales > Streptosporangiaceae > Nonomuraea > Nonomuraea sp. NPDC049684. The sequence goes on along the minus strand of NZ_JBITLO010000001.1, from coordinate 417,848 downwards.
CTCCGGCCGATGCCGTTCAGGGGGCTCATGGGGGTCCTTCCGCTCGACGTCGCTCGCTCAGCAGACGGTAGAGCATGCCCGGTGACCCGGTTTCGGCGGGTAAAGAGGGCTAGAAACATTCATAGAGTAGTTGATCCACTGCAATGGGTAATGATCGCTGCGGATGATCACGTAACGTCGCAGGGAGACACCCATGTGCAAGAGAACGATCGCCGTCCTCGGCCTGGCCGCAACGGGGCTGCTCACGGCGGCGGGCCCGGCGGCGGCCGAGGACGGCAGCGCGGCCGCCGCTCCGTGCTTCGCCGCCCGGCTGGAGATCACCGGCGGGCCCTCGGTCACGGCGGGCACCCTGCTCGACACCTCGGCCGTGCGGACGTTCCTGCAAGGGCTCGTCCGCCCGGCGGACCGGCCCGGGGCGCTGCCGCGTTCGGCGGACGCGTCGTTCGCCGAGGCCGCCGAGTTCCCCGGCGTGCTCGACGCCTTCCTGCTCGACGTCGAGCAGGAGATCGGGGTGAGCAGGCCGGACGGCGGCACGCAGGAGGCCCGGCCGACCGCGGCGGACGGCGACACGCTGGCCCGCCGGATCCTGGAGCCGCTCGTCGCCGACGCCCTGGGCTGCCCCCCTGCCCCCGGCACGTCGGCTCCCGGCACGTCGGACGTCGTCACGTCGGACACCGGCACGTCGGACACCGTCACGTCGGACACCGGCTGGGCTGAGACCGGCACGTCGGCCGCCGGGTCGTCGGCCGAGGCCGAGCCGTCGTCCCTGCTGGACGCCGCGGGAGCCACGGCGGTGCTCGAAGCGCTGGTCAACCGGCCCGAGACGTGCGTCACCGACGGCGCCTCGACCATCCGCGCCGGCGACGACGGCATGTCGGTCACGGCCTCGTCGTCCCGGGTGTCGCTGCTCGACGCGCTCGGCGTCAGAAGGACGCTGGACGTCCTGACCGGCCGGCCCCCGGCGGCCTGCCCCGCAGCCGACGTGCCCCTGTCGGCGGCGGCGACCGCCGAGCAGGACCGGCCGGCGTCGCTCCTGGGCGGCCTCGGCCTCGGATCACTGTTCTCCAGGCTCCTGGGCTGACGCACTCCCCGGAGGCGGCCCCCGCGCCAGGGTGCGCGCGGCGGGACGGGCCGGGGATCGCGTGGTAGGTTGCGGGCGAGCCTTGATCCTTTCGGGAGAAGGGGGCTGCGGCCGTGACAGGCACCGGCGACGAGACCGTCCACCCGACGGCGTGGCAGGCGGCGTGGGAGGTGCTGGCCCCCGTCACGGACATGGTGACCCCGATGGCCGTGCGCGTCGCGGCCACCCTGCGCCTGACCGATCTGATGGGCGGCGACGAGCTGCCCGTCGAGGAGCTGGCCCGCCGGTCGGGCGCCGACCCCGACGCCCTGGGCCGGATGCTGCGCCACCTCGCCTGCCACGGCGTCTACGCCGAACGGGAGCCCGGCGTGTTCGCGGTCAACGAGCCCGCCGCGCTGCTGGCCTCCGGCCATCCCTCCATGATGCGCGACCGGCTCGACCTCGACGGCTTCGGCGGGCAGATGGACGTCGCGTTCACCGGCCTGCTGCACACCGTCCGCACCGGGCGGCCCGCGTGGGAGAGCGTCCACGGCGCCCCGATCTGGCGCCATCTGGCCGCCCACCGGCAGGTCGGCGAGTCGTTCGACGCCCTGATGGCCGCCGGCGCCGACGACCTCGCCGACGCGGCAGAGGGGTACGACTGGTCCGGCGTACGGCACGTCGTGGACGTCGGCGGCGGCACCGGCGCGCTGATCGCCGAGATGCTGAGGGCCCACCCGGGGCTGCGGGCCACGCTCGTCGACCTGCCGGACACGCTGGAGCGGGGCCGGCGGCACCTGACCGGGCTCGGGCTGGACGGGCGGTGCGCGTTCGCCGGCCAGAGCTTCTTCGAGCCGCTGCCTCCGGGCGGCGACGTCTACGTGCTCAGGCGCGTGATCCACGACTGGGACGACGCCGACGCCGCGCGCGTCCTGCGGCGCTGCGCCGACGCGGCCGGGCCGCACGGACGGGTCGTCGTGATCGAGTCCCGCGGCGGCGCCGGCGACGACCCGGCCATGTTCGCCGAGATGGACCTGCGCATGCTGGTGATCAGCGGCGGCCGCGAGCGCACCGTCGCCGACTACGCCGCGCTCGCCGACGCGGCCGGGCTGGACGTGGCCGGGGTGCGTCACACGCCGCTCGGCAACGTCGTCCTCGACTGCGTCCCCCGAAGCGGCTGACCGGCTCTTCTCCGGAGCGGCCCCGCGTGGTGACATACTTGATCATCCCCATGCGAAGGAGACCATGGTGACCATCGACCTCGAATGGGCCGCGCTGTCCGCCACGGACCTGCCGGCGATCACGGGGCTGGCCGGCAGGTGCGCGGCGCACGACGGCGGGCTCCCGGCCACCGCGTCGCCCTCCTTCCTGGAACGCCGGTACATCACGGGCATCGCGGTGGGCGCGTTCACGGACGGGCGGCTGGTGGCCTGCGGGGCCGTGCGGCAGGCGGGCGAGACGTCGGCGGCGACCGGCCTGGTCGACCCCGACCACCGCGGACGGGGGCTGGGGTCGGGCCTGCTCGACCGGCTGGCCGCCGAGCCCGGGAAGGTGCGGCTGGAGACCGAGTCGCTGACCCCGCAGGCGCACGAGCTCTTCCTGGCGCGCGGGTTCCGCCAGACGTTCGCCGAGGACGTCTTCCGGCGCGACCTGGCCCGGCCGCTGCCGGACGTCCCGATGCCGGCGCAGGTGACGGTCGAGGAGTGGTCGCCCCTCACCGAAGGAGCGTTCCACCAGGCGTACTCCGCGTCCTTCGCCGACCGTCCGGGCTTTCCCGGGTGGACGCGGGAGCAGTGGGTGGACTGGCTGGTCGACGACGGGTTCCTGCCGGGGTGCTCGCTGGTGGCGTTCGAGGGGGACGTCGCCGTCGGGTTCGTGACGTGCGCGGATGAGTTCCTGGTCCAGGTCGGGGCCGTGCCGGGGTGGCGGCGGCGCGGGCTCGCGCGGGCGCTCGCCGTCGCGGCTCTCGGACGTATGCGCGAGGGCGGCGCCGGCCAGGTCTTCCTGGACGTCAACGTCAACAACCCGGCCTCGGCCGCGCTCTTCGGCGGTCTCGGGTTCGAGAAGATCGCCCGCCGCGCCCGTTACGAGTAGGTCCGTCGGGGGTTGCGGGGGCCGTTCGGCGTCTTAACCGGACGTTAGGGTTGTCGCAGTTCGTCGCTATCGTCCTGGCGGCCACTCTGGGAGGCGTCAGGACGACGACCGAACCGACGGAGTGATTCCGCATGCGTAAGCCTATGATCATCGCTGGACTGGCCACGGCCGGTGTGCTCGCCGCCGGCGTCGGCACCGCCTTCGCCACCGCCTCTGCCCCCACGTCCGCCCCCGCCTCTGCCCCCACGTCCGCGCCGGCTCCGGCGGTCGCCCGGGAGCAGGCCGAGAAGACGGCGCTGGAGAAGGTGCCGGGCGGCAAGGTCACCTCGGCCGAACTGGAGAACGAGGACGCCGGCCAGGTCTGGGAGATCGACATCGACGCCGCCGACGGCACCGAGCGCGAGATCACCGTGGACGCCGCCAAGGGCACCGTCCTCACCGACGAGACCGACGACGAATCCGACGACCACGGTGACGACCCCACGGCCGCCCAGACCGCCAAGACCGACGGCGACCACAACCAGACCGCCAAGGGCGACGACGACGCCGACGACCACGGCAAGGCCGGCAGCGACGACGACGCCGACGACGACTGAGCGCCGCCAACCGTCCGTCCGCCCGGCCGCTGACCCCGGTGCGCCCTGGGTTGCCCCCACCCGGCGCTGGATCCCAGTGCCGGGTGGGCCTTGGGGGCTAATGGAGGTGGGCCAGCCAGCGGTTGTGTGCCGGGTGGCAGTGGGTGGACGTGAATCCCGCGTTCGTGGCCAGGCGTCCGATGTCGGCCGCTGAGACGGTCGCCCAGCCGAACCACTCCCCGATATGCGCGCCCCGGCGCAGGCGTACCCGGTCGACCCGGCTGCGCGTCCAGGGCGGGGCGATCTCGGCCAGGACGGTGCCGTCCGGCCGCACGAGCTGCCGGACCCGGCGGAGCAGGGCGGCGGGGTCGCCGCCGATGCCGATGTTGCCGTCGGCGAGCAACGCCGTCGCCCACTGGCCGGTGCCGGGGACGTCGTCGAAGACGTCCCGCAGGAGGGCGAACCCGCCCGCCCGGCGGGTCAGGGCGACGGCGTGCGGCGTGACGTCGATGCCGAGCGAGGCGACGCCGCGCCGGGTCAGCGCCGCCGTGAGCCGGCCGGGGCCGGAGCCGATGTCCAGCGTGGGGCTGCGGCAGTGGCTCAGGATGTCCTCGTCGCCGTCGATCGGCGCCGACCAGCGCGCGGTCGCCAGTTCGGCGCGGGTGCCGTCCAGGTACTCGATCTCGGCACGCTCACCCGCGAGCGCGGCCGCATAGATCTCCCCGATCATCGGCCCGGCCTCCCGGTGGCCCGGCTCTCCTCGGTCACCGGCCTGGCCGCCTGTTCGCGGTGCAGGGTTCGGAGGGTGGTGGCGAAGTACGTGGTGGGGGACTGGTGGGCCACTTCGGTGGCGGTTGTGGCGGTGTCGACGTCGATCAGTTCGGGCAGGTGGTGGACGGTCAGGCCCGCGCGGACGAGCCGGTCGAGCTGGACCTTGCCGGTCTCCGGGTGCGACATCGGCACCCCGAGGAGCAGCGCCGGGTCCGGCCGCCGCAGCCCCAGCAGCCAGAAGCCGCCGTCGGCCGCCGGGCCGTACACCGCGTCGTGGTCCGCCAGCGCCTCCCCGGCCACGCGCAGCAGGTCGGGGGTGACCTGCGGGGTGTCCATGCCGATGAGCACGACGGGTCCCGGCCGCAGCCGGTGAGTGTCGGCGAAGGCCGCCGCCAGGCGCTCGTCCAGGCCGGCGCCGCGTTGCGGGATCACCACGAAACCCGGGGGCAGCCAGCGGCCCGGCAGGCCGTCCAGGGCGAGGACCCGCTGGGCGGCGGGGGTCGCGGCGACGGCGCGCAGGCTGTCGCGGAGCGCGGCCTCGGCCAGCGCGGCGGCCTCGGCCGGACTGTACGGGGGCGTCAGCCGGGTCTTGACGCGCCCGGCCACGGGCTCCTTGGCGATGAGCACGATCTGCGGCAGGTGCTCGAACGTGGGACGGCTCAGCTTCCTCAGTCCTTCCGTGCCGATGACAGCAGGTGATCGCCGCGAGACCGGCGCACAGCCCAGCCGGCCAGCACGGCCAGGGCGGCCACGGCGTACGCGGGGGTGCCGGGGGTGTCCGGGGCCGCCGGGCCGGCGGTGTAGGCGACCGCGCCGGCCAGGGCGACGCCCAGCCACTCCCACCGGCCGTCCAGCGCGACCAGGGCGACGACGAGCAGCGCGTACCAGGAGTAGCCGGGGGTGAACAGCAGCAGGAGGGAGCCGCTGACCAGCAGCGCGCCGCGCCAGGGCCGCCCGGCGTCGCCGTACCGCAGGACGGCCAGGACGACCAGGCCGAGCAGCGCGACCGCGGCCCAGGGCGCCCACCCGTCCGGCACGAGCAGCCGCAGGACGGCGTAGCGGTTCCCGCCGCCGGGCCCGTCATAGCGCTCCTCCTTGAGGTAACCCGGCAGGTAGCCCGCCACCGAGGCGCCCGAGGCCAGCACGTACGGCAGATAGGACAGCGCGATCACGAGCCCGGCGGGCACGACGACGCCGAGCGCCCGCCGCCAGGCCACACCCCCACCCGGCCCCCTGCCCGGGGACAGCACCCCCGACAGCGCGCCGGGCACCGCGGTCACGGGCAGCAGCTTGGCCGCCACGGCCGCGCCGAGCAGCGCCCCGCGCCCCCGCACGGCGGTGAAGGCGAGCACCACCAGCAGCACGCCCAGCAGGTCGACGTGCGCGTTGTTCACCGCCTCCACCGGCACGGCCGGGCACCACGCCCAGGACGCCGCCCGCCGGGCCCCCGCCGCCCGGCACAGGATCGCCAGCACGGCCACGGCCGCCGCGAAGCCGCCGAGCTGGAGCGCCTTGTGCCGCACCCCGTCCGGCGACAGCCAGTGGACCAGCAGGAAGTAGCCCTGCGCGACCGGCGGATAGATCGTCGGCTCGGTGGGGCGGTTGATCCGGGTGCAGCCGCCGCCGGGCAGGGGCCACAGGGCCGGGGCGTCGCAGGCGGCCGGGAAGAGCCAGTCGTCGCGCAGCCGGACGAGCGCCGGGTCGGCCGGCGGATGGTCGTAGGGCGAGATGCCGGCGGCCTGCACCCGGCCGTCCCAGGCGTACCGGAAGGAGTCGGTGCTGCTGCTCGGCGGGGCCGCCAGGCCGGTCGCGGCGAGCGTGATCCCGCCGGCCAGGACCAGGACGGCCGCCCGCCGCTCCGGCAGCCGGGCGGCCTGCCACAGCGCCGCTGCGAACAGCGCCCAGGCCGCCAGGTACCAGCCCAGGTGCGGCGGGCCCGTCACCAGCCGCAGCACCACGGCCGCCAGGGCGGCGAGCGTCCCGGCGGCCGCCGTCGTCTTCCGGTCCACGGCGGCAGCCTCGCATCCCGGGGCCGGTGTGAGGGGGCCGCGGCGGTTGACGTTCGCCGTTCGTAAGAACCCTTACGAACCGCGAACGCGGCTTGGGCCCGCCCGGCCCGGCGGCTACCGTCGGCGGCGTGAGAGTGATGGTCACCGGCTCGGCCGGCTTCATCGGCGGGCACGTCGCCGAGGCCCTGGAGGCGGCGGGGCACGACGTCGTCGGCCTCGACACGCGGACCGGCGCGGACGTGCGCGACGCCGCGGCCCTGGACGCGCTGCTGCCCGGCGTCGATGCCGTCGTGCACCAGGCGGCCAAGGTGGGCCTCGGCGTGGACGTCTCCGACCTGCCCGCCTACGCCTGCGTCAACGTCTTCGGCACCGCCGTGCTGCTGGCCGCCATGGCCAGGCACGGGATCACCCGGCTGGTGCTGGCCTCCTCGATGGTGGTCTACGGCGAGGGACGTTACGCCTGCGCCGCGCACGGCGACGTCCGGCCCGGCCCGCGGACCGCGGACGACCTGGACGGCGGCCGGTTCGAGCCGCCCTGCCCGCGCTGCGGCGAGCCCCTGAGCTGGGCGCCGATCGAGGAGGACGCCCGGACCGATCCGCGCAACGCCTACGCCACCAGCAAGCTCGCCCAGGAACACCTGGCCGCCAACTGGGCGAGGGAGACCGGCGGGGCCGTCGCGGCCCTGCGGTACCACAACGTCTACGGGCCCCGCATGCCGCGCGACACCCCGTACGCCGGGGTCGCCGCGATCTTCCGCTCCGCGCTGCGGGCCGGCCGGGCGCCGGCGGTGTTCGAGGACGGCCGCCAGCTCCGCGACTTCGTCCACGTGCGCGACGTGGCCGGGGCGAACCTGGCGGCCCTGACCGCGTCCTTGCCGCCCGGCGGGCTGAGGGCCTGGAATATCGCCTCAGGCACGCCGCGCACCGTGGGGGAGATGGCCCGCGTGCTCGCCGCCGGGTGCGGCGGCCCGGGCCCGCGGGTGACCGGCGGCTACCGGCTGGGCGACGTCCGGCACATCGTCGCCTCGCCCCGGCGGGCCGAGGCCGAGCTCGGCTTCCGCGCCGCGATCGGGTTCGAGTCCGGGATGACGGAGTTCGCCCGGTCATGACGATCGACGTGATCCTGCCCTGCCTGGACGAGGAGGCCGCGCTCGCCTGGGTGCTCGGCCGCATGCCCGCCGGCTACCGTCCGATCGTCGTCGACAACGGCTCCACCGACGGCTCGGCGCGGGTCGCCCGCGAGCTCGGGGCGCGGGTGGTCGCCGAGCCCGTGCGCGGGTTCGGGGCCGCCTGCCACGCCGGGCTGCTGGCCTCCTCCGCCGACCTGGTCTGCTTCATGGACGCCGACGCCTCGCTCGATCCCGCCCAGCTTCCCCGGGTGGCCGGGCCCGTCCTCGACGGGGAGCTCGACCTCGTGCTCGGACGCCGGCGGCCGCGCGGCGCCGGCGTCTGGCCCGTGCACGCCCGGCTGGGCAACGCCGTCCTGGCCCGGAGCCTGCGCCGCCGCACCGGGGTGGCGCTGCGCGACCTCGGGCCGATGCGGGCCGCCGCCCGCGTGCCGCTGCTGTCGCTCGGGACGGCCGACCGCCGCTTCGGCTACCCGCTGGAGACGGTGCTGCGCGCCGCGGCGGCCGGTTGGCGGATCGGCGAGACGGACGTGGACTACCTGCCCCGCGCGGGCCGCTCGAAGGTGACCGGCACCCTGCGCGGGACGCTGCGGGCCGTCGCCGACATGCGCCGCGTCATGGCGGACGCGCACCCCGGGGACGGGGTCAGGCGCGCGGGGCGTACATGATGACCAGGACGCCGGCCAGGCAGATCAGGGCGCCGACGACGTCCCAGCGGTCGGGGCGGAACCCGTCGGCGACCATGCCCCACACCAGGGACCCGGCGACGAAGACGCCGCCGTAGGCGGCCAGGATGCGGCCGAAGTTGGCGTCCGGCTGGAGGGTGGCGACGAAGCCGTACAGGCCGAGGGCGACGACGCCGCCGCCGATCCACAGCAGGCCGCGCTGCTCGCGCACGCCCTGCCAGATCAGCCACGCGCCGCCGATCTCGGCGAGCGCGGCCAGGGCGAACAGCAGCAGCGAGCGGATCATCGTCATGACGGTCAGTACATCGCATCCGCGCGGGCGGCGGCGGGGAGGGGGCAGCCGGGGCCGGTGCAGCCGGTCAGGCTGTCGCAGCCGGCGGCGACCACCTGCGTCAGCGACTCCCGGACGGTGGCCAGGTCGGCGATCCGCGCGGCGATCTCGGGTGAAGCCGAGCCGCTGGGCGGCCTTGATCACGGTGAGCAGCGCGACGGTCCCCGGCGGGTACGCGCGGTGCGCGCGAACAGCTCGCCGAACTCGGCCACCCGCAGCGGCCGTTCGGCGGTGGGCAGCGTGCAGGCGGACGGCGTCCAGCCGGGGGAGAGGGGCAGGTCTGCGGTCATGTGCCGACGGTAACCCCGTACCCGGGTACCGGATTCAAGGGGCGGCGGGAACTTGTAGGGTAGGAGGAGGACACGATCGGACAAACGGGAGGCAAGGTGCACATAACCCGCCCCTGCCTCTGCCTCGCGCGTGAGCGGCACGGTCGTCCGCTGCGCCCGCTGGAGTTCCGTCCGATCGGCACGAACGGCTACGTCAGCACGTGGGGCATCATCGCGGGCATCCGCCCGCCGCAGGGACGCTGAGCGCCCGCACCCCGGCGTGATCCGGGGGCGGTCGCCGTGGGGCCGTGGGCCGCGCCTTGGGCGGCCCGATCGTTTCCGTACCGTCCTGGAGTTCTCCCTTCATGTCTGCCTCCTCGCGGATCATCACTGCCCTGCGCTCCGACGCGGTCGGCGGCGTCCTGCTCATCGTCGCCGCCCTGACCGCGCTGGCCTGGGCCAACTCGTCCCTCGCCGGCTCCTACGAGGCCCTGCGCACGTGGTCCTTCGGCCCGGAGGGGCTGGGCCTGCGCCTGAGCGCGCAGGCGTGGGCCGCCGACGGGCTGCTGGCGGTGTTCTTCTTCATCGTCGGCAACGAGCTCAAGCAGGAGCTCGTGCACGGCGAGCTGCGCGACCCGCGCCGCGCCGCGCTGCCCGTGGTGGCCGCGCTCGGCGGCGTGGTGGTGCCTGCGCTGCTGTTCCTGGCGGTGAACGCCGCCGCGCCGGGCGAGGCGGCCCGCGGCTGGGGCGTGCCGATGGCCACCGACATCGCCTTCGCGCTCGCCGTCCTGGCCGTCGTGGGCCGCGGCCTGCCCGCCCCGCTGCGCACGTTCCTGCTGACGCTGGCGACCGTGGACGACGTGTGCGCGGTCGTCGTGATCGCCGTCGGCTACACCTCGGGGCTGAACCTCGCCGCCCTGGCCGGGGCCGCCGCCGCGCTGTGCGTGTGGGCGTACCTCCAGCACGGGCGGGGGCGCGCGGTCACCGCCGTGCGCCGCGCGCTGCCCGCCTGGCTGCTGTACGGGCCGCTCGCCGTGCTGATCTGGGCCCTGGTGCACGCCTGCGGGGTGCACGCGACCATCGCCGGCGTCGCGATGGGCCTGCTGATGCGCACCAGGCCGCGCGCCGGCGAGCAGGAGCCGCCCTCGCAGCGCGCCGAGCACGCGTTGCGGCCGTTCTGCGCCGGGGTGGTGCTGCCGGTGTTCGCGCTGCTGTCGGCCGGGATCTCCCTGTCGGGGGCGGGCGGCTTCTGGACGGGGACCGTGACCTGGGGCGTGCTGGCCGGGCTGCTGGCCGGCAAGCCGCTCGGCATCGTCGGCGCCGCCTGGCTCACCGCGCGGCTCACCAGCGCCCACCTCAACCCGCGGCTGGGCTGGAGCGACATCGCCGGGGTCGGTGTGCTGGGCGGCATCGGCTTCACCGTCTCGCTGCTGATCGCCGAGCTGTCCTACGCCGGGCCGGGCCACCTGACGCAGGCCAAGGGCGCGATCCTGCTGGCCTCGGCGGCGGCGTCCGTACTGGCCGCCCTGATCCTCGGCGCGCGCGTCCGCCGGCACCGGACGGTCGCGCGGGCGGCCTAGCCGGGCAGCGCGGCGGCCAGGCGGGCGGCCAGGCTCGCGACCGCCGCGCGCAGTTCAGGCCCGCCCTCGACGCGGAAGGCGAACGGCACGGCCGGCAGCCACTCCTGGGCGTACATGGCCGGGTTGCCCGTGCTGCCGACCAGCACGCAGCCCTCGCCGTGCGGTTCGAGCCGTCCCATGGGCGGGCGCACCCAGGGCGCCACCTCGGCCAGGGGCGCGTCGAAGACCACGCGGGCCGCGTACGCCCATCCGGCGCCCAGGTTCTCCTCCAGCGCCGCCACCGGGTCCAGCCCGTCGGGCGGCCGGAACCCGTGGACGGTCTCGTGCACGGCCCGGACGCGGTCGACCCGGTAGGTGCGGATCGCGCCGGCGCGGTGGGAGTGGCACAGCAGGTACCAGCGCCCGTACCGGACGACGACCGCCCAGGGGTCGACCTCGGCCTCCCACTCCGTGCCCGACCCGCTCCGATAGGCGATGCGGACGCGCCGCCGGCCCGCGGACGCGGCGACCAGCGCGCTGGTCACGGCGACGCCGGGACGGGCCGCGTACCGGTCGGGCGCGGCGGAGGCGTGCTCGCGCAGCGCGGCGGCCTGCCGTCCGACGCCTTCCGGCAGGGCCCGGATGACCTTGGACAGGGCCGTGCCCACCAGGTCGTCGGCGTCGGTGGCGGCCGGCTGGCCGTCGAGCACCGCCATGACCAGGGCCAGTGCCTCGGGCTCGGTGAAGGCGACCGGCGGCAGCCTGGTGCCGCGGCCGAGCCGGTAGCCGCCGTAGGGGCCTCTGGCCGACTCGACGGGGATGCCCGCCTCGCGCAGGATGCCGACGTACCGGCGGGCGGCGCGCTCGGTCACGCCCAGGGCCGCGGCCAGCTCACCGGCCGTCACGCCGGGACGCTGCCGGAGGACCTCCATGGCGCGCAGGGCCCGCGCGGTGGGGCTGAGTTCGGTCGGCATCCGAGCAGACTAGAACGGTCACGGCAGGAACCGGAAGTAGAACGTCCGGAATACGTCCTACCGTGTGGCGTCATGACCGAATCCCGGGAAGAACCAGAGGTCGAAGGCGTGAGCGTGCGGCGGGCCACGTTCACCCGGCTGCACGTGCGCGACGTCCGCGTCCGCGCGGCCGACCTGTCCGGCGTGCGCGTGAGCGGCGCCGAGCTCGTCGACGTCGAGATCAGCGGCGAGCTGCGCAACGTCGTGGTGAACGGCGTGGACATCGCCCCCCTCGTCGAGGCCGAGCTGAACCGCCGCATGCCCGAGCGCGCCCGGATGCGTCCCGACGACCCCGAAGGCTTCGTCGAGGCGTGGGCGATCCTGGACCGGCTGTGGGCCGGCACCCTCGCCCGCGCGGCGACGTTCCCCGAGGCGGCGCTGCACCGGCGCGTCGACGGCGAATGGTCCTTCGTCCAGACGCTGCGGCACCTCAACTTCGCCTCGGCCGCCTGGGTCGGCCGGATGATCCTGGGCGACCCCTCGCCGTGGCACCCGCTCGACCTGCCGTGGGACGAGGCCCCCGGCTGGGACGGCGTCCCGTGGGACCGCGCGGCCCGGCCGCCGCTGGCGGAGGTGCTCGCCGTCCGCCGCGACCGCCGGGCCATGGTCGGCCGGGTCATCGCCTCGCTCACCCCCGAGCTGCTCGCCTCACACGTCACCCGCGACGAGCCCGGCTGGCCGCGGCTGGCCGGGTTCCCCCTCAAGGAGTGCCTGCACATCGTGCTCACCGAGGAATGGGAACACCGGCTCTACGCGGAACGCGACCTGAACGCACTGGAGAAAGAAGACTGACATGGACATCCTGCTCATCGGCGGCCTCTGGCTCGACGCCTCCGCCTGGGACGAGGTGACGCCCGCGATCGAGGCGCTCGGCCACCGTCCCGTGCCGGTCGCCCTCCCCGGCCAGGGGGACGGGAACGCCGCCGCCACGCTCGCCGACCAGGTGGCGGCGGTGCTCGCCGCCGTGGACGCGGCCGACGGGAAGCCCCTGGTGGCCGGCCATTCCGCGGCCTGCACGCTGGCCTGGCTGGCCGCCGACGCGCGGCCGGACAAGGTGGGCAAGGTCGCCTTCATCGGCGGTTTTCCCGCCGCCGACGGCGACGCCTACGCCGACTTCTTCGAGGCCGTGGACGGCGCCATGCCGTTCCCGGGATGGGAGCCCTTCGAGGGGCCGGACTCGGCCGACCTCGACCAGGAGGCAAGGGAGAGGTTCGCCGCCGCCGCGGTCCCCGTCCCCGAGGGGGTGGCCAAGGGCGTGGTCCGGCTGACGGACGAGCGGCGCTTCGACGTGCCGGCCGTCGTCGTGTGCCCCGAGTTCAGCCCCGCGCAGGCACGGGAGTGGATCGGCGGCGGGCAGGTCGCCGAGCTGGGCCGGGCTAAGCACCTCGACCTCGTCGACCTCGACTCCGGCCACTGGCCCATGTTCACCAGGCCGGTCGAGCTGGCCCGCCTCCTGGCCGCCGCGGCCGACGGGACGCCGGGCGGCTTGGCGACAAGGTAACCCTTCGTGTCCGGGGGCTTGACCCCGGGATGATGGGTCCGGACGCGTCCGGTTCATAGCCTTGTGCAATGGCAAGGCTGACATGGACGGCCAAGTCGGTCCTGGTCGCCGTGCTCGTTCTGGTCGGCGGGGCCGCCGCCGCGGCCGGGGCCGTGTTCCTGAGCATGAGCAGCGAGGACGGCGCCGCTCCCGAGCCGGTGGTCGCGTGGCTGCACGGCTCGGGCTCGACCGCGCAGAAAGGAGCCATGGACGCCTGGACCGGCGAGTTCGAGCGCGTCCACCCCGAACTGCGCGTCGTCTACGAGGCCAACGGCTCCGACCACGGCATCGAGGACTTCATCGCGGGACGCAGCGCGTTCGCCGGCTCGGACGTGCCGATGACCCCGGAGGAGCAGGCGCGGGCCGACCGGCGCTGCGGCGGCCGGGCCGAGCACCTGCCGATGGTGGTGGCCCCGGTCGCGGTGGCCTACAACCTGCCCTCCGTGCCCGGCCTGCGGCTCTCCCCGGCGACCCTGACCGGCATCTTCACCGGCCGCCTCACCAGGTGGAACGCCCCCGAGATCGCCGCCGACAACCCCGGTCACCGCCTGCCGGCCGCCCGCATCCACGTCTTCCACCGCTCCGGCCAGTCCGGCACCACCCAGAACCTCACCGAGTTCCTGCGGGCGACCGGCGGCTGGCCGCACCAGCCGTCCCGGACGTGGACCGGCGCGGGCCAGGGCGTCACCAGCTCCAGCGGCATGACCCAGGTGCTCCAGCACACCGGGGACTCCATCGGCTACGTCGAGTACGGCTTCGCCGGCAGCGCCCGGCTGAGCACCGCGGACGTCCGCAACGCCGCCGGGCAGTTCGTCGCGCTGTCGCCGGAGAGCGCCAGCAAGGCCCTGCAGGGCGCCACGGTCGAGAGCAGCGAGCGCGGGCTGTTGCTGACCTTCGACCACCGGCGGCCGGTCCCCGACGCCTACCCGATCGTGCAGGTCACGTACGAGATCGTCTGCGCGGGCCGCGCGGACCCGCTGGCGCGCGCCTTCCTCGGCTACGCCGCCGGCGACGCCGGCCAGTCCTACCTGGCCCTGTACGGCTACGCCCCGCTGCCGCACGACCTGCTCGCCCAGGTGCGCGGCCGCCTGGGAGCCACGAGCTGAACGGCCCGCGGGATTTTCCGGAACAGTGCCCGCCGGCACGATTAGCCGGCCGCGTCCGGTGAAGAGAGGACGCCATGAACGCGAACATCCGGTCGCGGGCCGCATGACCGGTCCAGGCGACGAGCAGCCCGTGGTCCTCGCCCCCCTGGCGGCCGCGGAGCACAGCGAACTGCTCGACACCACCCCCGGGCTGTGGGTGGACGACGGCGACGACGACGATCCGGTGCTGATGCGCGCCGACGGACGGCCGGTGGACACCTGGCGGCAGCACTACCCCTACGACGAGCGCCTGTCCAGGGAGGTCTACGAGCGGGACAAGCGGCTGCTGCAGATCGAGCTGCTCAAGCTGCAGTACTGGATCAAGGCCACCGGCAGACGGCTGGTGGTGCTGTTCGAGGGGCGCGACGCGGCCGGCAAGGGCGGCACGATCAAGCGCTTCATGGAGCACCTCAACCCGCGCGGTGCCACGGTGGTCGCGCTGGAGAAGCCGAGCGAGCGCGAGCGCGGCCAGTGGTACTTCCAGCGCTACATCGCCCACCTGCCGGCCAACGGGGAGATCGTGCTGTTCGACCGCTCCTGGTACAACCGGGCGGGCGTCGAGCGGGTCATGGGCTTCTGCGACGTGCACGAGTACCTGGAGTTCATGGAGCAGGTGCCCCGCCTGGAGGACCTGCTGGTGGACTCGGGGCTGCACCTGGTCAAGCTCTGGTTCTCGGTCTCGCGGGCCGAGCAGCGCACCCGGTTCATCATCCGCCAGGTGGACCCGGTGCGGCAGTGGAAGCTGTCGCCGATGGACCTGGCCTCCCTCCGCAAATGGGACGACTACACCCAGGCCAAGGAGGACATGTTCCTGCACACCGACACCGAGTCGGCGCCCTGGACCGTCATCAAGAGCAACGACAAGAAGCGCGCCCGGCTGGAGGCCATGCGCCACGTGCTCAGCCTCTTCGACTACGACGACAAGGACGAGGAGGTCGTCGGCGTGCCCGACCCGCGGATCGTGATCTCGGCGGGGGACATCTTCGACGAGGACCACGTCGCCTCCCAGGGCACCGACCCGTGACCGCCCGGCTCCGGCGGGCGGCCGGCGGTCTTCGGCGTGGAGCCGGAGAACATGCCCAGAAGATGTTCTCGCCGGTGGTGTCGCGCAGGCCGTCGTGGCCGGCCGACAGCTTCGCGTACTCCGAGCGCGAAGGCGCGCGCTCCTTGGCGTACTCGACGAGCGTGGCGCCTGCGCCCGGCCGGGTCGCCGGTCAACGTCCGGATGCGGCCAGAGGGGCCCGGTGAAAGGGCCGCATGAATTCCTGCCGTTGATTCTGAAATCAATTACGGCGTGCTAGATTCGGGAGGCTTAAATGCTCGGGTAAGCATGAATTCCTGCTCATTGGAGAATGATGAAGTCGCTGGTCGTCGAGCGTATTGAGATATTCGTCGTGGAATTGCCGTCCATCCGTTCGTTCAGTATTTCGGGGGGAAACGTCACCACCGAGGGGAAGCCCGCCGAGCGGGTTCTCGTCAAGGTGACGGCCGGCGGGGTGACCGGGTGGGGCGAGGCCACGCCGACGCCCGCCTGGACGTACGAGACCGTGGAGTCGATCTCGACGACGATCGCCGGCTACCTGGCCCCCGCCCTCCTCGGCCGCCCCGCCTGGGACCTGGACGGCGCCTGCGCGGCCTACGAGAAGGTGATCAACCGCGGGCTGACCATCGGGTCGCCCATCGCCAAGTCCGCGCTCGACATCGCCCTGCACGACCTGCTCGGCCGCGCCCTCGGGGTGCCGCTCGGCGTGCTGTGGGGCCAGCGCCGCCGCGACCGCATCACGCTCGGCTGGATCGTGGCCGGTCAGACGCCCGGCGAGGTGCGGAAGGCGGTCGAGGAGGGGCAGGCGGAGGGCTACCGCGCGTTCAAGGTCAAGGTCGGCCTGCACGACGAGGCGACGGACCTGTCCGTCGTCGCGGCCGTCAGGGATGCGGCCCCCGACGCGCCGCTGTGGGTGGACGCCAACCAGGCCTACACCGTGGACGGCGCGCTGCGCATGGCCCGCCGGCTGGCCGACCTGGACGTCACGGCGTTCGAGCAGCCGCTGCCCGCCAACGACGTCACCGGGCTGCGCCGGCTGCGCGACCACAGTCCGCTGCCGGTCGCGCTCGACGAGAGCCTGCGCCACCCCTCCGACCTGGCCACGTTCGTCAAGCTCGACGCCGTCGACATCGCCATCGCCAAGGTGCAGCGGTCGGGCGGGCTGACGTTGTCGCGCCGGCTGTGCCAGCTCGCCGAGGACGCCGGGCTGCGCATCATGGGCTCGGGGCTGACGGACACCGACCTCGGGTTCGCCGCCTCGCTGCACCTGTTCGCGGCGTTCGGCGTGGACACCCCGGTCGACCTCAACGGCCGCCAGTTCGTGCGCTCGGCGTACGTCGGCGGCTCCACGGTGGAGGTCTCGGACGGCACGGCCCTGGTGCCCACCGGCCCCGGCCTCGGCGTCGAGGTGGACGAGGACGCCGTCCGCGCCCTGTCCACGGCCCACTGGACCGTCTGACGCACGCAAGCCGGGGGCCGGGACGCGTCGCTCCCGGTCCCCGGCTCCCCGGCTCAGCGCAGCCAGTCGTCCAGGTGCGCGGCGACGAAGTCGTCGTCCACCAGCCACGGGTAGGCCGCGCTCACCCGCGCGATCTCCGCGGCCTGCCCCGGTGACAGCCCCTCGTCCGGGTCCAGGCACCACGTCCCGGCCAGCAGGCCCTGGCGGCGCAGCACCTCGTGCACCCCGGCGATGCAGCCGCGGAACCCGCCCGCCACGTCGAACACCGCGCCGTTGGCGTCGGTCAGGTCGCCGGCGCGGGCCAGCAGGGAACGCAGGACCTCGTCGTCCCCGGCCCACGCCCGGCGCACCTCGTCGAACATGAGCACCGCCGCCCGCGTCCACACCGCCCACTGGCCGAGCAGCCCGCCGACGATCCGGCGGCCCGCGACGGGGGCGAGCAGGTCGGCCAGGATGTTGTCGTCGTTGCCGGTGTAGAGCGCGATGTCGTCGCCGCGCCCGGACGCCGCCACCGCCCTGACCACGTCGAGCGTGCGATACCGGTCGAAGGGCGCCATCTTGATCGCCACCACCGACTCCTGCTCGCTCAGCGACCGCCAGAACGACGGGCCGAGCCGGCGTCCGCCCACCGCCTCCTGGAGGTAGAAGCCGATCACCGGCAGCACCTCGCCCACCGCCCTGGCGCGGGCCAGCAGCTCCGGCTCGCCCGCCCCGGGCACCTGGGGCGACAGCAGCACGGCGTGGTAGCCCAGCGAGGCGGCGAGCTCGGCCTCCGCCACGGCCTGGGCGGTCTCGCCGCACGCGCCCGCGACCATGACGAACGGCCGCTCCGCCTCCTTGGCCACGACCTCGGCGGCCAGCTCCAGCACCGGCCGCAGCAGCCCCGCCCGGCGGATCTCGAACTGCGTCGTGTGCACCGCCACGGCCGCGCCGCCCGCCCCGGCGGCCAGGTAGTAGCGGGTGAGCGCGCGCTGGCGGCGCTCGTCCAGGACGCGCCCTGAGGTCAGCGCCAGCGGGTGGGCCGGGATGACCGTCCCCTCCCGCAGCAGGCCGATCGACATCTCAGAACCTCCCGTCGCGTACCGCGAACTTGGTCGGCTTGCCCGACAGGGGCAGCCCGCGCGACAGCCAGCCGGCCTGCCACGCGATCAGCGTGTCCAGCGGCACGTCCGGGTAGCCGAACAGGCCGTGGCAGCGCGAGGCGTCGCTGAGCAGCGCGGTGCCGCTCTCGACGCCGGCGAAGGACGCCTTCGTCCCCATCGCGGCGGCCAGCCGGGCCGCCGTGCGCCGCACCGAGGCGGTCTCCGGGCCGGTCAGGTTCAGGGTGAACGCCTCCGGGGCGCGCGCGTGCCGCAACGACCGCAGCGCGACCTCGTTGGCGTACCCCTGCCAGACGACGTTGACGTGCCCGGTGGTGAGGTCCACCGGCTCGCCCGCCGCCACGGTGGCCGCGAGGTCGGCCAGCACGCCGTAGCGCAGGTCCACCGCGTAGTTCAGGCGCAGGATCGCGACCCTGGTGCCGTACGCCGCGGCGGCGTGCTCGAAGACGCGTTCCCGGCCCAGGCAGCTCATCGCGTACTCGCCCACCGGGTCCGGCCGGTCCTCCTCGGCGCTGCCGCCGCCGGCCACGTCCACCAGCGGGTAGACGTTGCCGGTGGAGAACACCGCGATCGCCGAGTCGCGGTAGCGCCGGGCCACGGCGGCCGGCAGCGCCGCGTTGACCGCCCACGCCTGGTACGGCGCCGCCGACGTGCCGAACTTGGCGCCCGCCATGAACACGACGTTGGCCGCGTCGGGCAGCCCGGCCAGGTCGCCGCCGGACATCAGGTCGGCGGCGACCACCTCGACGCCCTCGTCGGCCAGCGCCCGCGCCGCCCGGCCGTCCGACCAGCGGGACACCGCGTACACGCGGGCCGAGCCGCGGCCCGCCGCCTCCAGGGCCCGCCGCGCCAGGCGGACCAGGCTCGGCCCCATCTTGCCGCCCGCGCCGAGCACGACGAGGTCGCCGTCCAGCCCGGCGAGGTCGGCGGCCAGCGCGGCCGACGGGGTCGCCAGCCGGTCCTCCAGCTGCTGCTCAGAGGTGAACACGCGCGGCTCCTTCGGGTCGCCGGTAGGCCACGCCCATCCGGTCCAGCAGGGGGAGGTGATCGGCCAGCCGCCGGGTGAAGCCGCCCAGGTCGCGGCCCGCCGACCAGGCGGCCTCGGCCACGGCGCACAGGCGCGGGAAGGCGTTGTAGTCGAAGCGTTCCCTGGTGGGCAGGTACTCGCCCCACAGCTGGGCCTGCAGGCCGAGCACCGAGTCGCCGGCGTCGTACCGGTAGACCGTCTCCAGGGGGAGCGGGCCGGAGATGCTGACCGGCTCGCCCGGCGCGTCGGACTCGGCGTAGTCGAGGTAGGTGTGCGTGTGCGGCGCGGCGACCACGTCGTGCCCGGCGCGCAGGGCCGCCTCGATCCGGTCCACGCCCCGCCAGGCCATGATCACCATGTCCTCGGGCGGGTCGTGGTCGAGCATGTCGTCCCAGGCCACCGCGCGGCGGCCGAGCCCGCGCAGGTGCCCGGCGAGCAGCCGGCCCCACCAGCCGAGCAGGGCCCGCGGCCCGTCGAGCCCGGCCTCGGCGACCCGCCGCGCGGCCTCGGGGTCGGCCGCCCACTCCTCGGCGCGTACCTCGTCCCCGCCGATGTGCACGTACCGGGACGGGAACACGTCGCACAGCTCGTCCAGCACGTCGCGGGCGAACCCGGCGGCCCGCTCGCCCACGTTGAGCACGTGGGAGGAGATGCCCCACGACGTCCGCACCTGGACGGGCGTCCCGGAGGGGTGGCCCAGCCACGGGCAGGCGGCGACGGCGGCCTGCGAGTGGCCGGGGAACTCGATCTCGGGGACCACGCTCACGCCGCGCGCCGCCGCGTAGGCCACCAGGTCGCGCAGCTCCCGCTGGGTGTAGAAGCCGCCGTGCGGGACGCCGTCGAACCGGCCCTCGCGGGCGTGCCCGGCCGGCGACTCGGCGCGGCGGGCCCCGGCCTCGGTCAGCCGCGGGTGCGCGCGCACCTCGAACCGCCAGCCCTGGTCGTCGGTCAGGTGCAGGTGCAGCACGTTGAACTTGTGCAACGCCAGCAGGTCCACGTACGACCGCAGGAAGGACATCGGACGCCACCAGCGGGCCACGTCGATCATCACGCCGCGCCAGGCGTACCTGGGCACGTCGCGCACCGTCCCGCAGGGGACGCCGCCGGGGCCGTCGAGCTGGCGCAGCGTCTGCACGCCCCAGCGCAGCCCGGCGACGCCGGCCGCGGCGATCACCGCCCGCTCCGTGGTGACGTCGAGGGTGTAGCCCTCCGCGCCGAGCGACGGGTCCGGCACCAGCCGCAGCTCGATCTCGCCGGGGGCGTCGCCGCCCGCGGCCGGTCCGAGCAGCTCCCTGGCCAGGGCGGCGTGCGGCCCGCGCACCGGCGCGCGCACGCCGGGCTGGAACGTTCCCTCGCCCCGACGTGCCGAGGCGGGCAGGGGGATCACCGGCGGGACCACCGGTGGGATCACCGGTGGGATCACTGTCGGGATCACCGTCGGGATCACCGTCCCAGCACCGTTCGGAAGGCGGCCAGGGCCTCGCCGACGGGCGCCGCGTCGGGGTACCAGGCGCGTTCCCACTCCAGCGCCAGGTAGCCCGCGTAGCCGATCCGGTCCAGCTCGGCCAGCACGCCGGGCACGCCGACCGCGCCCTTGCCCGGCAGCACCGGCGCGAGGTCGGCGGGCGAGGCCGCGTCCTTGATCTGCACGTGCCGCAGGTACGGGCCCAGCGCGTCCGCGGTGGCCGCGGCGCTCTCGCCGGCCCGCCACGGGTTGACCACGTCCCACAGGGCGCCGACGCGCGGCGAGCCGACCCCGGCCAGCACGCCGGCGACCGCCTGGCCCGTCAGGAACACGTCGTGCGTCTCCAGCAGCACGTCCACGCCGTTGTCCGGCAGCCGCCCGGCCACGTCCGCGAGCCTCCGAGTCGCGGCGGCGGCCGGGTCGTCCTGCCCTTCGACGCCGCCGAAGACCCGCACGTACGGCGAGCCGAGCGCCTCGGCGATCTCGACGTGGCGCAGCACCTCGGCCACCGGGTCGCCGTCCGGCCGGGCCACGCGGGTGTAGGAGCACACGGCGACGATGCCGATCCCGGCGGCGGCGAACGTCCGGGCGATCGAGCGCAGCTCGGCGTCGGGGGTGTCCGGCGCGACGATCTCGCCTTCGGCGCAGCGCAGCTCGACGGCGGCGCAGCCGTACCGGGCGGCGGTGGCGACGACCTCCTCGGCCGGTGCGCCCGGCATGCCGAGCGTGCTGAACGCGAGCGGGTTCATGGCTGTCCCTTCACTGTGACGGTGGAGCCCCGGCGGGCGGAGTCGTAGACGGCCAGGGCGACGTCGAGGACCGACAGGGCGTACTCGGCGGTGACCTCGGGGGCGGTGCGGCCGGCGCAGGCCCGCGCGAAGTCGGCGAGCTGCGCGGCGAACGCGGTGGCCATCTCGCCGATGCCGGGCGCGGCGACCTGCGTGGCGACGCCGCCCCGGAAGGACCAGACGCCCTCGCCGCGGCTGATGCGCAGCGCGCCCTGGCCGCACACGATCTCCGCCTCGTCGGTGAACGGCAGGCCGGTGCCGGTGACCGAGATCGTCGAACGGGTGCCGTCGGCGTGCCGGGCCAGGGCGACCGCCTCGGTCTCCACCGTCCCGCCGGGGGGCCCGGCGACGTGCGCGGTGACCTCCACGATCGGCGAGCCGACCAGCATCTGGAGCTTGTCGATGCTGTGCGTGCCGACGTTGAGCACGATGCCGCCGCCGGCCATGTCGGCGTCGAGGAACCAGCGGGGTCGGGTGGGGTCGGCGTAGTCGGCGGTGCGCCGCTCGGCGGCCACCACGACCTGGCCGAGCTCGCCCGAGGCGAGGAACCCGGCCGCCGCGCGCAGCATCGGGACGAAGCGCAGGACGTGCCCGACGGCGAACACGACGCCGGCCGCCCGGCACGCCTCGATCATGCGGACGGCGTCCTCGCGGGTGGTGGCGATGGGCTTCTCCACGAGCACGTGCAGCCCGGCCGCGGCGGCGTCGAGGGTGATCGGGGCGTGCAGCGCGTGCGGCACGGTGATCACGACCGCGTCGAGGCCGCCGGCGTCGAGCATCGCCCGGTGGTCGGTGAAGACGCGGGCGCCGGCCTCGGCGGCCAGCTTCTCGGCCGCCTCGGCCCGGACGTCGCACACCGCGGCGACCTTCACCTGCCCGGCGCTCTGGCGGGCGGCGGCCACGTGGAACTCCGCGATGGTGCCCGCGCCGATGACGCCCAGGCGCAGCCCGGATGTTGTGGTCACGATTTCCTTTCCGGATCGGAATGGGCCTGTCGTCAGCCCTTGAGACCCGCGGACATGGTTCCGCGGACGAAGTAACGCTGGGCCAGCACGAACACCACCAGCATCGGCAGCAGGCTCATCATCGCCGCGGCCGTCACGAGCTGGTCGTTGCCGACGAACTGCCCCTTCAGGCTCAGCACGCCGACCGGCAGCGTGTAGTTCTCCGGCGAGGTGAGGTAGATCGTGGGCTCCAGCACGGCCTTCCACGAGGTGGTGAAGGTGAAGACCGCGAGCGTGGCCAGGGCGGGCTTGGCCAGCGGCAGGTGGATGCGCCAGAACACCTGCCAGGGGTTGGCGCCGTCGAGACCGGCGGCCTCCTCGAAGTCCTTGGGGATGCCGAGGAACGTCTGCCGCATCAGGAAGATCCCGATCGGCGTGGCCAGCCAGTACGGCACGATGAGCGGCAGCATCGAGTCCAGCCAGCCCAGCGAGCGGAACAGCAGGAAGTTCGGGACGATCGTGATGACCGCCGGCAGCATCATCGTGCCCAGGGCCATCGTCAGCAGCGCCTGCTTGCCCGGCAGCCGCATCCTGGCCAGCGCGTGCCCGACCATGGCGCTGGTCAGCACGTTCCCGGCCACCGCGAGCACCGCGATCACCAGGCTGTTGGCCAGGTAGAGCCCGAACGGCGTGCGCCGCCACACCTCGGCGTAGTTGTCCCACTGGATCGGGTCGGGGAGCCACGCGGGCGGCACCTGGATGTACTGGGCGAAGCTCTTGAGCGAGTTGCCCAGCGCCGCGACGAAGGGCAGCAGCATGACCGCCGCCCCCGCCAGCACCAGCACGTACGAGACGGTCTTACGCATAGTGCACCCACCTGCGCTGGAGCCGGAACTGCACCAGGGTCAGCGCGAGCACCAGCACGAACAGCACCCACGCCACGGCCGAGGCGTAGCCCATCTGGAAGAACTGGAAACCCTGCCGGTAGAGGTAGAGCACGGTCAGCTCGCTGGCGCCGTGCGGCCCGCCGTCGGTCATCACGAAGACCTGCTCGAACGACTGCAGCGTCTCGATGGAGGTGAGCACCAGCACCAGGAACGTGGTGCCGGAGATGCCCGGCAGGGTGATGTAGCGGAACCGGTTCCAGGCCGACGCGCCGTCGATCTTGGCGGCCTCGTAGCGCTCTTCGGGGATGGCCTGCAGGCCCGCCAGGAAGAGCACCGTCATGTAGCCGACGCCCTTCCAGACCGCGACCGCCGCCAGCGTGGGGATCACCAGCGCCGGATCCTGCAACCAGTTCTCGGCCGGCAGCCCGAGGAAGCCGAGCACCTGGTTGGCGATGCCGGTCTGCGGGTTGAAGACGGCGTCGGCCACGTAGGCGACGACCACCCACGAGGAGACGACCGGCACGAAGTAGGCCGCGCGGAACAGCGCCATGCCGCGCAGCCGCTGGTTGAGCGCGACCGCCAGGGCCAGCGCCAGCGCCGTCTGCGCGGGCACGAACAGCACCGCGAAGTAGGCGGTGTTGCCCAGCGTGCGCCAGAAGACCGGGTCGCCGAACAGCCGGGTGAAGTTGCCGAACCCGACGAACCTCGGCGCGGACATCAGGTCGTACTCGGTCATGCTGAAGAACAGCGAGGCCAGCAGCGGCCAGGCGGCCAGCGCGACCAGGTGCAGGAGGTAGGGCGAGGCGAACGCGAAGGCCCAGGCCCGCTCGCCCGTGCGCCGCCGCCGGGCGGGGGGCCGCGGCTCGGCGGCCACCTGCCCGGAGCGCCTGGTGAGCACCGTCACTGCGTCTTCCCGGCGTAGAAGCGGTCGATGACCTCCTGGGCCTCCTTCTGCCCGGTCTGCAGCGCGGTGGCGACCGGCGTGGCGCCCGACAGCGCCTCGTTCATGCGCTTGGCCAGGGCCTCGGTGTACTCCGACCACACGGCGTTGGTGCCGAGGTCGGTGGCCGCGTCGAGCGACTCCAGGAAGACCGGGCCGCGGTCGGCGGGCAGGGCCGCGGCGGCGACCTTCTTGTTGATCGGGATCGCCTCGCCCAGCTCGGCCCATTTGCGCTGCGGGCCCTCGCCGGAGAAGAAGGTGATCCACTTCCACGCCGCGTCGGCCTGCGCGGGAGAGGCGCCCTTGCCGACCACCCAGGAGTTGACGATCGCGACGTTGCCGCGCCCGGCCGGGCCCTTCGGCAGCGGCGCCACGCCGAAGTCGACGCCCGCGCTCACCGCGGGCAGCGTCCGGGCGTAGATGCCGTACGACATGGCTACCCGGCCGGTCGCGAACAGCGTGTGCACGACGCCCTTGCCCATGGCCTCGGTGGTCACGTAGTCGGGGGCGAAGCCGTCCTTGCCCATGGCGCGCAGCATCCAGTCGAGCGCGGCCGTGGACTGCGGGCTGTCGACGACGACCTTGCGGCCCCCGTCGGTGACGACGTCGCCGCCGAACGCCTTGACGATGGGCCACCAGCTCTCGGTGAACCCCGGCGAGTACGCGCGGAAGCCGTAGGTGTCGGGCTTGCCGTCGCCGTTGGCGTCCTTGGTGAGCTTCCTGGCCGCGGCGGCCAGGTCGTCGTAGGTCCACTCGGCCGTCGGCTCGGCCACCTTGGCCTCGGCGAACAGCTTCTTGTTGTAGAACAGCACCGGGGTCTGGGCGCCCTGGGGGAAGCCGAAGACCCGGCCCTGGGCGTCGCGGTTCAGCTCGATGCCGGAGAAGTCGGCGGCGTTGACGGTCTTGACCCGGTCGCTCAGGTCGGCGAGCGCGCCGCGGGCGGCGAACTCCTGCACGAGCACGCCGTCCGACAGCCACACCTGGGGCGCCTGGCCGCCGGCGATCTGCGTCCTGAGCCGCTCGAAGAACTTGACGTACGGCGCGACCTCCAGCTGCACCTTGATCGACGGGTTGGCGGCCGTGAACTCCTTGACGAGCTCCCGCATGGTCGTGTCGGCCGGGTCGCCCGCGGCGGCGTAGAAGCCGAGCTTCAGGGTGACCGCCCCGGAGTCGTCGGCCGGGCCGCCGCACGACGCCGTGCCGGCCACGGTGAGGACGGCCGCCGCGGCAGCGGCGAGCACGCGCACTCTCATTGGGTCCTCCAACAGGAACGAAGAGGGGGGAAGGGGGGTGAGGGGGACGCCGCCGTCACGTCGGGACGCGGACCTCGACCAGGCTGCCGGAGGCGGCCCCGCAGGAGGCGCGGACGGCCAGGCGGGGCTGCAGCACGACCCGGCAGACCGGGGCGGCGGGGCCGAGCTCGATCCGGCGCAGCAGCAGCTCGGTCGCCATGCGGCCGACCTCGGCCTTGGGCGGCGAGACCGCGGTGAGCGGCACCTCCGACAGGTCGGCGACCTCGTCGTCGTAGGCGACGACGGCGATGTCGTCGGGCACGGTCAGGCCGACCCGGCGCAGGTAGGGCAGCAGCGCGGTGGCCTCGCGGTCGCCGAGGCACACCACCGCGCGCACCTTCTCGGCGACCAGCGTGTTGGCGTAGGCCAGCATGTCGGGGCCGGTCCAGACGGGCTGCCTGGCCACGGCCTCCGGGATCTCCGGAAGCCCGAGGTCGGCGACGGCCTGGCGGTATCCCGCGAAGACCTGCTCGGAGCTGGCGGTGCCGATCCGGCCGAGGTAGCCGATCCGGCTGCGGCCGAGCCCGCTCAGGTGCTGCACCGCCGCGTAGCCGCCGCCGTGCACGTCGGTGCAGACGTAGCAGGTCGGGTCGGCCGGGCGGGGGTCGGCCGGGCGGCGTTCCACCAGGACGTACGGCACGGGCAGCCCGCGCAGGCGGGCCAGGTGGGCGTCGGGGTCGGCGGCCAGGTGCAGGTTGGGCACCAGCAGCAGACCGGCCACGCCGACGTCGACGAGCTGCTGGATCTGCCCGGCCTCGACGTCGGGGTCGTAGTTGGAGCAGGCCAGCACGAGCTGCACGCCGGCGGCGGTGGCCGCCCGCTCGATGCCCTGCACGACCTGCGGGAAGTAGTAGGTGTTCGACGGGACGAGCGCGCCGATGAGACGCGGCCTGGCCCCCGGGGTGACGGAGCTGGTCACGAAGGTGCCCGACCCCTGCCGGCGCCGGACGAGCCCCTCCTCGACCAGGAGGTCGACCGCGCGGCGCACGGTGTTGACCCCGACCGAGTAGGTCTGGGCCAGCTCCGACTCGGTCGGCAGCCGGCCGCCGACCGGCCAGCGGCCCTGCACGATCTCCTGCCGCAGGCGCGCCGCGAGGGTGCGGAATCGCCTTCCCCTGGGGAGGGAATTCATTCCTTCAGGTGGCTCCATAACGGGATTCTTCTCGTCATTCCAAAGTAATGTCAACCCTAAATTCACTCCGTTATTCGCGGCATATTAGGAATGAATTCCCTCCCTCTGGCGGTCACCAGCGGGCCGTGACGTCCCTGTCGCGGTCGTAGGCGGCGGCCCAGTAGCGGCCCGCGGCGGTCAGGCGGTGACCGGCGAAGCCCACCTCGCCGGTCGGCTGCCTCAGCGCCTCCGACGTCGCGGTGGCCCAGCCGTCGGCGCCCGCGGTGACCGTCACGTAGCGGCCGGCGGAGAAGGTGAAGCGCCCGCGCACCGTGGCGGCCACCGGCTGCCCGCTCTCCTCGTCCACCACGCGCAGCCGCACGCGGGCCGCGCCGCCCTCCAGCGTCACCGCCATCGACTGCACGACCATGGGCCGCAGTGCGCTCGCGCCGGTCGTCACGGTGACCGGGGCCGAGGGCGGGCCGCGGTGACCGGCGACGTCCACCGGCACGACCCGGTAGTGGTAGGTGGTGGCGGGCAGCAGGCCGGTGTCGGTGTGGGTGAGGCCGCGCGCCTTCCCGGCGAGCGTGCCGGGACCGGGGGTGAAGCCCGCCTCGGTCGAGCGGTGCACCTCGTAGTGGGCGACCTCGGTGTCGTCGCGCGCCCGCCCGTACGTCAGGTCCACCGTGGCGTGGCCGAACGCCACGGCCCGCGGCGGCGAGGCCACGCCCGTGGGCGGCCCGGAGTCGGCGGGCGGCTCGGGCCACCTGGCCGAGGGCCCCCAGACCGTGGGCAGCTCCCGGTAGGAGTCGTAGTGGTGCAGCGCGATCCCGGCGAAGGCCGGGCTGCCCGCGAACGCCCGGGAGACCTTGGCCAGCTCGGCCTCCAGCGCGTCCCTGCCCTCCTCGCGGAAGGTGATGCTGGAGGGGTCGCCGCTGGTCGCGATGTCCAGCGTCTCCACGCCGACCACCACCGACAGCGGCTTGCCGATCCGCTCGGCGTAGGCCAGCTCGCCGGCCGCCTGCGCGATGATGCCGGCGCCGCCGTCCGCCTGGTCGCGGTAGTCCATGATCGCGATGTAGTCGCTGAGGTCCTGGACGTGCTCGGCCAAGGTGCGGGTGGTCCCGCCGTAGGTGATGCCGGTGCAGCAGGCGGAGGTGTCCAGCCAGCGCGGCACGGCCGGTCCGAACAGCAGCGGCTGGCCGGAGGCGTCCCGGCGGGCGATCATCGCGCGCAGCGTGTCCAGCCACTGGATCTGCACGTCGGGCTTGCCGCTGGTGAACCAGGGCAGGCTGTACGGCTCGATGTCGACGTTGATCCCGTCGAACCGCTCCGCCGGCTCGGAGGACAGGTTGTAGTCGAGCACCCGTTCCATCTCCCCGACGGCCCGCTCGCGGTAGCGGGACAGCGCCCCCAGGTACGGCGGCCGCGTCCCGCCTGCGACGGTGGCGTGCACCTTCATGCCCCGGCCGTGCGCCCAGGCCACCAGGTCACGCAGCCCGGGACGCGCGTCCTCGATCATGTCGCGCCCGGCGTAGGTGTCCACGCCCAGGTAGAGCGTCGACCCGGCGGGCAGGACGGTCTCCAGCAGGCGGCGCGAACCGGGGTTGAGCACCAGGTTGTAGGACGCCTTCTCCCAGATCCACATCGCCCGGTCCTGCCGGTGCGGCACCGGGGCCTGCCCGCGCGCCGCGCCGAGCGCCACGTACGTGGTGGACGACCTGGACACGTGGCCGCGCGCGTCCACCGCCTCGGCCTCCAGGCTCGCCATCACGTCGCCGTACCTGGCCGGGTTCAGCAGCGCGACGTGGCGTCCTCGCGCGCCGGTGGCGGGCTGCCAGGGGCCGCCGTTGACGCGCACCCGGACCGAGCGCACATCGGCGCCGGCCACGTCCACCCGGATCGGCGTGGGACGGGTGAGCCGGGCTCCGTCGGCGGGCTCGGTGATCGACACGCGCGGGGCCCTGGCCCGCGGATTGTCCACGCGCAGGGTCAGCGGCGGCGACCAGGCGCCGTAGCGGGTGTCGGCGGCCGTGGCCTTGGCGTAGACCTCGATCTCGCCGTCCAGGGCGCGGGTGTCGAGGTCGTAGGACCAGGTTCCGCTGTCGTCGGCGTCGGGGTCGGCGACCTCGGCCCGTTCCACGCGCTCGCCGTCCACTACGACCGACACGTCGTAGGCGGCGGTGAAGCGGCCGGTCAGCCGTACCAGGCCGGGGGCGTGCTCGGCGGAGTCGATCACGACCGACGGCGGGTCCGCCGCGCTCGCCACGGCCGGTGCGGCCAGACTGAGCGGCCCAGTGAGCGGTCCAGTGAGCGGCACAATGAGCGGCACGGCGAGCGCGAGCGCCCCCGCGATTCTCCACAGCCTTGCGGGCATGAAGCCACCTCCATAGGAATGAATCAACGCCGGAAACGGATATGTCCGGACATTGAATCCATGAGATGGCGAAACGATAGCCCCGAATTTCCGGAAGAAGAATGGCATGAATTCCGGCCACCTGATCGCGGGCGTCCCCAAGGGCTCCGCCCGACGGCGCAGAAAGCGGCCGGGGATCCCCCTGGCGGGGGAGGAGGTTCGCGCGCGATGGGGAGGGGCGGCCGCCGGGCGGTCCCTAGCGTTGCGGGCATGGTCGACTCTCATCGCCCGCGGCGCTGGCCGGCGTACGGGCTGGCGGCGCTGATGCTCGGGTACGCGGCGGGCAAGGCCGCCTTCGCAGTCCAGGGCAGGCTCGGTTTCCCCGGCGGGCCACCCGTGCCGGCGGCCGAGGCCGCGGGCTACTTCCTGGACCCGTCACTCGCGCAGGGGTTCGCGGCGGCCTCCGGGGTGCTGGGGGCCTGCGTCGCCGTGGCCACCGTCACCGCCGCGGGCCGCCGGCTGCGCAGGGGCGCGATGCTCGGCGTGCTGGCGGTGATGCTGGCGGCGCTCGGCGGGGGCGCGGGCATCATGATCCTCGACGGGTTCGTCGGCCTCGGCGTCGGCTGGCGCTGGTACCACGGGATCGTCGGGCTCGTCGTGGCCGGCCTGGCCGCCGAGATGACCCGCTCCTACTGGACGGCCACCCGCCCCGCCCGCCCGAGCCCCGGCTCGGCCCGGTCAGCCCCATGAGAAGGCCGCGACCAGCTTCTCCGTGGTCAGGATGGCGTGGGCGAAGGTGGGGCCGTTGAGCTCGTGCGCGGCGTGCAGCATCTCCGGCAGGTACGCCGCGGTCGCGTCGCGCACCAGCGTCACGTGGTAGCCCAGCTCCATGGCGAACCGCCCGGTGGACTCGACGCACGTGTTGGCCAGCACGCCCACGGCCACCACGTGCGTGACGCCGCGCTGCCGGAGCTGGAGGTCCAGGTCGGTGTTGGCGAACCCGCTCTGCGCCCAGTGCTCGGCGGCGACGACGTCGCCCTCCTCCGGCTGGAGGTCGGGATGGAACTCCCCGCCCCACGACCCGCGGGCGAAGGTGTGCCGTTCCTGGATGCCGTGCTGCGTCGGGTTCGGATGGTCCCAGCTCTCGTAGTCGCCAGGCTCCCAGCGGCGGTGCGGGACGAACACCACCCGCACGCCGGCCGCCCGCGCCGCGGCGATCACCGCCCGCAGGTTGTCCAGCAGGCCGATCGCCTGCGCCACCGGCCCGAGCCGCGGCCACACCTTGCCGCCCTCGGAGATGAAGTCGTTGTACGGATCGACCAGCAGCACCGCCGTGCGGCGCGGATCGTAGGACTCGGTCACGGCCGCCCCCCTCAGTTGCCGGTGGTCAGGACCATGCGGAAGCGGGCCCGCCCGGCCAGCATCCGCTGGTACGCCGCCGCGGCCTCCTCCAGCGGCGCCTCCTCCGTCCAGGCCCGCACGCCGCTCCGCGCGGCGAACCGCATGGTGTCCTGGGTGTCCACGGCGATGCCGGAGGCGTGCCCGTAGACCCGGCGGGCGCCGCCGACGAGCTGCAACGGAGTGACGGCGAGCGGATCGGTGTCGATGCCGACGGTGATGAGCTCACCCCGCCGGCCCAGCCCGTCGATCGTGCCGGACATCGCCGCCGAGCTGGTCACCGTCGCCAGCACCACCTTGGCCCCGCCGCGCGCCAGCAGCGCGTCGGCGGCCTGCTCGGCGGCGCCGTCGATGTAGTGGGCGGCGCCGAGCTCGCGGGCCAGCGGCTCCTTGTCGCGCCCGCGCGCGATCGCGACCGTGTCGAAGCCCATCCGCGCGGCGAACTGCACGCCCAGATGGCCGAGGCCGCCCAGCCCGAGGATCGCGACGGTGTCGCCCGGCCGCGCCGAGCTGCGCCGCAGCGCGTTGAACACGGTCACGCCCGCGCAGGCCAGGGGCGCCGCCTGCACCGCGGTCAGCTCGTCGGGGATCGCCGCCAGGGCGACGGCCGGCGCCACGACCGAGTCGGCGAACCCGCCCGGGTAGGCGGCGCCCGGCACCTGGAGCTCGGGGCAGAGCACGCCGTCGCCCTCCCGGCAGGCGTCGCAGTGGCCGCAGCTCCCGCCGTACCAGCCGACCGCCACCCGGTCGCCCACGGACCAGCCCGCGACGCCGTCGCCGATCGCGTCGACGCGTCCGGCGATCTCGTGCCCCGGCGTGACCGGGAAGGCGGTGCCCGGGAGCGCGCCGCCGATGATCAGCGCGTCGGAGTGGCACACCCCGCACGCCTCGACGGTGATCCGCACCTGGCCGGGGCCGGGTTCGCGGGTCTGCGCGGGGGCCTGGGCCATGGCGCCGCCTGGCTCGGCGACCTGGATGGAACGGTGCAGGGCAGAAGACGGCATGGCGTCCGCGCTTTCTTCGTACGGGATGCGGCGGCCTCACCGGGAGACCCTCACAAGGGCACCTTTTCCACTTCCGCCTCGTTTACCCCACCGGCGCGCGAAGGCCCGGGACCCTGGCGCGGGTCCCGGGCCCGGAGGGGCCGCCGGTCAGCCCGCGGGGACGACCGGGACGCCGCCGAAGGTCACCACCAGGCGGCCGTCCGCGGCGAAGGACCAGTTCAGGGCGCCGCCGTAGGCCGAGCAGCGGGAGCCGTTCGAGCCGGACCAGAACTGGTTGGACGCGTCCGCGGTGCCGACGATCTTGTCGTTGGCGCCGCTGCCGGAGCGGCACGAGGTGTTGTCGCGGAACACCGAGGTGCCGCCGTCGAAGGAGAAGTTGCGCTCGGCGTTGTCGACGGCGACGTTCCCGGTGATCGACATCGTGCCGAGGTTGCGGTTGTAGGTGAAGCCGTGCTTGCCGTTGCGGTAGGCGATGTTGCGCCGGATGACGTGGTCCACCTTGATGTCCTCGCCGCCCAGCTTGTAGCCGTTGCGGTCGCCGTTGCCGGCCTGGCTGCCGTCGCTGAGCGTGCCGTTGCCGTAGGCCAGGGAGTCCTCGACGGTGACCGGGCCGATCGGGCCGGTCTCAGTCTTGGTGTACAGGTCCCAGCCGTCGTCGATGTTGTTGCGGGACACCGCGTACCGGAAGACGTTGCCGGGGCCGACGGTCAGCTTGGCGGCGAAGCCGTCGGCGTCCTCGCCGTCGGAGTCGGCGTTGTCGTGCGAGACCGTGCTCAGGACGAGGTTGCCGGACGGCCACCGGCTCTGCGGCGTGTCGGAGGCGATCCGGGAGAGCTGCAGGCCCGTGTCGCGGTTGTACCGGGTCACCGACCGTTCGATGATGTTGCCGCTGCCGCCGACGAAGATGCCGTTGTCGCCGGCGCGCTCGACGGTGATGCCGTACAGGTGCCAGTACGAGCCGTTGACGGCGAGCCCGCGGTTGGCCGGGTCCTCGCTCTGGGCCGCGAAGTTCAGCACCGGCGTCTCGCCGGGGTAGGCCGACAACGTCTTGCGGGCCGCGGCGGTGCCGTCGTTGCCCGGGGCGATGGTGACCGTCTGGCTGAAGGCGTACGTGCCGCCGCGCAGGTAGATCGTGCCGCCCGCCGCGACGCGGGTGATGGCGGAGGTGAGCGTCGTCGGGTCGGACCGGGTGCCGGTCGCGCCGTCCCTGCCGATGGGGGAGACGTACAGCGCGTCGGTGGGCGGGGTGACGGTCGGCGTCACGGTGGGCGTGACGGTGGGCGTGACGGTGGGGGTCGGCGTGGGGCTGGTGGTCGGGCCGCCGCCGGCGGGCTTCAGGGTCCACTGCTTGGTGGCGGCCGAGTCGCAGGAGTTCTGCTGCAGGAGCGCGCCCGGGGCGGTGGAGCCGTCCTTGACGTTGAGGCACTTGCCGCCGTTGGCATTGACGATCCGGTACGCGTCACCGGCGGCGGTGAGCTGCCAGGTCTGCGACGCGGCGCCCGTGCAGGTCTCCTGCTGCACGGGCTTGCCCGCGCTGGTGGAGGCGTCGCGGACGCCGGCGCACTTGCCGCTGTGCGCCGCCTTGACCTGGAAGCCGCTCCCGGCGGCGGTGAGGGTGAAGACCTGCCCGGCGGCCTCGGCGCAGGCGTTCTGCGCCAGTTGCACGCCGTCGCCGGTGCTCTGCCCCGGCACGGTGGCGCACAGGCCGCTGCCGCCGTTGACCAGCGTGTAGTTCCCGCCGGCCGGCGCCGCAGAGGCGGGCGTGTTCAGCACGGCGACCAGGCCGCCGGCGGTGAGCAGGCCGGTGGCCAGCACGACCGCCAGTCTCGTCGCCAAGGGTTGGTTCTTACGCACGTCCAGCTCCGTTTCGGTGGAGGAGTGGAAGGGGGTGCCGCGCGAGCCTTGCCAACCGGTTGCAGTAACAGTGGCTTCGTGTCGAAGAAAGGTCAATACGTCCAGGTAAAACTGCAAACGCTTCGGGCGTTGTGCCTGGTGACGTCGCTATTTCTGCAACAACCGATTGCAGAAAACCTGGAATCAGCGGGTGAGGGGCAGCGGGCCGCTCTCGGGGGTGAACAGCTGCTCGTCGAGGTGGTCGACGGCGTAGTCGATCGCGCCCGCCACCACGCACTCGTCGCCCAGCGTGGACGCCCGCACCTCCGGCATGCGCATGCACCGCCGCTCCAGCCGTTCGCGCAGCGGCCCGAGCAGCACGTCGGCCGACCTGGAGAACCCGCCGCCCAGCACCACGACCTGCGGATCGAGGACGAGCACCATGGCTGCCGCGCCCACGGCCAGATCGTCGAGATAGCGCCCGACCGCCTCCAGCGCCACCGGGTCGCCGTTCCTGGCGGCGGCCAGCGTGAAGCCCGCCGCGTCCTCCGGCGGCGTGCCCTCGGGGACGGCCGCGCACGAGTTGAGGTGCTCGGGCGCGTCGAACCAGCGGGCCTCGGGCAGCATGGAGATCTCCCCGGCCGCCGCCCCGAACCCCCGGTGGACCCGGCCGCCGATGATCAGCCCGGCGCCCATGCGCCTGCCGACGTGCAGGAACACCACGTCCTTGGCGCCCTGGGCGACGCCGCGCCTGGTCTCGGCCATGGCGGCCAGGCGGCTGTCGTTCTCGATCAGCACCTGGCAGGGGAACATCTCCCGCAGCCGGCCCGCCAGGTCGAGGTCGCGCCAGGACGGGACGGCGGCCGAGTAGATGACCCGCCCCTCGATGTCGATGATGCCGATGGTGCCGACGGCGATCGTCCACAGGTCGGAGACCGCGACGCGGCCGAGCGACAGGCAGCCGGAGACGGCCCGCTCGATGGCGGCCAGGCGCTCCTCCAGCGGCGCGTCCGGCAGCACCGGCTGGCGGGTCTCGGCCAGGATCTCGCCGTCGAGGTCGGACAGGGCGGCGCGGATGTTGTGGCCGCCCACGTCGACGCCGACCAGGTAGCCGCTGTCGGCGCGG
Organism: Nonomuraea sp. NPDC049684; assembly: GCF_044465345.1. NCBI lineage: Bacteria > Bacillati > Actinomycetota > Actinomycetes > Streptosporangiales > Streptosporangiaceae > Nonomuraea > Nonomuraea sp. NPDC049684. Next base: position 383,897 of record NZ_JBITLO010000001.1, on the reverse strand, counting down.
AAGCGGTAGCGGCGGGCCGGCCGGCCCATCGAGCCGGGGCTCGGCGGCACCTCCTCCACCCAGCCCAGCTCCATCAGCTCGCCGGCGACCTCCTTCATGGACGGCCGCGACAGCCCCGTGCGCTCGGCCAGCGCCGACAGGGTGAGCGGGCCGGCCCGGCGCAAGGCCCGGATGGCGGTCAGCGAGTTGAGCTGTCGCAGCCGTGACAGGTCGCCGCCGCGTAGATCCGCCATCGCCGTCCTTAACGTAGGTCTCCTCTGTAAGCAGAGATTATGCCAGGGCCCCGCTCGGCGGCGCACCACCCACGAACCCCTCCAAATTGGGCGTTGACCCTCCGAAACCGACGGTGCTACTAATGAAGCGCTCCTTCGTAAGTTGAGAGAGATGAGGTCTGATGTCATTCGTTGACGTCGGCGAGATCAGGTGCGACCAGGCCCGGACCCGGGTGTTCGAGCACGGCTGGCAGTCGTGGAGCCCCACCGGCGCCTACGGCCTCGGGGACGTTCCGCCCAGACCCGCCGACCAGACCATCCAGATCCTCTGCTACCGGCCCGGGACGCCCGTCCCCGACGGCGTCTTCCAGGGCGAGGGGCTGCTGGCCGTCGAGACCGGCGACGGCGCGGTTGAGCTGTGGAGCGCGCCCGGACCGCTCCAGGTGCCCTCCGTCCGGGCCCGCCGGGAGGGCGACCGCCTGGTGATCTCCGCCGACGGCCCGGTACGCCACCACCGCGCCGAGGGCGACCTCGGCCGGGCCCTGCGCACCTGGGCCGACGGCATGGCAGAGCCCAGGACGTTCCCCGCCGTCCCGCCCATGTGGTGCACCTGGTACGGCTACTGGGACAAGGTCACCGACGCCGACGTCCTGGAGAACCTGGCGCTGGCCGACCGGCACGGCCTGACCGCCGACATGTTCCTCCTCGACGACGGCTACGAGGCCGGCATCGGCGACTGGCTGGACACCAGGCCCGGCTTCGGCTCCCTCGCCCGCGCCCTGGACGCCGTCACCGGCTCCGGCCGCCGCGCCGGCATCTGGACCGCCCCCTTCCTGGTCGGCCACGACAGCCGCCTGTTCCACGAGCACCCCGACTGGCTGGTGGACGGCGCGTACGCGGGCCGCATGTGGAACCAGGACCTGGCCGTCCTCGACGTCACCCACCCCGGCGCGGCCGAGCACCTGGTCGGCGTGTTCGCCGCCTTCGCCGCCATGGGCGTCACGCACTTCAAGCTCGACTACCTCTACGCCGGCGCCCTGGAAGGCCGCCGCCACGAGCACCTCGACCCGATCGCCGCCTACCGGCGCGGGCTGGAGCTCGTACGGCGCGGCGCGGGCCCCGAGGCCACCCTGCACGGCTGCGGCGCGCCCATGCTGCCCAGCATCGGCCTGGTCGACATCATGCGGGTCAGCCCCGACATCGCGCCCACCCTGCACCCCCGGTCGGGCGACATCAGCCAGCCCTCCCAGCTCGGCGCCCGGCTGACCGGCGCGGCCCGCGAGTTCCTGCACGCCCGCTGGTGGGTCAACGACCCCGACTGCCTCATCGTGCGGCCCGAGGTGGAGGCCCGGCAGGAGTGGGCGGCGCACATCGAGGGCACCGGCGGCCTGCGCGGCTCCAGCGACCCGATCGCCGCCCTCGACGACTGGGGGCTGGAGACCACCCGCCGCCTGCTGGTCCCCACCGCCACGGACCCGTCGTGATCACCGAGACCGTCCGGGCCGCCGCCGAGACGGCCCCGCGGCGGCCGCCGCGCAGGCGGGCCCGCGACTGGCACGCCTACCTGTTCGTCGGGCCCAGCCTGTTCGGGGTCGTGGCGTTCCTGCTGCTGCCGGTCGTCATCGTCCTGGTGCTCAGCTTCTTCGACTGGGAACTGCTGTCGGAGCCCACGTTCGCCGGGCTGGACAACTACCGCCGGCTGGCCGCCGACGGCGAGACCTGGCACGCCCTGGGCGTCACCCTCCTGTACGTCGTCCTGTGCATCCCGCTGCAGACCGTGCTGGCCCTGGTGCTGGCGCTGCTGCTGGACCGCAGGGTCAAGGGCCTGCGGCTGTACCGCTCGTTGTACCTGATCCCGTGGATGGCCACCCCGATCGTCCTCGGCCTGGTGTGGAACTGGATCTTCGACCCGCGCGACGGCGCGCTCAACAGCCTGCTCGGCCTGGCCGGCGTCACCGGCCCCGACTGGCTGTCCGACCCCGCCTGGGCGCTGCCCGCGATCGCGCTGGTCAACGTCTGGCAGCACACCGGCTACACCATGCTGTTCTTCCTGGCCGGCCTCCAGGGCATCCCCAAGGAGCTGTACGACGCCGCCGCCACCGACGGCGCCACCCCCGCCCAGCGGTTCTGGCGCATCACGCTGCCGCTGCTCAACCCCACGATGTTCTTCGTCATGGTGACCAACCTGATCGGCGCCTTCCAGGTGTTCGACACCGTCTACGTCATGACCAACGGCGGCCCCAGCCAGAGCACCGAAGTGCTCAACTTCCGCATCTACGAGACGGCGTTCAAGCAGTTCGACTTCGGCTACGCCTCGACCCTGTCGATGCTGCTGTTCGGGGTCATCCTGCTGGTGACGCTGGCGCAGGTCAGGTTCTTCGGCAAGCGCACCACCTACGACCTGAGCTGAGGCCCCCCATGATCAAGCGCACCCTGCTCCACGTCGTGCTCGCGGCCGGCGCGTTCGTCTCCGTCTTCCCGTACCTGCTGGTCGTGCTGACCGCCTTCAAGACGCAGTCGCAGCTCAGCTCCACCGAGCCGTGGCTGCCCGGCCTGCCGCCGACCACCGCCAACCTGACCCGCCTGCTGAGCGGCGACTTCCCCCGGTACGTGCTCAACACGCTGCTGATGACCGTCGTGCTCACCCTCGGGCAGCTCGTCTTCACCACCTTCGCCGCCTACGCCTTCGCACGGCTCCGCTTCCGGGGCAGGGAGGCCCTGTTCTGGCTGTACGTCGCCACCATGATGGTGCCGGGCGCGGTCACGATGATCCCCCTGTTCCTCATCATGCGCGAGCTCGGCCTGGTCAACACCTGGTACGGCCTGCTCATCCCGTACGTGCTGGGCACCCCGTACGGCATCTTCCTGATGCGCCAGTTCTTCAAGTCCCTGCCCGCCGGGCTGGAGGAGGCCGCCCGGATCGACGGGGCCGGGGCGATGACCGTCCTGCTGCGCATCCTGCTGCCGCTGTGCCGCCCGGCGCTCGGCACCCTGACGATCATCACCGTGATCTCGTCGTGGAACAGCTTCATCTGGCCGCTGATCATCACCAGCGGCGACGAGACCAGGGTGATGACGGTGGCGCTCGCCACCCTCAAGGTCGGCATCGGCGTCGACTACAACCTGATGATGGCCGGCGGGCTGATCGCGCTCGTGCCGATGGTGGCCGTCTTCGTCTTCTTCCAAAGGCACATCGTCCGGTCGGTGGTCCTCACCGGCCTCAAGTAGCACACGAACAAGAGGTCAGCGAATGTTGCAATCCCCCCCGATTCGCTGGGCCGGGGCGCTGCTCTGCGCCGCCACGCTCATCCTGTCCGGCTGCGGGTCGGGCTCCGGAGACTCCGGCAAGGTCACGCTCACCTACCGGCTCTGGGACGACCAGCAGAAGGTCGGCTACGAGAAGGTGATGGCCGCCTTCGAGAAGGCCAACCCGGGCATCGACGTCAAGATAGAACTGCTGCCCTACGACCAGTACTGGACCAAGCTCACCGCCGACGCCGTCGCCGGGACCGCGCCGGACGTCTTCTGGATGAGCCCCACCCAGTTCCCCGAGTTCGTCACCAAGGGCGTGCTGGCGCCCGTCCAGGTGGACGGCTCCAAGTACCACCAGACCGTGGTCGGCTCGTTCACCTACCAGGGCAAGCTGTACGGCGTGCCGAAGGACTGGGGGATCGTCGGCCTGCTCTACAACAAGGACCTGTTCGCCAAGGCCGGCGTCACCATGCCGGACAAGCTCACCTGGGCGGCCGACGGCTCGGGCACCCTGCTCGACACGGCCCGCAAGCTCACCGTGGACGAGGCCGGCAAGCACCCCGGCGACGCCGGCTTCGACCCCGCCAAGGTCACCACGTACGGCTTCGCCTCCTGGAACCACTACCAGACGCAGTGGATGAACTGGGTCAGCTCCAACGGCGGCAAGCTGCTGGACAAGCCCTTCGGCAGCTACACCTTCAACGACGCCGCCTCCGTCCAGGGGCTGCAGTTCGGCGTGGACCTGGTCAACAAGCACCACGTCTCGCCGCCGGCCACCCAGACCAACCCGCCCACCGGCAAGGTCACCGACATGTTCAAGGCCGGGAAGGTCGCCATGTTCCCGGCGAACAACGCGCTGCTGCCGTTCGTCGCGCCGGAGGCCAACTTCGAGATCGGCGTCGCCGCCATGCCCGAGGGCCCGCAGGGCCGTTCGGTGAACCTCAACGGCCTGTCCGAGGCCGTCTCGGCCAAGAGCGCCCACCCGGCCGAGGCGATGAAGCTGGCCACCTGGCTCGGCACCGAGGAGCCGCAGAAGATGATGGCCGACGGCGGCTACGTCTTCCCCGCGCTCAACGGGCTGTCGCAGGGCTACGTCGACTACTGGAAGTCCAGGAAGCTCGACGTCTCGCCGTTCCAGGAGGAGTCGGAGGGCCAGACCTTCCCGCTGCCGGTCACCACCGGCTTCACCGGCTTCGAGAACAAGCTCAACCAGATCCTCAACGAGATGTACCTCGGCAAGCTCACCCCCCAGCAGGCCGCCGACCAGGCCGTGGCCGCCGGCAACGCCTCCATCAAGTAGGAGCTCCATTGATCACCCGGCGATCGTTGTTCGCCGGGGGCGCGAGCCTGGGCCTCGCCGCCGCACTGGGTGCCTCACCCGTGCGCGCGGCGGCCCGGCGTGCCCCCCTGTCCGACCCGTTCCAGCTGGGCGTCGCCTCCGGCGAGCCCACGCCGGACGGCGTCGTCCTCTGGACCCGGCTCGCCATGGACCCGGTCGCGCTCGACGGGCTCGGCGGCATGCCGGACCGCGTCGTGCCGGTGCACTGGCAGCTCGCCTCCGACGAGAACTTCCGCCACGTCGTGCGCCAGGGCGTCGAGCAGGCCCGCCGCGAGTCGGCCCACAGCGTGCACGTCGAGCTGGACGGCCTGCGCCCGGGCGCGGAGTACTTCTACCGCTTCCGCGCCGAGGGCGAGATCAGCGAGACCGGCCGCACCCTGACCGCCCCCGCCCCCGGCGCCCGCTCCCGCCCCCTGAACCTGTCCTTCACCTCCTGCGCCGACTACCAGACCGGCTGGTTCACCCCCTACCGCCGGATGGCCGAGGACCACCCCGACCTCATCGCCTTCCTCGGCGACTACATCTACGAGTACGGCGACTACAAGTACCCCGTCCGCGACCAGGCCGGCGGCGAATGCCTCGACCTGGCCGGATACCGGCTGCGGCACGCCCAGCACAAGGCCGACCCCGAGTCGCGGCTGGCCCACGCCATCGCCCCCTGGGTGGTCGTGTGGGACGACCACGACATCGAGAACGCCTGGGCCGGCGACGTGCCCGAGCAGCCCGACCCGCCCTTCCTCGCCCGCCGGGCCGCGGCCTTCCAGGCGTACTACGAGAACATGCCGCTGCGCCGCGCCCAGCGCCCCGACGGCCCGGCCCTGCGGCTCTACCGCACGATCCGCTGGGGCGCGGTCGCCAACCTGCACATGCTCGACACCCGCCAGTATCGCGACCTGTACGCCTGCACCGGCAAGAGTGGCACGGTCGGCGCCGACTGCGCCGAGCGGCTGGCCCCCAACCGCACGATGCTCGGCGGCGAGCAGGAGTCCTGGCTCGACGGGCAGCTCAAGGGTTCCCAGGCCACCTGGGACCTGCTCGGCCAGCAGGTCTTCCTCATGGAGATGGACTGGACCAACGGCGAGGGCAAGGGCTACTCCAACGAGGGCTGGGACGGCTACGTCGCCTCCCGCAACCGGCTGACCGCCGCCATCGACGACCACCGGCGCAACGCGGTCGTCCTCACCGGCGACGTGCACTCCCACTGGGCCGGGGAGGTCAAGCGCGACTTCCAGGACCCCGAGTCGAAGTCCGTCGCGGTCGAGCTGGTCACCACGTCGGTCACCAGCGCCGGCAACGGCCTCGACGAGTACCCCAACACCCAGACCCTGCTCGCCGAGAACCCGCACGTGAAGTTCTTCAACGGCCGCCGCGGCTACGTCCGGGCCAAGCTCACCCAGCAGGAGATGAAGGTCGACTTCCGCTCGCTGTCCCGGGTGACCGAGCCGTACGCGCCCGCCTACACCTCCGGCTCGTTCGTCGTCGAGCCGGGCGACCCGAGCCTCCACCCAGCCTGACGGGATCCCCATGCGCACGATCACGGCCGCCGCCGCGGCGGCCCTCCTCACCCTGCCCTTCGCGCCCTTACCCGGTTCCGCGGCGACGGCCGCGACGGCTGCGACCGTCGCGGCGCCGCCGATGGGCTGGAGCAGCCGCTCCCTGGGCTGCTCGGTCTCCGAGGCGGCCGTCCGCCAGGCCGCCGGCGCCCTCGCCCCGCTCGCGCCGCTCGGCTACCGGTACGTCGTCCTCGACGACTGCTGGCTGGCCGCCCAGCGCAGCGGCGGCGCCCTGGCCCCCGACCCGGCCCGTTTCCCCGGCGGCGTCAAGGCGCTGGCCGACGAGCTGCACGCCAAGGGGCTCAAGCTCGGCCTGAGCGTGTCGGCCGGCGCCAAGGCGTGCTCCGGCGGCGGCCCCGGCTCCTACAAGCAGGAGGCCGCCGACGCCGCCCAGCTCAGGGCCTGGGGCGCCGACTACGTCAAGTACGACTGGTGCAACGTCCCGACGGCCGACTTCCCCGGCCAGAACGTGCAGCAGATCGCCCAGACCCTCTACCCGCGCATGCGCCAGGCCCTCGGCGACGGCGTGGTGTTCGCCATGAACAACGAGGACGGCAGCACCGTGCCCTGGCTGTGGGGCAAGGACGCCGGCGCCACCACCTGGCGGACGAACGTCTACAACAAGCCCATCCCCGACAGCTACCCCAGCATGGTCGACGTCTGGGAGACCAACCAGCTCAGAGCCGAGTACGCCGGGCCGGCCAGCTGGGCCGACCCCGACCTGATCCAGGCCGGGCGCGGCGGGATGACCGAGACCGAGTACCGCGCCCAGTTCACGCTGTGGGCCATGGGGGCCGCGCCGCTCGTCCTGCAGGCCGACCCGGCCAAGGCGCCGGCGGCCGTCGTCGCCAACCCCAGGGTGATCGCGGTGGACCAGGACCGGCTGGGCGCGCACGGCCGGCTCGTCTCCTCCGACGGCTGGTACCACGTCCTGGCCAAGCCCCTGGACGGCGGCGACCGGGCGATCGCGCTGTTCAACGAGAGCGACCGGGCGGCGGTGATCTCCACCCGGCTCGGCGCGGGCTCCCGCCACCGGGTCGAGGAGCTGTGGTCCGGCGCGGTCAGCTCGACGAAGGACGTGCTGTCGGCGCAGGTCCCGGCGCACGCTGCGGTGCTCTACCGGGTCTCGCAGAGCCGGGAGCAGGCGCCGCCGCTGGTGACGTTCGAGGCCGACCCGCCGCGCTTCCTCGGCGAGGACCGGCCGTCGGTGCTGGAGCCCGGCGTGCCCGGCGAGCTGGTCACCCGCGTCACCAACACCGGGGCCACCGCCCCGCTGCGGGACGTCGAGGTCAGGGCGGCCGTGCCGGGCGGCTGGCGCGCCGAGGCCCGCACGCCGGCCAGGACCGCCCGGCTCGGCGCCGCCGAGACGTTCACCGTGACCTGGACGGTCACCCCGCCCGCCGACGCCGCGCCCGGCGCCTACGAGGTCGCCTTCACCCAGGGCGACCGGCGCGCCGTCGCGGTCGTCATCGTGGCCAGGGCGCCGGGCTCGGGCCGCACCTACCTGAGCGACCTGGCCTGGACCAGGGCTGTCAACTACTTCGGCCCGGTCGAGAAGGACACCAGCAACGGCGAGCGGGCCGCCGGCGACGGCCGCCCGATCACCGTCGAGGGCGTCCGGTACGCCAAGGGCCTGGGCACGCACGCCCCCGCCGACATCGAGTTCCACACCGCCGGCCGGTGCACGACGGTCGAGTTCCAGGCCGGCATCGACGACGAGGTCGGCCAGGCCGGATCGGCCGACTTCGAGGTGTGGGCCGACGGCGGCCGGGTCGCGCACTCCGGCGTGCTGACCGGCGCCATGCCCGCCAGGAAGGTCACGGCGTCCGTCGCGGGCGCCCGGTTCGTCCGGCTGGTCGCGACCAACGGCGGGGACAACGCCACCTCCGACCACGCCGACTTCGCCGACGCCACCGTCACCTGCCAGTGAGGAGATGCACTTGAAGATCGTTCCCAGGCCCGTCAGCCACGGGACCAGGCGCGGGAGGTTCGTCCTCGACGGGCGCACGGCGCTCACCGCCGACCCGGCGCTCGCCGGGGTGGCCGCCTGGCTGCGCGCCGAGCTCAGCCAGGTCACCGGAGGTGAGCTGCTGCCCGGCACGCCGGGCCCGGGGACGATCACCCTCGGGCTGGCCGACGGCCTCGGCCCGGAGGCGTACCGGCTGAGCGTGGGCGACGACGGCGTCGCCATCGACGCGGGCGGCCCGGCCGGCGCCTTCTACGGCGCGCAGACCTTCCGCCAGCTCCTGCCCGCCGCCGCCTACCGCCGGTCGCCGGCCGCCGAGCCCCTGGTCGCGCCGGGCGTGCACATCGAGGACGAGCCGCGCTTCGGCTGGCGCGGCTGCCTCCTCGACGTCGCCCGGCATTTCATGACCAAGCATGACCTGCTGCGGTTCATCGACCTGATGGCCCTGCACAAGCTCAACGTCCTGCACCTGCACCTGACCGACGACCAGGGCTGGCGCGTCGAGATCAGGCGTTACCCGCGCCTGACCGAGGTCGGCGCGTGGCGGCGGGAGAGCCAGACCGGCTGGAACGGCGCCATGGACGGCCGCCCCCACGGCGGCTACTACACCCAGGACGACCTCAGGGAGATCGTCGCCTACGCCGCAGCCAGGCACGTCACCGTCGTGCCGGAGATCGACCTGCCCGGCCACACCCAGGCCGCCATCGCCGCCCACCCCGAGCTGGGCAACCTCGGCACGCCGCTGGAGGTCCGCACGACCTGGGGCATCGGCAGGAACGTGCTCAACGCCGAGGACGCCACCATCGACTTCTTCAAGAACGTGCTCGACGAGGTGCTGGAGCTGTTCCCCAGCCCGTACGTGTGCGTGGGCGGCGACGAGTGCCGCAAGGAGCAGTGGCGGGAGAGCCCGTCGGCCCAGCGCCGGATCAGGGAGCTGGGCCTGCGGGACGAGGAGGAGCTGCAGAGCTGGTTCATCCACCAGTTCGACGACTTCCTCACCGCCCGCGGACGCCGCCTGGTCGGCTGGGACGAGATCCTGGAGGGCGGGCTGGCGCCCGGGGCGGTGGTGGCGTCCTGGCGCGGCGACCTCGGGGCGGTGGCCGCCGCCCGGCGCGGCCACGACGTCATCAACTGCTCCAACACCCAGGTCTACTTCGACTACCGCCAGGGGCCGGGGGAGGACGAGCCGGTGCCGTTCGGGACCGTGCTGGCGCTGGAGGACGTCTACGCCTTCGAGCCCGTGCCCGCGCAGCTGCGCGACGACCCGGCGGCGGCCCGGGTCCTCGGCGCGCAGTGCGGGGTCTGGACGGAGCTGATCGACTCCAACCGGCGGGTCGACTACATGGTCTTCCCCCGGCTGGCGGCCTTCGCCGAGACCGTCTGGGGGCCGCCCGGCCGCGACCTGGAGGACTTCCGCGCGCGGCTGGCGGGCCACCTGCCGCGGCTGGCGGCGATCGGGGTGGAGTACCGGCCGGAGTCCGGGCCGCTGCCCTGGCAGACCAGGCCCGGCGTGCCGGGACGGCCGGAGGATCCGAAGGAGTGGCAGGCCACCATCGACGCCTGGACCAGCAACCTGCGGGACCTCGCGTGAGGCCCCCGGTGCCGTCGCCGGGCGGACGGGTGCTGAGCTGGCCGGGCTGCGAGAACGTGCGCGACCTCGGCGGGCTGCCGACGCAGGACGGCGGGCGGATCCGGTGGGGCGCGCTGGTGCGCGGCGACCGTCCGAGGAGCACGGCCGTCCCGGCGCTGCGGGCGCACGGGATCCGGCTCGTCGCCGACCTCCGGCTGGCCGCCGAGTGCCTGGCCGACCCCGGTCCCGACGTGCCGGGCCGCCGCCACCTGCCCGTGCTGCGGGACGAGGACACCGTGCTGGAGGCGCTGGACGAGACCCTGCCCGGCATCTACCGGGTGATCCTCGACCGGGGCGCCGCCCGCTTCGCCGCCGTCCTGTCGGCCATCGCGCACGCGCCGGACGGGGGCGTCCTGCTGCACTGCCACTCCGGCAAGGACAGAACCGGGCTGGCGGTCGCGCTGGCCCTCTCGCTGGCCGGCGTCTCCCGGGAGGAGATCGCCGCCGACTACGCCATGACGGCGGTCTGCCTGCGCCTCGACGACCACCTGGCCGCCCTGGACGGCGACTCGGGACGGGCCCGGGCGCTGCGCCTGTTCGCCGAGGTCACCGCGGACACCATGCTGGCCGCCCTGGCCCACCTGGACGACCGGCACGGCGGCGCGCAGGCGTACCTGCTGGCCGGCGGCCTGCCACCAGGCGACCTGGCCCTGCTCCGTGCCCGCCTGGTGGACCGCTGAGGAGACCGGACGACGGGGGTCAGCCCGTACGGCCCCAGAAGTCGTACGGGTCCCGGCCCGGGCGGAAGCCGTGCGCCCGGGCCAGCTCCGCCGCCTCCCGGAACCGGCGCGCCACGACGGACGGCTCGTGGGCGTCGCTGCCGAACGTCACGGCCTGCCCGCCCTCCTCCCGCCACCACCCGAGCAGCGTCGCGTGCAGCGGCAGGACCGTGTTGATCTCCAGCGCCCGGCCCGACCCTGCGGTCACCCGCAGCGCGTGCCGGAACTCCTCCTCGAAGTCGGCCGGGTCGAACGGCCCGGCCGCCCGCGGCCAGTAGCGCACCGGGTAGTCGACGTGGGCCAGCACGGAGAACACGTCGCTGCCCGCGACCAGCTCGGGGATCTCGGCCAGGTAGTCCCGGACCACCTGGGCGGCGGCGCCGCGGGCGAACAGGCCGGGCGGCTCGCAGAACCCGTCGCCGGCGGGCAGGCAGTGCAGGGAGCCGAGCACCCGGTCGAACCGGCCGGCGGCGAGCACGCGGGCGACGTCCCCGGCGTGCCGGTGGGGCTCGCCCACCTCCAGGCCGCTCAGGATGCGCAGCTCAGGGAAACGCCCGCGGCACCGCTCGACCGCCTCCAGGTAGCCGGCGGCGTCGAAGGCCGGGGGAGCCAGGCGCCCGTCCGGCGTCGTCAGCGCGAGCAGGTGGTCGTGGCCGTCGAGGGCGCCGGGGTCGACCGTCCAGACGGTGTGGTCGACGTGCTCGGTGAAGGCGATGGCGGGCAGGCCGAGCTCCACCGCCCGCGCGCAGGAACGCTCCATGTCGCCCTTCGGGGCGTCCCAGGACCATTCGCTGTGCACATGGCTGTCGGCGGGCAACGTCACGGGGCTCACTCCTCGGAGGGTAGGAGAAGATCGTCCCGACTGTACCCCGGGAGCGTCCCGGCGTCCCGGGGGTGTGACCGCCTCGGGGAAGAGGTCTGATCTGCCGTGAGATGCTGGCTTTCGTGACGACGACCGAGCCCGCCGGGCCCGCCCCGCGCCGCGGGCGCGGCCGACCCGGCTACGACCAGGCCGCGATCCTGCGCGCCGCGGTGGCGCTGTTCAACCGCAGGGGTTACGACGCCACCAGCATGGGAGACCTGGCCAAGGAGCTCGGCCTGACCAAGCCGGCCATCTACCACCACGTCACGGGCAAGGAGCAACTGCTCGGCCAGGCCCTCGACGACGCCCTCGACGAGCTCACGGCCGCCGTGACCGCCGCCACCCGCGACGCCGCCGGCCGCACGGCCTACGAACGCCTGCGCGAGGTCGTGCGGCGCAGCGTCGAGGTGCTGGTCGCCCACCAGCCGAGCGTCACGCTCCTGCTGCGGGTGCGCGGCAACAGCCCGGTCGAGCTGGCCGCCCTCGAACGCCGCCGCTGGCTCGACGACCGCCTCGCCGCGCTGGTCGCCGACGCCGTCGCCGAGGGCGCGCTGCGCGACGACGTGCCGCCCGCGCTGGTCAGCCGGCTGCTGTTCGGCATGGTCAACTCGCTGGTGGAGTGGTACCGCCCGGACGGCGCCTACGACCGGGCGATGGTCGCCGACGCCGTCACCGCGATCGCCTTCGACGGCCTGGCCCGGCACGCGCCGGGGGCTCACCAGGTGTAGAAGCCCTGGCCCGTCTTGCGGCCGAGATGCCCGGCGGCCACCAGGTCGCGCAGGATCCGCGGCGGCTCGAACCGGGGGCCGAGCTCGCGGGCCAGGTGCTCGGCGATCGCGAGCCGCACGTCCAGGCCCACCACGTCGGTGGTGCGCAGCGGGCCCGTCGGGTGGCGGTAGCCGAGGGTCATGGCCGTGTCGATGTCGGCCGCGCTCGCCACGCCCTCCTCCAGCATCCGCATCGCCTCCAGGGCCAGGCAGACGCCGAGCCGGCTGCTGGCGAAGCCCGGCGAGTCGGCCACCGTGACCGGCGTCCTGCCGAGCGCCCGCGTCCACTCCTGGGCCCGCTCGACCAGCTCGGGGTCCGTCCGCGGGCCGACGACGACCTCGATGAGGTCGCTGACCGGGACGGGGTTGAAGAAGTGCAGCCCGATGAAGCGCTCCGGCGCGGCCAGGCCGGCCGCGAGCCCGCCGATCGACAGGCTGCTGGTGTTCGTGGCCAGCACCGCGCCCGGCGCCTGCCGCTCGACCAGGGCGAACACCCGGGCCTTGAGCGCCGCGTCCTCCGGCACCGCCTCCACGACCAGCTCGCACGGGGCCAGCTCGGCCGGGTCGGCCGTCGTGCGCAGCCGGGCCAGGACGTCCTTGAGCGGGCTGCCCAGCCTGCCCTTCTCCTCGGCCTTGGCCAGGCTGCCGGTCACCCGTTCCAGGGCCTGGGCGGCGGCCGGCGGGTCGCTCTCCACGACGACGACCCGGCTGCCGGCGGCGAGGAAGGCGTGCGCGATGCCCGACCCCATCCGCCCGCCGCCGAATACGCCGACGACGTGCGGCAACGTCAGCGGGTAGGTCATGAGCGCGGCTCCTTCCGCCGGTCGAGGAACGCCGTCATGCGCGCGTGCTTCTCCTCGGTCTCGAACAGGACGGCCTGGGCCAGGTCGTCCACGAACGGGTGCGCGGCGCGCGGGGCGTGGAAGACGGCCTTGGTCAGCCGGGTGGCCAGCGGCGCCCGCGCCGCGATGCGGTCGGCGAGCCGGTGACCGGCGGCGAGCAGGTCCTGCGGCTCCACGACGTCGTTGAGCAGGTGCACCGCCCGCGCCTCCTCGGCCGTCAGCACCCGGCCGGCCAGCAGGATCTCCTTGGCCAGCGGCTCCCCGACCAGCTCGGCCAGCCGCCAGGCGGCCCCGGCGGCGGCCAGGATGCCGAGGTCGGTCTCCGGGTTGCCGATCCGGGTGCGCGGCGTGCCGATCCGGAAGTCGCAGGCGTAGGCCAGCTCGGCCCCGCCGCCCAGGGCGTAACCGTCCACGAGGGCGATGGTCGGCATCGGCAGCCGGTGGATGCGGTCGAAGATCCTGGAGTTGATGCCCCGCAGCGCGTCGCCCCGGTCCCGGTCGCGGAGCTGGGCGATGTCCGCCCCGGCGGCGAAGGTCGTGCCCTCGCCGGTGAGCAGCACGACGCGCGGCTCGTCCTCGACGGCGGCGCACGCCTCGTGCAGCGCGGCGACCAGCTCCCGGTCGATGGCGTTGCGCACCTGCGGCCGGTTGAGCCGCCACACCACCCGGTCGGCGCCCTCCTCGACGATGAGGGTCATGGGCGCTCCGCCCGGGGAGCTGCCTGGGGAGCGCGGGCTTTCGTCACGGATAACTCCTCTGCGTCGGGGTCAGGCGTCGTAGTCCACGGTGACACGGTCGCCGGCCGGGAACGTCTGACAGGTGAGCACGAAACCGGCCTCCACCTCGGCCGGTTCGAGCGCGTAGTTGCGGCGCATGTCCGCCGCGCCCTCGCGGACCACCGCCCGGCAGGTGCCGCAGACGCCGCCCTTGCAGGCGAACGGCAGGTCCGAGCGGGTCTGCTGGGCGCCGTCGAGCAGGGTGGACTCGCGCGAGACGGTGGCGGTCGTGCGCCTTCCGTCGAGCACCGTCGTCAGCACGGTCGTCGCGCCCGCCGGCACGCCCTCGGGCCGCCTCGGCACCGGCGGGGGAGCGTCGACGTAGAAGAGCTCGACGTGCACCTTCGCGGCCGGGACGCCGAGCTCGGCCAGAACCTGGCGGGCGTCCTCGACCATGCGCAGCGGCCCGCACAGCCAGACGTGGTCGAACGTCTCGATCGGCACCAGCTCGGTGAACAGCCGCCGCAGCCGGTCGCCGTCCAGCCGGCCGGAGAACAGCTCGACGTCGCGCGGCTCCCGGGAGAGCACGTGGACGAGCTGGAAGCGGGGGCCGTACCGGTTCTTCAGGTCGCCGAGCTCCTCGGCGAACATCACGGTGCGGCTGCTGCGGTTGCCGTACAGCAGCGACACCCGCGCGCCGGGATGGGTGAGCACCGTCGAGGCGACCGACATCATGGGGGTGATGCCCGACCCGGCGGCCACGCACAGGTGCCGCTCGCCCGCGCCGGGGTCGGCCTGCCAGGAGCCGGTGGGGGTCTGCACCTCGATCCGCGTCCCCGGCCGCACGTCGCGGACCAGCCAGGAGGAGAACAGCCCGTCCGGGATCTCCCGGACGCCGATGCGCGGCGCGTCCCCGGCCGGGGCGCAGATCGAGTACGACCGCCGCTCCTCCCGCCCGTCCACGAAGCGGCGCAGGGTGAGCGACTGGCCCGCGCGGAAGGCGTACGCCTCGCGCAGCTCGCCGGGCACGGCGAAGGTGATCGCGGCGGCGTCCTCGCACAGGTGGTCGACCGCCGCCACCGTCAGCTCGTGGAAGGCGGCGTGCGCCCGGGCCGGCGCGGGCGCGAGCGTGGTCATCTCATATCTCCTTGACATGCTCGAACGGTTCCAGGCAGTCGGCGCAGGCGTAGAGGGCCTTGCAGGCGGTGGCGCCGAACTCGGAGGTCAGCCGGGTGGCCCGGGAGCCGCAGCGCGGGCAGGCCGGGGCGGGCCTGGCCGGGCCGAGCGTCAGCGGCACCGGCCCGGACGTCCGCCGGGCCGGTCCGGGCGCCGACAGCCCGGCCTCCCGCAGCGCGGCCCGGCCGCGCTCGGAGATCCAGTCGCTCGACCACGGCGGATCGAGCACGACCCGCACCTCGACCCGCGGGAAACCCGCCTCCCGCAGCCCGTGGACGAGGTCGTCGCGCATGGTCGCCATGGCCGGGCAGCCAGTGTAGGTCGGGGTGATCGAGGCGACCACGACCTCGCCGTCCGGGCCCGGCCGCAGATCGACGCCGCGCAGCACGCCGAGGTCGGCCAGGGTGAGCATCGGCATCTCCGGGTCCCGCACCCGCTCGGCGACCCGGGCGGCGCGCTCGCGGGCGTCCCCGGGCGGGGGGCCGGTGTGCCCGGCGGCGGTCACCAGCGGCCTGCCGGGTAGGCGCGGGCGACGGACTGCATGTCGGCGAGCAGGCCGGCCAGCGCCGGGGTGTGCACGCCGTCCCGGCCGCTGCCCGGCCTGTCCTCGTCCGGCCGCTCCTCCAGGGCCGGGCGGGGGACGTCGCTCACCGTCAGCACCTGGCCGAGCACGGCGTCCACGTCGGCGCGCAGCGCGGCGGCCTCGACGGCGACGCCCGAGCGGGCGAGCGCCGACTCGACGGGATGCGCGGTGACCAGCTCGGCCAGCAGCGGCCACAGCTCGGCGAGCGCGGCGTCGAGCCGGCGGCGCGACTCCTCGGTGCCCTGGGCCAGGGTGAGGAACCAGCGCCCGGCCCAGTCCCGGTGGTAGGCGACCTCCTTGACGCCCTTGGCCGCCACAGCGGCCAGCACCGTGTCCGCGCTCGCCGACAGCCGCTCCAGCAGCGCCAGCCGGGCCGTCGAGAACAGCAGCAGGCGCACGACGACGTGCGCGAAGTCGCCGTTCGCGACCTCGGCCAGCCACACGTTCCTGAACTGCCCGGCGTCGCGGAAGAACGCCAGCGCGTCCTCCGGCGGCACCGGCGAGCTCTCGGGCAGCGCGGGCACCACGCCGGGGTCGGCCGCGGCCGCCCGCGCCAGCAGCAGCCGCGCCTGCCCGAGCAGGTCGAGCGCCACGTTGGCGAGCGCGATGTCCTCCTCCAGGTCGGGGGCGCGGCTGCACCACTCGGTGAGCCGCTGCGACAGGACGAGCGCGTCGTCGCCGAGCATGAGGCAGTACGCGGCCAGCTCGGCATGGCCGACCCCGTCGGGCACGGTGGTGTCCACGCCCGCCAGCGGGTCCTCGAAGTCCGTGCCGAACGCCCACTGCGCGGAGTCCCCGCCGGTCAGGCCGTCGAAGATGCTCTCGTGGTCATCGCTCACGCCGGACCTCCTCTCACATGTGCGGGACGTCGCCCGGGATGTCGTAGAACGTCGGGTGCCGGTAGACCTTGTCGCCGCTCGGCGCGAACAGCGGGTCCTTCTCGTCCGGGCTGGAGGCCGTGATGGCGTCGGAGCGCACGACCCAGATGCTCACGCCCTCGTTGCGCCGGGTGTAGACGTCGCGGGCGTGCCGCAGGGCCATCGCGTCGTCGGGGGCGTGCAGCGACCCGACGTGCACGTGGTTGAGGCCGCGCTTGACCCGGACGAACACCTCGTACAGCGGCCATTCCCGCCGGTCGGCGCTCATCGGGCGCCCGCCCCGGCCGCCGTGCGGCTGGCGAACGCCGACGCGGCCTCGCGCACCCAGGCGCCGTCCTCGTGGGCGGCGCGGCGGTGGCGCATCCGCTGGGCGTTGCACGGCCCGTCGCCGCGGATCACCGCGGCCAGCTCCGACCAGTCCGGCTGCCCGAAGTCGTGGTGCCCGCGCTCCTCGTTCCAGCGCAGGTCGGGGTCGGGCAGCGTGACGCCGAGCGCCTTGGCCTGCGGGACCGTCATGTCGACGAACTTCTGGCGCAGCTCGTCGTTGGAGTTGCGCTTGATGCCCCAGGCCATCGAGCGTTCGCTGTTGGGTGAGCGGTCGTCGGGCGGGCCGAACATCATGAGGGAGGGCCACCAGAACCGGTTGACCGAGTCCTGGACCATCTCCCGCTGGGCCTCGGTGCCGCGCATCATCGTCATCAGCAGCTCGTAGCCCTGCCGCTGGTGGAAGGACTCCTCCTTGCAGATGCGGATCATGGCCCGGCCGTACGGGCCGTAGGAGGTGCGGCACAGCGGCACCTGGTTGCAGATCGCGGCGCCGTCCACGAGCCAGCCGATGGTGCCGACGTCGGCGTAGGACAGCGTCGGGTAGTTGAAGATCGAGGAGTATTTCTGCTTCCCCGTCAGAAGGAGTTCGGTCAGCTCGGCGCGGGAGACGCCCAACGTCTCGCACGCGGAGTACAAATAGAGGCCGTGCCCGGCTTCGTCCTGCACCTTGGCCAGCAGGATCGCCTTGCGGCGCAGCGACGGGGCACGCCCGATCCACTCGCCCTCCGGCTGCATGCCGATGATCTCGGAGTGCGCGTGCTGGGCGATCTGGCGGACGAGCGTCCTGCGGTACGCCTCCGGCATCCAGTCGCGGGGCTCGATCCGGTCGTGACCCGCGATGGTCGCGTCGAAGGCGGACTGCAGCCGCTCCTCCAGGTCCGGCTCCGCCGGCGTGGTGGTCATCGTCCCTCCGAGACGTCGGTCTTATTTACTTATCGCTCGGTCAGTAATACGGTTGCATGAGTCGGGGCTTCCGCGCAAGAGAGGAGACAGCGTGAGCGCGCTGCTGGAGAGCTACGCCGCCGGACGATGGTTCCGCGCGTCGGACGACGGGGAACCCTTGCTCGACGCCGCGACGGGCGAGGAGGTCGCGCGGATCTCCAGCCGGGGGCTGGACGTCGCCGCCATGGTCAGGCACGCCAGGGACACCGGCGGCCCGGCGCTGCGGGCCCTGACCTTCCACGAGCGGGCCGCCCTGCTCAAGGCGCTGGCCAAGCACCTGATCGAGCGCAAGGACGCCCTGTACGCCCTGTCCACGCGCACCGGCGCCACCTCCCGCGACACCATGGTCGACGTCGACGGCGGCATCGGCACCCTGTTCAGCTACGCGAGCAAGGGCGTGCGCGAGCTGCCCAACGACACCGTCTTCCTCGACGGCGGCCTGGAGCGCCTGGGCAAGGGCGGCACCTTCGCCGGCCAGCACCTCTACACCTCGCGGCCGGGCGTCGCGGTGCAGATCAACGCCTTCAACTTCCCCGTCTGGGGCATGCTGGAGAAGCTGGCCCCGGCCTTCCTCGCCGGGCTCCCCTCGATCGTCAAGCCCGCCGCCCAGACCGCCTACCTCACCGAGCTGGCCGTCCGGCAGATCATCGAGTCCGGCATCCTGCCGGAGGGGACGCTCCAGCTCCTGGCCGGCAGCCCTGCCGGGCTGCTCGACGAGCTGACCGTCCAGGACTCCGTCGCCTTCACCGGCTCGGCCCACACCGCGGGCATCCTGCGCCGCCACCCGAACGTGCTCGACGGCGGCGTCGTCCTCGGCGTCGAGGCCGACTCGCTCAACTGCTCGATCCTCGGCCCCGACGTGCACCCGGACGATCCGGAGTTCGACCTGTTCGTCAAGGGCGTCGTCACCGAGATGACGGTCAAGGCGGGCCAGAAGTGCACGGCCATCCGCCGCGTGCTCGTGCCGGCGAACCTGGCGGACCAGGTGACCGAGGCGCTGGCCGCGCGCCTGTCCTCGATCACCGTCGGCGACCCGCGCAACCCCGAGGTGCGCATGGGCCCGCTGGCCAGCCTGGCCCAGCGCGAGGAGGTGCGCAAGGCGGTCGAGGCGCTGCGGGCCGGGGCGGAGGTCGTCCACGGCGACCCGCGCGGCGCGTCCCTGCTGGAGGGCGACCCCGAGCGCGGCGCGTTCATGACCCCGCTGCTGCTGCGCGCCCGCCCCGGCGCCGCCGAGCCGCACGACGTGGAGCCGTTCGGGCCGGTCGCGACCGTGCTCGCCTACGACGGCGTCGAGGAGGCGGTCGCCCTGGCCGCGCGCGGCAAGGGCAGCCTGGTCGCCTCCGTCGCCACCCACGACCCGCAGGTCGCGCGGTCCGTCGTGCTCGGCCTCGCACCCTGGCACGGCCGGGTCCTGGTCCTCGACCGCGACGACGCCAAGGAGTCCACCGGGCACGGCTCGCCGCTGCCGGTCCTCGTCCACGGCGGCCCCGGGCGGGCCGGCGGCGGCGAGGAGCTGGGCGGCGTGCGCGGCGTCCTGCACCACATGCAGCGCACCGCCGTCCAGGGCTCGCCGGACCAGCTCACCGCGATCACCGGCCGCTGGACGACCGGCTCGGCCCGCGCCGAGTCCGGCGTCCACCCCTTCCGCAAGTCGCTGGCCGAGCTGCGGGTGGGCGACACGATCGCCTCCGCGCCGCGCACGGTCTCGCTCGCCGACATCGAGCACTTCGCCGAGTTCACCGGCGACACCTTCTACGCCCACACCGACCCCGCGGCCGCCGCCCGCAACCCGCTGTTCGGCGGCATCGTCGCGCACGGCTACCTGGTGGTGTCCCTGGCCGCCGGGCTGTTCGTGGACCCGGCGCCCGGCCCGGTGCTGGCCAACTTCGGCGTCGACGGGCTGCGCTTCCTCACCCCGGTCAAGGCCGGCGACGCCATCGCCGTCGCGCTGACCGTCAAGCAGATCACGCCGCGCAGCGGCGCCGACTACGGCGAGGTGCGCTGGGACGCCACCGTGACCAACCAGGACGGCGTCCCGGTCGCCACGTACGACGTGCTGACCCTGGTGGCCAAGACCTGGCCGGAGGGCTGACGTGGACGACACCCCGGTCCTGCTCGAACGCGAGGGCGCCGTGGCCGTCGTGACGCTCAACCGTCCCGACCACCGCAACGCGCTGGACGACGGGCTCAAGCAGGCGCTGCGCCGGGCGCTGGAGGAGGTCGCCGCCGACGACTCGGTCAGGGCCGTGCTGCTGACCGGCGCCGGCCGCGCGTTCTGCGTCGGCCAGGACCTCGCCGAGCACGCCGAGGCCCTGCGCGCCGACCCCGGCCACGCCTTCGACACCGTCGAGGCGGACTACGCGCCGGTCGTCCGGCTGCTGGCCACGATGCCGAAGCCGGTCGTCGCAGCCGTCAACGGCGCCTGCGTCGGCGCGGGGCTGGCCCTCGCGCTCGCCTGCGACCTGCGGGTCCTGGCCGAGGACGCCAAGCTGGCCACGGCGTTCACGGGGATCGGGCTCACCTGCGACTCCGGCCTCTCCGCGACGCTGACGCGGGCGGTCGGCGAGTCCAGGGCCAAGGAGCTGGTGCTGCTCGGCGAGCCGTTCGGGGCCGCGCAGGCGGTCGCGTGGGGCGTGTCGGGGCGGGTGGTGCCGGGGGCCGAGGTGTGCATGGCGGGACGCGAGCTCGCCGCCCGGCTGGCGGCCGGGCCGACGGCGGCCTACGCCGAGTCCAAGCGGCTCATCGCGCAGGGGTGGGAGCAGGGCCTCGGGGCGGTGCTCGCCGAGGAGGCCCGCGCGCAGGCCCGCCTCGGCCTGACCGCCGACCACGCGGGCGCGGTGGAGGCGTTCCTCGCCAAGCGCAGGCCGACCTTCGAAGGGCGCTGACCGAGAGCGCTGACCGGGGGCGCTGAACGAGGGCTCGGGGTGAGGCTCGGGGTGGGGGCTCACGTCTCGTGGGCGCCCCATTCCGCGCCCCGGCCGCGGGCCTCCTCGAACACCAGCCAGGTCCGGGTGGCCCGCACCCCCGGGATGTCCTGGATGCGTTCCAGCACGACGTGCCGCAGCGCGGCGTTGTCCGGCGTCCTGACCAGCACCAGGACGTCGTAGTCGCCGCCGACCATGGCGAAGTGCTCCACGTACGGCGTCTCGCGCAGCCGTGCCGTGACCTGGCGCCAGGAGTTCTGCTCGATCGTCACCGACACGTACGCGCTGGTGCCCAGGCCCGCCCGGTGCGGCGCCAGCTCGGCGGTGAAGCCGGTGATCACGCCGTCGTCCATCAGCCGGGTGAGCCGGGCGTAGACGTTGGCGCGCGAGACGTGCACGCGCTCGGCCAGCGTGCGCATCGACATGCGGCCGTCGCGCAGCAGCTCGG
Source organism: Nonomuraea sp. NPDC049684 (assembly GCF_044465345.1). Taxonomy (NCBI): domain Bacteria; kingdom Bacillati; phylum Actinomycetota; class Actinomycetes; order Streptosporangiales; family Streptosporangiaceae; genus Nonomuraea; species Nonomuraea sp. NPDC049684. The sequence continues at coordinate 362,761 of NZ_JBITLO010000001.1, read as the reverse complement.
CGATGATCGCCCGGTCCACTCCGTCCAGGTTTGCGGCCGAACGTCCCGGCCAGCCGCCCTCGACGCCCTCGTTGGCTGACAATTGGCCCTCCACTAATCCCATTTAAAGCCGTTTGTCGCTCATCATGCCTGATGTCTTGAACGTATGGCCCCGGAAGCGGACGCTTTCCCTCACAAACGTCCAGAGAAAGTGAGCGTCGCCATGTCCGTGAGGAGGAGTCCCCAGACGGTCGACGGCCTGCTGCCCTCACCAGAGCCGGTGCGCTTCGTCGCCGAGGACGGCACCGCCGTCGAGCCGCCCGCCGGGTACGCCGAGCCCGCCGGGGAGCACCTGGTGGAGGCGTACCGGCGGATGGTCCTGGGCCGCCGCTTCGACCGCCAGGCGACCGCCCTGACCAAGCAGGGCCGGCTGGCCGTCTACCCCTCCAGCCGCGGCCAGGAGGCCTGCCAGATCGCCGGCGTGCTCGCGCTGCGCGAGGACGACTGGCTGTTCCCCACCTACCGCGACTCGGTCGCGCTCGTCTCCCGCGGCCTCGACCCGGTCGAGGTGCTCACGCTGCTGCGCGGCGGCTGGCACTGCGGTTACGACCCCGCCGCCACGCGCGTCGCCCCCCAGTGCACGCCGCTGGCCACCCAGACGATCCACGCCGTCGGCATGGCCGAGGCCATGCGCCGCAAGGGCGAGGACGGCGTCGTCATGGCCTTCATCGGCGACGGCGGCACCAGCGAGGGCGACTTCCACGAGGCGCTCAACTACGCCGCGGTGCTGCGCGCCCCCGTCGTGTTCCTCGTCCAGAACAACAAGTACGCCATCTCCGTGCCGCTGGCCAAGCAGAGCGCGGCCCCGGCGCTTGCCTACAAGGGCATCGGCTACGGCATCCCCTCCGAGCAGGTGGACGGCAACGACCTCGTCGCCGTGCTGTCCGTCCTGAGCGCCGCCGTGACGCACGCCAGGACCGGCGGCGGCCCGTTCCTCGTCGAGGCGCACACCTACCGCATGGATCCCCACACCAATGCCGACGACCCCACCCGCTACCGCGAGAGCCAGGAGGTCGAGCAGTGGGAGTCGGCCGACCCGCTGGCCCGGCTGGAGACGTACCTGCGCGGGCGCGGCCTGCTCGGCACCGAGGACGTCGCCGCCGCGCACCAGGCCGCCGAGGAGTACGCCGCGCGCCTGCGCGAGGCGATGAACGCCGACCCCGAGGCCGACCCCTTCGAGCTGTTCGACCACGTCTTCGCCGAGCCGACGCCCCAGCTGCACGAGCAGCGGGCCCTGCTGGCGTCCGAGCTGACCGCGCGGGAGGACTGACATGACCGCGACGATGACCATGGCCCAGGCGTTGAACGCCGCCCTGCGGGACGCCCTGCGCGAGGACGAGCGCGTCCTCGTCTTCGGCGAGGACGTCGGCCCGCTCGGCGGCGTCTTCCGCGTCACCGACGGGCTCACCAAGGAGTTCGGCGAGGAGCGCTGCTTCGACACGCCGCTGGCCGAGGCCGGGATCGTGGGCCTGGCCGTGGGCCTGGCCATGGGCGGCTTCCGCCCGGTGATCGAGATGCAGTTCGACGCCTTCGCCTACCCGGCCTTCGAGCAGATCGCCTCGCACGTGGCCAAACTGCGCAACCGCACCCGCGGGCGGCTGTCCCTGCCGCTGGTGATCCGGATCCCGTACGCGGGCGGCATCGGCGGCGTCGAGCACCACTGCGACTCCAGCGAGGCGTACTACGCCCACACCCCGGGGCTCAAGGTCGTGACGCCCGCGACGGCCGACGACGCCTACTGGCTGCTGCGCGACGCCATCGCCGACCCCGACCCGGTGATCTTCATGGAGCCCAAGCGGCTGTACTGGTCCAAGGAGGAGACCTCCGTCGCGGACCGCCGCGCCGCCGGGTTCGGCCGGGCGGCCGTCCGCCGCGAGGGCCGCGACGCGACGCTGGTCGCCTACGGGCCCAGCGTGCCCGTGGCGCTCCAGGCCGCCGAGGCCGCGGCCCAGGACGGCCTCTCGCTGGAGGTGGTCGACCTGCGGACGATCGTCCCGTTCGACGACGAGACCGTGGTGGCCTCGGTGCGCAGGACCGGGCGCTGCGTGGTGATCCAGGAGGCCCAGGGGTTCGCCGGGGTGGGGGCGGAGATCGCCGCCCGCGTGCAGGAGCGGTGCTTCCACTCGCTGGCCGCGCCGGTGCTGCGCGTCACCGGGTTCGACATCCCGTACCCGCCGCCGATACTCGAGCACTCCCACCTCCCGGACGTCGACCGCGTCCTCGACGCGGTGGACCGGCTCCAGTTCGACGACCAGCCCGACCTGCTGCACCTCACCCGGGAGGCGTCATGACGGCGACCGCCGCGCGGCAGGTGTTCCGGCTGCCGGACCTCGGCGAGGGCCTGACCGAGGCCGAGATCGTCGAGTGGAAGGTGGCCGTGGGGGACACGGTGGAGATCGACCAGATCGTGGTGGAGGTGGAGACCGCGAAGGCGGCGGTGGAGGTGCCGGTGCCGTACGCGGGAACCGTCCTGCGGCTGCACGCGGAGGCGGGCACGGTCGTGGCGGTGGGCGAACCCCTCATCGAGGTCGGCGACGAGCCCGTGCACGCGGTCGGGGGCGCGGCCGAGCGTGCAGTCGGCGGCGAGGTCGGGAGCGGGCGCGAGGACCCGGCGGCGGCGCGGTACCGGGAGGAGGAACGCGCGGGATCGGGCAACGTCCTGATCGGCTACGGCACCACCGGCGCCCCCCACAAGAGCCGCCGCCGCCCCCGCCCCGCCAACCCCACCCCCTCCACCCCAGCCCCCGCCCCCGCTGCGGCCCCCGCACCCACCCCAGCCCCCGCCCCCGCTGCGGCCTCCGCACCCACACGGGGACCGGCATCGGGGTCCACGTCCGCGCTGGAGCGTGCGTCCGGGCCTGAGCCTGCCTCTCCGTCCCCGGCCGAGCCGGAGCGCGCGCCTCGCGTGATCTCGCCGCTGGTCCGGCGGATGGCGCGCGAGCACGGCGTGGACCTCGCCGCCGTCCTCCCCACCGGGCCGCACGGCGTCATCCTCCGCCGGGACGTCGAACACGCCATCGCCACCCCCGACACGACCCCTGACACCCCGTCCGCCGACAAGACGGCGGCCCCGGCGGCTCCCGGGACCCCGGTGGCGGAGCGCATCCCCCTGCGCGGCCTGCGCCGTACGGTGGCCGACAAGCTGACCCGCAGCCGCACCGAGATCCCCGACGCCACCACCTGGGTGGACGCGGACGCCACCGACCTGCTGGCCATCCGCGACACCCTCCGCCGGACCAGCCCGGACCTCGGCATCGGCCTGCTGGCACTCCTGGCCCGAGCCTGCGTGGCCGGCCTGCTCCGCTTCCCCGAGCTGAACTCCTCGGTCGACACCGACCGGGCCGAGATCGTCCGCCACGGCCACATCAACCTGGGCTTCGCCGCCCAGACCGAACGCGGCCTCGTCGTGCCGGTGGTCCGCGACGCCCACCTCATGACCACCGCCGGCCTGGCCGCCGAACTGTCCCGCCTGACCGCGCTGGCCCGCTCCGGCAGCCTGCCCCCGTCCGCGCTGACGGGAGGCACGTTCACCCTCAACAACTACGGCGTCTTCGGCGTGGACGGCTCCACCCCCATCATCAACCACCCTGAGGCGGCGCTCCTGGGCGTGGGCCGCGTCATCGACCGCCCCTGGGTGCACGACGGCGCGGTGGTGCCCCGCAAGATCACCCAGCTGTCCCTCACCTTCGACCACCGCGTCTGCGACGGCGGCGCCGCGGGCGGCTTCCTGCGCTTCGTCGCCGACTGCGTGGAGAACCCCGCCGTGCTGCTCGCCCACGTCTAGCAGCACGCTCCCCACACCGGCGTACGTCACCCGGTGGGCCCGAGGGCGGCGACCCCCGGGCCCACCGGACGCACGGCACCCGCATGCCCGCGCCCGCCACGGGCCCCTCAGCGGCGCCGATCATTGCGCCGGGCGCTCCGAGCACAACACTCTGAGTCCATCGAACGCTGCCGTCCGTGAGGCGGCCGCCCACCGCCTGTACGAGCACACTCGTCAGACGCCGACATGGAGGAGGAGCCCGATGCCCGATCCCACCCCGACAGACCTGTGGTCCACGATCGGCGAGCTGACGGCCTGGCTGGACCGTAACAACGGCCGGGACCCGCACGAGCTCACGCTGCGCGTCATGAAGATCGGGGAGGAGTTCGGCGAGGCGGTCGAGGCCCGCATCGGGGAGCTCGGCCAGAACCCGCGCAAGCCCGCCTCCCACACCCGCCAGGACCTCGCCGACGAGCTGTGCGACGTGATCGTGACGGCAATGGTGGCGCTCGCCTCCGTCGTCGACGACCCGCGGGCTGCGTTCGAGGCGAAGCTGGGGAAGATCGCCGACCGCGTCTCAGCGTTGGAGGACAAGCGCGCCTGACCGTCCCGGGTCAGCCGCACACGCCGCGCACCACACAGCTGAGAACGGCGGGCCGCTCCTCACCGCCGCATCCGACCGAGTGGAGCGCGGCGGCCTTCGCCGACATCCCGCGAACCGAGGGACGGGCCTGCATCTGCGCCTGGCTGTCACGCGCCAGGAGCCCGGTAAGCCACCTCCATCCGCGCGGCTTCGTCGACCTCCTCCGCCGTCAGCAGGGCGACCGTGGTCGTCCGCACCGCCCCGGACGCCGACACCGCCATCGCCAACGCCGCCGACGCCGCGTTGCTCGGCAAGTCGACGACCACGAACGTGTCCGTCTCGCCGAACGCGAAGTACATCTGCTCGACCCGCCCGCCCAGGCTTTCCACCAGGCGATCCACCGCTTGCCGGCGTCCGGTGCCACCGTCCCGGAGCACCCCGCGGATACCGTCCGCGGTGTACGTGGACTGGATCAGATATTTGGGCATGGTCGAGTTCCTCTTCTCGTGCCGCCGCCCCGGTGCGAGGTGGCTGTCGCAGGTCACCAGTTCGGGATTCTCGGCTCCGGATGAAGGTAATCCCACCCGTAGTGCTGGGTTTCCCCCTGCGGCCCTCGACGCCGGCCGGGCCCCGCCGTCTAGGCCGAGAACGTCAGCACCACGATCGCCACCCCGAGCGTCAGGTCGAGTACGGCGCAGAACTCGGCCATCGACCGGGCCACCACCTTGTTCCTGCGCCAGAGGACCACGTCCAGAACGGCGTGCCCGACCAGGGCCGCGGCGACCAGGCAGCCCCCGACCACAGGCGACAGGGACAGCGCGGCCACCGACACCGCCCCGAAGACCAGCATCGCCGGAGCCTGCGCCGCGTCCAGCGCCGGCCTCCTCGCCAGCCCGCCCGCCAGGCCGACGACGGCGACGCACACCGCACCCCCGACCAGCCCCGGCCACGGCTCCAGCCCGAGCAGCCGCAGCACCGTCACCGCCACCACGGACGTCCCGAACAACGGCCAGACCACCCCCGGCCTGCCGGTCACCGCCGCGGCGAGGTAGATGAGCGCGGCGAGGAACACCACAAGGGCCGCGTCCCGCCCGTCCTGCAGCCCCAGGACATTGAAGACCATGAAGGCCACGCCCAGCCCCGCGGGCCAGCGACGTGCCAGGGCCATGAGCACCCGGCCGGTGGGGGAGTGCCCTCGTGAGCCGCTTCGCGCGGACGACATCTCAACCATGCCCCGACTCTCCCGCGCCACCTCCGCCCACCATGAGGCCGAACACCCCGGACGTCCAGAATCCTGCGATCCCGGTCCGTTCACCCCACGTTCCGCCATCACTTCGGACCTGAGGTGACGCATGCCTGTGAGGGGGGAGGCGGGCCGCCGTCAGGCCGGCCCGACCGACCGCAACCAGACCGCCGCCGAGTACGGGCTGGTGAAGCGGAGCACGCGCAAGGGAGCGAAACGCGGATCACGGGTGCGCCGCCGGATCTCCGCCCGTCGCGCCGCATGCTGCGACCAGGCCCACCACGCCGGATGGTCGCGCTGGAACCATCCGGCGACCGTCTCCCGGTTGCCGTTGAAGACGGGCTCGCGCAGAACCGTCCTGCGCAGCGAACGCCGCAGGACCCGCGGCATGACGACCCGGCGCGGATAGTCCAGCCAGACGACGGTGTCGGCGCGTTCCCACAGCAGGTCGCGCACCTCCGGGTAGCCGAGGGAATCGAAGATCCACGCCGGGGTACCGGCGATCTCGGCGACCCGCTCCGGGAACGCCTCGTCCACGGCCCAGCCGGGTCCGGCGAAGTACAGGCCGTCCATCTCGTGACAGGGGACGGCGATCCGGCTGCTCAGTGCGCGCGCGAGCGTCGACTTGCCCGCCCCGCTGATGCCCGCCACCAGAATCCGCCGCATCCGGGCAGGCTAGCGCAGCCGTACCCGCCGCTCCTGCTGGGCGGCGCTGCTTCCAGGCCATTCGAACGCGCACGACGCCATCCCGCGCCCCTGTCGATCCCCTCCAACCAAGAAAGACCCGACCTGCCCCTCGCCGAGCGTCCTGACCGGACCGGAGAGGCGACAAGGCAGCCTGCACGAGCAGTAATACAGGCTCCAGAAAGTGCGTGCACCGGCTGGGGCACGGGCCGTGGATGACACCGGCTGGATCACGGGCCGGCAGTGACACCGGCCAGGCCACAGCGCCTGCATGGCTCTGGCCAGACCACGGTCTGACAACCCGTGGTAGGACTTCCCGGCTCCAAGACCAGCCCCTGGTCCGACGCGCTCCGGACCCCCGCGCCGCAATCATGACCGCATGCTGAAACCCCTCGCCACGATCCTGGCCGCCCTGCTGGCGACCACCGGCCCACCCGCCCTGGCCACCGCCACCGCCACGGCGAGCGCCAGCCCCCGGCCCGGCAGCGAGAGCACAGCCCGTCCCTCCCCGGTCACCCCATCCGCCACGACCACCGGATCGTCCTCACTGACCTGGCAGCCCTGCCCCAACGACAAGATCGGCATGGAGTGCGCCGACCTTCAGGTCCCGGTCGACTGGCGCAAGCCCGACGACCGCAAGATCACACTGAAGCTGGGCCGGCTGAAAGCGACCGGCGCCGCCGAAGGGTCGGTCCTGGTCGCCTACGGCGGCCCAGGAGGCCCCGGCATCGCCGCCACCGCAGCCGTCCCCGACTGGTGGGCCCGGCTGCGCGAGCGCATGGACATCGTCACCTGGGACACCCGCGGCTACGGCAAGCAGTTCGGCGGCCTGAGCACCGGCCTGGCGTGCGTCTGGACCCGCATCCCCATCCCGGAAGCCCCGCGTGACGACGCCGACTTCGGCCGTCTGTCCGACACCAACCGCGGCTTCGCCGAGGCATGCCGCCACGAAGACCCCCAACTGTTCGCCAACATGAGCTCGGCCGACCAGGCCAGAGACATGGAGGCGATCAGAAAGGCCCTGGGCGGCGCGAAGCTCAACTACTACGGCGCCTCCTACGCAGGCTTCTACGGCCAGGACTACGCCCGCCTCTTCCCCGGCCAGATCCGCACGATGGTCCTCGACGGCACCTGGAACCACAGCCCCGCCGACTGGAAGCGCGAACTGGAGGAGATGGCGAAGTCCAACGAGCAGTCCATGCGGCGCTTCTTCACCTGGTGCGCCACCCACGACTGCCAGGACATACCCGGCCTCTGGCGCGAGCTGATGGAACGAGCCCGCCGTAAGCCCATCCCCACCACGACGGCCGACATGGCCTACAAGGCCCGCGACCTGCAGTCCCTCGCCCTCTTCATGGCCCGTCAAGGAGCCCCCGCCTGGCCCGCCCTGACACGTGCTATCCGCAAGGCGGCCGGCCAGGGCGACGCCTCCGACTTCGTCCCAGCCGGTGGAGTCCGCTACCCCGACCAGTCCACCCCCGTCACCGAATGCCTCGACTGGCCGCGCTACACGACCCTCAAAGAACTGGCCACCACCGACGCCCGCCTCCGCAGGATCGCTCCTCTCACCGGCACCGCCAACACGCTGGCCTCGGCCACCCTCACCTGCATCGGCTGGCCCGTCCCGGTGACCAATCCACCCGCTCCCCTCCCGAAGGGCGTGCCTCCCGTCCTGGGCGCAGGCGCCTGGGGCGAATCGGACGCGGTCGAACGCGCCCTGGCCACCGTCCCCGGCAGCGTCACCATCCACCACGACGGCCCCGGCCACACCCTCTACGGCTTCAACCCCTGCGCCCGCGACCTGATGAACCGCTACTTCACCGACCTGACCCTGCCACCGCCGAACACCCAATGCTGACCACCTCGAACCCGCCGCCAGGCAGCCACCCGGACGAACGGCAACGTCCTCATCCCACGCTTCAGCCCGAGCGGTCCGGCTCCTGAGCGTGAGTAGCCCTAGCGCGGGAAGCCCGAGCGCGATAGGCCCGAGCGTGAGGGGGAGGCCCGAGGGTGAGGGGGAGGCCCGAGGTTGAGGGAGAGGCCCGAGGTTGAGGGGGAGGCCCGAGACTTGCTCGGCCAGCACGCCAGCCGCAGGCGGCGATCCTCAACTCGGCTGGATGGGGCTCTGCGGCGCCCGGTGGAACTCGATGCTCACGAACCGACCGTCGGCGAAGCCGAGGCGTGCACCGTCGCAGTGCGCGAACGGCGTCCCCCAGGAATCGTGTGAAGCGTCCGGAAAGCACGCCGCCAACGCCAACTCGATCGCCCCTCCATGCCCGACCAGGAGCGCCGAGTAGCCCTCCGCGACGTCGCGGACCGTGTCCACCCAGATCGTTCGGTGGGTCTCGGCCACGGTCGCCGCGTCCCGGCCCGCCCGGATGATCTCCGCGAGCCGCCCTTGCACGAACCCTCAGCCCGTTCCGTGCCGCCTCGAAGGGGTACCGAGAGGCCCCTTATGTCCGGTTCGAACCACGGGTGCCGAGGACCAGTGTCAGTTGTGGAGCAGCACACGACGGCGAAATCCATCAGACGAAGGGCGAGGTGGTGAGGGGCGACTGTTACGCCGACCTCGGCCTGGCCCCAGTGCGCCGACCAGGGGTGGATTCCGGCTGTCGCAGACGTCGCGTAAGCGGACGCCGACCTCGGGCGGCCGCGGTCTTGACTGGGCGGGTCAGATCGACTAGACCACAGGAAGCCCGGCGATCATCACGCAGTGGAGGACACGATGTCCGGCAGAGCGTTGGTACGACTCGCGGCCCGCGCCGCGTTATCCGCAGTCACGACGGGCGCGCTGGTCGCGGCCGCCGCGATGCCGGCCTCCGCGACGGTCCTGGACCGGCCGCCGAGGACGACCAAGGGGCCGTGCGCGTACACCGAGACCCCCGACGACCCGGCCGTGCGCAAGGTGCCGCTGCCGCCGGACCCGCGCCACACCCCCACACGTCCGGTCTCGGCGGTGCTCAGGACCAACCACGGCGACATCGGGCTCACCCTCGACCCGGCCAAGGCGCCGTGCACCGTGCAAAGTTTCGTGCACCTGATCCGTCATCGTTTCTACGACGTCACCTCCTGCCACCGGCTCACCGCGTACGACCGGCTGAAGGTGCTGCAGTGCGGCGACCCCAGCTTCACCGGCGAGGGCGGGCCCGGCTACCGGTACAAGGACGAACTGCCCACCGACCTGCCGCCGTGGCCCGGCGACCCGACCGGGGTGCGCAAGACGTACGCGCGGGGCGTGCTGGCCATGGCCAACGCCGGGCCCGACACCAACGGCAGCCAGTTCTTCCTGGTCTACGGTGACTCGGGCCTGGCGCCCAACTACACGGTCTTCGGCACGGTCGACCCCGCCGGGCTCGCCGCGCTCGACCGCATCGCCGCCGGCGGCATCCAGCCGGAGCCCGACGGGCCCACGCCGCCTGTAGACGGCAAGCCCGTCCTGCCGGTCGACATCCGGGACGCCCGGGTCTGCCGGAAGTAGGCGTCACTCGCCACTCCGGCGCCGCCCCCGCCCCCGCCCCCGATGCCGATGGAACGGGGGCGGCACGGTCTGGAACGCCCTCAGGACGAGGGCTCCGACCGAGGAGCCGGGAGCAGGGAGAGACGCATGAACCTGAGACGCGCGTTCGGCACGGTGGCGGGGCTGGCGCTGGCCGCCGCGGGGATGGTGGGGCTGAGCGGGCCCGCGTGGGCGGCGCTGCCCTTCCCCACCCCGACCACCTGTACGTTCCAGACGTTCAACACCGGGAACTACCTGACCGCGGTGGGCGGCGGCGGCCGTACGACCGATGTGATCCACAGCGACGCGACCGTGGCCCGCTCGTGGGAACGCTTCACCCTCGTGGACGCCGGCGACGGCGTGCACGTCGGCATCAGGACGCTGACCGGCAACTACCTCACCGCCGTGAACGGCGGCGGCCTGCAGACCGACGTCATCCACTCCAACGCCACGCTGCTGCAGGCGTGGGAGAAGTTCGCGCTGGTGCGCCAGGGCGGCGACGGCTTCGCGATCCAGACGGTCGACGGCCACTTCCTGACCGCCGTGGGCGGCGGCAACCGCACGACCGACGTGGTGCACAGCGACGCGACCCAGGTGCGGTCGTGGGAGCTGTTCCGGGTGCAGTGCAACCTCACCACCGTGCCGAACGTGCAGAGCTTCGACGACGGCAGCGCGCGGAACTCCATCGCCGCGGCGGGCCTGACGGTCAGCGGAGTCACGTTCGACAACAACTGCGTCGACGTTCGCGGGACCGTGCTGTTCAGCACCCCGGCGGCGGGGGCGACCGTGCCGCGCGGTTCGGCGGTGACCCTCAACGAGTCCAGCGGGGTGGATCGTAACGGGCGGCCCTGCATCTTCAGATGACCGCGGCGATCCGGTCGCCCAAGGGGATCCTGTCCTCCTCGGGCGGCCGGACGCCTTGGAGTGGACGGTTTGTGTCGCTCCGAATCGGGCGATGCCTTCGAGGCGTGTGCGATGTCGAGCCGTGGGATCTGCCGGGTTCGGGTGGGGTGGCGGGGTCAGCCGGGGGTGTCGGGGCTGCGTCGTGGCTGCCAGGGCAGGCGGTTCTCCAGCTCGACCTCCAGCGAGAAGCTGAGGAAGGTCCGGACGAGCACGATGAGCGCCAGCACGCCGACGCTCACGAACGTGGGAGCCACCGCCACCGTGCGGATGATGTCCCCGGCCACCAGGAACTCCAGCCCGAGCAGGATCGCCCGCCCGAGGCCCTGGCGGTAGGCGCGGTAGACGCCGTGCGGGGTCTCTCTTTCGCGTAGCCGCAGCACGAAGGACACGGTGGCCGTCAGCGCGCCCAGCACGATGATCGCCACGCCTGCGAGATCGACAGCCTGGCCGATCGCCTCCACGATCCGCGCGAAGTCCATGACCACCCTCTTTGCCCGCCTTAGGCAAGGATCAGCGTCCCGCGCCCTGCTAACCGCCCCGACACGCCGCCCCAGCCTCCCTCTTTGCCAGGCCACCGCACGGGGGCTCGCGTGCGGAGGGGCACAGGCTTCGGCGGGGAGCCGTACGGGCCGGATGGGGGCGAACGTCAGGCGGAAGGCCATGCGCCATCGGATGGATGAGGGCGAGGGGTAAGCCTCGGGCGGACGACGAAGCGAAGCGGCTCAACCTCATCCACGAATGGGCACGTCACGCGCTTCGGCGGAGAGCTCCAGCCCGTCCGGCAGGCTCCTGACCCCGGTCACCCGGGTGACGGCGGTCAGGCGGCGAGCCAAGGAGGGGCGCGATGTTGATCGCTTCAGGGTGGAGGGCGGTGAACGGGGATGGAGGGTGTGCGCGGCTCGGGGTGTCGCGGTGCAGCTTCCCGAGGGGGGGCGGGCCGTCCAGGTGGTGGTCTGGACGGCGGGGGTCTTCGTGGGGGGAGGACAGTGAGGTCAGTTCGGGGGGTTGGTGGGGAGGGAGTCGAGCCAGTGGGTCAGGCGGGTGCCCTGGCGCGTCATGATCTCGGGGTCGCGGAGGGCGTTGGCCAGGAGCGACATCCCCTGGTACGCCCCGACGAAGGTGAGCGCGAGATCGTCGGCGTCCGGCAGGCCGAGGTCGCGGAACTGGCGCTCCGACCAGTCCAGGAGCAGCCGTACGACCCGGCCCGCCTCGACGTCGAGGCCGCCCTCGTCCCGTTTGTCGAGCTCGACGGCGAGGGTGCCGGTGGGGCAGCCGTAGCGGGCGGCGAGGTCCCGCTGGCTCACCCAGGCGTCCACCATGGCCTTGAGGCGGGCGCGCGGGTCGGGGAGCCGGTCGAGCTCGGCGGTCAGCTCGGCCAGGTGCCCGGCGTGCTCGGACAGCGCGGCCAGGACCAGTTCGTCCTTGGTCTTGAAGTAGTAGTACACGTTTCCCACGGGCACGCCGGCGGCCTCGGCGATGTCGGCGATGGTCGTCCGCTCGACGCCCTGCTCGTGCAGGACGCGGGCGGCGGCGGCCATCAGCCTGCGCCGCTTGTCGGCCCCCCGGGCCCGTGTCCTCGTTGAGTCAGTCACCCAACTCACTATACGTGGGGAACGGCCGGGGCGGGCGCCTCCCCCTGCCGATCGAGCCCGCGAGGGTTGTGTGAGGGCGCGGCGAAGGGGCCGGGAGGCGTACGACCAACGCGCGGCAAGGCTGAGGGGGGCGGGTTGTGGCGGCTGAGCCACATCGTGCTTACCTGGGTACGCGTGGAGGAGCAAGGCTGCCGCTTAGGGGTAGGGGCGGGCGATGTCCGATGTCGCCGCCGATGTGCCGGATGCGGATTTCAAGGGTGGCGCTGAGCTCTGGATCCCCTCATGACAGAGTTAGCGATCAACGTCCAACGTCTGCCGGGCTGCCATGTGGTGCATCTCGACGGCGAGCTCGACCGGGTGACCCGCATGCCGCTGGCCCGTACGCTCGCGAAACTCCTGGAGGCGGAGCGGCCGAGAGTCGTGATCGATGTCACCGACCTGGCCTTCTGCGACTCGTGCGGGCTGTGGGCTCTCATCGTCGGCCAGCGGCAGGCCGAGCGGCGCGGCGGGACCGTCCGGCTGGTCGGGGTGCACGGGCCGCTGGCCCGCCTGCTGGACATCACCCGTCTGTCGCGCCTGTTCCCTTCGGACGACGGTCCGGCCGAGGCCGTGAGCTGGGCCAAGCCACGCGGCTGGCCGTCCTGACCCTGGACGGACGGCGAGGTGCGGCGGCCACGGCCGCTCAGCGACGACATGCGCGGGTCCGGACCCAGTAGCGGGCAGCCGGGTCAGGGGCGCGGCGAGGGCTCCAGGCCAGAAGCAAGGGGACGGCCCTTCGGGGCGGCGGGATCGCGGCAGGCGCCCAGACCGGATGTGTGCCGGATGAAGGGCCGGAGCGCGGCGTCGAGGCCGCAGCGGGATCGGGAGGGGCCCCGGCAGTGAGGGCGGGGCCGAGGCCCGGGGAGGTGGGCGAGTCAGCGGGGCCCGGGGAGGCGGTCGAGGCCGGTGAGGGCACCGGAGGGTGCGGGCGAGGGCCCGGGGCGAGGGCACCGGGGGGTGCGGGCGAGGGCCCGGGGCGAGGGCACCGGGGGGTGCGGGCGAGGGCCCGGGGCGGGCCCGTGAGTGGGCCAGGGGTCAGGTCAGGATGGTGGGGAGGGGGTCGGGTCGGGGTCGTGGGGGTGGGAGGCGTTGATCACCTGGTACAGCCGGCCCTCCGGGCCCAGTCGCCAGCCGAGCAGTTCCAGGAGCTCGCGCACCGTCGGCGAGGCGTGCTGGAGCACCAGCCTGCGCGGCGGCGGCAGGTCGGTGGCCGTGCTGATGATCAGCCGCAGCCCGCCGGCGTCGATGAAGGTAAGCTCGGACAGGTCCAGATGGACGTCGGTCTCGCCGATGCGTAACGCCCACGCCAGCGCTCGGGCCAGCGCGGGCCGTCCATGGTGGTCGATCTCGCCGCGTACGCGCAGGCCGAACGGGTGCACCATGGGCAGCACATCGGCGGGGTCGCCGGTATGGTCGGTCATTGAAATCACACCAATGCGGTCGTCTAGGGCAGAGCCGAGCCGCGCCACGTTCCCTGTCCAGGGAAGGTGCGGGCGCCCCTGACGGATCGCCGAAAACAAGAGGGCCCGGCGCGCCGCGCGTCCATACAGCGTCGGCACATCGGGCAGAGGGAGAGGCAGATGTCGGGCGATCAACCCTTTCCGCCAGGCATCGTCCAGGTCACCACGGCTTCGGCCGCCGGTGAACTGGACAGGTGCGCCCGTGGCGCGCCCGGCTCGGCTCGTTTACTCGGTCGCCTTACTCTCTGCCCTCGATCGAGCGCTTTACGCCGCCGTAACCCCCGTACCCGGTAGGGGCAAGCCATGCAAGCACCCTTCCACCTGCGGTGCACCATCACCAACAATCTCGCGCTCACCCGCGATCTGGTGCGCGTCTACGCCAGTCACGCGGGGCTGTCCGGGGCCCGGCTCGACCACCTGGTGCTCGCCGTGAACGAGGCCGCCGCGAACGTCCTGGAGCACGGTGGCGGTCGCGGCACAGTGACGGCCTACACCGACGCCGCCGTCCTCACGGTCGATGTCTGCGACGCGGCCGGACGCCTGCGGGCCGAGCATCTGGCCGACGCCCGGCTCACCCGCCCCTCGCCCTCGGCGCGGCGCCTCGGCCTGTGGCTGATCCATCGTCTGTGCGACGAGGTCGGCATCGACCATCCGCAAGGAGGCAGCAGGCTGCGGCTGCGCATGCGTCTGCCGCTCGCCACCCGCCTGCGTCCCTGGCAGGGCGGCGACTCCTCGCCCGCGGCCAGCTAGCCAGGGTGATCCGCCCGCCCGGCCAATGATCCGCCTTCCCGTCCGAGCGGCTGGTGAGCGGCCGGTGAGGGCGCGGTGAGCCGGCCCCGCCACTGTTGGCCTGTCTCCGCGACCGCGGAGCAGAGAGCCACACACGTGGGGAGCGGACAATGGGCATGCTGACCGGCAAGACGGCGCTGGTGACGGGCGGTTCTCGGGGGATCGGCCGGGCGGTGTCGCTGCGGCTGGCCGCCGAAGGCGCGCTGGTGGCGGTGCACTACGGCGGCGACGACGAGGCGGCCAAGCAGACCGTCGCCCTGATCGAGGAGCGCGGCGGCCAGGCGTTCGCCGTGCAGGCCCGCTTCGGCGCGAACTCCCAGCACAGCGCCAAGGGCGCAGAGGACGCGAAGGGCGCGCACGGCGCAGAGGGCGCAGAGGACGCGAAGGGCGCGCACGGCGCAGAGGGCGCAGAGGACGCGAAGGGCGCGCACGGCGCAGAGGACGCAGAGGCGGCGGTGGAGCGGCTGTTCGAAGGGGTGGTCGGTGGGTTGGCCGGGCGTGGCCTGGACATTCTGGTCAACAACGCCGGCATCGCCTCGACCGTCCCGATCGCGCACCTGACCCCCGCCGAGTTCGAACGCGTGATGACGATCAACGTCACCACCCCGTTCTTCGTGATCCAGCGCGCGCTGCCGCTGCTGAACGACGGCGGCCGCATCATCAACATGGGCTCGACGGCCAGCCGGTTCGCCGTCACCACGCAGATCGGCTACACGATCAGCAAGGCGGCGCTGGAGGCGATGGCCCCGACGCTCGCCAACGAGCTGGGACGGCGCGGCATCACCGTGAACACGGTCGCGCCCGGCGCCGTCCGGACCGACATGACCGCGGGCTACACCTCGATCCCCGAGGTGGTGGCCGCGCTGGAGTCCATCACCGCGCTCGGCCGGCTCGGCGAGCCCGAGGACGTCGCGGACGTGGTCGGCTTCCTGGCCGGTCCCGCTGGCCGGTGGGTGACCGGCCAGACCATCGACGTCTCGGGTGGCACGTACCTCGGGCCGCTCGCCTGAACGGGCCTTGGAACACTTTGCCCATCCATTACGGACAGTGCATATTCCCGTACAGGGAGCTTGCATAGCCTGATTTCATGGGAGATGTCCCCCAAACGCCGCCACCACCCCCCGGCCCGCCGGACGGCGGCCCGGCCCCCGACGAGGCGCGGGCCCCGCGGGCCGACGACGGCGGCCTGGCGCGCGACGCGCACGTCGACAGGCTGCTGCTCGGCGCGGCCACCAGCACGCAGGCGCACGTGTGCGTGCTGTTCGTCCTGGCCGAGGACGGGCGCGTGCTGATGATGGAGGCCGAATCAGGACTGCCGGAGCCCTTCTCGCGCTCCTGGGTCCTGATCCGATCCACCGACCAGTCGCCGGTCGCGGTGGCGGTGCGGCAGCGGCGGCTGGTGTGGGTGCCCGACCGGGAGGCCATGGCCCGCGAGTTCCCGCTCGTGGCGCTCGCCTTCCCTTACGGGTTCGCGCTGGCCGTCGCGCCCCTGGTCGACCGCGACGGCGAGGTGCGGGGGGCCATGATGCTGCTCTGGCCGCCCGCCCCGGGCCGCCGTCCCACCCGGCGCCGGCTCGACGTCCTGACCGCCACCTGCGCCGACCTGGCGGAGATCGTCCCGAGGGGGAGCCGGCCGGTGCCGCCGGGGCACCAGCCGCGCGTGCTGACCAGGGAGCCGCCCGGCGGCGAGGACCTGCTGCTGACCTGCCTCAACCGGCTGCCCGAGGGCTACTGCATGCTCGACGTCGAGGGGCGGCTCACCCTGGTCACCGCCCCCGCCGAGGAGCTGCTGCAGGCCGAGGCGGGCGAGCTGACCGGCAAGCGCCCCTGGGACGCCCTGCCCTGGCTGGGCGAGCCCGCCTACGAAGACCGTTACCGCGCCGCGGTGGTCAGCCAGGAGGTCACCTACTTCACCACCCGCAACCCGGGCGGCCAGTGGCTGGCCTTCCACCTCTATCCGGGCCTGGCCGGTCTGACCATGCGGGTCACGCCGAGCACGATGGCCCGCGACCCGCGTCCGGTCATGCCGGACCAGCTCGTCGCCGCCGACCGTCCGGCGCGCCTGGTCGCGCTGCACGAGATGCTGCACCTGGCCACCACCCTGGCGCGGGCCGTCACAGCCCAGGAGGTGATCAACCTGGTCGCCGACCACGTGATGCCCGCCTACCACGTGCAGGCGCTGGCCATCCTCACCTCCAGGGGCGGGCGCATGCAGGTGGCCGCCTCGCGCGGGTACAGCGAGCAGGCGATCGAGGAGTACGACGGCCAGCCCATGCTGCACCTGTCGCCCGGCCACCCCCTGGCCGCCGGCGCGCCGGCCTTCTTCGGCACCTGGGCCGAGCTGCGCGCGACGTACCCGGAGGCGATCAGGTCGGACGACATGTCGGCCTGGGCGTTCCTGCCGCTGACGGCCGGCGGACGGACGGCCGGCATGTGCATCCTGGCCTACGACCGTCCCCACCGCTTCACCACCGACGAGCGGGCCAGCCTGACGGCGCTCAGCGGGCTCATCGCCCAGGCGTTCGAGCGCGCCCGCCTCTACGACGTCAAGCACCAGTTCGCGCAGTCGCTGCAGGCGAGCCTGCTGCCGCGCACGCTGCCCGGCGTTCCCGGGCTGGAGGTGGTCGCGCGCTACCTGCCCGCCACGCCCGGCATGGACATCGGCGGCGACTTCTACGACCTGATCCGGCTGGAGGAGAAGGTGGCCGCCGCCGTCATCGGCGACGTCCAGGGGCACGACGTCACCGCCGCCGCGCTGATGGGCCAGGTGCGCACGGCCATCCACGCCCACGCGAGCGCGGGCGCCAACCCCGGCGAGGTGCTCGCGCACACCAACCGCCTGCTCAACGAGCTGGCCCCGGACCGGTTCACGAGCTGCCTGTACATCAGCGTCGACCTGGGGCGGAACACGGCGTGCGTGGCCAGCGCGGGCCACCTGCCGGCGCTGCTGCGCCGGCCCGGCGAGCCCGCCCAGGTGGTGGAGCCCGCCCCCGGGCTGCTGCTCGGCATCGAACCCGGCACCGAGTACGCCACCACCCAGGTCGCCCTGCCGCCCGGCTCGGTGCTGGCCCTCTACACCGACGGGCTCATCGAGGTTCCCGGACAGGACCTCGGCGAGGCCATCGGCGGCCTGGCCGCCGGGTTCGCCCCCGCGCCGGACCAGCCGCTCGCCGACGTGGCCGAGGACATGATCGCGGCCGCGGCGGCCGTCGAGCACCGCGCCGACGACATCGCCATGCTGCTCCTGCGCACCGACCCGGCCTGAGCGCCGCCGGTGGGTCAGGCGCGCCACTCCGGCGTGCGTTCCTGGCGGGCCTGGGCCAGGGCCTCCCGGACGCCCTCGGCGTCCTTGTCGGTGGTGTAGACGGGACTGCCGGGCTGCTGCCGCCACGACTCGTCCAGGCCGCCGGCGTCGACGGGGTCGAAGCCGAGCGCGTCCACCAGGCCCATCACGATCTTCTTGCCGCGCTCGTCGTCGGCGGCCACGGGCAGGGCGATCCGCCCGGGGGTGCCGGACGGGCGGCCGCCGTGGCCGAGGTGGTCGGCGAAGATGTTGTTGAACGCCTTCACCACCGGATGGCCGAGCTGCTGCTCGACCCAGCGGCTCTCCGGCATCCCGGCCTCGATCTCGTCGATCCGGCCGTCGCGCTGGGGATAGTAGTTGCCGGTGTCCACGACGGTCAGGCCGCCGGTGACGTCGTCGAACAGGCCGTCGGGCAGGTCGGGCACCTTGCCTTGAGGGATCGTGACCACGACCAGGTCGGCTCCCTGGGGCGCCTCCTCGACGGTGACGGGGGTCGCGCCGGTCTCGGCGGCCAGGTCGGTGAGCGTCTGGGGGCCCCGGGAGTTGGCCACCGCCACCTCGTGCCCCAGCTCGGTCAGGCGCCGGGTGAGCGTGCCGCCGATGTTCCCCGCGCCGATGATGCCGATCTTCATGCTCCGCCCCCGGTTGTGCGCCTCAGCTACTGCTCGCCAGGATATCGTCACAATGCGTTATCGCTGGTCGGAGGCACTGTCGGCGCGCCGGACGGTACCCGAACCCGATTCCGGGCGGACGGTTCCAGCGGCGCCGCTGGCATCAAGTGGTCACCGGCGCGCAACTTCCTGGTCGTTCCGCGACGGAATCTGCGCACGACGAACCCGCACACTAGATCCCATAGGCAGGCAAACGGACGTTGGAGGGCCGAATGGGAAATTCAGCATTACGTTCCGTCTCGCGCGACGCCGGGCGGCGTGAATTCGTTAATCACGCGGGCGGGACGCGTCCGCATATCCAGCTGGTGTCCGACGAGCCCGGAATCCGGGGGTTGTTCCGTTACCGTCCCGAGGCGGCCGAACCGCTGACCCTGCTCTCCGAGGTGCTGCTGTGCGGGGACAGCCCGCTGACCCGGGGCGAGCGCGAGCTGATCGCCGCGTACGTGTCCTCGCTCAACCGGTGCCGGTTCTGCTTCCACACCCACGCGGCCTTCGCCGCCGTCCGCGTGCCGGAGGGCATGACGCTGGTCGACGAGACCTGCGCCGACCCGGCGGCGGCCCCTCTCTCCGGCAAGCTCAAGGCCCTGCTGGGCATCGCCGGGGCGGTGCAGCGCGGCGGGCGGGAGGTCACCGACGAGCACGTGCGCGCGGCCAGGGCCGAGGGCGCCACGGACCTGGAGATCCACGACACGGTGCTGATCGCGGCGGCCTTCTGCATGTACAACCGGTACGTGGACGGCCTGGCCACGCTGGCCACCGACGACCCCGGCCACTACGCCGACAGGGCCCGTCTGACCAGCGGATACGTGAAGGTGTGGAACGACGAGGCGCTGGACGAGGCCGGCTGAGCGGCCCCGTCCGCCGGGGCCTGATCAGCCGAAGAACTCGTCCACCGAATAGGGGTCGAGCGGGAAGCTCCAGCGCTCGCTGATCTTCCCGTCGGTGATCCGGAACAACTGCATGCCGCGGTCGTCGAGCGAGCGGCCGTCGCGCTCACCGCGGATGCGCAGGACGGCGGCGACCTGGTCGCCGCCGACGAGGTAGGACTCCGGCTCCAGGCGCAGCGTGCCGGTGGTGGACTTCAGCAGCTCGGCCAGGTAGCCGAGCACGGCTTCCTTGCCGGAGTAGTCGCGGGCCATCGGTCCGCGACCGGGGACGTGGAAGATCACGTCGTCGGCGAGCAGCCGGCGAAGGTCCTCCAGGTCGCCCTTGGCAATGGCGTCGTAGGTGTTGCCGGCAACGGTGATGTGGGGATGCTCATCCATGACGACCGCCAGTCACAAACGGGGTTTAGGTGGCGTCCGTGACATTACGCGCGTCAGTTGCAGGAGACAAGAAGGAGGCACAATTAACGAGATCTTGCGCAATTTGCGAGAGTGTGCAGACTAGGAGAAAA
The DNA here is from genome assembly GCF_044465345.1 of Nonomuraea sp. NPDC049684. NCBI lineage: Bacteria > Bacillati > Actinomycetota > Actinomycetes > Streptosporangiales > Streptosporangiaceae > Nonomuraea > Nonomuraea sp. NPDC049684. Next base: position 342,799 of record NZ_JBITLO010000001.1, on the reverse strand, counting down.
CCGCATCGATGGGAGCTTGCGTGCCCCATATTGCCCTCGATTCCGACGAACCCGGAATCCGCGGACTTTTCCAGTTCAGCCCAGAGACGGCCGCTCCGATGAACGCGCTGGCCGAGGTCCTCCTGCGTGGCGACAGCACACTGAGCCGCGGCGAGCGGGAGCTGATCGCGGCCTACGTGTCGGGGCTCAACGAGTGCCGGTTCTGCACGGCCTCGCACGCCGCGTTCGCTGCCGCCCAGCTCCCCGAGGGGATGGCGCTGGTGGACCAGGTCCGCGCCGACCCCGCCACGGCGCCCGTCACGCCCAAGCTCCGCGCCCTGCTCGCCATCGCCGCCGCGGTGCAGCAGAGCGGCCGCGACGTCACCGACAAGCTGGTGGCCGCGGCCAGGGCGGAGGGGGCAACCGACAAGGAACTGCACCACACCGTGCTGATCGCGGCCGCGTTCTGCATGTTCAACCGGTACGTCGACGGCCTGGGCACCCACGCCCCCGACGACCCCGCCGGGTACGACCTGGCCGCGCAGCGCATCCTCACGCACGGCTACACGACCGTCCCACCGGCGGCGGGACAGCAGGACTGATGGACGCGGAACACCACCGGTTCGTCATCATCGGCGCCGGACCCGGCGGGCTGCAGCTCAGCTACTTCCTGCAGCGCGCCGGGGCCGACTACGTCACCCTGGAACGCGAGGACGCGCCCGGCGGCTTCTTCCGCAGCTTCCCGCGCCACCGCCGGCTCATCTCGCTGAACAAGGTGCACACCGGCGAGAAGGAGCGCGAGATCCAGCTCCGCTGGGACTGGAACTCCCTGCTCAACGACGAGCCCGACCTGATGTTCCCGAACTACTCGCGCGAGTACTTCCCGCACGCCGACGACCTGGTCCGCTACCTCGCCGACTTCCAGCGCGTCCACGGGCTGCGCGTGCGGTACTCGACGGCCGTCCAGCGCGTCGAGAAGGACGGCGCGGGCTTCGTCGTCCATGCCGGTGACCGGGTCCTCCGCGCCGACTGCCTGATCGTCGCCACCGGGTGGGGCGGCCCGCACATCCCCGACATCCCGGGCATCGAGCTGGCCACCGGCTACGAGGACGTCCCCGTCAACGGCGAGGACTTCGCCGACCAGCGCGTCCTGGTCATCGGCAAGGGCAACTCGGCGTTCGAGACCGCGCAGGCGCTGCTCCCGTACGCCGCGGTCATCCACCTGGCCAGCCCCAGCCCCGTCCGCCTGACCTGGACGAGCAAGCACCCCGGCCACGTCCGCGGCCAGTACGGCGCCTTCCTGGACAGCTACTGGTTCAAGACCCTGCACGGCGTCCTGGAGTGCACCGTCGACCGCCTCTGGCGCGAGAACGGCGGGATCAGGGCCGCGATCACCTACACGCTGGCCGACGGCGAGCAGGCGCTGCTCGACTACGACGCCGTCCTGCGCTGCACCGGCTTCACCATGGACACCGGACTGTTCGGCGACTCCTGCCGGCCCGCGCTGACCCCCGGCGGCCGGATGCCGGCGATCCGCCCCGACTTCCAGTCGGCCGACGTCGACGGCCTGTACTTCGCCGGCACCCTCATGCAGGCCCGCGACTTCAAACGGGCCTCCTCGGCGTTCATCGACGGCTTCCGCTACAACCTGCGCTCCCTGACCGCCCTGCTGCTCGAACGCTACGAGGGCCGGCCGCTGCCGGTCCGCGAGCTGCCCGCCGACGCCGACGTGCTCACCGGGTCGATGCTCGACCGGGTCAACCACAGCTCGGCGCTGTGGACCCAGTTCGAGTACCTGTCCGACGCGTACGTGCTCGGCCCGGACGGCGTCGTGCGCCACTACGAGGACCTGCCGGAGGACTACGCCCGCGAGCGCTTCGCCGCCGCCGGGTTGTGCCTCACGCTGACCCTGCGCTGGGGGCCGCGCGACCGCGCCGACGTGTTCGCCATCCAGCGCCACCCCACGCCCGAGCGGGCCGACGAGTGCGCCTTCCTGCATCCCGTCGTCCGGGCCTGGCGGCACGGCGAGCCGGTCGCCGAGCGGCACCTCCTGGAGGACCTCCAGGCCCGCTGGCGCGACCCGGTACGCCACGTCGAGCCGCTGCGGGCCTTCCTGGCCGACCGGCTTCAGCCGTAGGAGAAGCCGACCGGCTTCAGCCATAGGAGGAGCCGACCGGCTTCAGCCGTAGGAGGAACCCACCGGCTTCAGTCGTGGGAGGCGAAGCGGGCCACGAGGTCGTCGACCACGTCGGCGAGCGCCCCGCGCCGGGCGTGCGCGGCCCGCTGGCGCTCGGCGCCGCCGCCGTGCTCGCGCAGCAGCCGCCAGCCCTGCTCGGCCGCTTCCAGGTCGCCGGCCGCGGCCAGCGCGGGCCCGACGTGCTCCAGCAGCCGCGCCACCAGCTCGGCGACCGGCCGCGCCGCCCCCGTGAAGGGATCGACGCCGGACCCGCCCAGCCCGTCCCTGGCGGCCCGCCAGTAGGCCACCCGCAGCAGCTCGGCGGGCACCTCGGGGCCCGGATCGCCGTCCCGCACCCTGTCCAGCGACGTGCTGACCAGCGCCCGCACCACCAGTGCGAGGAACAGCGACTCGCGCGTGGCGGCGGGGACGTCGGCCACCCGCACCTCCACCGTGGGCAGCCGGGCCGACGGGCGCACGTCCCAGAACAGCGTCCCGGGGTCGACCAGCGCGCCGCTGTCGGTCAGCGCCGCGACCGTGCGCTCGAAGTGCTCCAGCGACCCGAAGTACGGCGGCGGCCCGGCCACCGGCCACTTGCCCCAGGCCAGGACCCGCCAGCCCGCGTAACCGGTGTCGCGGCCGGCCCAGAAGGGCGAGTTGGCCATGAGCGCGAGCAGCACCGGCAGCCACGGCCGCACGTGGTTGCAGACCAGCACGGCCTGCTCCCGGTCGGGCACGTGGATGTGCACGTGACCGGCGCAGATGGCCTGCTCGTCGTGCAGGGCGCGGTAGTTGTCGATGCCGACGCCGTAGCGCGGGTGCTCGGTGATCGGCGGCGGGACGACGTCGCCGATCACCGGCGTGCCGGAGGCGACCACGGCCAGCCCTTCGGCGCGTGCGGCGGCGGCCACGACCTCGCGCATCCGCCGCAGCTCCGCCTCCAGCTCGGCCCCGCTCGCGCAGGGCGCCGTCTTGGCCTCCACCTGGAACTGCGTGATCTCCGTGCAGACCCGGTCGCCCAGCCCGGCCGCGGCGCGCCCGACGACGGCCGCCGCCCCGGGGGCCACGGCGCGGGTGACCGGATCGACGACCAGGTACTCCTCCTCGACGCCCATCAGGCGGGCGGTCACGCCGCCGGAGGTCTGCCGTAACGACTCGGCGGTAGCCGTCATGTGCGCTCCACTCCACTGCTCGACTCGACTGCGGGGACACTGCGGCGACACTGCGGGGACACTGCGGCGACGCTGCGGGGACACTGCGGCGACGCTGCGGGGACACTGCGGCGACGCTGCGGGGACACTGCGGCGACGCTGCGGCGACGCTGCGCGGACGCTGCCATCCGATCTTGCCCTGCCCGGGGCCGCCGCAGGGCCGAATGGCGCACACGCCCCGGGGGAATGGCTCTCCTGGCCGCATCACCCCCGCATCCGACAGGAGGGCCCGCCCGTGACCGCGACCATGTCCGTGGAGGAGGCCGGGCACGTGTTCGCCACGCCCGCCGCGTACGCCGACGAGACCCGGCTGCACGAGGCCCTGGCGCTGCTGCGCCGCGAGTCCCCGGTGCACCGCGTGGAGGTGCCCGGCTACAACCCCTTCTGGGCCGTCACCCGGCACGCCGACCTGCTGGAGATCGAGCGGAACCACGCCCTGTGGCTGAGCGCCCCGCGCCCGGTGCTGCGCAGCGCGGAGATCGACGCCCGCCTGGCCGAGCAGCGGGCCCGCGGCACCGGCCTGAAGACGCTCGTCCACATGGACGACCCCGAGCACCGCGTCGTGCGCGCCATAGCCGCCGACTGGTTCCGGCCGAGGGCCATGCGCGCCCTGGAGGTGCGCGTCCGCGACCTGGCCCGGCGTTACGTCGACCGGATGACCGCCCACGGCGGCTCCTGCGACTTCGCCCGGCAGGTCGCCGTGCACTACCCGCTCTACGTCATCCTGTCGCTGCTGGGCCTGCCCGAGTCCGACTTCCCGCGCATGCTGCGGCTCACCCAGGAGCTGTTCGGCCAGGACGACCGCGACAACCGGCGCGGCGGCACCGCCCAGGACCACACCGCCGTGCTGGCCGACCTGCTGGAGTACTTCCGCGAGCTGACCGCCGCGCGCCGGGCCAGGCCCACCGGCGACCTCGCCTCGGAGATCGCCAACGCCCGCGTGGACGGCCGCCCGCTGAGCGACCTCGACGCCGCCTCCTACTACGTCATCATCGCCACCGCCGGGCACGACACCACCAGCTCCACCATCGCCGGCGGCCTGGAGGCGCTCATCCGGCACCCCGGCGAGCTGCGGCGGCTGCGCCGGGATCCCGGGCTGCTGCCGTCGGCGGCCGAGGAGATGATCCGGTGGGTGAGCCCGGTGAAGGAGTTCATGCGCACCGCCGCCGCCGACACCGCCGTACGCGGCACGCCGGTCAGACGGGGGGAGTCGGTGCTGCTGTCGTACCCGTCGGCCAACCGGGACGAGGAGGTGTTCGCCGAGCCGTTCCGCTTCGACGCCGGCCGCGACCCCAACCGGCACCTGGCCTTCGGCTCGGGCGTGCACTTCTGCCTCGGGGCCGCGCTCGCCCGCATGGAGATCCGGGCGCTGTTCGCCGAGCTGCTGCCCCGGCTGGAGAGCGTCGAGTTCGACGGCGAGCCCGCCTGGGTGGCCACCACGTTCGTGGGCGGGCTCAAGCACCTGCCGATCCGCTACACGCTGCGCGACCGCCCGGCCGGGACGTGAACCCGCCCGCGGCCCCGGCGGCCGGTCAGAACAGCGTCGGGGGCTCGGCGGGCATCGGCTCGGGCAGCGGGCGCAGCTCCGGCACCAGGACGCGCACCTCGTCGTGGAAGCGGCGCGCGAGCATCGGCGCGTCGGCGTTGTCGGGCGTGTGGACGAACACCGTGGGGGAGCGGCCCTCGCGCAGCCATCCGGCGACGGTGTCCACCCACTCCCGCCAGCCCTCCACCGTGGCCTCGACGGAGTCGCGGCCCAGGTAGCGGACGATCGGGTGGCCGGTGAGCGCGCGGGTGCGGCGCGGCACGCGCGGCTTCTTCGTCCACGCGTCGCGCTCGGCGTCGCTGGTCGGCGGGGTGCGGAACAGCGTCACCGTGTCGAAGGGCACCCATTCGGCGCCGGCGGCGGCCAGCACCCGTTCGAGCTGCCCGGCCTGGCGGGCGTCGTCGAAGAAGGCGCGGTGGCGGACCTCCACGGCGTAGCGGTGGGAGCGGGGCAGCCGGTGCAGGAAGGCCGCCAGCGTGCCGAGGTCGGCGGGGCCGAAGGCGGGCGGCAACTGCACCCACAGGGCGTGCGCGCGCGGCCCGAGCGGCTCGATGGCGTCGAGGAAGGCGTGCAGCTCCTGCTCGGCGCCGATCAGCCGGTGGTGGTGGGTGACGGTCTTGGGCAGCTTGACCACGAAGCGGAAGTCGGGGTCGAGCTGCCGGGCCCACGACTCCACCGTGGCGCGGGCGGGGGTGGCGTAGAACGTGGTGTTGCCCTCGACCGCGTCGCACCAGGTGGCGTAGGCGCGCAGGCGCTCTCCCGGCGGGAGCGGATGGGGCAGGAAACGTCCGTTCCACGGTGTGTGCGTCCACATCGCGCATCCCACATGAAGCCGCATGGCTCCGACGTTAGCGGAGCCGCCGGGCGCCCGGGGCCGCCGGGGATGTCGGGGAACGCCACCGTTTAGGCTGGTCGCATGGGCATGGTCGGGACGGTCGGGCTGGTGCTGCACCCCCAGCGCGACTCCAAGAAGGCGATCGACACCATCCTGCGCTGGGCCGCGGACAAGGGGGCCACCGTCCTCGGGCTGCCCGAGGAGGTCGGGCGCATCGACTGCAGCGCGGTGCCGGTCGACGCGGTCGCCCTGGTCGAGCGGGCCGACCTGCTGGTGGGGCTCGGCGGCGACGGCACGATGCTGCGCACCATGCGGCTGCTGGCCGGCCGGCCCACGCCCATCCTGGGCGTGAACCTCGGCAAGCTCGGCTTCCTGGCCGAGATCGACGTGGACGAGCTGGCCGGCACGCTGTCGGCCATCGACCGCCACGAGTACACGATCGAGCCGCGGATGGCCATCAGGAGCGTGGTCGCGGGCGTCGCGGTGACGGCGTTCAACGACATCGCGCTGGTTCGCATCCCCGGCGAGGGGCTGGCCGCGGTGTCGGTCACCCCGTCGGGCAGCCCGTTCGTGAGCCTGTCCGCCGACGCGGTGATCGTGGCCACCTCCACCGGCTCCACCGCCTACAGCTTCTCGGCCGGCGGCCCGATCGTCTCGCCCCGCGTGGAGGCCGTCCTCGTGGTGCCCGCCGCCGCCCACTCCTCCTTCAACCGGGCGCTCGTGCTGCCCGCCGACGAGGAGGTGACGCTGGAGGTGCTGCCCACGAGCGGCAGGCTCGCCGTCGAGGTGGACGGACGGGTGGTCGGCCACCTGTGCCCCGGCGACACCGTCACGGTCACCGCCTGGCCGGGGGCGGCGAAGGTGGTCCGCCTCGGCACCACCTTCTACGAGCGCGCCCGCCGCAAGCTGCGGGTGGACGGCAGCGCCGAGGTCGGCTGACCCCGCTCAGCGGCGGTGCCGGGCGGGCCTGGTGAGCGGCCCGCCGGCCCGCACGGGCCGGGCGGACGGCTCGTCCTCCAGCGCCTCCACCGGCCGCGCGCCGCGCGCGGCGACCAGGGCCGACAGCGCGGTCGTGATCGGCACGGCGGCGATCAGCCCGAGCGTGCCCACGACGCTGCGGACGATCTCCTGGGTCACGACCGGCGTGGTCAGCACGTCGCCGAGCGGCTGAGCGCCGATGCTGAACAGCAGCAGCAGCGGCAGCGACGCCCCCGCGTACGCCAGGATGATGGTGTTGATCACCGAGGCGATGTGGGCCCGTCCGACGCGTCCCGCCGCCCGGTACAGGCGGGCGAAGCCGTAGGAGGGGTTGGCCGCGGCCAGCTCGCCCACCGTCACCGCCTGGGTGACGGTGACGTCGTCGAGCACGCCGAGCGCCCCGATGATGATGCTGGCCAGCAGCAGCCCCTCGGTGTCGATCGACAGGCTCATGCCCAGGGTCAGCGCGGTGTCGTCGGTGACGCCGTTGAGCCGGGCCAGGCCGAGCGCCGCGTACGACAGCAGCCCGGTGAGCGCGAGGCTGGCCAGAGTGCCCAGCACGGCCATCGACGTGGTCAGGGAGAAGCCGTGGGTGAGGTAGAGCACCGTCAGCATGATCGCGGCCGAGCCGACGACGGCGACCAGCATCGGCGGCTCGCCCGCCAGGACGGCCGGGATGACGAACGTCAGCAGCAGCCCGAACGTCACCGCCAGCCCCACCAGCGCCGTCACCCCGCGCCACCGCCCGAACGCGATGACCGCCAGCGCGAACGCGCCGCCCAGCAGCCACAACGTCGTGGACCGGTCGTGGTCGGAGAGCTGGTACTTCCCGTCGCCGTCCCGCAGCAGCAGCACGTCGTCGCCCGCCGTGAACCGCTGGGCGCCCGGCCCGCCCGGCAGCCGCAGCGTGACGTCGCGGCCGAGGTCGGGCCCCGAGCCGACCCGTACGGTGGCGTTGCCGCAGGTGGCCGGGTCGGGCACCGGCATGCCCTCCTGGACGGCCGGGCAGCGCCTGAGCGCGACAGAGACGACCGTGCCCTCGACCCGCTCGACCGCCGGACCCTCCCGCCCGTCCTGGCCGTCCGGCGCCGCCTGCCCCGCGGGCCAGAGCCACACCAGGCAGGCCAGCGTCGCCAGGGCCAGCGGCACCAGCACGGCCAGGCTCGCCACCACCGCGCCGCGCGACGGCGGCGCGGCGGCCACGCCGTGGGAGTGGCCGTGACCGTGGCCGTGGCCGTGGCCGTGGAAATGATCGGCGCCCATCGCGTGAAAGCTCCTCCTAGGCTTCCGGGACTGCGACAGTAACGCACCCGGCGCAGGGTAGGAGCCGGGTGTGGCGACGCTGGTGGGCACCTCCGGATGGCAGTACAAGGACTGGCGCGGCGTGCTGTACCCCGAGGGGGTCCCGCAGCGGCTGTGGCTGGAGACGTACGCGGCCGAGTTCCCCACGGTCGAGAGCAACAACGCCTTCTACCGCCTGCCCTCGCCGGAGACGTTCGCCGCCTGGCGCGAGCGCACTCCCGGCGGGTTCGTGATGGCGGTCAAGGCCAGCCGCTACCTCACCCACATCAGGCGGCTGACCGAGCCCGAGGAGCCGGTCGCCCGGCTGATGGCCGCCGCCGGGGCGCTCAAGGAGAAGCTGGGGCCCGTCCTGCTGCAACTGCCGCCCACGCTGCGCGCCGACCCCGCCCTGCTGGACCGCTGCCTGGGCTGCTTCCCCGCCGGCGTGCGGGTGGCGGTGGAGCCGCGGCACGACTCCTGGTGCACCGGCGAGGTGCGCGAGGTGCTGCTCGCGCGGGGCGCGGCGCTGTGCTGGGCCGACCGGCTCGGCCGGCCGCTGACGCCGCTGTGGCGCACCGCCGACTGGGGGTACGTGCGCCTGCACGAGGGCCTGGCCGCCCCCCGGCCCTCCTACGGCGCGGCGGCGCTGAAGAGCTGGGCGAGGAGGGTGGAGCAGGCCGGATGGCGGGACGTCCACGTCTACTTCAACAACGATCCGGGGGGAGCGGCCGTGCGCGATGCCCGGCGATTTGCCAAACTCGCCTGATGCACACGCGTCTGTACAGGAACGGCGTCCTCGAAAAGGAGGGCTTCCCCGTCGAGGAGGTCTCCGACCACGTCGGCGATCCCGAGGCCGCCGTCTGGTTCGATCTGTGCTCGCCCACCCCCGAGCAGCTCAACCAGGTCGGCGAGGAGCTCGGCCTGCACGAACTGGCCGTCGAGGACGTCCTCAGCGACCACCAGCGCCCCAAGGTGGACGTCTACGACAACCACCTGTTCATCACCGTGTACGGCATCCACCTCGACGAGGGCCGCCTCGTCCCCGTCGAGGTGAACGCCTTCGTCACCCCCAACGCCCTGGTGACCGTGCGGGAGAACGCCTGCTTCGACATCGACGAGGTGGTCAGACGCTGGGACGCGACCTCCCGCCTGGCCGGGCACGGCGTCTCCTTCCTGCTGCACGGCCTGCTCGACTACGTCGTGGACAGCCAGTCCGACCTGGTCCAGGACCTCGACGCGCGGGCCGAGGCCATGGAGGAGTCGCTGTTCGACGACGCGCCCCGCGACGGCAGGCAGCTCCAGCGCGCCATGTACGTGCTGCGCAAGGACACCGCCAGGCTCCGCAAGATCTCGATGCCGATGCGGGAGGTGCTCGGCACGCTGCTCCGCCGCGACCAGGAGATCGTCGCCGACCCGGTGATGGCCCCCTACTACGAGGACGTCTACGACCACGTCCAGCGGGTCGCCGAGTGGGTGGAGGCGATCCGCGACATGCTCGCCAACGTCCGGGAGACCCGCCTGGCCCAGCAGGGCTTCCGCCTCAACGAGATCATGAAGCGGGTGACGAGCTGGGCCGCCATCATCGCGGTGCCCACCGCCATCACCGGCTTCTACGGCCAGAACGTGCCCTACCCCGGCTCCGGGGACATCTCGGGCTTCTGGGTGTCGTCGGTGCTGGTGGCGGTGGCGTCCGTGGTGCTGTACGCGGTCTTCAAGAAGAAGGACTGGCTCTGAGCGCCGGTGACGGACCTCAGAAGCGCGGCCGGCAGTCGGCGGCCAGCCGCTCGACCGGCACCGGGCCCGCCTGGCGGCCGTCCCGCAGCCGGACGGCCGGCACGCCGTCCGCGACCTCGCGCGGCCCCACCACGAGCTGGTACGGCACCAGCCGGTGCGCCCTGATCCTGGCCCCCAGGCTGCCCCGGTCCGCGGGCGCCAGCTCGGCCCTCAGCCCGGCGGCGACGGCCCGCCGCAGCAGGTCCTCGGCCGCCGGGAGCTCGGCGTCCGACAGCGGCAGCACGACCGCCTGCACGGGCGAGAGCCACGCCGGGAACGCGCCGCCGTGCACCTCGATCAGGTGCGCGACCAGGCGCTCGATGCCGCCGACCACGCTGCGGTGCACCATGACGGGACGCCGCCCGCCCGCGTAGGCCAGGTCGAAGCGCTCGGGCTGGTACAGGTCCACCTGGACGGTCGACAGGGTGCTCTCCCGGCCGGCCGGGTCGGCGATCTGGATGTCGATCTTCGGGCCGTAGAAGGCGCCCTCGCCGCGCTCCTCGTCGTAGGCGCGGCCGCGGTCCCGCAGCACCTCGCGCAGCACGGCCTCCGAGCGCGCCCACATCGCGGGGTCGTCCACGAACTTGCCGCCCTCGCCGCGCAGCGAGAGCCGGTAGCGGGCCGCCCGGATGCCGAGCTGGGCGTGCGCGGCCTCGATCAGGTCGAGCGCGGCCGACACCTCGGCCGCCGCCTGCTCCGGCGCGCAGAACACGTGGCCGTCGTTGAGCTGGATGGCCCGCACCCGGGTCAGGCCGCCGAGCACGCCCGACAGCTCCGAGCGGTACATGCCGCCGAGCTCGGCCACGCGCAGCGGCAGCTCCCGGTGGCTGCGCCCGCGCGAGCGGTAGATCAGCGCGTGGTGCGGGCACAGGCTGGGCCGCAGCACGAACTCCTCGCCGCCCACGTTCATGGGCGGGAACATGTCCTCGGCGTAGTGCGCCCAGTGGCCCGACCGTTCGTACAGCTCGCGTTTGCCGAGCACGGGGGAGTTGACGTGCACGTAGCCGTGGCGGCGTTCGAGCTCGTGGACGTAGTCCTCCACGGCCTTGCGCACGGCGGCCCCGGCGGGCAGCCAGTAGGGCAGACCGGAGCCGATCAGCGGGTCGGTGCCGAAGATCTCCAGCTCGCGGCCGAGCCTGCGGTGGTCGTTCATGATCGTCCTTTGCGGTGAAAGGGCGAACGACCAGCTCCCGGGCGCCCGCCCGGGATGCATGGAATCAGCGCGCCGGGACCGTGTCCGGCGTCGTCGTGACGGAAGCGCGCTGCATGCCTGCCACCGTAGCACCGCGGCGGCCGTGAAGAAAATCTTCAACAGCCGGTCAAGGAATGGCAAATGATATAAAAGAGCACGTGGCTGAGATCACCTTGAGCGTCCGCCAGTTGCAGGCGTTCGCCGAGGTCGGCTACCAGGTCGCGGGCGGCGGCGGCGCGCACGCGGCGATGGCGGCGCTGCGCGAGGTGGTCCCGCTCGACGCCTACGAGTTCGTCGCCTTCGACCCCGCCACCGGCCGGCACCACAGCGTCGTCTCCGACGGCCACCGCCGCATCGACCGCGACGCCGCCGAGGAGTACGCCGCGCTCGACGCCTGCCGCGAGGCCATCGCCGGGCGGCGGCCGGTGCCCATGCCGCAGCCGGGCACCGAACGGTACTTCCGCCGCCACCTGGCCCCCTACGGCTGGCGGGCCGGGCTGACCGCGCCGCTGTTCCTGGCCGACGGCGGCCGCTACACCGGCCTGCTCCACCTGGCCGCCAAGGACGCCTTCCCGCTGCTGTCGGGCGCCCTGGTCGCCGCCGTGAGCCCGATGCTCGCGCACGTCACCGACCTGACCCGGTGCGTGATCGACCCGGCCGGGCTGCCGCCCGACTTCCGCGCGGTCGCCTTCGACCGGCTCGGCGAGCGCCGCGCGGTGCCCGGCCACGAGGTCTCCCGCGAGCTGTGGGACGACCCCGCCATGGCGGCCTTCGCCCGCGCGTTCATCGACTCGCGCGAGCTGAGCCGCCGCGGCCTGTGGCTCGACGGCGGCGGCCGCTGGCACGAGGTGCGGCTGCTGCGGGCCGGCGTCGGCTACCAGGGCTCGCTGCAGGGCGCGGTCGCCGCCGAACGGCCCTGCCCGCTGCCCTACGACCTGACCGGCCGCGAGGTCGACGTGCTCACCCGGGTCGCGGCCGGCGACTCCAACCCGCAGATCGCGGCCTGCCTGGTGCTGAGCGTCCGGACGGTGACCACCCATCTGGAGCACATCTTCGCCAAGCTGGGCTGCGACAGCCGCACCAGGCTCACCACGAAGGCGCTGGCCGAAGGGTTGTGCCGGCTCGACCTGTGACGCACGGCTCCTGCCCGGCGGCCACGCGGGCCTGCGTCAGCTCGAACCAGACGGTCGTCGAGCCCCCCTCGCGGACGAACCCCCAGCGATGGCTGAGCGCCTCGATCAGCGGCAGCCCCCGGCCGCTGGTCGCCTGCGGAGCGGTCCGGCACACGCACGGCGGGCCGTCCGCGCCGCCGTCGGCCACGCACACCCGGACCGTGGTGTCCGAGCTGAGCACCGACACCGTGAACGAGCCGCCGTCCCCGGACCGGGTGTGCAGGATCGCGTTCGTGGCCAGCTCGCTGGTGAGCAGCACCACGTCGTCATGGAACGGGTGATCGCGGCCGAGCGCGGCCGTCACGAGCCCCCTGGCCCGCGAGACCTGGGACGGAACCCCCGGAAGCCGGACCGCGAGGTCACGGCCCCCGGGTGCTTCACCCCCGTCGGCATGGTCTGAGTCCCTCGGCGCCACGGCGACCTCCCCCGAATCAGGTGACGTCATGAGACGCGCGGGCAGGGGGCGAGAGATTATCGCGAAAAGGTAGGAATGCTCTTTCCAAGGTCGCCTGCACGACCTGCCGCGGCGACCGAGTACGCTGCGATCGACGAGTCGTCTAGGCCCGTGGGGGAGCAAAGCGTGCACAGCAGCCTACTCGCCCGGCCGTCGGAGGAGGTCGCGTGAGCAGCCTGGAGGCCGTCTGGGTGGAGCCGTACGACCGGCCCGGGGCGGCCGTCGTGACGGGCGTCTTCGACATCCTGCACGTCGGCCACGTGCGCTACCTGGGCGCCGTGGCCGCCCGCGGGCTGCCCCTGGTGGTCGGCGTGGAGGACGACCCGCGCGTGCGGGCGTGGAAGGGGCCCAGCCGGCCGTTCAACCCGGCGGCGGAGCGGGCCGAGGTGCTGGCCGCGCTGCGCTGCGTGTCCGGCGTGTTCGTGGTGGCCGGGCCGCCCGAGGCCCACGGTCCCGAGGACTACATCGACCTGCTCGCGCCGATGCGGCCCGGCGCGCTGGCCCACACGGCCGGCGACCCGCACGCGGGCGCGCGCGCCACCGCGGCGGCCATCCTGGGCGCCGAGTGCTGGGAGATGGCGGCCATCCCCGACCGCTCCACGACCCGCATCGTGAACGCCGCCGGCAAGGGCTGACCCGCCGCTCCGCCGGGGGCGTCGCTGAAACGGGCAGCGGCCATGATCGCGTAACCTTTCATGCCATGATGGCCGACCTGGTGGCGAAGCGGGTGACGAACCTGCTGGCACCGCAAGTGCTGGTGATCGTCATGCCCCCCGCCGTGGGGCTGCTCGCCCAGGGATGGGCCGGCGCGGCCTGGGGGCTGGTGGCCTCGGCGTTCTGCGGCGGCGTGCCGGCGGCGGTGATCGCGCTCGGCGTGCGCTCGGGGCGGCTGGACTCCCACCACATCGTCGACCGGGCGCGCCGCACCGGCCCGCTGCTGGCCGCCGTGGCCGCCGTGCTGGTCGCGCTCGCGCTGCTGGTCGTGCTGGGCGCGCCGCGGCTGCTGGTGGCCACGGTGACCGCGATGCTGGTCGCCCTGGCGGTCACCGTGCCGATCACCACCCGCTGGAAGATCTCCTTCCACGCCGCCGTCTCGGCGGGCACGGTGGTGGTGCTGGCGCACGTGCTGCCCGCCGTGCCGGTGGCGATCGCCGGCGCGGCCGTGGTGGCACTGGTGTGCTGGGCCAGGGTCCGCCTCGCCCATCACACGTGGGCGCAGGTCGCGGCGGGCGCGGTCACCGGCACGCTCACCACGTGGGTGACGCTCGCGCTGTTCGGGGTCTGAGGGACGGAATTTCCCCGCCGCCACACGGGTTGGCGGGGACATGGATGCCACGAACCGGGGCCGGGTCCGCGTCGAGCGGTCGGCCAAGCGCGTGCGGACCTATCTGGGCGGCCGGCCGATCGCCGACACGACCCGGGCCCTGCTGGTGTGGGAAGGCCCCTTCTATCCCACCTACTACTTCCCCCTCCAGGACGTCGAGCAGGCGGCGCTCAAGCCGACCGGCGCGTCCAGGCACTCCCCGAGCAGGGGCGAGGCCGCCGTCCACACCGTCACCTCGGGCGCCGCGCAGGCCCCGGAGGCGGCGCTGGTCTACGACGACTCGCCGCTGGAGGAGATCCGCGGCCACGTGCGCTTCGACTGGGACGCCATGGACGCCTGGTTCGAGGAGGACGAGGAGGTCTACGTGCACGCCCGCGACCCGTACACGCGGGTGGACATCCTGCCGAGCTCGCGGCACATCCGGGTGGAGGTCGACGGGGTCACCGTGGCCGACTCGCGCAACGCCCGCATCCTGTTCGAGACCGGCCTGCCGGCCCGCTACTACCTGCCCAAGACCGACGTGCGGCTCGACCTGCTGGAGCGCACCGACACCGCCACCCACTGCCCGTACAAGGGGACGGCGGAGTACTGGTCGGTCAACGGGAAGAAGGACCTGGCCTGGTCCTACCGCACGCCGCTGCCCGAGAGCGAGCGCGTGGCCGGGCTGATCGCCTTCTACAACGAGAAGCTGGACATCTTCGTCGACGGCGAGCGCGAGGAGCGTCCGAAGACCAAGTTCTCCTGATCCGCCCCGTGCGCCCCGCTGCCGGGCGGGGCGCACACGGGCCTCAGGCGGCCGGCGACCAGTGCGGGTCGCGGCCGAGGTAGCGCAGCAGGGCGGCGACCTCGTCGCCGGAGGCGTCGTCCGGGAGCGCCGGGGCGTAGGCGCCCCACGGGCGCAGCGGGTCGGCGATCTGCCGGGCGACCTCCAGCAGCGGGCCGGCCATCTCCGCCGTCAGCGGCGAGGGCTGGCCGGTGGCCACGGCGATGTCCCAGGCGTGCACGGCCGCGTCGAGCGCGCACGCCGTCGAGCCGGCCCACGGCGACATCTTGTTCGGCGGCACCGGCGTGGCCACCTCGGCGGCGTCGCGGTCGACCGCGGCCCACGCCCTGGCCGAGCGGGTCAGCGCGTCCTCCAGCTCGGCCGCCGGGTCGGCGCCCGGCTCGGCGGGCGGGTCGAACGGGTTGAACGCCGGGCCGGCCTCGCCCGTGAGCGTGGCGGCGAAGCCGATCTGGTCGCCCACCGCGTGCTTGAAGACCTTGGTGACGCTCCACTCGGAGCAGGGGGTGGGCAGGTCCCAGCCGCCGGCCGGGATGCCGCTGACGGCCTTGCGCAGCGCCTCGTGCGAGGCGTCCAGAACGTCCCAGCCGCTGATGATGTCGCCCATGTGGAGCTCCTTTCGAGATGACTCCATATTAGCAGAACGGAATAGTTTGTTCCACTAGTTTGCGGCGTCCCGGCGGGGCACCGCGACCGCGTGCGCCCGGCCATGGCCGGCACGTCCCGGGCCGGGGGCGGAGCGTTGCTCGTCCGCCCCGGCGGTTACGTGGCCTGGGCGGGCGGGAGCGGTCTGGAGGAGGCGCTGACCTCCTGGTCCGGCCCGGCGGCCCGAGGGCGTCGCCGGGCCGGGACGGTCAGGTGAGCAGGCGGGTCAGCACCCGGGTGCCGAACTCCAGGCCCTCCACCGGCACCCGCTCGTCCTTGCCGTGGAACATGCCGAAGTAGTCCAGGCCGGGCCGGAGCATGAGCGGGGCGAAGCCGTACCCCTGGATGCCGATGGTGGCGAAGGACTTGGCGTCGGTGCCGCCGCTCATCACGTACGGGACCGGCCGCGCCTGCGCGTCCTCGGCCACCAGCGCCCCCGCCAGCTCGTCGAAGAACGCCGACGGGTACGGCGCGGCGGGCGCCTCCTCCAGGTTCACGAACTCACGCGTGATCTTCGGCCCGAGCAGCTCGTCGATCGTCGCCAGGAACTCCTCCTGCAGGCCCGGCAGGTACCGGCCGTCCACGTGCGCCGAGGCCGTCGAGGGCACCACGTTCACCTTGTAGCCGGCCTCCAGCATCGTCGGGTTCGCCGAGTTGCGGATCTGGCCGTGGAACAGCTCGCCGAGCGCCCCCAGCCGGGCGGCCTCGGCGTCCAGCCGGTCCAGGTCGATCGCCTGGCCGGTGATCTCCGACAGGCTCTCCAGGAGCGCGGCGACCGACGGCGTCAGGCGCACCGGCCACTGGTGCGCGGCGATCCGCGACAGGGCGTGGGCCAGCGTGGCGACGGGGTTGTCCACGGCGGGCCGCGAGCCGTGCCCCGCCACGCCGTGGGCGGTCACCTTCATCCAGGCGGTGCCGCGCTCGCCGACGGCGATCGGGTAGACGCGCCGCCCGCCGGACTCGACGCTGAAGCCGCCCGACTCGCTGATGGCCTCGGTGACGCCGTCGAACAGGTGCCGGTGCTCGGTCACCGCGTACCGGGAGCCGTGGTCGCCGGTCGCCTCCTCGTCGGCCAGGAAGGCCAGCACCAGGTCGCGCTTCGGCCGCACGCCGCGCGCCGCCATGTCCAGCACGGTCGCGAGCGTCATCGCGCACGAGCCCTTCATGTCGACCGCGCCCCGGCCGTACACGCAGCCGTCGGTGATCTCGCCGGAGAACGGGTGCATCCGCCACTCGGCGGGGTCGGCCGGCACCACGTCCAGGTGGCCGTGGACGAGCAGCGCGTCGGAGGAGTCGCCGTCGATCCTGGCCACGACGGTGGTGCGCCGGGGCGCCGACTCGAACACCACCGGCTCCAGCCCCGCGTCGGCCAGCAGCGTGGCCACGTACTCGGCCGCCGGGCGCTCGCCCGAACCCGGGTTGGTGGTGTCGAACCTGATCAGGTCCGAGCAGATCTCGGCGACGCTCTTCACGCTCTCCCCTTCAGCGTCAGCGGCGGGACGCCGGGCGTCTCCAGGTCGAAGATCAGCCCGTAGAAGGCCAGCTCGGCCTCCAGCACCGCCACGATGGTCTCTTCCCTGCGCCAGCCGTGCTGCTCGCCGGCGAAGGTGAGCAGAGCCCACTGTTTGCCGTGCTTGTCCAGTTCGGCGGTGAATCGCTCGGCCTGGCTCACGTCCACGATCGCGTCCTCCAGACCGTGCAACATGAGGCATGGGCCCGATGCCCGGGCCGCGTTCAGGAGCGGCGAGCGGTCGGTGTACCGCTGCCGCGTCTCGGGCAACGGGCCCACCAGGCCGTCGAGGTAGCGCGACTCGAAGTCGTGCGTCTCGGCCGCCCAGCTCTCCGGGTCGGTGATCGCGTAGTGCGCGACGCCGCCCGCGAACACGTCGCTGTGCACCAGCGCGGCCACCGTGGTCCAGCCGCCGGCGCTGCCGCCCCGGATCGCGATCCTGGCCGCGTCCGCCCGGCCGAGCTGCACCAGCCCGCGCGCCACCTTCGCGCAGTCCTGGACGTCCACCACGCCCCACTGGTGCCGCAGCCGCTCGCGGTAGGCCCGGCCGTAACCGGTCGAGCCGCCGTAGTTCACCACGGCCACGCCGATCCCTCTGCTGGTGAAGTAGGCGACCTCCAGGTCCAGCACGACCGGCGTGTTCCCGGTCGGGCCGCCGTGCACGAAGATCACGTACGGCGCCGGCCCGGCGACCCCGGCGGGCGGGTGCAGATGGGCGTGCACGCCCTCGATCGTCACCGCCTCCGGCGTGGGCAGCAGCGCCCGGTCGGGCAGCGGCTTGGGGGCCGAGACGACCTCGTGCCCGCCGGTGGCCAGATCGACCAGCGTGACCTCCAGCGGCGTGTACGGCGTCGCCCCCACCGCCGCCGCCTTGCCCCCGGCCGCCGACACCGTCGAGGCCCAGTACGTGTGCCCGTCCCCGCCGATCTCCCGCAGGCCGCCCGTCGCCGGGTCCAGCACGCCCAGACGGCGGTGGTCGGCGGTGCCGTACACGACGACCAGTTGGTCGCCCGCAGGGGCCAGGCAGGCCAGGCCCGGCTTCCAGGCCGCCGCGCCGAACTCCAGCTCCACGGGGGTGAGGTTGCGCGAGGGGGAGCCGTCGAGGTGCACGAGGTGCACGTTCCACCAGCCGGTCGGGTCGGTGACGGCGTACAGGGACTCCTCGTCGCGCCACTCGGCCTGCGTCACCGACTCCTCGGGGCCGCCCGCAACGACCCGGTGGGGGCCCGCGACGCCGTCCGGGGACAGGTCGGCCACGCACAGCTCGGTGCCGTCCCAGGGCATGTCGGGGTGGTTCCAGCCGATCCAGGCGATCCGGGTGCCGCCGGGGGACAGGCGGGGGTTCATCAGGAAATGGTGGGCGCGGGCGACGACCCTGAGCGGGCCGCCGTCCAGGGGGACCGCGACCAGGTCACGCACGTCGTCGATCTCGCGGACCGCCCACACCTCGGCGCGGCCGGGCGGCAGGTACAGGTCGCCGTACCGGGCCGGGCCCTCGGGGGTGAGCGCGACCGGCTCGGACGAGGAGGCGTCCAGGCGGTGGAGCCGCTGGTCGGCCCAGTGGGTGAAGACCAGGCCGCCGCCCGGCAGCGGGCGCCAGGATCGGCCGCCGTACTCGACCAGGCGGTTGCGGGCGTTCCAGCCCGGCGGCAGCACGTCGGCGCGCGAGCCGTCGGGCAGGCGGCGCACCACGCAGCGCCTGCCGCCCTCGTGCGGGCGCGGCTCGTCCCACCACACCTCCACGCCCTCGGGCGTGGCGACGGCCTCCACCCACTGGGGGCCGCCGTCGGTACGCGCCACATCGATCGGTCGAATACTCATGAAAGATCACCAATTGCCGTTGGTACAGGGAGGCAGCGGGTGCCCGGGCGGATGGAGGACGTACACGATGCCGCCGCTGCCCGAGCTCCTCAGCCACACGTTCTCGAACGCTGCCCGCGGGTAGATCCGCCGAACCTCGCCGTCCGCGGGCGCGGCGGGGTCGTTGACGACGACGTCGCCCGCGGCGGTGAAGCCGGTGACGACGAGGATGTGGCCGTTCGTGGAGTAGCCGGATCCGGGCAGCTCATGGGCCCGGAACGACAGCGACGCGATCACCGGGATCCCCGCCAGGACGAACGCCTCCAGCTCGGCCGCCGACAGCAGCCTGGTCACGAAGCCGGTCAGCCCGTAACGCCCGGCGTAGGCCACGTTGAAAGGCCAGTTCCCGGTGCCCTGGTAGCTGTCGTCGTAGGTGCCCATGGCCGCGTGGTCCACCGCAGGGGCGGGGTCGTCCGCGCCCACCCAGGCCAGCTCGCCGGGCTCGGGGCCGCGGCCCCAGAAGGCCAGCACCATCGCCACCGAGGCGGGGCTGCACCAGTTCGCGCCGCCGCCGTCCCAGCGCGGGTGGTGCCCGGCGTGCGCGTACTGGGAGTGGCCGGGCACATCCAGCTCGACGTGCCCGGCCACCCCCGGCGTGCTCACCGTGACCGGACGCTGCGGCAGGGCCGAGGCCAGCACGCCGAGAGAGGTCATCCGCGCGCCCTCGCCGCGCGCGGTGACCCTCAGCTGGAACGCCACGACCGGCCGCCTGGCCACGAACGTGTCCACGGCCACGTCGCCGTCCTCGTCGCCCTGGCCGGGCACCGAGGTGCGCGGCCCGTGCTCGGACCACCGGCCCATGACGTACCACTTGGTCAGCGTGCCCGCTCCGGTCCTGGCCCGCAGCTCCACCTCGACCCCGCCGCCGGGCGGGGTGCGCGCGGTCCACGAGGGCACGAGCTGGGTGGCCGCGAAGCCGACCCGGTGTTCCTCGCTGGTCCACGTGCCTCCGGGCACGGTGAGACGGGTGAAGGCGACGCGCGCCAGATCGACGGTGAGCACCAGCCATATTGTGGTTTCACACCCGGTGTCGCACATCGGTTGGTTTACGTACCAGCCCGGACGCGCGGGACGCCGGGGACGCGCACGGCGCCCCCGGCGGCGTCAGCTCAGAGGTAGAGACCGGTGGACTCGTCCGCGCCCGCCGGGGCGATCGCGCGGCCGGCGCGCAGGGCGTACAGCTCGGCGAGGGTCGCCCCCGAGGCCCCCACGCCCTGCGACGACCCCAGCCAGGCGACGGCCTCGTCCCTGGTCAGCGGGCCCACCTCGATCTGCGCCAGGCACCGGCCCGGACGGATCACGGCCGGGTGCAGGCGGGTCAGGTCTTCGTTCGTGGTGATGGCCACCAGCACGTCGCGGCCCTGGCCGAGCAGGCCGTCGGTGAGGTTGAGCAGCCGCGACAGCCCCTGCCCCGCCTGGGCCTTGGCGCCCGAGCTGATCAGCTCGTCGCAGTCCTCCAGCACCAGCAGCCGCCACCGCTGCGTGTCCTCGTCGGTGTCGTAGCCGACCGCCACCTCCATCAGGTAGCCCGGGTCGTTGAACAGCCGCTCGGGGTCGAGCACGCAGTCGACCTGGCACCAGTCGTGCCACTGCTTGGCCAGCGTGCGCAGCAGCGTGGTCTTGCCGGTGCCCGGCTGGCCGTGCAGCAGGATGAGCCGGCCGTTGACGTCGGCGGGCGTGGTGGCCATCAGGCGGCCGAGCGCCGGGCGCACCTGCGCCGAGTAGTTCGTGCCGATCTCGTCCCACGGCTGGGCGGTGATCGGCTTCTCCGACCGGTTGCCGCCGTGGGAGCCGCGCCACCAGAAGCCCATCTCGACGTGGTCGGCGTCGGGCACCGGCTCCTCGGCGCCGTCGATGCTCTCCTTCAGCACCGAGCCGGCCAGCTCCTCGCTCACCGCCGTCACGCTCACCGTGGCGGTGCGGTTGCGGTGCCGCACGACCCGCAGCGTCCAGCCCTCGCCGCAGATGAGCCGCGACTCCGAGCCGTCCTCCACCTGCGCGGTGCGCAGCACCCGGCCCTCGGCCGGCTGCAACCTCGCGTCCGGACGCACGCGCTCCAGATTGGCCAGCTTGGACCAGGGCTGGACGCCGGTCGCGAACGGCGACAACGCCAGGGCGTCGATGACGTCGATCGCTGAGTCGGCGTCGTCGATCCAGATGTTCATCGGCAGCTCGGACGAGGAGTCCGCGCTGGGGAACGGCACCTCCCTGATCACAGACATAGGTAAAGGATCTCCTTCGTGGGCTCGGATGTCGAAGGGTTATACACGTGGTTCGGTCACTTTTTGCCGAGAGCGCCGGTCTGGGTGACCATGCCCAGGCCGGGCACGTCCCGCCAGGTGTAGGTAAGAGTGTCGCCTTCAAGCTCCAGCCAGACAGTACCCGGGATGCAGCCGCCCGTGGACGTCCCGAGGGAGAAAGTCAGCCGGTCCGGGCGCACCTCGGTGAGGGTGATCGTGGCGGCGCAGTCGACCTGGGAGTCCTTCTCCTTCCAGGCCGCCTGCGACCGGCCGGCCTTCAGTTCCACCGTGTTCTCGGCGCCGTCGGGGTCGAGCGGGTTGGTGGTGTCGGTGTGGCCCGACCAGGTGCCGGCGAAGGCCGCCGGGATCTTCAGATCGCCGGTGCCGCCGGGGTTCCCGGTGGCCGCCGGGGAGGTGGCGGCGGGTGTGGCGGGGCCGGCGTCCGTGGACGGCGGGGCGGACGTCGGGCCGGACGGCGGGGTGGACAGGGCGGCGGCCGTGGACGGCGGCGGGGTGGACCGGGTGGCGGTCGAACCCGGTGTGCGGATGGTCAGCAGGACCACGCCACCGGCCACGGCCAGGGCCAGCAGGGCCGCTCCGGCGCCGAGGAGGGCGCGGCGTCCCCGATTTCGGGCCGCGCGGCTCTCGCGCGTGTCGGCCGCCCCCGGATCACCCCCCAGAACCCCCGCCCCCGGCCCCGCGGTCGGCCCCGCGGTCGGCCCCGCGCCCGGCCCCGCGCCCGGCCCCGTGGCCGGGGTGGGGGAGACCAGGGTCATCAGGAGGGCGGCGGCCGTCGGGCGGTGGGCGGGGTTCTTGGCCAGGGCGCCGGCGACCGGCCCGCGCAGCCGGGGCGGCAGCGCCGACAGGTCGGGCTCGGCGTGCAGCACCCGGTGCAGCACCGCCGGCACGGTGTCCGCCCCGAACGGGCTGACCCCCGTGGCCGCGTAGACCATCGTCGCCCCCCACGCGAACACGTCGGAGGCCCCGGAGGCGGGTGAGCCCGCGATCTGCTCCGGCGACAGGTACGCGGGCGTGCCCACCAGCCCCGAGGTGTGCGTCGCCGCCCCCTCGGCCCTGGCGATGCCGAAGTCCACCACCCGCGGCCCGTCCGGCCCGAGCAGCACGTTGGACGGCTTGAAGTCACGATGGACGACCCCGGCCGCGTGGATGGCCGCCAGCGCGGTGGCCGTCCCGACCGCCAGGCGTTCCAGCTCACCGCCGCGCAGCGGGCCGCGCCCGGCGGCGTTCCCGGCGGCGTTCCCGGCCACCCGGTCGGCCAGCGAGGGCCCGTCCACGAACTCGCTCACCACGTACGGCCGCGAGCCCCGCGTCGAGACGTCGAGAACGCGGGCCGTGCAGAAGGAGGCGATCGACTCCAGCGCGTCGAGCTCGCGCGCCAGCCTGGCCCGGGTCTCCTGGTCGCCGGCGTTGAGCAGCTTGACCGCGACCGGCTCCCCGGAGGCCGAGTGGGCCAGGTAGACCACGCCCTGCCCGCCCTCGCCCAGACGCCCGGCCAGGCGGAAATCGCCCAGGAACGCCGGATCGTCCGGTGTGAGGGGGATCACCATGGCGGCTACGTTACCGCTCGCCATGCGGAAGCCAAGATCGCCCGG
Organism: Nonomuraea sp. NPDC049684; assembly: GCF_044465345.1. Lineage (NCBI taxonomy): Bacteria > Bacillati > Actinomycetota > Actinomycetes > Streptosporangiales > Streptosporangiaceae > Nonomuraea > Nonomuraea sp. NPDC049684. The sequence continues at coordinate 320,229 of NZ_JBITLO010000001.1, read as the reverse complement.
TACCTTGTGACGTCGGTTTAAATCACTCCTTACACGGAGGTATCGGGGAAGTGTCGAGGGTCACGGTCCGCGAACGGGCGCGGTACTGGTTCGACAACACCATGTCCAGGGGGACGGCCTCGCTCATCGGCTGGCTCGCGGTGGTGTCGGTCGCGCTCATCCTCGTGGTGGCAGCGCTCACGCTCTGGCTCGCGCCCGACGAGCCCGACGGCGTCAGCGGGCCTGGGCAGGTGTTGTGGGTCGCCCTCATGCACGCCCTCACCCCCAGCAAAGTCGCCAGCGACAAGGGCTCGTTCGGCTACATGACCGTCATGTTCGCCGGCTCGCTGGGCGGCATCTTCATCGTCAGCATGCTCGTCGGCCTGCTGTCCAACGGACTCAAGCAGAAGGTGGACCGCCTGCGCAGAGGCCGCTCGCGCATCGTCGAGTCCGGCCACACCGTGGTGCTCGGCTGGTCCGACCAGGTCTTCACGATCGTCACCGAGCTCGTCAAGGCGCACGCCAGCCAGAAGAACTCGGTCATCGCCGTCCTGGCCGACCGCGACAAGCTCGCCATGGAGGAGGACATCCGCGAGCACGTCGGCGACCTCGGCAGGACCCGCCTGGTCTGCCGCACCGGACGTCCCACCGAGCCGCGCGACCTCGGCCTGATGAACCTCACCACCGCAAGATCCGTCGTCGTGCTCTCGCCCGAGGGCGAGGACCCCGACGCGCACGTCATCAAGATCCTGCTCGCCCTGGCCAAGCGGGACGGCTCCCACCCGCCCGTGGTCGCCGCCCTGGCCTCCGCCCGCAACCTGGCCGCCGCCCGGCTGGCCGGCGGCCAGGACGTGTACCTCGTCGACTCCGACGACACCGCCTCCCGGCTGATCGTGCAGTCCTCCCGCCAGTCCGGCATGTCCGTCGTCTGCATGGACCTGCTCAACTTCGACGGCGGCGAGATCTACCTGCGCGCCGACGAGGAACTGGTCGGCGCCACCTACAGCCAGGCCCTGCACGCCTACGAGACCGCCGCCGTCATCGGCTTACGCGGCCCGGCCGGCGTCGTGCTCAACCCGCCCATGGACACCGTCATCACGGCCAAGGACCAGATCGTCGTCATCGCCCACGACGACTCCCACATCAAGCTCGCCACCGGCGAGCCCCCGATCGACGAACAGGCCGTCACCACCGCCGCCGCACCGCGCCCCGAGCCAGAACGCACCCTCCTGCTCAACTGGAACGGCCGCGCCGAGCAGATCGTGCGCTACCTGGACGGCTACGTCTCCTCCGGCTCGGTCCTGGACATCGCCGCCGACCACCCCAAGGCCGGCACCGGCCTGACCGGGCTGCGCACCCTCACCGTCAACGTCAAGGACTGCGACACCACCGACCGGTACGCGCTGGAATCCCTCGGCGTCGGCCTCTACCAGCACGTCATCGTCCTGTCCGACGACCGCTTCGACCCCCACCACGCCGACACCCGCACGCTCATGACCCTGCTCCAGCTCCGCGACATGCAGAGCACGCTCGGCGAGCACTACTCGATCGTCAGCGAGATGCACGACGAGGGCAACCGGGCGCTGGCCGAGGTCACCGAGGCCGACGACATCGTCATCAGCGACACCGTCATCGGCCTGCTGCTGGCCCAGCTCGCCGAGAACCGGCACCTCGCCGACGTGTTCGGCTACCTGTTCGACTCGCACGGCTCGGAGATCTACCCCAGGCCCGCCGCCTCCTACGTCCGGACCGGCGCCGAGGTCACCTTCGCCACCATCGTCGAGGCGGCCCGGCGCAGGGGCGAGACCGCGATCGGCTACCGCGACAACGTCTCCAGGAACGTCCCGCCGCACTACGGCATCGTGCTGAACCCCGCCAAGAGCGACACCGTCGTCCTCGGCCGTGGCGACTCGGTGATCGTCCTGGCCGAACGCTGACCCCGGCCCGGCCCCGGACCCGTCGGCTACCGTGAGCGGCGTGAGGACCATCGACTGGGCCGGCGACGCCGTCGAGCTCGTGGACCAGACCCTGCTGCCCGGCCGGTGCGTGCGGCTGCGCGTCGAGACCGTGGCCGAGCTCGTCGCGGCGATCAGGCGGCTGGCCGTGCGCGGCGCCCCCGCCCTCGGCGTGGCCGGGGCGCTCGGCGTCGTGCTCGCCGACGGCGACCTCGGCCAGATCGCCGAGCTGCGCGCGGCCCGCCCGACCGCCGCCAACCTGGCCTGGGGCGTCGACCAGGCCGCCGCCCACCTGGACAAGGGCAGGCAGGCGGTGCTGGCGGCCGCGCTGCGGATCCGCGACGACGACATCGCCGCCTGCCTGGCCATGGGCGAGCGCGGCGCCGCCCTGCTGGAAGGCGACCGGCTGCGGATCATGACCGTCTGCAACACCGGCGGCCTGGCCGCCGTCGAACGCGGCACCGCCCTCGGCGTCGTCCAGACCCTGCACGAACGCGGCCGCCTGGCCGAGGTGCTCGCCCTGGAGACCCGCCCGCTGCTCCAGGGCGCCCGGCTCACCACCTGGGAACTGGCCAGGATGGGCGCGCCGCACCGGCTGGTCGCCGACTCGGCGGGGCCGTACCTGCTGGCCAAGGGCGAGGTGGACGCGGTGCTCATCGGCGCCGACCGCATCGCCGCCAACGGCGACACCGCCAACAAGATCGGCTCGTACGCGCTCGCGCTCGGCGCGGAACGGGCCGGCGTGCCGTTCATCGTCGTCGCCCCCGAGTCCACCATCGACCCCGCCACCCCGACCGGCGAGCACATCGAGATCGAGGACCGCGACCCCGAGGAGATCCTCACCCTCGGAGGTGTACGCCTGGCGCCCGAGGGCACACAGGCGCTGAACCCCGCGTTCGACGTGACGCCGCACGATCTGATCACCGCGATCGTGACCGAACGGCGGGTGATCAGACCGTGAAATAGCGCGATCCCCGGACCTGCTCACCTCGCTGGCGTTACGCTCGGTCGTCCCGATATCTACTCTCGGAGAGCACTCGTGGACATCGATCTGGTGTTACGCCGCGACTGGCAGGCCCGCGCGCCCCGCGGCGCCTACACCCAGCTTGACTCGACCAAGGGCGTCAAGGTCCACTACACCGGCGGCCGCGTCGAACCCGCCATCGTGTCCGACCACGCCGGCTGCGTCTCCCTCGTGCGATCGATCCAGGCGTACCACATGGACGGCAACGGCTGGATCGACATCGGATACAGCTTCGTCGCCTGTCCGCACCGGAAGGTGTTCGAGGGGCGGGGGCTGCATCATCTGCCGGCGGCCAACGGTCCCGGGCTCAACGCCGGGCACTACGCCGTGCTCGGGCTGGTCGGCAACGCCGGGCTCGTGCAGCCGCCCGACGCGATGCTCGACGCCGTCCTCGACGCCGTCCAGTACGTGCGCGACCGGGGCGGCGCCGGCAAGGAGATCAAGGGCCACCGCGACGGCTACTCGACCGACTGCCCCGGCGACCCCCTGTACGCCTGGATCAAGCGCGGCGCGCCCCGCCCCGGCGGCGGCACCACCCCGCCGCCGCCCAAGGGCGCGCCGCCCTTCCCCGGCCGGTTGCTGAAGTACCCGCCGGTCATGGAGGGCGAGGACGTGCGCACCTGGCAGCGGCAGATGAGCAAGCGCGGCTTCGACCTGACCGTCGACGGCGCGTACGGCGCCCGGTCCCGCGACGCGTGCCGCGAGTTCCAGCGCCAGCAGGGCGTCGAGGACGACGGGATCGTGGGCCCGCTCACGTGGAGACTGGCGTGGGAGGCGCCGCTCGCCGACGGGTAACCCCCGGATTACTGCGGCGGCCGGGCAGCGCCTACTATCCGTTGCATGGAACTGGCAGCGGGCTTTCCTCCCACCACTCGCGACGACTGGCGGAGGCTGGCGGTCGAGGTCCTGCGCAAGTCGGGGGTCGAGGCGGGCTCGCCCGAGGAGGCGCTGTCCAGCCCGACCTACGACGGCGTGCCGGTCGCGCCGCTCTACGACGTGGGCGACCTGCCGGGCGATCCGGGGCTGCCGGGCGCGCCGCCGTTCACGCGGGGGGCGCGGGTGCGGCCCGGCTGGGACGTCCGGCAGCGGCACGCCGTGGCCGACCCCGAGGCGGTGCTGGCCGACCTGGAGAACGGCGTCACCTCGCTCTGGCTGGTCGTGGGCGACGGCGCGATCCCGGCAGGCGCGCTGCCCGCCGTGCTGAAGGACGTCTACCTCGACCTGGCCCCGATCGTGCTGGAGGCGGGGGAGCACACGCGGGAGGCCGCCGAGGCGCTGTTCGGCCTGGCCGCCGCGCAGGGCGTCACGCCGAGCGGGAACCTGGGCGCGAGCGGCGGCGTGGGGGCGGAGCTGGCCGGGCGGTGCGTCGCGGTGCCGGGGCTGCGCGCGGTCATGGTCGACGCCACGCCGTACCACGACGCGGGCGCCGCCGACGCCGAGGAGCTGGGCTGCTCGATCGCGCGGGGCGTGGCCGAGCTGCGCACGCTCACCGGCGCCGGCCTCACGGTTGAGCAAGCGCTAGGCCAGATCGACTTCCGGTACGCCGCCACCGCCGACCAGTTCGCCACCATCGCCAAGCTGCGCGCGGCGCGCCGGCTGTGGGCCAGGGTGGCCGAGGTGTGCGGCGCCGCCGAGCACGGCGGCCAGCGCCAGCACGCCGTCACCAGCGCGGCCATGATGACCGCCCGCGACCCCTGGGTGAACATGCTGCGCACCACGCTGGCCTGCTTCGCGGCGGGCGTCGGCGGGGCGGAGGCGGTCACCGTGCAGCCGTTCGACGCCGCGCTCGGCCTGCCCGACGCCTTCTCCCGGCGCATCGCCCGCAACACGCAGTCGCTGCTGCTGGAGGAGTCGGGGATCGGGCGGGTGACCGACCCCGCCGGCGGCTCCTGGTACGTCGAGCGCCGCACCGCCGACCTGGCCGAGCGCGCCTGGGCGTGGTTCCAGGAGATCGAGGCCGCCGGCGGCGTGCAGGCCGCCGGCGAGCTGATCGAGCGGCGCGTCGCGGCCACCCGGGCCCGTCGCGACGACGACATCGCCCACCGCCGTTTCCCGATCACCGGCGTCAGCGAGTTCCCCGACCCCGGCGAGAAGCCGCTGCGCCGGCCGCCCGCCCCGGCCGGGCGGCCCGTGGCCCGCTACGCGCAGGAGTTCGAGGCGCTGCGCGACGTCGCCGACGCCCTGCCCGAGCGGCCGAAGGTGTTCCTGGCCACCATCGGGCCGGTCGCCGCGCACACCGCGCGGGCCTCCTTCGCCGCCAACCTGTTCCACGCCGGCGGCCTGGCCACCGAGACCGCCGGGCCGGGCGCCGACCCCGAGCAGATCGCCACCGCCTTCGCCGTGAGCGGCGCCGCCGTCGCCTGCCTGTGCTCCACCGACAAGCTGTACGCCCAGCACGCCCGCGCCGTGGCCGCCGCCCTGCGGCACGCGGGGGCGCGGCGCGTCTGGCTGGCGGGGAAGGGAGACCACGAGGGCGTGGACGCCTGCCTCTACGCGGGGTGCGACGCGCTCGCCGTGCTCCGTCAGACGTTCGAGGACCTGGAGGTGCTGCGATGATCCCCGACTTCTCGGGCGTCCCGCTCGGGCCGGGGGCCGGCTCGGGCGCGGAGGCCGTCCCCGGGGGAGAGGTGTGGGAGACGCCCGAGGGCATCGGGGTCAAGCCGCTCTACACGGCCGCCGACCTCGACGGGCTCGACTTCCTGCGCACCTATCCCGGCGCGGCCCCGTACCTGCGCGGGCCCTACCCCACCATGTACGTCAACCAGCCCTGGACGATCCGCCAGTACGCGGGCTTCTCCACGGCTGAAGACTCCAACGCCTTCTACCGGCGCAACCTGGCGGCCGGGCAGAAGGGCCTGTCGGTCGCCTTCGACCTGGCCACCCACCGGGGCTACGACTCCGACCATCCGCGCGTGGCCGGCGACGTGGGCATGGCCGGGGTGGCGATCGACTCCATCTACGACATGCGGCAGCTCTTCGACGGCATCCCGCTCGACCGCATGTCGGTGTCGATGACCATGAACGGCGCGGTGCTGCCGGTGCTCGCGATGTACATCGTGGCGGCCGAGGAGCAGGGCGTCGCGCCGGAGGAGCTGGCCGGGACCATCCAGAACGACATCCTCAAGGAGTTCATGGTCCGCAACACCTACATCTATCCGCCGGCCCCTTCGATGCGCATAATCTCGGATATTTTCGCTTATACGAGCGAAAAGATGCCGAAGTTCAACTCGATCAGCATTTCTGGGTATCACATCCAGGAAGCCGGGGCGACCTGCGACCTCGAACTCGCCTACACCCTCGCCGACGGCGTCGAGTACCTGCGCGCCGGGATCGCCGCCGGCATGGACGTCGACCGGTTCGCCCCCCGGCTGTCGTTCTTCTGGTGCATCGGCATGAACTTCTTCATGGAGGTCGCCAAGCTGCGCGCCGCCCGGCTGCTGTGGGCCAAGCTGGTGTCGCGGTTCGGGGCGGCCAACCCCAAGTCGCTGAGCCTGCGCACGCACAGCCAGACCTCCGGCTGGTCGCTCACCGCCCAGGACGTCTTCAACAACGTCGCCCGCACCTGCGTCGAGGCCATGGCCGCCACCCAGGGCCACACCCAGTCGCTGCACACCAACGCCCTCGACGAGGCGCTCGCGCTGCCCACCGATTTCTCGGCCCGCATCGCCCGCAACACCCAGCTCCTGCTGCAGCAGGAGTCGGGCACCACCCAGGTCATCGACCCCTGGGGCGGCTCCTACTACGTCGAGCGGCTCACCCACGACCTCGCCGAGCGCGCCTGGGCCCACATCGAGGAGGTCGAGGCGGCCGGCGGCATGGCCAGGGCCATCGAGGCGGGCCTGCCCAAGCTGCGCATCGAGGAGGCCGCGGCCCGCACCCAGGCGCGCATCGACTCCGGCCGCCAGCCGGTCATCGGGGTCAACAAGTACCGCGCCGCCGACGACGAGCCCATCGAGGTGCTCAAGGTCGACAACAGCGCCGTACGCGCCCAGCAGCTCGACAAGCTGGCCCGGCTCAGGGCCGAACGCGACGGCGAGGCCGTGCAGCGCGCGCTCGACGCGCTCACCAAGGCCGCCGAGAACCCCGCGCCGGGCCTCGACGCCAACCTGCTCAAGCTCGCCGTGGACGCCGCCCGCGCCAAGGCCACCGTCGGCGAGATCTCCGACGCCCTGGAACGGGTGTTCGGCCGGCACGCCGAGCAGGTGCGTACCATCTCCGGTGTGTACCGCGACGAGTCAGGCAACGCCGAGGCCATCGAGCGCGTCCGCCGGGCCTGCGCCGACTTCGAGCGGGACGAGGGCCGCCGCCCGCGCATCCTGGTCGCCAAGATGGGCCAGGACGGCCACGACCGGGGCCAGAAGGTGATCGCCACCGCCTTCGCCGACCTGGGCTTCGACGTCGACGTCGGCCCGCTGTTCCAGACGCCGGAAGAGGTGGCCAGGCAGGCGGTCGAGGCCGACGTGCACATCGTGGGCGTCTCCTCGCTGGCGGCCGGGCACCTCACGCTGGTGCCCGCGCTCCGGCGCGCCCTGGCCGACCTCGACGCCGCGGACATCATGATCGTGGTGGGCGGCGTCATCCCGCCGGGCGACCACGACGAGCTGCGCGCCGCCGGCGCCGCCGCCATCTTCCCGCCGGGCACGGTGATCGCCGACGCCGCCCTCGACCTGCTCCGGACGCTCACCGGCCGCCCGTAGCCCTGCGGACGGCTCGGCGGGTCGCCGGACGCTGACCGGCCGCCCCTGACCCCGGCAGGCGACCCGGCGGGTCAGAGGGCGTCGTCGCAGATGGTGACGGCGACGGTGCGCCGGCGGGCGACCGGCTCGGTGATCTGGAGCGTGACGCTGTGGGGGCCGGCGTCCGTCAGCGCGGTCGGCGAGGTCAGGCGCCGGGGGGCGTCCTCGGCGACCGTGGCCGAGGAGCGGGCGGTGACGGTGCCGTCGACGATCCAGGCGTACCGGACGGTGACCGGGGCGCCGGTCCTGGTCAGCGCCGCCTGGAGCCGTACGGCGCCGTCCCAGCAGTCGCCGTTCCTGGTGCCGCCGGACGGGCGCAGGGAGGCCAGGGTGAGGCGGTCGACGGACGGGGTCGTGCCGGAGGTGGTCTCGTCCTGCGGGCCGGGGACGGGTGTGCGGGTGGGCCGCGGGCGGCGGGTGGGGGAGGTCGAGGTGCCGGGGGTGGGCGTGGGGGCGGTGGTCACGTCGGCCACGTGGGTGGCCTTGGGCGTGGGCGTCGAGGGGGTGAGCCACACGATCGCGCCCGACAGCACCAGCACGGACACCCCGGAGACCCCGGCCACCACCGCCGTCTTCACCCGCCGCCGCACCCTGACCTTGGGCCCGGCTCCCGGCCCGGCGACCTTGGGCGCGGTTCCTGGCCCGGTGACCTCGGGCGCGTCCGGCCCGGCGGTCTGCGGGGCCTGGGCCTGCGGGACCGGCGATCCGCCGTGGGGGAGGGGCGGCGTGCCCGCGACCAGGCGCAGCCCGGTGGTCCCGGAGGCGGCGCCCGGCCCCGAGGGGGCCGCCGCGCGGGCCGGTGGGGCGGCCGGTGCCGGGCGCGTCGGGAGGCCGGAGGGCGGCATGGGAGCGGGTGCCGGGCGGGTCGGGGGGCCGGAGGGCGGCGCGGGAGTGGGAGCGGAGCTGGGTGCGGGAGCGGGGGCGGAGATGGTGAGCAGGTGGCGCAGGACGTCGGCCATGGGCGGGCGGCGGGCGGGGTCCTTGGCCAGGCAGGCGAGGACCACGCCGAGCAGCGGCTGCGGCAGGTCGCCGGTGCGGGGTTCGTCGTGCAGGATGCGGTTGATCACCGCCGGCAGTGAGTCCTCGCCGAACGGCGGCATCCCCGTCGCCGCGAAGACGACCACCGACGCCCACGCGAACACGTCCGCGGGGGCGCCCGCCTCCCGTCCCGAGAGCTGCTCGGGCGCCATGTACGCGGGCGTGCCGGTGATGGCGCCGGTCGCGCTCACCCCCGTCCCGAACGCCGCCGAGACGCCGAGGTCGCTCACCCGCGGACCGTCCGGCCCGAGCAGCACGTTGGACGGCTTGAAGTCGCGGTGCGCGACGCCCGCCCGGTGCGCGTCGGCCAGCGCCGTGGCGGTCGTCACCGCCAGCCGCCGCAGGTCGTCCGAGTCGCGCAGGGCGCCGGTCTCCTGGAGGGAGGGCCCGTCCACGTACTCGGTCACGACGTACGGCCGGCCCCTGACCGAGGCGTCCAGCACCCGCGCGACGCAGGACGGCTCCACGGCACGCGCGGCGGCGAGCTCCCTGGCGAACGGCTCACCGGCGGTGACGCCCTCGGCAAGCAGCTTGACGGCCACCGGACCGCCGTCGCGCCCGCGGGCGAGGTAGACGACACCGTGGCCGCCCGCGCCGAGCCGCCCGGCCAGCCGGTAGGGTCCCACCGCCGCCGGGTCGCCCTCGCGGAGGGGTTCGACGTTGGGCATGAGGAGAGTGACTCCTGTGACGGCTGTGATCAGAACTCCAGCACCTTACTGGCAAATAACCGGACTTGTCAGAAGTTAGGCTGATCAATGAGAAGAAAGGGGTGACCCGCGTGCGCTCGCTGGAGGACTACGCCCAAGGCGTACGGGCAGGCTCCCGTACGTGGATCGCGCGCGCGATCACCCTGGTCGAGTCGACCAGACCGGACCACATGGCGCTGGCGCAGCGGCTGCTCGTCGAGCTCACCCCGCTGTCCGGCCGGGCCCGCCGAGTGGGCGTCTCGGGCGTGCCCGGCGTGGGCAAGTCCACGTTCATCGACGCGCTCGGCACGTACCTCACCGGCCAGGGGCACCAGGTGGCCGTGCTGGCCGTCGACCCCTCCTCGACCAGGACGGGCGGCAGCATCCTGGGCGACAAGACCCGGATGGCCCGGCTGTCGACCGATCCGGCGGCGTTCATCCGCCCGTCGCCGACCTCCGGCACGCTCGGCGGCGTCACGAAGGCGACCAGGGAGGCCATGGTCGTGGTGGAGGCCGCCGGGTTCGACGTGGTGCTGGTCGAGACCGTCGGGGTCGGGCAGTCGGAGACCGCCGTGGCCGACATGGTGGACACGTTCCTGCTGCTCACCCTGGCCCGCACCGGCGACCAGCTCCAGGGGATCAAGAAGGGCGTGCTGGAGCTGGCCGACGTGATCGCGGTCAACAAGGCCGACGGCGAGTACGAGCTCGCGGCCAGGAAGGCGGCCAGGGAACTGGCCGGAGCGCTGCGCATGCTCCGCTCGGATGCGGGGCCGCCGCCCGTCCTGACCTGCAGCGGGCTCACCGGGGACGGCCTGGAGGAGTTGTGGCGGCGCATCCTGGCCCATCAGGACGCGCTGGACCTGGCCGCCAAGCGCCGCCGCCAGCAAGTGCAGTGGACCTGGACGCTGGTCCGCGACCGCCTGCTCGCCGAGCTGCGCCACGACCCGCAGGTGGCGGCGATCACGGCGGAGGTCGAGCGGGAGGTCCTGGCGGGCGAGCTGACCCCTGCGCTCGCCGCCGACCGCCTCCTGTCGGTGTTCAAGCGCCCCTGACGTCCGGCTGTGGGTGTTCGGGCGGCCGTGACGTCCGGCTGACCGGGTTCTAGCGGGCCCTGACGCCCGGCGGTGGTCGCCGGGGGTCTCCACTCCCCGGAGGAACAGACTTGCGTCCGGGGCAGAAATATCCGTATCCGCCGCGTCATCTCCGATCCGACGGCTTGAGCGGGACATGTCACGATGTCGCGCAACCGACGTGGGGAGAAGCGCAGATGTGTGCGGAACCGATGCTGCCCGAAACGGTCGCGGAGGCCCTGGAGGAGTACGGCCGCCTGCTGGCCGAGCACGGCATCACCTGGGGCGAGCCGGAGATCCACTACGTCAAGTTCTTCGCCCGGCGCAGGGTCCTGCCGCCCTCGCTGTTCGGCGCGTTCTGGCGCCTGGCCTTCGAGGAGGCCGCGCGGCTGCACCCCGGCCGTCCGATCGACCGGCTCGCCGCCCACCTCGCCGAGCCCGACTACGACCGGGTGCTGCGCGACGCCCTCGCCGGCGACCTGCCGCCGCACCTGACCGCGCTGCGCGTCGGCCCCGACCGGATCGAGCTGCGGGGAGCGCCGATCACCGTCCTGGCCCCGGGGGAGCCGCACCCGGGCCCGCGCTGGACGGGCGCGGTGCCGGTCGCGGACGCCCGGCCCGCGACGGCCGTCCAGGCCCCGCCGCCGCCCGCCGGACGCGGCACGGAGAAGATCTTCCTGCTCGTCGACTCCTCCCGCGACACCCCCTGCCCGGTCAGCGTGGACGACGCCCGCCGCGAGCTGGCCCCCCACGGGGCCTGGCTGGTCGAGGCCGGCATCGACAGCGTGATCGTGGCCGACGGGCAGCGCGTCCGGCTCGATCCCCTGCTGCGCCCGGTCCCCGCCGCCCGGCTCACCCTGGTGGCGGGGGAGCCGTGCCGGTGGAGCGTCGCCTCCCGGGACGGCCGCGGCTGGTACCCGCCCGGCGTCCCGGCCCGGCACGACTACCACGGCAGGCCCTACTTCCACGGTGACGGCCGCACCCTCGACGTCCCGGCCGAACCGCTGACGATCACCGTCACCCGGGGCATGGAGTACGCCGAGTCCGCCCTGGACGTCACCCTCGCCCCAGGCGAGGAACGCGTGGTGAGGCTCGTCCCTGAACGCCTCTACGACGCCGCCGCCCGCGGCTGGTACGGCGGGGACCTGCACGTCCACCTCAACTGGGCCGGCGACCTGGTCGGCCTGCCCGCCGACGCGGCGGCCGCCCAGCTCGGCGAGGACCTGCACGTGCTCAACCTGCTCGCCGGGAACGTCTCCGGGCCGCGCGTCTACGACCGGGCGGCCCTCGACCACTGGGCGGGGCAGGACCTGCCCTGGTCCGACGCCACCCACCTGGCCCGCATGGGCGTCGAGTACCGCAACGACCTGCTCGGCCACGTCTACGCCTTCGCCCCGGAACGCGCGCCGGGCCGCTTCCACACCGGGTTCGCCGGCGACGCCGACTGGCCGCCGAACGCCGAGGGGCTGCGCGAGCTGCGCGGCCTCGGCGCGGTCCTCGGCTACAGCCACCCCTTCGCCACGCCGCTCGCCGACGGCGACCCGCCCAGGGCCGTCGTCTCCCCGGTGCCGCGCAACTGCGCCGCCCGCGAGCTGGTCGCCGACGCCGCGCTCGGCCTGGTGGACAGCCTCGACGTGCTCACGCACGCCTCGATCCCGTCCACGGCGGCCGTCTACCGGCGGCTGATCGGCGCGGGCAACCGGCTCGCCGTCACCGCCGGGACGGACTCGATGATCTCCTTCACGCGTTCGGACAACCAGTCGAACCCGCCCGGCTGGGCCCGCGTCTACGCCCGGGTGGAGGGCGAGCTGACCGCCCGCGCGTTCGCCGACGCGGTACGGGCGGGCCGCACGTTCGCCACCACCGGCCCCTGGCTGGAGCTGACGGTGGACGGGCACGGCCCCGGCCACGTCATCGACGCCCGCCCCGGCGACCACGTCCGCGTCACCGCCACCGCGATCGGCCCGGAGGTGGCCGCCGTGCGCGTCCGTACGGCCGAGGGCGTGCGCGCGGGCGCGGAACGGCTCCCGTCGGGCGAGCGCCGCGCGGACGGCGAGGAGCGGCTGACCGTGACGGTCGACCTGCGCGTGGACGAGCCGACGTACGTGCTGGCGGAGGTCGTCTGCGACCCGCACCCGCGCACCATGACCGGCACCGGCTACGCCCTGACCAGCCCCGTCTACGTGGACGTGGCCGGCCGCCGGGTGGCCAGGCGGGACGACGTGCGCTGGTGCCTGGAGTGGCTGGACCTGCTGGAGGAGCTGATCAGGTCGCACGCCCGCCTGACCGCCCCCGCCCAGCTCGCGGACCACGTCACCCTCCTGAACCAGGCCAGAGACGTCTACCGCACCCGCCTCTCCTGACCTCCCGCAGCCTCCCGTTCTCCCGCGCCCCGCCCTCCCGCGAGCGGTCACCGAGTCCCGTGCTTTCTGGCCGCCTGTGCTAGATTTTGGCCATGCGGTCAGAAAATCAGTCGGGTGGCCAGAAGACCCGCTCGTTCATCGAGGAGGCCAGGCGGGCGCAGATCATCGCCTCGGCCGTGGAGGTGATCGCCGAGGTCGGGTTCGGTCAGGCGTCGCTGGCACGCATCGCCCAGCACGCGGGCATCAGCAAGGGCGTCATCTCCTACCACTTCGCCGGCAAGGAAGAGCTGATGGAGGAGGTGGTCAACAGCGTCTACGGCGAGATCGCCGCACACGTCATGGCGCGGATCGAGGGCGCCGAAGGCCCCACCGCGATGGTGCGCACGCACATCCTCGCCGTCGCCGAGCACATGCGCGACCACCGCACCCGGCTCAAGGCCCTCGGCGAGATCTTCTACAACCTGCGCACCGCCGACGAGGAGCCGCGCTACGGCGTCAACGCCAACGAGGAGCTCTACCAGGCGATGGAGCAGATCTACGCCTACGGCCAGTCCACCGGCGAGTTCCGCGACTTCGACCGCCGCGTCATGGCCATCACCCACTTCTCCGCCATCGACGACATGTTCGCCTACTGGGTGGCGAACCCCGACCACGACCTCGACGCCCACGCCGCGGAGCTGGCCGACCTGTTCGAGAGGGCGTGCGGGCGATGAGGACCGAGACCGGCACCAGGCTGTTCGCCGTCGACAACCTGCGCGTGCTGCTGACCGCGCTGGTCGTCGCCCATCACGTCGCCGTCACGTACGGCGACATCCCGCTGTGGTACTACACCGAGCCGGCCGCCGACCCCTCCGGGACGGCGCTGGACATCCTGGTGGTCTTCAACCAGGCGTTCTTCATGGGGTTCTTCTTCCTCATCTCCGGCTTCTTCACCCCCGGCTCCCACGACCGCAAGGGCGGGCGCGCGTTCGTCCGCGACCGGCTGGTCAGGCTCGGGGTGCCGCTGCTGGTCTTCCTCCTGCTGCTGCGGCCGCTGCTCACGATCGGCGAGCACGGCATGCCGTTCTGGAAGTGGTACATCGTCTCGTGGGACCCGGGGCCGATGTGGTTCGTCGAGGTGCTGATCGTCTTCGCCCTGCTCTACGCGTGGTGGCGGCGCGCGGGCCGCTCCGGCGCGCAGAAGGCGGGCGCGCAGGAGACCGGCGTGCAGGAGGCTGGGGCGCCGAGCCTCAAGGGGGTCGTGCTGTTCACCCTCGGGCTGGCGGCGGCCACGCTCCTGTGGCGGATCCCGGTGCCGCAGGGCACGTACGTGCCGGTGCTCGGGCTGCCCACGCCCTACTTCCTGCCGCAGTACGCGGCGATGTTCGCGGCCGGCGTGGTCGCCTTCCGGCGCGGCTGGTTCGGGGCGCTGCCCAGGCGGGCCGGGCGGGCGGGGTTCGTCGTCGCGGGCGTGGCGACCGTGCTGTTACTGCCGCCGGCGGCCCTGACCACGGGCCTGGTCGCGGTCGCGATCAACGCGTTGTGGGAGTCCGTGTTCGCCGTCGGCATGATCGTCGGGCTGGTGGTGCTGTTCAGGGAGCGGTTCGACCGGCAGGGGCCGCGCGGCAGGTTCCTGTCCGCCAACGCCTACGCGGTCTACGTCCTCCACCCGCTGGTGCTGGTCGCCGCGGCCTGGGCGGTGCGGGGGCTGCACGCGGCGGCGGTCGTCAAGTTCGCGCTCGTGCTGGCGGTGTCGCTGCCGTTGTGCTGGGGGCTGGCGTACGCGGTCCGGTCGTTGCCGGGGGCCAGGCGCGTTCTCTGACTCCGGGCTTGACTTTGGGCCTTGCCGGGCCCTCGAAGGCGTGCCACCATCGCGCTAACTCTTAGGAAACTTTCTTAAGAGATTCCGTGAAGGGAAGTGATCGGGGTGCGCCGGAGCCTGACGCTGTTCGCCGCCGCGCTGCTGGTGGCGGGCGTCCTGTCGGCCGTCGTGCCGGCCCCGCCGGCCGGGGCGGCCACGTGCGCGACGCCGTGGAACGCCTCGACGGCCTACAACGGCGGCGCGGTGGTGTCCAGCGGCGGGCACAACTGGTCGGCCAAATGGTGGACGCAGAACGAGACCCCCGGCACCGCCGCGGTCTGGGCCGACCAGGGCGCCTGCGGCGGCGGCGGTACCCCCACGCCCGGCTGCGACCACCCGGACTGGGTGGCCGGCCGGTACTACGCCACCGGCAGCATCGTGCGATACACCGACGGCAACTACTACATCGCCGTCCACGACAATCCCGGCTACGACCCGGTGATCAGCACCTGGTACTGGGACCCGTACGCGTGCGACGGCGGCGGCGGCCCCACCACACCGCCGGACCCGGGAGGCTTCGTGGTGAGCCAGGCGCAGTTCGACCAGATGTTCCCCGGCCGCAACTCCTTCTACAGCTACAGCGGTCTGACCACGGCGATCGCCGCCTTCCCCGCCTTCGCCGGGACCGGCTCGGCCACCGTCAGGAAGCAGGAGGCCGCCGCCTTCCTGGCCAACGTCAGCCACGAGACCGGCGGGCTGGTCTACATCGTCGAGCAGAACACCGCGAACTACCCGCACTACTGCGACGCGACCCAGCCCTACGGCTGCCCGGCCGGGCAGGCCGCCTACTACGGCCGCGGGCCCATCCAGCTGAGCTGGAACTTCAACTACAAGGCCGCCGGCGACGCCCTCGGCATCAACCTGCTGAACGACCCCTGGCAGGTGGAGCGGAACGCGTCCGTGGCCTGGAAGACCGCGCTGTGGTACTGGATGACCCAGAACGGCCCCGGCACCATGACCCCGCACGACGCCATGGTCAACAGCCGCGGGTTCGGCGAGACCATCCGCAGCATCAACGGCAGCCTGGAGTGCAACGGCGGCAACCCGGGCCAGGTGCAGAGCCGGGTCAACGCCTACCAGCGGTTCACCCAGATCCTCGGCGTCGCCCCCGGCGGCAACCTGTCCTGCTGACCGCCTTCCCGGCGCCGGATCAGGCCGGCCGTGCTTCCGCGTGGGCCCGGCCGGCCTCGTCGGCCGGCGCGCGCCGTTCGGTGGTCTCCAGGTAGCCGCGCAGGGCGCGCCGGGAGCGGGTGAGCGTGTCGATCTGCTCGTCGAGGCCGCGCAGCCGGGCGCGCAGCGTGTCCAGCAGCTCGGGGCAGGGCACCAGATCGGGGTCGGGGCCCGTGACGCAGGGCAGCAGGTACGCGATCTCGTCGGTCGACAGCCCGGCGTCGAGCAGCTTCCTGATCTGGGCCACGGTCAGCACGGCCCCGTCGTCGTACTCGCGGTAGCCGCTGGCGCGGCGGCTGGGCTCCAGCAGGCCCTGGGCCTCGTAGTAGCGCAACTGGTGCGGGCGGACGCCGGTCCGCCGGCTCAGGTCACCGATCAGCACGGCCGTCCCCCTTGACCTTCATACCGGTCTGAACGTTGACGATTCTCCCATAGCTGCTGAACCACCTCCTTGGGAGAGCGACTGTGATGACGAAGGAAAGCCGTACCCCCGTGACCGTCCTCGGCCTGGGGCTGATGGGGGAGGCGCTGGCCGGGGCGTTCCTGCGCGACGGCCGGCCGACGACCGTCTGGAACCGTACGGCGGCCAGGGCCGACCGGCTGGCCGGGCAGGGCGCCGTACGGGCCGGGTCGGCGCTGGAGGCCGTGACCGCCGCCCCGCTCGTGGTCGTCTGCCTCACCGGGTACGACGCCGTGCGCGAGGTCCTCGACCCGCTGGGCGCCGCCCTGGACGGCCGGGTGCTGGTCAACCTCACCTCCGGCACCTCCGCCGAGGCCCGCGACACCGCCGAGCGGGTGGCCAGGCACGGCGGCGCCTACCTCGACGGCGCGATCATGACCACCCCCGCCGCCATCGGCACCGCGGCGGCCGCCCTGCTCTACAGCGGCCCGCGATCGGCCTTCGACCTGCACGAACCGGCGCTGCGCAGCCTCGGCGGCGCGACGACGTACCTCGGCGCGGACCACGGCCTGTCGGCGCTCTACGACGTCGGCGTGCTGAGCCTGATGTGGAACATCCTCAACGGCTTCCTCCAGGGCGCCGCGCTGCTCGGGGCCGCCGGGGTGGAGGCCGCGGCGTTCGCCCCGGTCGCGCGGAACGGCGTCGAGACCGTGGCCGGCTGGCTGGACGGCTACGCGCGGCAGATCGACGAGGGCGCGCACCCGGCCACCGACTCGACCCTCGGCACGCACGTGGCGGCCATGGACCACCTCGTGCACGAGAGCGAGTCGCACGGCGTCGACGCCACGCTGCCGCGCTTCATCAGGGAGCTGGCCGGCCGGGCCGTCGCGGCGGGCCACGGCGGCGAGGGCTACACGGCGCTGATCGAGCAGTTCCGCAAGCCCTCCCGCCGGGACTGAGACGGCGGGCCCTCGCACCAGACCCGCCGTCCGGCGGCGCTGTCAGTCGGTGTAGAAGCCGTCGAGGACGTCGGCGTGGCGTTCCTCGACGGCCTTGCGCCTGATCTTGAGGCTGGGCGTCAGCTCGCCGGTCTCCACGGTGAAGTCGCCGGCCAGGATCGCGAATTTCTTGACGGTGGCGTAACTGGCCTGGTCGGCGTTGACCTGCCGGATCGCCTTGTCGACCTCCTCGCGCATGCGCGGGTGCCCGCACAGCGCCTCGGGGTCGGCCGGCAGCGACTCGGCCTCGGCCCACGGGCGCACCACGTCCATGTCGAGGGTGACCAGCGCCGTCACGTAGTTGCGGCGGTCGCCGTGCACGAACACGTGTGAGGCGAACGGGCAGGCGGCTTTGATCCGGCCCTCCAGGTAGGTGGGGGCGACGTACTTGCCGCCCGAGGTCTTGATCAGCTCCTTCTTGCGGTCGGTGATCAGCAGCCGGCCGGCCGGGTCGAGCTCGCCGATGTCGCCGGTGTGCAGCCAGCCGTCCGTCAGCGCCTCGGCCGTCTCCTGGGGCAGGCCGTGGTAGCCGCGCATCACGCCGCGCCCGCCGATGAGGATCTCGCCGTCGTCGGCGATGCGGACCTCGGTGCCGGGCAGCGGCGGGCCGACCGTGCCGAACCGCACCGACTCGGGACGGTTGAGGAAGCTGCCCGCCGACGACTCGGTCAGGCCGTACCCCTCCAGGATCGTCAGGCCGGCGCCGTCGAAGAACTCGGCCACGTCCCGCGACAGCGGCGCGGCACCGGAGATGAAGAAGCGGATCCGGCCGCCGAAGCGCGCCCGCAGCTTGGCGAAGACCAGCCGGTCGGCCAGCGCGTGCTCGACCCGGGTGGTGAGCGGGACGGCCGCCTCGCGCTGCCGCGCCCTGCTGACCCGCAGGCCGGTCTCCCGCGCCCACTCGAAGATGCGCAGCTTGACCCCGCCCTCGCGGCGCACGGTGGCGACGACGGTGTTGTGGATCTTCTCGAAGATGCGCGGCGCGGCGGCCATCACGGTCGGGCGCAGCGCCCCCAGGTTGTCGGCGATGCGGTCGAGACGGCCGTCGATCGCGGTCGGCACGCCGATGTCGATCATCACGACCTCCAGCAGCTTGCCGAAGGAGTGGGACAGCGGCAGCCACAGGAAGTGCAGGTCGTCGGGGGACAGCAGGCCGATCTCGCGGACCGAGCCGGCCGCGAACAGCCAGTTGTCGTGGGTGAGCTCGACGCCCTTGGGACGTCCGGTGGTGCCGGAGGTGTAGATGAGCGTGGCCAGGTCGTCCTGGGCGATGGCGTCCACCAGGGCGTCGTAGTCCTCGGGCGCGCCGCCCTGGCCGTGGCCGACCGAGTCGAGGGTGACCACCCAGCCGTCCTCGCTCGCCGAGCCGTCCACGACCACCACGCACGTGACGTCGGGCAGCTCCTTCTGCACGGACCTGAGCTTGGCCACCTGCTCGTCGTCCTCGGCGATGACGATCGTGCTGCCGGAGTCGGTGATGACGAAGGCGCACTCGGCGGCCGTGTTCGACGGGTAGATGGTGGTGGTGGCCGCGCCCGTGGAGAGCACGGCCAGGTCGGCGAGGATCCATTCGAGCCTGGTCGAGCAGAGGATCGACACGCGCCGGCCGGGCCCCGCGCCGAGCCCGGCCAGCCCCAGCGCCAGTCCGCGGACGCGCTCGCCGACCTCGCTCCACGACAGGGAGGTCCACGCCTCGCCCGACGGCACCCGGTACGCCTCGGCGTCGGGGGTGGCCGCGATCCGGTCGCGCAGCAGGGAGGGAATGCTGGACATGCCTGACCTCCTGAGGGGTGTGCCGCCGACTCTAGGACGAGTGCGCCTGATCAGTCGATGGCCGTGATCGACCTGCCGCCGGCCGGGGGCGGGCCGGCGGAGGCGACCGTCCTGGACGTGCGCACCTCCCACGCGCCGCAGGCGCAGCGCAGGTAGGAGACCAGGCCCTCGGAGGTGCGGTGGGAGGAGACGAGGGTCAGGGCGAAGGGGTCGTGCGGCTCTCCGGGATGCATGACTCCAACCTGATGTAATGACCTTGTGCATTTCAACACTTACGGCGGCAACGGCGCCGAACTCGCCGCGGCCCTGGTCAACGCGAGCGACTTCAGCCCGGCCGCGGTGCGGGAGACGCTCACGGCCAACGCCATGTGGCGCACGGACGTCACCCCGGCCCAGGCGGCGGAGCTGGCGGCCTGGGCGCGCCGGCTGGCCCCCGTCTTCGGGGAGCCCGACCTCGGCGTCCAGGTGCGGCTGATCAACGAGCTGCTGGAGATCACCGCGTCCCGGCCGCACATCAGCACGCACGACGGCCTCGAACCCCACCTGCACTTCTTCTCCGTCGAGGCCGACATCGTCTCCAGGGCCAAGGACACCACCGCGGGCGGGCTGGCCATGGCCGTGTGCTTCTCCGACGGGCGGCGGCTCGGGCGCTGCGACCGGACGGGATGCGAGACCGTCTACGTGGACACCTCGCGGAACGGGCGGCGCCGGTTCTGCTCGCTGATCTGCGCGAACCGGGTCAACGTGGCCGCCCATCGAGCCCGGAGCGTTGCCCGTCCGTCGTGATTCGGGTAATATGTCCGGGTTGTATCGCCGACCCCTGGGGGCAGTTGACGTGAGGATCTGAGGCCGCGGGCACCGCGCCTACCCGCCCGGTCACGGGCTCTGTCGCGTGCGCACCCCGACCTCGGCGACCTCCTCGCCCCGGTTCTTCCCAACTCAGGCTGTCTGGTTGTCGCGCGCGCAGCGGTGTTCCCGCCAAGTCACGAAATTTCGATTTTTGTGATGGGAGCCGCCTTTATGTCTTTTTCCATTGTCGTCGATCACGTGTCCTTCGGCCGGCCCGACGGGACCATGGTGCTCGACGGTCTCGACGCCGCCTTCCCCGCCGGACGTACCGGGCTCATCGGGGCGAACGGGTCGGGCAAGTCCACCCTGCTCAAGGTCATCGCCGGGGAGCTGACCCCGGCATCGGGCTCGGTCTCGGTCACCGGCGAGGTGGGGTACCTGCCGCAGAACGTGCCGCTGGAGGGCAGCCGCACGGTGTCCGACC
This sequence comes from Nonomuraea sp. NPDC049684, assembly GCF_044465345.1. NCBI lineage: Bacteria > Bacillati > Actinomycetota > Actinomycetes > Streptosporangiales > Streptosporangiaceae > Nonomuraea > Nonomuraea sp. NPDC049684. Next base: position 299,924 of record NZ_JBITLO010000001.1, on the reverse strand, counting down.
TGCTGGAGATCAGCGGGAAGCGGGCCGCGCTGCACGCCGTCGAGAGCGGCGACGTCGCCGAGGAGCACTTCACCGCCATCGGGGACGACTGGGACGTCGAGGAACGCGCGCTGGCCGAGCTCGACCGGCTCGGGCTCGGCCACGTCGGGCTCGACCGCACGGTCGCGACGCTGTCGGGCGGCGAGGCCGTCATGGTCGCGCTGGCCGCGCAGATCCTCAAGCGCCCCGCCGTGCTGCTGCTCGACGAGCCCACCAACAACCTCGACCTGGACGCCCGGCGGCGGCTCCACGCCGCGGTCTCGGCGTACCCGGGGGTGCTGGTCGTGGTCAGCCACGACCGGGCGCTGCTCGGCCTCGTGGACCAGATCGCCGAGCTGCGCGACGCCGCCGTGCGCCTGTACGGCGGCGACCTGAGCGCCTACGAGGAGCAGGTCGCCGCGGAGCAGGAGGCGGCCGAGCGCACGGTCAGGACCGCCGAGGGCGAGGTGCGGCGGCAGCGGCGGGAGCTGATCGAGGCCAGGACCAAGCTCGACCGGCGTGGCCGCAACGCGCGGAAGGCGTTCGAGAACAAGAGGGTGCCCAAGATCGTCGCCGGCGGGCTCAAGATGAAGGCCCAGGTGGCGGCGGGCAAGCACCGCGCGCTGCACCAGGAGCGGCTGGCCGAGGCCAGGGGCAGGCTGACCGAGGCGGAGCTGGCCGTGCGCGACGACGCCGAGATCCGCGTCGAGCTGCCCGGCACCGCCGTCCCGGCCGGCCGGACCGTGCTGACGCTGCCGCTCGACCGTCCTGAACGTCCCGACGGCTCCGACGGCACGCCCGGCCGGGACGGGCTCAAGGCGCTCGACCGGCTGGTCGTCCGGGGCCCGGAGCGGATCGCGCTGCTCGGGCCCAACGGGTCGGGCAAGACGACCCTGCTGCGCGGGATCGTCGAGCACGGCGCGCACGTCCCGGTGGCGTACCTGCCGCAGCGGCTGGACGTGCTCGACGACGCGCTGAGCGTCGTGGACAACGTCCGGGCCGTGGCGCCGGCGGCCCCGGTCAACGACGTGCGGGCCCGGCTGGCCCGCTTCCTGTTCCGCGGCACGCGGGCCGACCAGCCCGTGGGCACGCTGTCGGGCGGCGAGCGGTTCCGCGCGACGCTGGCCGCGCTGCTGTCGGCCGATCCGCCGCCGCAACTGCTCCTGCTGGACGAGCCGACGAACAACCTGGACCTGTCCAGCGTGCGCCGGCTCTCCCAGGCGCTGGCGGCCTACCGGGGCGCGCTCGTCGTGGCCAGCCACGACGTGCCGTTCCTGGAGACGCTGGGGATCACCCGGTGGCTGCGACAGGATCGGGATGAGGGACTGGCCGAATCGTAATTGACGTCTGGGGATCAACCGGGCAATAGTGGGGCAGGTGGCTTCACCCCGGTTGATCTCCTGCGTTCTCGCCCTGGCGACGGTGACGCTCGCCGCCTGCTCCTCTCCTCCACCGCTGACCGGCGGTGAGCCGAAGGTCAGCGGCGTGGCGGACGGCAAGGGCGGAGCCTTCGGCGACCCCGGTGGCGATCCGAGTGGCGATCCCTCGTCGGGGTCCAGCCCCGCCGTCAGCGCCCTGACGCCGGAGGCGTACAAGGGCGAGCTCGACAGCAGGCACAAGGCGATGACCGGCGCGATCAGCGGGCTGGCCGGCGCGCGCGGGGTCCAGGCGCTCAACCAGCGCGTGGACAAGGCCGAGCAGGCGCTGAGCGGCGCGGCCGACGCCCTGTCCGCGATCGCCCCGCCGGCCGAGATCCGCGCCCAGCACGACGCGTACGTCACCAGCCTGCGCGACTTCGCCGCCGAGCTCGGCTCCACGGCGGGCAAGGTCGGCAGCCGCGAGCTGTGCACCTCCTCGGCCGTGCTGAGCGACCTGAACACCAAGCTCACCGCCCTGAACAAGGCGGGCGAGGCGCTGCAGAGCGCCGGCGACTACCCGGCCGACGTCGTCACCGTCAAGGCCGGCGGCAAGCAGAACAGGCGGCTGAAGAACGGCGCGTTCATCCGCCGGACCTCCCTCGGCGGCCGCAGCTCGCTGGAGGTCGACAACGGCGGCACCCGCGACGCCGTCGTCACGGCGGTCAGGGGCGGCGGCAAGACCTTCAGCGTGTACGTGCGCAAGAAGACCAAGTTCAAGGTCAGGGGCGTGCCCGACGGCACGTACAAGATCTACTTCACCCACGGCGTGGACTGGGACGGCAAGAGCAGGTCCTTCAGCCGCCAGTGCAGCTTCGAGCGGTTCCAGAAGTCGGTGAAGTTCAAGACCACGGTCACCGCCACCCAGATCCTCTGGCACGACTGGCGGGTCACCCTGCACGCCATCTCCGGCGGCAACGCCCGCACCGCGCCCGTCAATCCGGACGACTTCCCCAGCTGACCGGTTCGGGCCCGCGCACGCGAAAGGGCCGCGCGAACGCGCGGCCCTTTTCCGGCTGCCGGGGCGATCAGGTCGAGAACAGCATGCCCACCCAGCTGCGCTGGCGGTGGTGGCCGTAGTGGTGACCGCCGTGGTGGGGAGCGCCCCAGGCCGGCCCGGGGGCGGGGGGCGGCGGCGGAGCGGCGTGGTACTGCGACTCCATGCGGGTCAGGGTCTCCAGCTCGCCATAGTCGAGGAAGATCCCACGGCAGTTGTCGCACTGCTCGATGTGGACGCCGTTGCGCTCATATGTCCGCATGTTGCCGCGGCACTTCGGGCACTGCATCTAAGTCGCTCTCCTTGGATCCGGGGTCTCAGGCTGAAACCTACCGCGTGCGGCCCCCGTCACGCTCGGACGATTCTGCTGCACGATTCGATTAACGCGTGCTCCACCTCGTCGAGTTCCCGGTTCTCGCGCTCGGCGTTGAAGACGGCCACCGCGGCCAGTTGGACGGTCAGCGCCCGGGCCGGCAGGTCGAGCCGCTGCCAGGGATCGTCGCCCTGGCCGAGCGCGGGGCCGCCGGAGGCCAGGTAGGCGCCGAGGAACCGCTCCCAGACGGCCGGCTCCAGCAGGCCCGCCGCGTACCAGGCGGCCGGTCGCGCCAGGTCCCAGGCCGGGTCGCCGACGCCCAGGTCGTCGACGTCGATGAGCAGCCACCGGTCGCGGCAGACGAGCTGGCCCAGGTGCCAGTCGCCGTGAGTCAGCAGGCCCGGCGCCGGGGCGGGCTCGGGCAGCTCCTTGAACGCGTGCCGGACGAGCTGCTCGACCGGGCCGTCGCCGTTCATCCTGGACACCGCGCGGGCGGCCCGCGCCGGGCCCCCGGCGGGCGGCATCGGCGGCACCAGCGTCAGGGGGACGGCGTGCAGCCGGGCCAGCAGCCGTGCGCCCTCCTCCCAGGGGGCGGACCCGGGATCGTCGTGGGGGACCGGGCGGCCGGCCGGCCAGACGCTGACCGCGCGGCCCGCCGCCGTCAGCACCTCGGCCTCCAGCGGGGCCAGCAGCACGCCGTTGACCGCGGCCGCGGCGGCGGCCCTGAGCCGGGTGCGCAGCGGCTCCACCTCGTCGCGGGCGGAGTGGGCCTTGACCACCACCTCGCCCATCCGTAACACGACCACGTCGGTGCGTGTCTGGTGCCGCACGGGCTCGCCCGTGCCGCCGTACGCCGCGGCGATGCCCGCAAGCTCCTCCTCTAGACCCACTCGTACAGAGTATTGGGCAGTGTTGGGGGTAAATGCCGTCGTGATGGCCGAAGCGAGGGAGTGGGCGGCGCTGGCGCGCGAGTGGCTGAGGGCGAGCTCGCCGCGGGCCGCCCAGGCGATGCGCGAGCACGATCAGGAGGCCGCGCGGCGCCGCCGGGAGCGGCGCCCGGCGGCGCGCCGGCGCGTGGGCGGGGAAGCCGCCCAGGAGCCGGCGCGGTGGGCGGTCGAGCCCGAGGCGCCGGACGCCCCGGGCCGGGAGGAGATCGAGCGGGCGCGCGCGGCGCTGGCGCGGGCGACCTCGCTGGAGCGGGCGCGGGCCCGCGCGCGGCGGGAGCGGGGGCACGGCTGACGCGCCGGATCGAGCCGCGCCGGGCCCTGACGCAGGACCGCGGTCACCCGCCCGCCGCGGCTACTTCCGCAGCCAGAGCATGTAGTACGGGCTGTCCCAGCGGCACTCGTACTCCTTGTAGCCCTTCGTGACGAGCAGGGTGGTGCCCGCCGACACGCAGTTCTGCAGCGTGCGGTACGCCTGGTACGGGGTCCAGCTCGTGGCCGAGGCGCCGGCCGGAGCGGCGACGGAGAGGGTGCCGACGGCGAGGGCCCCGGCCATGGCCAGTGCCACGCCGAGCCGTGCGGACTTCTGTCGCATGCATCGTCCTTCCTCGTGGGGCACGGCGCGGGCGCACCGTGTTGATCATTTCCACGGTAGCGCTTCTTGATCAAAAAGATGCCCCTTTTGTCGATCTTGTACCTTTCGTGTGGTGGGAGATCGCGAACCCGGTTCGGTCACACTGGGAGCATGAGAATCGGTTTCGCCGTACCCCAGTCAGGGCCCTGGGCCACGCCGGAGAACATGCGCCGCATCGCCACGCGGGCCGAGGAGCTGGGCTACCACGAGCTGTGGACGTTCCAGCGGCTGCTGTACCCCGTCGGGCATCCCATGGGGCCGACCTACCGCAGCGTGCACGACCCCCTGGTCACGCTGGCGCACCTGTCCGGCCTCACCCGGACGATCCGGCTGGGCGTGGCCGTGGTCAACGCGTACGTGCAGCCGGTCGTGCTGGCCAAGCAGCTCGCCACCCTGCAGACGCTCTCCGGCGGCCGGGTCAGCGCCGGCATCGGGCTCGGCTGGGTGCCGGAGGAGTTCGAGGCCGCGGGCGTCGGCATGGAGCGGCGCGGGCGCAGGGGCGAGGAGTTCGTCGAGCTGCTGCGCAAGGCGTGGACGGACGACGTCGTCGAGCACGACGGCGAGTTCTACCGGGTGCCGGCCGCCCACATCGACCCCAAGCCGGCGCCGGGGCCGCCGCAGATCCTGCTGGGCGGCACCGCCGAGGTCGCGCTGCGCCGGGCCGGCCGGCTGGCCGACGGCTGGATCAGCTCCAGCAGGGAGGACCTGTCGGCGGTCGCGGGCCGGATCGGGCTGATCAAGGAGACGATCGCCGGCGCCGGGCGCGAGGCGGCCTCGTTCCGCTTCGTGTGCCGCGGCGTCACGCAGGTGCGGCCCGACGGCGCTCAGGACGCCCGCCGGCCGCTGACCGGCACCTACGAGCAGATCAGGCAGGACGTCGCCGCCCTGGCCGCCGAGGGCGTCACGGACGTCTTCCACGACCTCAACTTCGACCGGGAGATCGTCACCGCCGACGCCGGGGAGGCGATGCGCCGGGCCGAGGAGGCCATGGAGGCGCTGGCGCCCTAACCGCCGTAGGGGACCGTGATGATCTCCAGGTTGTGCCCGTCGGGGCCCGACCAGTAGAGCCCGCGGCCGCCGTCGTGGGTGTTGATCACGCCGGGCCTGGTGTGCCCCGGATCGGCCCAGAACGTCAGGCCGCGGCTCCTGATCCGCCCCCAGATCTGGTCGAACTCCTCCTCGCCGACGAGGAAGGCGTAGTGCTGAGGGGTCACCTCGCCGTCGGCCTGCATCACGTCGAGCGAGACGTCGTTGGCCAGCGTCACGACCCGGAACGGGCCGTAGACCGGCGCGGGCTCCAGGCCGAGGACGTCGACCAGGAAGGCGGCCGTGGCGTCCCGGTCGGTGGCGGCGACGATGGTGTGGTTCAGCTGCACGGGCATGCGTTCACGCTACGTGCCGCAGCGCCTCGGCGGCCACCGCGCACCGCAGCTCGCGCATCCCCGGCCGCCCGCGCACCGGATGGACGGCGTTGGTCAGCAGCACCACGGTCAGCCCGCGGGCCGGATCGACCACCAGCGACGTCCCGGTGAACCCGGAGTGGCCGTACGCGCCGTCCAGCGGGCCCACGATGCCGGGGTCGCCGATCCGCACGCCGAGCCCGTGCCGGAACGCGGCCCCCTCCGTCCCCTGGTCGCGGGTCATCTCGGCCACGCTCGACGGGCTCAGCATCGCGCCCCCGCCCAGCCGCAGCGCCTCCCCGAAGGCCAGCAGGTCGTCCGCCGGGGCGAACAGGCCCGCGTGCCCGGCCACCCCGCCCAGGGCGTGCGCGGTCTCGTCGTGCACCTCGCCGCGCACGCAGCCGGGGCCGGGGCGTTCGGGCTTGAACTCGGTCGCGGCGACGCGCTCGGCCCGCCCGCCGCCGCCGACCCGGCGGTAGCCGGTGCCGGGGAGGCCGAGCACGTCCGTGATCCGGGCGCGGACCAGGACGTCGAGCGGGGCGGACGCGGCCAGCTCGGCGATCCGGCCGGCCATCACCATGCCGACGTCGCTGTAGAGGTAGGGGCCGCCGACCGGGCCGGTGACCGGCGTGGCGAGCATCGCGGCCATGCGCTCGTCCGGCCCGGCCTGCGGAAGCTCCAGGTCGATCCGGCGGGTCGGCGTCAGGCCCGCCGTGTGGGTGAGCAGGCGGCGCAGCGTGATCCGCGGGTCGGCCCCGGGGATCCACGCCCGCACCGGCTCGTCCAGGTCCAGCAGGCCCTCCTCGGTGAGCGAGAGCACCACCGCGGTGGTGCACAGCTTGCTGACCGAGGCCAGGTCGAACACCGAGTCCCGGCGCGCGGGGGGCCGCTCGGCGGCGAGCGTCCCGGGAGCCCCCGGGACGGCGTCCGATCCGGTGCCCGATCCGGTGCCCGATCCGGTGGCCGGCTCGGCGTCGGTGTACCTGACCAGCTCGCCCGCCGCCGCGGCGGCGGCCACCGTGCCGTGGACGGCGATCAGCGCGACCGCCGCCGGGCACACCTCGGGCACCGCGGCGGCCAGCAGGCGCTCCAGCCGGTCCGACATCCCCGTTCCCCCCTCGTCAGTCCCCTTTTGTGCCCCGGTGTGTCCCGCCGGGTACGTCAGCCGCTGAGCGCGTCGCTGAGCCGCTCTCCGTGCGACTCCAGCAGCGCGCGGGCCGCGTCGGGGTCCAGGCCGTGCTGGATCATCACCACGGCCGTCTTCGCCTGGCCGCCGGCCGCCTCCAGCGCCGCGCCCGCCGTCGCGGCGTCGGCCCCGGTGATCTCGCTCACCATGCGCAGCGCGCGGGAGGCGAGCTTGCTGTTCATGGCCGACATCTCGATCATCTTGTTCCCGTAGGTCCGGCCCAGCCTGACCATGGAGATCGTCGAGATCATGTTGAGCACGAGCTTCTGCGCCGTGCCCGCCTTGAGCCTGGTCGAGCCCGCCACCACCTCGGGCCCCACCACGACCTCGATCCCGTGCTCGGCGGCGGCCGACAGCGGCGCGCCCGTGTTGCACGACAGCGCCGCGGTCAGCGCCCCCCGGCCGGCGGCCTCGGCCAGCGCGCCCAGCACGAACGGCGCCCGCCCGCTGGCCGACACGCCCACCACCGAGTCGAGCGCGCCCACCTCCAGGTCCTTCATGGCCGCCGCGCCCGCCTCGGCGTCGTCCTCCGCGCCCTCGATGGACCGGGTCAGCGCCTCCGGCCCGCCCGCGATGACGCCCTGCACCAGCGAGGGGTCGGTGCCGAACGTCGGAGGGCACTCGCTGGCGTCGAGGACGGCCAGCCGTCCCGAGGTGCCGGCGCCGACGTACAGCAGCCTGCCTCCCTCGGCCATCCGGGCGGCGATCGCGTCGATGGCCGCCGAGATCGCCGGGACGGCCGCGGCCACGGCCACGGGCACCTCGGCGTCGGCCTGGTTCATCAGTCGGGCGATCTGCTCCGTCGGCAGCCGGTCGATCTGGCTGTAGCGGGGATCGCTCTGCTCGGTGGACAGCTCGGGCAGCGGATCAATCATGACGCTAATTTCCACCCTTTACTTCTCAGTTGTAAATATCTTTCAGACAATGGATCCATGTCACACGTACGCACCGGAGCCGAACGGCTGGCCGCGGACCCCGCGCTGGCCGGCGGCGCCCGTCTCGGCCTGATCACCAATCCCACCGGCGTCCTGCCCGACCTGACCCCCACGACCGAGGCCCTGCTGGCCGCGGGCCTGCCCCTGACCGCGCTGTTCGGCCCCGAGCACGGCCTGCGCGGCACGGCCCAGGCGGGATCGAGCGAGCGCGACGCGGTGGACCCCGCGACGGGACTGCCGGTCTACGACACCCACGAGCTGTCGGGCGACGACCTCGACCGCGTGGTCGCCGCCTCCGGCGTGGACACGCTGGTCTTCGACATCGCCGACGTGGGCGCCCGCTTCTACACCTTCGTCTGGACCATGTACGACCTGCTGGCCTCGGCCGCCCGGCTGGGCCTGCGGTTCGTGGTGCTGGACCGGCCCAACCCCCTGGGCGGGACCGTCGAGGAGGGCCCTCTGCTGGACCCGGCGTTCGCCAGCTTCGTGGGCCGCTTCCCGCTGCCCGTGCGCCACGGCAGGACCGCGGGGGAGCTGGCGGCGCTGTTCGGCTTCGACGCCGACCTGCGGGTGGTCACGATGGAGGGCTGGCGGCGGGACATGAGCTGGGCGGAGACCGGCCTGCCCTGGGTGATGCCCTCGGTCAACATGCCGACCCCCGACACCGCGCTGGTCTACCCGGGCACCGGGCTGTTCGAGGGCACGAACTTCTCCGAGGGCCGCGGCACCACCCGGCCGTTCGAGCTGGTCGGGGCGCCGTACGCGGACGAGCGCTACGCGGCCGTCCTGAACGGGCTGGAGCTGCCGGGGGTGCGGTTCAGGGACACCTGGTTCACCCCGACGTTCCACAAGCACGCGGGCCTGCCCGTCCGCGGGGTGCAGCTGCACGTGCACGACCAGCGGGCCTTCCGGCCGGTGCTGACCGGGTTGTCGATGCTGCACACGGCCCGCGTCCTCTACCCGGACGACCTGGTCTGGAAGGGCGAGGACCTGTTCCTCGACCTGCTCTGGGGCTCCGACACGCTCACGCGCTGCCTGGAGGCCGGGGACGACCCGCGCGAGCTGTGCCCGCCGCCCGGCCGTCCCGAAGGACATCTGCTCTACAGCTGACATCACGCCAGATCGCGCCGGTAGAGCCAGAAGACGCGTTCGGCTCGCGCGCCCACGGCGCGCGAGTAGAACCGCAACGGCCCCACCCATCCGATCTCGGCGCTGTCCTGACCGGCGGCCCGCTGCTCGGCCAGGCAGCGGCGCAGCAGCACCCCGCCGAGGCCGAGCCCGCGGGCGTCCGGGGCGGTGCCCATCGGGCCGAACCAGGCCGGCCGCGCCCCCCAGGCGGCGAAGGCCAGGACGCGCCCGTCGCGCTCGGCGTAGTGCAGGCCGGTCGCGTTGGCCGCCTCCCAGGCCCACCGTTCGTTCCAGTGCTCCTCGACGAACGCGGCCACGGCCGCGCGGTCGGCGCCCGCCGCCCGCACCGTGACCCCCGCCCGCTCCAGCCGCGCCAGGTCGTCCTCGACGGACAGGTCGGCCCGCAGGTCGGCGGTCATGTTCCAGGCGACGTGGTAACGCTCGTAGCCGAGGCTCTCGGCCAGGCAGGCGGCGGCGGTGTACCGCACGTCGATGCCGGGCCAGGCGTAGCAGGGCGGGTTCCCGGCGAAGCGCGCCTGCCGCACGCCGTGCCCGCGCAGCCACTCCTCGGCCGCCCCCACCAGCGCCCGCCCGTGCCCGCGGCCCTGGACCGAGGGGTGCACGGCCAGCAGGTCCAGGTGCCCGACCTCGGGGTCCTTGGACGAGACCGAGGTCATCACCACCCCGCCGTCGGTCGCCAGCGCCGTCCAGCGGCGCTCGGCGGGCGGCTCGGCCAGGCGCCGGACCAGGCCGGGGGCCTCGGGCGCGTCCAGCGTCAGCGCGGCGGCGGCCACCCGGGCGGCCTCGGCCAGGTCCGCGCCGCGGACGGTGGGCGACATCACACCTCGCTCATCGGGCGCGCGATCACGTCACGCCGCTCGGGGTAGAAGCACGCGTGCTGCTGCGGCACGCCCTCGGTGATCTGCAGCAGCGGCCGCTCGCCCGCGCACCGCTCGCCGCGGAAGGGGCAGCGGCGGGCGAACAGGCAGCCCTCGTCGGCCTTGCTCTCGTCCAGCGACTCCAGGGGCGTCACCGGCTGCGCGCCGGGCTCCTCCAGGCCGTGCAGAACGGGGATGGCCGACAGCAGCGACTGCGTGTACGGGTGCACCGGGTCGGCGATGACCGTGTCCACCGGGCCGCGCTCGACGACCTGGCCGCGGTAGATGACGTAGAGCTCGCCGTCGTCGCCGATGTAGCGGGCGGTGGCCACGTCGTGGGTGATGAACAGCACGCTCACGCCCAGCCGCTCGCGCAGGTCCTTCAGCAGCGCGAGGATGCCCAGCCGGAGCGAGACGTCGATCATCGAGACGGCCTCGTCGGCGACCAGCATCTCCGGGTCGACGGTCAGCGCGCGGGCGATGACCACCCGCTGCCGCATGCCGCCCGAGAGCTGGTGCGGGTAGCGCCCCAGCACCGAGCCCGGGTCGAGGCCCACCATCGACAGCACCTCGGCGGCCCGCTCCTCGATCCACTCCTTCGACCGCCCGGTCTGCCCGGCCCGCAGGCTGAGCGGCGCGTAGAGCGTCTGGTGGATGGTCCGGGTCGGGTTGAGCGCCGAGTACGGGTCCTGGTGGATCATCTGGATCTTGCGGAAGTACGGCTGGCGCTTCTTCTGCTTGAGCCCCGACATGGACACGTCGCCGATGACGATCTCGCCCTCGTCGTAGGTCTCCAGCCCGGCGATGATCCGGCCCAGCGTGGTCTTGCCGCAGCCGGACTCGCCGATGAAGGAGGCCGCGCCGCCCTTGGGGATGGAGAAGTCCACCCCGCGCAGCGCCCGCACCTCCCGCCCGGCCAGCACGTTGCCGCGCTGCTTGTACGTCTTGACGATGCCGGTCCCGGTGATCACGCGTGCTCCTTCACGGTCACGGCGTGGCAGGCCACGACCCTCGATCCATGCGCCACGGCCTGCGGGTCCGCGGTGTCGCACACGTCCATGCGCAGCGCGCAGCGCTCCCTGAACACGCAGCCCTCCTTCGGCACCGTGGCCAGCGTCGGCGGCCGGCCGGGCAGCGCCTGGGCCTCGGCGATGTCGCCCACGAGCCGGGGGATGGCCCTGATCAGGCCCCGGGTGTAGGGGTGGCTGGGGGAGCCGAGCACGTCGCGGGTGGGGCCCTGCTCGACCAGGCGGCCGCCGTACATGACGACCAGGCGGTCGGCGACCTCGGCCACGACGCCGATGTCGTGCGTGATGACCAGCGTGGTCAGGCCGCGCTCGGCGTGCACCTCGCGGACGATCTTCAGGATGTTCGCCTGGGTAATCATGTCCAGGGCGGTCGTCGGCTCGTCGAGCACCACCAGGTGGGCGTTGAGCACCAGCGCCAGCATGATGCCGACCCGCTGGCGCATGCCGCCGGACAGCTCGTGCTGGTGCGAGTCGAGCACGCGCGCGCCGTCCAGGCCCATGCGGCCGAGCAGCTCTTTCGCCTCGCGGACCAGGCCGCGCAGGTCCTCCACGCCGTGCGAGCGGCCCAGGTCGAGGAGCTGCTTGCCGACCGTCTTGAGCGGGTTGAGCGAGTTCTGGGCGGCCTGGAAGACGTACCCGATGTGCCGGCCGCGGGCCTTGCGCAGCTCCTCGCCGGCGAAACCGGTCACGTCGCCGAGACCGTCGATCTCGACGCTGCCGGCGGCGATCCTGCCCGGCGGCTGCACCGCGTTGAGCAGCGACAGCGCCAGCGTGGACTTGCCCGAGCCGGACTCGCCGACGATGCCGGTGATCGTGCCCGGCTCCAGCGTCAGCGTGACGTCCCGGACGGCGGGCAGCTCGCCCGCGGGGGTCTTGTAGACGACCGTCAGGCCGTCGATGCGCACTCCCGGCGCTTGTTCGGCCACTTGCTACTCCTCGCGCAGCCGGGGGTTGAAGATCTCGTCCATGGCGTCCACCACGAGCACGATGCCGAGCGTGAGCAGCAGGATCGCCAGCAGCGGCGCCAGCAGGTAGCCCAGCGCGTTCGGCGTGATCATCGCGCCCGCCTGGAACACGGCGAGGTTGAGCATCACACCCCAGTTGTCCGACTCGTACGGCAGCACGCCCAGGAAGAACAGGCCCACCTGCGAGTAGACCGCGCCGGTGACCGCGATGAGCATGTTCATCGCGATGTAGGGCGCCATGCTCGGCAGCAGCTCCCTGCCGATGATGTGCGTGGTGGACAGCCCGAGCCCGCGGGCGGCCTCGATGAACCCGCGCTCGCGCAGCGACAGCGTCTGCGAGCGCACCGCCCGCGCCACGCCGCCCCAGCCGAGCAGGCCGAGCACCAGGCCCATCTGGAAGGGGTTGCCGAACTTCCACACCGTCGCCAGCACCAGCAGCAGCGGCAGGCCGGGGATGGTGAGCTTCATGTCGGTCAGCCGCATGAGCACGGTGTCCCAGCGGCCCCGCTTGAAGCCGGAGAACAGGCCGATCGCGGTGCCGGCGACGACCGTGATGAGCGCGGTGACCAGGGCGGTGAGCAGGACGTAACGCGAGCCCTTGATCACCAGCGCGGTCACGTCGCGGCCCTGCGGGTCGGTGCCGAACCAGTGGTCCCAGCTCGGCGGCTGGGTGATCGCGCTCGCGTTGCCCGGCAGGTGCTCGGGCAGCAGCATCGGCCCGATCACCGCCATGACGATGAAGCCGGCGATGATGACGACCCCGGCCATGCGGCTGGGCTTGCGCTTCATCACCCGCCACACGCCGTGCCAGAAGTTGCGGCGCATGGCCGAGGCGGCCGGCGCGGCCTCCGGGATGAGCGTGGCGCTCACGAGCCCTCCTCTCCGCTGCGCACCCGCGGGTCGATGACCGTGTAGAACAGGTCCGCGACGATGTTGGCGATGATCGTGCCGACCGTGATCAGCAGGAACGCCCCGCCCATCAGGCCGTAGTCGCGGTCCTGGACGCCGCTGATCAGCAGCCAGCCGAGACCCGGGTAGTTGAAGATCTTCTCGATGAAGACCGCGCCGCCCAGCAGCAGGCCCAGCGACAGGGCCAGCATGGTGAACAGCGGCAGGATCGCGTTGCGCGCGATGTAGCGGAACACGATCGAGCGCTTCATGCCGCGCAGCTCGGCGGCCAGGATGAAGTCGTCGCCCAGCACGGTGACCACGCTCGACTTCATCGCCAGGATCCAGCCGCCGTAGGCCGACAGCGCGTACGTGGCCACCGGCAGCACCGCGTGCTCGACCAGCGAGCCGATGTAGCCGGCGTTGAAGCCGGGCTCGAACAGGATGTCCACCGAGCCGTCGGCCGGCAGGATCGGGAGCAGCGTCGCGAAGATCACCACGAGCAGCATCGCCAGCACGTACTGCGGGATGCCGTGCAGCAGCGAGCCGGAGATGGCCAGGGCGTCGCCCAGCTTGCCGGTGCGCTTGATGGCGGCGTACACGCCGAGCAGGATCCCGACGAGGAAGCTCAGCAGCGTGCCGGCCAGCACCGGTAGAACGGTCCACTTGGCGGCTTCGGTGAGCACGTCGACCACGGAGGTGCCGGGCCGGCTGACCGACATGCCGAGGTCGAGGTGGAGCAGGCCCGTCATGTAATCGGTGTACTGCTGCCAGAGCGTGCCGTCGGGCAGGAAGCCGTACAGGACCTTGACGGCCTGCGCGGCGGCCTCGGGCGACATGCCCTGCTCGACCAGCTTCTCGTAGCGGGCGGCCATCGGGTCGCCGGGGATGTTGTTGATGATGAAGAAGCTGATCGTCGCGACTACGAGGATCATGACGAACCCGCGGGCCAGGTGGCCCGCGAGTCGTCGTGCGATGAGCGCCATGAACTACGACTTCGCCTTGATCATGCCGAGCTGGATCCAGACGCCCGAGGGCAGGACGCCGGCGCCCATGCGCAGGATCTCGTCGTCGTGCGGCCAGCCGGTGAAGCGGCTGTTGTTGACGAACTGGGTGTTGACGTAGTCCCAGAGCTGGATGACCGGGAGGTCCTGGTTGGCGGCCTTGGCGAGCTGGGCCATGATCGGCTTGGCCTGCTCCTCGTTGGCCGAGTTCAGCTTGCCGGTCAGCTCACCGGGGTTGATCTTGGCGCCGTCGACCTCGATCTCCTCGGGGCCGCCCATCCAGTTGCCGGCCTTGCCGGGCTCGGAGTGCTTGACCTTGCCCGCGACGTTCGTCCAGCCGTTGGAGGCGCCGTACAGGCGCTGGTAGATGTCGTACGGCGCGGGGCCGAGCGCCATCAGCCAGAAGCCCACGTCGTACTTGCCGGCCGCCAGCTCCTCCAGGTAGAGGGGGTAGTCGGCGGTCGTGACGACCTCGGCGTCGACGCCGGCCTTGACGAGCTGGCTCTTGATGTTCTCCTGGGCCGACAGCCAGTCGGAGAAGCCGGAGGGCGCGTGCATGGAGACCTTCCACGCCGAGCCGTCGGCCAGCGTCCACTTGCCGTCCTTCTTGGTGAGGCCGGCCTCCTTGAACTCGGCCTCGGCCTTGGCCACGTCGGGCGCGTACGGCTCCAGCTTGGGCAGCTCGTCGGGGATCCACGCCTGCGCGGCCTTCTGGTGGATGCCGCTGGTGGTGACCGCCGCCGTGCCGCCCTCGGGCGAGGCGACCTTGGTGACCTCCTCGCGGTTGATCAGGTAGGCCAGGCCGCGGCGCACGTGCACGTTGTCGTACGGCTTCTTGGACTGGTTGAAGGCCATGCTCACCGCGACCGGCGAGTAGCCCTTGATGACCTCGTTGCCGGCGGCCGCCTTGATCCGGTTCATCACGTCGGACGGGGCGGCGGTGAAGCCGGCGTGGTCGAGCTTGCCCGCGGTGAGGTAGTTCCAGATCTGCTCGTTGCCGGTGTAGTTGAGGAACTTCACCTGCGCCGGCGCCACGTTCGCGGCGTTGTAGAAGTACTTGTTCTTGACCAGCAGCGCCTCGGACGGGTTCACCCGCTCCAGCACGAACGGGCCGGCCGAGGTGTCCTTCGGCGGGGCGAAGGTGAGCACCTTCTCGCCCAGGCCGGTGATGGTCTCACGGGCCTTGTCGGCCTCGGCGCCCTCGCCCCTGGAGGCCTTGAGCTGGTCCCAGAAGTCCGCGGGGAGCACGCTGCTCCACACGTGGGAGGGCAGGACGAACGTGTCGAGCACGCCGCGGGCGAACTTGGGGCTCGGGTTCGCCATGTCCTGGGTGATCTTGAGGGTGTGGTCGTCGACCACGGTGACGTCCGCCGCCGCGCCCGCGGCGCCCGGCGTGATGGAGAACGCCGTGCTGCCCTGGGTGTAGGCGATGCCGATGGACATCTTGACGTCCTCGGCGGTGACCGGCTTGCCGTCGGACCACTTGGCGTTCGGCTGGAGCTTGAGGGTGATCGCCGAGTTGTCCGGCGCGATCTCCCAGCTCGCCGCGATGCCGGGGAGGGCCTGGTTGGGGTCGGTCAGGTGGTTCTTGACCCAGCCCAGCTTCATGGCCGTGTAGCCGGGGAAGGAGTTGCCCTTCGGGTTGTACGGGTTGGCCGGGGCCGTGGCCTCCAGGCCGGGCCTGTTGACGTCGATCGTGGTGAAGAGCCCGCCACCACCACCGCTCGAGCCGCCGGACTTGTTGTTAGTACCACCGCTGCACGCCGCTGTGGCGGTGGCGAGGCCCAGCAACGCCACTACCGCTGCCAGTCGCTTCATCTGCCGCTCCGGGGGATGTCGGACCTGTTGAGGATCTGTAGGGAATTGACCGGACCCTACGGTCGCCAGCAGGCAGCGTCAATAATCTCCAGATGTTGTGAGTGTAATGTAACTTTCCTTCATAGAGGTCCGCCATGGCGCCAATCTCCATCGTGCGACGGAGCGGGGGCCTCAGTCCACGACCAGCACGGCGGCGCCGCTGACGCGGTCGGCGGCCAGATCGGCCAGCGCCCGTCCGGCCTCCTCCAGCGGGTAGAGCGTGGTCGCCACCCGCGGCGGATGGGCCAGCGCCAGCTCCAGATAGGCCCGGCCGTCGGCCCTGGTGTTGGCGGTCACGCTGCGCAGCGTGCGCTCCTGGAACAGGTGCCGCTCGTAGTTCAGCGCGGGCACGTCGGTCAGGTGGATGCCGGCGATCGCCAGCGTCCCGCCGCGGTCCAGCGCCTCCAGCGCGGGCGGCACCAG
The DNA here is from genome assembly GCF_044465345.1 of Nonomuraea sp. NPDC049684. Lineage (NCBI taxonomy): Bacteria > Bacillati > Actinomycetota > Actinomycetes > Streptosporangiales > Streptosporangiaceae > Nonomuraea > Nonomuraea sp. NPDC049684. Next base: position 283,911 of record NZ_JBITLO010000001.1, on the reverse strand, counting down.
GTCGCCGACCGGCGCGAACAGGATCGCCGCGTCCAGCGGCTCGGGCGGCCGGTCGCCCGCCGAGGCCGCGCCCAGCTCCAGCGCCAGCCGCCTGGAGGCGTCCGACCTGGTCACGGCGTGGACCGTGGCGCCCTGCGCGATGGCCGCCTGCGCGGTGAGATGGGCCGAGGAGCCGAAGCCGTAGATGCCGAGCCGGCCGCCCGGCGGCAGGTCGCAGCGGGCCAGCGCCCGGTAGCCGATGATGCCCGCGCACAGCAGCGGCGCCAGCCGCTCGGCCGGCACGTCGGCCGGCAGCGGGTAGACGTAGCCGGCGGGGGCCACGACGTACTCGGCGTAGCCGCCGTCGGCGTCCCAGCCGGTGTAGGCGGAGTCCGGGCAGAGGTTCTCCGTGCCCCGCAGGCAGTAGCGGCACCGGCCGCACGTCGAGCGCAGCCAGGCCACCCCCACCCGCTCGCCGGAGCCCTCGACCCGGCCCACCACCTGGTGCCCGGGGGTGGTCAGCGGCCGGCGCGGCGCGAGGTCGCCCTCGGCCAGGTGCAGGTCGGTCCGGCACACGCCGCACGCCTCGACCCGGACCAGCACCTCGCCGGGGCCGGGCTCGGGGACGTCCCGCTCGACCCGCACGAGCGGGCCGGACGCCATCGGCCCCGGCCGGTCCACCACCCAGGCGCGCATCACGGCCTCGACAGGCGCTCGTAGGCCAGCGAGGCGTACAGCGCGGCGCCGTCGGACAGCACGGAGTCGTCGAAGACGGCGTCCGGCGAGTGGTTGTAGGGCGCCGTGGCCGGGTCGCGGTCGGGCGGGCAGGCCCCCAGGAAGACGAACGCGCCCGGCACCTCCTCCAGCACGTACGAGAAGTCCTCCGAGCCCATGACCGGCTGCGGCGCCGCGAAGTAGCGGCCCGGCCCGAACAGCTCGTCGGCGGTCGCCGAGACGAACCCGGCCTCGCCCTGGTCGTTGACCGTCACCGGGTACCCCATGCCGAACGACGTCTCGACCGCGAGCCCGTGCGCCGCCGCGATGCCCTCGACCACCTCCACCAGGCGCCGCTTGACCAGCCTCCGGTGCTCCTTGCTGAACGTGCGCACGGTCGCCTCGAAGCGCGCCTCGTCGGGGATCACGTTGTCGGCCGAGCCGCCGTGGAAGGTGCCCACGGTGATCACCACGGGGTCGAACACGTCGAACGTGCGGGTCACCATCGTCTGCAACGCCGTCACCATCTCGCAGCCGGCCGCGATCGGGTCCTTGGCGCGGTGGGGGCTCGACCCGTGCCCGCCGGTGCCCTTCACCGTCACGCAGAACACGTCGGCCGCGGCCATCATCGGGCCGCCCCGCGAGGCGAACAGCCCCGGCGGCAGCATGGCCGACACCACGTGCATCCCGTACGCCGCCACCGGCCGGGCGCCGGCCGCGTCGAGCACGCCCTCGCCGATCATGTGCTTGGCGCCGTCGTGCCCCTCCTCGCCCGGCTGGAACATGAAGATCACGTCACCGGCGACGTCCGCCCGCCGCGCGCTGAGCAGCCGGGCCGCGCCGACCAGCATGGCGGTGTGCAGGTCGTGGCCGCAGGCGTGCATCTGGCCCGGATGCCGGGAGATGTAGGGCAGGTCGTTGCGCTCGGTCACCGGCAGGGCGTCCATGTCGCCGCGCAGCAGCACCGCGGGGCCCGGGCGGCCGCCGCGCAGCACCGCGGTGACCGAGCTGAGCGTCTTGCCGGTGGTGATCTCCAGGGGGAGCCCGTCGAGCGCGGCCAGCACCTTCTCCTGCGTCCTCGGCAGTTGCAGGCCGAGCTCGGGGGTGGTGTGCAGGGAGCGGCGGAGCTGGATGAGTTCGTCCCGCATGTCCAGGGCGGATTCAGTGAACGACATGATGAACATTGTTCACGTGTGCGGCGAGAAGTCGACAAGGCACGCTCGATACCATGAACGGGTGACTCAGCGTAAGCGGATCGACTCCTGGTTGTCCGACATGGACGGCGTCCTCGTCCACGAGGGGCGGCCGATCCCCGGTGCGGACGAATTCATCAAACGGCTCAAGGAGTCCGACAAGAAGTTCCGGGTCCTGACCAACAACTCCATCTACACCCAGCGCGACCTGTCCGTGCGCCTGGCCGGCGCCGGGCTCGACGTGCCCGCCGAGTCCATCTGGACCTCCGCCCTGGCCACCGCCCAGTTCCTCGACGACCAGCGCCCCGGCGGGTCGGCGTACGTGATCGGCGAGGCCGGCCTGACCACGGCCCTGCACGAGGTCGGCTACATCCTGACCGACCTCGACCCCGACTACGTCGTGCTCGGCGAGACCCGCACCTACAGCTTCACCCAGATCACCCGCGCGATCCGGCTCATCGAGGCCGGCGCCCGCTTCATCGCCACCAACCCCGACCCGATCGGCCCCTCCACCGAGGGCTCGCTGCCGGCCTGCGGCGCGGTGGCCGCGATGATCACCAAGGCCACCGGCGTCGAGCCGTACTTCGTGGGCAAGCCCAACCCCCGCATGATGCGCAGCGCGCTCAACGCCATCGAGGGCCACAGCGAGACCACCGCCATGATCGGCGACCGCATGGACACCGACATCGTCTCCGGCATGGAGGCGGGGCTGTTCACGATCCTCGTGCTGACCGGCGTCACCCAGCGCGACCAGGTCGACCGCTTCCCCTACCGGCCCTCCCTGGTCGTCGACTCCGTCGCCGACCTCGTCGACCTGATCTGAGCCCGGCGGCCGGCCCGTCCGGGATGACAAGTCTTCATCCGGGGCGCGAAGGATCGTGGCCCGGGAGAAGAAAACCACTCCCGGCGGGCGCCGTCCGGCGGCGCGGGCCGCGTCCGGCTGCGATCCTTGGTAGCGGAAGGTGACTTACCGAATGCGAGGAGGCGGCCGTGTGGCACGACGGGCCGGAGGAGCAGGACGCGAAGGCGGAGCTGGCGACGCTGCGCGTCGAGGTGACCGAGGAGCTGCGGTTCGTCAGGACGGCGATGGCCGAGGAGTTCAACTCGCTGCGCTCGGAGATCCTCGACCTCAACATCAAACTGGACCGGCTGCTGCAACGCGCCGGCATTTAGGACAACGAGGTCGACACCGCATCACATGGCCTTCGGGTAGCCTAACCTACGGTCCCGTAACCTGAAGGAGAAGATCTTTATGGCGATGTCTCAGACGGAACTGCTGCACGAGCTCGAACCCGTCGTGGGCGTGGAGCTCGATCGCCACAACTCGATGGCCAAGGAGTGGTTCCCGCACGAGTACATCCCGTGGAGCGAAGGGCGTGACTTCGACGGCATCTACGGCGGTCAGGCGTGGCAGGAGGGCGACTCGAAGATCCCCGAGGCCGCCCGCATCTCGCTGATCGTCAACCTGCTCACCGAGGACAACCTGCCCAGCTACCACCACGAGATCGCCACCACGTTCGGCCGTGACGGCGCGTGGGGCACGTGGGTCCACCGCTGGACCGCCGAGGAGGACCGCCACGGCACCGCCCTGCGCGACTACCTCACCGTCACCCGCGCCGTCGACCCGGTCGCGCTGGAGCGGGCCCGCATGCACCACATGGAGCAGGGCTTCGTCACCGCGTACAACACCATGCTCCAGCAGCTCGCCTACGTCTCCTTCCAGGAGCTGGCCACCCGCATCTCCCACCGCAACACCGGCCGGGCCTCCGGCGACGAGGGCTGCGAGCGCCTGCTCGCCCGCATCGCCGCCGACGAGAACCTGCACATGCTCTTCTACCGCAACCTGCTCAAGGCGGCCTTCGAGCTCGACCCCAACCAGACCATGCGCGCGGTGACCGACGTCGTCACCACCTTCCAGATGCCCGGCACGGGCATGGAGGGCTTCGCCCGCAAGGCCATGATCATCGCCCACGAGGGCATCTACGACCTGCGCCTGCACCTCGACGACGTGCTCATGCCGGTGCTGCGCCAGTGGGCGGTCTTCGACAAGACCGGCCTCGACGCCGAGGGCGAGCGGGCCCGCGAGGAGCTGTCGGCGTTCCTGGCCAAGACGGAGGTCACGGCCGCCCGGTTCGTCGAGCGCCGCGACGAGCGCCGCGCCCGCGCCGCCGCCAAGGGCTGACGCCGGGCCGCCACCGGGTCGCTACGGGGCCGCCACCGGGCCGCCGCCGCCCGCGTGGCCGTGGGATGATCCCTCCTCATGGAGCTCCTGGGCACGCTGTTCGTCTCGCTCGCCATCCTGGTGATGATCCTGCTGCTGGCGACGGCGGCCCAGCGCCTGCTCGGGGTCAGGTTCGGCGCGTTACGCACCTTCCTGGCCGCGATGGTGGCCTGGGGCCTGGCCCAGCCGATGCTGACGCCGGTGATCGCCTCGTTCGGGCCGGTCGACCCGGAGACCACGCCCGACGCCGGCGCGCTCGGGCTGCTGCTCCTGATCGCCATGTGCATGGTGCTCATCCCCATGGTGATCCTGGTGCTCGCCGAGGCGCTGGTCCCGCCGGGCTCGGTGCCGGGGCCGCTGGAGGTGCTGCGCTCGCTGCGCGGCCGGATCCGCCGGGCCCGGCGCTATTCGCAGATCACCAGGATCGCCTTCCGGCACGGCCTCGGCCCCTACCTGCGGGGCCGCGGCGAGAGCCTGGAGGACAGGTCGGGCAAGGTGCGCCTGGCCAGGTCGCTGCGCCAGGCGCTCGACGACGGCGGCGTCACCTTCGTCAAGCTCGGCCAGGTGCTGTCCACCCGGCGTGACCTGCTGCCGGCCGAGTTCATCGACGAGCTGGGCCGCCTGCAGGACCACGTCGCCCCCGCGCCGTGGGAGCGCATCGAGCCGGTGCTCGCCGCCGAGCTGGGCGGCCCGGTCGAGGAGGTGTTCGCCGCCTTCGACCGGACGCCGCTGGCCGCCGCCTCCATCGGCCAGGCCCACACCGCCCGCCTGCACACCGGCGAGGACGTCGTGGTCAAGGTGCGCAGGCCGGGCATCGAGGGCGTGGTGGCCCAGGACCTCGACATCGTCCGCCGGCTGGCCGCCACGCTGGAGTCCAGGACCCGGTGGGGGCGTTCGCTGGGGCTGCGCGACCTGGCCGAGGGGTTCGCCGTCGCCATCCGCGAGGAGCTGGACTTCCGCGTCGAGGCCGCCAACATGGCCGCCGTGGCCGCCTCCGGCAGCGGCGGCGTCACCTATCCCGAGCCGTTCCCCGCCCTGTGCACCGAGCAGGTGCTGGTCATGCGGCGCCTGTCGGGCGGGCCGGTCACCGCGGCCGCCCCCGGCCAGGGGCCCGCGCTGGCCCGCGACCTGCTCGACTGCCTGCTCAGGCAGATCCTCGTCGAGGGCGTCTTCCACGCCGACCCCCACCCGGGCAACCTCATGCTGCTCGACGACGGCACGCTCGGCCTGCTCGACTTCGGCTCCGTCGGCCGCCTGGACGGCTCCGTCCGCTCGGCCCTGCAGCGTTTCCTGCTCGCGATGAACCGGCAGGACCCGCTCGGCGTCACCGACGCGCTGCTGGAGGTCGTCCCGCGGCCGGAGGAGATCGACGAGGCGGCGCTGGAGCGGGCGCTCGGCCAGTTCATGGCCAGGCACCTGGGGCCCGGCATGGACAGCGTGCAGATGTTCACCGACCTGTTCAAGATCGTCTCGGAGTACGGGCTGTCCATCCCGCCCGAGGTGGCCGCCGTCTTCCGGGCCCTGGCCACGCTGGAGGGCACGCTCGTGCGCCTGTCGCCCGGCTTCAACCTGATCGGCGAGGCCCGCGCGTTCGCCGGGCGCTACCTGGCCGAGCGGGCCGGGCCCGAGTCCGTCAAGGAGGCCATGGGCCAGGAGCTGGCCGCGCTGCTGCCGATGCTGCGCCGCCTGCCGCGCCGGGTCGAGCGCATCGCCAGCGCCGCCGAGCACGGCAGGTTCAGCCTGAACGTCCGGCTGCTGGCCGACGACCGCGACCGCCGCTACGTCACCGGGCTGGTCCACCAGGTGCTGCTCACCGTGCTCGGCGCAACGGCCGGGCTCATGGCGGTGCTGCTGCTCGGCATCGAGGGCGGGCCCGTCGTGGTCGGCACCACGAGCCTGTACCAGCTGCTCGGCTACAACCTCCTGGTGATCGCCTCGATCATGGTGCTGCGGGTGCTCGCGCTGATCTTCCGACGCCCGCCTGACCAGGAACGTCACCGGCGCTGAGGCGAAGACTGAGCTGCATTTGACCTCGGGCTGGTCTTGGACATCCGAGGCATCGGGAAGTTTCCAGGTGACACCGGAACGCCTGGGGAGCAGTAGGTGAAAATCATCGGGATCGCCGCCAGTCTCCACGCGGGGTCATTCATCAACAGATTGCTGGACGCAGCGGGCGGCGAATTGCCGGAAGGCGTACGGTTCGAGATCTGGACGGGGATGGGCGACGTCCCGCCGTACCAGCCGGGGAAGGTGCCGGTGGCGGCCAGGGAACTGCTCGGGCTGGTCGCCGGGGCGGACGCGGTGCTGCTGACGGCTCCCGAGCACAGCCTGCTGCCGATGGAGCTGACGTACACGCTGGAATGGCTCTCGGCCGGCGACGTGCTGTCCGGCAAGCACGTGGCGGTGATGAGCGCCAGCGCGCGGGCGTGCGGCGCGATGTGGGCGCAGGCGGAGCTCTACAAGCAGCTCCAGGGCGCGGACGCGGTCGTGATGGGCGCCGAGCTGGTCATCTCGCCGGCCTGCCCGCACTTCGACGACGACGGCCGCCTCACCGACCCCGTGCTGCGCGGCCAGGTGCGCGCGGTGATCGGGCAGCTCTGCCCGGCGGGGGTCAGGGAACCGGCGTTCTCGCTCTGATCCCGGCGCGCCCCCGGAGCGGGCTCAGTGGGGGTCGCGGCGCAGGCGCTTGACGTCGGAACGGTGCTTCTTGCCCGCGATGCGGCGCTCGACGGCGCCCCGGCTCGGCTTGGTCGGGCGGCGGCGCTTGGGCGGCGGCGCGACGGCCTCCCGGACGCGCTGGGCCAGCCGGTGCCCGGCGGCCTCCCGGTTGCGCAGCTGCGACCGGTACTCCGAGGCCACGACGGTGATCGTGGCGGCGCCCAGACGGTCGAGCGCGCGGGCCTTGAGCGCGGGCGGGATCGCGGTGCTCGCGGCCACGTCGAAGATCAGCTCCACCCGGCTGTCGGTGGTGTTGACGCCCTGACCGCCCGGACCTGAGGAACGGGAGAAACGCCAGACGAGCTCGGCGTCGGGGATGACGATCGAGTCGTTGACGACCAGCGGGCCGGGCATGGTGGGAGCTCCTGTTCCGGAAGAATGCGCCTTGCTCAGATGAGTGTCACCGTATATGAGCGACATATGCCGTCCGCAACGGCATTTTCAATCACTGCCCTCGCTGCGAATATGGAGAGAACATTTCGCGGGAAGGGCTAATTCCATGGACCCGAAGTGGGTCGCGCAGGCGGCGCTGACCGTTGGGCTCGCCGTGGTCTCCGCCGTCGTCTTCCTGCTGCTGAGGTGCCAGGGGAAGGGGCGGCCCTTCGGGCCCGCCGGGCGGCGGCTCGCGATCGCCATCAGCCTGCTCACCGGCGGCCTGTCCGCGGGCGTCGCGCTGGCCGGGCACGCGCTGCTGAGCGACTCGCTGGCCACCGTCCTCGGTGCGGTGGCGCCGAGCGGCCTGTGGATCGGCCAGATGCGCGCCAAGCAGGACGAGCGGCGCTCGCTGGCCCGGGAGGCGGCCACGTTCTGGCTGGTGTCGCTGCTGGCCCGGCTCGACCAGGCGATGGCCGAGGACGAGCGCGTCTGGTGCGAGAAGCGGGTGGACCCGTCCTGGAACGTCTACGAGCTGAGCCTGGCCGCGGCCCGCTACCACGAGCGCATCCGCGAGCGCCTGTCGGCCGACGACCGGCGGCGCGAACGCGTGCACGCCCGCCTGGACGCGGTCGAACGCAGGCTGGACGTGGCCGCCCTGATCGAGGACGGCGCCGCCCGCTCGAAGGTGGCCACCGCGCTCACCCTCTCCCGCCACACCAGGATCCCCAGGTACGAGCGCTACCTTGGCAACCTCAACCGGCTGCACGGCGTGCTGCGGCACGACGCCGAGAACGACGTGCTGCGCCTGCTGGCCGCGGCCTACCGGGCCGGCTACCGCTCGCTGCCGGGGTACGTGCCGCCGTCACGGGCCCGCGGCGGCGAGCACATCGCCCGCGCCCGCTGACCGGGACCGGCGGACGGCGCTCCCGGGCCATCAGGCCAGGGCGGCGGGGGAGTCCTCGGCGTCGCCGAGCGTGAGCTCCAGGCGGGCGCCGAGCGCGTCGACGACCGCGCCGAGCGTGCGCAGGGTCAGGTTCTCGTCGCCGGAGAGTATCTGGCTCACCCGGCCCGGCGAGACGCCCAGTGACGCGGCCAGATCAGCGCGGGTGATCTTGTGTTCCCGCATGTACCAGGTGATCTCGTCGACGACCTCTTGGGCGAGACCGCCCACCTCGTCACGGGGGTTCCGGCGAAAGGCCATGTCGGTCTCGCTCTCGACGCTGTCCGTCCTCGTCACTCCACTTTAGCTCTACCTAAACCTTTAGGCAAGCCTAAACCCCCGCCGCTCTTGACGGGCGCGGGCGGGCGGCGTATGCCAATATCCGCGGAAAGACCGAGCGGTCAGGGGGAGGCGCTGTGACGGCCATCGTGGGCGTGCACGGGATCGGCAAGTACAACTACTACCTGGAGGCCGGCGGGTCGGCCACCGGGGCCGCCGAGGCCATGCGGCTCAAGTGGGACCGCTACCTGCACGCGGCGCTCGGCGGCGATACGGCCGCCTACTTCAGCGAGGTCGCCTACTTCTCCCACCTGCTGCGCGACCCCAAGCCCGGGGAGAGCTCCAAGCAGGCGGCGGCGCGCGTCGAGGCCGCCACCCAGCGGGTGCTCGTCGAATGGGCCAAGGACCTCGGGCTCGGCGAGCACGTCACCGGCGCGCTCAAGTCGTTCACCGGATGGCTGCTCGGCAAGCTCGACAGCAGGTCGGCGGCGTTCGCCAAGCTGTTCGCGCCCGAGGTCGCGGTCTACCTCACCGACCAGGAGCGGCGCGACAGGTGCCGGCTGGCCGTGGCCGACGCCATCCGCAGGAACCGGCCGCGGGTGGTGATCGCCCACTCCCTCGGCAGCGTCGTGGCCTACGAGGCCCTGTGGGCCAACCCCGACCTGCCCGTCGACCTGCTCCTGACGCTCGGCAGCCCGCTCGGCATGCGCAACGTCGTCTTCGAACGCCTCCTGCCCGCCCCCGTCAACGGCCTCGGCGAACGCCCCAGGAACGTCGCCCGCTGGGTGAACATCGCCGACAAGGACGACATCGCCGCCATCCCGCCCGCCCTGCGCGCCAGCTTCACCGGCGTGGACGTCGAGGAACTGGTCAACCTCGACTGGATCGACTTCCACACGGCCGAGAAATACCTGGGCTGCCCGGCGCTCGACCCGCATCTGCGACCATTCCTTGCATGACGTGGATTGTGTTCGACTACGGCAGCGTCCTGTCCCTTCCCCAGTCCGAGTCCGACAACGAGGCCATGGCGCGGGCCGTCGGGGCCGAGCCGGGGGCCTTCGCGCGCGGCTACTGGGAACACCGCCTGGAGTTCGACCGGGCGAGCCTGAGCCCCGTCGACTACTGGGCGGCCGTGCTGGGCCGGTCCGTCACCCCGTCCGAGGTCGCCCGCCTGGTGGCCATGGACGTCGCGAGCTGGGCCTACCCCGACGAGGGCACGGTCGCCGTCCTCGATGAGATCCTCGACGCGGGCGACGGCGTGGCGCTGCTGTCCAACATGCCCGTCTGCATGGCCGACGGCCTCGACGAGCTGCCCTGGATCGCCGCCATCGGCCACCGCTTCTACAGCGGCAGGATGGGGCTGGTCAAACCCGACCGGGAGATCTTCGACGAGGTCGCCCGCGAGCTGGCCGCCGACCCGTCCGAGATCGTCTTCATCGACGACCGCGCCGAGAACGTCGAGGGCGCCGAGCGCGCGGGCATGACCGGCGTGCTGTTCACCAGCGCCGCCGCGCTCCGCAAGTCCCTGCGCGAGCTGCCCCGCTGACCTCCCGGCCGCCTCCCGGCCGCCTCCCGGCCGCCTCCCGCCGGCCTGTCTCCGGGCGACCGGCGCTGTTCACCCACGCTTGACTCCGCTGTCATGACGGGGCCACGGCGGGGTCAGCGCGGGCGGACATACCTGGAGCGTGGACCGCAGAACGTTCCTGACAGCGGCGGCAGCCGGCCTCGTCGCGCCCCGCACCGCCAGCGCGCCCGCCTCAGTGCCCGCCTCAGCGCCCGTCTCAGTGCCCGCCTCCTCGACCACACTCAGATCCGACCCGTTCACCCTCGGCGTGGCCTCCGGCGATCCGTCCGCCGACGGCTTCGTCCTGTGGACCCGGCTGGCCGTCGAGCCGCTCAGCGGCGACGGCCGCGGCGGCATGCCCGCCCGCGACGTCGAGGTCGACTGGCAGGTCGCCACCGACGAGCGGTTCTCCTCGGTCGTGCGGTCGGGCACCGCGACCGCCCGGCCGCGCGACGCCCACAGCGTGCACGTCGAGCTGGACGGGCTGGAGCCCGGCCGCGACTACTTCTACCGGTTCAGGAGCCAGGGCAGGCTCTCGCCCGCCGCCCGCACCCGGACGACGCCCGCAGGGGAGAGCCCGCTCACCTTCGCCGTGGCCGCCTGCGCGCACTACGAGCACGGCTACTACACCGCCTACCGCCGCCTGGCCGAGCAGGAACCCGACCTGGTCGTCTTCCTCGGCGACTACATGTACGAGTACGGCCCCAGCGGCTACACCGCCCTGGCCGGACGGGTGCGCACGCACACGCCGGGCAAGTGCGCCACCCTCGCCGACTACCGGCTGCGGCACGCCCAGTACAAGAGCGACCACGACCTGCAGGCCGCGCACGCGGTCGCGCCCTGGCTGGTGGCCTTCGACGACCACGAGGTGGAGAACAACTGGGCCGGCCCCGTCTCCAGCACCGGCGCGCCCGGCTTCGCCCGCCGCCGCGCCGACGCCTTCCGCGCGTACTACGAGAACATGCCGCTGCGCCGCGCCAGCCTCCAGGGCGCGGTGCTGCGCATCAACCGGCGCGTCTCCTGGGGGACGCTGGCCCGCTTCCACCTCCTTGACACCCGCCAGTTCCGCGACGACCAGGCATGCCTGGACGGGGTGCGGGCCGGCTGCGACGAGCGGCTGTCCGACGGGCGCACGCTGCTCGGGGCCGCCCAGTGGCGGTGGCTGGAGGAGGGGCTGAGCGGGTCCGGCGCCCGGTGGAACCTGCTGGGCCAGCAGATCCTGATGGCCCAGCGCGACTACAAGATCGGGCCGGGCCGCGAGGTGAACCTCGACTCCTGGGACGGCTACGCCGCCGAGCGCACCCGTCTGCTCGGGTCGCTGTCGGGCACCTCGAACCCCGTCGTCCTGACCGGGGACGCGCACATGCACCACCTGGCCGACCTCAAGACCGACTTCGACGACCCGGACTCGCCGGTGGTGGCCAGGGAGCTGGTGACGTCGTCGATCGCCAGCGACGGCGACGGCTACCGGGACCGCACGTGGATCGCCGAGGCCCTGCAGGAGAACCCGCACATCTCCTACATCGACCAGCGGCGCGGCTACCTCATGGCCCGGCTGACCAGGGACGAGCTGGCGGTGGACTTCCGCACGCTCGACTACATCTCCCGCCGCGGCGCGCGGGCCCGTACCGCCCACCGGCTCACGATCCCGGCCGAACCGCCCCGCTCAGCCGCCGGCCGCGCCGCACCCCGCCATGGCTGAGGAACGGCGGGGCGCGCAGCCTTCGCCGACCGGGGACGTCGGGTCCTGCCGCCCCTGCCGCCCCTGCGGCCCCTGCGGCCTTCGTCGGCTGAAGGTTCGCTGGGAACGGGCTGAGGGCCGGCTGGGAGGCAGGGGCGGGTGGTCAGGCGCCCGGCCAGGTCGCGTCGGGGAACTCGCCGGCGGTGGTGCCGGACATGACGACCTGGTCCCGTTCGTCCAGACCTGAGGTGATCTGGACGTACTGGTCGCCACGGACGCCGGTGCCGACCACCTTCGCGGCGTCGTGCCCGCCCGACCGCACGGTGACCACCTGGGCGCCGTCTGAACGGCTGCGGACGGCGGCGGCCGGGACGTAGATCGCGTCCTTGGCCTCGGCGGTCGTCACCGACACCGTGGCGGTCTGGCCGAGCATGAGCCCGGCGGGCGGCTCGTCGAAGGCCAGGGTGACGGAGTAGCGGACGAGCCGGTCCTCGACGGTGGCGGTCGGGGCGATCGCGGTGACCGTGCCGCCGTGGCGCTCGCCGGGGCGGGTGGCGAGGGTGATGGCGGCCTGCTGGCCGAGTTTGAGCCGGTTGACGTCGGACTCGGTGACCATGGCCTGGACCTGGAGCTCGTTCAGGTTGCCGAGGCTGATGAAGGTGCCGGTGCCGGCCGTGTCGCCGACCCGTCCCGCCACCGACAGGACGGTCCCCGAGGTGGGGGCCACGATGCGGGTGGCGCGTACGGCGTCGGCGGCCGCCTCCAGGGCGGCTTCGGCGCGGTCCACGTTCGCGGCGGCCTGGTCCTCGGTGATCCCGGTTCTGGGGGCGCCGTCCTTGGGGGTGGTGGCGGTCCTGGTGGCGGTGTCCCGGGAGGTCGTGCCGGGGGAGCAGGAGCCGGAGGGACGGGCGGAGGTCGTCGCGTGCGGCTTGGCGGTGGCCTTCGCGGTGGGCTTGGCTGTGGGCTTGGCGGTCGCGGTCGCGGACGGGGGCGCGGTGGTCGAGGGCCTGACCGTGGCGGGCGGCCCGGGGGTGGACGGGCCGCCCGGTGTGGAGGGTTCGCCGGAGGTGGACGGTGTGCCGGGGGTGGAGGTCTGGCCGCCTCCAGGGGTGCCGCCGCCGGGCGGGGTCGCCGTCACGGTCACCGTCGCCGTCACCGTGGCGGTCGCGGTGACCGTCACCGTGGGCTGGGGTTCGGAGGGCTCGTGAGTGGGGGTGGGGGAGGGCGTTCTGGTGGGGGTGGGGGTCGCGGTTGGGGTGCGGCTGTGAGCCGGGTACGCGCCGGACGTCCGCGTGGAAGCGGGGGTGGCGGCCTTGCCCGCCTTGGCGGCGGTGGCGTCGGTGGGCGTGTCGGCGGTGGGCGGAGCGGTCGATGGCTTGGCCGTGGCTGTGGGCGTAGGCGTGGGCGGGGTGGTCGGGCCGAAGACGCCCTCGCCCGCCGAACCTCCGCCGATGGCCGTACCGGAGCCGCCCGCCCCACCCGGGACGGCGGCACCCCCACGAGTGACGGCGCCCCCGACAGTGGCGGCGGTCCCTGGAGGGGCAGCGGTGCCGGATGAGGTGGTGGCGGTGTCCGGGGCGGGGGAGGTGGTGGGGCCGGTGCCGCCGGTGGTCGGGGTGGGCCTCTGAGTGCCGGGCGGCGTGGGCTTCGAGGTGGCCGACGGGGTGGGGCAGTTGGCGGCGTTCGGCGATCTGGGGTTGCCGGTGGTGGCGGGGGTGTCGCCGCTGGTGGCCGGGCCCGGAGTGCCGGCGGCGGGCCCGGCGGAGACCGGCGAACCGGCAGAACCGGTGGTCCCCGAGCTCCCGGCTGAGCCGGTGGCTCCCGTGCTCCGGGTGGTCCCGGTCCCAGTGGTCCCAGTCCCGGCGGTCCCGGTCCCAGTGGTCCCAGTCCCGGTGGTTGCGGTTCCGGTGGTTGCGGTTTCGGGGGAGTTGGTGGTGGCGGTGGTGAGGGATTCTTGGGCGGCGGAGAGGTCGGCCTTGGCGGCGGCGTACGCCTCGCGGGCCCCCCGCCCGTCGATCCTGGCCAGCACCTGGCCCTTGGTCACCTTGGTCCCGACCTTGACGTACACCTTGGTCACCGGGCCGGACGAGCCGAACGCCAGGTCCCGACGGGCCCCGTCCACGGTGTTGCCGGCGGCGCTGACCAGGGCCGTGACCGGGCCCCGCTGGGCGGCGGCGAGCCGTACCCGGACGGCCGGCGGGTCGTCGTCGCGGAGTGCCAGCGCCAGGCCCGACCCGGCGACGAGCACGGCCAGGGCGAGCCCGCCCAGCGCGAAAGTCGGTCTCATGGCGGCCCATCCTGGCCGACCAGTTTCACGGCAGCCTGCGAGCAGCCTGAGAGTTCGCTGTGTGACCCCGCGCAGGCCCGGTTTGTCAGCGAACGTTCAGCTCCGTCACGGCTGCGGCGCAGGCTGGTGTGCAAGGGTCACCGGCTGTGAAGGTGTCGACAAGGCGCAGAGCGCTGATGACCAACGGAGCACTGGGCGTGCTCCTGCTGGGCGGGGCCACGCTCGCCTACGTCCAGCTCGGCACGGACCGCGCGGCCGGCGAGACGGCCGTGCGCACGGTGACGGCGAGCCGCGGCTCGGTGACCGCGACGGTGTCCGCGTCGGGCGCGGTGGCCAGCTCCAGGACCAGGGCCCTGTCGTTCGGCACGGGCGGCACGGTCGAGCGGATCTACGTCAAGGCGGGGGACAAGGTCGACAAGGGCGACATCCTGGCCAGGCTCGACGACGACGCCGCCCAGGAGAGCCTGTCGGCGGCCAAGGCCACGTACCAGAGCGCGATCGACGAGGGCACCGGCACCGCCGCGCTCTACGCCTCCTACGTCAAGGCGCGCAACGCCTACCGCGAGGCCGAGCGCACGGTCGCGGCCACCGTCCTGCGGGCCCCGTTCAAGGGCACGGTCACGGCGGTCAACGGATCCGTCGGCGGCGCCGCCTCCGGCTCGGGCGGAAGCCAGAGCCAGTCACAGGGCCAGTCCCAGAGCAGCGGCAACAGCGCGGACACGGGGACGGGCGGGTTCGTCGACCTGGCCGACACCGGACGGCTCCAGCTCGTGGGCACCTTCACCGAGTCCGACGTCGGCAAGCTCGAACAGGGACAGAACGCCACCGTCACCTTCGACGCCCTGCCGGGGGTGACCGCCGACGGCAAGGTCACGCAGATCCAGCCGGTCGCCTCCACCAGCAACAACGTCGTCCAGTACCCGGTCACGGTCACCTTCGCCAAGATCCCCGCGAAGGTCAGGCTGGGCCAGACCGCCACCGTCGAGGTGGTCGTCGGCAGGGCGGAGAACGTCGTCACCGTCCCCTCCACCGCGGTCTCCACCAGCGGCGGCCAGACCACGGTCACCCTGCTCAGGGACGGCCGCCAGGTCAGGACCCCGGTCGAGGTCGGCGTCCGGGGCACGGCGCTCACCGAGATCACGTCGGGGGTGTCCGAGGGCGACCGGCTCGTGCCGCCGGCGACCGGTACGCAGGGCACCAACCAGCGCGGCGGGTTCGGCGGCGGGTTCCCAGGCGGCGGCATGCCGGGCGGCGGGCGATGACGGCCCCGGCCCCCGCCACCGCGACGGCGGCGCCCGTCCTGCGGGTGAAGGACCTCGTCAAGGAGTACGGCGAGGGCGACGCCAAGGTCCACGCCCTGCGCGGCGTCAGCCTGGACGTCGAGCGCGGCGACTACGTCGCCATCATGGGCGCCTCCGGCTCCGGCAAGTCCACCCTGATGAACATCCTCGGCTGCCTCGACGTGCCCACCTCCGGCACGTACCAGATCGACGGCGCGGACGTGGGACGGCTGGCCGAGCACCAGCTCGCGGTCCTGCGCAACCGCAGGGTGGGGTTCGTCTTCCAGTCCTTCAACCTGATCCCGCGGATGAGCGCGCTGGCCAACGTCGAGCTGCCGCTCGTGTACGGCGGCGTCGGCCCGGCCGAACGGCGCTCGCGCGCCCTGGCCGCGCTGGAGCAGGTCGGGCTGACCGACCGCGTGCGGCACGAGCCGAACCAGCTCTCCGGCGGCCAGCAGCAGCGCGTGGCCGTGGCCAGGGCGCTGGTCACCGCGCCCGCGCTGCTGCTGGCCGACGAGCCCACCGGCAACCTGGACACCGCCTCCACCCGCGACGTGCTGCAGATCCTCGACCGGCTCAGCGAGTCGGGACGCACGATCGTGCTCATCACCCACGAGGACGACGTGGCCGCGCACGCCAAACGGGTGATCCGGCTGGTGGACGGCGAGATCGTGGAGGACCGCCGCCAGGCGCCGGTCGACGGACCACCCCCGAGGACGGCGGCCAGTGAACCAGCTTGAGATCCTCCGCTTCGCGCTGCGCGGCCTGCTGGCCAACAAGATGCGCAGCGCCCTGACCACGCTGGGCATCCTCATCGGCGTCGCCGCGGTCATCCTGCTGGTGGCGGTCGGCGAGGGCTCCTCGCAGAGCATCCAGAAGAACATCCAGCGCCTGGGCGCCAACACGCTGACGATCTCCCCGTCCTTCTCGGGCGGCGGAGGCGGTTTCGGCGGGCGCGCGGCGGGCGGCGGCGGCAACACCGGGCCGCGGACCCAGGCCAGGCAGCTCAGCCTGGCCGACGCCAAGGCGCTCACCGACCGGACGCTCGCGCCGTCGGTCAGGTCCGTCTCGCCGGTGGTCGGCGTCAACTCCGCCGCCGCCGCGTACGGCGCCGCCAGCCACACGATCGCGCAGTTCGTCGGCACCTACCCCAGCTACTTCGAGGCCATGAACAAGCCGGTGGCCAAGGGCACGTACTTCTTCAACGACGACGTGCTGGCCGCCAGGAAGGTCGTGGTGCTCGGGCAGACGGTGGTGGAGGAGCTGTTCGGCACCGTGGACCCGATCGGCCGGCAGGTCAGCGTGTCCGGGGTGCCGTTCACGGTGGTCGGGGTGCTCAAGGAGAGCGGCTCCACCGGCATGCAGGACGCCGACGACGTGGCCGTGGCGCCGCTGCCCGCCGTGCAGCAGAGCCTGAGCGGGTTCGGCTCGCTGGACTCGATCGTGGTGCAGGCCACCGGGGCCGGGGCCACCACGGCGGCGCAGTCGGAGGTGACCGCCGTCCTCGACCAGCGGCACGGCATCACCGACGGCAACGCCGACTACCGGATACTCAACCAGGCCGCCCTGCAGGAGACGGTGAGCGAGGCGACCGGCACGTTCACCGTGCTGCTCGGGGCGGTGGCGGCGATCTCGCTGCTGGTGGGCGGCATCGGCATCACCAACATCATGCTGGTCACCGTGACCGAGCGGACCCGGGAGATCGGCATCCGCAAGGCGATCGGCGCGCCGCGCAGCGCGATCCTGGGCCAGTTCCTGATGGAGGCCACCCTGCTCAGCCTGGTCGGCGGGCTGCTCGGGGTGCTGGTGGCCTTCGTCGGCACCCGGTTCACCGTGGCCGGCATCGAGCCGGTCCTCGTGCCGCCGTCCGTCGCGCTGGCGCTCGGCGTGTCGGTGGGGATCGGGCTGTTCTTCGGCAGTTATCCCGCCAACAGGGCGGCCAAGCTCCGGCCGATCCAGGCCCTGCGGCATGAGTAAGGAGAAAGACATGGACCGGCTCGACTCCTCGCCCTTCCCCGACGACCTGGGGGAGGAGCTCGCCGTCCGGCCGCGCGGGGGCGTCTCGAAGCTGACGCTCGGGCTGGCCGCCGGGGTGGTGCTGGTGGCGGGCGTCCTCATCGGGATCCAGGCGGCCAAGCTGTTCGGGACGTCCGACGCCGCGCCGGCCGCCGCGCAGCTCCGCCGTACGGACGGCCAGTTCCCCGGCGTCGGCCAGAACGGCGGCTTCGGGCAGCGCATGGGCGGCACAGGCGGCGGCACGGGCGGCGGCACGGGCGGCGGCACGGTCGGCACCGTCGAGAAGGTGGACGGCGCCAAGATCTACGTCAGGACCATGGACGGCGCCACGGTGACGGTCACCACCAGCGACCAGACGACGGTCCAGATCTCCAGACCCGGCAAGGTCGCCGACCTGGCCGCCGGCACCACGGTCGTGGTGCGCGGGCAGCAGTCCGGCGACGGCTCGGTCACCGCGACCGCGATCACCCAGGGAGCCCAGGGCGCCCGTGGCGCACAGGGCACGCCGGGAGGGGGCCCGCGATGAACCAGCCCGAAGCCAGGCTGCTGGTGGTCGACGACGAGCCCAACATCAGGGAGCTGTTCTCGGCCGGCCTGCGCATGGCCGGGTTCGAGGTGCTGACCGCCGCCGACGGGCGGGAGGCGCTGCGGGTGGCCGAGGAGAGCACTCCCGACCTGGTGATGCTCGACGTGATGCTGCCCGACATCGACGGCCTGGCGGTCGCGGGAAGGCTGCGGTCCCGCGGCCGCCGGGTCCCGGTGCTGTTCGTCACCGCCAAGGACACGCCGGAGGACCGGATCACCGGTCTCGGCCTCGGCGAGGACTACGTGACCAAGCCGTTCAGCCTGGAGGAGGTCATCGCCCGGATCCGGGCGGTGCTGCGCAGGACCCGCAGGGGCGCGCCGCCGCCCCACCGGCTGAGCGTCGCCGACCTGGAGCTGGACGAGGAGAGCCACGAGGTCTGGCGCGACGGCGTCCCGGTGCGGCTGTCGCCGACGGAGTTCCGGCTGCTGCGCTACTTCATGCTGAACGTGGGCCGGGTGCTGTCCAAGACGCAGATCCTCGACCACGTCTGGAACGGCGACTGGCGCACCGACGTGGGCCTGGTCGAGTCGTACGTGTCGTACCTGCGGCGCAAGATCGACACCGGCGACCGGAAGTACCTGCACACGCTGCGCGGGGTCGGCTACATCCTGCGCCCGCCGCGCCTATGAGCACGCCTAGGAGCGCGCCCACGCGCGCGCGTATGACCGCGCCCCTGAGGAAGCACCTCGCCCGCGCCCCGCTCTGGCTGCGCCTGGTCTCGGCCACGTTGCTGCTGGTCACCCTCGCCATCACGGTGACCGGCCTGTTCGCCGTGCGGCTGCTGCGCGGCTACCTGGTCGAGCGGGTGGACCGGCAACTGGTGGCGGCCGCCGCGCCGCGCGACCTGCCGCCGCCGCCCGAGGCGCGGCAGGCCGGGCGGCAGCCGCAGCGGTTCTTCGGGCTGTTCCACTCGGTGCTGGTGGACGCGGGCGGCGCCACCGTACGGGTGATCAGCGAGTCCACCGAGGAGCACTCGCCCAAGCTGCCCCGGCTGACCGGCGCGGACGTCGCCGCGCGCGGCGGGCGGCCGTTCACCGTCGAGTCCCGCGCGCCCGGCGGGCCGGACTGGCGGGTGGTCGCCGTCCCGGGCCGCGACGGCGACAGCCGGGTGATCGCCATCAGCCTCGGCGACGTCGAGGGCACGGTGGCCAGGCTCGCCCTCATCGTGGCCTTCGCTGGCGGCGGCACGCTGGCCGTGCTGGGCGTCGCCTGCTACTGGCTGGTACGGCGGAGCCTGCGCCCGCTGCGCGAGATCGGCCGCACCGCCAAGGACATCGCGGGCGGCGACCTGTCGCGCCGGGTGCCGATGTGGGCCGGCACCACCGAGGTCGGCAAGCTCGGCCGCTCGCTCAACGGCATGCTCGCCCAGATCGAGTCGGCGGTGCGCGAGCGTGAGGCGGCGGCGGAGGCGGCGCGCGAGTCGGCCACGGCCGCGCGCGAGTCGGCCACGGCGGCGCGGCGTTCGGAGGAGGTCATGCGCCGGTTCATGGCCGACGCCTCGCACGAGCTGCGCACGCCGCTCACCTCGATCAGGGGGTTCGCCGAGCTGTTCCGGCTGGGGGAGGAGAAGGACCTGGCCGAGGCCGCGCGGCTGCTGAGCCGGATCGAGGGGCAGGCCGCGCGCATGGGCCTGCTGGTGGAGGACATGCTGCTGCTGGCCAGGCTGGACCAGCGGCGGGAGCTGGCACGACGGCCGGTGGACCTGCTCAGCCTGGCCGCGACCGCCGTGATCGACGCCCAGACCCTGGCCCCCGACCGGCGCATCGAGCTGGTCCGCCTGGACGGCGGCGAGGGTGAGGTGCTGGTGACCGGCGACGAGTCGCGGCTCGGCCAGGTGGTCGGCAACCTGGTGAGCAACGCGCTGCAGCACACGCCCCCAGGGACGCCGTTCGAGGTGCGCGTCGGGCTGGACGGCGAGCGGGCCGTGGTGGAGGTGGCCGACGAGGGCCCCGGGTTCCCGCCGGAGGTGGCCGAGCGGGTGTTCGAGCGGTTCTACCGGGCCGACCCGGCGCGCGGGGTGGGCGGGGCCGGACTGGGGCTGTCGATCGCGGCGACGCTGGTCGAGGCGCACGGAGGGGTCGTCATGGCCGAGGGGGAGCCGGGCAAGGGGGCTCTGTTCCGCGTGCTGCTGCCCCCCGCCGGGAGCCCGGAGGGTGTTCAGCCGAAGGTGTAGCCGTACAGGCCGGTGCCCTGGGAGACCTGGCGGAGGCGGCCCAGGCGCAGGCCCGTCTCGCGGACGCCGGGGGCGTACATGACCAGGCCCTGGTCGGGGGCGGCGACCAGGAGGCCGTCCAAGGGGCGTCCAGCGGTCAGCGCGCGGTAGCGGCCGCCGCCCCCGCCGGGCAGCGCGGCCAGCGCGGCGCCGAAGTCCCGTCCCTTGCCCTTGACCAGCAGGTTCCCCTTGCGGGTCAGGCCGCCCGGCGCGCGTCCCTGGAGCACCTGGACGGCGTGCTCGCCGGGCACGCCGATGGCCAGCTCGTCTTTGCCGTCGCCGGTGAAGTCCCCGGCGGCCAGCGCCGCGCCGAACCGGTCGTAGTAGCGCGGCTCGCCCTTCAGCGAGCGCTGCGACCACGCCTCGCTGCCGTGGGTGCGCAGGCCGGCGCGCGAGCCGTACAGGACGTCCACGGTGCCGTCGCCGTAGTCCATGGCCCGCTGGTTCTCGCTGAGGCCCTCGCCGGGGACGCCGATCGCCAGGTCGTCGCGATCGTCGCCGTTGAAGTCGCCGGTGGCCAGGGCCGCGCCGAAGGCGTCCCACTTCTCCGCCGCTCCGGCGATGCCCGGCGAGCTCTGCGTGAGCAGCCGGGCCCGGCGGGCGCGCGGGTCGAGCACGGTGACCGACCCCTGGCCGTCCAGGAGCACGCTGTCGGCGGGCGCGCCGACGGCCAGCTCGTCCCGGCCGTCGCCGTCGAAGTCGCCGGCCGCCAGCGCCGCGCCCCACTGGTCGGTGACGTTCGCCGCCTGCCGCACCCACGACGTCTTCTGGGTGATCTGGTACGCCTTGCGGCCCTTCATCCCGTAGACGGTGACCGCGCCGCCCGAGGCGTGGCTCGGGGAGCCCACGGCCAGCTCGTCGCGGCCGTCGCCGTCGAGGTCGCCGGCCGCCAGCGCCGCGCCGAACCGGTCGCTGCCGCGCCTGGCCGGGGCCAGCTCCTCGCCGGGGACCAGCCCGGCGGGGGAGCCGTCGAAGATCTGCACGACCCCGTTGCCGTCCGCGCCGGGCACCCGCTTTCCGGCGAACTCCTCCGACACCCCGACCGCCAGGTCGGCGCAGCCGTCGCCGTCGAAGTCGCCGACGGCCAGCGCCGAGCCGAAGGCGTCCCCGGGTTCGGCGCCGGGCTGGGTGAGCTTGACGGTCCGGCCCGAGCCGTACATGACGGTCACCGAACCGGCCCTGGAGTCGTCGTAAGGGGCGGCGACGGCGATGTCGGCGCGACCGTCGCCGTCGAAGTCGAGGGGGTGCCCGCCGCACGCGCGGGCGGCCGGCCCGGCGGCGGAGACGGGCCCGGAGACGGGCCCGGAGACGAGGGGGACGACCAGGCAGGCGGCGAGCAACGCGTTCATACGGACAGTCATCTCCATCCACGCCGAACCAGGACTTAACGCCACGAGAACGGGCCAGGAGGGCACGATGCACATCCGCTTCGGAGGGGACTTTCGGCCCGTCCGCCGGGGCGTGGGAGCGTGCCAGGATAGACGGGTGGACATCGACCTCGCTGATCTGGACTTCTGGCGCAAACCGCTCAAAGAGCGGAATGAGGCTTTCGCCCGGCTCCGGCAACTGGAGCACCCGGTGTTCTTCCCGGAGAAGAAAGTGCCCTTCCTCCGCTCCGGCAAGGGCTTCTACGCCCTCGTCCGGCACGCGGACGTGGTCGAGGCCAGCCGCAACGCCAAGATCTTCTCCAGCGAGCCCGCCGTGACCAACCCCGAGCCGCCGGGCTGGGTCAAGCAGGTGTTCGGCGAGTCCATGGTCAACATGGACGACCCCCGCCACGCCCGCCTGCGCCGCATCGTGACGCGCTCGTTCAGCCCCAGGATGCTGGCCGGGCTCCAGGGCGACATCGAGGCGGCCTGCGCCCGCATCGTCGACGACGTCGTCAAGGAGGGCCCGCGCGACTTCGTCACGCAGGTGGCCGCCAAGCTTCCCATCCACGTCATCTGCGACATGCTCGACATCCCGCAGGAGCTGCGCGCCAAGGTCCACCAGCACGTCGACATCTCCACCGCCTACACCGGCGTGCGTCCCAGCCTGGCCCGCAGCGTCCAGATGGCCGGCCAGAACATGCTGGCCCTGCTGGCCCTGCAGCGCATGGTCATCAAGCTCGGCCACGAGCGCGTCGCCGAGCCCAAGGGCGACCTGGTCTCGCTCCTGGTCAACGCCAACCCCGACGGCGAGAAGCTGACCGACAAGGAGCTGGGCTCGTTCTTCTCGCTGCTGCTGGTGGCCGGCAACGAGACCGCCCGCAACACCATGGCCCACGGCATCCGGCTGCTCACCGAGAACCCGGCCCAGCGCGAGCTGCTGACCTCCGACTTCGACGCCCACATCAACGGCGCGATCGAGGAGATGGTCCGCTACGTCTCGCCCATCATGCAGTTCCGCCGCACGGTCACCGAGGACTACACGCTGCGCGGGCTGGAGCTGAAGCAGGGCGACAAGGTCGTGCTGTTCTACGGCTCGGCCAACCGCGACGAGTCGGTCTTCCCCGACCCCGACACCTTCGACATCACCCGCGACACCAAGCCCCACGTCGGGTTCGGCGGGCCGGGCCCGCACTTCTGCCTCGGCGCCAACCTGGCCAGGCAGGAGATGCGCACGATGTTCCGCGAGCTGCTGACCCGGCTGCCCGGCGTGCGCTCGGTCGGCGAGCCCGAGCTGCTGCTGTCCAACTTCGACAACAGCGTGCGCAGTCAGGCGTTCACGTACTAGCCGTCTCCGGCTCCCCGGCCAGCACGTTCGTCCTGATGGTGAGGAACGTGACGGCCGCGGCGACCGCCATCATGGCGGCGCTGATCAGCATGGCCGCCCGGAACCCGGCGTCGAACACCGGCGGGTTCTCGAACGCGTCACCCACCAGCCCGACCAGCGGCGGCACGGCGGCCACCGCCAGCAGGCTGCCGGTGCGGGCCACGGCGTTGTTGACGCCGCTGGCCGTGCCGGCGTAGCGCTCGTCGGCCGTGGCCAGCACCGTCGCGGTCAGCGGCGCGACGGCCGCCGACAGGCCGAGCCCGAAGACGGTCACCGCGGGCAGCACCAGCAGCGGGTAGGAGGCGTGCGGGCCGATCATGCTCATCAGCACGAACCCGGCCCCCGCCAGCAGGATCCCGATCGTCATCGGCCAGCGCGGCCCGAGCCGCCGGGCCGTCTCCCCGGCCCGCGACGACAGCAGCATCATCAGGATCGTGGTCGGCAGCATCGACAGCCCGGCCGCGATCGGCGAGAACCCGGACACCACCTGGAGCTGGATCACCAGCAGGAAGAACACCACGCCCATGGCGGCGTACATGATCAGCGTGACGACGTTGACCGCCGTGAAGACGTGGTTCCTGAAGATGGCGACCGGCACCAGCGCCTGCGGCGACCTGCGCCGCTCGGTCACCACGAACGCCGCCCCGAGCAGCGCCCCTGCGATCAGCGGCACCGGCGCGCCCTTCTCGATCAGCCCGTACGTGATCCCGGCCAGCGCCAGCGCGGCCAGCAGCGAGCCCAGGACGTCGAATCGCCCGGCCGCCTGCTCGTCGCGGCTCTCCGGCACGTGCCGCAGCGTCACCAGCACCACGATCAGCGCGAACGGCAGGTTGATCAGGAACGCCCACCGCCAGCCCGCCGTCTGCACCAGCCAGCCGCCCAGCAGCGGCCCGATCGCGCTGGCCACGCCGCCCAGCCCGGACCAGACGCCGACCGCCCGCGGCCGGTCCTGCCTGACGAACGACGCCTGGATGATGGCCAGCGACCCCGGCGTGAGCAGCGCGCCGCCGACGCCCTGCAACGCGCGCGCCCCCACCAGGAACTCGATGTTCGGCGACAGGCCGCACAGCGCCGAGGCCACGGCGAACCACACCGTGCCGATCAGGAAGATCTTGCGCCGCCCGTAGCGGTCGCCGAGCGACCCGCCCAGCAGGATCAGGCCCGCCAGGGTGAGGGTGTAGGCGTTGACGGTCCACTGGAGGCCGTCCATGGCCGCGTGCAGCTCCTTGCCGAGGAACGGAAGCGCGACGTTGACCACGGTGCTGTCGAGCAGGGCCAGCCCGGAGCCGAGCACGGTCGCGCCCAGGATCCACCGCCCCCGCGCCGACTTCACCTGGACGTGACCGTTCTGTACCATCCGACAATCTTGTCACCGTCCCCGGCGGCCTCCGGCGGCCACCCCGGAGTTCGGCCCCTACGGACGGGCGCCGAGAGCCCGGAGCACGAACCCGGACACGGCCTGCGCGGCCGTCTCGACCGTGACCTCGCCGCTGATCAGCGGCACCCGCTCGGCCCCGATGACGGCCAGCACCATCCGCGCCGTCGCGCCCACCTCGGGCACCTGGAAGTCGCCCGCCCGCACGCCGTCGTCGAGGATCTCCACCAGCACCCGCTGCATGGGCGCGACGTGCTCGGCGAGCTGCTGGTAGGCGTCGGGCCCGAGCGCCGCGCCGAGGTCGGCCGCGCCCGGATGGGGATGGGCGAGCAGCCCCGCGAGCTGCAGCCGGACGAAGGCCCGCAACCGGTCGGCGGGCGAGGCGTGCTCGGGCAGCTCCCGCTCGTAGCTCTCGATGAAGTAGCTGGTGACGCGCTCGGTGAAGGCCAGCAGCAGCGCGGCCTTGTCGGGGAAGTAGTTGTACAGGACCGTGCGGGTGATGCCGGCCTCGTGGGCCACGTCCGTCAGGGAGATGGCGTCGATGCCCTGGGCCCTGGACAGCCGCGAGACGGCCTGCAGGATGCGGTCGCGCGTCTGGGCGCGATGCTCGCCGATCGTGGCGGCCGAGATGCGGGGCATAGGCCCATGGTAGGCCGGATCGCCACCGGCGCACCCGTGACCGCTCCCGGGAGCCCCGCGCCGGCGCGGGCCCGGCTCAGGGTTTGCGCCGGTCCGGGGCCGGGTGGCCGGTGACGGCGCGCCGGGCGAGGTCCCACAGGCGTTCCAGGGCGGCCAGGACGGGCGGCGACTCCGGCCCGAGCACCCTGACCCAGGCGCCCGCCCCGTTCGGCAGCGTGCTGGCCCCGCCCGCCAGCCCGCCGCCCGCCAGCCCGCCGCCCGCCGGCCCGCCGCCCGTCGCCGCCTCGTGCAGCGCGCCGGCCAGCTCGGCGGCGGGCACGGCGGAGGTGATCACGTACAGGGTGGACAGCACGCCGTGCCCGCCGAACATCGCCGGGCCGGTGACCGGGGCGCGCTCGGGCACGAGCCGGAGCGGGTCGGCGAACAGCAGCCGGCCGCCGGCGTCGCGGACGTCCAGGTCGGTGCAGTACGCGGTGTAGGCGTGCCGCTCCCCCCGGGCCAGCCGCCCCGCCAGCACGGTCTCCCCGACGATCACCGTGGCCCCGGGCCCGGCGCTGACCAGGGTGCGCTGGTAGAACCGGGACCCGGCGAAGGGGATCACCGGGTCCGGCAGGTACTCCAGGTAGCCGTCCGGCCCGGCGGTGAGCGAGACGAGCTGGGTGGCGTAGTCCTGCTCCATCCGGTAGAGCTTGGTGGCCGCCTGCGTGGTGACGTGCACGGATGCCCCCGCGCCGCAGGCGACGTCGAGCCGCTGGCGGTCGCCCTGGAGCACGCCGCCGCCGGTGGACATCACCATCACGTACGGCAGGTCGGGCCGGGCCGGGTCGTAGTAGTGCGGCCGCATGATCTGCAGCGGCGCCTTCTGGTAGTGGCCGGTCAGCTCGGTGCGCCCGCCCCGCCGCTCGAACGCCAGCTCCAGCACGCCGACCTTGCCGGGGCTGCCGACCGGCAGGGTGTCGGGCACGCCGGCGTGCCGGGCCACGTCCGCCGGGACCGAGTCGATCGTGTAGTGGCCGGCGGCCAGCCGGTCTACCGGGCCGGCGAGCACGCCGGAGCCCCGCTGAGGACGAAATCGGCCACCTCGGCCACGCCGGTGCCCCGCAGGGCGTCGGTGAGCACGACCGGCCGCCCGTCGCGGACCCGGTCGGCGTCGCGCGCCATGACCTCCAGGTCGGCCCGCACGTACGGCGCGATGTCGATCTTGTTGATGACCAGCAGGTCCGAGTCGGTGATGCCGGGGCCCCGCTTGCGCGGCATCTTGTCCCCCTCGCCGGTGTCCAGGACGAAGACGTAGACGTCGGCCAGGACGGGGCTGAAGGTGAGGGTCAGGTTGTCGCCGCCGCTCTCGAACAGCAGCGTGTCGATGTCGGGGAAGCGCTCCAGCAGCTCGGCCCCGGCGGCCAGGTTCATCGTCGGGTCGTCGCGCACGGCGGTGTGCGGGCAGGAGCCGGTCTCGACGCCCACGACCCGCTCGGGGTCCAGCAGGCCGTCCAGGGTGCGCCGGACGTGCTGGGCGTCCTCCTGGGTGTAGATGTCGTTGGTGACGACGGCCACGCTGCGTCCCCGGTCGAGCAGCACGGGCACCAGCGCCTCGATGAGCGCGGTCTTGCCGGAGCCGACCGGGCCGCCGACGCCGATCTTGAAGACGCGGTCCATGGCGGCGCCGGCGGGCACGTTCACGGCGGGGTGCGGGTGGTGGTGGTGATCCATCGGGACGCTTCCCTCTCTCAGGTGGTGAACAGCCGGGCCTCGGCCCGTTCGTGGGCGGCGCTCATCGTGTCCGCGAGCGGCGTGGCGGCGTGCAGGTCCAGCGGGCCGCGGGCGGCCAGGGCGTGCCCGGCGGCCCGCCCGATCGCGCCGGCCGCGCCGTGCAGGGCGGCCTGGGCCTGGCGGAAGTCCAGCAGGCGCAGCCGTACGGCGGCGCTGACCCAGCTCGCGGCGAACGCGTACAGGTCGCCGGTCACCGCGTCGGCCTCCCGGACGCCGAGCCCGGCGTAGGCCGCGCCCAGCACGACGGCGTGGTTGCCCGGCGTGACCCTGGCCTCGACCAGCTCCGACAGGCGGGCCAGCGCCGGCGTCGCGAAGACCAGGGCGGCCGTGCGCAGGACCTGGTTGCCGGTCCTGGTGGCGGCGGCCCGGATCTCCCGGCCGAGCTTGACGGCGTGCAGCCGCCGGTCCACCTCGGTCACCGCGTCCCAGTCGCCGGCCGTCACCGCCCGGTGGGTCAGGACCAGGGCGGTGGCGTCGCCCGGCCCCGCCGCGTGCAGCAGCAGGTCCTCCAGCAGCGCGGCGACGTCCACCGGGCCGGCCTGCGCGTACGCCTCCAGCCCGTGCGAGAGCGTGTAGAGGCCGCCCGGGAAGGCCGAGTCGGTGAGCTGAAGCTGGGCGAGCAGGCTCATGCCAGGAAGAACAGGTGGTTCAGCGGCAGCTCCTGGGCCGGCGCGATGGTCGCGTGCTCGCCGTCCACCGTGACCTTGAACGTCTCGGGGTCCACGGTGATCCTCGGCAGCGCGTTGTTGCGGATCATGTGCCGCTTGTCCACCGTCCTGGTGTGGCGCACCCTGGCGATCAGCCGTTGCAGGCCGAGCCGCTCCGGCACCCCGGCGGCGATGGCGGCGTCCGGCAGGAACGTCAGGCTGCTCTTGCGCTGGGCCATCCCCATCGCGCCGAACATCGGCCGGTAGTAGACCGGCTGCGGCGTGGGCAGCGACGCGTTCGGGTCGCCCATCTGCGACCAGTTGATCAGCCCGCCCTTGACCACCAGCGCCGGCTTGGCCGCGAACGACGTGAACGGCCACAGCACGACGTCGGCCAGCTTGCCGTCCTCCAGCGAGCCGACGTGCTCGGCGATGCCGGTCGTCCGGGCCGGGTTGATGGTCAGCTTGGCCAGGTAGCGCAGCACCCGCGCGTTGTCGTTGCGGTCGGAGTCCTCCGGCAGCCGGCCGCGCTGGTCCTTGCAGTGGTGTGCGGTCTGGAAGGCGCGGGTGAAGGTCTCCCCGATCCGGCCCATCGCCTGGGAGTCGGAGGAGAACATGCTGATCACGCCCATGTCCTGCAGCACGGTCTCGGCGGCGATGGTCTCCACCCGCACCCGGCTGTCGGCGAAGGAGACGTCCTCGGGGATGTCGTGGTTGAGGTGGTGGCAGACCATCACCATGTCCAGCAGCTCGTCGGCCGAGTTGATGGTGTACGGCAGCGTCGGGTTCGTCGAGGACGGCAGCGCGTTCGGCTCGCCGGCGATGCGGATCATGTCCGGCGCGTGGCCGCCGCCCGCGCCCTCGGTGTGGAAGGTGTGGATCGCCCGGCCGTCGATGGCGCTGATCGTGTCCTCCAGGTAGCCGGCCTCGTTGAGGCTGTCGGCGTGCAGCGCCACCTGGACGTCGTACTCGTCGGCGACGCGCAGCGCGCAGTCCACCACCGCCGGGGTGGAGCCCCAGTCCTCGTGCACCTTCAGCGCGCACGCCCCGGCCTCGATCTGCTCGGCCAGCGCGGCCGGCAGGCTGGCGTTGCCCTTGGCCATGATGCCGATGTTGACCGGCAGCGCCTCGACGGCCTGCAACATGCGGCCGATGTTCCACGGGCCGGGCGTGCAGGTGGTGCCGCGGGTGCCGTCGGTGGGGCCGGTGCCGCCGCCGATCAGCGTCGTGATGCCGTTGGTGAGCGCGGCCTCGGCCTGCTGCGGCGCGATCAGGTGCACGTGCGGGTCGATCGCCCCCGGCGTGGCGATCATGTTCTCGCCGGCCAGCACCTCGGTCCCGGCGCCGATCACCAGGCGGCGGTCCACGCCGTTCTGGGTGTGCGGGTTGCCCGCCTTGCCGATCCCGACGATCCGCCCGTCCTTGATGCCGATGTCGCCCTTGACGACGCCGAGCACCGGATCCAGCACGACCGCGTTGGTGATCACCAGGTCGAGCGCGATCGTGGCGTTCTGGGAGCCGGGGTCGGCCGCCATGCCGTCGCGGGCGGTCTTGCCGCCGCCGTAGACGGCCTCGTCGCCGTAGAAGCCGGCCGTGTGGTCCTTCTCGATCTCGATCACCAGGTTGGTGTCGGCCAGCCGGACCCGGTCGCCCACGGTCGGGCCGAACATGGCGACGTACTGCTTGCGGTTCATGGTGCTCATCGGCTCAGGCCTTCTTCTTCCTGGCGGCCGGCTTCTTGGCCGCCGGCTGCTTGGCGGCCGGTTCCTTGGCGGCGGGCTGCTTCGCGGCGGCCTTCTTGGCGGGCGCCTTGCGCGACGGCGGCTCCTCGCCCGGCGCGCGGACCGCGGCCGCGGGCTCGGGCTGGTAGGCGTAGCCCAGCTCGGCCAGGCGGCGCAGGGCGCGGGTGCGGCTGTCCCTGGCCCGCAGGCCGCCGTCCACCAGGCCGGCGAAGCCGACGACGCGCATGCCGCCGGCGAACTCGACCAGGGTGACCTGGTGGGTGTCGCCCGGCTCGATGCGCACGGCGGTGCCGGCCGGGATGTCGAGATGCATGCCGTACGCCTTCTCGCGGTCGAAGCTGAGCGCCCGGTTCGCCTCGAAGAAGTGGAAGTGCGAGCCGACCTGGATGGCCCGGTCGCCGGTGTTGCGCACGGTCAGGGTGACCCTGGCGCGACCGGCGTTGATCTCGATCGGCTCGTCGCCGTACATGATCCGGTCCGTGTCCGTCATGGCGAACCGCTCCTTTCTGGTCGCGGCGGTGTCAGCCGCCGATGGGGTCGTGGCAGGAAACGAGCTTGGAGCCGTCCTTGAACGACGCCTCGACCTGCATCAGCTTGAGCATTTCGCGCACCCCGGGCATGACGTCCCCGGCGCCGAGCACCTGCTTGCCGAGCTCCATGCACTCGGCCACCGTCCGGCCGTCCCGGGCGGCCTCCAGGACCGCGACGCTGATCAGCGCCACCGCCTCGCTGTAGTTCAGCTTCACGCCGCGCTCGCGGCGCTTGGCGGCCAGATCGGCGACGACGTAGATCAGCAGCTTGTCGATCTCACGCGGTGCGAGGTTCATGAGCTCTCCTTAGGTGGAAGCGCGCCGGACGCCGGAGAACGCCGGGACCGCCGCCAGGAAGATCCAGGTGACCAGGACGAACGGCCAGGTCAGGGTGTGCCCGCCGACCGGCGCGAACAGGTGGCCGACGAACGCCGTCAGCACGGTCGCCGACACCACGCCGGCCAGCGCGTACAGCAGGCCGAGGACGGTCGGCACGAGGAACGCGCAGCCGAGCGCGATGCCGGTGAGCACCGCGTTGTAGCCGTACAGGCCGGCGCCGATGTCGGCGGCGGGCGCGCCGAGCAGCACGGCCACCAGGATCCCGACGGCGCTGGCGGCCAGCGCGGCCACCGCCACCCGCCACCCGGCGAACGCCAGGCCGACCAGGAAGATCAGGCCGACGTACCACTTGCCCTGGAAGAACACCTGGCCGACGCCGTTCAGCAGCCCCTGCCACAGGTCGGTGAACGTCACCGCGGTCCCCGGGGACGTCGCCGACGGCGGCGCCGCCAGGGCGTGCCGGCGCCAGACCCGCTCGTAGGCCGGGCCGCCGACCACCATGATCGTGGCCACCGCGCAGAACGGCGCGGTGAGCCCCGGCAGGTCGTGCGGCCCGAGCAGCGTCTTGAGCGCCGACGTCAGGACGCTGCCCATGATCGCGCCGACGACGACCAGCAGCAGCGTGATCCACCGGGTCTGGAAGTACAGCACCAGCGCGACGCCGATCAGCGTGCCGTTGAACCCTTCCAGTCCCGCCGTCACGCTCTCCCTGGCCGCGCCGAGGAACCAGGCGGTGAGCGTGCCCACGGCGGCGCCGGCCAGGCCGAACAGCGCGAACTGCCATCCGGCGGCGAGCAGCGCGACGACGAAGCAGATCGCGGTGCCCAGGTTGTTCTGCAGGTCCACCTGGCTGACGCCGCGGAGCGTGGCGAGCGGCAGGTCGGGCATCTCGGCGCGCATGTCCGCCTGCCTCTCTCGCCGGAACCTGGGGTGACGAGCGGCAGCATTCCCCTGCGGCCGGCGGGCCACGCGGCGGCGGCCGTGGGATGGACATTCTTTGCGAAAGCCGTCGAGAACTAAGAGCGCCTCAACAATGCACATGCCCGGCAAAGGCGCTTGACCAGGGAGTTTTGCCTCCGTTGCGCCCGATCATCTCTGCCTGGGGACAGAAGGGAGGTCCGACGATGCCGCCAGGGCTCAACACCGGCGATTCGGCCTGGGTGCTCGTGAGCGCCGCCATGGTGCTGCTCATGACGCCCGGACTGGCCTTCTTCTACGGCGGCATGGTCCGCGCCCAGAACGTGCTCAGCATGCTCTTCATGAGCTTCGTCTCGATCGCCCTGGTCACGATCCTGTGGTTCGGCTACGGCTACGGGCTGGTCTTCGGCCCCGACGTGGGCGGCGCCGGGGTGATCGGCTTCGGCGACCTGCGCTTCGCCGACATCACGCCCACGATGCTGCACGGCCGCGTCCCCACCTACGCCTTCGCGCTGTTCCAGCTCACCTTCGCCATCATCACGGTGGCCCTGATCAGCGGCTCGGTCGCCGGCCGGACCCGGCTCGGGCCGTGGATCGTGTTCTCCGTCGTCTGGGTGACGCTGGTGTACTTCCCGATCGCGCACTGGGTGTTCGACCGGCAGGGCTGGATCAGCCGGTGGGGCGTGCTCGACTTCGCCGGCGGCCTGGTCGTCGAGCTGAACTCCGGCATGGCCGGCCTGGCGCTGGCCCTCGCGCTCGGCCCCGGCGTGCGTTTCCGCAGGAAGGAGCCGCCCCGGCCGAGCAACATCCCGTTCGTCATGCTCGGCCTGGGCCTGCTGTGGTTCGGCTGGTTCGGCTTCAACGCCGGCTCGGCCATGGCCGACGGCGGCATCGCGGTCAACGCCTTCCTGACCACCATGATCGCCGGGGCCGCCGGGATGCTGACCTGGCTCGTCCTGGAGTGGTTGCGGTACCGGCACTTCACCCGGCTCGGCTCGGCCACCGGCGCGCTGGCCGGGCTGGTGGCCATCACGCCCGCCTGCGCCTTCGTCAACGCCGAGGGCGCCCTGGTCATCGGCATCGTGGCCGCCGTCGTGGTGTCGTACGCGGTCACCTGGAAGCTCGTCCTCGGCTACGACGACACCCTCGACGTCGTCGGCGTGCACGGCGCGGGCGGCATCGTCGGCACGGCCCTCATCGGCCTGCTCGCGACCGGCGTCAGCGCCACCAGGACCAAGGGCCTGCTGTACGGCGGCTCGATCGAGGTGCTGCTCAAGCAGCTCGCCGCGATCGTCGTGGTCGGTCTGTACTCCTTCGTCGTCACCTACCTCATCGGCCGCGTCGTGGACCGGCTCTGCCGGATGCGCGAGACCGAGGCCGAACAGCTCGCCGGCACCGACGCGCAGCTCGGGACGGAGGACTGATGGCCGCCGCCCGCCACCCGGCCCGCGCGCTCGCCCTGGTCGGGGTGGGCGGCGGGATCGGCGCGGTGGCGCGTCACCTGCTCACCCAGACCCTGATGGGCGCCGACCACCCGCTGCCCTGGCCCACGCTGGTGGTCAACGTCCTCGGCTGCCTGCTGCTGGGCCTGCTCACCGGCGAGCTGACCCGCCACCCGCTGCACCGCATGCCGGTCAAGGCGCTGCTCGGCACCGGCTTCCTGGGCGGCTTCACCACCTTCTCGCACCTGGTGGACGGCGTCCGCGAGCTCACCGTCGGCGGCGCGGCCGGCTGGGCGGCGCTCTACCTCGTGCTCAGCGTCGTCCTGGGCCTGCTGGCCGTCTGGGCGGGCCTGAGGCTGGGCGGACGCCGATGATCCTCGTGCTGGTGGTCTTCGTCGGCGGCCTGATCGGCGCGCCGGCCCGCTACCTCGTGGACGCCGGCGTCACCAGGGCGGCCGGCCGGGCGATGCCGTGGGGCACGCTGGCCGTCAACGTCATCGGCTCGGCCGTGCTCGGCGTCCTGATGGGCATCGCCTCCCGCGACGCCCTGCCACCGGCCGTGCTGTCGCTGGTCGGCACCGGGTTCTGCGGCGCGCTCACCACGTTCAGCACCTTCAGCGCCGACACCTGGAAGCTGCTGGCCGCCGGGTCCACCGGCCGGGCGCTGGCCAACATCGCCGTGAACCTGGTGCTCGGCCTGGCCGTCGTCAGCCTCGGATACCTGCTCGGCAGGGCGATCGCCGGCTGACCGGAAGGAGGCGGGAACGCCCATGACCACCGCCTCCCCGTGGGAGCGGGCCAAGCGGGCCCTGGTCGGCCGGCCGCTGCGCACCAAGCACCTGGAACAGCAGCTCCTGCCCAAGCGGCTGGCGCTGCCGGTCTTCTGCAGCGACCCGATCTCGTCGGTGGCGTACGCGACCGAGCAGATCATCATGGCCCTCACCCTGGGCGGCCTCGCCCTGCTGCACGTGACCGGCTGGATCGCCCTGGCCATCGTGGCCATGCTGGTGATCATCATCGTGTCCTACCGGCAGACCTGCTACGCCTACCCGGGCGGCGGCGGCGCGTACGTCGTCAGCCGGGAGAACCTGGGCGTCAACGCCAGCCTGGTCGCCGCCAGCGCGCTGCTGGTCGACTACGTGCTGACCGTCGCCGTCTCCGTCGCCGCCGGGGTGGACGCCATCACCTCCTACGCGCCCGGCCTGGAGCGCTGGTCGGCGCCGCTGAGCGTGGCCTGCGTGGTGCTGCTCACCCTGGTCAACCTGCGGGGCACCCGCGAGTCCGGCCGCGGGTTCGCGGTGCCCACCTACGCCTTCATCGCCTCGGTCTACCTGCTGTTCCTGGTCGCCGCCTGGCGGCTGCTGAGCGGCGAGCGTCCCCGGGCGGTCAGCGCCGGCTTCACCATCGAGCCGCTCTACCAGCCCGTCGGCTTCATCGCCGTCTTCCTGGTGCTGCGCGCGTTCGCCTCCGGCTGCACGGCGCTGACCGGGGTGGAGGCGGTCAGCAACGGCGTGCCCGCCTTCCGCCGGCCCAAGAGCAGGAACGCGGCGAACACCCTGGCGATCATGGGCGCGCTGTCGGTCACCATGTTCTCCGGCATCACCGTGCTGGCCCTGCTCACCCACGTGCGGATGACCGACCCCGACCACCCCGGCCGGCTCGCCGGGATGCCCGCCGGGTACGTCGAGCCCACCGCCCTGGCCCAGATCGGCGACGCCGTCCTCGGCCGGGGCGTCCTGTACGCCTTCCTCCAGGCCAGCACCGCGGCGATCCTGATCATGGCCGCCAACACCGCCTACAACGGCTTCCCCATGCTGGCCTCGATCCTGTCCGCCGACTCCTACCTGTCCAGCCAGCTCCACAAGCGCGGCGACCGGCTGGTCTTCAGCAACGGCATCCTGCTGCTCGCGACGGCCGCGGCCGTGCTGCTCGTCGTCTTCGACGCCAACAGCTCCCGGCTCATCCAGCTCTACATCATCGGCGTCTTCATCTCCTTCACGCTGAGCCAGGCCGGCATGGTGCGGCACTGGCAGCGGACCGGCCCGCGCTCGCCCGGCGTGCGGCGGCGCCAGGCCGTCAACGCGACCGGCGCGACGGTGACCGCCGCCGTCCTGGTGATCGTGCTGGTGACCAAGTTCACGAACGGCGCCTGGCTGGTCTGCCTGGCCATCCCGGGGCTGTTCGCGCTCATGAAGGGCATCAGGCGGCACTACGACAAGGTACGGGCGGCCACCACGCCGGACACGCCCGTCGAGCTGCCGGGCGGCGCCCACGCCATGGTGCTGGTCTCCCGGCTGGGCAGCCCCGCGCTCCAGGCGGTCGCCTACGCCGCGGCCACCCGCCCGGCCGGGCTGGAGGCCGTGCACGTGTGCACCGACGAGGAGGCGACCCGCGAGCTGCGCGAGGGCTGGGAGCACTACGCGCCCTCCTCGGTGCCGCTGCGGATGATCGAGGCGCCCTACCGGACCGCCGTCGGCCCGATCCTGCGGCACGTACGCGACCGGCTGGCCCTGCACCCGGACCAGATCGTCACCGTCTACATCGTCGACTACGTCACCAGCCGCTGGTGGGAGCCGGCCCTGCACAACCGGCTGACCGCCCGGCTGCGGGACCGCCTGCTGCTGCTCCCCGGGGTCATGGTCACCCTGGTGCCCTACCGGCTGGACCCGGGGGAGGGGCGCGCCGAGCGCCCGCCGCGGCTGCCCACGCGCCTGGCCGTCCTGGCCCGGCAGCCGGACGGCGGCGACGACCCGGCGGAGACGGCTACGCCGGGGCCCTGACGACGTGCATGAGCTCGGCCAGGACCTCGGTGTTGAGCTGGTAGGCCAGCCGCACCTCGCCGATGATCCGCTGCCGCTCGCGCTCGTCGAGCTGCGCGCCGAGGGCGTCGAGCCGGGCGCGGTACTCGGTCTTGAACCGCGGCAGGCTGCCCACCTCGTCGAAGATGTAGAAGTCGACGCCGCCGCCGGCCTGGTAGCCGAAGATCTTCTGCAGTTCCATGCGGATGAACTGGCCGCCCGACAGGTCGCCGAGGTAGCGGGTGTAGTGGTGGGCGACGTAGCCGCCGGGCCAGTCGGTCATCTGGTGGATGCGGGCCTGGAGGGTCCGGGTGGCCTTGGAGGGGGCGACGCGCTCGCGCCAGGCGGGGCCGTAGATGGTGGCCAGGTCGCGTTCCAGGGCGGGCTCGCGGTACAGCTCGGGGAAGACGAAGCGGCCGGCGACCGGGTGGGCGGCCAGCTCCTTGGAGACGCCGTCGAGCGCCAGGTAGGCGAAGTAGTGCTGGGCGACCATCTCGCCGTACTCGTGCTCGGTCAACCGGCCGGCCATCAGCTCGGTGAGGTAGCCCTCGGACTCGGCCGACTCGTGGTCGCCCCAGGTGGCGGCCCTCAAGGTCTCGGAGAACGACGTCGTCACAGCACTTCCCCAACTCGCGCGAATGTTTCTGACATAGTGTCACAACCCTCGGAGGCTCCGTCAAGGCGATGACGACAGCATGTCAGCAAAACTCGCCTCCGCCGTTCATCTACCCAGGAAGGCGGAGCTCAAGGGATCGTGCCTGGCGGAGCCGCCCGTCGCGCACAGTGCTGGCCGTCAAACGGTCCGCTACCTGGAAAAATCGCTCTAACATACGTTGACACCGTCACTCGCTAGCCGACCCAGGAGTGATCCTTGACCGTCCAAGCCGACGTCGCCCGGCGACGCATCGAAGAGCTGCTCCGTGAGCATGAGGAGCAGATCCTCGCCCGTTGGGTGCAGCTCGCCAAGGCCCCGTCGGACGAGCTTCTCGACATATACCGGGCCCTGCGCTCCTCGCTCGATCAGGGCAAGGGGGAGCTCGCCGACGTCCGCGGGCTGCTCGCGGAGCTCTCCCGCACCCGCGCTCGCGCGGGCCACGCGCCGTCCGACACCGCCCGCGCCGTCTTCGGGCTCAAGGAGGCCCTGTACGAGATCGTCGAGGCCGACGGCGAGCCGGAGGCCCTGCGCGGCTTCATCTGGTTCTCCCGGCTCATCGACGACCTCGGCCTGCTCACCTTCGAGACCTTCGCCGACGCCCGCGAGAAGATCATCCTGGACCAGGCCGAGCAGCTGCTCGAACTGTCCACCCCGGTGGTCAAGCTCTGGGAGGGCATCGTCGCCGTGCCGCTGATCGGCACCCTCGACTCCGCCAGGACCCAGGTCGTGATGGAGAAGCTGCTGCAGACCCTGGTCGACACCGGCGCCGAGCACGCTGTGATCGACATCACCGGCGTGCCCGCCGTGGACACCCAGGTGGCCCAGCACCTCCTCAAGACCGTGGTGGCCGCCAGGCTGATGGGCGCCGAATGCGTCATCTCCGGCATCCGCCCGCAGATCGCGCACACCATCGTCACGCTCGGCATCGAGTTCGGCGACATCGTCACCAAGGCGTCGCTGGCCGACGCCCTCGCCCACGCCTTCAGGCGCAGCGGCGTGCAGGTGAGCCTGTCACGCAACGCCCGCATCGCCGTCCGGGCGGAGGGCGCCTGATGGACCGGGTGCCCGTACTCAAGCTCGGCGACATCCTGATCGTCTCCATCCAGATCGACCTGGAGGACCAGAGCGTGCTGGCCCTCCAGGAGGACCTGGCCGATCGGGTCGTCGCCACCGGGGCCAGAGGTGTGATCATCGACATCACCGCGGTCGAGATCGTCGACTCCTTCATCGGCCGCATGCTGGCCACCATCGCCACCATGTGCCGCATGCTGGACGCCCAGACCGTGGTCGTCGGCATGCGTCCCGCGGTGGCGATCACCCTGGTCGAGCTCGGCCTGTCGCTGGGCGGCGTGCGCACGGCGCTGAACCTGGAGAAGGGAGTGGCGCTCCTTGACCACGTCAGGGGCGCCGCCACGTGACCGAGACGAGGACGATCGCGGGCAGCGCGGACGTCGTGGTGGTCCGGCAGATCGTGCGGACCCTCGCGATCGAGGCCGGGCTCTCCCTCGTGGACCAGACCAAGATCGTCACTGCGGCCAGCGAGCTGGCCCGCAACGCGCTCGTCTACGCCGGCGGCGGCGACGTGCGCATCGACCTCGTCGAGAACGGCAGGAAGCGGGGCCTGAAGCTGGTCTTCAGCGACGAGGGCCCCGGCATCCCCGACCTCGACAAGGCGCTCACCGACGGCTTCACCACCGGTGGCGGCATGGGCCTCGGCCTCGGCGGCTCACGCCGGCTGGTCGACGAGTTCGACCTGATCTCCGCCCCCGGGAAGGGCACGACCGTGACGGTGACCAAGTGGGCGAGGTGAACCCGGCCTGGGTTCGCGCCGAGGACCCGAGTGCCGTCGGCGCCGTCCGGCGGCGGGCGGTCGAGCTGGCCGAGGCGGCCGGCTTCGACACCACCCGCACCGGGCAGACGGCCGTGGCCGTCAGCGAGGCCGTCTCCAACCTGGTCAAGCACGCGGTGGAGGGCGTCGTCCTGGTCCGGCCGCATCCCGAGACCGCGGCCGGCGTGGAGCTCGTCGCGGTGGACAAGGGCCCCGGCATGGCCGACGTGGCCCGCGCCCTGCGCGACGGCTACTCCACCTCCGGCACGCTCGGCATCGGCATGGGTGCCATCGCCCGCATCGCCACCGGTTACGACGTTCACTCGGTGCCCGGCATGGGCACTGTGCTCGTCATGCATTTCACCGCCGAGAACACGCCCGGCCCCCCGCTGCGCGCCAGCGGCCTGACCCGGCCGATCGGCGACGAGGTGAGCTGCGGCGACGGCTACGCCATCGCCGAGAACGGCGAGAGCACCACGGTGATGCTGTGCGACGGCCTCGGCCACGGCCACATCGCCGCCATCGCCGCGCAGACCGCCGTCGAGCTGTTCGCGCAGGTCCAGGACCAGGAGCCGCTGTCGATCCTGGAACACCTGCACCGCGGGCTGAGCGGGACCCGCGGCGGCGCCGTCGCGGTCGCCCGGGTCGGCCGCGACACCGTCACCTACGCCGGGCTGGGCAACGTCTCCGGCTGGGTCGCCGACGCCGGCGGCCGGCAGGGCATGATCTCGCTGCCCGGCATCGCCGGCCACCAGGGCCGCACCCTCCGCCAGTACGAGTACAAGATCCCCCCGTACGCCACCGTCGTGATGCACTCCGACGGCCTGACCGACCGATGGGACCCCGGTAACGTGCCGGGGCTGTTCGCGCGCACCCCAGCGGTCATCGCCGCGGGCCTGCTGCGCGAGGCGGGCAGCAGGCGTGACGACGCCTGCGTGGTGACGGTGAGGCCCGGCAATGGCGGCAACTGAGCTCATCAGGGTCAGGCTCGACACCGACCAGGACGTCTTCGTCCTGCGCCGCGTCGGCCGGGCCGCGGCCGAGCTGGCCGGGCTGGAGTCCCAGGACCAGATCCGGGTCGCCACCGCCCTCAGCGAGGTGGGCAGGGAGGCGTTCGGCAAGGGCGCCGCCGCCGTGATCACCCTGGACGGCGACGTGCTCGCCATCACCATCCGCCACACCAGGCCGTCCGGTTTGGACCGCTCCGAAGGCGTGACGCTGGCCGGCCGGCTCGTCGACGACATCGCCCTCGGCGACGGCCACGTCACGCTCACCAAGCGGCTGCGGCCCCGGCTGACCGCCGTCCCGCTGGAGGCCATCCGCGCCGACCTCGCCAAGCTGGCCCCGATCAGCGCGCTGGAGGAGCTGCGCGAGCAGAACAGGGAGCTGGCCGAGACCCTGGAGGACGTGCTGCGGCTCAACTCCGAGCTGCAGGAGACCAACACCGGCGTGCTGGCCATGTACAACCAGCTCTCGGCCGAGCTGGAGGAGACCAACAGGGGAGTCGTCGCCCTGTACGCCGAGCTGGACGAGAAGTCCGCCCAGCTCCGCGAGACGATCGAGGCGCGCAACCGGTTCTGGGCCACCGTCAGCCACGAGCTGCGCACCCCGCTGAACTCCGTCATCGGCCTGGTCCGGCTGCTGACCGGCCAGGGCGGCGAGCCGCTGAGCGAGGAGCAGGCCCACCAGATCGGGCTGATCGGCGACTCGGCCCAGACGCTGCTCGAACTCGTCAGCGAGCTGCTCGACATGGCCAAGGCCGAGTCCGGCCGGCTGGACCCGCAGCCCACGCTGGTCAACCTGGCGCGGATGGCCGGGCAGCTGCACGTCACGATGCGGCCGACCAGCGAGCGCGTGGGCGTGACGCTGAGCCAGGAGATCGCGCCGGAGGCCACCGAGCTGTACGCCGATGAGAGCATGTTGCTGCGGATTCTCCGCAATTTGCTCTCGAACGCGCTCAAATTCACTCAAAGCGGGCAGGTAGTGCTGGCCGCGCATGCCGACGAAGCCAAAAGCGAGATCGTCATCACGGTCACGGACACCGGCATCGGCATCTCGGAGGAACACTTGAGGCGCGTGTTCGAGGACTTCTACCAGGTTCCCGGATCGCTCCAGGTCAGGGCCAAGGGCACCGGCCTCGGCCTGCCGTACGCGCGCAGGCTCGCCGAGGCGCTGGGCGGCACGCTGGAGCTGACCAGCACGCCGGGCGAGGGCACCACCGCCACCCTGCGGCTGCCGCACCAGAGCGGCACGCCCGAGGTGCAGCGCGTGCTGATCGCCGACGACGACGAGGTCTTCCGCGCCACCGCCCGCCGCATGCTCTACGGCTTCACCGTCCACGTGGACGAGGCCGCCGACGGCGCCGCCGCGCTCGACGTCATGGCCGCCACCCCGCCCGACGTGATCCTGGTCGACCTGCTCATGCCCCGCGTGGACGGCAACGTGCTGCTGCACCAGATGGCCGAGGACGAGCGGCTGAGCGACATCCCGGTCGTCATCGTGACCATCGCCCCGCAACACGCCCCCGGCAACCGGCCGGTACTGTCCAAGCACGGGCTGCGCAGGGAACAACTCCTGCAGGCCATCCGCAGCGCCCGCCAGGGCGAGAACGGCGGTGCTGGAGAGGACCAGGATGTCTGAGTCCGCACGCGTGCTGGTGGTGGACGACACCCCCACCAAGCGCTACATCCTGTCGAGCTGGCTACGACGATCCGGGCACCAGGTGCTGGAGGCCAGGGGCGGCGAGGAGGCCCTCGGACTGCTTGCCGACCACCAGGTCGACCTGGTCGTCCTCGACGTCCGCCTGCCCGACATCGGCGGCTACGAGGTCTGCGAGCTGATCAAGGCCAACCCGGCCACCGCCTCCATCCCCGTCATCCAGGTGTCGGCCAACGCGATCACCCCCGCCGACCGTACCGAGGGGCTGGAACGCGGCGCCGACGCCTACCTGAGCGAGCCCATCGAGCCGACCGAGTTCGCCGCGACCGTCGAGGCCATGCTGCGCTACTACCGGGCGCGCTGGCGGGCCGAGCTGATGGCCGAGCGCCTGGCCAAGCTCGCCGAGGTGACGTTGCGGATGAACGAGGCCGAGACCTTCGACGAGCTGCTGACCGTGGCCGTCGAGGGCACCGCCGAGGTGCTCGGCCGCTACAGCGGCACGCTCGCCATGCTGCCCGACGGGCGGGTCCGGCGCTTCCGCGCCCGTCCCGGCGAGCCCGCCGACGCCCAGGCCGCCGCGCCCGACGTGCTGGAACGCCTGTCCGAGCGGGCGCTGAAGGACGCCGCCAGAGCCAAGGTGTTCACCCTGGCCAGCACCGAGTGGCAGGGTCTGCTGCCCGACGTGCGCGCCGAGGACTCCACCACCGGCGTGCTCTGCCGCACCAAGAACTCCCCGTCGCCGGTCTACCTGGGCGTCGAGGCCGTCTCGCCGCTCGACGCCGACGAGGTGAACCTGCTGCGCCAGCTCGGCCAGGAGCTGGCCCTGGCGCTGGGCGCGCTGCGCGCCTACACCGAGGAGCACGACATCGCGCTGACGCTGCAGCGCAGCCTGCTGCCCAGCCGCATCCCCGAGGTGCCGGGCCTGCAGGTCGCGCTGCGCTACCAGCCCGCCGTGGACAACGTCGAGGTCGGCGGCGACTTCTACGAAGTGCTGCAGGTCGACGGACGCGTGCTGGTCGCCGTCGGCGACGTGGAGGGCCACTCCCTGCACGCCGCGACCGTCATGGCCGAGGTGCGCCACGCCCTGCGCGCCTCGCTCATCGCCCAGGTGGACCTGAGCGCCTCCCTCGACCTGCTCAACCAGATGATGCGGCGCTACCACCGGGGCCTGACCGCCACCGTGTGCCTGATGCTCATCGACCCGGCCACCGGCGAGATCGAGCTGGCCAACGCCGGGCACATGCCGCCGCTGTTCGCCGGGCCCGGCAGCTCCTACCACACGCTGGGCAACCTGCTGCTCGGCGCCGTGCCCGAGCGGTACCAGGTCGACCGGCTCAAGCTGCCGCCCGGCGGCACGATGATGCTGTTCACCGACGGCCTGCTGGAGGACCGGCACGTCCTGCTCGACGACAGCATGGAGAAGGCCAGGCAGCTCGC
This sequence comes from Nonomuraea sp. NPDC049684, assembly GCF_044465345.1. Classification (NCBI taxonomy): domain Bacteria; kingdom Bacillati; phylum Actinomycetota; class Actinomycetes; order Streptosporangiales; family Streptosporangiaceae; genus Nonomuraea; species Nonomuraea sp. NPDC049684. The sequence goes on along the minus strand of NZ_JBITLO010000001.1, from coordinate 242,334 downwards.
CGAGACCGTCGAGGACGACCTGGAGGACTTCGCCGAGCGCATGCTGGGGGCGTTCGGGGCGCGCGAGGACGACGTGGCGCTCGTCGTCGTCCGCCGCACCCTCGACGCGGACTCCGCCGGCGCCTGACCGGTTGTAACGCGGCTTGAACCTCCCTCGGCGGGTGCAGCGGCGCCTCAACCCCGCTCAGCGGGTGTACCGGTGCTTGGCCCCGGGCGGGAAGTACTCGGGGTCTCCGGCCTCGCGCAACCGGATGAACGGCATCTGCTGCGCCACCGGCACATAGTTCGCGAACTCGCTGTTCAGCCGCAGGAGCTGGGCCAGGATCGAGGCGCCCACCGCCTGGGCGACCTCGTCGCTGGGCTTCTCACCGGGCATCAGCTCCACCGTGACCGTCAGGTGCCGGTCGTGGTCGGCGTCCTCGGCCGCCTCCATCACGAACTTGCCCGTCACCGACCCGCTGACCTCCGGCTGCTCCAGCCCCACCGCGATGTTCTCCGGGTAGACGTTCGCGCCGTAGTACGACAGCGTGAAATGGCTGCGGCCGAACACGTAGACGAACGGATGCCGCGGGCCGGCGAGGTCCGTCCGGAAACCGTGCCGCCCGGCGAACTCCAGCATGCGCTCGTACGGGATCACCCCGCCCTCGTCGGCGATGTGGTACCGGATCAGCGGCACGCCGTTGTCGCCGGTGAACAGCAGCGTGCCCTCGTGCTCCTCGAAGAAGCGCACCCGCGGGTCGTACTGCACCAGGGTCGGCAGCCGGGACTCCCCGAACAGCTCCCTGGCCGTTTCCGGACGGCCGGACAGGAAACGGCGCAGCTCGACCGAGAGCGGCGTCTCGTTGCCGAGCACCCCGGCGTCCGCGGTGCCGTACAGGGAGGCGACGCCGCGCACCGGGTCGGCGATCCCGGCCCGCTCGGCCACCAGCGTGCGCCACTCCTCGCTGAACACCTCGCCCGCCGTGACCAGCTTGACGTTCCAGTCGGCCCAGGGGAGCGGCTCGGTGTCGATGACGTTCTTCAGGAACGGCGGATAGCCCAGCAGGACCACCTGGTCGAAGTGCGGCGCCAGCTCCGGCAGCACCCGCGCGATCTCCCTGCGGTCGGTGCCCGGCGCGACGACGGTGATCGGGTAGCCGCGTTCGGCCAGGTGACGACAGCACTCGATGGTGAACAGCCCGCCGACCCAGGTGCCCAGGGCGAAGCAGACCACGGCCAGCGTACGGCGCTCGCGGGCCCCGAAGGAGTCCCGAAAGACCTCCTCGAAACGGGACGCGATCACCCGCTCGTCGGCCACCGTGCGCGGCCAGAACGACGGCGTCCCCGTCGAGCCCGACGACACGGCGATCATGTCCCCGATCACGCCGTCCCGGCAGAGGTCGGGGAGCGGGTGACGGCGGATGTAGGCGTCCTTGGACGTCATCGGCAGCCGGCTGAAGCGCTCCAAGGTGGTGACGTCCGCCGGCTCGACACCGTGCTCGGCCAGGAACGAACGGTAGGCGGGCACGGTGGCGGCCACCTGCTGGAAGAGCTCAAGGGGATCCATGGGGCACGCGCGGCCGACCGCCCGGAACATACGCCCCGAACCGGCCCCCACGCCTCCTCCCTCCAAGATTCGATCGTCTCCAGCCCCCATGGTCCCACCACCCCCCACCCAAGCCATCTCCCCGCACCGCGCCCTCGCCCGCCGAAACGCCGGGTCTCATGAGTCCGCCCAAACGCCCGTCCCGCCCCTCCCTACGCCCGCGCCACTGCTGACGCCCTGTCCCGTCGGCGTCCCGTGGAGCGCCTGGTGCCCCGTGCGGACCGCCTGGTGTCTCGGTGGACCGTCTGGTGTCTCGTAGACCTGCCCACACGCTGGCGTCCCTGGCTCCGCTGGGTCGATGGCCGTGTCGTCCCTACGCCTGCGGTGCCCTATGCGCGGCGTCCCTGGCTGCGCTGTGCGGCTGGCCGTGTCCTCCCTGAGGCTTGCGGTCACCGACGTCTGGCGTCGCTGGCTCCGCTGTGCCGCTGGTCGCGGCGTCCTCAACGCCTGCGGTCCCCAACGCCTGTCGTCCCTGGACGCACGTCCTGTGCCTGCCGACTTGGTCTCCGTCGTACCGCCGTACTTCCCGTTCGGGGGCGCGTGGCGTACCAAGTGCTTGCGGGCTTGCTGTGGCCCTTGGCGGGCCGTGGGTCCGTCCGTGTTCCGGTGCCGGCGTCCGTCGTGTCCGTCCCCGGGGGACGGGTTACTCGCCGGGGCGGACGAGGCCGGTTTCGTAGGCGAAGACGATGGCCTGGGCGCGGTCGCGCAGCCCGAGTTTGGTCAGCATGCGGCCCACATGTGTCTTGACCGTCTGCTCGGCCACGAACAGCTTCTGGGCGATCTCCTGGTTGGACATGGCCTGGGCGACCAGGATGAGCACCTCCGTCTCGCGCTCGGTCAGCTCCTCCGGACGCCTCCCCGACGGCGGACGGGGCCCGCCCAGCCGGGCGAACTCGTGGATCAGCCGCTTGGTGATGGCCGGCGCGATGAGCGCGTCGCCGGCCGCGACCACCCGGACGGCCTCGGCGAGCTGGGCCGCCGAGGCGTCCTTGAGCAGGAAGCCGCTGGCCCCCGCCCGCAGCGCCTCGTAGACGTAGTCGTCGAGGTCGAACGTGGTCAGGATGAGCACCTTCGACGCCGGGCACGCCGCCAGCACCTCCCGGGTGGCCTCCAGCCCGTTCATGACCGGCATGCGCACGTCCATCAGCACCACGTCGGGGCTCAGCGCGACGGCCCGCGTCACGGCCTCGCGGCCGTCGGCCGCCTCGCCGACGACCTCGATGTCCGGCTGGCCGCTCAGGAACACGGTGAACCCGGTGCGGACCATCCCCTGGTCGTCGGCGATCAGCACGCGGATCACGCGGCGCTCTCCCTCTCCTCGATCGGCGGCTTCCCGCCTGGCAGGTTCTCGGCCGACAGCCCTGCGGCCGGCCCGGTCGACGACTCGGGCGGCGGTTCCGTCGGTAACGTGGCGCTCACCTGGTAACCGCCGCCGCGCGTGGGCCCTGCGTCGAGCGTGCCGCCGAGCAGCGCCGCGCGTTCCCGCATGCCCACCAGCCCCTGGCCCGCGCCGGCCGCAGCGGCGGGTGAGCGGCCGGGGCCGTTGGCGACGCGCAGGCGCAGCGTGCCGGCGTCGGCGGTGATCTCGACGGTGATGCTCGACCCCGGCGCGTGCCGCATCGCGTTGCTGAGCGACTCCTGCACGATCCGGTACGCCGACAACCCCACCGCGGGCGACAGCCGCCCGATCGGCCGCCGCCGGTCGACCGCCACGGTCAGCCCCGCGTTGCGGGCGTTGGCCACCAGCTCCTCCAGCCGGTCGAGGCCGGGCTGCGGCGCGGTGTCGGTGCGGCCCTCGGGGTCGCGCAGGACGCCGAGGACCTGGCGCAGCTCGTTGATGGCCTCCAGGGACAACGCGCGGATCTCGGCCAGCCCGGCCTCCAACTGGGACGCGTCACCCGCGGCCCTGAGCGGCACCGCCTCCGCCTGGATGGCGATCACCGACATGTGATGGGCCACCACGTCGTGCAGCTCACGGGCGATGCGGGCGCGCTCCTCCAGCACCGCCTGCGCGCCCTCGGCCTGCCGGGTGCGCCGCTCCTCCTCGACGAGCATGGCCGTGGCGTTGCGCCGGGCGCGCACGTTGTAACCGAACAGCAGGACGACCACGGCCGCGCCCGCCACCACCGGCGTCGAGTCGACGTCGACGGCCAGGCACAACAGGACGGTGAGGACCCCCGCCCCCACCGTGATCCGCCGCTCGCAGCGCACGCCCACGGAATAGAGCGCCAGCAGGTACGCCACCCCCACCGCGACCGGGTAGGGCGCGTAGCCCTCGTCCCGGCCGATCGTGAGGCTGGCGCAGACGGAGACGGGGGTCAGCACGGCCGCCACCCGCCAGGCCGCCAGCGGCCACCGGTTGCGCAGCACCACGGGCAGGCCGGCGGCCAGGGCCGCGAGGACGACGACGCCGCCCCAGAGCGGCGCCGGATCACCGGGCGTGGCCGCGGCCTGCTCGTTCCACTCCTGCGCCGTGGACAGCGTCACGCCGAACAGCTCCACCCCCAGCAGGAGCTCGGCGATCTGCAACAGGCTGTACGTCTTCCCCGGGACCAGCGGCGCCAGCCATCCGGGCACCGGCATCCGCAGCCATCGGGAACGCGGCCGGGACGGGGGATCGGCGCTGCCCGTCAGCAACGCGAGCGTGAAGGGCCGCGACACCGCCAGCAAGGCCCGCCACACCGCCACGGCGAACCGCCCGGCCGCTCCTCCGGGCGACTTCGGAGGGCCGGTGCGCGCGTCGCCCCGGGAGGCGAGGGGCGCGGAGCGCCGGGGACGGTGATTCACCTGGTCAAGAATACGGAAAGGCGGGCGGCCGGGCGTCAGACCAAGGTCTGATCCTGACGTCACCCTCAGGTATCGCTTACAACATTACGATCGCCGTGAGCGAACATCGGCAAGGTTGGGAACAACAGCGCGCTCCAATGAATTGAGTCGGTATAACTCAACCCTTTGGAGTTCGCATGAGTGAGAGCTTGATCCTCCCGGTCCTGCCGCTCGACGACGAGGTCGTCCTGCCGGGCATGGTGGTTCCGCTGGACCTGTCCGACTCCGAGGTGCGTGCTGCGATCGACGCGGCCCGCGCGTCCGGTGGTAACAAGCCGCGGGTCCTCCTCGTTCCCCGGATCGACGGCCGTTACGGCGCCGTCGGCGTCCAGGCGGTGATCGAGCAGGTCGGGAGGCTGCCCGGCGGTGAGCCCGCCGCCGTGGTCCGCGGTGTCAACCGCGTGCGCGTGGGCACCGGCACCACCGGCCCCGGCGCAGCGCTGTGGGTCGAGGCCGACACGATCGACACGGTCCCGGCCGGCGAGCGCGCCCAGGAGCTGGCCAAGGAGTACAAGGCCCTGGCCACCACCATCCTGCAGAAGCGCGGCGCCTGGCAGGTCGTCGACCAGGTCAACCAGATCGACGACCCCTCGGTGCTGGCCGACAGCTCCGGCTACACCCCGTGGCTGACCACCGCCCAGAAGGTCGAGCTGCTGGAGGCCGCCGACCCGGCCGACCGCCTGGCCAGGCTCATCGAGTGGTCCCGCGAGCACCTCGCCGAGCTCGACGTCGCCGAGACGATCCGCAAGGACGTCCAGGAGGGCATGGAGAAGCAGCAGCGTGAGTTCCTGCTGCGCCAGCAGCTCGCCGCGGTCCGCAAGGAGCTGAAGGAGCTCAACGGCGACACCGCCGAGAGCGAGGAGGAGGACTACCGGGCCCGCGTCGAGGCCGCCGACCTGCCGGAGAAGGTGCGCGAGGCCGCGCTCAAGGAGGTCGACAAGCTGGAGCGCACCTCCGACCAGTCCCCGGAGGGCGGCTGGATCCGCACCTGGCTGGACACGGTGCTCGACATCCCGTGGAACGAGCGTACCGAGGACAACTACGACATCGCGGGCGCGCGGGCCGTGCTCGACGCCGACCACAAGGGCCTCGACGACGTCAAGGACCGCATCATCGAGCACCTGGCCGTGCGCAAGCGCCGCCAGGACAAGGGCGTCGGCGTGGTGGGCGGCCGGCGCAGCGGCGCCGTCCTGGCCCTCGCCGGTCCTCCCGGGGTCGGCAAGACGTCCCTGGGCGAGTCGGTGGCGCGCGCGATGGGCCGCAAGTTCGTCAGGGTCGCGCTCGGCGGCGTACGCGACGAGGCGGAGATCCGCGGGCACCGGCGCACCTACGTCGGCGCCCTGCCGGGCCGTGTCGTCCGGGCCATCCGCGAGGCCGGCTCGATGAACCCGGTCGTCCTGCTCGACGAGGTCGACAAGGTCGGCGCCGACTACCGCGGCGACCCGACGGCGGCGCTGCTGGAGGTCCTCGACCCGGCCCAGAACCACACCTTCCGCGACCACTACCTCGAGGTCGAGCTCGACCTGTCCGACGTGCTGTTCCTGGCCACGGCCAACGTGCTGGAGGCCATCCCCGGCCCGCTGCTCGACCGCATGGAGGTCGTCACCCTCGACGGCTACACCGAGGACGAGAAGGTCGCCATCGCCCGCGACCACCTGCTGCCCAGGCAGCTTGAGCTCGCGGGGCTGACCGCCGAGGAGGTCAAGGTCGACGACGGCGCGCTGCGGCGGCTGGCCGGCGAGTACACCCGCGAGGCGGGCGTGCGCTCGCTGGAGCGGGCGGTCGCCAGGATCCTGCGCAAGGTGGCGGCCAAGGACGAGCTGCCCGTCACGGTCGGCCCCGACGACCTGGTCGGCTACATCGGCAGGCCGCGGTTCGTGCCGGAGTCGTCGCTGCCCGAGTCCACCCAGCGCACCTCCGTGCCGGGCGTGGCCACGGGCCTGGCGGTGACCGGGGCCGGCGGCGACGTCCTCTACGTGGAGGCGTCGCTGGCCGACCCGGAGACCGGCGAGACCGGCCTGACCCTGACCGGCCAGCTCGGCGACGTGATGAAGGAGTCGGCCCGGATCGCGCTGTCCTACCTGCGCTCGCACGGCGCGGAGCTGGAGCTGCCGGTCACCGCGCTGAAGGACCGCTCGGTCCACGTGCACTTCCCGGCGGGCGCCGTCCCCAAGGACGGCCCCTCGGCGGGCGTGACGCTGACCACCGCGCTGGCCTCGCTCCTGTCGGGCCGCCAGGTCCGCGCCGACGTCGCCATGACCGGTGAGATCTCGCTGACCGGGCGGGTCCTGCCGATCGGCGGCGTCAAGCAGAAGCTGCTGGCCGCCCACCGGGCGGGCATCACCACGGTGCTCATCCCGGCCCGCAACGAGCCCGACCTCGACGACGTGCCCGAGGAGGTGCGCAACGAGCTGACCATCCACGCGGTCAGCGACGTGCGCGAGGTCCTCGACATCGCGCTGACCCCGGCCGAGGTCGCCACCACGGTCGCGGCCTGACGCCGCACCCGGCGCCGCCCCGCCGCACCCTGCTCTCAGGGCGCGGCGGGGCGGCTCCATGTACAGGGGCCTGAAGGAACCGGCGGGCCGGGGTCAGCCGGGGAGCAGCAGGGCCTCCAGTTCCTCCAGCAGCGCCGTGACGCGGGCCGCGCGTTCGGGATCGTCGCCCACGGCCGCGCGCACCGCCTCCTCCACCGGTCTGGCCGCCCGGCGGTGGACCGCGGCCAGCGCGGGCTCCGTCAGCGTGACGAGGGTGCGCCGCCCGTCGCCGGGGTCGGGCTCGGTCCGGACGAGGCCGCGCTCGCGCATCCGGGCCACCGAGGCCGACACGTGGCTCTGGACGAAGCCCGTCCTGGCCTGGATCTCGCCGACGGTGCCGCCGGGGTGGCGCAGCACGTCCTCGAAGACGGCCTCCTCGCCGGGGGTGAGGGGCGGGCCCTTGGTCTCGCCGGCCGCCGTCTTGGACAGCTCCACCAGCCGTCGTCCGAGCCTTCGCAGTCGTGCCACGTTCATGCCGGCCGAGTGTATCGCTGGAGATGTATCGTCAGCGATATGAATGGGGTGGCGAGGACGGCGGTGGGCGCGGCCTGGTTACGGGCGCGCGAGAGCGAGCGGCCCGACCGGCTGTTCGACGACCCGTACGCGGGCGCCTTCGTGGCGGCGGCGGACGCCGGGTCGCCGGATGCGGAGCGGGGGAGCGGGGCGGGTGATCTCTTCAGCGCCCACCTGGTGTTCAGGACCAGGTTCTTCGACGATTACCTGAGCGGTTGCGGCTGCGACCAGGTCGTCCTGCCGGCCGCCGGGCTCGACGCCCGCGCCTTCCGGCTCGACTGGCCGCCGGGCGTGCGGCTGTTCGAGCTCGACCTGCCCGAGCTGCTGGCGTTCAAGGACGGCGTGCTGCGCGGGCTGGCCGCGACGGCGCGGTGCGAACGCGTCCCGGTGCCGGTGGACCTGCGCGAGGACTGGCCGGGCAGCCTGCGCGCGGCCGGGTTCGACCCGGCGCGGCCGACGGCCTGGCTGATCGAGGGCCTGCTGATCTACCTGAGCCCGGCCGAGGCCGGGCGGCTCCTCGACGACGTCGGCGCGCTGTCGGCGACGGGCAGCAGGCTCGCCTTCGAGCACGACCCGGCCGCGGCCGCCGTGCTCGCCGAGCGGGCGCGCGCGATGCCCGAGCTGCGGCGGATCGCCACGCTCTGGAAGGGCGGCCCTGGCGAGGACGCCGTCGCCCGGCTGACGGCCCGCGGCTGGCGGGCGCGTACGGTCGAAGCCGCCGCCCTCGCGGCCCGGTACAACCGCCCCGCCCCGCGCGGCGGTTTCCTCACCGCGGTGCTGAGTGACGCAGATCACCACAATTCCCCGGAATAGGAGTATGTAAAGGCGGCGTTAGCACCGGCGTGAACGAGGCATACGCGAACGACCACCGCGCCCACCGGGACGCCATGTGTTGTCGCATGCGTATGGGGCGAATGCCGGCCCGTTAGAGACCAGATCCCGCCCGTTCTCCTCGAAGGTCACCATGATCCACACTTTTTGCTTCGTGCTGCGCAGGCTGAGCCACCTGCCGTTCCCTCCGGGCAGCCACTAGATCCCACCGCTGCGACGGTGATGTTCGTGTAAGGAAGCGGCCCGCCATCAGGCCGCTCTCACTCGTGGGGAAATTTCGTGATCCAGGCTTCCGGCCTGCGCAAGCAGTACGGCCAGACCGTCGCGCTCGACGGCGTCGACCTGCATGTGCGCGAGGGCGAGATCTACGGCGTGCTCGGCCAGAGCGGCGCCGGCAAGAGCACGCTGCTGCGCTGCGTCAACCTGCTCGAACGCCCCACCGCGGGCACGGTCACCGTCGCCGGGCAGGACCTGACCGCCCTGCCCGGCCGCGAGCTCAACCGCGCCAGGCAGCGCATCGGCATGATCCACCAGCACTTCGCGCTGCTGTCCTCGCGCACGGTGGCCGGCAACGTCGCCTTCCCGCTGGAGGTCATGGGCGTGCCCAGGGCCGAACGGCAGCGGCGCGTGGCCGAGCTGCTCGACCTCGTCGGCCTCCAGGGACGCGGCGGCGACCGCCCCCACCAGCTCTCCGGCGGCCAGAAGCAGCGCGTCGGCATCGCCAGGGCGCTGGCGGGCAACCCGTCGGTGCTGCTGTCGGACGAGGCCACCTCCGCGCTGGACCCGGCCACCACCCAGTCGATCCTCGCCCTGCTCAAGCGGCTCAACGCCGAGCTGGGCCTGACGATCCTGCTCATCACCCACGAGATGAACGTCGTCAAGAGCGTCTGCGACTCGGTGGCCATCATGGCCGGGGGCCGCGTCGAGGAGTCGGGGACGATCGCCGACCTCATCAGGACCCCCGGATCCCGCCTGACCAGGGAGATCTTCCCGCTGCCCGAGCCCGCTCCGGCCGGTTCCGTCACGCTCACCTTCACCGGTGACCCGGGCCGTCCGCTGGTCTCGGAGCTGGCGCGCAGGTTCGACGTGGACGTCAACATCCTCGGCGGCTCGATCGAGGACCTGGCCGGCGGTTCGGTCGGCCGCCTGCGCGTGGCGCTGACCGGCGCGGAGTCGTCCTCGGCGCTGTCGTTCCTGCGGGAGTCGGGGCTGCTCGTCGAAGTCGCGGGGGAGGCCGCATGACCTGGGAAGAGATCGTGCCGCTGCTGTGGCCGGCCACGTGGGAGACCGCCCAGATGGTGGGGTGGGCCACGCTGTTCACCGTGCTGTTCGGGCTGCCGCTGGGCGTGGCGCTGGTGGCCTTCGACCGGGACGGGCTGCGCCCGCTGCCGGCGGTGAAGTCCGTGCTGGGGATCGTCGTCAACATCGGGCGGTCGTTGCCGTTCATCGTGCTGATGATCGCGATCATCCCGTTCACCCGGCTCGTCATCGGGACCACGATCGGCACCGCGGCCGTGGTGGTGCCGCTGACCGTGGGGGCCGTGCCGTTCTTCGCCCGGCTGGTCGAGACTGCGCTGCGCGAGGTCGGCACCGACGTCGTCCAGGCCGCGCAGGCCATGGGGGCCAGCCGGACCGCCATCGTGCGCAAGGTCCTGCTGCCCGAGGCGCTGCCGGGCCTGGTGTCGGGGCTGACCGTCACGATCGTCGCGCTCATCGGGTACTCGGCCATGGCGGGCACCGTCGGCGGCGGCGGGCTCGGCGACCTGGCCGTGCGCTACGGCTACCAGCGGTTCGAGACGCTCGTGATGATCGTGACCGTCGTCCTGCTCATCGTCATCGTGCAAATTCTGCAGAGTCTGGGCGACTGGGTCGCTCGGCGCATTTCACATAAGTAAGGGAAAAATCATGAAGATTCGCTCGATATTGGGTGCTGCCGCGCTGTCCCTGTTGCTCGCCGCATGCGGTACGTCGCAGTCCGCGACCACCACCCCCGCCGCCGAGTCGGCCGACACGGTGCTGAAGGTGGGCGCGAGCCCCGTCCCGCACGGCGAGATCCTGAAGTTCGTCAAGGACAACCTGGCCCCCGCCGCCGGGCTGAAGCTGGAGATAGTCGAGTTCACCGACTACGTCCAGCCGAACGTGCAGCTCGACGAGGGCCAGCTGAACGCCAACTTCTTCCAGCACAAGCCCTACCTGGACGACTTCAACGCCTCCAAGGGCACCAAGCTGAGCTTCGTCACCCCGGTGCACCTGGAGCCGCTCGGCCTGTACTCCAAGAAGATCACCTCGCTGTCGGCGCTGGCGGACGGGGCCACCGTGGCCGTCCCCAACGACGCCACGAACCTCGGCCGCTCGCTCAAGCTGCTCGCCGACAACGGCCTGGTCAAGCTCAAGGACGGCGCCGGCACCGCGGCCACCGAGCGCGACGTCACGGACAACCCCAAGAAGCTGCAGTTCAAGCCCCTTGAGGCGGCCCAGCTCCCGCGCTCGCTCGACGACGTGGACGCCGCGGTGATCAACGGCAACTACGCCATCGAGGCCGGGCTCAAGCCCGCCAGTCAGGCGCTGGTGCTGGAGAAGACCGAGGGCAACCCGTACGTCAACGGGCTCGTCGTGCAGGCCGGCCACGAGAAGGACGCCAACATCGTCACCCTCGGCAAGCTGCTCCAGGACCCGAAGGTCAAGGACTTCATCAAGCAGAAGTACGAGGGCTCGGTGATCCCCGCCGAGTAGATCCCGGCGCCGGCGGACTCGAAAGCCGCGGCCCTCCGCCGGGGGGCCGCGGCTTCGGCGCGCCCTAGCGCCGCCGCCGACGGACCGAATACTGTTCTAATATGTACCCGGGAGCCATCGCAGCCGTCACCCCCGACAAGCCCGCTGTGATCATGGCGGGCTCCGGGCAGGTCCTCACCTACCGCGAGCTCGAAGAGGAGTCCAACCGCCTGGCCCACGCCTTCCGCGCGGCCGGGCTGAAGCCCGGCGACCACGTCGCCTTCATGCTCGCCAACCACCCGCTCTTCCTGGCCATCGCCTGGGCCGCGCACCGCGCGGGCCTGTACTACACGCCGATCAGCTCCCGCCTGCAGACCGACGAACTCGCCTACATCGTGGACAACTGCGGCGCCCGGGCCTTCATCTCCAGCGCGAACCTGGCGGAGGTGGCCACCTCGATCACCGAGGCCACGCCGCGCGTGGAGCTGCGGCTCATGCTCGACGGCGTCGCCGACGGCTTCGTCTCCTACGAGGAGACGGTGGCCGGCTGCCCGGTCACCCCGATCGCCGACGAGTGCCAGGGCGCCGACATGCTCTACTCCTCGGGCACGACCGGCCGTCCGAAGGGCGTCAAGGTGGCCGCCTCGCTGGCGCCGCTGACCGAGTCGAACACGCTGGTCCGGCTCATCCAGGCGCTGTTCGCGCCGTCGGCCGACAGCGTCTACCTCTCGCCCGCGCCGCTGTACCACGCCGCGCCGCTGCGCTACTGCCTGTCCTTCCAGCGGCTCGGCGCCACGGTGGTGGTGATGGAACGCTTCGACCCCGAGGAGTACCTGCGGCTGGTCGAGCGGTACGGGGTGACGCACTCGCAGCTCGTCCCGACGATGTTCATCAAGATGCTGAAGCTGCCGGAGGAGACCCGCAAGAAGTACGACCTGTCGTCGCTGGTCTGCGCCATCCACGCCGCCGCGCCGTGTCCCGTGCCGGTCAAGGAGCAGATGATCTCCTGGTGGGGGCCGGTGATCCACGAGTACTACGCGGGCACCGAGGGCAACGGCTTCCTCTACGTCGGCTCCGAGGACTGGCTGGAGCACAAGGGCACGGTCGGCCGCTCGCTGCTCGGCGTCGTGCACATCTGCGACGAGGAGGGCGAGGACCTGCCACCGGGCGAGCACGGCACGGTGTACTTCGAGAACGGCGCCCGCTTCGAGTACCACGGCGACCCCGACAAGACCCGCTCGGCGCAGGACCCGAAGGGCCGGGGCTGGACCACCCTCGGCGACATCGGCTACCTGGACGCCGACGGCTTCCTGTACCTCACGGACCGCCGCTCGTACATGATCATCTCGGGTGGGGTGAACATCTACCCGCAGGAGGCCGAGAACGTGCTGGCCGTCCACCCCAAGGTGGCCGACGTGGCCGTGTTCGGGGTGCCGGACGAGGAGATGGGGGAGCAGGTCAAGGCCGTGGTCCAGGCGATGACGGCGGCGGAGGCGGGGCCGGCGCTGGAGGCGGAGCTGATCGCGTACTGCCGGGAGCACCTGGCCCACTACAAGTGCCCGAAGTCGGTCGATTTCCGCGACGAGCTGCCGCGCCACCCGACCGGCAAACTCTACAAGCGCCTCTTGAGAGACGAATACTGGCCCGCCCGTACCTGACCGATGACCGCGAACGCCCCGGCGGCACGTGACGCGAGGGTGCCGCCGGGCCGCCCGGTCGAGGCCGGCGCCTCGACAGCGCCGCTCGCGGCCGCCTAGGGTGCGGGCCATGACGGATCGTCCGACCGTGGCCCGGTGCGAGTGCGGCGCGTCCGCCGGACCGCTGGGCGCCTGCGTGGACTACTACCACGCCGTCCTGGCCGAAGAGCAGGGCGATCCCGGCATGTACCGGTGGCACGCGGTGGTGGTCTGCGCCTACTTCCTGCAGCATCCGTCCGCGGCGCACCCGAAGTACCTGGACGGCCAGTACCGCCAGTTGCAGCTCTGCCTGGACCGGGGCCTGGACGCGCTGCTTCGCGTGGGAGCCCGCCAGGTGGCCAGGAACCGGCGCGGAACGCGGCCGGTCCACGACCTGGAGCCGTTGTCGGCGTACGCGCCGCTCCCGCCGGGCGGGCCGCCCCGGCATTTCCGCGCCACCTTCCGCGACCTCCCGGTCCGGGACGGCAGCTTCGTGTCCGACGGCCATCCGGCGTACGGCCGGCGCATCGAGATGATCGCCGAAGCCACGCTGGAATCCTGGCGCTCCCTCCAGACCTGACCCCGTACCAGGCGGAGGCCGCGGCTCCTCGTCGTCCGATCGTAGATCCGGCAGCTATCGGATCTTGATCTCGGGGTGGCAGCCTCTGGACCCGTGACCTCTTCAGCAGGCGAGCACGCCGACGACCGTGTCCCCAACCAGGTCCCCGTCCTCATGGCGTCCGAGGGGGGCGACAGTGACCCCGCCTCGGCGGTGCGCACGATCGGCACCCTCGCCATCTGCCTGGGCCTGGCGCTGTCGGTGCTCACCATCGTCAGGCCGTGGCAGGACGAGCCCACCGCCTGGCTGTTCGTCTATCTGGTGATCGCCCTGGGCGGCTTCGCCCTGCGCATCGAAGCGGCCGTCCGCGCCCGCCGCTGACCGGACCTGCCGGTGGAACGAAGGCCGCATCGGGCACCAGAATGGGGTCATGCCCCAGGAGATCGACCGGAGCAGGCTCAAGGTCGTCAGCAGAGCGCAGATCGCAGAGTTACGGGCGCGGCAGGCTCACGAGCGGGAGTGGCGTGAGGCGCGCAGGATGGCGCACCTGTACCGGAAAACCCGTCGCACGGGGATGATGATGATCATCCCCGTCGCCATAGTGGTAGGAGTGCTGCGAGCCCTCGGCGTCCTCCCGCCGCTGCACCTTTGAGCCACCGCCCACATTCCGGCCCGCCCAACCAGGAGTCGTTCATGCTCTTCGGACCCACCGTGATCCTCGCGCTGCTGGCCGTCCTCATCGTCGCGGCGCTGATCGTGGTCGTCGCGGTGAGAACCGCCACCCGCGACCGCCGTACCCCGCCCTCCGGCTGAACCGGGCTCAAACAGCGCCCCATACGCTGAGCAGCGCCCCCGCTGTGACCAATACCCCTGTGACGATTCGCATTTGTAGATTCTTTTCTGCTTTTGTCTGGATACGTCCGGGCGGTGAGCAGCGGAGATAAGGTGTGAGTGAGTCGTCTCACAGAGTTCCGATCAGCGCCTTAACCAGCTCTTACGCCCCTCTTGGCACCCTTGAGTCATAGGGACTTGAGGGAGATGACAGATGAACGCGAACGAGCCTCGCGAGCAGGGCACCGGTGGGTGGAGCCAGTTCGGCGCCACCCCGCCGGCCGCCGGGGGCTTCCCCCGACGGGACACGATCGTCATGGAGCAGCCGCCTCCTCCTCCGCCGTCCACCCCCGTCAAGGCGCGGCTCAACGCCGGGCAGAAGGCCGTCGCCGGGCTCGCGCTGGCCGCGATGGCCATCGGCGGCGGTGTCGTGGGGGCCGCCGTCGCGACCGCGTTCCAGCCCGAGCCGCAGCAGGTGGTCAGCGCGCCGAGCCCGGTGCTCAGGGCCGCCTCCAACCAGTTGTCCACCGCCGAGGTGGCCGAGCGGGTGCAGCCGTCGGTGGTCATGATCCAGGGGCAGACGGGTGAGGGGTCGGGCGTCGTGCTCTCCGAGGACGGCCTCATCCTCACCAACAACCACGTGGTCGTCGGCGCCTCGCAGGGCGGGGGTCAGATGACGGTCAAGTTCAGCGACGGGAAGACGGCCAAGGCCACCGTCGTGGGCACCGACCCGGCCACCGACCTCGCGGTCATCAAGGCCGAGGGCGTCTCGGGGCTGACCAAGGCCACGCTGGGCGACAGCGACCAGCTCAAGGTCGGCGACGACGTGCTGGCCATGGGCAGCCCCCTCGGCCTGGACGGGTCGGTCAGCAGGGGCATCGTCAGCGCCCTGAACCGTACGCTCAAGCTGGGCGGCGAGCAGCGTCAGCAGCTTCCCCCCGGCTTCGGCGGCGAGCAGCAGCAGAGCCCGGTGGAGGGCACCACCATCGGCGACGTCATCCAGACCGACGCCGCGATCAACCCCGGCAACTCCGGCGGCGCGCTGGTGAACGCGGCGGGCGCGCTGGTCGGCATCAACACCGCCATCGCCTCCGACGCGGCCGGCGGCGGCGTCGGCTTCGCGATCCCGGTCAACACCGCCAAGCAGGTCGCCGAGCAGCTCATCAAGAGCGGCAAGGTCAGCCACGCCTTCCTCGGCGTGAGCGTCACCGACGCCACCGGCGACGTGCCCGGCGCGCTGATCCGGCAGGTGACCGCGGACAGCCCGGCGGCCAGGGCCGGGCTGCAGGAGGGCGACCTGATCACCAAGATTGGGGACACACCTGTTGACTCAGGCGATACGGTTGTTGGACAGGTCAGAGGTTTCAAACCGGGCCAACAGGTCAAGATCACATATATGAGGGACGGCCGGTCCGCGGAGACCACCGTCACCCTCCAAGAGAAGAAGTAAACACAAGGACCCCCTCCCGGAGACGGGTGTGCCGTTGAGATCGCTGCGGACTCGGCGGCACACCCCCCCATCAGGCGAACCGCCGCCCCCAGGCGGGACGCCGGCCCCCGTCAGGCGAAACGGCGGCCCTCGTCGCGGCGGTAGGCCCACGCCGCGGCCGCCGCCGCGACCACCGTCCAGACGCCCAGCATGACCAGCGCGACCCCGTCGGGACGGACCCCCGAGATGGCCGCCCAGATCAGCTCGGCCGCGCCCCTGGACGGGACGTACGGCGAGAAGGCCTCCACGATGTCCGGCAGGATCTGCGGCGGCAGGATCAGCCCGCCCACGATCGCCACGGGGAAGAAGACGATCTGCGCCACCGCCAGCGCCGCCTTCGACGGCAGCGTCAGGCCCAGGAACAGGCCGATCAGCATGAACGGCACCCCTCCGGCGACCAGCGCGGCCAGCCCCAGTGCCAGCCGGACCGGCGTGATGACCGCCTCGGTCAGCAGGGCCGCGACCACCAGCACCGGCACCACCGACAGCAGCATCAGGACCACCGTCGAGACCATCCGCCCGGCCAGGCGCGGGAACGGCCCGGCGGGCAGCGTGCGGGTGTAGGGGTCCCAGGGCTGCTCACGGTCCTGCGAGACCGACGCGCTGAGCCCGATCACCGCCGAGGACATGGCGCCGAAGAACATCAGCGCCCCCGTCGCCGACGTCGCCGCCGCCGGGTCGCCGCCCGCGAACGGCACCACGAACGCCAGCATCGAGATGGCCGGGAACATGGAGCTGGCCAGGATCCCGATGGGCACCCTGAACTGCTCGACGAGCTGCAGCCGGGTGTGGGCCACGATCAGGCTAGACATGCGCGCTCTCCTTGGGGGGCGAGGTCGAGGTGATGGTGAGGAAGGCCTCCTCCAGCGTGGTCGGCCTGACCTCCAGCCCGGAGAACGGGGTGCCGCTGCGCACCAGCTCGACCACCAGCCGGTCGGGATCGGCGGTCAGCAGGCTGACGCGGCCGTCCTGGCGTTCGGTGCTGAGCACGCCGGGCAGCTCGGGCAGGTCCTCGGCGTCGAGCGAGACGCGCCGCACGCCCACCATGTCGCGCACGGCCCGTACGGTGTCGTCGGCCAGGACGCGGCCCTGCCCGACGACGACCACGCGCTCGGCCAGCGCCTCGATCTCCTCCAGGTAGTGGCTGGTCAGGACGACCGTGCCGCCTTCGGCGTGGAAGGCCTGGATGCCGTCCCAGAGGGTGCGCCTGGCCTCGACGTCGAGGCCGGTCGTCGGCTCGTCCAGGAACACCAGGCGCGGGCGGCCGGCGAAGGCCAGCGCGACGGCCAGGCGCCGCTTCTGCCCGCCGGACAGCCCGCCCACCTGCCGCTTGACCAGGTCGCTCAGGCCGAAGCGGCCGAGCAGCTCGTCCCTGCCGAGCGCGTCGGGGAAGTGGGCGCGCACGAAGTCGGCGATCTCGCCGACCCGCAGCGACTCGGGCAGGCCGGTCTCCTGCGGGGTGACGCCGATGCCCCGGCGGATGACGGGGTCCTGGGGCGAGCCGCCGAACAGCTCGACCGTGCCGGAGGTCGGGCGGCGCAGCCCGACGAACAGGTTGATCAGGGTGGACTTGCCCGCGCCGTTCGGGCCGAGCAGGCCGACCAGTTCTCCTGCCCGGATGTCGAGCGAGACGCGGTCGAGCGCGATCACGTCCCCGTAGCGGCGGGTGACCTCCACCGTTCTGGCGAGGGCCGTCATGGGGTTCCTCCAGCGTTGTCGAGCAAGGCGCGGATCGCCTTGGTGTAGTCCTCGAAGGCCAGCCGTCCGCGCTGGGTGAGCGCGACGTAGGTGACGGGGGTGCGGCCCTTGTGGGTCTTGGTGATGCGGACGTAACCGGCGTCCTCCAGCTTGGTCAGGTGCACCGAGAGGTTGCCGGCCGTCATCCCGAGCAGGTCCTTCAGCGAGGGGAAGGCGATCTCGTCGCGCCCGCCGAGGGTGTTGAGCGTGGCGACCACCCGCAGCCTGGCCTGCGCGTGGATCACCGGGTCGAGCTCGGGGACGGCCCCGTCGGGGCTCACATCCGCCGCCGCAGCACGACGCCGGCCGCGATGTAGCCGCCGCCGGTCAGCACGGCCGTCAGCAGCGCGTGCCAGCCGGCGCCGAGCATGACGCCCACCCCGTTGACCACCGCCGCCCACACGCCGACGAAGAACATCGGCCAGTACGTCCAGATCGCGCCGCCGGCCATGTAGAGCAGCGCGACGAGCATCATGAATCCGCCGCCCCACAGCAGGCCGCTCTCGGTGGCGGGGAGCTGGGGGCTGAAGCGGATGGCGAGCGCCGTCATGGAGACCAGGCCGGCCGTCCAGGCGTAGCCGTACATCATGCCCTTGGCCGAGCTCTCGCCGCGGACCTGCGCCCCCAGCCGCACCATGCCGAAGATCGCGATGGCCCCGGCCAGCGACATGCCCGCGAACAGCACCATGAGCGCCTGCGGGCGGGAGATCGGCGCATAGGGGACGCCGTCGAGGCCGTAGTGCAGGAACAGCGCCGTGAAACCGAGCAGCCAGGCCACGCCCCAGGGGACGTAGAGCAGCACGGGGTCGCCGTGCAGGCGCCGGACCGTGGCGGTGCGCTGCTGCTCGATCAGCCACAGCGTCTCCTCGGGAGTACGCGCTCGATCGTCGTCCACCATGCCAACTCCTCTTACCCGCAAACAGGTTTGCATCATAAACCTGATGGCGACGCAAACTCAAAGCGAGGGCGAAGGATCGGTCAGCGCCTGGTCAGCGCCTCGGACTCCCACAGGTCGCGGTAGTAGCCGGGCGCCGCCACCAGCTCGTCGTGCCGCCCGCGCTGGACGACGCGGCCCTCGTCGAGCACCACGATCTCGTCCACCGACTCCAGGCCCTTGAGCCGGTGGGTCACCAGCACGGTGGTGCGGTCGCGGATGACGTCCAGCAGGTCGGCCATCAGGCGGTCGGCGGTCTCCTCGTCCAGCGCCTCGGCGGGCTCGTCCAGCAGCAGCACGGGCGGGTCGTACAGCAGCGCCCTGGCCAGGGCCAGGCGCTGGAGCTGGCCGCCGGAGACGGTCCTGCCGTCCTCGCCGAGCTCGGCGTCCCAGCCGGTGCGCTCGACCCACGGGCCGAGCCTGGCCTCCCGCACGGCCGCCGCCAGCCGCTCGTCGCCGGCGTCCGGCCCGGCCAGGCGCAGGTTGTCGCGCAGGGTCGTGCGGAAGATGTACGGGTCCTGGGTGAGGCCGGTCATCAGCGTGCGGACGTCGTCGCCGGACAGGTCGCGCAGGTCGGTCCCGTTGACGCGCACGCTTCCCGACTCGGGCTCGACCAGGCGCATCAGCGCGGCCAGCAGCGTGCTCTTGCCCGCCCCGCTCGGGCCGACGATCGCCACCCGGCGGCCGGGGGTCAGGCGCAGGGAGACGCCGTCGAGCGCGGGCCGCGCGGCGTCGGGGTGGCGGACGACGAGGTCGTCGACCTCGACCGTCAGCGGAGCCGACGGCACGGGCGCGGGCGCGGCGGGCTCGGTGACGGCCGGCGCGGCGGCGCGGACCTCGCGCAGCCGCCGGATCGCCGCGGTGATCCCGGCCATGCGCTCGCCCGCCGCCGCCAGCGGCAGCACCGGCTCGAACGACACCAGCGCGGTCAGCGCGAGCACCGCCGTGGCGACGGACCCGGCGCCCGCCCCCTGGGCGAGCAGCACGATGGCGGCCACCGTCAGGCCCTGGGCCAGCGTCCCGACCGCGAGCGCGGCGGCGTGCACGCGCGACTGGCGGCGCTCCAGCGCGGCCAGCGCCTCGTCGGCGGCCAGCGCGCCGGACAGGGCCCGCTCGCCCGCGCCGTAGGCGGCCAGGTCGGCCGAGCCGTGCACGAGGTCGGCCACGCGGGCCGCCAGCGCGGCCCTGGCCGGGGCGATCCGGGCCGACCAGCGGCGCGCGGCGGCGGCGGTCGCGGCGGGCAGCAGCACGCCTGCCACCACGAGCCCGGCCACCAGCACCAGCGCGGTCAGCGGCAGCACGAACAGCCCGATGGCGACCGCGGCCAGCCCGGTCAGCAGCGCGGCGGCGGCCGGGAGCAGCGCGCGGACCAGCAGGTCCTGGACGGCCTCGGTGTCGTCCACCATGCGGCTGAGCAGGTCGGCGCCGCCGTGGCGGGGACGCTGGGGCGGGACGAGCGCCTGGTAGAGCCGCTCGCGGGTGCCGGCCTGGGCGCGCAGGGCCACGTCGTGGCCGGTGAGCCGTTCGGCGTAGCGGAAGACGCCCTTGCCGGTCGCGAACGCCCTGGTCGCCACGATCGCCACGCTCAGCGCGGCCAGGGACGGCTGCTGCGCGGCCCTGGTGATCAGCCAGGCGGCGGCCGCGATCAGCCCCAGCCCGGCCAGGTCGGCAGCCGCCCCGGCCAGCACGGCCCACACCAGCCGGGTGCCCATGCGCCGGTTCATCGCGCGCTCCCCTCGGGAAGGGAGGCCACGCCCTGCGGCTCCCGGAGATCGTCGCCGTCCGGGTGGGCCGGCCGGTCGCGGGTGGTGTCGGAGACGACGCGGCCCTCGTGCACCCGCACGATCCGGTCGGCGAGGTCGATCATCGCGGGCCGGTGGGCGACGATGACGGCGGTGCGCCCCCGCGCGAGCTGCGCGGTGGCGGCCACGACGGCGGCCTCGCTGCGGCCGTCGAGGCGGGCGGTGGGCTCGTCGAGCAGCAGCGCCGTGGCGTCCGGGCGGCAGAAGCCCCGGGCCAGGGCCACGCGCTGCCGCTGGCCGGCCGACAGGTTCGCGCCGCGCTCGCCGACCACGGTGTCGAAACCCTGGGGCAGGCCGTCCACGAAGTCGGCGTGCGCGGCGGCGGCCGCCCGCCGGACCTCCTCCAGGGTCGCGCCGGGCGCGCCCAGCCGGATGTTGTCGGCCACGGAGGTGGTGAACAGGTGGGGGCGCTGCGGCACGTACGCCAGGGCCGCCCGCCAGCTGTCCAGGTCCAGCTCGCGCAGGTCGGCGCCGTCGACCAGGACGCGTCCCTCGGACGGGCGCAGGAAGCCCAGGACCAGGTTCAGGAGGGTGCTCTTGCCGCCGCCGCTCTCGCCGACCAGCGCCACCCGCTCGCCGGGCGCGATGGTGAGCGTCACGTTCTCCAGGGTGGGCTCGTCCCTGCCGGGATAGCGGACGGTCACGTTCTCCAGGCGGATCTCCGGCGCGCCGTGCCCGTCGTACCGGCGGGCGGGGCCGGACGGGTCGCCGGCGGCCTCGTCCAGGACGGCGAAGGCCGCGTCGGCGGCGGCCACGCCCTCCATGGAGGCGTGGAACCGGGTCCCCATGGCCCGCAGCGGCAGGTACGCCTCCGGCGCCAGCAGCAGCACCAGCAGCGCCGTCGTCAGGTCCAGCGAGCCGCCGAGCAGCCGCAGCCCGATCGGCACCGCCACCAGCGCCAGCGACAGCGACGCGCACAGCTCCAGCACCAGCGACGACAGGAACGCCACCCGCAAGGTGCGCATGGTCGCGCTGCGGTGGGCGTCGGCGACCTGCCGGATGACGGTGGCCTGGTAGCGGGCCCGCCCGAAGGCGCGCAGCGTGGGCAGCCCGCGCACCACGTCGAGGAAGTGCCCGCCGAGCCGCGACAGGGCGTGGAACTGCCGCTCGGTGACGGCCTTGGTCGTCATGCCGACCAGCGCGCCGAAGACGGGGATCAGCGGCAGCGTCACCAGGACGATCACCGCGCTGCCCAGGTCGGCGGTGAACAGCCGGACCAGCACGGCCACCGGCACCACCGCCGCCACCGCGATCGAGGGCAGGTAGCCGGTCAGGTAGGCGTCGAGGCCGTCCAGGCCGCGGCCGGTCAGCGTGACCAGCTCGCCCGACCGGTGACCGGTCAGCCTGGACGGGCCCAGCTCGCCCAGGCGGGCCAGCAGCCGGTGGCGCAGCGCGGACTTCACGCCCGTCGCGGTGCGCCCGGCGAAGACGCCCTGCGTCCAGGCCAGCAGCGCCCGGACGCCCACGACGGCGGCCAGCGCCCCCAGCGCGGCGGCGGTGAACCGGCCCGACAGCACGCCGGCCAGCAGCTCGGCCTGCGCGAGCACGAGCAGCCCGGCGAGCACGGCCGCGACCATGGTGACTGTCAGGTGGCGGCGCACCGAGCGCTCGGCCCGCATGAGCCGCAGAAGATCCTTATGCACGTGGCCTTCAGAAGAACGAGGGGAGCGGGACGGCGCCCTTACCTGGCCGGAAAGTCCGCCATACCCATACTTGCGCGCCCAGCATGATCGGCGCGAACGGCAACGCCATGACACTGAGCACATTCAACGTAGCCGCCGGCGCGCTGTGCTCCAGCAAGTACGGCATGGCCCCCGCCAGCAGGCCGATCGCGGGCAGCGCGGCCACCAGCCCGGAGAGCAGCAGCGCCCGCCCCGACCGGACGGCCCCGAACACGCCCGGCTCCCGCCAGGCCAGGAACGTCCACCCGTGGAAGGCGAACAGCAGGGTCACCAGCACGCCCAGCAGCACGCCGACCGGATGCACCGGCGAGGAGGCGAACCCGGTGGCGGCGGCGTGCAGCGCCATGCCCCACCCGAACGACAGCCCCAGCGACCCGAACGCGATCATCGCGTCCCAGAAGCCGCGCCACCTCGCGCCGTCCAGCCGCCGCCGGAACCACAGCCCGGCGTCGCGCACGATCCAGCTCAGCAGCATGGCCACCACCAGCGGGTAGAGCCCGAACAGCACCTCGCCCTCCAGGCGCGGGTACACCCCGAACAGCGTCCCGGCCACCGCCACCAGCCACACCTCGTTGGCCAGCACGAACGGCGCCATCGCGGCCACCATGCGGTCGCGGTTGCCGCGCGTTCTGCCCAGCACCGGCAGCAGCAGGCCGACGCCGAGGTCGAAGCCCTCCAGGGCGAAGTACCCGGCCAGCAGCACCGCGAAGAACAGGAACCAGATCACTTCCATGTCAGCACTCCTAGTAGCTCATCGCCGGGGCGGGCTCGGCGCCGGCCGGGAGCGCCCCGAGGTCGAGGTCGCGCGGGCCGCGCCGGACGACCCGGGCGATGAGGACGTAGTCGACGACCGCCAGCAGCCCCAGTACGCCGGCGAACCCGATCAGCGAGGCGGTGACCATGCCCGAGGTCAGGCCGGGCGTCAGGGCGTCGGCCACGGTGAGCTTGTGCCAGACCATCCACGGCTGGCGGCCGATCTCCCTGGCCATCCAGCCCAGGATGGCCAGCGCGAACGGCACCGGGGTCATCACGATCAGCACCGGGTGCGTCCAGCGCCACCTCGGCAGCCAGTAGATGATCGGCAGGAGCACGAACAGCAGCACGAACGCCAGGAGCTGGCCGATCTCGATCATGAGCCCGAGCGGCACCCCGGCGCCCGCGTCGCCGTCGAACTTGCCCTCCTGGACGCCGCCGAACTGGGCGTACCCGAAGCCCAGGGCCAGGAAGGCGCCGACCGCCGCCACGCCGACCCCCGTGCGCAGCGACTTGGCGAAGAACAGCGTCTCGCGGGTGCGCCGCCGCAGCTGGTACGCGCTGGCCCCGGCCAGCACCAGGCCGCCGGTCAGCAGCCCCGCGCCGATGACGTGCGGGAAGGAGAAGATCAGCGTCTTGTTGGTGAGCAGGGCGCCGAAGTCGACCAGCTCCAGCCGGCCGTTCCTGACCATCGAGCCGGCCGGGTTCTGCAGGAAGGAGTTGGCGACCATGATGAAGAAGGCGCTGGCGTACGCGGTCAGCGTCACCAGCCAGATGCAGGCCAGGTGCAGCCACTTGGGCAGCCGTCCCCACCCGAAGATCCACAAGCCGAGGAACGTGGACTCCAGGAAGAAGGCCACCAGCGTCTCCATGGCCAGCGGCGCGCCGAAGACGTCTCCGGCGTAGTGGGACAGCCCGCTCCACGACAGCCCGAACTGGAACTCCATCACCAGGCCGGTGACGATGCCCAGGGCGTAGTTGATGACGTAGATCTGCCCCCAGAACCGCGTCATGCCGCCGTGCAGCGCGCTGCCGGAGAGCACGTGGCGGGTGTGCATGAGCGCCACGACCGGCGCCAGCCCGAGCGTGAGCACGACGAACAGGAAGTGCAGGCTTCCCGTCACGGCGAACTGCGTGCGGGCGAGTTCGAGTACGTCCATTCGATCGACTCCGTTGTTGTGCCTACCTACATATAGGCAGCCTACATGTAGACTGGCTACATGGCGAACGGTTGTCTAGGATCAGGACCATGAATCCAGACGCGCTGCGCGGGCACATGGACGCGTTGCTGCTCTCGGTGCTGGAGCGGGAGCCGCTGCACGGCTACGCGATCATCGAGGCGCTCCAGGAGCGCAGCGGAGGCGCGCTGAGCGTGCCCACCGGCACCGTCTATCCGGCGCTGCGGCGGCTGGAACGGGTCGGCTACCTGGCCAGCGAGTGGGCCACGGTGGGCGGCCGCAAGCGGCGCACGTACCGGCTGACCGAACCGGGCAGGAAGCAGCTCGAAGGGGAGCGGTCGGCCTGGCGGGAGTTCACCAGCGTGATCGGCGGCGTGCTCCAGGCCGACAGCAGGGCCGACGCGCGGGCCTCAGGCTGACGGGCCGACGCGCGAGCAGACGCGCGGGCCTCAGGCTGACGGGCCGACGCGCGAGCAGACGCGCGGGCCTCAGGCTGACGGGCCGACGCGCGAGCAGACGCGCGGGCCTCAGGCTGACGGGCCGACGCGCGAGCCTCAGGCTGACGGGCCGACGCGCGAGCCTCAGGCTGACGGGGTGGCGGCGGGCCGGCGGGCGCGGCTGACCCGCAGGCAGCGCGTGGCGCCGTAGATCTGCAGGCCCCAGAACGCGGTCGTGACCAGGTTCGCCAGGAACGCGGGCAGGTAGCCGGTCATCGTGCCGGGCCCGGGCGGGCTGTAGGACAGCACGAGGCTCATGGCGCCCCCGAGCGGCAGCATGCCCCACACGACGATGCCCAGCGACCTGGTCACCAGGTGCGGGCGGCGGATCCAGCGCGCGCCCCGGCCGAGCGCCAGCAGGGCGAGGCCGCCGTACAGGCCGGTGGCGAGCTGGCAGACGTCGAGCAGCTTCGAGATCAGGTGGTACCAGGCCGGACGGCCCATCCACAGCGCCGGGTCGGCGGGGTAGGTGCGCCACACCATCGACCACATGAGCGCGGTCAGCGGGACGCTGATGAACAGCAGCAGGCCCAGCCGCCGCCCGGCCACGGCGGTCAGCTCGCTCTGGTAGCCGGGGGCGATCTCGGTGACCGGGCCGAACTCGGCGACCGCCAGCCGCTCGGCCTCGGCGCGGTCGAGGCCGTCGGCCTCCAGGGCGTCGGCGGTGTCGGACAGGCTGTCGCGGGCCTCGACGACCAGGTCGCGCTTCGCGCCGGACGGGCCGGAGAGCGCACGATCGAGGTCGGCCACGTAGTCGTCGATCCGCATGATCCCAGTTTACGGAGTCAGCCGCCGATGGCCTATCAGGGAAGTCCCCGATATTTCCGGCCACGACTTGATATGTCGGAAAAATCCTACGTATAGTGTCCGACATGCTGATTTCCGGGATCCTCACCGTCACCGTGCCCGTCGCCGACCAGGCGCGGGCGCTCGATTTCTACACCGGCGCGCTCGACTTCGAGGTGCGCACCGACAACCCGTTCCCGATGGGCCGCTGGCTCACCGTCGCCCCCAAGGGCGCGGCGACCGCGCTCCTGCTGGCCTCCTGGTTCCCCGACATGGCCCCCGTCGGCGGGCTCGTGGTGGCCGCGCCCGACCTCGACGCCCTGGCCGCCCGCCTCGCCGCGAACGACGTCGCCTTCGAGGGGCCGAGCGAGCAGGCGTGGGGACGCCAGCTCCTGTTCCGCGACCCGTTCGGCAACGGGTTCGTGGTCAGCCAGGCATGACCGCCGACCACGTCTTCACCGCGCTGGCCAGCCCGGCCCGGCGCGAACTGCTGCGCCTGCTGCTCCAGGAAGGCCCCCAGCCCGCCGGGCGGCTGGCCGAGCGCTTCGACATGAGCCGGCCCAGCGTCTCGGAGCATCTCAAGGTGCTCAAGGACGCCGGGCTCGTGGCCGAGGCCCGCAAGGGGCGCGAACGGCACTACCAGCTGGAGGCGGAGCCGCTCATGGAGATCCGCGACTGGCTGACCCCGTACGAGAGGTTCTGGCGCGAGAAGCTGACCGGCCTGTCCGCGCTGCTCGACGAGATGGAGGAAGAGGATGGCTGAGGACCGGACCGCGATCAGGCTGGACGAGTTTCTCAAGCACCCGCCGGCCAAGGTGTGGCGGGCGCTGACCGACCCCGAGCTGATGGCCCGCTGGCTGATGCCCAACGACTTCCGGCTGGAGGTGGGCCACCGGTTCACCTTCACCACCCAGCCCAGGAAGGCGGTGGGGTTCGACGGGAGGGTCCACTGCCAGGTGCTGGAGTTCGAGGCGGAGAAGCTGCTGCGGATCAGCTGGAGCGACCGCAAGCAGGCCGACTGGACGGTCACCTGGCGGCTGGTGCCCGAGGGCCGGGGCACCCGGCTGTTCCTCGACCACGAGGGCTTCGACCCCGACGACCCCACCCAGCAGCTCTCCCGCCGGATCATGGGCGGCGGCTGGCCCCGGCACTTCACCGTCATCGAGGAACTGGCCACCGCCCTGTGAGCCGGGCTCCTACATGGCCGGCAGCTCGCGGGTCAGGCGCGAGCTCCACGGGCACCAGTGGCCGCCCGGCAGGAACGCGCCGCCCACCTCGTCGAGGTGGTCCTCCACGTACGTCATGCGCGCGTCGCAGACCTCGATGGCCACGTCGAAGAAGTTGATCGTCTCGGGCTGCAGGTGGTAGCTCCACCGGGCGTTGTAGGCGACGGGCCGCTTGGCGATGCGGCCGTGCACGTGCGGCCGCTCGTCGGTGGCGCCGGACAGCAGGTCGCGGGCGTGCCGGATGGAGCCGGGGTCGGTGAGCTGCATGACGAACCGGGACCGGCCGTCGGTGTCGGTGAACTCGAAGTACGCCTCTCCGGCCGCCTGGGCCGGGACGGCTCCCGCCGCGGCGAGCAGGACGGCGGACGCCAGGACAGCGCTGATCTTGGTGGCGATGCGGGGCACGGGGGACACCTCCGAAACTGTCGGCCGCACTCTGCGGCTCGTCACTCAAAGTAACTGAACGAATGCGCAAAGTCACTATGACGGAAGCCGGACGTGGGCCATGACCCGCGCGGCCACCTCCTGCGGCGGCCGGCCGTCGGTGTCCAGGCGCACGTCGCCCGCCCCCGCCCGGTCGAGGGCGGCGGCCTCCCGCGCCGCCCGCCCGGCCACGGCCCGCAGGGCGTCCGGGCCGAGCCCCCGCAGCTCGTCGCCGGGCGTGGCCGGGCCGCCTCCCCGGCCGCGCAGCAGTACGCGGTCCAGCAGCGTGGCGGGGGAGGCGTGCAGCCGGAACACGGTCGGCGTCAGGCCGGGAAGCAGGCGGGTGCAGGCGCGGACGGTCGCGTCGGAGTCCGCCCCGCCGGAGACGACCAGGCATCGGGCGCCGGCCGCCCGGTAACCGTCCCACAGCGCGGCCAGGCCGCGTGCCCTGAGCCGGCGGCCCTCCTCCCCGGTGGACGGGCGCAGCGCGGCGATCTGCCGCAGATCGACGTAGGCGGCCCGGACGCCCGACCGGTGGACGCGGCTGAAGACCTCGTAGCCGACCGTCGACTTCCCGGCCGCCGTCGCCCCCGAGAACCACAACAGGGGAACCGGCGCACCCGGAACAGCCGGGACGTGCGCCTCTTCTGCGACAGGGACGGTGACGGGCGGCGGCCAGCCGTCCAGCCGGTCGAGCACCAGATGGGCCGTCTCGGCCACCGTCCGGCCGCCGGTGTCCACGCACAGGTCGGCGTACCGGCTGCGGTCCTGCTCGACGGCCTCGGCCACGGCGTCCTCCACCAGGTCCGGACGCCAGCCCCGCCCGAGGAACCGCTCCCTCAGCTCCGCGTGGGGCACCCGCAGCCGGCACACGGTGAACGCCGCGCCGGGCAGCAGCGCGGTGTACTCGCCGACCTCCTCGGGCGTGTCCACGAAACCGGCCAGGACCAGGCAGCGCATCCCCGCGCGCCGGAAGCCGGGCCACAGGGCCGCCAGGTTGCGCGCCCGCAGGCGATGCGGGCCGCCCTCCGGCGCCGGATGGCACAGGCCGATCTGGTCGGCGTCGAGGAACGCCGTCTTGACGCCGCTCCGGCCGAGCCGGTTGAAGATCTCCCACCCGGCCGAGGACTTCCCGGCGCCCGTGGGGCCGGTCAACCAGAGCAGCGGCAGCGGATCGGTACTCACCGGCGCGACCCTAGCGAGCCCGCTCCGCCGCCTGCCACCGCATTTCGTCCCGCCCGCCGGTGCAGGCCCGGGTTGTGGCGGCCCGCTCGGCCCGGTTGCCGGTGGAGGGTCCGTGGCGGCCCGCTCCGCCCGGCTACTGATGGAGGACCGGGTTGTGGTGGACCGCTTCGCGGGCCGCGTGCGAGGTGGAGCTCCACAGCACCGCCGCCGCCGTCAGCGCCGCGAGCAGCGTGCACCAGGCCACCGCGCGTCCGAGCCGCATGCCATACCCCCACAGCAGCCACGACAGCGACAGCCACCAGTGCTCACCGGCCTGGCGGCGCATCTCCATGGCGGCGAAGGCGAAGTCCGCCGAGGTGTCGCGGTCCTCGATCCGGCCGCGCAGCCCGGCGTAGAGGGCGGCCAGCCGGTCGGGGGTCGTGGGCGAGCCGCCGGAGGCGTCCCAGCCGCGCAGGGCGTGCTCGTCGGCCAGCGCGCTGCGCCGCGAGATCCAGCGCAGCATCGGACGGCGCAGGCTGACCCGCACGCCGCGCGGCGTGAGCGCGAACGTGCAGTTCCTGACCCGCACCCCGGCCGGGTGCGTGAGCCCGGCGAAGCCGCATCCCGACAGGTCGAGGCCGGTCAGCGTGAGGCTGGCGGCGTCCACCTGGCGCAGCGAGCTCAGCATCGACAGCCCCTTGCCGGTCACGGAGGCGGGTCCGTGCAGCACGGCGCCCTCCAGGTCGGCGCTGGAGTCGGTCAGCCGTACGGTGGCGTTCCCGAAGACCTCGGCCCGCCGCAGGTCCACCCCGCAGCGCGCGACCGTCACGTCGAGCAGGCCGTCGGCGCGGGACCGCGCGGCCGAGAGCCTGCCGGAGGCCGACAGGTAGGCGTCCCCGGCGAAGTGGGCGTAGTCGAACCCCGCCTGCCCGCGCACCTTGCGGAAGGAGAGGGTCCGGCCGAACCTGGCCCCGCGGAACGTGGCGCCGGTGCCCAGGCGGGCGTCGTCGAAGGTGGCGTACCCGTCGAAGCGGGCGCCCTCGCAGGAGAGCCCGTGCTCGAAGACGGCCTGGCCGAACAGCGCGTCGCGGGACATCACGGCCCGGTCGAGCGAGACGTGCCCCCGGACGCGTACGCCGTGGAAGGACAGCTCGCGCGAGAACCTGGCCGCCGCCAGCGACACGTTCCCCTCGAAACGGGCCCCGAAGAAGGAGGCGAGCCGCTCGAACCTGGCTCCGTCGAGCGACACGTCCCCGGTGAACGTCACGCCCGACAGCCTGACGTCGCCGGTGAACCTGGCCCGGTCGAGCCGGGCGCGGCCCGGTCTGCAACTCGTCGCCTCCAGGACCCGCGACAGCAGGTCGCCGTTGACGGTGGTG
The DNA here is from genome assembly GCF_044465345.1 of Nonomuraea sp. NPDC049684. Taxonomy (NCBI): domain Bacteria; kingdom Bacillati; phylum Actinomycetota; class Actinomycetes; order Streptosporangiales; family Streptosporangiaceae; genus Nonomuraea; species Nonomuraea sp. NPDC049684. The sequence continues at coordinate 213,214 of NZ_JBITLO010000001.1, read as the reverse complement.
CCGCGGAGGTCGAGCAGCCTGCCGGGGGACAACCGGGCGAGGACGGCGGGCAGGTCCTCGACCGGCAGATGCGCCAGGCACAGGCCGGACGGCTGTTGGGCGATTCCGGGGCAGGCAGCAGAAAACGCGCAGGTGACCCAGTCCATGCACTGGTCATACCCGCGTGCCGCCAATGTCAAGGTTCGATGATTTAATGTTCTATCCACTTTTGTGTGGAAATATGCGGGCAATAATCCCTCTAAAGTGCCGGTCATGCGCGTTTTATCCCGAGCAGTACTCGCTGCCCTCGTGGCGGGCGCCCTGACCGCCACCCCGGCCCTCGCCGACACGGCGGCGGCGCCCTGCGACACCCCGGCCGACCGCCGCGTGGCCGAGGTGCAGGGCAGCGGCGACACCGGCCCCCTGACCGGCCAGACCGTACGGGTCGAAGGCATCGTGACCGGCGACTTCCAGCGGACCGACCAGCTCAGCGGCTTCTTCCTCCAGGACCCGCGGCCGGACGCCGACCCCAGGACCTCCGAGGGCCTGTTCGTCTTCGCCCGCGAGTCCGTCAAGGACGTCAAGACCGGCGACCGCGTCCTGGTCACCGGCAAGGCCACCGAGTTCAACGGCTGGACCGAGCTGTCCCCGGTCACCGCCGTGGACGTCTGCGGCACCGGGAGCGTGGCGGCGCAGCCGTACACGCTGCCCCCGGCCGCGGACGGCCTGGAGGCCGTCGAGAACATGCTGCTCACCTTCCCGCAGCCGCTCACCGTGGACGACAACTACAACCTGGGCCGCTTCGGCGAGGTCACGGTGTCGGCGGACGGCCGGCTCTACCAGCCCACCGACCGGCCCGGCGTGGACCCCGCCGCCGACACGCGCCGCTCGCTGCTCATCGACGACGGCTCCAACCGGGAGAACCCGGCGACGCTGCCGCCCGTCACGCGGGCGGGCACCGTGGCCGCCGGCGTCACCGGCGTGCTCGGGTACGGCTTCGGCAAGTACCGCCTCCAGCCCACCAAGCCGATCGCCTACCTGGACGCCAACCCGCGCACGCCGCGGCCCTTCCCGGTGGTGGGCAACGTGAAGGTGGCCTCGTTCAACACCCTCAACTGGTTCACCACCATCGGCTCCCGCGGCGCGAGCAACGCCGGTGAGCAGCAGCGGCAGCTCGCCAAGCTGGTGGCCGCGCTGAAGGGCCTGGACGCCGACGCGGTCGCGCTCATGGAGGTCGAGAACAACGGCCAGACCGCGCTGCAGGCGCTCGTGGACGCCGTCAACGCCGAGGTCGGCGCAGGCACGTACGCGGCGCTCAGCCACCCCTACCCCGGCACGGACCTCATCCAGGTCGGCCTGATCTACAAGCCGGGCAAGCTCACCCCGGTCGGCGAGACCAGGGCCTCGGAGGACCCCGTCTTCAGCCGTCCGCCGCTGATCCAGACCTTCCGCAGGAAGGGCGGGGGCCAGCCGTTCACCATGATCGTCAACCACCTCAAGTCCAAGGGCAGCTGCCCGGCCGGCGGCCCCGACGCCGACCAGGGCGACGGCCAGAGCTGCTGGAACCCCACCCGCGTCAAGCAGGCGCAGGCGCTGCTCGGCATCATCGGCGACCAGGACCTGCCCAACCCGCTCGTGCTCGGCGACCTCAACGCCTACGGCGAGGAGGACCCGATCGACACGCTGGAGGCCGGCGGCCTGACCAGCCTCACCAAGCGGTTCGTGCCGCAGGCGCAGCGCTACAGCTACCTGTTCGACGGCCTGGCCGGCGAGCTCGACCACGCCTTCGCAGGCAAGCAGCTGCTCAAGCGGGTGACCAGCACCACGATCTGGCACATCAACTCCGACGAGCCGCGCATCCGCGACTACAACACCGAGTTCAACCCGCCCGGCCTCTACCAGCCGGACGCCTACCGCTCCTCCGACCACGACCCTCTGGTCATCGGCCTGACCCTGCCCGGCGGCCGCTGACCCGTGCGGAAGGCGCGGCCCGCGGGCCGCGCCTTCCGGCGTTCCGGATCGCCCGCCGCGGCGGGCTTGCGGGCCCTCAGGGCATGGAATGCTGGTGGGGGGTACGTGGTTGACACGGTTGCAATTTCACCGAAAGAGCGAGGAGCCGTTGTGGCGACCATCGAAGTAACAGAGAAGAACTTCAACGACATCGCCGACAAGGGCATCGTGCTGCTCGACTTCTGGGCGACGTGGTGCCCGCCGTGCAAGAAGTTCGGGCCGATCTTCGAAGCGGCCTCCGACAAGCACGACGACATCACCTTCGGCAAGATCGACACTGACGCCGAGCAGGCGCTCGCCCAGGGCTTCGACATCACCTCGATCCCCACGCTGATGGCGATCCGCGACGGCATCGTGGTCTTCGCCCAGGCCGGCGCGATCCCGGCCCCGGCCCTGGAGGACCTCATCCGCCAGGTCCGCGCCCTCGACATGGACGCGATCCGGGCCGAGCTCAGCGAGGAGCTGAAGAACGCCGAGCAGAACTGACCCCGGCGGGCCCCGCCTGCACGGCGGGGCCCTCGCGTCGCCCCGCCCGCGCCAGGGCGGCGGCCAGCGGGAACACCGCGATCACCACGAGCGTGCCGGGCAGCCCGGCCAGGCGTGACAGCGCGCCCGCCACGCCCAGCCCGATCCCGCCGCCGACGAAGAACGTCAGGTTCAGCAGGCCCATCGCGCCGCCGCGCCGCTCCACCGGGAAGCTCGCCGACATCCGGGCCGTGATCACCACCTGGGCCAGCGAGAACGCCGGGAACCCGAGCGAGGCGGCCACCACCAGCAGCACCGCGGCCCATCCCGCCGGCCCGCCGGGTCCGTCCTGCCCGTCCTGCCCGCCGGTGAGCGCCCCGGCGAGCCCCGCCGCGACCAGGCAGAGCGCGAACGCCGCCGCCACGGCGGGCAGCAGCCACGACCGGGTGCCCGCGATCCTGGCCAGCACCACGCCCACCAGCGCGCCCGGCAGCAGCCAGACGCCGATCGTCAGCACGCTCCACCCGTGCACCCCGGCCAGGAGTTGCGGGGCGGCCCACATGGTGGCGAACAGGCCGCCGTACACGCCGACGCCGATCAGGGCGGCCCTGCGGAAGACGCGGTCGGCCGGCAGGTCAGGCGGGACGAACGCGCCCGCGACCGTACGGGTGCGCCGGACCAGCGCGGCCCCCGCGAGCGCCGCCACCACCCCGGCCAGCGCCGCGACCGGCCAGGCCAGTCCCAGGTTTGCCGACTGGACGAGCACGAGGAACGCCGACACGCCCGCCGCCAGCAGCCCCGCGCCCACGACGTCCACCCGGCCGCCCGACCCCGCCCGCCGCGCCACCGGCAGGCAGAACGGCACCGCCACCAGCGCCAGCGCGGGCAGCGCGAGCGTGAGCCGCCACGACAACGCCTGGGTGACCAGCCCGCCGGCCAGCGTCGCGCCCGCCGAGAACACCGCCATCGCGCTGCCGAACCAGGCCAGCACCGCCTGGCGCCGCTCCGGCTCGGCCGTGGCCGCCAGGTTCAGCGCGACCGCCGACAGCGCGCCCGACCCCGCCGCCAGCACCGCCCGCGCCGCCACGAGCGCGGGCAGCGACGGCGCCACCAGGCAGGCCAGCGCCCCCGACGCCAGCACCGCCGAGCCGAGCAGCAGCGTGCGGCGCACCCCCCACGCGTCCGACAGGCGCCCGAACAGCGCCGTCCCGATGCCCAGCGCCAGCGCGTGCGCGGTCAGCACCCACACCACCGCGCCAGGACGCGCCCCCAGCTCGGCGGCGACGTCCGGCAGGGCCACCCCGGCCGCCGTGACGCCGAACACGGCCGGGCCGAAGAGCGCGCCCAGCCTGATCCCGATCGATCCACTCCCGTTCATGCGGGCCAGTCCATCGCGGGAAGAGCGGGCGAACCAGGAGACGTTCTCCTGGACAGTCATCACGGATCATGATGAATGGAGACACAGTGGAGCTGCGGCAGCTCGCCTACTTCGTCGCCGTCGCCGACGAGGGCGGCTTCGGCCGGGCCGCCGAGCGGCTGCACATCGTGCAGCCCGCGGTCAGCCAGCAGGTGAGCAGGCTGGAACGCGAGCTGGGCGCGCGCCTGTTCGACCGGTCGACCCGGCACGTACGGCTGACGGAGGCGGGGGAGCGGCTGCTGCCCGAGGCCCGCGCGGTGCTGGCCGCGGCCGAACGGGCCCGCCGGGCGGTCACCGGCCACCTGGCCGAGACGACCCTGCGGCTCGGCGTGTCGGCCGCGCCCGGCACCCGCCTGTACCCGATGCTCGACCGGCTCGACCGCGGCCTGCGGGTCCGGCTCAGCAAACAGGGGCTGGCCGAGCGGCTGGCGGCGGTGCGCTCGGGCGACCTGGACGCCGCCCTGGTGCGTCTCGTGGACGCCGCGCCCGGCCTGGAGTTCTTCCCCGCCTGGACCGAGCCGCTGGTCGTGGCGCTGCCAGCCGCCCATCCGCTGGCCGGCTCCGGCACGCTCGGCCTCGCCCAGCTCGGCGACCTGCCCGTACGGCTCGCCCCCCGCGAGCGCAACCCGCCCTTCCACGACCTGGTCACCGGAGCCCTGGCGCGGGCGGGCGTGGACCCGCCGCGCGGCCCGGCCTTCACCGGCCTGCACGACACGCTCATCGACCTGGCCTCGGGCCCGCCGTCGTGGACGCTGTTCTACCCGGTCTTCGACGAGCTGCCGCCGGTCCGCGGCGTGGCCTACGCCGGCCTGGACGAGCCCGAGGTGCGCACGTACCTGGCCGTGCCGGCCGGGCCGCCGACGGCCCGGGTGCGGCAGCTCCTGGCGGCCCTGCCCTGACCGCGCCCGGGGCGAGGGCCCCGGGCCGGGATCCGGCCGTCCGTCAGGGCTTGCGGGCGACGCCGACGTAGCCGACGTCGGTGCCGTTCGTCAGGGCGGGCGGCTCGGTGGGACGCCAGTCCTGGGGGAAGACCAGGCCCGGGTCGGCCAGCTCGTAGCCCTCGAAGAAGGCCAGGATCTCCTTGTCGGTCCGCAGGCTCAGCGCGGCCGTGGCCTGGTTGTAGACCTCCAGCGCCTGCGGGGTGGTGTCGGGCTTGGCGTCGATGGCGTGGCTGATCACCAGGTGGCTGCCGGGGGCGCTGACCTCGCGCAGCCGGGCCACGATCGGGTGGGCCTGCTCGTCGGGGATGAAGTGCAGGATCGCCAGCATGAGGAAGGCCACCGGCTGGTCGAAGTCGATCAGCGCGCCAAGCTTGTCCAGCAGGGTGTCCACCTCGCGGATGTCGGCCTGCAGGATGTCGACGTTGTCCGTACGGGCCAGCAGCGCCCGGCCGTGGACGCAGACCACCGAGTCGTAGTCGACGTAGACCACGCGGGCCTCGGGTGCGATCTCGTGCGTGTTGCCCTGCGTCGGCAGCCCGGCGCCCAGGTCGACGATCTGCCGTACGCCCGAGTCCACCAGATGCCGCACGGCCCGCTGCAGGAACGCCCGGTTGGAGCGGGCGGCCTCCTTGGTGTTGGGGAACACCTTGAGGATCTGCTCGGCCGCGGCGCGGTCGGCCGCGAAGTTGTCCTTGCCGTCGAGGTAGTAGTCGTACATCCGCGCGACGTTGGGGACGTTGGGGTCGACCCCCTCGGGGGCACTGTCCACTATTTCTCCCGAAATTTCGGTCCTTCGGGTGATCATAGCCTCGCCGACCCCGCCCGCACTGGAATTCGGTTCGGTTTCCCGCGCGGCGCGCGTCACGAGCACGCGCCGCGCGGAACCGGCTCACCCTGGGCGGACACCACGCTCAGCGGTACGGCCCAGCCCCGGTGGACCTCAGCCCCGCCGGAGCCCAGCCCCGCCGGAGCCCAGCCCCGCCGGAGCCCAGCCCCGCCGGAGCTCAGCCTCGGGGAGCTCAGCCGCGGTACAGCTCGGCCACGCGGAAGGCGAGGTCGAGCGACTGGCCGCGGTTGAGCCGCGGGTCGCAGGCCGTCTCGTAGCGGGTGCCGAGGTCGCCCTCGACGATCTCGTGGCCGCCGCCCACGCACTCGGTGACGTCGTCGCCGGTGAACTCGATGTGGATGCCGCCCGGGTGGGTGCCGAGCGCGCGGTGGACCTCGAAGAACCCGGCGACCTCGTCGAGCACGTCGTCGAAGTGGCGCGTCTTGTGCCCGCTGGGCGCCTCGAAGGTGTTGCCGTGCATCGGGTCGCAGATCCAGGCCACCTGGGCGCCGGCGGCCGTGACCTCCTTGACCAGGGTGGGCAGGTGCTCACGGATCTTGGAGGCGCCCATCCGGGTGATGAACGTGAGCCGGCCGGGCTCGTTGTCCGGGTTGAGCTTCTGGATCAGCGCCAGCGCCTCCTCCGGCGAGGTCGTCGGGCCGAGCTTGACGCCGATCGGGTTGCGGATGCCGGCGAAGAAGTCGACGTGCGCGCCGTCGAGCTGGCGGGTGCGCTCGCCGATCCAGACCATGTGCGCCGAGACGTCGTAGGGCAGGCCGGTGCGCGAGTCGATGCGGGTGAGCGCCCGGTCGTAGTCGAGGATGAGCGCCTCGTGGGAGGAGTAGAACTCGACCGTGTGGAACTCCTCGGGCTCGGCCCCGCAGGCCCGCATGAAGGCCAGCGCCTGGTCGATCTCGCGGGCGAGCTGCTCGTAGCGGCGCCCGGCGGGCGACTCGGCCACGAAGTCCTGGTTCCAGGCGTGCACCTGGCGCAGGTCGGCGTAGCCGCCCTTGGTGAAGGCGCGCGCCAGGTTGAGCGTCACCGCCGAGGAGTGGTACGCCTTCAGCAGCCGCCACGGGTCGGGCTCGCGCGACTCGGCGGTGAACTCGAACCCGTTGACCATGTCGCCCCGGTAGGCCGGCAGCTCCACGCCGTCGCGGATCTCGGTGCCCTTCGACCGCGGCTTGGCGAACTGGCCCGCCACCCGGCCGATCTTCACGACCGGCACCTTCGCCGCGTAGGTCAGCACGATCGCCATCTGCAGCAACGTCTTGAGCTTGTTGCGCACGTTGTCGGCGGTCGCGCCGGAGAAGGTCTCGGCGCAGTCGCCGCCCTGCAGGACGAACGCCTCTCCGCGCGAGACGGCCGCCAGCTGCCTCTTGAGCTGGTCGCACTCGCCGGCGAAGACGAGCGGGGGCAGGCCGCCGAGCTCGGCGACGACCTTGTCGAGCTCACCGCGATCGGGCCAGTCGGGCTGCTGGGCCGCGGGGAGGGCTCGCCAGGAATCGAGATCCACGAGATTGCTGCTCACGAGATACGAGGGTATTCCACTGACCCGGCACCACCGACCCCCTTGTCCACGTTGTGAGAATGCATTTATCAGCTTTCGGGAGACTTCACATGCTCAGGCAGCACGCCGAGGCCGATGAAACGCCGCGGCAGCCGGTTGAGCAGCGGGATCCTGGTGAGGTCGCGCGGCATCCTGGACGCGTCGAACCGCCGGCCCAGCGCAGGCGTGATCACCCGGTTCTGCACCAGCCGCTGGGCCGCCTGGGTGACCCGCGTGGGCAGCATGCGCCGCCGCTGCAGCCGGTGCAGGACGGACTCCGGGATCGGCAGGCCCGCGGCGAGCGGCGCGGCCAGCAGGTTGGCGGCGGCCACCGCGTCCTGGACGGCCAGGTTGATGCCCACCCCGAACACCGGCGACATGGCGTGCGCGGCGTCCCCGATGCACAGGAATCCCGGGCGGTGCCAGCGGCGCAGCCGGTTGAGCGCGACCGTGAGCACGCTGACGTCGTCGAAGCCCTCGATCTGCCCGACCCGGTCGGCCAGGTACGGCAGCAGCGTGGCCACCGGCCGGCGCAGGGCGTCGATGCCCTGCCCGGTCAGCCGCCCGAAGCCGCCCTTGGGGATCAGGTAGGCGAGCTGCCAGTAGGTCTCGCGGTTGATGGCGACCATCATGTGGCCGCTGGAGATGCGCAGGAAGGTGTCGTCGGGGTCGTCGTCGTGGCGGGGCAGGCGGAACCAGACCACGTCCATCGGCGCGTGCAGGTCCTGGGGGACCAGGCCGGCGCGGGCGCGCAGCGCCGAGTGCCGCCCGTCGGCCGCCACGGTCAGCGTGGCCCGCAGCTCGTGCTCGCCGGACGGGTCGCGGTAGCGCACCCCGCGCACGGCCCCGCCCTCGCGGATCAGGTCGTGGGCCTCGGCGTTCATCAGCAGCCGGAAGTTCGGGTACGCGCTCGCGGCCGAGGTGACCAGCTTGAGGAAGTCCCACTGGGGCACGAACGCGATGTAGTCGTAGCCGCCCGGCAGGCCGCGCAGGCTGGCGAGCCTGATGTCGCCGGCGTCGGTCACCAGCCGCAGCTCGTGGGCCTTGCGGTGGGGCAGCTTCAGGAAGTCCTCCGCCAGGCCGAGCTCGGCCAGCACGCGCAGGGTGGAGGGGTGGATCGTGTCGCCGCGGAAGTCACGCAGGAAGTCGGCGTGCTTCTCCAGCAGCGTGACCTCGACGCCGGCCCTGGCCAGCAGCAGTCCGAGCACGGCCCCGGCGGGACCGCCTCCGGCTATCACACAAGTCATAATTCATCACCCAATGAGATTGTGTCACGTCCCCGGAAATGAGCAAGCCCCCGCCGCCCTCCGGCGTGCCCCGGGCGGCGGTGAGCGGGGCGGGGTCAGGAGGGGAGGGGCGGGCGGCCGTAGCGGGCCGTCCAGGCGGTGTAGACCGGGCTGCGGGCCGCCACGGCGGCGTGGGCCGCGCGGGCGCTCTCCAGCAGCGCCGGCGCGTGCGCGGCGAACGACGACCGCCAGATGAGCACCTGGCGCATCCACAGCGGGTTCCCGCGCAGCGGCAGCACCGACACCCGCTCGCCCGGGTCGTAGAGCGCCTGGCAGGCCGACACCGCGTGCCCGGCCGCGATCAGCTCCCGCCGCACCCCGGCCTCCACGAGCTGGTACCGCCCGCGCGGCGTGAACCCGGCCCGCCGGCACGCCTCCAGCAGGTGCTCCGGCCAGCCCATCCCGTCGGGCGGCGGCAGCACCCACGGCTCGCCCGCCAGCTCGGCCAGCTCCACCTCGGTACGCCCGGCCAGCGGATGGGCGGCGGGCAGCGCCACGAACACCGGCTCGACCGCCACCACGCCCATCCCCATGGCCGGGCCGGGCCGCAGCTCGTGGTCGGGGTAGTCGGCCACCAGCGCCACGTCGAGCCGCCCGTTGGCCACCATGTCCACCAGCACCCGGACGTAGTGCTCGGTCTGCAGCGTGATCCGCGCCTCGGGCAGCGCGCCCGCCAGGTTGGCGACGAGGGGCACGACGACGGGGTTCTCGAAGCCCCCCACCCGGACCGCCTGCCCGGCCAGCTCGTACGGCCCGGCGGCCAGCAGGTCGTCCACCCCGGCCAGCACCACTCGCGCCCTGGCCAGCACGAACTCCCCGAACGCGGTGGCCGCCACGCCGCGGTGGTCGCGGGTGAAGACCGCCCCGCCGAGCAGGCGCTCGATCCGGCCGAGCTGGGCGGTGAGCGCGGGCTGGGAGACGCCGAGCGCCGCCGCGGCCCTGGTCACACTGCCGTGGTCGGCGATGGCGCGCAGCGTCCTGAGATGTCTCAGTTCGAGCTGCATCCCGCAGAAGCTATCACTCCGGAGTTATGCCCTTATGGGATGAGACTGCCGCATCCATCGGGCCGATAGTGCATGACATGCGTAGATTCGCGGCCCTGGTGCTGGCCGCCGCTGTTCTATATGTCCCATCCGCCCACGCGTCCGCAGCCGCCGACGGGCCCGGCGCGGCCACCGTCGTGCCGGTCCAGGTGACCGGCGCCCCGGCCAAGCGGTTCAACCTGATCGTCATGGGCGACGGCTACACCGAGGCCGAGCAGGCGAAGTTCCGGGCCGACGTGGACCGGCACCTCAACGTGATGTGGTCGATCGAGCCGTTCAAGACCTACCGCGACTACATCAACGTCTACCGGATCGACATCGTCTCCGGCGAGTCCGGCGTGAGCTGCGACCCCGGCCTGGACGCGCCCCGCCGTACCACGCCGCTGAGCATGGGCTTCTGGGGCGGCTGCAACCCCGGCAGCGTGCAGCGGCTGATCACCATGGACAACTCCGCCGCCACCCGGTTCGCCAACCTGGTCACCGGGACGACGTCGGGCAACCGGCAGATCCTCGCCCTGGCCAACAGCGGCACCTACGGCGGCGCGGGCGGCAGCTACGCCACCGCCTCGGGCAGCAACTCCATGTCCGCCCTGATCAGCCCGCACGAGCTCGGCCACTCCCTCGGCGGCCTCCAGGACGAGTACGACTACTACCAGCGCGGCGTCCCCGGCGGGACCTACGGCGGCGCCGAGCCCTCCAGCGCGCACCACAGCCTGCTGACCGAGCAGCAGATGCTCGACCAGCGCCGCAAGTGGTGGCGGTGGCTGGGCGAGGACAGCGAGTCCGGCGGCCCGATCGCCCGCTACGAGGGCGGCCTGTACTACACGAGCGGCGTGTGGCGGCCGAGCAAGCACTCCATGATGAAGACCCTCGGCTACTACTTCGACCAGGTCAGCCGCGAGGTCATGACCCAGCGCATCACCGCCAAGACCACGCTGATCCAGGACTCCGCGCCCACCGCCGCGCCCGTCGGGGCCGACCGGGTGCTCTGGGTCGAGCCGATGCGCCCGGCCGGGCACTCGCTGACCACCACCTGGGCCGTGGACGGCAAGAACCTGCCCGGCGACGCCGACGTCCTCGACCTGCGCACGCTGGGCCTGGCCGCGGGCACGCACACGGTCACGGCCACGGTCGCCGACCCCACGGAGTTCGTCCGGGACCCGGCCATCCGGACGGCCATGAGCAGGACCCGCACCTGGACCGTGGACACCACGCTCAGCACGCCGCCCGACGGCGTCCAGGCCGCCGTCGTGTCGTCCACGCCGACGGACCGCCCGGCCGGACGCGACACCGTCGTGTACGTCGAGACCACCCACCCGGCGGCGTCCGTCCCCGCCGTCACCTGGGCGCTGGACGGCCGGCCGGCGGGCACCGGCGCCGAGTTCGACCTGGGCGCGGCCGGCCTGGCGCCCGGCGCCCACACCCTCACCGCCACCCTCGGCGCCACCACGCTCACCTGGCAGGTCGACGCCACCGAGCCCACCACCGGCTACGAGCTGTCCGAGCCGCTGGCCCGCTCCGGCGACACCTACGTCTACAACGGCCCGTTCACGATGAAGCTCACCGGCGACGACGACCGCGACGGCTACGTCGTCTCGGAGTCCCGGGTGGACGGCGACGGCTGGTTCAACTACTTCGGCTGGCCCACCTCCTCCGAGCTGCCCTGGACGTTCACCGAGCAGGGCACCGTCATCGACTCCCTGGTCTACGGCAAGCTGCCGCGCGGCCGGCACACCGTCGAGTACCGCTCGATCGACGCCGCCGGCAACTACGGACAGGCCAAGAGCTTCACCGTCACCACCATCGCCCCGCCGCCCGCCTGCGACCGCACGGTCACCGGCGCGCACCGGGGCCCGCTCACCGTGGCCGGCGGCGTCACCTGCCTGAAGGACGCCGAGGTCACCGGCCCGGTCACGGTCAAGGCCGGCGCCTCCCTGGTGACCGACGGCGGCCGGATCAGCGGCACGCTCACCGCCGCCAGGCCCGCCGCCGTGCACCTGATCAGGACGCGCGTGGACGGCGCGCTCAGCGTCACCGGCGCCGCCCAGCTCACGGTCGTGGGCGCCGAGCTGCGCGGCGCGGCCGTGCTCACCGGCAACACCGCGCCGATCCTGTCCGGCGTCACGGTCAAGGGCGCGCTCGCCTGCACCGGCAACACCCCCGGACCGGCCGACCTCGGCGTGCCGAACCAGGTGGACGGCGCGGGCGGCGGTCAGTGCGGCAAGCTGTCAGCGGGCGTCAAGGGGAAGCCGTACGAGGCGGTCCAGGACGTCCGTCAGTGAGCTGACGGCCAGATCGCGGACCCTGGCGTACTCGGACTCCGGGTACTGCCGGGGTCCGTTCTCCACCAGCAGGATCAGGTAGAGGTAGGCGCGGTACAGGTCGAGCCGGACGCGGGCCGAGGAGGTCAGCTCCAGCGGCGTCACCTCGCGGTAGCCGGCCAGCAGCGGGTCGTCCTCGCGCAGCTCGTCGAAGATCGTCGGGGTGACGAACTCGGCGATCGGGTCGCCCCAGAACGCCCGCTCGTGGTCGATGATCGCCTGGATGCGCGGCTCGCCGGTCAGGTCGAGGAACACGTTCCCGGCCCAGACGTCGAAGTGCACCAGGCACGGCGTGGTCACCTCGTCCAGCACCGGCGCGGCCCGCTCGAAGACCGCCATGATCTCGGCGGCCGGGCGGGGCAGCGGCGCCGGGTAGCGCTCGGTGTCGGCCAGCAGCGCGCCGGCCATGGCCAGGAACGCCTCCCGCCAGGTCGAGCCGACGATCCCGGCGTGCGGGTAGCCGAACACCTCGCCGGTCACCGCGTTGAAGGCGGCCAGATGGCGGCCGAGCTCCCGGCGCAGCGCCTGCTCGCCCTCGGGCTTGACGTCGTTCCAGGAGACCCCGTCGAGCGCGGTCAGCATCAGGTAGTCGCCGCCGAGCACCGGGTCGTCGAACCCGGCCACCAGCAGCTCGGCCATCGGCACGCCCGCCGCGGCGGCCAGCTCGTAGGCGGTGGCCTCCATGCGCAGCAGGTTGCGCTCGTAGCTGAGCTGGTCGAGGTCGGGCGAGGGGGAGAGCTTGAGCACCACCTCGCGGCCGTCCTCCAGGGTCAGCCGCCACACGGCGTTGGCGTAACCGTCGGTCAGCTCGACGGCCGTGAAGACACCGGCCCCCACGGCCCGCCTGGCCAGCGCGTCGAGCTCGGCGGGCGATAAGCGGCGCTTGGTCCTGCTGTCCACGCAAGGCCCCTTCCGGGTTCAGGCGACGCTGATCGTCCAGCTCGCCACGTGTTCGTCGCCCGGCCGCAGCACGACCAGGTCGGTGCCGGAGTTGAAGGCGTCGGGCGGGCAGGTCATCGGCTCGACCGCGACGCCCTCGTAGCCGAGCTGCCGGCTCGTGCAGACCTGCACCCACGGCAGCACCGCCGGGTCCCAGGCGAGCCGCACCCCGCCGGCCCGCACCTCCCCCCGGTCGAGGCCGGTGAAGGCGTGGTCGATCACGGTGTCGCCGACCGGGCGCGGCTTCCTGAAGTCGTACGGGGTGCCGGCGACGTCGGCCAGGCCGGCCGGCAGCAGCCGGTCGTCGGTCGTCAGGTAGCGGGCGGCGGGCAGCTCCAGCTCCTCGCCCAGCAGCCACGGGTGGGGCCCGCAGCCGTAGGGGGCGTCGGCCTCGCCGGTGTTGCGGGCCGTGACCGTCGTGGTCAGGCCGCCCGCGTCGAGCCGGTGCTCGGCCGACAGCGCCAGCGCGAACGGGTAACCGGGGGCACCGGCCAGCTCGTACGTCAGGCGCGCCCGATCGGCCTCGGCCTCGGCCACCTTCCAGTCGACGACGGCGACCAGGCCGTGCAGCGCGTGACCGCGGTCGGGCTCGGTCACCTCCAGCCGGTGCGAGCGGCCCTGGAAGGTGTAGCGGGCGCCGCCCACCCGGTTGGGCCAGGGAGCCAGGACGGTGCCCGCGAAGTAGGGGACCGGGCCCTGCTCGGGCCAGGTCGTCACCAGGTCGCGCCCGCCGTGCCGGAGCATTCTGAGCGCGGCGCCGCGCGGGCTGATCTGCGCGGTGTAGCCGCCGCCTTCGAGCTGGGGCACGGGAGAAGGTCCTTTCGTCGGGCGTGCGAGCAGCCGGGCCAGGATAACGCCTGGTCAGGCAGACTCTCGGCGAACCAGGTGCGTGTCGAGGATCACCACGGGCTGGCGCAGCTCCTCGCCGTTGATGCGGGCCACGAGGAGCTGGGCCATCTGGCGGCCCATGGCCTCCGTGGGCTGGTGGACGGTGGTCAGCGGCGGATCGGCGTGCAGCGCCGCCTTGGAGTCGTCGAAGCCGATCACGGCGACGTCGCCCGGGATCGCCCTGCCCGCGGCCTTGAGCACGCGCATCGCGCCCAGGGCCATCGGGTCGGAGGCGGCGAAGACCGCGTCGAGCTCGGGATGGCTGTCCAGCAGCTCCTGCATGGCGGTGGCGCCGCTCTCCTCGGAGAAGTCGCCGAAGGCCACGATCTCCGGCAGCCCCGAGGGCAGCAGCGCGTCGCGGTAGCCGGCCAGACGGTCGACGCCCACGCCCATGTCCTGGGGGCCGGCGATCGTGGCGATCGCGCCCCGGCCGAGGCCCAGCAGGTGTTTGACCGCCTGCCGGGCCCCCGCACGGTTGTCCATGTCCACGAAGCTGTAGGGATCGAGGCCGACGGGCCTGCCGCCGAGCACGGTCGGCACGCCCATCTCCTCCAGCCTGCCCGGCAGCGGGTCGGCGCCGTGCAGCGACAGCAGCAGCACGCCGTCGACGTGCTGCCCCGTCAGGTACGTCTCCAGCCGCTCGTGCTCCTCGGGGGAGCGCGCCATCGCCAGGATCAGCTGCAGCCCGGTCTCGGCCAGCGCCGAGCCGATGCCGCGGATGGTGCCGGCGAAGTACGGCTCGTCGAAGACCCGGAACTGGGACTCCGACACCACCAGGGCGACCGTGTCCGTGCGGCGCGTGACGAGGGCGCGCGCCGCCCTGTTGGGCACGTAGCCCAGCTCGCGGATGGCCAGCTCGACGGCCTCGCGGGCCTTCGCGCTGACGTTCGGCGAGCCGTTGATGACTCTCGACACCGTGCCCCGGCCCACACCGGCCCGAGCCGCGACTGCCTCAAGAGTCGGTCGGTTCATGTCGCCTATTCTGCCGGATGATCTCCGAGTACCAGTGCGCGCTGTCCTTGAGCAGTCGCTCCTGGGTGTCGAAGTCGACGTGGACCAGGCCGAAACGCTTGCCGTAACCCCAGGCCCACTCGAAGTTGTCCATCAGCGACCAGGCGAAGTAGCCCTGCAGGGGCACGCCCGCGTCGATCGCCTGCCTGCACGCGCCGAGGTGCGCCTCCACGTACGCCTGCCGCTGCGCGTCGTGGATGCGGCCGTCGGCCAGCACGTCGTCGAAGGCGGCGCCGTTCTCGGAGACCACCATCGGGATCGGCGGGTAGTCCCGCGCCACCCGGGTGAGCACCTCCACCAGGCCGTCCTCGTCGATCTCCCAGCCCATCGCGGTGACCGGACGGCCGCCGTTGACGAACGAGACGTGCTCGCTGCCCACCCACGGCGAGGCCGTGTCCGTGGGGGCCGCCGCCGCCGACGCCCTGCCGCCGGGCGCGCCGGAGACCGTGAAGCGGCTGTAGTAGTTGACCAGCAGCACGTCGATCGGCGCGTTGATGATCTTCATGTCACCCGGCCGCACGAGGTCGTCGTCGATCGGGATGTCGTTCAGGACGTCCTCGGGGTAGCGGCCGGTCAGCATCGCGTCCAGGAAGAACCGGTTCTGCAGGCCGTCGATGCGGCGGGCCGCGTCCAGGTCGGCCTCGCTGCCGGTCTCGGGGGAGATCGCGTACAGGTTGACGCAGCCGCCCGCGCGGCGCGCGTCCATCGCCTGGACGGCCAGGCCGTGGGCCAGGTTGAGGTGATGCGCGCCCCTGATCGCGTTGCGCGGCTCACGCCGGCCGGGGGCGTGCTCGCCCGAGGCGTAGCCGAGGAACGCGGCGCACCACGGCTCGTTGACCGTGCTGAAGGTGTGGACGTGGTCCTTCAGCGCCTCGTGCACGATCGTGGCGTACTCGGCGAAGCGGTAGGCCGTGTCGCGGTTGGGCCAGCCGCCCTTGTCCTCCAGCTCCTGCGGCAGGTCCCAGTGGTAGAGGGTCAGCCACGGGTCGATGCCGTTCTGCCGGAGCTCTTCGGTGAGCCGCTTGTAGAAGTCCAGGCCCTTCTGGTTGACCGCGCCCGAGCCGGTCGGCTGGATCCGCGGCCAGGACACCGAGAAGCGGTAGGCCGTCAGGCCCAGGTCCGCCATGATGGCGACGTCCTGCCGGTATCGGTGGTAGTGGTCCATGGCCACGTCCCCGTGGTGCCCGTTGAGCACCCGTCCGGGGGTCTTGGTGAAGGTGTCCCAGATGGACGGGCCGCGTCCGTCCTCGGTGACCGCGCCCTCGATCTGGTACGCCGAGGTGGCCGCGCCGAACGCGAAACCGGGAGGGAAGCGCAGCCCGGGACGAATCTGTTCCTCTTGTGTCGTCACGCCTTGACCGCACCTTCCATGAGTCCGCCGACGATCTGGCGGCCGAATGCGACGAATACCGCGATGAGCGGAATGATGGACAGCGCGGTACCCGCGAAGATCAGCGAGTAGCTGGTCGAGTAGCGCGCGTTGAGCGAGTTGATGGCGATCTGCACGGTCGGGTTGTCCGGCGTCAGCACGATCAGCGGCCACATGTAGTCGTTCCACATGAGCATGAAGGTGTTGATGCCGAGCACCGCCATGCCCGGACGCACGGCCGGCAGCACGACGTTCCACCAGATCCGCAGCGTCGCCGCGCCGTCCACCCTGGCCGCCTCGACCAGTTCGTTCGGCACGGCCTGCCGCGTGTACTGCGTCATCAGGAACACGCCGAACCCGTTGAGCAGGTACGGCAGGATGATGGCCTTCAGCGTGCCGGTCCACTCCAGGCTCACCATCATGCGGTAGAGCGGGACCACGCCCATCTGCTGCAGCGGCACCGCCATCGTCAGCAGCACGAGCAGCAGCAGGATGTTGCGGCCCTTGAACTGCAGGCTGGCGAAGGCGAACCCGGCCAGGGTGGAGATGATCACCACGGACACGGTGACGATCGCCGCGCTGAAGAAGGAGTTGGTCAGGCCGAGCAGGAAGTGCGCGTCCTCGTTCTCCAGCACCGCGACGATGTTCTCGCCGAGGTTGCCGCCGGGCAGGAACTTCGGCGGCACCGACACGGCGTCGGAGTTCGTGCGCGAGGCGATGACGAGCATCCAGTACAGCGGGAACGCCGACAGGAAGATGGCCACCCCGAGCATGACCCGCGTCATGACGGTCGGTTTCCAGCCGGTCACTTGGCGCCTCCGATCCGCCGGACGAACAGGAAGTTGACGGCCGCGCCGATCAGGATCAGCAGGAACAGCAGCCAGGCGGCGGCCGCGGCGTAGCCGTAGTCGAACTCGCGGAAGCCCTGCTTGACGACGAACATCGCCACCGTCTGGAACTGGCCCTGCGAGCCGCCGTCCACGTTGCCGTTGTAGAAGGTGGTCGGCTCGGAGAACAGCGTCAGGCCGCCGATCGTGGAGTTGAGCACCACGAAGATCATGGTCGGGCGCAGCATCGGCAGCGTGATCTGCCAGAACTGGCGCCGCCGGGACGCGCCGTCGATGGCGGCCGCCTCGTACAGGTCCTTGGGGATCGTCTGCATGCCGGCCAGGAAGATGATGGCGTTGTAGCCCGTCCAGCGCCAGTCGACCATCGCGGCGATGGCCAGCCAGGACGGGAAGCGCTCGGCCCGCCAGTTGATCTTGTCCCCGCCGAACCAGCCCAGGACCCAGTTGACCAGGCCCCAGTCGCGCGCGAACAGCTGGGTGAACACCACCGCGACCGCGACCACCGAGGTGACCAGCGGCAGCAGCACGCTCATGCGGATCGGCAGCCGCCAGCGCAGCTTCTTGTTCAGCGCGTTGGCCAGGAACAGCGCCATCAGCATCTGCGGGATCGTGGCGAGCAGGAAGATGCCGACGGTGTTGGTGACGGCGTTCCAGAAGTCCTCGTCGGCCAGCAGCGCGGCGTAGTTGCCCAGCCCGGCCCACTTGGTGTCGCCGGCCAGGTCGTAGTCGTAGAGCGAGTAGTAGAGCGTGAAGGCCAGCGGGAACAGCCCGAAGGCGGCGAACAGCAGGAAGTACGGGGACACCAGGGCGTACGGCATGGCTCTGACGTCGAGTCGAGAGCGCCAGAAGCGGCCGGGTGGGCGGGCGCGGCGACGGTTGGTCCGCACCGGCCGCGGATGAGAGTCGAAGCTCATAAACAGACCTTTCGGCGGCAAGCCCGGCCCGCCAGTCGCGGGCCGGGCGGAGCAAGATCAGCCCGCGGCCTTCACCGCGTCGTCGACCAGCTGCTGCCAGGCCTTGTCGTAGGCCACCGAGCCGTCGTCCATGCCCTGGATGACCGACTCGACCGCGTTCTTGACCTGCGCGTGCTTCACCCCGAGGAACACCGGCTGCAGGCTCTCCGCCGACTTGGCGAAGATCTCACCGATGGGGGCGTCGCTGAAGAACTCGTTCTTCGCGCCCTGCACGGCGGCGTCGGCCTGGGCCTTGCTGTTGCTCGGCATGTTGCCGAAGTCGGTGAAGATGCTCGCCTCGGTCTGCGCGCTGGTCAGGTAGTCGGCGACCTGCGCGGCCTCCTTCGGGTGCTTGGACTGCTTGGGCACGGCCACCCACGAGCCGCCCCAGTTGCCGCCGCCGCCGGGCACCGAGGCGACGTCCCACTTGCCCTTCATGCCGTCGCCGGCGTTGCCGGAGACCACGCCGAGCATCCAGGACGGGCAGCCGACCGTGGCGAAGGCGCCCTTCTGGGTGCCCGCCGCCCACTCGTCGGTGAAGTTGCGCAGCTTGGCCGTCAGGCCGGACTGGCTGAGCTTGGAGGCGAAGTCGAAGCCCGCCTTCACCGCCGGGTTCTTGTCGACGATGAGGTTGTTGTCCTTGTCGAAGTAGGCGACGTTGCCGTTCTTGGCCGCCTCCTGGTAGAGCACCACGTTGTAGAGCGTGTTGGTGCCGTCGGTGAACTTGGTGTCCTTCACCTTCGCCTGGAACTGCTGGCCGACCTTCATGAAGTCGTCCCACGTCGGCCACAGGGCGGCGACCTTCTCGCGGTCCGTGGGCAGCCCGGCCTTCTTGAACAGGTCCGTGCGGTAGCACAGGCTCATGCCGCCGATGTCGGTGCCGAGGCCGAAGATCTTGCCGTCGGCCGTCACGCCGTTCTCCCACTTCCAGGCGGGGTAGTCGGCCTTGCGGCCCTCAAGGCCGTACTCCTTCAGGTCGGCCCACCACTCGGGGTGCGCCTTGGCCAGGCCCATGCCGCCCTCGTCGATGCCGACGACGTCGCCCGCGCCGTTGCCGGACTGCAGCCACTGGATCATCTGGGGCCAGTACTGCTGCTCGAACTGGTCGGTCAGGTGCTCTTCCTTGATCTGGATGTCCTTGTGCTCGGCGTTCCACTTCTCGATGGCGTTCTTGTAGCCGAAGTTGGAGCCGCCGCCGAAGGTCTGCACCCGGATGGTGACGGGCTCGGCCGCCGCCGCGGAGGAGGCGGGAGAGTTGCCGGCGGCCGGCGTGTCGCCGCTGCCGCACGACGCGACGGTCAGCGCCGCCGCGGCCAGGGCTGAGGCCGCGGCCAGACCGCGACGCTTGCTGATCATCATGGGAGACCCCTTCTCGGGTGACTGATGGGAGGTGCACCGCGGCACGCGCTCCGCCGCGGTGGGAGTGTTTGGGAGCGCTCCCACAAAGGGTGCACTTACCGGCTGTGTCCGTCAATCCGCCGAAACGGAACCGTTACCAATCGTGCGTTTTGCCGCCCGTAATCAGGATTTAAGGGGATGAAGGGTGTGAAGAGCTGTTTGGGAGCGCTCCCACCTCAAGAGACATCTTTCGTGCCGCATCAAGGGCATGTCGCCCGGACCCTCCGGGCTTGCTCCCGGTCAGGCCGCGTTGTCACCGAGCGTGACGATCTGTTGGCACGTTCCAACACCGGGCTCACGGCGGCGCTTCCGGCGCGGCCAGGCGGCGCGGCGGGCGGCGCAGTGCCCCGCCCCTTCGGGGGCGGTGCTCAGCAGGCGGCGGCGCGTTCGCGTAGCAGGGCGCGTTCGCGGGAGTTGCGGGTCATCGAGGCCGCGCGTTCGAACTCGGCCCGCGCCTCGCCGCGCCGGCCCAGCTTGAAGAGCAGGTCGCCGCGGACGCTCGGCAGCAGGTGGTAACCCTTGAGCGCCGGCTCGTCCACGATCTGGTCGAGCAGTTGCAGGCCCACCGCCGGGCCGTAGGCCATCGACAGGGCCACCGCGCGGTTGAGCTCGACGACGGGGGAGCGGGCCAGGCGGGCCAGCGACTCGTACAGGCTCGCGATGCGCACCCAGTCGGTGTCGCCGGGGTCGAAGGCGCGGGCGTGGCAGGCCGCGATCGCAGCTTGCAGCGTGTACGGCCCCACCGCGCCGCCCCGCTCGTCGGCTCCCTCGTCGGCCTGCTCGTCGCCCCGCTCGTCGGCCCGGTCCCGGGCCAGTTGCTCGGCCCGAGCCAGTGCCGCCAGCCCGCGCCCGATGAGCAGCCGGTCCCACCGGGTGCGGTCCTGCTCCAGCAGCAGCACCGGCTCCCCGGACGGTCCCACCCGGGCCGCCGCCCTGGACGCCTGGATCTCCATGAGCGCGACCAGCCCGTGCACCTCGGGTTCGGCGGGCATCAGCCCCGCCAGCACCCGGCCCAGCCGCAGCGCGTCCTCGCACAGGCCGGGCCGCATCCAGTCGTCGCCCGCGGTCGCCGAGTACCCCTCGTTGAAGATCAGGTAGATGACCTCCAGCACGGACGACAGGCGTCCGGCCAGCTCGGCGCCCTGCGGCACCTCGAACGGGACCCTCCGGTCGGCCAGGGTGCGCTTGGCCCGCACGATCCGCTGGGCGGCGGTCGGCTCGGGCACCAGGAACGCGCGGGCGATCTCCTCGGTGCTCAGGCCGCCGAGCACCCGTAGCGTCAGGGCCACCCGGGCCTCCATCGACAGCGCCGGATGGCAGGCGGTGAAGACCAGCCGCAGCAGGTCGTCCTCGATCTCGTCGGGCTCGGGCGGCTCACCGGCGGCCTCCAGCCGGTGGCCCAGCTCGGCCAGGTTGCGGGACATGCGCTCGTTCCTGCGGATCAGGTCGACGGCGCGGCGCTTGGACACCGTCATCAGCCAGGCGCCCGGGTTGCGGGGCACGCCCGATCCCGGCCACTGCTCCAGGGCCGCGACCAGCGCGTCCTGGGCCAGCTCCTCGGCCAGGCCGACGTCGCGCACCAGCCCGGCCAGGCCGGCGATGAGCCGGGGCGCCTCGATCCGCCAGACCGCCTCGATCGCCCGGTGGGTGTCGGAAGCCATCACCGGCTCATGACACCAGCACCGTCCGGGGGCCGCAAGCCGAGGTCAGCCCTCCTGCCCGTCCAGACGCCTGCGCATGGCCTTCTCCCGCTCGATCTCCGCCGGGTCGGACGAGGCCGCGTCGGGCGCGTCGGAGGCGTCGTAGACCCGCCACACGTCCAGGCCGATCCCGTCGGAGCCCTCCGGGACGGGCACGCGCATGGCCCATTCCAGAGCCTCCTCCCTGGACTTCACCTGGATCAGCCAGAACCCCGCGATCAGCTCCTTGGCCTCGGCGAACGGGCCGTCGATCACCGTGGCCCGGCCGCCGCTGTAGGCGATCTGCGCGCCCTGCGAGCTCGGGTAGAGCCCTTCGGCGGCCAGCAGCACCCCCGCCTTGGCCAGCGCCTCGTTGTAGGCGTGCATGTTGTCGACGAGCTCCTGGCTGGGCAGCGCCCCGGCCTCGGTCTCCCCGTTGGCCTTGCCGACGATCATGAATTTCATCGTGCCGTCCCTTCCGTCCGCGGCCCCCGGGCGGAGCCGGCCTCGCCGAAGCGTCGAACGGGCGCCGGCCGGATCGACACGCGGGCGCGGACCGTCCGCCTCCAGGCACCGTACCGGTCGTGCGGCCGGGGGGCCGATGTGCCATCCTCGCCCCATGCACCAACCCGCACAAGACGCCCCCGTCCCCAACCGGGCCCTCTGGGACGAGCGCGCCCGCGTCCACGGCTCCACCTCCGCCGACCGGTTCTACGACGTCGACGCCTTCCTCGCCGGCCGGCAGACCCTCTACGCGCTCGAACGCCGCCTGGCCGGCGACGTCGCCGGCCTGGACCTGCTCCACCTCCAGTGCCACTTCGGCCTGGACACGCTGAGCTGGGCACGGCTGGGAGCGCGGGTGACCGGCGTCGACTTCTCCCCGGTGGCGGTCGCCCGCGCCCGCGACCTGGCGGACAGGGCCGGGCTGGCGGCCACGTTCGTGGAGGCCGACACGCAGCGGCTGCCGGAGTCGCTGGCCGGCGGGTTCGACCTGGCGGTGGCCACGTACGGCGTGCTGTGCTGGATCGGCGACCTGGACGCCTGGATGCGCGGCGCGGCCATGGCGCTGCGGCCGGACGGGCGGCTGGTGCTGGTCGACCTGCATCCGGCCTACGAGACGGTGTCCTCGCTCGACCCGCTGGTGGCCGACTGGCCCTACGGCGGCGGCCAGGCCCACCGGGAGACGGTGACCGGCACGTACGCCGACGCCGCGGTGGTGACCGAGGCCCACGAGGCGGTCGAGTACCCGCACTCGGTGGGCGAGATCGTCACGGCGGCGGCGCGGGCCGGGTTCACGGTGGCCGAGCTGGGCGAGCACGTCGAGACGGAGATGGACCCGCGCGGCCTGCTGACCCAGGGCGCGGACGGCCGGTACCGGTTCCCGTTCGGCGACTCGCACCTGCCGATCCTGTACTCGCTGCTGGCGGTCCGGCCCTGAAGACGCGGCGAGCGCGCGTCCTCGTGCGGGACGCGCGCTCGGAGCGGGGGGAGGTCAGCTCGCGTACTGGGGGTATCCGTAGCCGACGACCTGCGACTTCGGACGGACGCGCTCCTCGACCTTGCCGTTGCCGGTGTTGCCCTCGATCGTGGAGATCGTGCCGTCGCCGTTGTCCTTGACGACGAAGCCGACGTGCTGGATGGCGTCCAGGCTCTTGCTGCCGCCCCAGGAGAAGAAGACCACGGCTCCGGGCCTGGCCTCGGCTCCCCAGCGGTCGTTGGCGGCGAACCACTTGGCGTGGGCCACGGTCCAGGCGTCCCAGCCGACCTGCGGGCGGGCGCCGGTGTGCTCGCCGACCCAGGAGACGAAGATCGAGCACCAGGGGGCGTTCAGGTACATCGCGCGGGTGCCGCCGTCGCGGGCGATGGTCTCGGCGGCGCGCTGGGAGTCGGCGTACCACTTCTGGAACTTGGTGCCGCCGCCGTAGGCGTTCTCGGAGGTGCCGACCTGGGCCTTGGCCATGGCCAGGACCTGCTGGGCGGTGACGTTGACCTGGGTCTCCTCCGCCTTGCGGGTCTGGGCGGCGGCCTGCGGCGCGACGGCCGAGTGGCCGGTCGCCGCCGCCGGGCCCGCGCTGTCGGCGGCCGCGGCGGTGGCGTGGGCGCCGATGGCGGAGGCGAGGATGGCCGCGCCGAGCGCGGCGTGGGCGTAGGTGATCTTCGGGGCACGGATGGGACGGTGCTTGGCCATCGAGGGCATTACTCCTTGCTTCCATGCCGCTTACCGGGTTAGCTGACGGGTTCGGACGTGGAAGCTGCCCTACGGCACCGAAGTGCCGATTCACCCCAAAGGACGTGGGTCCCCGGTTCCGCCCGGAGGCGGATTCAGCGGTCACAGGACGATCCTGTGAAATGTCTTGCGATGGTTGGACAAAGCCGGACAAACCGGACGTCTGCCGCGAGATGCCCCACAAGGTAATACATCGGGCAAGAGTGTGGCAAATGCCTAAAGGTCCAGCTAGGAGAGTTGTGCCCGTGCTTCGGCCAGAAGCCCCATCATGGCAAGGGATTCGTCAAGCGGCATGATCGCGCTCTCGGTGCGGCCCTCGATCGTGGCCGCGCGCACCTCGCGCAGCTCGCCCGCGTACCCGTTGTCGGCCGGGTCGAGCACCAGCTCCTCCGTCTCCATCGACGGCCCCGACAGCAGCACCCGCCGCGGCGCCCAGAACGGCGCCGCGATGTCGGCCCGCATCGTCGTGCCCACCACGCTCGCGTCGTTGGCGTGATGGGCCAGCAGCGAGACGTCCACCAGGGCCCGCCGCCCGTCCGGGTACAGCAGCAGCCCGCCGGCCTCGGCGTCGACCCCGCTGGGCGCCAGCGAGCCGGCCATCCGCAGCTCCGCGGGCATGCCGAGCAGCAGCTGCGCCAGCCCGAACGGGTAGATCCCCAGGTCGAGCAGGGCTCCGCCGCCCAGCTCCGGCGCCCACAGCCGGTGGGCGGGGTCGTAGGGCAGCGCGAAGCCGAACGAGGCCCGCACCGACCGGATCTCACCGAAGCGCGGATCGGCCGCCACCCGCTGGATGAGCGGGTTGAAGCGCATCCACATGGCCTCCATGAGAAAGACCCCGGCCGCGCGGGCCAGCGCCACCATGCGCTCGGCGTCGGCCACGTCGGCCGCCAGCGGCTTCTCGCACAGCACGGACTTGCCCGCCGCGATGGCCGCCTCGGCCACCTCCAGGTGCTGGGCGTGCGGCGTGGCGACGTAGATCGCGTCGACGGCCGGATCGGCGCACAGGGCCTCGTAGGAGCCGTAGGCCGACTCCGCGCCCAGCTCGTCGGCCAGCGCCCGCGCCCTGAGCGGGCTCCGCGAGCCGACGGCGGCCACCCGCATGCCGGGCTCGGCCACGATGGCCGCCCCCACGGTACGCGCGATGCCGCCGGTCGCCGCTATTCCCCAGGTGAAATCTCGCACGACCGAGATCGTAGAGCGCTCAGGTCAGGTTGAACGAGTCGGGGTCGGGCCCGATCCGCCGCCCCGCGTTCATCGCGCCGATGGCCGCCATGTCCTCGGTGTCGAGGATGAAGTCGAACACGTCGATGTTCTCCTCGATCCGCGACGGCGTGACCGACTTGGGGATCACCACGTTGCCGAGCTGGAGGTGCCAGCGCAGCACGATCTGGGCGGGCGTCTTGCCGTACTTCTCCGACAGCACGCGCAGCGCCGGGTCGGCCAGCAGCCCCTTGCCCTGCCCGAGCGGGCTCCACGCCTCGGTCAGGATGCCGTTGGCCTCGTGGAAGGCGCGCATCTCGCGCTGCTGGAAGTACGGGTGCAGCTCGATCTGGTTGATCGACGGCGTGATGTCGGTCTCCTCCATCAGCCGGGTCAGGGTGGCGATCGTGAAGTTGGAGACCCCGATGGCCTTGGCCCGGCCGTCCCGGTAGATCTTCTCCAGCGCCCGCCAGGCCTGCACGTACCTGTCCTGCTGCGGGACCGGCCAGTGGATCAGGAAAAGATCTACGTAGTCGAGGCCCAGGCGGGCCAGGCTCTCGTCGAAGGCCTGCTCGGCGCGCCCGTGATCGCCGTTCCACAGCTTGGTGGTGACGAACACCTTCTCCCGCGGCACCCCGGCGGCGCGCACGGCCCGGCCGACGCCCTCCTCGTTCTCGTAGGCGGCGGCGGTGTCGACGTGCCGGTATCCGGCGCGCAGCGCGGTGGTCACCGCGTGCTCGGCGTCGTCGGCAGGGACCTGCCAGACGCCGAAGCCGAGCTGTGGTATCTGCACACCGTCGGTGTTGAGCATCAGCGAGTTCATACCCTCCATTGTTCACGTGTCGTTTCTTGCGGCTTAAGCAGGCCGGGCTACCTTGAGGCGGGTCGTGCAAGGCCATCCACCGGCTGGGGGAAACAGAGTGGTCAGACAGGCGTCGGCCTGGGTGGAGTCTCCGCTCCAGATGCTGTGCGCCGTCGAGGCCCACCATGCCGGGCTGCTCGGCCCGGACACCGTGGTCGTGCCGCGCGCCGGCCTGCGTCCGCTGCGCGCCACCCGCAAGGAGCTGCGCCGCCTCGACCTGCCCGCCGGCCTGGTGCTGGACGAGCCGCGCGAGCGCATGCCGCGCCGCGTCCAGGCCGTGGGCGACGCGTTCTCCGGCAAGGTCCAGATGCGCTGGCTGACCTCCGACCCCGGCCGCATCGTCGTCGTGGACGACGGCCTGGCCACGCTCAGGCTGCTCGAACTGCTGGCCGCCGGGCCGTTCCGGCCGCTGCTGCGGGCGCGGGCGACTCCGTCGCGGGCGCGCGCCCTGCTCGGCCTGGCCGCCGCGCTGCGGCTGCGGCTGAGCCGGGTGTCGGTCTTCACCGCCCTGCCCGTCCCCGACGAGCTGGCCGCCGCCGTCCGGGGGGCGGGCGTCGACCTCGTCCGCCACGACTTCGCCTGGCTGCGCGCCCAGCCGCCGAGCGCCCAGGGGCCCGCCGAGCGCACGGTCGTCCTCGGCACGTCCCTGGTCCGCAACGGCCTGGTCCACCGCGACCACTACCTGCGCTGGCTGACCGACCTGGCCGGGCGCGAGCCGCTGGCCTACTACCCGCACCGCCGCGAGGACCCCGTCGACGTGGCGCTGATCGGCGAACGTCCCGGCATCACCGTGCACGACGCGGGCGTGCCGGCCGAGCTGACGCTGCGCGGCCTCGACGCCGGGCAGCGGGTGCTCAGCCTGCCCTCGACCGCGATCACCTCGCTGCGGGTGCTGCTCGGCCCGCGCGGCGTCGAGGTCGAGCCGGTGGACGTTCCCGACGACTGGTGGACGAGCAGGGCGGCCCCCGGCCTGCGATCGCATTTGACAGGAGCTTCCAGGTGAGGGTGCTGGCGGTAGCCGACTCCGACTCGTATCTGAAGTGGGCGGCCTGCCTGCTCGATGACCTGCCCGCGGGCTGCGAGAGCGAGCTGGCGGTGGTGCGCACCCCGATCGCGCCCTCGCCGGAGCAGATCGCGGCGGCGGTGGGCGGGCGTGCGGCGCCCCCGGTGCTGTCGGCGCGCTCGCTGCGCCGCCTGGCCGAGCGCACCCGGCCCGACGCGATCCTGGTGGGCTGCACGGGCCCGGTGGTGGACGTCCTGGTGGCCGACGTGCTGGCCGGGCTGCGGCCGGACGGCCGGGCACGGCCGGTGTTCGTCAGCGGGCTGCCCGGCATCTCGGTGCCGGCCACGGAGAAGGCGTGGCTGTTCCGCAGCGGCTGCGACCTGTTCGTGGTGCACAGCGAGCGCGAGGTGGCCGAGTTCTCCGAGATCGCCGGCCGGCTCGGCGGGGGAGGGGCGGTCGGGCTGGCCCGGCTGCCGTTCCTGCGGCCCGGCGCGGCGTCCGGCGGCGGCGACCGGGTCGTGTTCGCCACCCAGGCCAAGGTGCCGCGGGCGCGGGAGGAGCGCGAGCGGGTGCTGACGGCGCTGGCCGAGCTGGCCGCCCGCCGGCCCGGCCTGGAGGTCGTGGTCAAGCTGCGCGCCCTGGAGCACGAGCGCCAGACCCACAACGAACGCCACCACTACCAGCGGCTGTGGCGCGAGATGGGCGAGCCCGGCAGGCTGACGTTCGCGGCCGGGTCGATGCACGAGCAGCTGTCGCGGGCGGCCGGGTTCGTCACGGTCAGCTCGACGGCCGCGCTGGAGGCCGTCGCCATGGGCGTGCCGTCGCTGGTGCTGAGCGACTTCGGCGTCAGCGCCGAGATGATCAACCTGGTCTTCGAGGGCAGCGGCCTGCTCGGCACGCTCGACGACCTGGCCCTGGGCGACTTCCGCACGGCCGAGCCGCGCTGGTGCGAGGCCAACTACTTCCACCCGGCCGGCCGCGACGACTGGGCGGCCCTGCTGACCGGCCTGGCCGCGGACGGGACGCGCCCGCCCGCCCGCTCCCTGCTGGACGGCTCCGAGCACGCCGCGGCCCGCCGCCGGGCCAGGTTGCGGGTGGAGGTGCCGCCCACGATGCTGCGGGCGGGCTACCGGGCCAAGCGGCGGGTGCGCCGCTACCTCAGATCGCTGACCTGATCCTCCTGCGCAGCCTGGACAGCGCCGAGGGCGGCTCGGCCAGCCCCAGCGTCTCCAGGCGCTTGCGCTTGAAGTAGCGCCCGTCGAACGCGACGCTCGACGGGCGCAGCCCGGGATAGGCGTCGGCCTGCATGCAGTAGCCGACCGCGCGCACCAGCGCGGGCAGGTCCGTGCGCGGCGGCTCGTCGATCACGCCGTCGGGGTTCAGCCGGGGCAGCAGCGCGTCCACGATCGTGGCCGGCACCCGGTTGCTGTTCTCGTACGGCGTGAGCCGGTCCAGCACCAGGCCGGTGCCGAAGGAGGCGACCGGCAGGCCGAAGTAGCGCCGGGCGGTCACCAGGCCGGTGGAGAAGCAGCCCACGACCAGCTCGGGCCGCTGCGTCGCGAAGCACACCTCGGCCGGCACGCTCTCCCCGGCCACCGTCAGCCGCACACCCAGCGGCCCGGCCGCCGCGCGCAGCAGTTGCGCGTGCCGGCGTCCGGCGGCCGGATGCGGCTTGAACACCACGTCGGTGCAGCCGCGGGCGGCCAGGGCGCGCAGCATCGAGGCGTGCAGCCCGGCCTCCTTCTCCGGCGTGACGATCTCCAGCGCCGACAGGTACTGGCCGAGGACGACCGCCTGCCCGGCGCGCAGGTCCGGCGCGGTGGCGGCCACCTCGTCCACGACCGCGAGGAAGCGCTCCTGCGGCAGCACCACGGGCGGCACGCCGTACTCGCTGAGCAGCAGCGGGGTCAGGCCGGGCACCAGGTCCAGGTGGAGCAGCCGCTCGATGCGGCGGGAGATCTCCGCGGGCAGCGGGTCGCGGGTCGGCCCGTAGCTCATCAGGCCGTCGGAGTAGACGGTGATCGGACAGTCGCGCACCAGGCCGGCGATCGTGCGCGCGGGCGGCACCGCGATCGACTCCAGCACCAGCTCCTCGACGCCGTCCAGGGCCAGGTGGGAGCGGATCAGCCGTTCGAACATCGGCACCTCGATGACCCGCGCCCGCCAGTCGGAGGGGTGCAGCGGGGCGATCAGCTCGTTCCAGGAGTGCACCTCGTCGAAGCGCGAGCGCAGGGCGGCGAAGCCGGGCGTGCCGTCGAGCGGCACCGACACCTCGGGGATCGCCGCGTTGTTCGACACGATCAGCACGCGCCGGCCCGTGCCGAAGCGGCCGTCGTCGATGGCCGCGGCCAGCGACATCGCGCCGAACAGCGTCGAGGCGTAGAAGACCTTCATCAGGAGTCCTCCCGATCCCGGCGGATCCGGACGTGGGGGCTGGGGGGAATGTCGGGCACCAGGGCGCGCAGCACGGCCTCCCGCTCGACGGCCATCCGCGACACGGCGTCGGCCACCAGGGCGGGCGGCAGGCCGCGGACCATCTGCGCGCCCCGCTCCTCGAACCGGGCGCGCAGCGCGGGCGTGAAGCGGCCCGCGAGCTCCAGATGGTGGGCCAGCAGCGCGCAGAAGTTGCGCGCCGCCTTGGGCAGGAACTCCGGCTCCAGCTCCTTGAAGACCAGCTCGAAGGCGTCGAAGAAGTGCAGCTGCCGCTCGTCGCCGACCTGCGTCAGCGACCCGGACACCAGCCGCCGGTAGAACACCCCGGCCAGCGGCACCACCGCGAACGTGGCCGCCTCCCGGTGCAGCCGCCAGATCCACGGCCGGTCCTCGGCGGTGTGCAGCGAGCCGGGGAAGTGCAGCAGGTCCCGCAGCGAACGCCGGTAGACCCCGGCCCACGCGTACGGGTAGTCCACCATGGTCCGCTCCCCGGCCGGCAGGATCGCCGAGCGGGGGTCGAGCACGACGCCGCGGCGCGACAGCGGGGCCCGGTGCACCACCCGCTTGCGCCCCTCCACCTGGACGTGGTCGACGCGCACGAAGTCGCAGCCGAGCCCGTCGATGGCCGCCACCAGCCCGGCCAGGTAGCCGGGCGCCAGCCAGTCGTCGCCGTCCATGAACGTGACGAACCGCCCCGAGGCGGCCGACAGCCCGGTGTTGCGGGCGTCGGCCAGCCCCACGGGGGCGGGGTTGCGCAGCACGGCCAGGCCGGGCAGGTCGCGGGCGAAGTCGGCGACGATGTCCGGGGTGGCGTCCACGGAGCCGTCGTCCACGACGATGAACTCGAAGTCGTGCCGGGCGTTGCGGGCCAGCGAGGTGAGCGCGTCGGCGATGAAGCGCTCACCGTCACGCACCGGCACGACGACGGAGAGAGTGGTCGGCGTCATGACTCAGACGGTCACCCGGCGCAGCCGGGCCTTGGGCGCCTCCTCGCCGGGGAAGACGCGCTTGACGCCGTCGCCCATGGCCTGCTCGATGATGCGGATGTCGCGGACGAGGTGCTCCAGCCCCGACGGCTCCAGCGAGGCGGCGTGGTCGGAGCCCCACATGGTGCGGTCGAGCGTGATGTGCCGCTCGACGCAGACCGCGCCCAGGGTGACCGCCGCCAGGGAGATCTGCAGGCCGCGCTCGTGCCCGGAGTAGCCGACCGGCACGCCGTAGCGCTCCTTGAGCGTGGTGATCGTGCGCAGGTTGGCCTCCTCCGGCGGCAGCGGGTACGTGGAGGTGGCGTGCATCATGATCAGCCGGTCGGTGCCGAGGATCTCGACCGCCTGGTCGATCTCCGACAGCGTGGACATGCCGGTGGACAGGATGAGCGGCTTGCCGGTGGCCGCCAGGGCGCGCAGCAGCTCGTGGTCGGCGACGCTGGCCGAGGCGATCTTGTGCGTCAGCACGTCCATGTCTTCCAGGAACTCCACGGACGGCACGTCCCACGGCGAGGCGAACCAGTGCAGGCCGCGCTCGTCGCAGTACTTCGCGATCTGCCGGTACTCGTCGTGGCCGAACTCGGTGCGCTCCTTGTACTCCAGGTACGTCATCTCGCCCCACGGCGTCTGCCTGATCTGGCCCTTCTGCTCCTCGGGCACGCAGATCGCGGGGGTGCGCTTCTGGAACTTGACCGCCTGGCAGCCGGCGTCGGCCGCCACGTCGATGAGCCGGCGGGCGAGGTCGAGGTCGCCGTTGTGGTTGATGCCGATCTCGCCGATCACGTACACCGGCTCGCCGTCGCCGACCAGCACGTCGCCGATCGCGACCGGGCCGAGCCGCGGCCGGGCCTTGGCCTCGGCGACCGGCGGCTCGGGCCGGGCGGCCACCACCAGGTCGCACAGCTCGCGCACCGCGCCCGAGCCGCCGGGCCTGGTCAGCACCACGCGGGCGGCGGCGCGCACGCGCGGGTGCGCGTCGGGGGTGGCGATCGGCCAGCCGACCTCGGCCATCGGGCCCAGGTCGTTGACGTCGTTGCCGACGTAGGCCACGCGCGCCGGGTCCAGGCCCTCGATGGCCAGCCAGTCGCGCAGCACGATGCGCTTCTCGGCCAGGCCCTGCAGCACGGGCACGCCCAGCTTGCGGGCGCGGGCGGCCACGACCGGGTTCTGCTCGGTGGACATCACCAGCACCTTGACCCCGGCGCGGCGCAGCAGCGAGACGCCCATCCCGTCCGAGCGGCTGACCAGGACCATCTCCCGGCCGTCGGAGTCGATGTAGGCGCGGTCGTCGGTGTGCACGCCGTCGAAGTCGGTGATGACCGCGTCCACGTCGATCGGCTCGGGCTTGTCGATGAACGGCGCCAGGGCGCGCACCAGCTCCAGGTCCTCGGGGTCGTCGACCTCGATGGCGTGCTGCGGCGGCACCGGCTGCACGGCGACCTCGCCGAAGAAGCGGTGGCCGTGCTCGCGCAGGCCGGCGGTGCGCATGACGTAGAAGGCGCCGTTCTCGCGGAACTGCGGCTCGCGGTCCTGCCTGCGCTGCCGTACGGCGGGGTCGTGGTTGACGCCCGCGCCCGCGGCCGTCCACAGGAACTCGTGCGTCGGCAGCCCGGACACGACCGAGTCGGCCTCGCCGTCCAGGACCTTGCGCACGGCCGCCGACAGGTCCTCGGGGTCGATGAACGCGCTGGTGCACTGCACCAGGACGACCACGTCCGGGTCCGCGCCGAGCGCGTCCAGGGCGTGCAGCACGGCCGACTCGCTGGAGGCGGTCGCGCCGCTCAGCTCCTCGGGCCGCTCCACCACGGTCGCCCCCGCCGCGCGGGCGGTCTCGGCGATCTGCGGGTGGTCGGTGCTGACCACGACCTGGTCGACGAGCTCGGCCCGCAGGCACGCCCGTACCGCTCGGGTGACCAGCGGGACGCCCCCGACCAGGGCGAGGTTCTTCAGGGGTACGCCCGCCGAACCTCCGCGGGCGGGAACAACGGCCAGGACTCGCAAGTGACTTCTCCTCAGTGCATCGGATCGCACCCAGAAGCTAAGGGCCCGGATTGAACGGGCAGCGTCACCGCCATTAACTTTCCATGGGGATCCGGTAGAGCAACTCTGGCCGGCCCACCCCGCCGTACTGCGGCACGCGCACCGCCGTCCCCAGCTCGACCAGGTGTTCCAGGTAGCGGCGGGCGGTCACCCGCGACACCCCGACGGCCTGCGCCACGCTCTGCGCGGTGCTGCCGCCGGGCCGCTCGCGCAGCCGCGCCGACACGGCGTCGAGGGTGTCGCGGGCCAGCCCTTTGGGCAGCTCGGAGCTGCCGCGCAGGGTGCCGAGCACCCGGTCGACGTCGCCCTGGGCGACGATCACGCCGGTGTCCTGCCTGAACCGGGCGTAACGCGCCAGCTTCTCGGCCAGGGTCGCGTAGGTGAACGGCTTGAGAAGGTACTGGGAGACGCCCAGCGACACCGCCGAGCGCACCGTCGCCAGGTCGCGCGCCGAGGTGACGGCGATGACGTCGCACAGCAGCCCGCCGGCCCGCACCGCGCGGCACACCTCCAGGCCGTGCATGTCGGGCAGGTACAGGTCGAGCAGGATGAGGTCGACGGGCCGGCCGCGCAGGAACCGCAGGGCCTCGCCGCCCGACCGCGCCACCCCGGCCACCTCGAAGCCGGCCACGCGCTCGACGTAGACCCGGTTGGCCTCGGCGGTGATCTCCTCGTCCTCCACGATCAGCACGGACACCGCCGCACCCGGCCGGTTCATCGGACCCGCTCCGGGACCGGCAGCCGCACCGTGAACGCCGACCCGGTCACCTCGATCGTGCCGCCCAGCCGCCGCACCGCCTGCCCGACCAGCGCCAGCCCGAGCCCGTGGCCGTCGCCCTTGGTGGTCCAGCCCTTCGCGAACGCCTCCGGCGCGGTCAGCCCGGGCCCGTCGTCGGCGACCCTGATCACCACCCCGTCCGGGTCCGCGCTCAGCCGCACCTCGACCCTGGTGGCGGCGTCGAGGGCGTTGTCGATCAGGTTGCCGACGATCGTCACCAGGTCGCGCGGGTCCAGGCCCAGGTCGTCGAGGTCGCTGTCGGGCGTGAGCACCAGCTCGCCGCCGCGTTCGGCCGCCTCGGCGCTCTTGCCGAGCAGCAGCGCGGCCAGCACCGGCTCGCGCACCGCGCCCACCACCCGGTCGGTCAGCTCCTGCGCCGCGCGCAGCTCGGCCGTGCCCAGCGCGACGGCCTGCTCGGTGCGTCCCAGCTCGACCAGCGTGATCACGGTGTGCAGCCGGTTGGCGGCCTCGTGCGCGGCCGAGCGCAGCGAGTCGGCGAAGCCGCGTTCGGCGTCGAGCTGCCCGGCCAGCGCCTGCAGCTCGGTGTGGTCGCGTACGGTCACCACCGTGCCCAGCCGGCTGGCCGCGCCGTTGACGGCCAGCACCCGGTCGCCGGCCAGGTGCACGCGCTCCTCGCGGCCCTCCAGCAGCGCCGACAGGCCCAGCTCGGCCACGTGCCGGCCCTCGGCGTCCGGCGGCAGGTCCAGGAGCTGCCGGGCGGCGTCGTTGCAGAGCGTCAGCGTGCCGTCGGCGCCGACCAGCAGCAGGCCCTCCCTTACGGCGTGCAGGACGGCGTCGTGGTGGTCGTGGATGCGGCCCAGCTCCACCGGGCCGAGCCCGTGGGTCTGGCGGCGCAGCCGTACGGTGACCAGCCACGTCCCGGCCGCGCCGAGGCCGAGCGCGAGGGCGGCGACCAGGCCGCTCCAGGCGACCTGGTCACGCAGCCGGGCGCTGATCCGGTCGATCGTGATGCCCGCGCTGACCAGGGCCCGGACCCGGCCGCCGGACCACACGGGCGTCACGGCCCGCTTGGAGGGGCCGAGCGTGCCGGTGTAGGTCTCGACGAACGTCTGGCCGGCCAGGGCCCGCCCGGTGTGGCCGAGGAAGCGCCGGCCGATCTCGGCCGGGTTCGGATGGGTGTAGCGGGTGCCGTCCGGCTTCATGATGGTGACGAAGTCGACGCCGGTCTCCTTGCGCACCCGTTCGGCGTACGGCTGCAGGGCCAGGGTCGGCTCGGGGCCGTCGAGGGCGGCGGCCACGCCCGGCGCGGCGGCCACGCTGACCGCCACGGCCCTGGCCGTGGCGCCCGCCTCCTCGGTGAGCAGGCGGTGGGCCTGCACCAGCGCGAGCACCGCGCAGCCGGTCACGGCGACCGCGACCACGACCAGTTGCAGGACCAGCATCTGGCCCGCCAGGCTCCAGCGGCGCATGAGCCCCCCTTGCGTGAACGAAACTTACTCAATCGTGACGTGGGTCACAGCGAGCCGCATAGTCGCACGACCAGCCCCTTTTTCCAAAGCGGTGGAGACCCCTCATGCGTGATCGCACTCGTTATCTGTACCTGGCCGTCATCGTGGCGGTCCTGCTCGGCATCCTGGTCGGGTTCGTCTGGCCGGAGGCGGGCAAGGAGCTCAAGCCCCTCGGCACCGGGTTCGTGGCGCTGATCAAGATGCTGATCAGCCCCATCATCTTCTGCACGATCGTGCTCGGCATCGGCTCGGTGCGCCAGGCCGCCAAGGTCGGCAAGGTCGGCGGCCTCGCGCTCGGCTACTTCATGGTGATGTCCACCGTGGCCCTGGTCATCGGCCTGCTGGTCGGCAACGTCATCGACCCCGGCTCCGGGCTGCACCTGACCGACGCCGCCCGGCAGGCCGCCGAGGCCGAGGCGGCCAAGGGCGAGGCCACCGGCGGGGTCGACTTCCTGCTCGGCATCATTCCCGTCACGCTGGTGTCGGCCTTCACCGAGGGCTCGGTCCTGCAGACGCTGCTGGTGGCGCTGCTGGCCGGGTTCGCGCTGCAGGCCATGGGCGAGCGGGGAGCGCCGATCCTGCGCGGCGTGGAGCACGTCCAGCGGCTGGTGTTCCGCATCCTGGCCATGGTCATGTGGGCCGCGCCGGTCGGCGCGTTCGGGGCCATCGCGGCCGTGGTCGGCGCCACCGGCATCGAGGCGCTCAAGAGCCTGGCCATCATCATGATCGCCTTCTACGTCACCTGCCTGCTGTTCGTGGGCGTGGTGCTGGGCGCGCTTCTGTGGCTGGTGGCCCGGGTCAACCTGTGGTCGCTGCTGCGCTACCTCGGCCGGGAGTTCCTGCTGATCCTGTCCACGTCGTCGTCGGAGACCGCGCTGCCGCGGCTGATCGCGAAGATGGAGCACCTCGGCGTGAGCCGGACGGTGGCCGGCATCACCGTGCCGACCGGCTACTCCTTCA
Organism: Nonomuraea sp. NPDC049684; assembly: GCF_044465345.1. NCBI lineage: Bacteria > Bacillati > Actinomycetota > Actinomycetes > Streptosporangiales > Streptosporangiaceae > Nonomuraea > Nonomuraea sp. NPDC049684. Next base: position 178,334 of record NZ_JBITLO010000001.1, on the reverse strand, counting down.
ACCTGGACGGCACCGCCATCTACCTCACCATGGCCACGCTGTTCATCGCCTCGGCCACCGGCGCGCCGCTGCAGGTCGGCGAGCAGGTCTCGCTGCTGCTGTTCATGATGGTCGCCTCCAAGGGCGCCGCGGGCGTGACCGGGGCGGGCCTGGCCACGCTCGCCGGCGGCCTGCAGTCGCACCGCCCCGAGCTGGTGGACGGCGTCGGCCTCATCGTCGGCATCGACCGGTTCATGTCCGAGGCCAGGGCGCTGACCAACTTCGCGGGCAACGCCGTGGCCACCGTCGTGGTCGGCACCTGGACGGGCGACTTCGACCGCGGGCGGGCCGCCGAGGTGCTGGCCGGGCGGGCGCCGTTCGACGAGTCCACGCTGATCGACGAGGAGGACGACCGCCCCGAGCCGGAGCCGGAGCGGGCGGCCGCGCGCGTCTAGGGTTGCCGGCTCCCGGCGCTCGCAGCTCTAGGGTTTGCGGCCGATGCCGGCGTACCCCATGCGGGCGAAGTCGTCGTCGTAGAAGGGCGGGCTCTCGGGGTCGGTGAACGGGAAACCGAGCTCCGGCCCCTTGCCCGTGGCCAGACCGGGCGGGATCAGCTCGAAGTCGCCGAAGAAGGCGGCGATCTCCTTGCCCGGCCGCGGGCAGAACGGCGCGTTGGCCCGCCGGTAGAACTGGCTGACGCGGGCCACGCGCTCCGGCGCGTGGTCGGTGCCGACGTGCGAGAGGGCCAGGTAGCTGCCGGGCGCGAGCGCGTCGCGGTAGGCGGCCACGAAGCCCTGCGGGTCGTCGGTGTCGGGGATCAGGTGCAGCAGGAACATCATGAGCACGGCGACGGGCCTGCCGAAGTCCAGCAGCCCGCGCACCTCGGGGCTGTCCAGCACCTCCCGCGGGCGCCGGACGTCGCCGTGCAGCATGGCCACCTGCCCGGGGCCGGCCAGCAGGGCCCGCCCGTGGGCGGCCACCACCGGGTCGCTGTCCACGTAGACCACGCGGGCCTGCGGCGCGTACCGCAGCGCCACCTCGTGCACGTTCTCGGCGGCCGGCAGGCCGGAGCCCAGGTCGAGGAACTGGGTGACGCCCTGCTCGCACAGGTACCGCACCACCCGGCCGATCAGCAGCCGGTTCTCCCGCGTGCCGTCCCTGACCTCCGGCATCGCGCGCAGCACCAGTTCGGCCAGCTCGCGGTCGGCCGGGAAATTGTTCTTGCCGCCCAGGAAGTAGTCGTACATGCGCGCGGTGTTGGGGATGTGAGGATCCACGCCCTGGGGGACTTCTTGCGTCATGAGGGCATGATCCACTAACCGGCTGCCGGAAATCTACGCTTTCGACATCAGATGGCCGGAAGCCGCAGGACGAACCGCGCCCCGCCCGGACGGTCCTCCACGCGCACGCTGCCCCGGTGGGCCATCGCCACGTCCCTGGCGATGGCCAGGCCGAGCCCGGTGCCGCCGGAGTCGCGGCTGCGGGCGGCGTCGAGGCGGGTGAACCGCTCGAAGATGCGCTCGCGGTCGGCCTCGCGGATCTCCTGGCCGTCGTTCTCCACCGCCAGCACGGCGGTGCCGCCCCTGGCCGGGCCCGCCTCCCTGGTGACCACGACCCGCACCATGGTCTCGGCGTGCCGCTGGGCGTTGTCCAGCAGGTTCGTCAGCACCCGGGCCAGTTGCAGGCGCACGCCCTCGACCACCACGCCCTCGGTCAGCTCCAGGCGGGTGGGCAGCTTGTCGCTGCGCACGGCCAGCTCCTGCCGGACGAGCTGGGCCAGGTCCACCGGCTCCCTGGCCACGTCCACCCGGGAGCCGATCCGGGCCAGCAGGAGCAGGTCGGTGATGATCGCCTCCAGCCGGTCGGTGTCCCGCAGGGCGCTGTCCACCAGCGCCTCGACGTCGGTGTCCTCCGGGTAGAGCTGGGCGCTCTCCAGCTGGGCGCGCAGCCCGGCGATCGGGGTGCGCAGCTCGTGGGAGGCGTCGGAGGCGAACTGGCGCTGCTGCAGCGCGGAACGTTCCAATCGGGCCAGCGTGTTGTTGACGGCCTTGGCCAGCATGGCGACCTCGTCCTCGCCGCCCGGCTGGGTGACCCGGTGGCTCAGGTCGCCGGCGCTGACCGCGTCCAGCTCGGCGCGCATGGTCGCCACCGGGCGCAGCGCGCGGCCGGTGACCAGCCAGGTCGCCCAGGCGGTGAGCGCGATCAGCACCGCCACCTGGGAGAACACGATCACCTCCAGCGTCTGCGAGGCCAGCACCTCCGGGGTGCTGCGGCCGGCGTAGACGATGGGGGAGTCCTCCGACATGCCGGCCTTGACCGCCGACAGGTGCACGCACTCGGTCGGCAGGCAGTTGGTGGTGTTGACCACCCGGCTCTCGGCGGTGGGCCGCACGTCGCTGAGCGGCGGCAGGTTCCTGGCCGCGTCGCTGCTGGCCAGGACGCGGCCGTCGGTGCCGACGATCTGGATCAGGTCGATGGACGGGTTGGGCACCGGGATCGTGGCGCCCTGCGGCAGTCCGCCCGCGCGCATCTCGGAGGCCACCCGCTCGGCGGTGTCGCGCGTGTCCCGGTAGACGCCGGCCGTCACCAGGGAACGCGAGACGATGCACCCGGCGATGCCCACGGGGATCAGCACGAGGGCGGCTACGGCCGTCGCGATGAGGGTGACGCGTCCGCGCAGGGAGCGGGCCCACAGGGGTGGCACTCCCCGAGACTACTAACCGTCATTGCCGCCAAATGCCGCGTCAAGGGAAAGGTTCCCCCAACCTCAACGCTGGATCCACACGGTGGTGTCCGGCGGGATCGAGCCGTCCGCCGCCAGCGGGCCGCTGGCCAGCAGGACCGTGCCGGGCACGACCGGGGCGACCGGGTGCTCGCCGGTGTTCAGCATCACGACCAGGCCCGGGTCGCGCTGGACGGCCAGCACGTCCTCGGGGGCCTCCAGCCAGCGCAGCGTGCCGCCGCCGAGCGCCGGGTGCTGCCTGCGCAGCCGGAGCGCGGCCCGGTAGAGGTTGAGCGTGGAGTCCGGGTCGTGCTCCTGGGCCTCGGCCGACAGCCGCGTCCACGACGGCGGGATCGGCAGCCACGGGTCGCGCCAGCCGCAGCCCGGCTCGCTCGTCCACGGGATCGGCACCCGGCAGCCGTCGCGGCTCTCGCCCGTGCGCCGGAAGGCCGGGTCCTGGCGCAGCTCGTCGGGCAGGTCGAGGACCTCGGGCAGGCCCAGCTCCTCGCCGTTGTAGAGGTAGGCCGAGCCGGGCAGGGCCAGCATGAGCAGCGTCGCCGCGCGGGCGCGGGCCAGGCCGCCGTGCCGGGTGACGTGGCGCGGCTTGTCGTGGTTGGACAGCACCCACGTGGTGGGCGCGCCGACCAGCTCGGCCTCCGCCAGCGACTTCTCGATCACCGTGCGGAACGACTTGGCGTGGAAGTCGGCCATCATGAACTCGAAGTTGAACGCCTGGTGCAGCTCGTCCGGCCCGACGTAACGGGCCAGCCGCTCGGGCGAGGACACCCACGCCTCGGCGACGGCCATCCGGCCGCCGGGGTAGGAGTCGAGGATCGGCCGCCACTCCCGGTAGATGTCGTGCACGCCGTCCTGGTCGAAGTAGGGCACCTGCTCGTCGCCCAGCATCTCGGCCTGGCGGCCCTCCTTCGGGCCCACGTCGGGCAGCCCCTCGGCCTTGACCATGCCGTGGGCCACGTCCACGCGGAAGCCGTCCACGCCCCGGTCCAGCCAGAAGCGCAGGACGTCGCGGAACTCCGCGCGCACCTCGGGGTTGTCCCAGTTGAGGTCGGGCTGCTCGGGCGCGAACAGGTGCAGGTACCACTGGCCGTCCTCGACCTGGGTCCAGGCCGGGCCGCCGAAGATCGACTCCCAGTCGTTGGGCCGGTCGCGGAAGATGTAACGGTCGCGCAGCCCGGCCTGGAACCAGGGGTGCCGGTCCGAGGAGTGGTTGGGGACCAGGTCCACGATCACCCGGATGCCGCGGTCGTGGGCGTCGGCGACCAGGGCGTCGAAGTCGGCCAGCGTGCCGAACATCGGGTCCACGTCCCGGTAGTCGGCCACGTCGTAGCCGCCGTCGGCCATGGGGGAGGTGTAGAAGGGGCTCAGCCAGATCGCGTCCACGCCCAGCCGGGCGAGGTGGCCCAGGCGTTCCCGCACGCCCTTCAGGTCGCCGGTGCCGTCGCCGTCGGCGTCGGCGAAGCTCCGGGGATAGACCTGGTACACGACGGCGTCCCGCCACCAGTCGTCGTTGCCGAGCATGGCTTTCCTTCCCCCGATGTCCGTGATGTCTGGTGCAGGATGTCGCGCGTCCTTGCGACAGGTCAAGTGCAAGTTTCGGAAAGTTGCAGATTCCCCGTACGGCCGTTATCAAAGGTGCGGCGAGGTCAGCGCGTCGCGGGTCGGATGTGGTTCCGGTAACGCTCTTTCGCAAGTTCTTCCAATTCTTGCAAAGAGCCGCTAACGTCCCGGAAACGTAAGCCGTGAACAGCGGCGGAAAACGATCTTCGGCGGCGGCGCACGCAGGCGTCGCCGCTCCTCCATGACCTCGGGAGGTCTCATGCGTGTACGGGTCCTGGGAGTGGCCGCCCTCTCCACCCTCGCGTTCGCCGCTACGGCTTGTGGTGACTCCGGCTCGACCGCCCCGTCGGCGCAGCCCAGCGGGTCGGCCTCGGCCTCGGCTCCGGCCCCGGCGGCCGGCGGCACGCTGGTCATCTGGGCCGACCCGAGCCGGGTCAAGCCGCTCAAGCCCTTCGCCGACCGGTTCGGCAGCGAGAACGGCGTGACCGTCGAGGTGAAGGAGATCAGCAAGGACAACCAGATGACCTTCCTGACCGCCTCCCAGCAGGGCAGCGGCCCGGACATCATGATCGGCGCGCACGACTGGATCGGCAACCTCGTCCAGAACGGCGCCATCGACCCCGTCACGCTGACCGACGAGCAGAAGGCGGCCTTCTCCGAGATCGCCATCAAGGCGGTCACCTTCAACGGCCAGGTGTACGGCGCCCCGTACGCGGTGGAGAACATCGCCCTGATCCGCAACACCGAGCTCGCCCCGGACGCCCCCGCCACGCTCGACGAGATGATCGACAAGGGCAAGGAGCTGAAGAAGGCCGGCAAGGTCAAGGAGGTGCTCTGCCTGCCCGTCGGCGTCAAGGGCGACGCCTTCCACGCCTACCCGCTGTTCGCCTCCGCCGGCGGCGCGCTGTTCGGCCAGACCGCCTCCGGCGACCCCGACCCCAAGCAGGTGCTGCTCGGCTCCGAGGGCTCGGTCAAGGCGTTCGGCAAGCTGAAGGAGCTCGGCGAGAAGGGTGACGGCGCGCTCAAGACGTCGGTCACCAACGAGAACTACATCGTCAACTTCGCCGCCGGCAAGTGCGCCTACCTGATCTCCGGCCCGTGGGCCATGAGCGAGGTCAAGAAGGGCGGCATCTCCTACGACATCACGCCCGTCCCGGCGTTCAAGGACGGCAAGCCGGCCACGCCGTTCGTCGGCGTCCAGTCGTTCTTCGTGGCGGCCAAGGGCAAGAGCAAGGCCCTGGCCCAGGAGTTCGTCGCCAACTACGTCACCAACAAGGACGTCGCCAAGGCCCTGTACGAGGCCGACCCGCGGCCCCCGGCGCTGACCGCCGCCCTCCAGGAGGTCCAGGCCGCCGACCCCGACGCCGCCAAGTTCATGGACGCCGGCAAGAGCGGCATGCCGATGCCCGCCATCCCCGAGATGGCCGCGATCTGGGAGCCGTTCGGCATCGCGGAGACGGCCGTGGTCAAGGGCGGCGACGCGGCCAAGGCCGCCGCGGCCGCGCAGAAGGCCATCGACGGCGCGCTCAAGAACTGACATGGCCCAGGACGTGCACGAGGCCGTGGGGACCGCCGTGTCCCCGCGGCCTCGCCGGGAGCTCACCACGGCGTTCGTGGTGAGCAGGATCGCGGTGCTGGCCGTGGCCGCGGCGATCCTGCTCTACGCCGTTCCGCCGCTGGTCGCCGCGGAGTCGTGGGTCTCGCTCACGCTGCTGGGGCTGGCCGCCGCGGCCATCGCCTACCTCTACCTGACCCGCCGCTTCATCCCGGCCAAGTACCTCGTCCCCGGCACCGTCTTCCTGATCGCCTTCCAGGTGCTGCCCGTGCTCTACACGGTGACCACGGCGTTCACGAACTTCGGCGACGGGCACCGCGGCGACAAGGCCGAGGCCGTCACCGCCATCGAGACCGGCTCGGTGCGCCAGGCCCCCGGCTCGCCCGAGTACGGCCTGACCGCCGCCCTGCGCGGCGACGAGCTGGTGTTCCTGCTGGTCGACCCCACGACCAAGCAGGTACGGCTGGGCACCGCCGAAGGGCTGACCCCGCTCGCCGGCGCCCAGGTCGGCCTCACCGGCAAGGTCCTGTCGGCCCCCGGCGTGACCGTGCTGAAGGCGCCCGAGGCGGCCGCCCGCGGCCAGGAGATCTCGGCGCTGTCCGTGCCGACGCCGGGCGGCGCGATCAAGGCCAACGGCCTCAGCCGGGCCGTGGAGGGCAAGGCCGCGCTGGTCTACGACGCCGCCTGCGACTGCGTCAAGGGCAACGGCGACACCTGGACGGCCGACGAGGCCCAGGGCTACTTCGTCAACGCCGAGGGCGAGCACCTGGCCCAGGGCTGGCAGACCAACGTCGGCCTGGACAACTTCGCCCGCGTGCTGACCAACCCCACCATCTCCGGCTACTTCGTCGGCGTGCTGGGCTGGAACCTGGTGTTCGCGCTGGCCTCCGTGGCCGGCACGTTCGGGCTCGGCATGGCGGTGGCGCTGGCGCTGCACCACCCGCGCATGCGCGGCACGAAGATCTACCGGATCGTGCTGATCCTGCCGTACGCGATGCCGGCCTTCGCCATGCTGCTGGTCTGGCGCGACATGTTCAACCGCGACTTCGGCCTGATCAACCAGTTCTTCGGGCTGAACGTCGACTGGCTCGGCGAGCCCGTCACCGCCCGCTTCGCGGTCATCCTGGTCAACCTGTGGCTCGGCTTCCCGTACATGTTCCTGGTCACCACCGGCGCGCTGCAGGCGATCCCGCGCGAGCTGACCGAGGCGGCCTCCATCGACGGCGCCACGCCGTGGAAGGCGTTCCGCCGGGTGACGCTGCCGCTGCTGCTGGTCGCGCTGACGCCGTTGCTGATCTCGTCGTTCGCGTTCAACTTCAACAACTTCAACGCCATCGCGCTCACCACCGACGGCGGGCCGTTCCCGGCCGAGAGCCCGCAGGTGGGGGCCACCGACCTGCTGATCACCTACACCTTCCGGCTGGCGTTCGGCGCGGGCGGGGCGCAGTTCGGGTTCGCGGCGGCGATCTCGGTGTTCATCTTCACGATCGTGGCGGTCATCTCGGCCGTGGCCTTCCGCCGCACCCGCAAGCAGGAGGAGGTCTACGCATGAGGATCGCGCTCAGGCACGTGTTCGTGCTGGCGGTGTGCGCGTTCGCGCTGTTCCCGATCCTGTTCGTGGTCTCGGCCGCGATCAACCCCATGGGCACGCTGGCCTCCACCGACCTGCTGCCGTCGGGGGCGAGCCTGAACAACTTCGCCAACCTGCTCGCCTCCGACGACTATCCGTTCGGCCGGTGGTTCTTCAACTCGGTGTTCATCGCGCTGGTCTCGTCGTTCGCGAGCCTGCTGCTGTCGATGCTGGCCGCCTACGCCTTCAGCCGCATGCGCTTCACCGGCCGCCGGGTCGGGCTGCTGGCGCTGCTGCTCATCCAGATGTTCCCGCAGTTCCTGGCCATCGTGACGATCTTCATGATCTTCACCAGGGTGACCGAGCTGTACCCGGCGTTCGGCTTCAACACCGTCTGGGGCCTGCTGCTGCTCTACCTGGGCGGCGCGCTGGGCGTGAACACCTGGCTGATGAAGGGCTTCCTCGACACCGTGCCCAAGGAGCTCGACGAGGCCGCCACCGTGGACGGCGCCACCCACGCGCAGATCTTCTGGCGGATCATCATGCCGCTGGTCACACCGATCCTCGCGGTCACCGCGCTGCTGGCCTTCATCGGCATCATGAGCGAGTTCCTCATGGCCAACGTGTTCCTGCGCGACCCCGAGAGCAAGACCCTGGCCGTCGGCATGTACGGCATGATCGCCGGCGACCACCGCAACGCCAACTTCGGCATGTTCGCCGCCGCGACGTTGCTCACCGCCGTACCCACGGTGAGCGTGTTCCTATGGCTGCAGAAGTACATCGTCTCCGGCCTGACGGCCGGGGCTGTCAAGGGATAGGTCCATTGCGCCATGTCGGCGAGCCGCACCACGACGGCTCAGCTCTGTACGTCTCCAGCCGGGAACCGGCGCTCGGCTCGCGGGTGACCCTCTGGCTGCGTGCCCCGCGCGCCGCCGGGATCACCGGGGTGCACGTGCGCACCGTCTGCGACGGCGAGCCCCGCTACGCCGAGGCCCGCGTCGACGACTCCAGGACGGGCACGCCGGTCGCCGGCTACGGCGCGGACGACGTGTGGTGGCAGGCGGAGATCACCGCCGTCAACCCGGTCACCCCGTACCGCTTCCTGCTGCACACCCGCCGCGGCCGGCTCTGGCTGACCGCGGCCGGCCCGGTCGCCCACGACGTGACCGACGCGGGCGACTTCCGCCTGGTCTGCCACCAGGCGCCGCCCTCGTGGATGGCGGACGCGATCGTCTACCAGATCTTCCCCGACCGCTTCGACCGCTCCGGCCCGATGCCGGACCTGCCCGACTGGGCGCTGCCGCGCGACTGGGACCGCGACCCGGTGATCCCCAGCGGCCCCGGCGTCGCCCAGCAGTTCTACGGCGGCGACCTCGACGGCATCACCCGCCGCCTGGACCACATCCAGGGGCTCGGCGCCGACACCGTCTACCTGACGCCGATCTTCCCGGCCCGCTCCAACCACCGCTACGACGCCGCGAGCTTCGAGCACGTCGACCCACTGCTCGGCGGCGACGAGGCCCTGCACCGGCTGTCCGGCGCGCTGCACGCCCGCGGCATGCGCCTGCTCGGCGACATCACCACCAACCACTGCGGCGACGCCCACGAATGGTTCACCGCCGCCGTCTCCGACGTCAACGCCCTCGAACGGGAGATGTTCTACTTCGACCCCGACACCGGCGACTACGAGTCGTGGTGGGGCGTCAAGTCGCTGCCCAAGCTCAACTGGGGCAGCGAGCTGGTGCGCTCCAGCATGCGCGCGGTGCTGAAGAAGTGGCTCGGCCCCCTGGACGGCTGGCGCGTGGACGTCGCCAACATGACCGCCAGGCTCGGCGCCGACGACCGCAACCACGAGGTCGCCGCCATGCTGCGCCGGCAGCTCGGCCCCGAGGCCGCCTTCATCGCCGAGCACAACCACGACGCCTCGCTCGACCTCGACCGCGACGGCTGGCACGGCACCATGAACTACGGCGGCTTCACCCGTCCGGTCTGGGCCTGGCTGCGCGGTCCCGACCTGGATCTGCCGCACTTCCTCGGCGTGCCGGGCGGCGTGCCCGAGCGCGACGGCACGGACACCCTGGCCACGTTCAGGGCCTTCGCCTCGCACATGTCCTGGCGCTCGCTCACGCACTCCTGGCAGCTCCTGGACTCCCACGACTCGCCGCGCATCCGCACGGTGACCGGCTCGCGTGAACGCCACCTGCTGGCCCTCGGCCTGCAGGCCACGCTGCCCGGCACGCCCATGGTCTTCGCCGGCAGCGAGTTCGGCCTGACCGGGATCAACGGGGAGCACTCGCGCACCCCCATGCCCTGGAACCGGCCGCACGACCAGGACCTGGCGACCCTGTCGGCCTACCGCGAGCTGCTGGGGCTGCGTCGCGCGGAGCCCGCGCTCCGTCACGGAGGGTTGCGCTGGCTGCACTCCGACGCCGACTGCCTGGTCTTCGCGCGCGAGACGTTCGAGGAGTCGCTGCTGGTGGCCGTCCGCCGGGCGCCCGGCGCGGCGCTGCCCATCGGGGCGCAGGCCCAGGGCGTCCACAATGCCCAGGACGGAGACGTGATCCCGGGGGACGGTCCTTCGGTGAGTGTGTGGCGCATCACACGCTGATCACGCTACGGTATGGCCTGGCCCCGTACCGTCTCCAACTGGATAGTGGTGTGCCCGCATGAGGTTGCTCTCCGTAGCCGTCGCAGCTTCGCTTCTTACCGCCGTACCGACCGCCGCGGAAGCCAGGGCGGCCACCACCTACTACGTCGACTCCAGGACCGGCGACGACTCCGCCGCCGGCACCAGCCCCGACAAGCCGTGGAAGTCGCTGGAGAAGGTCAGTGCCGCCGGCCTCAAGCCGGGCGACGTCGTCAGCCTCAAGCGGGGCGGCAGCTTCACCGGCCCGCTCCGGCTCACCGCCAACGGCACCGCCGCCCGGCCCATCGTCGTCCGCTCGCACGGCACCGGCGCCCTGCCCCGCATCAGCGGAGAGGAGCGCGACTGCGTGGTCGTCAAGGGCGCCTACTGGCAGATCAGCGGCCTGCGCGCCACCGGCTGCCGGTTCGCCGGGTTCCAGCTCGGCGGCCACCACATCGAGCTGACCGGCGTCGCGGCCGACGGCAACGTCGCGGGCGTGTGGGTCACGCCGTCCGGCTCGCACAACACCGTCCGCGACAGCACGCTCACCGGCAACAACCGCATGAGCGTCGACGACGAGGGCGGCGACAACGACTCCGGCGCCTTCGGCGTGCTGCTCAACGGCGACGACAACCTGGTGACCCGCAACACCATCACCGGCAGCTACGCCAAGAGCCACGACTACGGCACCGACGGCGCCGCCGTCGAGATCTTCAACGGCGACCGCAACCGCATCACCCACAACACCGCGCGCGACAACGAGACCTTCACCGAGCTCGGCGCCCAGAAGGGCAAGACCGCCACCGGCAACGTCTTCGCCTTCAACGTCGTCACCTCCGCCCGCAGCCGCGGCTCCTTCCTCATCACCCGCGGCCCCGGCCACGTCGTGGGCCCGGTCAAGGGCACGATCGCCGTGCAGAACTCGGTCTACCTGCCGGCCAAGGACACCATCGGCTGGTCCTGCCACGACGGCTGCTCGCCCTCCATCCTCCGGCTGCGCAACAACGTGATCGCGGTCGGCGGCGAGGCGGGCTGGGCCGACGGCAAGGGCGTCGACGACGGCGGCAGCGTCTACTACGGCCGCAAGCTCACCTTCAAGCTGGGGCCGAAGTCGGTCAGGGCCGACCCGCTGTTCGTCTCCCGCACCGACCTGCGCCTGCGTCCGGGCTCCCCGGCGCTGGGCCGCGGCCTGCCGCTGTCGCCCGCCTGGTACGGCGGCGCCGCCTTCGGCAAGGACATGCTGGGCCGTCCGCTGTCCGGGTCGCCCGACGCCGGGGCCTACCAGCGGTAGCGGTGTAACCTACGGGGCATGGTCCCGGATCTTCGTCTGCCGCTGGTCAAGCAGCTCGCCGAGGCCGACGTGCCCCACCGCTTCTGGCACACCGCCGACCCCGGCGGGCGCGTCTGGCTGTTCGAGAACGTCGAGGGCGACGGCGAGCACTGGGCGATCAGGCAGATCGAGGTCGGCGCCGACCGCGTCGCCCACCGCTACTGGTGGGGCCGGCTCCAGGACGATCGCGGCTTCCTCACCGACCAGCCGCTGGAGATCTGGGAGCTGACCGAGATCACCCAGGCGGCGTTCGAGGCCGTCTGGGCCGCCGCCTGAGCCTCAGCCGGCGTTCTCCAGCACGAGCGCGTTGGCCAGGCCGCCCGCCTCGCACATGGTCTGCAGGGCGTAGCGGGCGCCGCGCGTGCGCATGGCGTGCACGAGCGTGGTGGTGATGCGCGCGCCGCTGGCGCCGAGCGGATGGCCGAGGGCGATGGCGCCGCCGTTGACGTTGACCTTCGCCGGGTCGGCCCCCGTCTCCCGCAGCCAGGCCAGCACGACGGCGGCGAAGGCCTCGTTGACCTCGAACAGGTCGATGTCGGACAGCGCGAGCCCGGCGCGGCGCAGCACCTTCTCCGTGGCCGGGATCACGCCGGTGAGCATGAGCAGCGGGTCGGAGCCCGTGACGGCGAAGCTGTGCAGCCGGGCCAGCGGGCGCAGGCCGAGCCGCGCGGCGGTCTCGGAGCTGGTGATCAGGACGGCCGCCGCGCCGTCGTTGATCGGGCTGGCGTTGCCCGCGGTGACCGACCAGGTGATCTGCGGGAAGCGCGCGGCGTAACTGGGGTCGGCGTAGGCGGGCCGCAGCCCGGCCAGGATCTCGGGCGTGGTGGCGGGCCTGATCGACTCGTCGCGGTCGAGGCCGGCGATCGGGGCGAGCTCGGCGCCGAAGTCGGCGGCGGCGGCCTTGGCGTGGGAGTCGGCGGCGAAGACGTCCATCTCCTCGCGGCTCAGCGACCACTTGGCGGCGATCAGCTCGGCGCTGATGCCCTGCGGGACCAGCCCCCCGGGGAAGCGCGCGGCCACCGAGGGCCCGAACGGGTCGGCGCCCGGCGGCACGTTCGACCACATGGGCACCCGGCTCATCGACTCCACGCCGCAGGCCACCACCAGGTCGTAGGCGCCGGACATGACGCCCTGCGCGGCGAAGTGCACGGCCTGCTGGGACGAGCCGCACTGCCGGTCGACCGTCACCGCGGGCACCGAGTCGGGCAGGCCGGCGGCCAGCCAGGCGTAGCGGGTGGTGTTCATGGCCTGCTCGCCGACCTGGTCGACGCAGCCGCCGATCACGTCGTCGACCAGCGACGGGTCCACGCCGCTGCGCTCGACCAGGGAGCGCAGGGCGTGGGCGAGCAGGTCGACGGGGTGCGTCCCGTGCAGCCCGCCGCCGGGCTTGCCCTTGCCGATCGGGGTGCGTACGGCTTGCACGATGACGGCGTCGCGCATCGCGGCCTCCTGTCCGTTGGAAATTCCAACTCACTCTAACGCGAGCGGGTTGGACTTTCCAACGCAGGCGTCACCGGGCGGCCAGGCCGTTGATGATCATGTGCAGGGCGACGTCGAAGCTGCGCTCGACCTCCTCCGGCTCGCCGCTCAGGTGCCCCCGCGTCTCGGCGAAGACGAACCCCGAGACGAACGCGTGCAGCACCTCGCTCGTCCGCCGCAGCTCCTCCTCGGGCACCCCGCTGGCGCGCAGGATGCGGTAGAGCGCCTGCCACAGCGGCAGCCGCCGGTCCTCGATGAACTCGGGGTGGTTGTGCAGGTAGGTCCACATGGCCGGATGCTGCCGGGCGTGCCGGTGGTAGGCCAGGGCCAGGGCGCGGAGCTGGTCCGGCCACGGCGTGCCGTCGTCGGGCGGCAGCGGCAGCCGGGCGCTGACCGTCTCGCAGATGCGGGCCAGCAACGCTTCCTTGCTCGCGACGTGGTGGTAGACCGACATGGGGTTGACGTCCAGCTCGGCGGCCAGTTTCCGCATCGACAACCCCTCGACGCCGGCCTCGTCGATCAGGCGAAGCGCCGTGGAACAGATCTCGTCAAGACTCAGGGGAGCTCCCCTGCGCGCACTCACTGCCATACAGCGTATGGTAGCGTCAGCCATACGGTGTATGGCTACCCGAAGGGAGCACTCATGAGGCGTATCCCCGCCCCGCAGGGCCTGCCGATCCTGGGCAACACGCTGCAGATCCCGGCCCACTCGCCGGTGGAGCACTTCGTCAAGGTCGCCGAGCGGTTCGAGGAGGGCATCTTCCGGCTGGAGGTCGCCGGCCGCACGATCGTGCTCGTCCACGACCCCGACCTGGTCGCGGAGGTGTGCGACGAGAGCAGGTTCGTCAAGCGCATCAAGCCGCCGCTGTCGATCGTGCGCGACTTCGGCGGCGACGGCCTGTTCACCGCCGAGCCGCACGAGCCGGTGTGGGGGCAGGCGCACCGCATCCTGCTGCCCGCCTTCAGCCAGCGCTCGATGAAGGCGTACTACCCCCAGATGCTGGAGGTCGCCGAGCAGCTCGTCGCCTCGTGGGCCGGCCGCCAGGGCCAGGACCTGCCCGTGGCCGACGACATGACCCGGCTCACGCTGGACACGATCTCGCTGACCGGCTTCGGCTTCCGGTTCGACTCCTTCGCCTCTCCCGAGCTGCACCCGTTCCTGAAGGCCATGGGCGGCGCGCTGACCGAGGCCATGCTGCGCAACCAGCAGCTCCCGTTCGTCACCAAGCTGAAGCGCGGCCACGAGGACGCCTACCGCCGCGACATCGAGACCATGCGCGCCCTGGTGGACGACGTGATCAGGCAGCGCCGCACAGAGCTGCCCGGAGCGGGCGCCGGCGACGCCAAGGACCTGCTCGGCCTCATGCTGGAGGCCGCCGACCCGCAGACCGGCGGCCGCCTGTCCGACGAGAACATCCGCAACCAGGTGCTCACCTTCCTCATCGCCGGGCACGAGACCACCAGCGGCCTGCTCTCCTTCGCCCTGTACAACCTGCTGCGCGACCCGCACACCCTGGCCAGGGCCTACGACGAGGTCGACCGCCTGCTGCCCGGCGACGAGCCGCCCGGCTACGAGACGATCATGAAGCTCGACGTCATCCCCCGCATCCTGGAGGAGACGCTACGGATCTGGTCGCCGATCCCCGCCTTCACCGTCAGCGCCGTCGAGGCCACCACCATCGGCGGGTACGAGATCGAGGCCGACCAGAGCGTCGCCGTGCTGCTGCCGTCGCTGCACCGCAACCCCAAGGCGTGGGAGCGGCCGCAGGAGTTCGACATCGACCGCTGGCTGCCGGAGAACAAGAAGGCGCACCACCCGGCGGCCTACAAGCCGTTCGGCAACGGCGAGCGGGCCTGCATCGGCCGCCAGTTCGCGCTGACCGAGGCACGGCTGGCCCTGGCCATGATCCTGCGCCGCTTCGCGGTCTCCGACCCCGAGGCCTACCGGATGCAGATCAAGCAGACCCTGACCATCAAGCCCGACGGCTTCACCCTGCGGGTGCGCGAGCGCCGCGCCCACGAGCGCACCGCCCCCATCGCCGGCGTCCAGGCCGCCGAGGAGGGGGAGCGGCACGACCTCGCGGTCACCGGCGTGCCGCTCACCGTGGCCTACGGCTCCAACCTGGGCACCGCCGCCGACATCGCCGAGCGGCTGGCCGAGCGGGCCGGCCGGTCCGGCTTCGCCACCACCCTGACCACGCTGGACGACCTGACGCCGCCGTCGGACGGCCTGCTCGTCGTGGTCGCCTCCTCCTACAACGGCAAGGCGCCCGACAACGCCCAGCGCTTCGACGCCCTGGAGGAGCTGCCCGACCTGTCGGGCGTGCGCCTGGCGGTGCTCGGCTGCGGCAACTCGCAGTGGCCGACGTACCAGGACTTCCCGCGCCGGGCCGCCGGGAAGCTGACCGCCGCCGGGGCGGTGCCGCTCGTCGAGCGCGGCGAGGCCGACGCCGACGGCGACTTCGACGGCGACGTCTCGGCCTGGACGGCCCGCCTGTGGGCGGCGCTGGCCGAGGAGTACAGCGCCCAGACGGACGCGGCCGGGCCGCGCTACGAGATGGAGGTGCTCGGCGAGAGCGAGGTCAGGCCGGCCGTCGTGTCCGAGCGGGCCGTGCCGATGACCGTCGTGTCCAACGAGGAGCTGACCGGCGACCCCGCCGGGCTGTGGGACTTCTCGGCCGAGGCCCCGAGGCCCGGCGTGCGCTCCATCGTGGCCCGCCTGCCCGAGGGCGTCACCTACACGGCGGGCGACCACGTCGCCGTCTTCGCCAAGAACGACCCCGAGCTGGTCGAGTGGGCCCTGCGCTGCCTGCGGGTGCCGCGCGAGCAGGTGGTGCGGCTGCGCGCCGCCGGCGCCACCCACCTGCCCGTGGACACGCCGGTGACGGCCGGCCTGCTGCTGACCGAGTTCGCCGAACTGCAGGAGGTGGCCACCAGGGCCGACCTGGAGGCCCTGGCCGCGCACACCGGCTGCCCCTGGACACGCGGTCAGCTCGCCGAGCTGACCGCCAACTACGCCGACGAGATCCTGGCCAAGCGGGTCTCGCCGCTGTCCCTGCTGGAGCGCTTCCCGGCCGTCGAACTGCCGCTGCCGGTGTTCCTGGAGATGGCCGGGCCGATCCGGCCGCGCTACTACTCGGTCTCCTCCTCGCCGCTGGCCGACCCGGGCCTGGTGCGGCTCACCGTCGGGCTGGTCGAGGGGCCCGCCTGGTCCGGCAGCGGCACCTACCAGGGCATGTGCTCGGCGTACCTGGCCGGGCTGCGGCCCGGTGAGGTGTTCTACGGGTACGTTCGCGTGCCCGCGCCGCCGTTCCGGCTGCCCGCCGATCCGGCCACCCCGGTGATCCTGGTCGGCCCCGGCACGGGCTTCGCGCCGCTGCGCGGCTTCCTGGAGGAGCGGGCGCTGAGCGGGGCGGGCGGCCGGGCCGAGGTGTTCACCGGCTGCCGCCACCCCGACCACGACTGGCTGTACCGGGACGAGGTGACCGCCTGGGCCGCCCGCGAGGAGGTGACCGTGCACACCGCGTTCTCGGCCGTAGCCGGGCACCCGTACCGGTACGTCCAGGACGCCGTGGCCGATCACGCCGAGGAGGTGTGGGAGCTGCTGGAGCAGGGCGCGTACGTGTACGTCTGCGGCGACGGCCTGCGCATGGCCCCGGCGGTGCGCCAGGCGCTGCTGGACGTCCACCGGCGGCACACCGGCGAGGACGGCGAAGGCGGCGCGGCCTGGCTGGCCGCCCTGGAGGCGGACGGCCGCTACCAGCAGGACGTGTTCGCCTGATCCCAGCCTGAACCTCACGTGCGGGGATCGGTCTGCCTGATCCTTGAACGATCCTTGGTCGTTTTTGGGAAAACACCTGCTCAAACCGTCATCCCGGTTCGACAATCCGGACTTAGCGCCGGATCCTGGGATATAAGCGCAGCATGCGCGACATATCCGTGGAACGTACGCGAAACCTGTCCACGGCACTGTGAGAGCCTCTGGGAAAGGGGGCGGGCAATGCTGCTGCGACTGAGGGTGTCCCTGCCGGACCGGCCGGGCGGCCTTGGCCAGGTCGCGAAGGCGCTGGGGGCGCTCGGCGCCGACATCCTTCAGGTCACCGTGCTGGAACGGGAGACCGGCCGGGCGGTGGACGACTTCATCGTGTCCTGGCCGGGCCCGATCAGCGCGGCGGAGGTGTGCGAGCGGCTGTCGGCGACGCCGGGCGTACGCGTCGAGGGCGTCTGGCCCACCCGTGACGTGCCCGGCTCGGCCCCCGACTACGACCTGCTCATGCACGTGGCGACGGAACCGGCCCGCGGGCTGGCCACGCTGGTGGACGCCCTGCCCGCGCTGTGCGGCGCCGAGTGGTCGGTCGCGGTCGAGGACGGAGCCGTGCGGCACGCCTCGATGGCCGCGCCGGAGGTGGTGAACCTGCCCGACCCGCCGCCGCGCGCGATCACCCTGGACTCGGCGGACCTGCGGCTGATGTTGCTGCCGTTCGTCCCGCAGGGCATGCACGTCGTCGTCGCCCGCGCCGGCGGGCCGGTCTTCCACCGGGCCGAGCTGGAACGCGCGGTCCGCATCGTGGACGTCGTCGCCAAGCTCGCCGCCCGCGCCCCCGGACGATTGACCGGCCAAACATCAGACGAATAACGTGAGCCTCGTCCGTCCCTCCCGGCGCGCGAAGGACCTGAGGCCATGGATTTCGAGCTGACCGACGAGCAGAAGGCCTTCCGCGAGACCCTGCGCGCCTTCGTGGAGAAGGAGATCCTGCCCGTGGCCACCGAGTGGGAGCACTCGGGCCGCTACCCCACCGAGATCGTCGAGAAGATGAAGCAGATGGGGCTGTTCGGGCTGACCGTCCCCGAGGAGTACGGCGGCCTCGGCGCCGACATGGTCTCCTTCGCGCTGGTCTTCGAGGAGATCGCGCGCGGCTGGATGATCGCCAGACACGGCACCGACGAGCAGAAGCGCCTGCACCTCGCCGACCTGGCCGCGGGCGCCCGGCGTACGGCCATCGCGCTCACCGAGCCCGGCGCCGGCACCGACCTGCAGGGCATCCAGACCCGCGCGGTCCGCGACGGCGACCACTACGTGGTGACCGGCACCAAGACGTGGATCACCAACGCCCGCCACGCCGACCCGCTGCCCGTCCTGGTCAAGACCTCGGTCACCGAGCCGGCCCACAAGGGCATGTCGGTGCTGCTCG
The DNA here is from genome assembly GCF_044465345.1 of Nonomuraea sp. NPDC049684. NCBI lineage: Bacteria > Bacillati > Actinomycetota > Actinomycetes > Streptosporangiales > Streptosporangiaceae > Nonomuraea > Nonomuraea sp. NPDC049684. The sequence goes on along the minus strand of NZ_JBITLO010000001.1, from coordinate 160,303 downwards.
TCGATCCGGCCTCGCCCGGCTTCAGCGTCAGCCGCGACCTGCCCAAACTCGGCTACAAGGGCACCGAGACCTGCGAGGTCGTGCTCGACGAGGTGCGCGTGCCGGTCTCGGCGCTGCTCGGGGGCGTCGAGGGGCGCGGCATGCAGCAGGTGCTGGGCGGGCTGGAGATCGGCCGGGTCAACATCGCCGCCCGCGCGGTCGGCGTCGCGCAGGCGGCCTACGACGCCGCCCTGGAGTACGCGCGCGGGCGCACCGTGTTCGGGCAGCCCATCGCCGACTTCCAGGCCGTCCAGCTCAAGCTCGCCGACCTGGCCACCGAGATCCAGGCCGCGCGGCTGCTCACGTACTGGGCCGCCGCCAGGGCCGACGGCGGCGAGCGGGTGGACATGGAGGCGGGCATGGCCAAGTACTTCGCCTCCGAGGTGGCCCTGAAGGCGTCGCTGGAGGCGATGCGCATCCACGGCGGCTACGGCTACTCCCAGGAGTTCGTGGTCGAACGGCTCTACCGCGACGCGCCGCTGATGGCGATCGGCGAGGGTACCAACGACGTGCAGCGCCTGGTGATCGCCCGCGCCCTCGTCTCCGGCAAGGGTCGGGTGGGCTGGTAGCTAGTCGTGCCGGGGCAGCCCCGAGACCTCGTGGTCGGCATGGGACAGCGCCTCGGCGATGAGCGCCCGCACGTGCCCGTCGCGGGCGCGGTAGAGCACGCGGCGGCCGTCCCTGCGGGTGTCCACCAGGCCGGCCAGGCGGAGCTTGGCCAGGTGCTGCGACACCGACGGGCGCGCCGCGCCGACCGCCTCGGCCAGGGAGTTCACGTCCAGCTCGCGGGCCGACAACTGCCACATCAGCCGGAGCCGGGTGGCGTCGCCGAGCATGCGGAAGGCGTCCACGGCGGCGTTGACCTGGGCGGGAGTGGGTTGCTCCTGCGCATGGTCCGCACCTGAGACGTTGTCGCGTGCGTACATGACTACATATCCTGGTCGGAGCGGACGAGAAGCGCAAGTGAAGGGGTGCTCATGTCTGACTCCGATACCCATCCGCACGGCCACGGGCAAGGCCACGGCCACGGGCATGGTCACGGCCACGGCCACGGCCATGGGCACGGGCGCGGGGCGGGGGAGCGGCGGGGGGTCAGGGCGCTGGCCGCCAAGGCCGCGCACGTGTTAACGCCGCACAGCCACGACAGCGCCGCCAGGACCGACAGCGCCCTGGAGTCCAGCAGCCGGGGCATGCGCGTGCTGGCCGTGTCCTTCGCGGTCCTCATGCTCACCGCCGTGGTCCAGGCCGTGATCGTCGTCGCGTCGGGGTCGGTCGCGCTGCTCGGCGACACCCTGCACAACCTGGCCGACGCGCTGACCGCCGTCCCGCTGGCCATCGCGTTCTCGCTGGGCCGCCGCGCCGCCACCCGCCGCTTCACCTACGGCTACGGCAGGGCCGAGGACCTCGCGGGCATCGTCATCGTGGTGCTCATCGCCGCCTCGGCCGCGCTCGCCGGGTACGAGGCCGTCCGGCGGCTCGTCGAGCCTCAGGACGTGCGGGCGCTCGGCTGGGTCGCCGCCGCCGCGCTGGCCGGGTTCGTCGGCAACGAGTGGGTGGCGCGCTACCGCATCACCGTGGGCCGCCAGATCGGCTCGGCCGCGCTCGTGGCCGACGGCCTGCACGCCAGGACCGACGGCTTCACCTCGCTCGCCGTGCTCCTCGGCGCGGGCGGCGCGGCGCTCGGGTTCCCGATCGCCGATCCGGTGGTGGGCCTGCTGATCACGGTCGCCATCTGCTTCGTCCTGCGCGACGCCGCCCGCGAGATCTACCACCGCCTCATGGACGCCGTCGACCCCGCCCTGGTGGACGAGGCCGAACGCATCCTGGCCGGCGTCCCCGGCGTCGAGCGCGTCGGCTCGGTGCGCCTGCGCTGGCTCGGCCACGCCCTGCACGCCGAGGTCGAGATCCTGGTCGACCACGCCATGTCGGTCGTGGACGCCCACGCCGTGGCGGTCGAGGCCGAGCACCGCCTCATCCACGACCTGCCGCGCCTGCGCGCCGCCACCGTCCACACCGACCCCTGCGGCCCCGACGGAGCCGACCACCACGCGTCCCTGGCGACCCACCGCATCACCTAGCCCGCTGCGGGTAAGTTGGGGCGGGTGCCGACCGCCGCGACCCCCCACCCGACCACGCCGGGCGCGCCGTCCAGGCTCGCCTGGCTCGACGCCCTGCGCGGCATCGGCGCGCTCGCGGTGGTCGCCGAGCACCTGCTGCCGTGGTTCCTGCCCGCGCTGCGCCCCTACTGGTTCAGCCTCGGCGTCTACGGCATCCTGGTGTTCTTCCTGGTCAGCGGGTACATCATCCCGACCTCGCTGGAACGCCACGGCGACGTGCGGGCCTTCTGGGCCAGCCGCGCCTTCCGCCTCTACCCGCTCTACCTGGCCGTGATCGTGCTGGTGCTGGCCGCGTCCTGGTGGGTGCCGGTGCGCGAGGGCGTGCCGCGCGACGGCAGCGCGGTGGCGGCCCACGCGACCATGCTGCTCGACGTCGTGAGCGTGGGCGGGGTGGCCGACACGATGTGGACGCTGTCGTACGAGATGGTGTTCTACCTGCTGGTCACGGCGCTGTTCCTGATCGGGGCGCACGAGCGCAGCGGGCTGGCGTCCGTCCTGTTCGCCGGGGCGTCCGTGGCGGTGGGGCTGGTGGTGTCGGGGGCGGTGCTGCGGGGCGGCTGGCCGGCGTACGTGTCGTGCGCGGTGTTCGCCGCCGGGCTCGCCTGCGTGGTCGGCGGCTGGTTCCGCAGGACGGCGGCGTGCGTGCTCGGGCTGATGGCGCTGGCGTTGCTGCTGCTGAGCAGCCGGGTGCCGTGGCTGGGCGCGGCCGTGGTCGCGGTCATGTTCGCGGGCACGGCGATCCACCGGTGGGAGCGCGGGCGCGGCGGCCTGTGGCCGGTCGCGGTGACGGCGGCGCTGGTCGCCGTGGCTCCGGTGTGGGCGATCGAGAGCGGCTGGTGGTGGGTCGAGGCCGACGTGTGGCTGACCACGATCGCGCTGGCGGCGGCCACCTTCGCGGGCGCGATGGCGCTGCGCGGGCGGCGGCTGCCCGCCGCGCTCACCTGGCTCGGGCTGATCAGCTACTCGCTCTACCTGGTGCACCATCCGCTGCTGAAGTACTTCGTGGAGATCACCGGCGACCTGCGGCGGGCGCCGCTGCCGTACCAGCTCGCGATGGCCGGGCTGGCCCTGGCGCTGGTCCTGGCCGTCAGCGCGCTCTCCTACCGTTACGTCGAGCGCCCGATGCAGGCGCTGGGCCGGCGGGTCTCCCGGCGGTCCGCCGCCGCGCCGCGCGTGATCCCCGTCACGGGCGCCTCGGCCGCGGGCGGCCAGGGCGACGGCCCGGGGCACACCGCATAGGCCGGCACGATCCGGTCGCCGGGCTCGTGCCGCCGGCGACCGGCGGGCAAGATGGTGTGCGGGTCATCGGCGCGGCCCCGGCGGGCCGTCGCGCGGCCTCCCCGGGCCTCTCGCCGGATCCGGGGCCGGTCAGGGCACGTGCCGGGGCCCCCGCGGCCGCCGGCGGGTGGGGAAGGGGCCGAGGTCATGCCGGGTTCGCTGGTGCTCATGGGATCGGGGGAGACGAGCCCGACCATGGTCGAGGTCCACCGGGCGGTGGCCCGCGGGCTGCGCGCGGGGGCCCGTGCCGTGCTGCTCGACACGCCCTACGCCTTCCAGGAGAACGCCGCCGACATCTCCGCCCGCGCCCGCCGCTACTTCGCCCGCAGCGTCGGGCTGGAGGTCGAGGCGGCCACCGCCGTCGCGGGCGCGGACTGGGTGTTCTCCGGGCCGGGCAGCCCCACGTACGCGCTCGACCGGTGGGCCGCCTCCGGCGTGGCCGGCGACCTGCGGGCCCGGGTGCGCTCCCGGCAGGGGGTGACCGTGCTGGCCTCGGCCGCCGCCTGCACCGCCGGTCTGGCCACCGTGCCCGTCTACGAGATCTACAAGGTGGGCGCCGAGCCTCACTGGCGCGAGGGCATCGGCCTGCTGGAGCCGCTGGGGCTGCGGGCCGTGCTGATCCCGCACTTCGACAACGCCGAGGGCGGCACCCACGACACCCGCTACTGCTACCTGGGCGAGCGGCGGCTGTCGCGCATGGAGCGGGAGCTGCCGCCGGAGACCGCCGTCCTGGGGCTCGACGAGCACACGGCGCTGATCATCGACCTGGAGTCGGAGGCGGTGGAGGTGGCCGGGCGCGGCGGCCTGACCGTACGGCGTCCGGGGGCGGTGACCGTGCTGCCGGCGGGGACCCGTACGAACCTGGCCGCCGTCCGCGACCTGGCGGCGGGCGCCACGTCCGCGACGGTCCCGCCGCCCCGGCCCGCCCGCGCCGCCGCGGCGCCCGCCGTCCCGCTGGAGGAGACGATGCGCTCCTGCGAGCGGCTGTTCACGGACGCGGTCGGCAAGCCGGACCTGGTGGCGGCGGCGCGGCTCGTGCTCGACCTGGAGGCGGAGATCGTCACGTGGGCGGCCGACACCGAGGAGGACGCCGGCGGGGTCGACCAGGCCCGCGAGCTGATGCGGCTGCTGATCGCCCGGCTGGGCGAGGCCGCCGGGACCGCCGGCCTGCGCGCCCTGGTCGAGCCCCTGCTCGACCTGCGCGCGCGGCTGCGGGGGGAGGGGCGGTACGAGGTCGCGGACGCGCTGCGCGCGGCGATGGCGCGCGGCGGCGTGACCGTGGAGGACACCCCGGCCGGTCCGCGCTGGAGTGCGGCGGCGGTCTAGAAGGTCCTGGCGACGCGGCGGGCCTGCTCGTCGGCCTGCTTGCGCTCGGCGTCGTAGGAGCCGGTGAGCGTGGGGTGGTGGCGGATCTCCCGCACGTCGGCGATGCCCGTCCAGCGCAGCCAGTCGCCGAAGAACGTGGACTGGTGGTCGGCGCCGAACTCCGGGCCGAGCCGCGGCCCCCACACCGCGCTGGTGTAGACGACGGCCGCCCGCTTGCCGGTCAGCAGCGCGCGGTAGCCCGTCTCAGGGTGCACGTCGAAGATCATCGCGGGCTGGCTGACCACGTCGATGAACTGCTTGAGCTTGTACGGCACGCCCGCGTTCCACATCGGCACGCTGAACAGGTAGCGGTCGTAGGAGTCGAAGCGCTCGAACGTCCTGACCGCCGCGGCCCAGGCCGCGGCCTCCTCGCCTGTCGGGGTGCCGCCGCCGAACACCGTCATCTTGGCGCGGGCGGCGGCGGGGCCGAACTCGGGCAGGGTGCCGTCCCAGAGGTCGAAGCGGTCCACGGTGTGGGCCGGATGGGTGGCGAGGTACTCCTGGACGAACGTCTCGGCGATGGCGGCGGAGATCGACTCCGTGCCGCGCGGGGAGGCGGAGATGTGCAGCAACCTGGACATGGCGGACACCTTTCTGGACTGCGGTCCGTTTAGTGTCGCCAACGATACGGACCGGGGTCCGGTTGGTCAAGGCGTGGCGGTGCCAGGGCATGGCGAAAGCCGGACCCGCGCTGCATGTTGAGTGCGGCGCCGGTCCGGCGGGGCGTCAGAGGGCTTTCGAGGCCGGAGGCGCGTCGGGCGTCAGCGGCGCGGCGGGTCGATGCGGGCGCCGTCCAGGGTGAAGATCATGAGGCGGGACAGGTCCACCGCGACCTTCGCCGCGTCCCCGGCCCGCCACATCGGCCGGTTCCCCAGCCGGACGATCAGGTCGGAGCGGCGGTGGAAGCCGCTGCCCACGTTCTGGCCGACCTGCTCCTGCTCCTCGTGCTCCGGCGCGCGCTGGGAGAACAGCCGCCGCACCATCCCGGTCAGCCCGCCCGCGCCGGCGCGCTCGCCGTTGAGACGGGCGCGCGGGTCCGGCGGCTCGGGCACCGGCACCGCCGGCATGCCGCACTCCAGGTACGCCAGCCACTCGTGCCCGTGGTACTCCAGCGCCCGCACCCGCCCGTAGAACGACGGCCCGTCGTAGGACTCCGGCACCGGCGCCAGCCCGTCGGGACGCATGCCGACCAGCACCTGCCCGCCCGTGTGCTGCGAGATCGCGTACGCCCTGGGATCGCTCCAGGGCATCGTGAGCCGGTGCGGGCCGAAGTCGAGCATGACGTACTGGTTCTGCGGCGTCCTGACACCGGCCGCCAGCAGGTTCAACTGCTGGGAGTTGAGGAAGGCCGCCACGAACGCCGTCGCTGGATCGTTGTAAATCTGGGCCGGAGTGCCGACGTCCTGCAGGACGCCGCGATTCAGGATCGCGATCCGGTCGGCCAGGGTGAGCGCCTCGACCTGGTCGTGCGTGACGTAGATCGTGGTGACCCCGAGCGACCTGACCAGCGCGGAGATCTCCATCCGCAGTTCGGTGCGCATGCCGGCGTCGAGGTTCGACAGCGGCTCGTCCATGAGGAACAGCTTCGGCTGCCGGACGATCGCCCGGCCCATCGCCACGCGCTGCCGCTGGCCGCCCGACAGGGTGCCGGGGCGGCGGTCGAGCGTCTCGTCGATGTGCAGCGCCTTCGACAGCTCGGTGACGCGGTCGCGCACCATCGCGGGGTCCGACTTGGCGATCTCCAGGGGGAAGGCGATGTTCCCGCGCACGGTCCGGTGCGGGTAGAGGGCGCCGTTCTGGAACACCATGGCCACGTCGCGGTCGCGCGGCGGCAGGTGGTTGGCGAGCTGGCCGTCCAGCCAGAGGTCGCCTTCCGTGATCTCCTCCAGGCCGGCGATCATCCGCAACAGCGTGGACTTGCCGCAACCGGAAGGCCCGAGGAGGACGAGGAACTCGCCATCCTCGGCCTGCAGGCTCAGCCGGTCGACTGCCAGGTAGTCGCCCGGATACACCTTGGTCACTTTGTCGAGAACGACCGAGCTCATGGGCCCACACCTTGCGCGCGTGTCACCTGTGACGAGGCTGATTGAAGAGGTAGTACATCGCGCCTTAACGCTGGATGTCCACCCTTGACATAAAGAATCTCATCCGCAGGGGTTTCGGCCAGGGGTTTTAGGCGGCCGTATACCCATAAATCCGGATACGAGGTGCATGGAAGGGCTTGCGTAAACTTGCGGCAAGGGCTTTCATGGTGCGGGAAACCCGGGGGGAGATCCATGAACATGTGGTGGCGTGACGCCGTGATCTACCAGGTCTACGTGCGCAGTTTCGCCGACGGCAACGGCGACGGCGTCGGCGACCTGATCGGCGTGCGCGATCGCCTGCCGTACCTGGTCGAGCTGGGGGTGGACGCCGTCTGGCTGACGCCCTTCTACACCTCGCCGATGGCCGACTTCGGCTACGACGTGGCCGACTACCGGGACGTCGACCCGCTGTTCGGCTCCCTGGCCGACGCCAAGGCGCTCATCGACGAGGCCCACGGCCACGGCCTGCGCGTCATCGTGGACGTCGTGCCGAACCACACCTCGTCCGCGCACGCCTGGTTCCAGGCCGCGCTGCGCGGCGAGCGACGCGATCGGTACATCTTCCGCGACCAGCCCAACGACTGGGAGTCCATCTTCGGCGGCCCGGCCTGGACGCAGGTCGAGGACGGCCAGTGGTACCTGCACCTGTTCGACCCCGCCCAGCCCGACCTCAACTGGGACGACGACGAGGTGCGCGGCGAGTTCGAGTCGATCCTGCGCTTCTGGCTCGACCTGGGCGTGGACGGCTTCCGCGTGGACGTGGCGCACGGCATGGTCAAACCGGCCGGCCTGCCCGACATCGGCCACGCGAACCAGACCAGGATGATCGGCCGCGAGCCGGTGCCGTACTTCGACAACGACGGCGTGCACGAGATCCACCGGTCCTGGCGGCGGGTGCTCGACTCCTACCCCGGCGAGCGCATCGGCGTCGCCGAGGCGTGGGCGCCCACCGCCGAGCGCCTGGCCATGTACGTCCGGCCCGACGAGCTCCACCAGGCCTTCAACTTCCACTACCTGTTCACCCCGTGGGACGCCGCCGAGCTGCGCGCGGTGATCGACTCCTCGCTCGCCACGGCCGGCTCCGTGGGCGCGCCCACCACCTGGGTGTTGTCGAACCACGACGTCAAGCGGCACGTCACCCGCTACGGCAGCCTGGCCAGAGCCCGCGCCGCCGCGCTGCTGACCCTCGCGCTGCCCGGCTCGGCCTACGTCTACCAGGGCGAGGAGCTGGGCCTTCCCGAGGTGCTCGACCTGCCGGAGGAGGTGTGCCAGGACCCGCAGCGGCTGCGCGACCCCGACAGCGGGCGGGACGGCTGCCGCGTCCCGCTGCCGTGGACCCGCGAGCTCGGCTGGCGCGACCCGTGGCTGCCGATCCCGGCCGACTGGGCGGACCTCAGCGTCCAGGCCCAGGACGGCGTCACGGGATCCACCCTGGAGCTCTACCGCGCCGCGCTGCGCCTGCGCCGCTCCCTGGACGGCGACCTGGTCTGGCACGACTCGCCCGACGGCACGCTGGTCTTCTCCCGCGGCGACGTGCTGTGCACCGTCAACCTGACCGGCGCGCCCGTCGACTTCGGCGTCGAGGGAGAGCTGCTGCTGGCCTCCGATGTCCCCGGAGCAGCCGATTCGGCCGCCTGGTGGAAAGTAAAGTGTGTTCCATGAACGGTCACGCTCGCCTAGCCGACATCGCCGCCCAGGCCGGGGTGAGTGAGGCCACGGTCAGCCGGGTGCTCAACGGCAAGCCCGGCGTCTCCGCAGGCACCCGGCAGGCGGTGATGACGGCCCTCGACCTGATGGGCTACGAGCGGCCGCCCCGCCTGCGGCAGCGCAGCAACGGGCTCATCGGGCTCGTCACGCCCGAATTGGACAACCCGATCTTCCCGGCGTTCGCGCAGGCCATCGAGAAGGCGCTGACCCAGCACGGCTACACGCCCGTGCTGTGCACCCAGCTGCCCGGCGGCGCCCCCGAGGACGAGTTCACCGAGCTGCTGGTCGACCGCGGTGTCAGCGGCATCGTGTTCGTCTCCGGCCTGCACGCCGACACCACCGCCCGGATGGACCGCTACACCCGCCTGATCGACCGCGGCCTGCCGATCGTGCTGGTCGACGGCTACAGCGAGCACATCGACGCGCCCTTCATCTCGCCCGACGACCGCCTCGCGGCGCGGCTGGCCGTCCAGCACCTGGTCGACCTCGGCCACGAACGCGTCGGGCTCGCGCTCGGGCCGCGCCGGTTCGTCCCGGTGATCAGGAAGATCGAGGGCTACAAGCAGGCGATGGCCCACCTGCTCGGCGCCACCGACGTCGACGACCTGATCTCCCACTCGCTGTTCTCGGTCGAGGGCGGGCAGGCCGCCGCCGCGCAGCTGCTGGCCCGCGGCTGCACCGGGATCGTGTGCGCGAGCGACCTGATGGCGCTCGGGGCGATCCGCGCCTGCCGGCAGAAGGGGCTGGCGGTGCCGGGCGACGTGTCGGTGGTCGGGTTCGACGACTCGCCGCTGATCGCGTTCACCGACCCGCCGCTCACCACCGTGCGCAAGCCGATCGGCGCGATGGCCTCGGCCGCCGTGCAGACGCTGCTGGAGGAGGTCGGCGGCGCGCCGGCCAAGCACGTCGAGCTGATCTTCCAGCCGGAGCTGGTCGTGCGCGGCTCCACCGGTTCCGGTCCGCTGGTCAACCGCTGATCCCCTGACGCTCCCTGTGAAAGGCCGGCCCCGCCGATGACGCCTGACGTGCTGGTCCTCGGCGGCGCCGGGGTGGACACCACTGTCTACGTGCCCGCGCTGCCCCTGCCGTACCAGGACACCTACCACGTGCCGCCCGTCGTCGACCGCGTCGGGAACACCGGGGCCGGGGTCGCCCTCGGCTGCCACGCGCTCGGGCTCGGCGTCGCCTTGGCCGACCTCGTCGGCGACGACCCGCAGGGCGCGCTGATCAGGCACGCCCTGCGCGACATCGACTGCAGGTGGGGGGTGGCGCAGGCGGGCACCCGGCGCAGCGTGCTGCTCGTCGGCCCCGACGGGCGGCGCACCTCCCTGCACGATCCCAAGGTCACGCCGGGGGAGCGGCTGCCCCGCGAGCTGTACGCCGGTCCGCGGCCCAGGCACGCGCACATCTCGATCATGGACTTCTGCCGCCACGTCTACCCCGACCTCGACGGCGTCCCCATCTCCACCGACCTGCACGACTGGGACGGCGTCGCCGACTACCAGAAGGACTTCGCCTACGGCTCCGACTTGGTGTTCCTGTCGGCCACCGCGCTGGCCGACCCCGCGGCCACCATGCGCGACATCCTCGCCGCAGGCCGCGCCCACACGGTCGTCTGCACCCGGGGCGCGGACGGCTGCCTCGTCCTGACCCGCGAGTCGGCCACCGTACACGCCTTCCCCGCCGCGCCCCTGCCCGGCCCGGTGGCCGACACCAACGGCGCGGGCGACGCCTTCGTCTCCGGCTTCCTGTACGGCCTGCTGAACGGCCGGACGATCCCCGAGTGCGTCGCCCTGGGCGCGGTCGCCGGAGCCCACGCGTGCACGGTCGAGGGCACCCACGAATCCCCGATCACCGAGAAACTGCTGCTCAGCAGGGCGTCCCAGCTTTGAGCGAGCGTGGTCGCGGCCAGGTTCGGTAGATTCGGGGCGAGAAGCCATGGAATGTGAGGCAAGAGTGTCGGACGAACGCGGCCCCCAGGAGACCAGCCGGGGAAGGCGGCCTCGCACGTGGATGATCGTGCTGGCCGCGGTGGTGCTCGTGGTCGATCAGGCGTCCAAGTTCTGGGCGATGTCGGCGTTGTCCGGCGGCGAAGAGATCACGGTGATCCCGCGGCTGCTGTCGTTGCGGCTGCTGCTCAACCCCGGCGCCGCGTTCTCCCTGGGGGAGGGCGTGACCTGGGTGTTCGCCCTGGCCGCCGCGGGGGCGGTCGCCGGCATCCTGTACGCGTCCCGGCGGCTGCGGTCGCCGGCCTGGGGCGTGGTGCTGGGCGCGCTGCTCGGCGGGGCCGCCTCCCACCTGCTCGACCGCCTCTTCCGCCCGCCCGCGTTCGCCCACGGGCACGTGGTGGACTTCATCGACTACGGCGGATTGTTCGTCGGCAACGTCGCCGACATCGCGCTGACGGGCGGGTGCGCGGTGCTGTTCGTGCTCAGCGTCCGCGGGATCCCGCTGGGGGACGTCCCCGGCGAGAAACGCCTGTCCTCGGCCGGGGACCCTGCCTGATCGGACCTGCCTGATCGGACCTGCCTGATCGGGCCTGCTCGATCGGACCTGCCTGATCGGACCGCCGGAGGCCGGGCGGCGGCCCACCGCCGCCCGGCCTCCGGGGCGTTGTCAGTTCCAGGGGCAGGGGTTGTTGCAGGCGGTGTAGGTCACCGTGCAGTCGGACCAGAAGAAGATCCGCTTGTAGAAGCTGCCGCCGCAGTGGTCGCACCAGGTCTGGTACGTGCAACCGGCGTCGGCGGTCGCCCGGGGAAGGACGCGGGCGAGCACCCGCTCAGCGAGCTTGACCATGACAGTTGTCCTTTCCTCACCTTTCCTCACCGCCCGGCGGGACGCCGGCGCGGAGTCTTCGGCAGATGGCCCACGACCACGCCCAGGAGCTGCCGGGCGGGCACGTAGCCGAACCTGCGGGAATCGAAGCTGATCGGCCGGTTGTCACCGAGCACGACGAGCTGCCCGGGCGGGACGACGCGCTCCGGCCGGTTCGCCAGCGCGGGCACCTCGGCCCGCGGCACCGGATCCCCCGGCACCGCCACCACCCGCTTCACCAGCCAGGACGCCCCCGGCTCCGCGGCCACCACCACGAGCCGCCCCGGACGCACCCCGCCCAGGGAGGACCGGCGCACCAGCACCCGGTCGCCGTGCCACAACGTGGGCTCCATGCTCCGCCCGCGCACGGTCACCGCAACGAACCGCACCCGCAACACCACCAGCACACCCCCCGCCACGACCGCGCCGACACCCCCGACGACAGCCACGACGACCCCGACCACGGCGACGACAGCCTCCACCACCACCGCAACGGCGCGGACGACGGCCACCAGCGGCGTGGCACCAAGGAGGGCCGCCATCTGGGTGGCGCCGAGGATCGCCGTCACCGGCGCGGTGCTGAGGATGGCCGTCACCGGAGTGGCGTCGAAGGTGGCCGTCACCGATGCGGCGGCCTGGATGCTCGGGCCGGCGATCACTGGACGCCTGCCGGTGCGTAGCCGCGGGCCTGGGTCGCGAACAGCTCGGCGTACCGGCCGCCCGTCCGCAGCAGCTCCTCATGGGTGCCGCGCTCGACGATCTCCCCGTCGGCCAGCACGGCGATCGTGTCGGCGTCGCGTACCGTGCTCAGCCGGTGGGAGATCAGCAGCGTCGTCCGTCCCGCCCGATGCTCGCGCAGGACGGTGTGCACCTCGTGCTCGGCGGCCGGGTCGAGACCGGCGTTCGGCTCGTCCAGGATCATCAGCTCGGGACGGTCCCGCAGCAACCCCCTGGCCAGCGCGATCCGCTGCCACTGTCCGCCCGACAGGGTCACGCCCGACTGCTCGTCGTCGGAGAACATCCTCGTGAGGAGCGTGTCGTAGCCGCGTGGCAGCGCCCGTACCATCGCGTCGGCGCCCGCGCGCACGGCCGCCGCCTCCACCCGCGCCCGCCCGGCCCGCAGATCGCCGACCGCGATGTTCTCGGCCGCGCTGAGATCGTAGGCGGCGAAATCCTGGAACACCGCGCCCAGACGTTCGCGCAGTGCGGCGGGGTCGAGCTCACGCAGGTCCACGCCGTCCCAGAGAATCGCGCCGCGCTCGGGATCGTAGAACCGGCACAGCAGCTTGACCAGCGTGGACTTGCCCGCCCCATTGAGCCCGACCAACGCCAGCGACCGTCCGGCGGGAATGTCGAGATCAACACCGCGCAACACCCAAGGCTGCCCAACCCCGTACCGAAACCACACCCCCCGCACCACAACCCCCCGCTCCACCACAACTGCCCGCTCCACCACAACCCCCCGCTCCACCACAGCCTCCGGCCCCGCAACCCCCCACTCCCGCACCGCGACGCCCCGCTCCGCCCCCGACCCCTGCTCCGTCACCGCGACGCCCTGTTCCCGCACCCGCCCCGCGACGCCCCGCTCCGGCCCGACCCCTGGCTCAGGTTCCGGTACCACGACGCCCCGCTCCCGCTCCTGCACCGTGACGCCCCGCTCTGGCCCCCGCTCCCGCCCCCCAACCGTGACGCCCTGCTCCTGATCCCGCGCTGCGATGCCCTGCTCAGGCTCTCGCTCCTGCTCTCGCGGCACCGGTCGCTGCGGCGCCAGGCCACGCAGCGCACCGGTCGCGGGCGTCAGGTCAGGGACGGTGTCCAGCACAGCTCGGTAGTGACCGAAGAGCAGCAACGCCTCATGCGCGGCGGCCAGGTTGCGCACGCCGGACGCCAGCCCACCCTGCGTCCCGGCCACCGCCGCGACGAACACCGACAGATCGCCCACCGACGCCCGCCCGGCGACCGCCTCTGCCACGATCCACACCAGCCCCGCCCCCCAGATGACGGCAGCTAACAGCGCCTGCCCGCCCTGCCCCCGGAGCTGCCGGACCGCCACCCGCCGCCGCTCGGCGTCGACCGCCCTCAGCTCGGTCAGCATCCGGTCGCGGAAGAAGTCCCCGAGCCCGAACAGGCGGATCTCCTTGGCCGCGTGCGGCATGCTCAGCAGCCGGGCGAAGAACATCTCCCTGCGCTGCCCGTGCCCCGTGCTCCGCATGACCTCGGCCTGCTCCCGTCCCAGCCGCAGATGCACGCGGAGCAACGGCAACGCCGCGACGGCGACGAGAACCGCGACAGCCGGGCTCACCTCGGCCAACGTGACCAGGAACCCCGCAGTCATGATCCCGGCCTGCGCCAGCCCGAGCGCACTGGTCACCACCCGGCCAGGGCCCGAACTACCGGCCCGCTCGGCCAGGTGCAGACGATCCTGGAACGCGGGATCCTCCAGCCTGGCGAGACCGGGCAGCGCGTTCACGGCCGTGTAGAGCCGGTCCCGTACGACCAGCCCGACCCGCCGCTCGAACTCAGCCTCCGCGAAGCCCATCACGTACGGCCCCACCCCGGCGACCGCGGCCAACACCAGCAGCGCCGCGACGTACGGAGCCAACCCCGCCATGGTCGTCGCCCGCCCAGCCACCTCGTCCAGGACGAGCTTGGTGCACCAGGCGGTGAGCACCGGCGCAGTGCCCGTCACCGCGGTCAGCGCAGCCTGCAGCAGGACGTACCACCGACCCGCCTCCCAAGCCACCACCCCCGCCTCTCGAAGCGCCCTCAACCCCGTCCTCAGCCTCGCCCCCCACCCCGGGCTTGCCCCTGCCCTCACCCCGATCCCCGACCGCACCTCTGCCGCTGCCCCGGCCTTCGCCCCTACCCTCGCGCCTGGCCCCGCCCCGGCCCTCGCCTCTGGCCCCGACCAGGTTTCCGCGCCCTGCCCCGACCTGGTTTCTGCGTCTGGCCTCGACCTGGTCTCCGCGCCTGCCCCTGACTCCGACCTCCACCCGACCCCTGCTCCTGAGCCCGAGCGTGCCCCGGCCTCCGGGTGTGCCTCGGCCTCCGGGTGTGCCTCGGCCTCCGGGTGTGCCTCGGCCTCCGGGTGTGCCTCGGCCTCCGGGTGTGCCTCGGCCTCCGAGCTCGCCCCTGACCCTGGCCTTGCTCTGAGCCCCCGCCTTGCCGCGAGCCCCGGCTGTGTCTCAGCCCGAGGCCCAGGCGTCTCCTCTGGCTGGGCCTCCTGCCGCGTCTCCGGCTGCCCAAGGCTGCCGTCGTTCGGGCTCACACCGGCTCCGCGGTGGGCAGCGCGGCCGGCTCGGTGCCCGAACCGCTGATCACGCCGCGATCGTCCAGCAGGTAGAAGGCAGGCAGACCGCGCAATCCGAACGCGCGCCACACCGGCCCCTCCGCCTCCTCCTCGACCACCACCATGGCCACCGGCCGCAGCCTGGCTGCCAGCTCCTCGACCTCGCCGGGCGCGCCGATGAGCACCGCGAGCACCTCGTTCCTGCTGAACCGGCCCCGGCGTACGTAGTCCAGAAGGTCTGGCAGCCGCTCACCGCACAGCGAGCACGCGGGGCTGAAGAAGCCGACCAGACGCACCCCGTCGGCCTCCACGACCTCGCCCTCCTGAGTCGTGGCTGCGAACGACGCGGGCACCGCTCCGGGCGGGAGCACCGGCAGCGGGATCCGTCCCGGCGCGGGCCCGGCGCCGTGCGCATCCCCACCGCCGCGAAGGCGGGCGACGAGCACCAGCACCAGCAGGAGGTTCAGCACGCTCAGTACGGTGACGAAAATGATCAAGTACGTCATCGGAACACGCTCCTGAGATCGTCGATCTTGATGAGCAACAGTGCCGCGACGGCTCCGGCGAGCCCGGCGACGACGTTCTGCGCCATCACCGGCGGCACAGGCGGACCGCCGGTGACGAGCCCGAGGACGCTCACGCCCGTGAGCAGCGCGTTCCTGACGAGGTGCACTGGCTCCAAATCACGCGGCGGTCCGCCGAAACACAGACAGGGCGCGGGTGTACGCCGGGCCACGGCGAGCGCGACAGCCCCCGTGAGGATCGCGCTCACCGCCGTCGCCAGGACGAACCCGTACCAGGTCGTCCCCGGAGCCACCAGCAGCACGACGACCGCAGACTCGGCCACCACCACCCCACCCGCGACCCACGCCCGCCGCCGCCGGCCCACGAGCCGGCTGCCCTCCAGCGACCGCGCGAAGGCGGGCAGATCCCGCGCCTTGCCCACAACCGCGACCCCGAACACCACGACCAGCGCGACGCCACATCCGACGGCAAGAACGTCCATGCGTCGAACCGTAGAAAACCGGCCCCTCGGATTTACTGGCAAGCTTCTTAACTATTTGCCAGTATGTCCACCAGGCACTCCAGGCACCTGCGGCGGCCAACCGGCAGAAGACGCGGCAGATGTGGCAGCGAAAAGCATGGTGGGCACACGAAATGAACCAAGGCGGGCACCACGGTGGAACTCACGGCAGAATCCGCAGCAGGCACCGCGGTGGAATCTAAGGCGGGAACTGCGGCGGTATCCGTATGAGCTCGGGCGGTGAGGCGCTCCGGCGCAGACGGATGGCGGCGGGACTGAGCCAGCGCGAACTGGCCAGCCGCGCCGGGATCGGCGTGCGCACCTTGCGCGACATCGAGCGCGGACACGTCAGCCGCCCCCAACGTGCCTCCCTGGAACGCCTGATCGCCGCGCTGCCCTTGACCGATCCCGAGCGGGCCGACCTGCTGGCCGCCTTCGAACGCGCTGCGCCGCGACCACCGTGGATCGGCGTGCTCGGCCCGCTTGCCGTCCGCCGGGGAGGCATCGAGCTGGACGTCGGCGCGGCCATGCCCCGGGCCCTGCTCGGCCTGCTGGCGCTGCACGCCGGCCAACCGGTCCCGGTCGACGAGATCGTGGACATCCTCTGGGAGGACCGGCCGCCGCGCACGTACGACAACCTCATCCACGTGTACGCGGCCCGGCTGCGCGCCGCACTGGGCAAGGAGGCGCTCCAGCGGACGCCCTCCGGCTACCTCCTCGCGCTCCCCACCACCTCCCTGGACCTGACCACCTTCGAAGCACTGACCACCCACCCCGGCGCCGCTCTGAACGTTGCCGCCTTGCAGACGCTGCCCGCCCATCGCGGTGCCGCTCTGAACTTCGCCGCCTTGGAAGCACTAACCCTGCATCCCGATGCCCTCTCCACCACCTCCCCGGACCTCACAGCTGGGGAGCCATCGCCACCCCGACCCGGCCGATTTCCCACCAGCACCCCGGATCCCGCAACCTGGGAGGAGTTGACCACGAAGCCTGATGTGTTGTCCGACGCCTCTTCGGACCTTGCCACCCAGGCGCCTCAGAGCCCGCCACCTCACCCCACGTCGTCGCCGGACCCCGCCACCACAGAGCCGCTCACCGCCCGCCTCGACGCGCTCCCCACTGCCTCACTGGATCCGGCAGCCTTACAAGCATGGGCAGCTCGTATTGGTGCACTGCCCGCTACATCGCCGGATGCGGCGACATTGAAGGCCTTGATCGCTCGCGCCGGCGCGCTTCCAGACGCCCGCTTGGACTTGGCGACCTTGAAAGCGTTGACCGCCCTCCTACCAGGTCTTTCGATCAACAACACCACCCCTGAGGCACTGACCGCCCGCCGCCGTGGCGACGGGGCTCCCGCCGGAGCCGACCGGCGGGTCCCGTCCTGGGACGCCGTGCTCGCCGTGGCGCTCGCGTGCTGGCGCGGCCCTGTGCTGGCGGGTTCTCCCAGTCGTCTGCGTGAGCACCCCCTCGCGGTCGCCGCAGCCAGGAAACGGGTCGCCGCGGCACTGGCCTACGCCGACGCCGCCCCTGGTGCCGGGCCGGAGGTGGTGGCCGCGCTGTGGCGGGTGGTGCACGACGAACCGTTGCACGAGGGGCTGGCCGCCCGGCTGATGACCGCGCTGGCCGAGCAGGGCGAGCAGGCTGCGGCCCTTCGCCTGTACGGGGAGATGCGGGCCAGGCTGGCCGAGGAACTGGACGTGGAGCCGGGGGACGACCTTCGCCGAGCCCGCGACCGCATCCTCGCCCGCCCGCCCGAGGTCCCGGCAGGACGGCCGCCGGAACGGGTGGTGACCGTACCGGCGCAACTCCCCGCCGCCGTGGTGGCCTTCACCGGCCGTGCCGCCGCGCTGCGCCGCCTGGACAGACTCCTCGAAGGGCGGGACGAGGCGTCCGTGGTCGCCGTCCTCACCGGTACGGCGGGTGTCGGCAAGACGGCACTGGCCGTGCACTGGGCGCACCGCGCCCGCGACCGGTTCCCCGACGGCCAGCTCTACGTCAACCTGCGCGGATACGCCGCCGCGCATCCCCTCGGCCCTCTCGACGCGCTCGCCCGCTTCCTGCACGCGCTCGGCGTGCCGCCCGAGCAGGTCCCCGGGGACCTCGACGAGGCCGCCGCCCTCTACCGCACGATGCTGGCGGGCAAGCGGATGCTGGTCGTGCTGGACAACGCCTCGGACCCTCGCCAGGTGCGCCCGCTCCTGCCCGGTGGTGCGGGCCCGGCCACGCTGATCACGAGCAGGGACACCCTGGCCGGACTGGTCGCGCTCGACGGCGCCCGGGTACTCCCGCTGCCGGCGCTCACCGAGGGGGAGTGCCGCGACCTGCTGAGCCGCTTGCTCGGCCGCCCCCAGGTCAGGGCCGAGCCCGAAGCGGTGTCCGAGCTGGCGTCCCTGTGCGCCCACCTCCCGCTCGCCCTGCGCATCGCAGCAGCCAACCTCCTCAGCACGCTCGCCACCCACACCGCCACCAGGCAGACCGCACGGCCCACCCACCGAACCCATGTCCAGCCCAACGCCGGGCCCAGCGCCCCGCCACAGGCCCAGCCCAGGGTCGCACGCCACGCCGAGCTTCACGCCCAGTCCAATACCGAGCCGCCCGTCGGGCCGAAGGCCGAACTGGAGTGCTACGCCCAACCCACTGCCCAGCTCATCGCTGAGGGCAACACCCAGCCCGCCGCCGAGCACAAGGCCGAGCCCACAGCTCGACCCCTCGCCCCACCTGATGCGCACTCGCCCACCCGCCCCATAGCCCGCTATGTGCAGCGGTTGCGCGCGGGCAACCGGCTGGACGCGCTCCAGATCCCCGGCGACGTCGAATCGGCCGTGCGGACCGCGTTCCACTTCTCCTACGCCGCGCTCCCGCCGGCTGCGCAACGCCTGTTCCGGCTTCTCGGCCTCATCCCCGGCCCTGACATCACCGTCCCCGCCATGGCCGCGCTCCTGGGGACCACCGAGGAGGAGGCCGAGAAGCTGGCGACCGTCCTGCGTGCGGCGAGCCTGCTGGAGGAGTACCTGTCCGGCCGGTTCGCCCAACATGACCTGCTGAGGCTGTGCGCCGCCGAGTACGCGCGAGACGAGCACGCCGAGCTGCTCCGGTTGCACCGCCACTACCTCGACCAGGCCGACGCCGCGGCACGCACCCTCTACCCGCAGTTCCTGCGGTTGCCCGTCGCGCCCGCCGCCGAGCGCTTCCTTGACCACGCCGCCGCCTCCGGCTGGCTGGACGCCGAACTGCCCAACCTGCTCGCCACGGTGACCCATACCGCCGAGCACGGCCCGTACGAGGCGGCCTGGCTCATCGCCGACACCCTGCGCGGCTACTTCTTCATGCGTCACCAGGTGGCGGAGTGGCGCACGATGGGCAACACCGGGCTGGCGGCGGCCAGAGCAGCGGGCGAGCCGCGGGCACAGGTCGCGCTGCTGCTCAGCCTGGCCGGGCTGAACGGTTTCCAGGGACGCCAGCAGCAGGCGCTCGACCACTACGCGGAGGCCATGCGCCTGGCGGAGGAGACCGGCTGGCACGAGGCGCTCACCGCAGCCCTGTGCAACGCCGGCGCCACGTACGCCGACCTGGGCATGCTGCGCGAGGCCGTCGATCACCTCGAACGCGCCCTCACGCTGAACGAGGCCATCGCCCACACCCCGGCCCAGGCCGTCAACCTGGGCAACCTCGGCTGCCTCTACCTGGAGATGGGACGCCTCCACGACGCCGAGGCCAGCTTGAACCGCTCGCTGGCCCTGTGCCGCGAGCTGGAGCACCGGGCCAGCGAGGCGAACGGCCTGGCGATCATGGGCGAGGTCCTGCATGGGCTGGACCGGCTGCCCGACGCCCGTGACACCCTCTTGTCCGCGCTGGACCTGCACCGGGAGGTGGGCAACCGCGGCAACGAGGCGGACACGCTGCGCAACCTGGCTGCGGTCGAGCGTGACGCCGGCAACCTCGATCAGGCGCTCAAGCTGGCCGCCACGGCACTCGACGCCTCCCACCAGACCGGACACCGCAGGCTCGTCGCCGACACCTTGCACACCCTCGGCCTCGTGCACCTCGCGCTCGGCGACGTGGACGCCGCGCTCGACCACCACATGCGGGCGCTGGAGCTGGCCAGGGCGGCGGGCAACCGTTACCCGGAGACGAAGGCGCTGTTCGGCCTCGCCGCCGGCGAGCGCCTGCGCGGCGCACACGAAACAGCGCTCCGCCACGCCGGGCTCGCCCTGGCGCTGGCCCGCGCCGCCGGGTATCGCCTGCACGAGGGCCTGGCGTTGTCCCTGCGGGCCCGCATCAGCGACGACGCCGGCGACGCGCGCAGAGCGACGGAGCTCTTCACGGAACTCGGCCTGACAGCGAAGTGCTGGCAACGCGCTCTCCTTCCCCGGACGTGAACCCACCACCGCTCCTGTCTTCCGATTTGGCCTGGCCTGGGGTCACGATCGGGGCGTGATGTGCCAGACCGTGTTTCCTGCGTCGTCCGCGACCAGGAGGCGGCCGCTCTTGCCCGTGATCACGCCGACCGGCCGGCCATAGGTGGTGCTCTCGTCCGGGGCCGGCTTGAAGCCGGTCAGGAAGTCCTGGGGCTTGCCGTTGGGCATGCCGTTCTTGAAGGGGACGTACACGACCTTGTAGCCGACCGGATCGCCGCGGTTCCAGGAGCCGTGTTCGGTGATGAAGGCGCCGCCACGGTAGGACTCGGGGAACGTGGGGCTCTCGGAGAAGGCCAGACCGAGGGGAGCCGTGTGAGCGCCGAGGGCGTAGTCGGGGCGGAGCGCGCGAGCCACCATCTCGGGACGCCGTGGCTGGACCCGCTCGTCTACGTGCTGCCCCCAGTAACTCCACGGCCAGCCGTAGAAGTCACCAGGGCGTACACGTGTGAAGTAATCAGGTGCGGCGTCGTCGCCCAGGAGGTCGCGTTCGTTGACGACTGTCCAGAGTGTTCTGGACTGTGGTTCGAGGGCCAGGCCATTGGGGTTTCTGATGCCGGAGGCCAGGATGCGCTCGCCGCTGCCGTCAGGGTTGATCTCCAGGATGGCGGCGCGCCGTCGTTCGGCATTCAGGCCATGTTCGCCCGCGTTGCTGGACGAGCCGACCGTCACATACAGCTTGGTGCCGTCAGGGGCGGCGAAGAGATTACGGGTCCAGTGGTTGTTGTAGCCGCCGGCCGGAAGGTCGAGGATCTTCTTCCCGGGAGCGGTGACACGGGTTTCACCCAGCCTGTACGGAAAGCGCCAGACGCCGTCCGTGCTCGCGACGTAGAAGGCCGCCTGGGTGCCGTTCGGGGCCGCCGGGCCGAGCAAGTACGGCGCGGACGCGCCCAACAGCGCCATCCCGAACGGCTGGTCGAGGTTTTCCAGGAACACGCTGCGGAAGTCGGCCACGCCGTCGCCGTCGGTGTCGCGCAGCAGCGTGATCCGGTTGGCGCTGCGTTCGGTGGTCGAGCCGTCGTTGCGACGCAGCCAGTAGAACAGCCCCATGATCGGGGACTCCGGGTCCTTGGGCAGGGTGGCCGACTCCGCCACGAGCACGTCGCCGTTCGGCAACTCGTACAGCCAGCGGGGATGTTCCAACTCACCCGCGAACCGGGTGACCATGAACCCGGCCGGTGCCTTCGGCGCTCTGCCGGAAGGCCAGCCGACCACGTCGGGGGCGTTGACCTTGGGGATGGGGAACGTCTCGCGTTCCCCGAGCTGGGGCTCGGAGCCCAAGTGGGCGGCTGTCTGCGGGGCTCCGCCCCGGTTCACCGCGTAGACCGCGCCGGCCACCGCGAGAACCAGGAGCAGGAGGAGCACAAGCAGGGCTCGAATCAGGAGCCGGCGTCTGGGGCGGCGCGGAGCCGTCACCGGCGCTTTCACTTCGGAGGTCGTGGACACGGGGGTGTCTCCCGGTGAGCGGCTGATCGTTGATGGATGACTGGACGGCACGTAGGGACGGCAGCCAAGGATCCTCTCCCCTCGGATAAGCTGTCCGGAGTTAACGGCCGTTAGATTTCTAACATGTGTTAAGCGCGAGGTCAATTCTGATGCTCACCCGTCACAAGATCCTGGAAGCCGGCCTGGAGGTCCTCGAGGCCGACGGCGCCCACGGGATCAGCATGCGTAAGCTGGCCAAACGTCTCGATGTGACGGCGACGGCGATCTATCACTACTTCGACGGGCGCGAGTCGCTGCTGGAGGCCATCGTGGACGAGGTGTGCAGCAAGATCGTCTCTCAGGCCCCTCGTGAAGGGGGATGGAAGGATCAGCTGCGCGGGCTCATGGCCTCGATGGTCAGGCAATCGCTGGAGCACCCCAGAGCCTCGGTCTGGTCCATCACCACTTACGCGCGACGCGCGCCCGTGATGAGTCTCCACGAGGCCATCTTCGGCATCCTCCTGGATGCTGGTTTCCCTCCTGACCAGGCGGATCACGTGAAGGGCGCGGTGCTGCGCGTGTGCGTCGGGCATCTCGTCCTGCACGAGGCCGCCGCGAGGGACTGGACCGAGCTGCCCGCCGACAGGTATCCGCACTATCACGCGGTCGAGGCCGCCCGCCTGCGGGCCGATCAGGTCGAACACTTCAAGTTCGCGCTCGACGCCGTCCTCGCCGGCTTGCCGGACCCGAGCGATGAAGGCGAATCCCCTGCTTGACCGCCTGTGTGGCACGCCCTCTCGCCATGTGGCCGTCCGGTGAAGTCGGTAGCCGCAGAAGTTAACGAGTGTTAGAGTTCTGCTCGGCTCCGCATCCAGCCGGGTGGATGCCAGAGGGAGGGACGTCCTGATGAGGGGAGGCGTGACCATGGCCGGAGGGTTCCCGTCGGGGGAGGAAGCCGGAGGTGGTTCGAGGCGCGGGTGCGGGGTAACACACCCGTTGGCGCGGATGCGGCCCAGGGACGCCTTCGAGGTGCAGCGTGACCGAGAGCAGCAGCACATTTACGACCGTCGAGCACAGAGCACAGGTGCGCAAGGCCGCGACGGCCAGCGTGGTCGGAACCGCGATCGAGTGGTACGACTTCTTCCTCTACAACACGGCCGCTGCAGTCGTCTTCGCCGAGGTCTTCTTCCCGCAGTCCACGCCGTACGCGGGCACCCTCGCGGCCTTCGCGACCAACGCCGTGGGGTTCGCGGCCCGGCCTGTGGGGGCGGCGATCTTCGGGCATTGGGGCGACCGCATCGGCAGGAAGGCGACACTCATCGTCACCCTTCTGACGATGGGCGTGGCCAGTGCTCTCATCGGCGTGCTGCCGGGCACCGACAGCATCGGCATTGCCGCGCCGATCATCCTGGTGGTCCTGCGCGTCCTGCAGGGCATCGCGGTGGGCGGCGAGTGGAGCGGGTCGGTGCTGCTGTCGATGGAGTGGGGCGACCAGCGCAGGCGGGGGCTCATGGCGAGCTGGCCGCAGGTGGGCGTGCCCATCGGGCTGATCCTCGGCACCGGCGCGATGTCGCTGCTGGCCGCCACGACGGGCGACACCTTCAAGGACTGGGGTTGGCGGGTGCCGTTCCTGGCCAGCCTGGCGCTGGTGGCGGTCGGGCTGTGGGTGCGGCTGAAGGTGCTGGAGACCCCGATGTTCGCCCGGGTGCTGGAACGGCGGCAGGTGGTCAGGCTCCCGGTCGTCGAGGTGCTGCGCAGGCATCCGAAGGAGGTCGTGCTCAGCGCGTTGCTGCGGGTGTCGGAGCAGATGCCGTTCTACCTCTACACGACGTTCGCCATCACGTACGTGACCCAGCAACTCGGCCTGTCGCGGACGATCGCGCTGTCGGCAGTGACCTGCGCGGCGGCGGTGGAGTTGGTCGCGATCCCGTTCTTCGGGCACCTGAGCGACCGCATCGGCCGCCGGCTCGTCTACGCGACCGGCGCAGCGCTGCTGGCGGTGGTGGCGTTCCCCTACTTCGTGCTGCTCAACACCGGCGTCGTGCTGGTGGTCTTCCTCACGATCATGATCACGCAGATCCAGCACGCCATGGAGTACGGCCCGCAGGCCTCGCTCATCGCCGAGAGCTTCCCGACCAGCCTCAGGTACGGCGGCGCGGGTCTCGGCTATCAGCTCGCCTCGATCATCGCCGGCGGCCCCGCGCCGCTGATCGCGACCTGGTTGTTGCACGACTACGGCTGGCAGGCGATAGCGATCTTCATGATCGTCGCTGCGGTGGTCGGGTTCGCCGCCGTGCTGGCTCTGCCCGACCGGTCCAGGGTCGACATCTCCCAGCCCTCCGCCTACCGGGCGACCTGATCGATCCTTCTCTTGTCCTGCATGACGTGATAGCACCGTTGACGGATCCGAGACGACAGGAGATGGGCGAGTCATGAGCGTCGTGGTGTGCGGTGAGGCCATGCTCCTGATGCTGGCCGAGCCCGGCATCCCGTTGGAGCGTGCCACGGTCTTCCGCCGCTCCATCGCGGGCGCGGAGTCGAACGTGGCCGCGGGGCTTGCCAGACTGGGCCATGACGTGCGCTGGCTCGGCCGGGTCGGCGCCGACCCGGCGGGCCGGGCGGTCCTGTCCATGCTCAGAGCCGAGGGTGTCGACACCCGGCACGCGGTCATCGACCCCGATGCGCCGACCGGGCTGCTGGTGCGCGACAGTCATCCCTTCCGTGCCATCGACGTGCAGTACTACCGTTCCGGGGCCGCCGCGTCCAGGCTGGGGCCGGAGGAGCTGACGCCGGAGATGGTGAGCGGTGCGAAGATCGTCCACGTCACGGGCATCACTCCGATGTTGTCGGACTCGGCCCACCTGGCGACCCTGCGGCTGCTGGAGCTGGCCCGGCAGACTGGAGCGCTCGTCTCCATCGACCCGAATGTCCGATACAAGCTGGGTGATCCCGCGGCGTGGCGCGAGCGGGTGGCGCCGCTCCTGGCCAGGGCGGACGTGGTGCTGGCCGGTGAGGACGAACTCGACCTCCTCCACGTCGACCCGGCGACGCTGCCCGGCCTGACCGTGGTCAAGCACCGGGACAAGTCCGCCACGTGCGCAGGGCTGCGGCAGGAGGCGTTCACGGTGCCGGTGAACGATCCCGTCGGAGCCGGGGACGGCTTCGCCGCCGGGTTCCTGTCGGGGATGTTGCGCGGTGAGCCGTACGAGGTGTGCCTGCGTGAGGCGGCGGCGGTGGCGGCACTCGTCGTCCAGTGCGCAGCCGACACCGACGGCCTTCCGGACCGGGCGGGCCTCGATCGTGTCTTGGCCGCCTTCACGGGGCACACCGAAACGGTCCATCGATAGCCCGCGAACCAGCCGAAGATTCTCCGCCGCCAAAGGGGCGATCGATAAGGAAGGAAGTCATGTACCGCTGGGAGATCGTCCAGGCTGTCACGGAGCAACGGGTGTTCGGCATCGTCAGGGCCGCTACGCCGGAGGCGGCGCTGACGTCGGCCGAGGCCGTGCTGGATGCCGGGTTGCGTGCCGTCGAGGTCGCGCTCACCACGCCCCGCGCCCTCAGCGCCGTGGCGAGGCTCGCCGAGCAGCGGCCCGACGCGCTGGTCGGGGCGGGGACCGTCCTCGACGCGGCCGCCGCCAGGGCCGCCGTGGAGGCCGGCGCGCGCTTCCTGGTCTCACCCAGCCTGCACCCTGAGGTGATCCGCGCCGGGCACCGCTACGGCGTGCCGGTCTTCCCGGGCGTGGCGACCCCGACCGAGATCGTTCGGGCCCTGGAGGAGGGGGCGGACGCGGTCAAGATCTTTCCGGCGTCGGGCGTTTCACCCGCCTGGCTGCGGGACGTGCGGGCTGCCCTTCCGCAGGCGCCCGCGATCCCCACCGGCGGCGTGACCGTGGACGATGCGCCCGAGTGGATCGCGGCCGGCGCCGTGGCCTGCGGCATGGGCTCGGCGCTGACCTCGGGCGGCCCGGATGCCGCGGTCGAACGGGTTGCGGCGCTGCTGGCCGGGCTGGCGGGGGCCCGATGAGCGTGGAGACACTACGCGGCCTGCACGGGCAGGTGCTCGACGCGGTCGGCAGGTCGCTGGCGGGCGGGGAGCTCCGTGCGGGGCAGGTGCTGCGCCTGGAGGACGTCCAGGAGCGGTACGGGGTTTCGCGGACCGTCGCGCGGGAGGCCGTCCGCGTGCTGGAGTCGAAGCGCGTGGTCACCAGCCGCCCTCGCGTCGGGGTCACCGTACGGCCGATGAGCGCCTGGAACCTCTATGATCCCCAGGTGATCCGCTGGCGGCTGGCCTCGCCGGGGCGTGAGGCGCAGCTGCGTGAGCTGGCCGAGCTGCGCGTCGCGGTCGAGCCTGCCGCCGCCGCGCTCGCCGCGTCCAGGCCCGACCCCCGCGTGCGGGACGAGCTCGCCGCCCACGCCCGCGCCATGGACGCCGCCGCCCGTGAGGGGGACAGCCAGGCCTACCTCACGGCAGACGCCGCTTTCCACCGGGTGCTGCTGACCGCGTCGGGCAACGGCATGTTCGCCCAGCTCGCCGAGGTGACCGACGTGCTGCTCGAAGCCAGGCGGGAGCTGCTGGTCCTGCCCGAACGCCTGGAGACGACCGCCATCGGACTCCACCACGAGATCGCCGAAGCGGTCGCCGCCGGGCGGCCAGCCGAGGCGGCGCGGGCCGCCGCGGACATCGTCGGACGGGCCCGCGCCGAGGTCGAGCAGATCCTGGCAGGCGGCCGAGAGCACGTCACGGAGGTTCCCCGATGAGCGTCGCCGTTCACGTCGGCCCTGAGCCGGTTCCCATGTTGGTCGAGGCCGTACGGCGGTCGGGCGGCAGCGTCGTGCCGCTGGAGAAGGCGGAGGCGATCGTCTACTGCGGGCGTGGTGGGCCCGAGGAACTGCGGTCCATGATCCATTCCGGCATCCGGTGGGTGCAGCTGCCCGCGGCGGGGGTCGAGCGGTACGCCGAAGCCGGAGTGATCACTGAGGAGCCCGTCTTCACCGCCGCCACCGGCTCCTACGGCGTCCCCGTCGCCGAGCACGCGCTCGCGCTCATGCTGGCCGCGGCCCGCAACCTGCCGCGGCTGGCCAGGGCCACCGAGTGGGGGAGGAACGAGTCGAGGGAGTTCGCCGGCTCGACAGTGGCGATCATCGGCTGTGGAGGCATCGGGCGGACGCTCATCAGGATGCTGGAGCCGTTCGGCTGTCCGGTGATCGCGGTCACCGACAGCGGCCGGGCGCCCGGTGCACACCGGATCCTGCCCCGTGACCGTTACCGGGAGGCGCTGCCGGAGGCCGCGTACGTCGTCCTCGCCGCTGCGACCACGCCGAGCACCAAGGGCATGATCGGTGCTCCCGAGCTTGACCTGATGCGTACGGACGCCTGGCTGGTCAACATCGCCCGGGGCGCACTCGTCGTGACAGACGACCTGGTGACGGCGCTGCGCGAGGGACGGATCGGTGGTGCCGCGCTGGACGTCACCGACCCGGAGCCGCTGCCGTCCGGACACCCGCTGTGGCGCATGGAGAACGTGCTGATCACGCCGCATACGGCGAATCCACCGTCGTCCTATTGGCGCGGTCTGGCCGAACGCGTGGCCGCGAACGTGCGCCACTTCGCCGACGGCGCCCCGATGGAAGGAGTGGTGTCGCCGGAGCAGGGGTTCTGAGGGGGCAGGGCATGGGCGGCGTTGGAACGGGCGGTGCCCTTGTCGCGGGCCGGGCTTTCTTGTCCGGAGTCCCGCATTTCGAGTGACGTCGCCATCTCGCCGCCAATAGATCAGGGCCCCGATGGAGAGGGCTGGCGTGGGGCTGCTGGTCTGTACGGGATGGTGATGGGGGCGGTCCAGAGGGGGCGTTTTGCTGGGATGTGGGGGTTGGTTCTTGGTTGGCGCACGGCTGCTCTGGCCTTGCGGCTCATGCCTGGGGTGCTGGTTGGTTCAGGGCCGTTTGTGCTCTGCCGCTCAAGGTCTGAGTTGCTGGTTGGCTGTGGCTGCTCGGGCTCTGAGGGGCATGTCTGTTCGGCTGGTTAGCTCAGGGCTGGTCATGCTTTGGCGTTCAGGTCCAAGCCGCCCGGTTGCCCAGGGCGATTCGGGCTCTGGGCTCACGCCTGAGCGGCTGGTTCGCCCTGGGCTGGCTGTTGTGGCGTTCAGGTCTGAGTCGCTGGTTAGCCCAGGGCTACTCGGGCTCCGGCGCTCAGACCTGAGTCGTGTACTTCGAGGCCCGCCGGCTCGGCGCTTCTCGGCAGGTCGAACACCAGCGTGCCGGTGAAGGACTGGCCGGGGGCGATGCGGATCGGGGTGATCTCGGTGCCACTCTTGTCCAGGAGCTTGCTGCCGCCGTGCAGGGCCTCGTCCTCGTCGATCAACTTCTGCTGGCCGGGGTAGAGGACGCGGGCGTCGGGGCCGACGTTGTTCACCTTCACCGTTACCTGACAGGTGCGACGGGAGGCCGACTTTGCGGGTTTGGGGCACTTTGTGCCGGTTACCGCGAAGCGCAGCTTTCCGTCCTGTACCGGGCCCTCCTCGCCTATGGCGGGGGAGCGGAAGATCCAGGCCAGGGTGGCAAGGACCAACACGAACAGGACGATCACGATCACCAGCGCGGTCATGCAGCCGGTGAACACACCGCGCTTGCGGCGCGGAGGCGTGTACCCGGGCAGCGGGCCCTGGCCCGTGGTGTTGTGCGGCGGTAGGGGGCCCTGGCCCGTGGTGTTCGGCGGTAGGGGGCCCTGGCCGGTGGTCTGGTGGTGGGGGAGCGGGATGTTTCCGGTCCGGTCCACGGGGGGCGGCATCTGTGGCGCGCGAGGTGCCGGGCGCTCCGTGGGTGCGGGCATGGGCGGGCGGGGGCCCGTGCGTTCGGCCGGGGAGGACGGGTGCGGCGTGCGTTCGGCGGGGGAGGGCGGGTGCGGTGGGCGCGGGCCCGTGCGCTCGGCGGAAGGCGGCATCGCGGAGCCCGCCCCCGCGCGTTCGGACCCGCGTGGCAGCGGAGGGTGGGATGCCGCGCGTTCGGGTGTGAGTGGCATGGGAACGGCGGAGCCCGTGCGTTCGGCCGCGGGGGGCATGGGGGAGCGGGACCCCGTCCGGTCGGGGGACGGGGGCATCGGGGGGCGAGAGCCCGACGCGGGGGGCATCGGAGGGCGCGGCCCCGTGCGTTCCGCAGGAGGAAGCAGGTGGGGGGAGCCCGTGCGTTCCGGCGGCGAGGGCTGGTGCGGAGGGCCCGTGCGTTCCGCCGGCGAGGGCTGGGGCGGAGGGCCGGTCCGTTCCGCTGGTGACGGCGGGTGCGGGGGGCCGGTGCGGTCGGCAGGTGGGGGCGTGTGGCCGAGGGGGCGGAACTCCGAGGGGTTCCAGGCGTTCGTCAGGTGTTCGGTGGCCGCCAGCTGGGCTGCGGGCTCGTCGGCCGCGCCCACCAGTTCCAGCAGGAGCTGCTTGGCCGCGGGCCGGCGCGCGGGGTCGGGGTGGATGGCCGCGGCGACCAGGCGGTCCAGGGGGGCGGGCAGGCCGCGCAGGTCCGGCGGCGCGGTACGGGCCCGCGCGGCCATCACGTACGCGTCCCCCTCGCCGAACGGGTGCCCGCCGAGGCCCGCGTACGCGATCAGCGAGCCCCAGGCGAACACGTCGCCGGCCGGGCTGGTGTGACCCTCGAAGACCTGCTCGGGAGCGATCCATCCGGGCGTGCCCATCACCATGCCGGCGTTCGTGTGCCGGGACTCGACGTGCGTGGAGCGCGCCAGGCCGAAGTCGATCACTCGCGGCCCGGCCAGCGTCAGCATGACGTTGGCCGGCTTGAGGTCGCGGTGAACCAGCCCCGCGGCGTGGATGGCGGTCAGCGCCGCCGCCACGCCCACGGCCGCCGAGTGCAGCACCGACGGCGGCAGCGCGCCGTGCTCGATCAGCTGGTCTTCGAGCGAGATGCCGTCGATGTACTCGGTGACCAGGTAGAGCACCCCGCGGTCCTCGCCGTGGTCGAGCACCCGCGCGGTGCAGAACGAGGCCACCTTGCGCGCGTTGGACACCTCTTCGTGGAAACGCGCCCGGTAGACCGGGTCGGCCGTGAAGTCTCGTCTGATGGCCTTGAGCGCGACCTTGACCCCGTCGGCGCCCCTGGCGAGGTAGACGGTGCCCATGCCCCCCGAGCCGAGACGGCTCAACAGCTCGTAGGGGCCGATCGCCGGCGGATCCTCAGGCTTCAGCGGAGTGCCTGCCGAGCGCCCCACGGTCGCCGTCCTCTCGCCGTCGTCATCCCGTCGCAAACCGAACCGTTTCTTCCGCCGGTACGCCTTTTTCCACCCCAGACTCTAACGGAGAAGCCGCGGCCCGGTGGCGACGAAGCCCGGTCAGCTCTGGCCTGGACGCCGCTTCAGCGGTCGCATCGTCACCCGCAGGCGGGCGGCGTTGAGCGTCTGGGGCAGCGGGCGGTGCGGGGACAGCGGCCGGCCGGTCGCCTTCGGGCGGGACGAGGCCAGGATCCCGCCCAGGAACGCCGTGCCGACGCCGAGCATCAGGTGCACGCCGTCGCAGCGCGGCAGGGCCCACCATTCGCCGGCGGCGGTGCCGTCGAGCCAGATCTCGGGGGCGAAGGAGTCGGCATAGTGCAGGCGGGGGCTGCGCTGGTGGGGGGCGAACGGCAGGATCACGTGGGTGCCGGCGGGCACCGCGACGCCGTACCAGTCGGTCTCCTCGACGGTGAGGCGGGACAGGGCCGGGACCGGCGGCCACAGGCGCAGGCCCTCGCGCAGGCAGGCGCGCAGGTAGTCGGGGTCGGCGCGGGCGCACTTGCGCTGGACGGGGTAGGTGGCCAGCAGCGCGAGGGTGCGCATGAGGCTGGCGGCGGTCACGCTGAAGCCGAGCAGCCAGAACGCCGCCTGCCGCAGGCCGCGCGCCTCCGGGCCGCTGGTCTCGGCGAGCAGGCCGGCGAGGGTGCCGGGCTCGGCTCGGCGCAGGTGGTCGAGGATGCGGGCGTCGTAGCGGCCGGACAGGATCTCCTGGCGGCGTCTGGCCCGGCCTCTGCCTGCCCGTCTGACCTGGGCGAGCAGGGCGCTCAGCTCCTCGTCGCCGGCCGCGCCGGCGCCGTAGACGCACCGCCGCGCCACCCGCTGCCAGCACGACTCCAGGCGGGCGTAGTCGATGACGCCGTCCGTCAGCGCGGCCGCCTCCTGCCGGGCCACCTCCGCGAACGCCGGCCGCAGCACGTCGTAGGGCAGGCCGGCGGCCCGTTCGCGCACGGTGGGGACGAAGGCGGGCTGCGACAGCACGCGTTCGGCGTCCCGCTGGGAGAGCACCACCAGGGCCGTACGGCGCGGGCCGCGGACGAGCACCGGACGGCCGCCGTACCGGACGTGCAGGCCGGTCAGCAGGGAGCGGGAGCGCAGCAGGTCGAGGCCGGCCGTCGCGTGCGGCGTGCCCGGCGGCAGGAGCGCGCCGGCCAGGCGCAGGCTCTCCAGCACGGTGGCCCTGTGCAGGCCTCTAGGCACGCGTGGCCTCCCCGCCTGCGGCCGGCCCTCGCCTGTCGCGGATGGTCCGGGCCTCGCGGTCTCCGGTCGGCCTCCATGTGCCCAGGATCGTTCTGGCCTGCCCGCTTCCGGTCGGCTTCCGCGTGGCCGGGGGCGTTCGGGTCTGCCCGTTTCCGGTCTGCCGTCGCGTGCCTGGGGTTGTCGGGGCCTGCCCGTTTCCGGTCGAGCTCCGTGTGGCCAGTGTTGTCCGGGTCTCCCCGCATTCGGCCGGCGCCCGCGTGCCTGGGTTTGTCCGGGATTGAGCTGGACGGGCCGTGGGCGCCTTTTCGGTGGCCGGAATGGGAAGGAAATCCATGGGGTCATGCGATCGTCCGTCCGGCGGGGGCGCAAGCGGGGGTCTCGGTGGGCGGAACGTTTTCGGGCCGCGCCCCTTGGAGCGTTCCAGGAGCCGGAACACCTCAGGCCACCACCAGCGCGGCCGAGATCGCCTGCGCGGCGCCGCGTACGGTGAGGCCCAGCCGGGCCAGCGGCGCGGACGGGCCCGGCGCAGCCACCCCCACCGACATGCACACGCCGCCGCCCGGCCCGAACACCGGCGCGGCGACGCACGACACGCCCTCGGTGTACTCCTCCTGGGCGTAGGCCACGCCGTACCGGCGGACCTGGGCCAGCTCGCGCTCCAGTGTGGCCACGCCGGTGATCGTGCGGCTGGTCAGCCGTTCGAAGCCGCCCCGCCCAAGGACTTCCTCGCGCAGCCCGGTGTCGAAGGCCAGCAGCGCCTTGCCGGTCGCCGTGCAGTGCAGTGGTGCGAGGTCGGTGCCGTCGGAGCGGGAGCGGACGCGGTCGTGGCCGTAGAGGCGCTCGACGTAGCGGGCCTCCAGGCCGGCGGGCACGGCCAGGTTGACGGTCTGGCGGGTGGTCTCCTGCAGGCAGAGCAGGTACGGCAGCACCACCCGCCGCGACCCGGGGATGCGGTTGCGGGCGATGCCGGCCATCGTCTCCAGTTGCCGTCCGGGCAGGTAACCGGTGCTCACCCGCCGGGCCAGCTCGCGTGCGCACAACACGCCCAAAATCCGGTGGGCCGTGGACTTGGGCAGGCCCGTGCTCCGGCTGAGCTGGGCCAGGCTGACCGGCCGGTGTGCGGCGCTCAGCGCGAGGAGGATGTCGATGCCCCGCTCCAGGCTCCCGATCGGCGTCACCGGGCGCGTGAGGTGTTCCTGACGGGCCGTTTCCAGCGGCATGATGCTCCCTTTCGCTCTCCGAGGAGCGGATGGGGCTTCCCGGGGCTACGGCTTGGCATTCCTTGCCCTACCCCGCCGTCGGGCGTCCGAATACCGGGTTCGGAGCAGGCTGATGATCTCTGGGTGCCCGGAAAGTGCCACTTCAGCGGGTGTTTTGGGATATAGGTCCAGAGTTGCGGCATATGCGCCCGCCCGCCGGTCGCCCGGCGACTGTGCGTCGGCTGCTTAGAGGGGATTTCGAGGGAGGGCGTCAGGATGACTCTGCGGGTCCACGCCCTTGCCGAGGTGGCGTTGCTGGATGATCGGGGATCTCGCTGGCCGGCATACGGCTCGATGGGGACATGGGTGAAAGCGCGCCCACGGCGGCCCCCATATGCGCTGCAGCGGCCGCCGGAGTTGCTGGGGTGCTGCGCGGGCCTCTCCAACCTTGGGCGGTCCGGGCGGCGGCGGGCTGTCCATGAAGCCTGCGAGGAGGCCGGGTTCACCGGCCGTCGTTGCCGGGACAGCGCGGCCGTTGGGTGCGGCCAGGCAGCGTTCCTGGCCGACTGCCGTCGCGCCGACGGCGTCGTCCGCGGCGGGAGGGCGGGCAGGTGCACGGGTACAGGGCGCGCGGGTGCAGGGTACGGCGCTGCGCTGTTGACGCGTGCTTCTGTTGCCGGTTCACCGGTGGGACGGACCGTCGGTGCGAGCGCCCGGCGGTGTACATCGCCTGCGTGCAGCGGGCGGCGGAGCGCTCTGCCACGACGCCGACCCCGGCTGCAACGCCTGCCGAGGCGGCGCCAGAGCCGGGTGCGGGGCCTGCGGGACGCAGACGGTCGGTGGGAGCGCCTGCGGGACGCAGACGGTCGGTGGGAGCGCCTGCCGGACGCGGACGGTCGGTCGGTGGGTGGCGCGTGCCGACGTGGATGGTCGGTGGGTGGCGCCGGGATCGGTCGTCACATCCATGTGGGGCCCGTCGGGGAGTGCGCGCGTACTGGGGGTCCGGGCTGAGCGTCACCGCTCAGGGCGACGTGTGCCCGCACGGACCGTACACCTGTCCCAGAGAGGGCGCGGGACGCCGAAGCCCACCGGACGCAGAAAAGCACAGGGCCGCCGCCGAGGCGGCGGCCCGAAGAACTACCGGGGCAGAGCCGCCGCGGCGGCGGCGAGCTTCTCCACGCGGGCCCAGTCGCCCGCCGCCAGCGCGTCGGCGGGGGTGAGCCAGCTTCCGCCCACGCAGCCCACGTTCGGCAGCCGCAGGTAGTCGGCGGCGCTCTCGGCCCGGATCCCGCCGGTCGGGCAGAAACGCACGTCCGGCAGCGGCCCGGCCAGCGACTTCAGGTAAGGGACGCCGCCCGCCGCCTCCGCCGGGAAGAACTTCAGCTCCTTGATGCCGCGCTCGGCCAGCGCCATGACCTCCGAGACGGTGGCCGCGCCCGGCAGGTACGGCACGCCGCTGGACTCCAGCGCCTCCACCAGCGACAGCGTCGTGCCCGGCGAGACCAGGAAGCGGGAACCGGCCGCCACGGCCGCCGAGATGTCGGCGGTGGTGCGGATCGTGCCCGCGCCGACCGTGGCCCCGGGCACCTCCGCGGCGATCCGCTCGATCGCTCCGAGCGCGGCCGGCGTGCGCAGCGTCACCTCGATGACGGGCAGCCCGCCCGCCACGAGAGCCTCGGCCATCGGCACGGCGGTCGCCACGTCGTCGATCACCACGACGGGGATCACGGGGGCGAGGTCGAGCAAGCTCATCAGAGTCTTCTCCTCATCGGCCGGGGTCACGGCCGTCTAGTGGTGATCAGGGTGGGCCTCAGCCCACGAGTTCGGTGGTGGCCCGCCCGCGCAGCCAGGCGGCCGCGCCGGTGAGCGCCGGCTGGGACGCGACGATCAGCGTGGTGGAGATCGCCTCCAGGTACCCGGGCATGTCGGGGTTGCCGACGAACCGGGCACGGAAGCCGCTGGTCCGCACCCGTTCCACGATACGGGGCAGCACTCCGCCGCCCAGGTAGACCCCACCCCTGGCGCCCAGGGTGAGCGCCACGTTCCCGGCGAAGCTGCCCAGCATCTCGCAGAACACCTCGACGGTCTCCGCGCACAGCGAGTCGTCGAGCCGGGCCACGATGTCGGAGGCGTTCAGGTCGGGCGCGGTCACGCCGTTGACCTTGGCCAGCGCCCGGTGCAGGCGTACCAGGCCGGGGCCGGACAGCAGGTGCTCGGCCACGACGTGCGGCAGCCCCTCGGCCTGCAGCACCCGGACGATCTCCAGCTCGCGCCGGTCGATCACCGGCACCGTGACGTGCCCGCCCTCGCCCGGGACGGGCGTCCAGCCCCGGTCCGTGGGCACGAGCCCGCCGACGCCGAGCCCGGTCCCGGGGCCCAGCACGGCCTTGACGCCGTGGGAGGGCTCGGGGCCGCCCAGGGACACCAGGTCGGGGCCCTCCAGGTGGGGCAGCGACACGGCCAGCGCCTCGAAGTCGTTGAGCAGCACCGCGTACGGGATGCCCAGGTCGCGTACGGACCCGGCCCATGCCGAGTTCGTCAGCCGGTAGCGGTCGCCGTCGATCGGCCCGGCCAGTGCCAGGCACGCCGCGCCCGGCCGCGCCCCGCCCGCGTGCTCGGCGAGATAGGCGTCGACGGCGTCGGGCAGCGTGGGGTAGGAGGCACCGGCCAGCACGGCGACGCTCGACGGCCGGGCCTGCGGCGAGGTGACCAGCCCGAACCGGGCGTTGGTCCCCCCGATGTCCGCGACCAGCCAGGGAAGGTCAAAGGCACTCATCTCACACCTCCGAGGCTCACACCTTCGGCGCTCACAGCGGGTCTCACACCTCCGGCGCGCCCGGCGGGACCGAGGTCGGACGCCGTCGTCACCGGAAGGACGGCACGGACGCTCACCGGCCCAGCCCGGCGCCCCGCGCGCCCACGGGCGCGCCGCTCTCCAGGTGGGAGGCGCCTGCCTCGGCGGGGAAGCCCAGGCCGGGGCCGTGGTGCGGCGACTCGGCGCCGCTCACCCCGAAGATCCCGGCGCCCTGCTCGGCGTGCCCGGCCATGCGGCGGAACGTGGCGAACAGCTCGCGTCCCGTGCCGACCCACTCCGCGTCGCTCAGCGGCCGGCCCTCGGGCGTGCGCCGGGCCAGCTCCTCTGCGGGCACCAGCAGCTCCAGCGTCCCGGCGGCCGAGTCGAGCCTGATGACGTCGCCCTCGCGGACGATCGCGATCGGCCCGCCGTCGGCGGCCTCGGGCGACAGGTGGATGGCCGCGGGCACCTTGCCCGACGCGCCCGACATGCGGCCGTCGGTGACGATCGCCACCCGCTGCCCGCGGTCGAGCAGCACCGCCATCGGCGGCGTGAGCTTGTGCAGCTCGGGCATGCCGTTGGCGCTGGGGCCCTGGTAGCGGATGACGGCCACGAAGTCCTGCCCGTCCAGCTCGCCGGCCTCGAAGGCGCGCAGCAGGTCGAGCTGGTCGTCGAACACCTTGGCCGGGGCCTCGATCACCAGGTGCTCGGGCTTGACCGCCGACACCTTGCTGACGGCCCGGCCGAGGTTGCCCTCGACCATGTGGATCCCGCCGTCGGACGAGAACGGCTCGGCGACCGGGCGCAGCACGTCGAGGTCCTTGCTGCCGCCGGTGACCGGCTCCCAGACCAGCTCGCCGTCCACCAGCGAGGGCGCCTCGCGGTAGCGGTCGAGGCCGGGGCCGGCGACGGTCAGCACGTCGCCGTGGAGCAGGCCCTCGTCCAGCAGGTCGCCGATGAGCACCTGCATGCCGCCGGCGTCGCGGAAGTGGTTCACGTCCGCCTGGCCGTTGGGGTAGATCTTGGTCAGCGACGGCACGACGCGCGACAGGCAGGCCAGGTCGTCCCAGGTCAGCACGATGCCCGCGGCGGCGGCCATCGCGACCAGGTGCAGCGTGTGGTTGGTCGAGCCGCCGGTGGCCAGCAGCGCCACGCAGGCGTTCACGATCGACTTCTCGTCCACCAGCTCGCCGATCGGCGTGTACTCCGGGCCGTGCGCGGTGATCTCCACCGCGCGGCGGCCGGCCGCCTCGGTCAGGGCGTGCCGCAGCTCGGTGTGCGGGTTGACGAACGTCGAGCCGGGCAGGTGCAGGCCCATGACCTCCATCAGCGCCTGGTTGGAGTTGGCGGTGCCGTAGAAGGTGCAGGTGCCGGGGGAGTGGTAGGACTTGGCCTCGGCGTCCAGCAGCTCCACCCGGCCGACCTTGCCCTCGGCGAAGAGCTGGCGGGTGCGCGCCTTGACCTTGTTCGGCAGGCCGGAGGTCATCGGCCCGGCCGGCACGAAGATCGCCGGCAGGTGCCCGAAGTGCAGCGCCCCGATGAACAGGCCCGGCACGATCTTGTCGCAGACGCCCAGCAGCAGCGAGGCGTCGAACATGTCGTGCGACAGCGCGATGGCGGCCGCCATGGCGATCACGTCGCGGCTGTAGAGGGACAGCTCCATGCCGGCGCGGCCCTGCGTGATGCCGTCGCACATCGCGGGCACGCCGCCGGCGACCTGCGCCACGCCGCCCGCCCTGCGCACCGCAGCCTTCAGCTCGGGCGGGTAGGTCTCGTACGGCTGGTGGGCCGAGAGCATGTCGTTGTAGCTGGTCACGATCGCCACGCCGGGCTTCGCCGTGCCGCGCAACGACGGCTTGTCCTCCTCGGAGGCGGCGGCGAAGCCGTGCGCCAGGTTCGCGCAGCCCAGGTGGGCGCGCGCCGGGCCATTGGCCCGCGCCGCCTCGCCGTCGCGCCGGATGCGCGCCAGGTAGGCGGTACGGCTGGCCGCGCTGCGCTCGGCGATCCGATCGGTGATCTCCTGGATGACGGAATTCACAGGTCTTCCTCCTCGTGCCAGGCGCGACCGCTGCGGCCGAGCAGTTCGTGGGCCCCGGCGGGGCCGGTGGTCCCCGCGGGGTAGGGCTCGGGCAGGTCGGCGGAGGACTCCCAGGCCGCCAGGATCGGATCGATCCAGCGCCAGGCCGCCTCCACCTCGTCACGCCGCATGAACAGCGTCGGGTTGCCCGCCAGGACGTCGGTCAGCAGCCGCTCGTAGGCCTCCGGCACCCGCGCGGTGAACGTCTTGCCGAAGCTGAGCGACAGCGGCACCGGCTTCAGCGTCACCTCGCCCGCGCCCGGCTCCTTGGCCATGATGTGCAGCTCGATGCCCTCCTCGGGCTGGAGCCGCAGCACCAGGCGGTTCGGGGTGCCGCCGGGGAAGATGGAGTGCGGCACGTCCTTGAACTGCACCACGATCTCCGACCGCCGGTACGGCATGCGCTTGCCGGTCCGCAGGTAGAACGGCACCCCCGCCCAGCGCCAGTTCTTGATCTCGGCCCGGATCGCGGTGAACGTCTCCACCCGCCGCGAGGCCTCGGTCGTCGGCGTGGAGGCGGGCTCGTCCAGGTAGGACGGCATGCCGCCGGCCTCGGTGTACTGGCCGCGCACGGTGAACCGGTCCACCTCGGTCCCCACGATCGGCCGCAGCGACTGCAGCACCTTGACCTTCTCGTCCCGGATGGACTCGCGGTCGTTGCGCGACGGCGGTTCCATCGCGGTCAGCGTGAGGAGCTGGAGCAGGTGGTTCTGCACCATGTCGCGCAGCGCGCCCGCGTGGTCGTAGTAGCCGCGCCGTCCCGGCGTGCCGACGGTCTCGGCGGCGGTGATCTGGACGTGGTCGATCCACAACGAGTTCCAGATCGGCTCCAGGAAGGCGTTGGCGAAGCGCAGCACCAGCAGGTTCTGCACCGTCTCCTTGCCCAGGTAGTGGTCGATGCGGAAGATCTGGCGCTCGTCGAAGATGGCGCCGACCTCGTCGTTGATCCGCTGGGCGCTGGGCAGGTCGCGGCCGAGCGGCTTCTCCAGCACCACCCGCGAGAGCGGGGTGACCAGGCCGGCCGCCTCCAGCTCGCGGCAGAAGGGGCCGAACGTCATCGGCGGGCTGGCCAGGTAGAACACCCGGTCGCGCTGCTCGTGACCGGCCAGCAGCCTGGTCAGCGCGCCCCAGCCCGACTTGTCCTCGCCGCCGACGTCCACCGAGACGTGGTGCAGGCGGCCCAGGAAGCGCTGCCAGACGGCGGGGTCGTCCACGGGGACCTGGTCGCGCACCTCGGCGTCCACCTTGCCGCGGAAGTCGGCGTCGGTCAGCCCGCCCCGGGACATGGCGATGACGCGGGTCTCGGGGGACAGCCGGCCGTCCCTGTCGCTGTGGTAGAGCGCCGGGATCAGCTTGCGCATGGACAGGTCGCCGGTGCCGCCGAAGACGACGAGATCGGCCGTATGGGCGGGGCTGGCGGTCGAGAGGGGGGACAAGGCGAAGCTCCGTTGGTCTACCAAGGAAGGACAGAACGGACACTAACGAGAGTTTGGGTCGTGCACAAGCAGGGTTTTGGCATCTGAGATGAAAAAGTCTTCACTTTTCATTACCGAAGCCCATGTGATTCACTTAGCCGATGCCTCGACGTACCGCCGCGACCCTCGCCACGAGTGGCGAGGTGCTCCGCCTCATCCGCACGGGTGAGGCCGTCACGCGCGCCGACCTCGGCCGGGTGACCGGTCTGTCGCGCCCGGCGGTGCAACTGCGCGTCGGCGAGCTGCTCGACCGCGGCCTGGTCGTCGAGCGCACCGACGCCCCCTCGACCGGCGGGCGGCCGCCGGTCCGGCTGGAGTTCAACGCCGGGGGCGGCGTCGTCCTGGTCGCCGCGCTGGGCGCGAGCCGCACCCGGGTCGCGGTCTGCGACCTGGCCGGGCGCGAGCTGGCCGGCCGCGACTTCTTCATCGACGTCGAGCAGGGCCCCGACGTCGTGCTCCCGCTGCTCATGGACACCTGGGACGAGCTGCTCGGCGACCGCCCCCGCTCCTGCGTCAGGGGCGTCGGCATGGGCGTGCCGGCCACCGTCGAGTTCGCGCAGGGCCGTACCGAGAGCGCCCGGGTGATGGCCTCGTGGACCGGCGTGGTCATCCCGCCGATCATCCGCGAGCGCTTCCCCGTGCCGGTGCTCGTCGACAACGACGTCAACGTGCTGGCCATCGGCGAGCACCGCGGCGCCTACCCCGACCTCGGCGACCTGATGTTCGTGAAGGTCTCCACCCGCATCGGCGCGGGCGTGATCGCCGGCGGCGAGATCCTGCGCGGCGCGCTCGGCGCGGCCGGCGAGATCGGTCACATCCCCGTGCTCGACGGCGGCGGCGTGCTGTGCCGCTGCGGCAACACCGACTGCGTCGACTCCGTCGCCAGCGGCACCGCGCTGCTGCGCGACCTGCGCGAGGCGGGCAAAGACGTGCGCACCATCGCCGACGTGACCGCGCTGGTGCGCGCGGGCGACGCCGAGACGATGGCCATCGTGCGCACGGCCGGCCGCCGCATCGGCGAGGTGCTGGCCGGGGCGGTCAACATCCTCAACCCCTCGGTCGTGGTGCTCGGCGGCGACATGGCCGAGGCGTTCGGCCCGCTGGTGTCGAGCATC
This sequence comes from Nonomuraea sp. NPDC049684, assembly GCF_044465345.1. Classification (NCBI taxonomy): domain Bacteria; kingdom Bacillati; phylum Actinomycetota; class Actinomycetes; order Streptosporangiales; family Streptosporangiaceae; genus Nonomuraea; species Nonomuraea sp. NPDC049684. The sequence goes on along the minus strand of NZ_JBITLO010000001.1, from coordinate 120,620 downwards.
CGCGAGGTCGTCTACCGCCGCTCCACCGCGCTGGCCACCCGGCGGCTGCGCATCGAGCCGAGCCGGCTCGGCGCGGGCGCGGGCATCAGCGGCTGCGCGGTGATGGTGCTCGACCACGTGCTCTCGCCCGAGGCGGTCGACGAGACGATGACGGTCTCGACGCTGCGCCGTGAGCGCGGCCTGGCCGGCGCCGGCTAGAGGTCCCAGCGCGGTTCGGGGCTCTCCCGCACCACGCCGTCCGCGCCGAAGATCAGGTGGCGGTCGAGGTCGTCGGCGAACCAGCGGTCGTGGGTGACCGCCAGCACCGTTCCCGCGAAGCCGTCCAGGCCCTCCTGCAACGCCTGCGCGCTGGCCAGGTCGAGGTTGTCGGTCGGCTCGTCGAGCAGCAGCAGCGTCGCCCCGGACAGCTCCAGCAGCAGGATCTGCAGCCGGGCCTGCTGGCCGCCGGACAGCGTCTCGAACCGCTGCCCGCCGGCCGGCGCCAGCTCGTAGCGGGCCAGCGCGGCCATGGCGTCGTTCCTGGTCAGCGCGAACGTCTCGGTCACCAGCTCGGCGACGGGCCGTCCGTGCAGGTCGGGCCGCAGGTGGGTCTGCGCGAAGTGGCCGGGGACGACGCGCGCGCCCAGCCGGGCCACGCCGGTGTGCGCGACGGGCTCGCCGGCCAGCAGGCGCAGGAAGTGGCTCTTGCCGGTGCCGTTCAGGCCGAGCACCCCGACCCGCTCGCCGTAGGCCACCTCGGCCGAGAAGGGCCGCACCAGCCCGGTCAGCCCCAGATCCTCGCAGGTCACGGCCCGTTTCCCGGTGCGCCCGCCGCGCAGCCGCATCCGTACGTTCTGCTCCTTCGGCGGCCGGCTCGGCGGCCCCGCCCGCTCGAAGCGCTCCAGCCGGGACACCGCCGACCGGTAGGCCCCCGCCAGCGCGTCGTTGTTGGCCGACCGCTGGCGCAGCACGTGCACCAGCCGGCGCAGCCGGGCCCGCTCGTCCTCCCAGCGCCGCCGCCGCTCCTCCAGGCGCTCGCCGCGCCGCCTGCGGGCCTCGGCGTAACCGGCGAAGCCGCCGCCGTGCACCCACACCTCGCGGCCCTCGACGGTGACGACGCGGTCGGCCGTCTCGGCCAGCAGCCGCCGGTCGTGCGAGACCAGCAGCACGGTCTTGGCCGAGCTCCTGACCGCCCGCTCCAGCCACTGCTTGGCCGGCACGTCGAGGTAGTTGTCCGGCTCGTCGAGCAGCAGGATCTCGTCGGGGCCGCGCAGCAGCGCCGCCAGCATCAGCCGCTTCTGCTCGCCGCCGGACAGCGTGGCCAGCCCCCGTCCGGCGATCTCCCGGTAGGGCAGGCCGAGCGCCTCGGTCGCGCACGCGTCCCACACCACCTCCAGCTCGTAGCCGCCCGCGTCGGCGTAGTCGGCGACGGCCTGGGCGTAGGCGAGCTGCCGGGGCTCGTCGTCGCGCAGCCCGATGGCCGCCTCGGCGCGGTCCAGCTCGGCCGCGGCCGCCCGCACCCGCGCGGGCGCGACGCCCAGCAGCAGGTCGCGCACGCTGCCGGTGCCGAGGAACTGCCGCATCACGCCGACGCCGCCGCCGGTGGTGACGCGCCCGTCGTCGGGCCGCAGGTCGCCCGCGATCAGCCGGAGCAGCGTCGTCTTGCCCGCGCCGTTGGGGCCGACCAGCGCCGCCTTGGCGCCGTCGCCCACCTTGAACGACGCCTCCAGCAGCAGCGGACGCCCGTCCGGCAGCAGGTACGTCAGGCCGCTCACCTCGATATGACCCATGTTCCATTACTAGACCATCGATCCGGTACGCGTACAACGTATTATCGATCGGGTGGACAACGTTTGGGTTCGCCCCCGCAAGGACGCCAAGCCGAGGCTGACGCTCGACCGGATCGTCACCGAGGCCGTCGCGCTGCTCGACGAGGAGGGCGTGGCCGGGCTGACCATGCGCCGCCTGGCCGAACGCCTCGACACGGGCTCGACCACCCTCTACTGGCACGTCCGGACCAAGGAGGACGTCCTGGACCTGGCGCTCGACGCGGTCTTCGGCGAGGTGCCGCTCCCCGGCGGGCACGACGACTGGCGCGCCGCCGCGCGCGACCTGATGGCCGGCTGGCGCGCCGCCCTGCTGCGCCACCCCTGGTCGGCCACCATCCTCGACCGCCCGCTCATGGGCCCCAACGCCCTGGAGCGCACGGAGTTCCTCTACCGCACCCTGTCCGGGGCCGGCCTGGACGGCCCGCAGGCCGCCTACAGCCTGTCCAACTACGTCATGGGCTCGGTCATCATGCAGGTCACCTGGCAGCGCCGCGACCGGCTCGACACCGACGCGTTCCTGCGCGAACGGGCCGCCAGCTACCCGGCGCTGGCCGAGCACGGCCTCGGCCACGACTGGGACGCCACCTTCGCCACGGGCCTGGGCTACCTGCTGCGCGGCATGACGCACGACGCCGCCTGAACAGCCCTCGCGCCCAGGCGACGGGGCGGGCGGTCATCTCCTGGGGTTGTGGGTCCTGGACGGGTCGCGGCCCGGCGGGGTGCCGTGCGGGTGCGCCGGCGGGGTCGTCGCCGGATCGGCGCTCCAGGACGGCGTCCGCGTCGGCGTCGGCGTGAGGCCGGGCCGAGAGCTGTGCGAGTGCGACGGGGACGGCGAGGGCGTCCGCCCGGGGGAGGCGGCGACGGCGCCGGACGCGGTCGAGCGCGGTTCGCGCGTCCCCCGCCCGCTCTCAGGCGTGGAACGGGTCACGGCGGGCCCCGTGCGGACCCTGGTGGGACGGACCGTGGGGGTGGCGGTGGGCGTGGGGGTGGGGGTGGCCGTGGCCCTCTCGGAGCCCACCGCGACGGGCCCCGGCTCGCCGGAGGTGGGGCCGGGACCGTGCGGCCAGTGCACCGGGTCGAGGCCGGGCGAGCTGAACGCGTCGCCCATCAGCGCCCCCGCCCCGGCCAGCATGAGCGTGCCGAGCAGCACCCCGGCGGCCATCAGCGCCCGCCCGCGCCGCGCGCCCCCCTCCGCCGAGGAGGAGGCGGTCCGCGTCGTCGATCGATGGGTTCCGCTCACGTACCCCGATGGTAGTGACGTGCGGGCATGGGTCGGTCCGTGGCGGACGTCCAGCCGGGAAATTCAGCGTCAATCGTGATCAACAGCCGCACAGCAGCCCGTGCAGCGCGGTCTCCAGGCACAGCCCGGACCGGGCGGGGACCGGCCACGGGAAGCGCACCAGGGACTCGTCCACGCGTACGGTGGCGCCGTACCGGTCGAGCTCCCACAGCCACACCTCGCCGGGCTCCTCGCCGAGCTGCCTGGCCACGCCCGCGGTGAGCTGCGGCCGGTGGGAGTCGTTGACGTGCGCGATCATCCGTTCGGCCGTCTCGGTGAGCGGGTCGGGGGCCGCGCCGAGGTAGTCGTCGGCGTCCAGCAGGCCGGACTCCTGGCCGGTCAGGTAGACGACCTGGGCCACGTCCAGGCGCAGCAGGCGAGGGGCGTCGGGACGGCCGTACCGCTCCAGGGCGTCGAACAGGCCCTCGTCGGCGCTGTGCGCGGCCACCGCCACCGCCGCGGAGCGGGCCTGCGACCGCGGCACGGCCTCCGCCCACCCGTGCACCTCGATCATCGCCCGCGGGTGCGTCACCGCGCCGAGCTGCCGCATGGCCGTCAGGTTCACCGCGACCACGGCGTCCTCGCGCAACCCGTGCAGCGGTTCGCCGGGCCGGACCAGCAGCACCGGGCGGCCGCTCTCGTCCACGCCGCCCCGGGCGGGGGAGTCGGCGCCGTCCACCGTGAGCTTGGCCGGCGTCGAGGTCGAGGCGAGAGTACGGATCCGCTCGGCGAGGGGCAGCATTGAGATCACATCCACTGATAGGTTAGCCTTACCTAAGTAAGGATTACCTAACCACATTGAGGTGAACGTGCGCTACACCGGCCCGAAGGTGCGACTGTCGCGTCGCGCGGGCGTCCCGCTGACCAGGAAAGCCGTCCGCTACTTCGAGCAGCGCCCCTACCCGCCGGGCGAGCACGGCCGCAAGACCAACCGCCGCACCACCGGCGACTACGGGCTGCGGCTGATGGAGAAGCAGAAGCTGCGCTGGTACTACGACGTGTCCGAGCGGCAGCTGCGCCGCTACTGGGACCTGGCGGTGCGCAAGCCGGGCGCCTCGGGCGCCGAGCTGGTCACCATCCTGGAGACCCGGCTGGCCTCCCTGGTGCTGCGGGCCGGCCTGGCCCCGTCGATCTACGCCGCCCGCCAGTACGTCAGCCACGGCCACATCGCCGTGGACGGCCGCAAGGTGGACATCCCCAGCTACCTGGTCAAGCCCGGCCAGGTCATCACCGTGCGGGAGCGCTCGCGCCGGATGCAGCCCTTCGTGGCCGCCGCCGAGGGCGTGCACGCCGACGAGCGCACCGCGCCCTACCTGTCGGTCGACCACGCCGAGCTGCGCGCCACCCTGGTGCGGCGCCCCGAGCGCGAGCAGATCGCGGTCCCCGTGGACGAGCAGCTCGTGGTGGAGTTCTATTCTCGTTAGCCGTGACTGAAGCGGGAGAGCGCCACGCGAGCTGGCTGGAGCTGTTCTTCGACCTGGTCGTCGTCGTGGCGGTCGCCCAGCTCGCCCATCGGCTCCAGCACCCGACCTGGACGAACGTCGTCCTGTTCGGGGTGCTCTACTACGCGGTGTGGAGCGTCTGGACGTCCTTGACGCTCTACTCCAACGTCCGGGCCGGCAGGACGCGGGTGCCCAGCATGCTGGTCGGCATGTTCGGCATCGCGGTGATGGCCGCCGCCGCGCCCGACGTGGCCCACGAGATCGACAAGGCGGCCGGGACGCACGACGGGTGGTTCATCGCGGCGTACATCGTCTGCCGGATCAGCGCCTCCCGGTCGATCCAGCACGCCGGCACGATCATGACGGCCTGGCCGGCGGCCCAGCTCGGCGCCGGGCTGTTCCCCTGGGTCGCCTCCATCTGGGCCGACGGCTCGACGCGCTACGGCCTGTGGGCCCTCGGCATCCTGCTCGACGTGGTCTTCTCCGTCGTCAACAGCCGCCGGCCCGAACGGTTCCTGGCGGAGATGCGCGGCCAGGCGCACCGGCTGGCCGAGCGCGAGGAGCGCCGGGCCAGGGCCGGCCGCCCGGCCCGGGTGCTGCCCCGGCCCGCCGTCGCCGTGCTCGACCCGGCCCACCTGGGGGAGCGGCTCGGCCTGTTCGTGATCATCGTGCTGGGCGAGGCGGTCATGCAGGTCGTCGTCTCGGCCTCGGGCCACTCGTGGGGGCCGGAGCTCGCCGTCGCCGCCGCGGCCGGCTTCGGGCTGATCGTCGCCCTGTGGTGGCTGACCTTCCAGTACGGCCTGACCACCGTGCCGGGAGCCGCCGAGCGCGGCCTGCCGCCGTACGTCGCGCTGCCCGCGCACTTCGCCATGACCGCCGGGGTGACGGCCACGGCGGCCGGGCTCGGCGTCGTCGCCGCCCAGCCCGCGCAGTCGCTGCACCACGGCGCCGGCTGGGTGCTGGGCGGCGGGCTGGCCCTGTACTTCGCCGCCTCGGCCGTGCTCGGCGTGGCCCTGCGCGCCGGGTGGCGCTGGATCTGGGGGTGGGCGGTGCCCACCGCCCTCGCGCCGCTGGGGGTCGCCGCGCTGTCGGGGCTCGTCCCCGGGTACGTCTCGGTCACGCTGCTGCTGGCGGTGGCGCTGTGGCGGCTGGTCTACCGGTCCGGCCGGACGGGTTCCGAGCCTGCCGGCCAGACGGCCTCAGCCGGCGACGTCCTGCCGGCGTAGCTCGGCGACCTCGCGGCGCAGGGCGGCCAGCTCCTCCAGGATGCGCTGGGTGTGCAGGCTGTTGTCCTGCTCCAGCGCGGCGCGCTCCTCGGCCGACTCCTCGTCCATGGCGCTGACCACGACCGCCATGAACAGGTTCAGCACGACGAACGTGCAGACCAGGATGAAGATGGTGAAGAAGATCCAGGCCGTGGGGTGGGCGCCCATCACCTCGCGGGCGATGTTGCCCCAGTCGTCCCCGGTCATCGTCTGGTAGAGGGTGAACAGCGAGGTCGGCAGGCTGCCGAAGCGCTCGGGGGAGTCGCCGCCGTACAGCTTGGTGGCCATGACCGCGGCGACGTACAGCACCAGGGAGAGCAGCAGCACGATCGAGCTCATCCCGGGCAGGGCGCGCAGCAACGCCGAGACCACCCGGCGCAGGCTCGGCACCACCGACAGCAGCCGCAGGGCCCGCAGGATGCGCAGCGAGCGCAGCACCGACAGCCCGCCGGTCGCCGGCACCAGGGCGATGCCGACGATCAGGGCGTCGAACAGGTTCCACGGGTCGCGCACGAACGCCGAACGCTCGACGTAGACCTTGGCCAGCAGCTCGGCCACGAAGATGTAGAGGGCGGCGTGGTCGATCACGACCAGCAGGTGGCCGAACTCCCCGACGACGGCGGGAACGGTCTCCAGGCCGAGGGTGGCCGCGTTGACCAGGATGACGCCGACGACGAAGCGCTGGAAACGCCGGTCGGCGAGGAAGGCGCGGACGCGTTCACGCACGGGGGCAAGCTCCTAAAGATCGGTCATGTGCCGTTCCATGATGCAGCAACATGATCAAGGAGGTGCCTGTGGTATAAATCGCACCTGACAGTCACAGGGGCAAGGGGGCGCAAGGGGCATGTCGTATCCGAACTACGGTCCGTCCTATTACGGGCCGCCGCCCCAGAGCCACCCCAACGGCACCACGATCCTCGTGCTCGGCATCCTCAGCCTGGTGGTGTGCGGCATCCTCGGCCCGTTCGCCTGGTCGATGGGCAACAAGGCGCTCAAGGAGATCGACGGCAGCGGCTACGCCTACGACAACCGCGGCGCGGTGCAGGCCGGCCGCATCTGCGGCATGATCGCCACGATCCTGCTAATCCTCGGGGCCGTGTTCATGGTCCTCGGGCTCGGGGCCGGCATCCTGTCGGCCGTCTTCTCCAACTGAGGGCCGCACGCAGTAGTCTCCGATGCCCGACTCCAGCAGGTCGAAGGCCGCCGTGGCCTGGGCCCGCAGGTCGGGCGCTATCGTCTCCCAGCTCTCGCCGGCCAGCGTCCGGGTCGCCGCGTGCGTGGCGAGGATCCTGGTCGTGCCGAGGATCTGCGTGGCCACCACCTGCGGGGTCAGGTCGTCGGCGTCGGCGTCGAGCTCGTCGGCCAGGGCGCGGGCCAGCGCCTGCTCCCGCGCGACGTGCAGCTCGCGTAGCTTGGCCACCAGCGACGGGCTGCTGTTGACGATGCGGGTGAACACGTCGGCGCCCTCGTTGAGGCCGTAGCGCCAGTGGCGTGAGTCGAGGGCCTCCAGGAAGTCGCGCCGGAAGGCCCGCGCCACGCTCTCGCCGGGCCGCCGCCCGCGCACCACCTGCTGCGGCAGGTCGGTCACCAGCTCCTGCCGGTCGGCGAACAGGTCTTCCTTGGTCGGGAAGTAGTTGAACACCGTGTTGACGGACACGTCCGCGGCGCGGGCGATCTCGGCCACCGTCACGGGGTCGAACCCGCGCGTCATGAACAGGCCCATCGCCACGTCCGCGATGCGCTGCCTGGTCTCCCGCTTCTTGCGCTCCCGCAGCCCCTCTTCCATGCCGCCATGATACCCAACTTGCAGCGACTCCAAAATTGTGGCTACTCTAATTTTGGAGGCGATCACATGTTGAGAACCACAGGTCTGACCAAGACCTTCGAGAGCGGCGTGGAGGCCGTCAAAGGCGTCGACATCTCGGTGGAGGCGGGCGAGATCGTCGGCTTCCTCGGGCCCAACGGCGCCGGCAAGACCACGACCATGCGCATGCTGACGACCCTGCTCCGGCCCACCTCGGGCACCGCCACCGTGGCGGGCCACGATCTGCTGGGCGATCCGCGCGAGGTGCGCCGCCGCATCGGCTACGTCTCGCAGGGCGGCGGCGTCAACGTCATGGCCCCGCTCGCCGAGCAACTGGAGCTCCAGGGCATGCTGTACGGCATGCGCCAGGCCGAGGCCAGGTCCCGGTACCGCGAGGTGCTGGCCCGGCTCGGCCTGGCCGGACTGGAGGAGCGCGTGGGCGGCGCGCTGTCGGGCGGCCAGCGGCGCCGCTTCGACATCGCCTTCGCCCTGCTGCACGACCCCCGTCTGCTCTTCCTGGACGAGCCGACCACCGGCCTGGACCCCCAGAGCCGCGCCAACCTGTGGGAGCACGTCCGCTCCCTGCGCGAGGAGCACGGCGTGACGATCTTCCTGACCACCCACTACCTGGACGAGGCCGACGCGCTCTGCGACCGGCTGCTGATCATCGACGACGGCCGGATCGCCGCCGCGGGCACCCCGGCCGAGCTCAAGGCGGGCCGCACGCTCGACGAGGCGTTCCTCGACATCACCGGCCGGTCGCTGCGCGAGGAGGCGGGGGTCTGATGCTGCGCGACACCTGGGTGCTGTTCCGCCACTGCCTGCGCGCCACCCTGCGCCAGAAGCTCGGCATCGTCTTCGGCGCCGTCCAGCCGCTGCTGTTCCTGGTGCTGTTCGGGCCGATCTTCGCCACGTTCGGCACCTGGGAGGTGCTGGTGCCGGGGCTGATCGTGCAGCTCGGCCTGATGAGCATGGGGCTGGCCGGGTTCGGGGTGGTCTTCGACAAGCGCTTCGGCGTGCTGGAGCGGCTGCGCGTCACCCCGGCCAGCCGCCTGGCCCTGCTGCTCGGGCGGGTGCTCGACAACGTCGTGACGATGGCCGTCCAGACGACGATGGTGCTGGCCGTCGGGTTCGCCTTCGGGATGCGGGTGCCGCTCGCCGGGCTCGCGGCCGGGTTCCTGCTGGTCGTGGTGCTGGGGGCGAGCCTGGCCGCCCTGTCGTACGCCGTCGCGCTGACCATCAGCGAGCAGCTCTTCGCGCCGGTGATGTCGACGGCGGTCATCCCGCTGGTGCTGCTGTCGGGCGCGTTCCTGCCGATGTCGATGGCGCCCGGCTGGCTGGACGCGCTGTCGCACCTCAGCCCCTTCAGGTACGTCCTGGAGGCGCTGCGCGACCTGTTCGCCGGCCACTACGCCACGGGCACGGTCGGGCTGGGCGTGGCCGTCACGGCCGGGCTCGCCGTGGTCGGCCTGACCGTCGGGGCCCGCGTGTTCAACCGGGAGAACGCGTGAGCGGGCCGCTCCGGGACGGCCCGCCCGCCCGTACTCGGGTCCGTCCTCAGGCCGCGGCCTTGGCCCGCCGGTGCAGCGCGGCCAGGATGCCCGCCGGATCGACCGTCCCGTAGCCGTAGTCGTAGTCGAAGCCCACCTCGCTGCGGTCCTCGGCGGTGCGCCGCAGCAGCGCCCGCAGCTGCGCCGGCGACAGCTTGGCGGCCGGCCACCGGGTGCGCACCGCGGCCACCAGCCCGGCGGCCACCGGCGTCGCCGCCGAGGTGCCCGTGTCCGGCTCGCCGTCGCCGAACGCCCGCGACCCCGAGAAGTGCGTGTACGCGCACACGTCGGGCTTGCGCGCGGTCAGCCGCCCCGGCCCCTGCGAGGAGTAGCCCACCCGCTCGCCGTTGACGTCGACCCCGCCGATCGACAGCGCCTTGGGATGGGAGTTGGCGCCCCCGATGGGCCGGTTGGGGAAGGCGCACCGGCCGTCGGGACACTGCCTGCCGCAGTTGCCCGCCGCGAACAGCACGTCCGCGCCCGCCCGGTCGAGACTGGCCACGACCAGGTTGAACGGGTGGGCGGCGTTGTCGGAGTAGTTGCCCGGATGCCCGACGGGGAAGTCCCACTCGGGGGAGAACGACCCCCACGAGTTGCTCACCACCAGCGACCTGGACGCCGCGGGCTGGGCCTCCAGCACCGTGCGCAGGTGCGTGAAGGCGGCCACCGCGTCCGACAGCAGGCCGTCGAGCGCCGAGCCGCCCGGCCGGGCCGACCGCAGCAGCGGCACGTCGATCAGGGACGCCTGCGGCGCGGCGATGAGCGCGTCGAAGGCGCACATCGTGCCGTGGTCGACCTCGAACTGGCCGGGCCGCCCGTTGACGCCGGAGGGGCTCCAGCTCCGCTCGGCGTCCAGCGTGACGCCGCGGCCGAGGTGGCGGGCCACGTGCGCGGCGTTGATGCCGGTGTCCAGGACGGCCAGCGCCACCCCGGCGCCGTCGAGCCCCTCGGCGTGCAGCCCGGCCACGTTCAGCAGGCGCTCGACGTCGTGCCAGTCGCCCACCGGCGGATCGCCGCCGCAGGTCAGGCTGGACTCGATCACCGGGTCGGCGAACACGCCGACGACGTCGGGACGCAGCGTGGGCAGCAGCGTGACCCGCGAGGTCAGCTCGTCGTCGGAGATCGTGCCGCGGACGAGCACGGAGGCGTCCTCGGCGGCCAGGGAGAAGTCGAGGGGCTGGTGGAGGGAGAGGGGATCGCCGCCGGCCGCGGGGACCGGCCTCGGCACGGCGACCGGTGTGAAGCCCGTGTCGAGCTCGACGCCGGGCAGGCCGTCGGCGACGTCGGCCGTGGTGGCGGTCTGGCCGGGATCGGCGACGGCCGCGACCAGATCGGGGGAGGGACGGAGCTGGATCAGGACCCGCATGAGTCACCACCGAACGTAATGGGGGCAAACGAACGACCCAACATTCCTGCATCCGTCAAGGCGCGTCCAGCCCCTTACGCCGGTTGTGACCTGCGAAAACACCGCATAACTGGCGAAGCGGACCATAATTGTTTCCGGGGCGTCAGGCTTCCTTGTCCTCGGTCTGTTCACTACGGTGATGCATCATGACGCTCCAGGCGCAGACGCCGGTTTCCGACGGGGAAAGACAACACTGGCTGCCGGTGCGGCCGAGGCTCGTCCTCGCCAGTGCCTTCATGCTCTTCCTCGAACTGGCGCTCATCAGGTGGACCGGCTCGAACATCGTTCATCTGAGCTATTTCACCAATTTTGTCCTGCTCGGTTCTTTTCTGGGAATCGGGCTCGGATTTCTGCGCGTGGGGCGCTCGCGCCGCCAGCCGTATTACTCGCCGGTCGTCCTGCTCGTCCTGGTGGCCCTCGTGCTGGCCTTCCCGGTGACGGTCGACCGCAACACCGAGGGCGTCCTGTACTGGACGAGCCTGGGCACCGTCGGGCCGCCCGCCTGGCTGATCCTGCCGGTGATCTTCATCGCCGCGGCGGCGGTGCTCATGGGGCCCGCCGAGCTGGTCGGGCGCTGCTTCCCCGAGCTGCCGCGCCTGGAGGCCTACCGCTACGACCTGATCGGCAGCCTCAGCGGCATCGCCGCGTTCACGGCGCTGTCGTTCCTGTCGGCGCCGCCGGTGTTCTGGGGCGTGGTCGCGGCCCTGTGCTACGGCCTGCTCCTGGTGCCCCGGCCCCGCTCGCTCTACCTGGGCCTGGTGGTCCTGCCCTCGCTCCTGGTCGCCGGCCTGCTGCTGTCGGAGACGCTGACGGCCGGGGCGCTGTGGTCGCCGTACTACAAGGTGACCTACAAGGCGATGCAGATGCTCGGCGTGCCGGTCACCGACATCTCCGTCAACGGCATCCCGCACCAGCAGGCCGTGCCCGCCTACGCCCGCCTGCAGTGGGAACGCCAGTACGGGCTGCCCTACGAGCGCACCACCAGGCCGCCGCAGAACGTGCTGATCGTCGGCGCGGGCAGCGGCACCGACGTGGCCATCGCGCTGTCCAAGGGCGCGCAGCACGTCGACGCCGTCGAGATCGACCCCAAGCTGCGCGAGCTGGGCGGCAGCCTGCACCCCGACAAGCCCTACGCCGACCCGCGCGTCACCACCCACATCACCGACGGCCGCGCCTTCCTGGAGCGCAGCGGCGACCGCTACGACCTGATCCTGTTCGCCCTGCCCGACTCGCTCACCCTCGTGTCCGGGGCCAGCTCGCTGCGCCTGGAGAGCTACCTGTTCACCGAGGAGGCCATGCGGGCCGCCCGCGACCACCTGCGGCCGGGCGGCACGTTCTCGATGTACAACTACTACCGCGAGAGCTGGCTGGTCGACCGCCTGGCCTCGACCATGCAGACCGCCTTCGGCCACAAACCGTGCGTCGACGTGGTCAGCACCGCCGGCCAGCAGGCCGTCATCACCGCCGGCCTGACCGCCGCCGACCAGCGCTGCGCGAGCCAGTGGCCCGGCGCGGCCGCCGGCACCCCGGCCCCCGCCGACGACGACCGCCCCTTCCTCTACCTGAAGGACCGGACGATCCCGCCGATCTACATCATCACCCTCGGCCTGATCCTCATCGTCAGCCTGCTGGCCGTCCGCGTGGTGGCGGGCCCCTACGGGCGCATGAAGCCCTACGCCGACCTGTTCCTGCTCGGGGTGGCGTTCATGCTGCTGGAGACCAAGAGCGTGACGGGCTTCGCGCTGCTGTTCGGCACCACCTGGGTGGTCAACGCGATCGTCTTCGCCGGGGTGCTGGTCGCCGTGCTCGCCGCCGTCGAGGTGACCCGCCGCTTCCGCACCCCGCCGCTGCCCGTCATGTACGCCGTGCTGCTGGCCGGCCTGCTGCTGGCCTGGCTGGTGCCCAACGCGTGGCTGCTGTCGCTGCCGGTGCCGTTGCGCGCCGTGGCGGCCGTGACGGTGGCGTTCCTGCCGATCTTCGCGGCGAACGTGGTCTTCGCCAAACGTTTCTCCGACACCGCCGACGCGACCACGTCCTTCGGCGCCAACCTGCTCGGCGCGATGGTCGGCGGCTGCCTGGAATACCTGGCGCTGGTGATCGGCTACAAGGGCCTGCTCATCGTGGCCGCCCTGCTCTACCTGGGCGCCCTGGCGCTGATGCCGCGAAAGACCGCGCTCGTGTGACAAAGGGAAATGGCTCGCGGCGATCCTCTGTAATGCCTTGACCGATGGTCAGGATGAATTGTCGGCGACGCGGGTTGATTTGTCGTCGCGGGCGAGGTGAGCTGGATACGTCATCGAATCCGGAAAAAGATCGAACGATATTCAGAAAGGCGGGCACGCGAATCGGGGGTCACATCCGGTAACCCACGAGAAAAGGTGACAGTCATGGCGACACCAGGGGCGGCCAGGATCGACGTCGAGCGCATTCAGGCACAGGAGTGCGAGCCCGCGCCCGCCGGACGCGCGCAACAGATCGCCGCAGCGCTCCCCGCGGGGGTGTTCTTCACGCACGAGCCCGGCGGCTCCGGCGAGCACCGCGAGCCCGACGCGCGCTGGGAGCTCGCCTCCGCCTGGCCCTACCAGGGCCGGCTCGCCACGGGGACGGCCGCCGTCCACCTCGCCGCCGGCCACGACGCGCTCGTCCGTCCCATGATCTTCGCCGACGGGTTCGGCCACGGGCCCAGCGACCTGGCCGGGCTCTGGGGACGGCTCGACGCGCCGTACCCGCCGCATGGCGACCGGCTGCTCAGCCGGCTGCTCGCCCAGGGCATCGACGTCGTGCTGCTCGGCTTCGCCGCCCGCCACACCCACATCCAGGCCAACGCCGGGGTCGCCGCGGCGTGCGTGGGCCGCGCGATCCGCGAGCGGCTCGGCACCACGCCGTTGATCGTCGGCGGCCTCGGCGCGGGCGGCCTGGTCACCCGCTACGCGCTGGCGGAGATGGAACGCCGCCGCGAGGACCACCAGACGATGACGTACCTGTCCTACGACTCGCCGCACAACGGCGCCTGGATCCCGCTGATCCTGCAGCAGCTCGCCTACTTCGCCGAGACCCTCGCGCCGGCCGCGCCCGGCCAGGCCGACCTGATCAGGAGCCCGGCCGCGCAGCAGCTCCTGTGGGGCTGGGTGCCGGACGGGCGCTACTGCGGGCCGGTCGCCACGGCCAGCCCGCTGCGCCTGGCCTTCATCGAGGACCTGCGCGCCGCCGGCTGGTTCCCGCTCAGGCCGCGCAAGCTCGGCGTCTCCAACGGCGCCGCCGACGGCACCGGCCGCAACGTCCCGCCCGACGCCCTGGCCTTCGAGTGGACGGCCCGGGACGGGCTGGCCGGCGCCACCGTGCGCACCCAGCCGGACCGGGGCGCCCGTCAGCGGGTGGGCGGCATGCGAGCCGTCCCGCTGTGGGCGAGCACCAGCCGCACCAGCGACGTCGCGGCCTTCGACGGGGCGCCCGGCGGCACGCTGCCCTCCTACGGCATGGTCGCCGACGCCTTCGGCGCGCCGATCGCCGGCCGGTTCCGGTCGGCCTGCTTCGTCCCCACCGTGAGCGCCGTCGCGCTCCAGTACGACCCCGTGGACTGGACCGTGGACCTCTACACCGACATCACCGCCCTGTCACCGGAGCACAGCGAGCTGGACGACTACCAGTGCGACTCCGACAACTCCGAGCACGGCACGGTCACCGGCACGCTCGCCGACTGGATCCTCGGGCACCTGACGAAGTGACCTGAGGTCGCGAGCCTCGGCCGATCAGAGCTCCCGCAGGAGCCCGGCTCCGGCGGGGGCGACGCTCACAGGCCGCACAGCTCCGTCAGGGACTTCGCGCCGCCCCGCTGGCTGTTGCGGGTCGGGGTCTCGGTCGGCGTGCCCCCCTGGGCCTGCGTACGGGTCCGCGACGGCGTGGCCGTCGGGGAGCCCGGCGAGCCGGGGGACGCGGTCACGTTGGCGGTCTGGGCCTGGCGGCCGGAGCGGTCGGAGTCGGCGATCGCCTTCTTCGCCGCCGCGCGGATCTTGACCCAGTCGGGCCTGCCCGAGTAGAAGTCCGGCGGCACGAACTGCAGGCTGGTGATCTTGGCGTCCTTGACCTTGAGCGCCAGGTCGGCCAGCGGCGCGACGAGCGGACGCGGGATGTTCGTCTGGGCCAGCCGCTTGGCCGCTCCGGCAATCTTGGTGAAGTTCGTCAGGATCACGCCGGGCGTGGCCTGCTGGGCGAAGGCGCCGATCACGCAGCGCTGGCGTCCCATGCGGGAGAAGTCGTCGCTGTTGACGCGGGAGCGGCCGTACCACAGGGCCTGCTCGCCCGACAGCTTGCGGTAGCCCGCCTTGATCGTGCCCGCGGTGCCGAAGTGGCCGCCCCACTTGACGTCCTCCTCGACCCGGATCTTCAGGCCGCCGATGGCGTCCACCAGGGCGGCGAAGCCGTACATGTTGATCAGGGCGTAGTAGTCGATCCTGAGGTTCAGGGTGTAGCCGATGGCGTCCATGAGGGCCCGCGGGCCGCGGTTCTTGCCGCCCATGAGCTGCGGGTTGTCGTTGGCGTACTGCCAGACCTCGTTGAGCAGGCCGCCGTTGGGCAGCTCGGCCATGTAGCCGTTGGGGAAGTGCTTGTGCAGCGGCGAGGACGGCGGGAAGCGCACGTGCTGCAGGTTGCGCGGCAGGCTGAACAGCACGGTGTTGCCGGTCCTGGTGTCCACGCTGGCCACCGTCATGCTGTCGGTGCGCACGCCCACGCGGTTGCCCGCGGCGTCGCCGCCGACCAGCAGGAAGTTCACCCGGGTCTTGCCGTCCCAGGGGTCCTCGGGGTTCTTGATCTGGACGGGGTTCTCCGGGTCCGGGTGCGAGGGGAAGATCGCGTTGACGGCGTTCCGCCCGGCCAGCACGTAGTTGGCCGTCAGCGCGAACGGCGACATGACGGCCACGCACAGCACGCCCACGACGATCCCGGTCACCACCTGGCCCTGCTGGTTCAGCCTGTTGGGGCCAAGCGCCACGTACGAGACCGCGATCACGGCGAACCAGGCCAGCGCGCACGCGGACGCGATGACGATCACCGTCATCATGGCGCCGTCCTCGGCCAGGCCGGTCACGTCGCTCAGGTTGCGGGTCAGGCCGAAGGCCAGGGCCCCGAGCAGCACGGCCGCGTACGCGCCGATCATGATCAGCCCGGTACGACGGCGCCCGGCCCGCAGATGCGCGGCGCCGGGCACGAGGGCGGACAGAGCCGTCCAGCCGATGACGGAGGCGGTCGTCAGGGGTTTGGCGAAGCGCGGCGCGGGGGAGGAGCCCTTGCGCGGGCGTGGAGTCCGCCGTTTGGCGCCTCCGGGCACGGCGTCCACCCGATCGCGCTTGCTCACACCGGCTCCTTCACACGCCTACCAGGCAAAAAATGACGTTCGCCCCATGTCGGGCACAAGATTGCCAGGATTCTAGCCCCCATACCTGGACATCAGAGACAACTCTTCAACATGAGATGAACGCCACGTGTCGCTCAGGAGGTCGTCGAGGACGGCGCCAGCCACGTGTTGCACTGGTACGTCTTGTCCCTCTCCCACCCCTGCCGGAACCAGCGGTTGTTGTTGGCGGGCGTGCCGTGGTCGCGCGGATAGCCGGGATAGTCGCCCACCTGCGCGTAGAACCAGAACAGCCGCGAGCGCAGCGACGACGGGACCGGGTAGGACGAGGCGACCGAGCGCATCCACATGCCGCCGAGACAGGTGGCCTGCAGCTCCAGCTTCCTGCTCAGCGCCAGCTTGCCGCTCTGGCTGGAGGAGTTCACCGTGCCCTGCCACCAGGAGTCCATCACGCCGGTGATGTTCTGGACGTGGTGGCCGTACTCGTGGGCCATCATGCTGATGATGCCGCCGTGCCAGGAGATGATCTGGCCGTAGCCGCGCGCGTTGCCGTTGCCCCTGGACATCGCCGAGGTGGAGGCGTAGATCGTGTTGTTGCGCGGGCAGTAGTACGGCACCATGCTCCCGGCCGACGGATAGTCGCCGCACGCGCCCCGTCCGCGCCCGGCCGCGACGGCGTAGCTCGGCGGGCTGAACGCGATCCCCTGCCGCTGCAGGATCGGCCCCCACGCCTTGTCCATGCACCGGCCGGTCTTCAGGATCAGCGCCTTGAGCTGGCTGTGGCTGAAGATGTTGGTGTTCCCGGCCCGGCAGTTCACCCGGGGCAGGCTGCCCGCCCGGTAGAGGGTGTTGTTCTTCAGGCTGGTGTTGAGCGTGACCTGCTTGGGCGGCGTCACCGTCTCCTGGGTCGGCCGCTCGGTCGGCCGCTGCGACGGCTGCTGCGTAGGCTCCTGGGTCGGCTCCTCCGTCTGTTCCTGGGTGGGCTCCTGCGACGAGGTGTCGTGCGTCGGCTCCTGGCTGGGGAAGGGCTCGTCGGTCCGCGACGGCTCGTACGACGGGAGCGCCACCGGCGTGGTCGTGTCCGTGTGCGAGGACGACTTCAGCATCGCCGCCCCGATGACGATCAGCACGAACAGCGCCGCCAGCGACCCGAACACGACCCCGAGGACGCCGGCGACCCCCATGCCGGACTTCTTCCTCGGCTGCTGCGGCCACTGCCTCGTGGGCATGGTCTGCATGGGCGGCGGCGGTGGTGGTGGCGGCTGGTACTGCCGGCCGTACTGCGGCGGCGGATACTGCGGGCCGCGCGGCGGCTGTCCCTGCGGCGGATAGCCCTGCGGGGGCTGCGGCGGGCCCTGAGGGGGGCCCTGCGGCGGGCCCTGCGGGGGCGGTGGCTGCGGCGGATATCCCTGCGGCTGGTGGTGCTGCGGCGGATAGGGCTGACGGCCGGGCGGCGGCCCCTGCGGCGGCCCCTGCGGCGGCCCCTGGGGAGGGCCCTGCGGAGGGCCCTGGGGCGGGGCCGGCGGCGTCTGCGGGTAGGGCTGACCGCCCTGCGGCTGGGACTGCCCGTAGCCCGGCGGCGGCCAGGGCCGCGAAGGGGGCCGAAGGGGCTGCCCGGGCCCTTGTGGCGGAGGTGGATATTGCCCGTTTGCTGTCACCGTGTCTCCCCGTTAACCCGCTTGTCTGCAATGCACGGCTTTGCGGCAGACCCCAAAGGATCTTTGCCAAATTTGGGGCAAAAGCATACTGATTTATCACCCGTCACGGATGTAGCGGTACTCGGTCACGCTCCGAAATCAATCGAGGTGATCTCCGCTATCTGCCGGTCCCGGAGCAGGGCGGTGTCCTAGCTTCGTTGGCATGAATCTCCAGCAGCTCCGCTATGTGGTCGCGACTGCGGAGCACCGCACCATGACCGACGCGGCCAGGTCGCTCTACATCGCGCAGCCTGCGCTGTCCCGCGCGATCCGCGATCTTGAGCGAGAGCTCGGCATGACGCTCTTCGCCCGCTCGGGCCGCGGCGTGGTGGTCACCGCCCAGGGCCGCCGCGTGGTCAAGCTGGCGAGGGAGGCGCTCGACGCCGTGCACGAGATCGAGGGCCTGGCCAACCACGCCGGCGTGACGGAGGCCGAACTGCGCATCGCCTCCACCCCGAGTCTCGAACCCGGACTCGCGGGGCGGCTGCTCCCTGCCTACGCGGCCGAGCACCCAGGGGTACGCGTGCACATCGTGCGCTGCGACGGCCGCGACGGCGTCGTCAGCGCCATCCGGGATCAGCGGGCCGACCTCGGGCTCACCGATCTGCCCGTGCCCACCGACCTCATCACCCACCCGCTCGAACGCCAGGAGATCGTGCTGATCTCCCCGCCCGGGCTCGATCTGCCCAACCCGGTCCCCATGGGCAAGCTGCACGGGATGCGCCTGGCGCTGCCCGCCCGCGGCAGCTCGCGGCGCAGGGAGCTCGACGCCATGTTCGGCAAGTACGCCGTCACCCCCGTGGTCGTCCTGGAGACCGACGAGCGCAACGGCTGGCTGAACGCGGTCCGCGCCGGCCAGGCCTCGCTGCTGTGGTACCGCGGCATGGCCGACCAGGCCGCCAGGGCGGGCCTGGTGGTGCGCTCACTCGAACCGGCCGTGCGGCGCGTCATCGCCGTGGTGCACGCACGCCGCCGCCTGCCCCTCATCGCCCAGGACTTCCTGTCCACGGCGGAGAAGGGCACAGCCGCCTGACCAGGAACGTTCCATGATCCCCCGCAGTCCCCGCCTGTGACCACCAGCCCGCCGGCGCCCCGAGCGCGTCGCGCGGGCGAGCGTCCCCGCCGCCCTCCCGCCGATCGCCCCCGCGGATGGCTCGGGCCCGCCTAGCGGGACACCGGAAGGCGGACCACGGCACGCAGGCCCGGCGCCGCGTCCTGCAGGACCACCGTCCCGCCGTGGGCGCGCACGGTCTCCCGGACGATCGCCAGCCCCAGACCGGCCCCGCCCTCGTCCCTGCTGCGCCCGGAGTCCAGCCGGGTGAACCGGTTGAACACCCGCTCCCGGTCCTGCTCGGGGATGCCGGGCCCGTCGTCGGTCACCGTCAGCACGCCGTCGGCGGTCAGCGCCACCTCGACCTTCGAGGAGGTGTGCCGGACGGCGTTGTCCATCAGGTTCGTCAGCACCCGGCTCAGGTCGAGGGCGTCCCCGCGCACCACCACGGGGTCGCACGCGGTCAGCCGGGCCTCGCCGTACCGCTCGGCGACCTGGCGCACCACCTCGTCCAGGTTGACCGGCTCGTCGCGGGCCGGAACCCCGCCGCGCTCGTCCAGGCGGGCCAGCGCGAGCAGGTCCTCGGCCAGCCTGGACAGCCGCAGGGCGTCCTCCAGCACGCCCTCGGCGGTCTCCCGCCAGTCCTGGCCCTCCGGATGGCCGAGCGCAACCTCAAGCTGGAGCCGGATGCTGGCCAGCGGGCTGCGCAGCTCGTGGGCGGCGTCGGAGACCAGCGCGCGCTGGCGCTGCTCGGCCTCCTCCAGCCGGGCCAGCATGCCGTTGAGCGTGGTGGCCAGGGCGTACACCTCGTCGCGCGACTGCGGCACCGGCAGCCGCCGGGACCGGGCCGTGTGCGTGATCTCGGCGGCGACCCGGCGCAGCGAGGAGATCGGGCGCAGCGTCCGGCCGATCATCAGCCAGCTCGCCACCGCCAGCAGCACGACCAGCGCGGGCGTGCCGACCAGCAGGACGCGCCCGGCCACGCCCAGGCTCGTCTGGATCTCGCCGATCGGCCTGGCCGCCAGCACCGTCTGCCCGTGGTCGGCGCTGAGCACCACCACCCGCAGCGGCCCCGGGATCGCGTACGGCCGCCCGTCGAGGAACGTCGCCCGCCCCTCGCGCAGCACCCTGGCCCTGGCCGCCGCGTCCAGCAGCGGCACCAGCCGGTCGGTGCCGTACGTGACGTGCGTGATCCGCCCGCTCCGGTCGAGCACCTGGACGATCGTGCCGTCGTGCGTGGTGATCGGGCTGGTCAGCGTCCCGGCGTCGGCCGCCACGCGCACGGTCTGGGCCTGCTGCCGGGTCGAGGTGTCGACCGTGTCGATCAGCGCGCGGTCGAGCACCGACAGCAGCACCGAGGCCGACAGCGCCAGCGCCAGCGCCAGCACGGCGGCCGCCGCGGCCGTCAGCCTGAACCGCAGCCCCTGACGCCGCCACCAGGCCATCGGGGTGTCAGCCACCGTCGCCCGCCAGCCGGTAGCCCGCGCCGCGCACGGTCTGCAGCGCGTTCCTGCCGAACGGGGCGTCGACCTTGCGCCGCAGGTAGCCGACGTAGACCTCGACCACGTTGGGGTCGGTGTCGAAGGTGTCCCACACGTGTTCCAGGATCTCCGCCTTCGACACCACCTCGTCACGGCGGCGCATCAGGAACTCCAGCAGCGCGAACTCCCGCGGCGTCAGCTCCACCGGACTCTCGCCCCGCTGCACCTTCCGGCGGGCCGGGTCGAGGGTCAGGTCGCCGGCCGCCAGCACCGACGGCCGCCGCCCCGAGTCGCGCCGCAGCAGGGCCCGGAGCCTGGCCACCAGCACCACGTACGAGAACGGCTTGGTCAGGTAGTCGTCGGCGCCCAGGTCGAGGCCGTCGGCCATGTCGTACTCGCCGTCCTTGGCCGACAGCATGAGGATCGGCACCCAGTTCTCCTCGGCGCGCAACTGCTTGCACACGTTGTAGCCCGACAGCCTCGGCAGCATGATGTCCAGCACCACGACGTCGTAGTCGCCCTGCCGGGCCGCGTGCAGGCCCTCCTCGCCGTCGTGGGCGAGGTCCACGGCGAACCCCTCGGCCTGCAGCCCGCGCTGGAGGGCCGCGGCCATCCGCCGCTCGTCCTCGACGACCAGTACTCTCATGTGCTGATTCTCCCGTCCCTGAGCTGAGACGCCGCTGAGAAGCCTGAGAGGCGTCTCAGACAGTCTCAGGCCGGCCACAGGATGCATGCCGCAGGCTCTGGTCATCGACATACCGTTAAGGAGTGAGATGCGCAGAGGCACGTTCGTGAGGTGGGGAGTCCCGATCGCCGCGGCGGCGCTGATCGGTGGCGCGATCGGAGCCGGCCCGGTGATCGCGGCGGTCAGCGGCGAGCCCGTCCTGCCCGAGCGTTCGGCCCAGCAGCTGCTGGCCGACGCCGTGGCGGCGACGAGCAAGGGGGGCGGCCTGCCGCCCATGTCCGGCACGGTGCAGCAGACGGCCTCGCTCGGCCTGCCGTCGCTGCCCCAGACCGGCGGTGAGTCGCCGCTGAGCCTGCTGTCCGGCTCGCACGAGATCAAGGTCTGGTACGGCGGCGCCGACCGGTTCCGCGTGGCCATGCCGACCCAGCTGAACGAGACCAACCTGATCGTCAACGGCGACCAGGGCTGGTACTGGCAGAGCGCCACCAACACCGCGACCAGGTTGACCGTCAAGCCCGGCACGGGCCAGGAGCACAAGCTGCCCAGCCCGCCGCCGACCCAGCTGACGCCGGCGCAGGTGGCCGAGCAGGTGCTGGCCAAGGCCGACGAGCACACCGCGGTCCGCGTGATCAACACCGCCGAGGTGGCGGGCCGTCCGGTCTACCAGCTCGTCCTCGCCCCCAAGGACGAGGGCTCGCTGGTGCAGGAGGTGCGGCTCGCGCTCGACGGCGAGACCTACGTCCCGCTCCAGGTGCAGGTCTACGCCAAGGGCTCGGCCGAACCGGCCTTCCAGGTCGGCTTCACCCAGGTGACGTTCACGCCCCCGGCCCCGGAGAACTTCGTCTTCACCCCGCCCGCGGGCGCCAAGGTGGAGGAGAAGGACCTCAGCGAGCTGGGCGACGCCAAGCGCGCCGAGCAGCACGCCGAGCAGGCCGAGAAGGTCGCGGGCCAGCTCAAGGTCGTCGGCGACGGGTGGACGTCCGTGGCCGTCCTGCCGTTCAAGCCGGAGGACCTCACGGCGGCCGGCCGGCCGGCGGGCGACGGGGCCGCGCCCGGCGACGGCTCGCAGGCCGACGTGGGGGCGCTGGCCGACACCGTACTGAAGTCGGCCACGCCGGTGAGCGGCACGTGGGGCTCGGGCCGGCTGATCAGGACCAAGCTCGTCACCGTCCTGCTGACCGACGACGGCCGCCTGCTGGTCGGCGCGGTCACCCCGGAGGAGATCACCCAGGCGGCGGGCATCAGGTGACCACCGCCGTCACGCAGGAAGCGGGGGCGCCCTTCGGGGCGGCCCCGCCCTCCGGGGAGCACGCCATCGTCACGCGCGGCCTGACCAAGCGCTTCCGCGGCGGCCAGGTGGCCGTGGACGCGCTCGACCTGGCGGTGCCGCGCGGCTCGGTCTTCGGCTTCCTCGGGCCCAACGGCTCGGGCAAGACCACGACCATCCGCATGCTGCTGGGCCTGATCGCGCCCACCGAGGGGGAGCACTCCCTGCTCGGGCTGCCGCTGCCGCGGGCGCTGCCCCGGGTGGGGGCGGTGGTGGAGGGGCCGGCGTTCTACCCGTACCTGTCGGGCGAGGCCAACCTGATGCGCTTCGACGCCGCCGACCCCACCGCCGTGCGCCGCACCGCGCGGGCGCGCGTCGCCGCCGCGCTCGACCGGGTGGGCCTGTCGGCCGCGGCCGGCAAGCGCTACCGCAACTACTCGCTCGGCATGCGCCAGCGGCTGGCCATCGCGGCCGCGCTGCTCGGCCCGCGCGAGCTGCTCGTCCTGGACGAGCCGACCAACGGCCTCGACCCGCAGGGCACCCGCGAGGTGCGCGCGCTGGTCAAGGACATCGCCGCGGGCGGCACCACCGTCTTCGTCTCCTCGCACCTGCTGGCCGAGGTCGAGCAGATGTGCACGCACGCCGCCATCATGCGGACCGGCAAGCTGGCCGCCCAGGGCACGATCGCCTCGCTGAACGGCGGCCTGGCCACGCGCGTCCGGGTCGAGACGCCCGACGTGGCCGACGCCGCGCGGGTGCTCGGCGGCCTGGGGCTGGCCGACGTGCGGCGCGGCGAGGCCGAGGTGACGGCCGAGCTGGGCGGCGACGCCCCGGAGCGGATCAACGCCGCGCTGGTCGGCGAAGGGGTCGCCGTACGCGGGCTGGCCGTGCTGCGGCCGAGCCTGGAGGACGTTTTCGTCGGACTGACGGGGGAGGGCTTCGATGTCGACGGCTGACACCTCGGCGCCGGACGCTGAGACGCACGCACCGCGGGACACCCGGACGCCGGAGACGCGCGACCGCCGGGCCGGCGGGCGCACGCCTGGCCTGGTTCCGGTGACCGAGACGCTGCGCACCGTGGAGCGGCGCACCCCGGACCCGGCGGACGTCGCGGCGGTCGCGGCGGGCCCCGCGCAGGACGCGTGGACGGACGCCGCCGGCGGCCCGCGGCGGGCGCGGTGGGCGTTCTGGCGGCTGCTCGGCTCGGAGCTGGGGCTGACCTTCCGCCGGCCGCGCAACCTGGTGATGCTGGCCGTGCTCGCCTCCGTGCCGGCCGTCCTCGGCCTGGCCCTGCGCGCGTTTGGCGGCGACGACCGCGACGGGATGGGCGGGTTCGTCCAGAGCGTGGCGGGCAACAGCCTCATGCTGACGTTCGTCGCGTTCTCGTTCCTCGTGCTGCTGCTGATGCCGGTCGCCGTCAGCGTGGTCGCGGGCGACTCGGTGGCCGGGGAGGCGGGCGGCGGCACCCTGCGCTACCTGCTGGCCGCGCCCGCGGGACGCACCCGCCTGCTGGCCGTCAAATACCTCAACGCGGTCGTCTTCGCCTACGCCGTCACGGCGGTGGTGGCGCTGTCGGCGCTGGTCACCGGGCTGATCCTGTTCCCGGCCGGGCCGGTGACGCTGCTGTCGGGCACCACGATCTCCATGGGCGAGGGGCTGCTGCGCATCCTCGTCGCCGTCGGCTACGTCGGGGCCGGCATGGCGGCGCTGGCGGCCGTCGCGCTGGCGCTGTCGACGTTCACCGAGGTGTCCATCGGGGCGGTGGCCGCCACGCTCGTGCTGGTGGTCGTCTGCCAGGTGCTGCGGGCCTTCCCCGACCTGAGCGCGGTGACGCCGTACCTGCTGCCGACCAGGTTCACCGGCTTCGACGCGGTGCTGCGCAGCCCGATGGACCTGTCGGCGCTGCGCGACGGGCTGCTGGCCTTCGGCGCCTACATCGTGCTGTTCTGCTCGATCGCGTGGGCGCGCTTCTCCGGCAAGGACATCACGTCCTGACCGGGCGGCGCGTCCCCGGCCGGGCGAGGTGCCCGGCCGGGGACGCCGCCTCGCGCGGGTCAGGCCGCCCGGCGGCGCAGGCCCAAGGCGCCGACGACGACGCCGATGACGCCGACGACCAGCCCGGCGCCGCCCAGCAGGCGGGCCGTGCCGTCGGAGGAGGAGGCCGAGGCGGCCGCCACCGGCGCCACCGACGGGCCCGTGGCGGCGGCCGGAGCGGCCGAGGCCGACGCGCTCGCGGCGGAGTGGTGGTGGTCGTCGTCGCCGGAGGCCGGGACGAGCTTCAGCGTGGGCGCCGGGTGCTCGGCCTCGGTGCCGTCGGACTTGGGCGCGTCGGCCCAGTCGACCACCTCGCCGCCGGAGTAGGTCTGCTTCGTCGGGAACGTCAGCGAGTCGACGTCCTTGGGCAACTGGCCCATGGACACCTCGAACTCCTGGAACTCACCCGGGTTGATCTTGCCGCCGGACCACACGACCGTGGTGACGGCCTCCTCCAGGTCGCCGTACTCCGTCTTGACCGGCTTGGGCAGCTTGCCCTCGGTGACCTTGACGTCCCAGCCCGGCACGGGCTTGACCGACACGAACGCCAGCGGATGGTCGGTGGGGAAGCTGACCTGGACCTTGGTCGTGGAGGCGTTGTCACGCTCGTTGGGCACCCGGAAGGCGACCTTGGTGAACCCGCCCTGCTCGGCGGTGCCCGGGTTGATGGAGACGTGGGCCAGCGCGGGCAGCGCCAGGCCGGCGGTGAGGGCGGTGGCGGCGGCGAGCACGGTCGCCGCGCGACGGACGAAGGACATGGCGGAACTCCACTTCGGAAAAGGACAGGGGGTCTACGGGTGTCAGCAGGTCAGGCGGGAAGTGGAGGACCACGCCTGGCCACCCGGTGCCGGAACCCCGGCTGCGGGGGGACCGCCCTGGTGTGCACGACCGGAACGCCCGGCCGCACCGCGGGCACGACCGCGAGCAGCGGCGGCACGAGCCGCAACCCCAGCCGGCGCAGCAGCGACCACAGCACGATCTCGCCGCGCGACAGCCACCAGCCGGTCATCAGGGTCGCCGTGAGGTGCGCGAGCAGCATGCCCGCGTTGACGGCCAGGCCCTGGCCGTGGCCGTGCTCGAAGACGTAGGAGGACGGGCTGCCGCCGGCGAACAGCTCGTGCAGGCCGAACTGCGCCACGCCCAGCACGACGTTGATCAGCGGCGCCGAGCGCTCCCTGCCGGACAGCGCCAGCCCCAGGCCGGACACCGCCACCAGGCCCAGCGCCGCCGCCCACGGCCCCGGACGCCCGCCGCCGCCCGCCACGTGGGCGAGGGCAGCGAGGGTCACGCAGACGGCGGCGAAGGCGGCCGTCCGCGCGAGCCGGAGGGGAAGTCGCGCACGCATGTGTGCCACATGGTCTCACGAGGGTCGGTCGCATGAGACCCCTAACTTCCGGGCGGGCTGATGCCTGGTCCGGAAATGGCATTTGTCGCTAGGGTCGTGCCGAGCGCGTTGACATTCGCGTTGACATTTGAGGTGAGAACGTTGCGGCACTTAGCAGGTTTGCTCATCGGCGTCGTGGTCACGGCGGCCGTCCTCGGGGGTGGCGGATGGGCCGTGCAGCAGGCCCTCGCCAGTGCGGCGATCACCCCGCCGCCGCCCGACAACCAGAAGATGTGGATCGCCCTCGGCGCCATGGCCGCGGTCGGGCTGGTCGTCGGCCTCGTCGTGGCCGGCCGGATCTCGCCGCTGGCCACGTTCGTGCCCTCGATGGTGCTGCTGGCCTGGACGGTCGTCTACGCCCTCGACACCGGCAGAGCGCTGTCCCTGATCCCCGACGCGGCGTCGGTCCACCAGATCGTCAGGGACGCCGGCGCGGGCGACAGGACGCTGCTCACCACGGGCGTACTGGCCCTGCTCGGCGTGGTCCTGTTCATCCCCGTGCTGATGCCCTCCCGCTGGTCGCGCCCGCACGACGACCTCGACGACGACGATTACGAGACCACGCGGGAGGGCGGCTACTACTGAGCGCCGGTGTAGAGCCTGGTCACCACGTCCTCGATGGTGGCCTGCTCCGGCGCCGTGGCCATGAGCTCGGCGAGCGTCCCGTCGAAGGCCAGCCGGCCGTGGTCGATCAGCATGATCCGGCGGCACAGGCGCTCGATGTCGCCGAGGTCGTGCGTGGTCAGCAGCACGGTCGTGCCGCGCTCGGCGTTCTGCCGCTTCAGGAAGCCGCGGATGCTCGCCTTGCTGACCACGTCGAGGCCGATGGTGGGCTCGTCCAGCACCAGCACGTCGGGGGCGTGCAGCAGCGCCGCGGCCAGGTCGCCGCGCATGCGCTGGCCCAGGCTGAGCTGGCGCACCGGGGTGCGCAGGAAGGGGCCGAGGTCGAGGGTCTCGGTCAGCTCGGCCAGCCGGACCCGGAACGTTCCGCGATCTACTTTGTAAAGGTGCCGGACCAGTTCGAAGCTGTCCTTGAGCGGCAGGTCCCACCACAGGGTCGTCCGCTGGCCGAACACCACGCCGATGCGCCGGGCGAGCGCGGTGCGCCGGCGCGAGGGGTCGAGCCCGGCCACCCGCACCGAGCCGGTGGTGGGGGTGAGGATGCCGCACAACATCTTGATCGTGGTGGACTTGCCCGCGCCGTTGGGCCCGAGGTAGCCGACGAACTCGCCGGCCGGCACGCTGAACGACAGGTCGCGTACGGCGTGCACGACAGCGCGTCTGACCTTGAACGAGCGTCCCGCTTCGCGCAGTTCGATCATTGCTAACTCCCCGTCGATCGGTAGTGCCTGATGCCCTGCCGCCAGGCCGCCGCGGCGGCCAGGGCGAGGACCAGCGCGGCGGCCGGTCCGAGGAAGCGCATGAACCCGGGCGTGCCGAACGGGTCGTCCCGGCCCAGGACGTAGAGGCCGGGCTGCCAGTTGACGAAGGCCAGGGGCAGCGCGTACGTGACGCCGCGGACCAGGTCGCGGGCATAGATGCTGAGGGGGTACTGGCTGAGCTGGTGGGTGCCGTAGGTGAAGGTGTTGACCACCTCCGGGGCGTCGGTCAGCGCGAACTGCAGCGCGCCGGCGAGCGTCCACAGCGCGGTGAAGATGACGACGCCGGTGACGATCATGACGGGGATCATCCAGGCCCGCCGCCAGTCGAGGCCGAGCGCGGCGACGGCGTAGGCGAGCACGGCCACGGCCTGGAGGACGCGGCCGACCCTGGTGGGCGCGAAGCGGTCGGCGGCGATCTGGACCCAGGCGGCGGCCGGGCGGATGAGGATCGTGTCGAGCGTGCCGGCCTTGATGTGCTGGCTGATGCGGTCGAGGTTGCTGACGAAGGTGTCGCAGATCGTGAAGGAGACGGCGCAGGCGCCGTACAGGAACAGCACCTCCTCGCGGGTGAAGCCGGCCAGGGTGGTGGTGTTGGCGAAGACGACGAGGATGGCCGCGACGTCGATCGCCCCCGTGACCAGGCCGAACACCACCATCAGAGCGAAGGAGAGGCGGTAGGCGGCCGCGGCGCGGGTCCAGGTCCAGGCCAGCAGGAAGTACGTCCTAACCACCCTGGATCACCACCTTGTGGCGGACGGCGCGGGTGGCCAGGAGGCCGAGGGCGAACAGCGTCGCCGCCCAGAACGCCTGGAGGGCGAGCGTCTGCCCCACGGGGGCCTTGCCGAGGTAGAGGTCGGCGGGCGCCTGGACCATGGAGGCCCACGGCAGGGCTCTGACCACCTCGCCCAGCGGGCCGGGGAACAGGTGGAGGGGGAGCATCATGCCGCTGCAGAACGTCGTCATGACCAGGGAGACGACGGCCACGCCGCGGTCGTCGGCGAGCCAGCAGACCGACAGCGCGACGAGGTAGCGCCAGCCGAAGCTGATGAGCACGCCGGCGAGGCAGCCGGTCAGGGCCGCCGCCCATCCGGCCGGGGAGGCGGGGGCGGTGATGCCGAACAGGGCGGCGCCGAGCAGCAGCGGCGGGAGGCTGCGCACCAGCAGCAGGTACGCGGCGCGGCCCAGGTCCTCGGCCAGCGACCAGAGCTGGAGGGAGGCGGGGCGGACGAGGTCGAGCGCGATGTCGCCGCTGCGGATGCGCTCGGGGATGGCCAGGCCGCCGCCGAACAGCATCATCGGGCCGATGAGGGCCTGGGTGACGAAGCAGTAGGTGACGGCGTCGGTGACGTCGTAGCCGGCCAGGCCGGGCCGGGCCTGCCACAGGGCGATGAGGACGTGGGCGCGCAGGATGCCGAACACGCCGTTGGTGAACGCGCCGGCGAGCGCGGCCCAGACGTAGACGGCGTGTTTGCGGAAGCCGTACCGGACGAGGCGGGCGTAGAGGGGCATGGTGGCTCACCTCCCGAGAGTGAGGACACGGTCACGCGCCGTGCCTGGGGTCGGGCACGGGTCTGCCTTGGCGGAAGCCTGGAATTATCCGCCGGTGGGTCGGCGGTCCGCAACGCGATAAACGAAGCGCAGGCCCGACCAGGTCTCGTCGATCGCCGCGACCTTGTTGTCGACCAGCCCGGCGGCCAGTCCGAAGTCGCGGACGAGGCGGTCCGACAGGTCGGTGGGGATGCCGGAGGCCGGTTTGATCCGCCAGATCCACAGGCCGCCGTTCCTGGCCGGCGCGGACTTGGCCGGCGGGAGCACGCGGTGCAGAGCGGCGGCGTCGGGGCAGAAGAGCAGGACGACGTCGTACGGGGAACGGGCGTCGGCGGGCGGGCCCTGCTCGCGGTGCACGGTGGCGGCGGGTTCGCCGAGGTCGAGGCCGGCGGGGGCGTCGAGGGCCAGGACCTGGTGTCCCGGCTTGATGCCGAGCTTGCGGGGGCGCGGAGTCACCGAATATCCCGCCATATCCCCAGAGTCGCACAAGGCCGGAATATTCGCGGAAGGGACGAGATCCTTACTGGCCGGTAGAGCCGTCACGTACCGGGAAGAAAAGGGGTGGAGGACCGTCATGCGCATCAACAAGGACGTGGCACCCGACTACCCCTTGAGCTGGCAGGCCAGGGCCCTGACCTCGGTCATGTGGGGCACCCTGAAGCCCGCCTCCACGGTGCTGATGCGTCATCCGCTGGCCCTGATCGGCGCGGCCCGCCTGGGCGAGCTGGCGCAGCTGATGCCGCTGCGCCTGCCCGAGCACGCCGTCGTCGCGCCCGCCGAGGGGCCGGACTGCGGCGGCGAGTGGGTCCGCGCCGGCCGGGTGGACGAGCGCAAGGCGGTGCTCTACTTCCACGGCGGCGGATACTTCTCCTGCTCGCCGCGTACCCACCGGCCCATCACCTGGCGGTTGTCGGCCGTGGCCCGGCGGCCGGTCCTCGCGCTGGACTACCGGCAGGGGCCGGTGCACCCGCTGGCCGACTCCCTGGCCGACGCGCTGGACGCCTACGAGTGCCTGATGCGCAACGGGCACGCCCCCGAGGACATCGTCATCGCCGGGGACTCGGCGGGCGGGCATCTGACCCTGGCCACCCTGCTGGCGCTGCGCGACCGCGGCCTGCCGACGCCCGCCGCCGCGATCTGCCTGTCGCCCTGGGCGGACCTGACCGACATCCCGCGCCGCGCCAACCGCTGGCACGACCCCATGTTGCCGGCGGGCCGGGTGCGATGGCTGGCCCGCCACTGGACCTGCGGGCTCGACCCGTGGGACCCGCTGGTCTCGCCGGTGCACGGCGACTTCACCGGCCTGCCGCCGCTGATGATCGTCACTGGCTCCACGGAGGTGCTGCGGGACGAGGCCCGCCGGGTGGCCGAGCGCGCCCGGGAGGCGGGGGTGCCGGTGCGGTACGAGGAGTGGCGGCGCATGCCGCACGCGTTCCCGATCCTGGCCGACGTCCTGCCGGAGGCGCGGCTGGCCTTCCGGCACATGTCGGCGTTCCTGGAGGCCGTCGCGGCCCGTGCGGCGCGCAGGGGGCATTCGACGGCGGCCTGACTGGGCCAGCCGTATGGGGGTAGCTTGAGCTGATATTTCACAGTTTGGGGTTGCGCGCGGAGGAAGGCGTCTCAGCGTTACGGTGGCCATGCCCGTCAATCCCGCTGTAAGGTTAGGTATACCTAACTAACACATGGGGGCTGAAGTGATGGCTGACAAGCCCACGGACCACCATCGGGGCGTCGTCCTGCGGACCGAGCGGCTCTCCCCGCACATGATCCGCGTCGTGGTCGGCGGCGACGGCCTGCGCGACTTCGCCTGCCGCGGCCTCACCGACCATTACGTGAAACTCGTCTTCCCGCACGAGGGCGTGGACTACCCCGAGCCCTTCAGCGTCAAGCACGTGCGCGAGACCATGCCGCGCGAGCTGTGGCCGCGCCTGCGCACCTACACCGTGCGCGCCTGGGACCCCGACGCCCTTGAGCTGACCCTCGACTTCGTCCACCACGGCCACAAGGGCCTGGCCGGGCCGTGGGCCGCCGCGGCCGAGCCCGGCGACGTCGTGCTGATGCTGGGCCCCGGCGGCGGCTACGCGCCCGACCCGGAGGCCGACTGGCACCTGCTGGTGGGCGACGAGAGCGCGCTGCCGGCCATCGCCGCCTCCCTGGAGGCGCTGCCCGACGGCGCCCTCGCCCACGTCCTGCTGGAGGTGGACGGCCCCGGGGACGAGCTGAAGCTCGGCACGGCCGCCGACGCGCGGATCACCTGGCTGTACCGGGGCGCGCGGCCGGTCGGCCAGGCGCTGGTGGAGGCGGTGCGCGCGCTGGAGTTCCCCGAGGGGGACGTGCACGCGTTCGTCCACGGCGAGGCCGGTTTCGTCAAGGAGCTCCGCCGTCACCTGCGGCTGGAGCGGGGCGTGCCGATGGAGCGGCTGTCCATCTCCGGCTACTGGCGCATCGGCGTGGACGACGAGGGCTGGCGGGCGGTCAAGAACGACTGGAACCGCGAGGTCGAGGCCGACGAGGCCCGCGCCCTGGCCTCCTGACCCGCTGAAAGGCCGCCAATCACCAAAAACCACTTCAGAACGTTCCAACCCAGGACTTACTAACCTTCCGGGCACGAACGCCTTACCTTCGATACCCCTTGCGCAAGACATGCGGAAAGGGCCCCCGGATGCCGCCACAGTGTGCCTTGCCGTGTCCCCCACAGGAGAGGCGAGACCCGGATGGCGCGTGGTGCGAGCGACATGCCTCCTGGCGTGCGACCGCTTACGGTGGGCGACCCGGTCGTCATCGGCCGGTACCTTCTCCTCGGCCGCCTGGGGACGGGCGGGATGGGAGTGGTGTACCTGGCCGAACACCCGCAAGGGGGCCTGGTCGCGCTCAAGACGCCGCACGCGGTGCATCTCCACGATGCCACGTTACGGGCGCGTTTCGCCGAGGAAGTGGCTTTCTCGCGGAGATTGGTGCCCTTCTGCACCGCCGCCGTCATCGAGGACGGGGTCGAGGACGGCCGTCCGTACCTGGTCACGGAGTACATTCCGGGGCCCGCGCT
This sequence comes from Nonomuraea sp. NPDC049684, assembly GCF_044465345.1. Taxonomy (NCBI): domain Bacteria; kingdom Bacillati; phylum Actinomycetota; class Actinomycetes; order Streptosporangiales; family Streptosporangiaceae; genus Nonomuraea; species Nonomuraea sp. NPDC049684. Next base: position 89,145 of record NZ_JBITLO010000001.1, on the reverse strand, counting down.
GTCCCAGGTGGTCAAGGCCGGGGGAGCGCTCACGCCCGACCTCGCCTACGGCGTGGCGCTCGGCGTGGCCGCCGCGCTCGTGGCCGTGCACGAGGCCGGTCTGGTGCACCGCGACCTCAAGCCCGGCAACGTGCTGCTGTCGCCCGCGGGGCCGCGGGTCATCGACTTCGGCATCGCCCGCGATGTGGACACCCTCGCCGCCCACACCCAGGCCGGCCAGGTCATGGGCAGTCCCGGCTGGGTGGCGCCCGAGCGGCTGACCGGCGGCCCGGCCCTGCCCGCCTCGGACGTGTTCGCCTGGGGCTGCCTGGTGGCCTACGCCGCGAGCGGGCACCACCCGTTCGGCGGCGGCGAGGCGGACGTGCTGACCCGGCGCATCCTGTTCGACCCGCCGCGGCTCGACGGCGTGCCCGTCCTGCTGCGCCCGGCGGTGGAGGCGGCGCTGGCCAAGGATCCGGGCTCGCGTCCCGGATCGGCCGCCCTGCTGCGGGCGCTGCTGGCGTCCGGGGGTGTGGGGGATCCGTGGGACCTGCGCCGGGCGGTCTCCGACGTGCTGGACGGGAGCTGGGCCGAGGTGCCCCATCCGGCGGTCGGCGGCCCGGTCACCCCGGCGGAGGAGCCGGCCGGGGCCGAGCGCGGAAACGGGCGCGGGAACGGCCGCGGGAGCCGGCGCGGGAACGGGCGGGGGAGTGGCCGCAGGGGCAGGGCGAAGGCCGGGGCGCACCTGTCGCACGCCGGCTTCGCCGCGCTGGCCACGGTCTCGATCGCGGCGGTCACCGTGATCGCGGCCTCGGGCGGGGACGCCCTGAGCCTCGGCGGCGGCTCGCTGCTGCCCGATCCCGCGGTCGTCCAGCCGCAGGACGGCGTCCGCACGACCGAGCGGCCCACGGCGACCCCTGGCGGCGTCCGGCCGTCCGCGCGCGTGGCGCCTGCGGCGAGCGCGGCCACGCCGGCTGTGCCCGGCACGCGTTCCCGCACGCCGGGCGGGCAGTTCGCGATCCTCACCCCGGAGCCCGACCGGTGGACCGACGACGTCCGCCGGTCCCGGCCGTCCCGGGCCGCCCGCCCGTCCGGCACGTCCGGACCGGGCGATCTGGGCGATCCGGGCGGGGAGGAGCCCGGTCCGTGCGCCGGTCCGCCGGGTCGCCGCCGAGGGGGCGGGGGCGGGGGCCGCCGCGACTGCCCGCGGCCGTCGGGCTCGATCAGCACGATCCCCCAGGACGGCCCCGGCGAGTCGCCCGGCCCCAGCGTCTCGGGCCCGGCCACCCCGACGGCCACCGGAGCGTCCTGACCGCGCATGCCTCATGATCGAGGGGAGCGGGGGAAGCGTGGTCAGCCTCCCGCACCCGAGAGCGAGGCCGTACATGAGCTACTACGACATAGAGGGCAACCCCATCAGCCCGGCGCGGGCGCAGGAGCTGCTGGCCGACCGCGCCCGGCGCACGATCGGCGACGACCGCGTCGGCACCGCCGCGGGAACGTTCCGCATCCGCACCCTGCACCTGGTGCTCGACCAGGCCGACGGCGGGACGGTGCCGCTGCTGTTCGAGTCGACCGTGCGCCTGTCGCCGCCGGGCGCCGATCCGGGGACGGGCGGCGAGGAGGTGCTCAGCCTGCACTGGTCCACCAGGCAGCAGGCCGAGGACGCGCACGCCCAGCTCGTCCGCGACATCACCGAGCGGCAGGACCTGCCGTCGTGGGCCCGGGAGGGCGGCTGAGCGCACGGCGGTCACGGGCGGTCGGCGGCGGGCATGAAAAGGGGCCGCGCCGGGCTGGGGGAGCCGGCGCGGCCCTTCGCCGGGGGAACCATCCCATGCCCTGGAGGTGGCCGGCGAGATCAGGAAATCAGTGGTGGAACTGCTCCTCCTCGGTGGAGCCCTTGAGCGCGGTCGTCGAGGAGTCGGGCGCGACGGCCGTGCTGACCAGGTCGAAGTAGCCGGTGCCGACCTCGCGCTGGTGCCTGGTCGCGGTGTATCCGCGCGACTCGGCGGCGAACTCGGCCTCCTGGAGCTCGACGTAGGCCGTCATGCCGTCGGTGGCGTAGCCCTGGGCGAGGTCGAACATCGAGTAGTTCAGCGAGTGGAACCCGGCCAGCGTGATGAACTGGAACTTGTACCCCATGTGCCCGAGCTCGCGCTGGAACTTGGCGATCGTGGAGTCGTCCAGGTGCGCCTTCCAGTTGAACGACGGCGAGCAGTTGTAGGCCAGCATCTGGTCCGGGTAGCGGGCCTTGATCGCCTCGGCGAACTCGCGGGCCACGTCCAGGTCCGGGGTGCCGGTCTCCATCCACAGCAGGTCGGAGTAGGGGGCGTAGGCCAGGCCGCGGGCGATGCAGGAGTCCACGCCGTTGCGCACCCGGTAGAAGCCCTCGGCGGTGCGCTCGCCGGTGGTGAAGGCCTGGTCGCGCGGGTCCACGTCACTGGTCAAAAGCGTCGCGGCCTGTGCGTCGGTCCGCGCGACGATCAGTGAGGGGACGCCGCACACGTCGGCGGCCAGCCGCGCGGCGTTGAGCGTCTTGATGTGCTGGCCGGTCGGGATGAGCACCTTGCCGCCCAGGTGGCCGCACTTCTTCTCGGAGGCGAGCTGGTCCTCCCAGTGCACGCCCGCGGCGCCGGCCGCGATCATGCCCTTCATCAGCTCGAACGCGTTCAGCACGCCGCCGAAGCCGGCCTCGGCGTCGGCCACGATCGGCGCCAGCCAGTGCGGCGCGTCCGGCACGCCCTCCGACCAGGTGATCTGGTCGGCGCGCAGCAGCGCGTTGTTGATGCGGCGCACGACGGCCGGCACGGAGTTGGCCGGGTAGAGGCTCTGGTCCGGGTAGGTCTGGCCGCCGAGGTTGGCGTCCGCGGCCACCTGCCAGCCGGACAGGTAGATCGCCTTCAGTCCGGCCTTCACCTGCTGGACGGCCTGGTTGCCGGTCAGCGCGCCGAGGGCGTTGACGTAGTCCTCGGTGTGCAGCAGGTCCCACAGGCGCTCGGCGCCGAGCCGGGCCAGCGTGTGCTCCTCCTGGACGCTTCCCCGCAACCGGATCACGTCCTGCGCGCTGTACGTGCGCTCGACGCCCGCCCAGCGAGGGTCGTTGTCCCACTTGTCCTGCAGCTGCTCCGCAGCTCCCTTGAGGCGATCGTTCATCGTTCGCTCCTTTGTCGTCCCCTGGGGCTCACGTCGATGATCTGCCCGGAGGCCGCAGGTCAATAGGCTTCAGGGCGGAGAAGAAGCGTCAAAGTTTCCAGCATGTGCATTACTCGTGGGTATTCAGATGAGAAGAAATCGCAAGTTTTCCTGTTGGCCTAGACCAATCCTCATCCCGAGGCGCACGCGGCTCGGGCGTCCCGCTGCGACGCGCCCTGGGTGCCCAAAGGCTAGAAAATGGGCCGAATTTCTGTCTAAGATGCCTGTATGGCGTCCCTGCTAGGCGAAGAACCGCTGTCTTTGACGCAGGAGCTCGATCTGATCGCGTTCGGCCAGCGTCTGCGCCACCTGCGCAAACAGCGCGGCCTCACCCTGTCGGACCTGGGCTCGCGCGTGAGCCGGGCGCCCAGCCAGCTGTCGCTGCTCGAGAACGGCAAGCGCGAGCCCAAGCTCTCGCTGCTCAAGTCCCTGGCGACCGCGCTTGGCGTCCCCGTCGAGGAGCTGCTGCGCCGTCAGCCGCCCAACCGGCGCGCCCAGCTGGAGATCGCGCTGGAGGAGGCGCAGCGCGACCCCATCTACGCCGGGCTCGGCCTGCCCCGGCTCAAGGTGTCCGCGCGCGTGCCCAACGACGTCCTGGAACACCTGCTCGGCCTGTACGGCGAGCTGCGCGCCCGGCAGGCCCGCGGCACCGCCACCCCCGAGGAGGCCAGGGCCGCCAACGCCGAGCTGCGGCGCAGGCAGCGCGAGGTGGGCAACTACTTCCCCGACATCGAGAAGGCCGCGGCCGAGGCCCTCGACGCCGTCGGCTACCGCACCGGAGCCCTGTCCCAGAGCACGATCCAGGGCCTGGTCACGCACTTCGGCTATACCGTCCACACCGCCCAGGACCTGCCGCGTTCGGTGCGTTCCATCACCGACCTCCGCAACCGGCGCATCTACGTCAAACACGAGCAGCTCGGCATGCACACCCCGCGCACGATCCTGCTCCAGACGCTCGGGCACCTCGCGCTCGGCCACGGCAAACCGCGCGACTTCGCCGACTTCCTGCGCCAGCGCACCGAGGCCAACTACTTCGCCGCCGCCGTGCTCGTGCCCGAACGGGCCGCCGCCCCCTACCTCCAGGAGGCCAAGGCGGCGCGGGCGCTGTCGGTGGAGGACCTGCGGGACGTGTTCGCCGTCTCCTACGAGATGGCCGCCCACCGCTTCACCAACCTGGCCACCCACCACCTGGGCCTCGTCTGCCACTTCGTGCGCAACGACGCCGGCGGCACCATCTACAAGGCGTACGAGAACGACGGCATCGTCTTCCCCGCCGACGAGCAGGGGGCCATCGAGGGGCAACGGATGTGCCTGCAGTGGTCGGGGCGGCAGGTGTTCGCCTCGCCCGACCGGTTCTCGGTGTTCTACCAGTATTCCGACTCCCCCACCGGCACCTATTTCTGCGTCGCGCACGTCGATCCCTCGCGGGAACGGGACTTCGCGATCACGCTGGGGGTGCCGTACCGGGAGTCGCGGTGGTTCCGGGGCCGGGAGACCACCAACCGGACCAAGTCAAGCTGCCCCAACGGCGATTGTTGCCGCCGTCCGCCCGCTGAGCTGGCCGAACGCTGGGAGGGCTACGCCTGGCCGTCCGCGCGGGCCAACTCGCACATCCTGGCCGCCCTGCCGCCCGGGTCGTTCCCGGGTGTGGACGAGGCGGACGTCTATACCTTCCTGGAGCGTCACGCCACCCTCGCATAAGCTGACAAGCGGGGGAACGGGGGAGGTGTCGCACATGCTGCCTGATGTGCGGAAATGGTGGCATCGCCGAACGTCGTGCGCCGCGGACTGGCCGCTGCGCGACCTCGTCGCGGCCAAGGGGGGCACCACGGTGAGCGTGGTCCTGCCGGCCCGCGACGAACGGGAGACCGTGGGGGAGATCGTCCAGGTGATCCGGCGCGAGCTGGACGGCCTGGTGGACGAGCTCGTCGTCATCGACTCGTGCTCGGCCGACGACACCGCGCGCGTGGCGGCACGGGCCGGGGCCGCCGTGCACGCCCAGCGCGACATCCTGCCCGAGCTCGCACCGCTGGAGGGCAAGGGCGAGGCACTGTGGAAGTCGCTGGCGGTGACCTCCGGCGACGTGGTGGCCTTCGCCGACGCCGACATCAGGCACTTCCGCGCCTCGCTGGTCGCCGGGGTGCTCGGGCCGCTGCTCACCGACCCCACCGTCGCCTACGCCAAGGGCTGCTACGACCGTCCGCTGAACGGCGCGCCCAACGGCGGCGGCCGCGTCACCGAGCTGGTCGCCCGCCCGCTGATCAACCTGCACTGGCCCGAGCTGGCCGGGTTCGTGCAACCCCTCGCCGGGGAGTACGCCGGCCGCCGCTCGGCCCTGGAACGCGTGCCGTTCCTGACCGGGTACGGGGTGGAGCTCGGCCTGCTCATCGACCTGCTGGACCTGGCCGGGCTCGACGGCCTGGCCCAGGTGGACCTGGGCTCGCGCGAGCACGCCCCGCAGTCGACGGAGGCGCTCGGGGGGATGGCGGCCCAGATCATGCTGGCCGCGTGGTCGCGGCTGCGGCGCCAGGGGAAGATCGAGGCCCGTGATGCGCCGGGGGTGGAGCTGGCCCAGTTCCGGCGGTGCGAGAGCGGCCACGACGTCCTGACCCGCCAGGTCGCCATCGGCGAACGCCCCCCGATGCTCACCCTCCCCCGCCCCACCCGGCCCCCACCAACGTAACCACCTCACCCTGTCGCCTCGCCGCTGTGAGGGGCCCGGCTTGTCGCGCCACTGACGTGAGGGGGCTGGCTTGGCGCCCCGCCGACGTGACGGGCTCAATCACCCTTGGGCCGCCCTTGGCGCGCCTTCGCGATCAGGTCGGGAAGCATGGTTCACCGTGTTCGCCCGCTGGCAGGGGTGGGGGTGAGGGGTTACTTGAGGGCTGCTGTGACGAAGGCGCCGATATGGTCGCGGATGGCGTCGTGGTCTTCGGCGTCGTCGCCGAGCATGATCCGTCCGAGCTGCGGCATCATCGACGGGAACAGCGCGAGCCCGGTCAGCATGAACAACGTGCGCGCCGTCGCCTTCGACGGCTCCTCGCCGCGCCCCGCGGCCAGCGAGGCCGCCTTGCGCGCGCACCGCTCGACCCTGGCCTCCTGGCCGGGCAGCAGCTCCTGGCCGCGGTAGTTGAGCGCCTCCCACATGAGCAGCCGGACCAGGTCGGGATGGCGCCGGTAGTAGTCGGTCAGCCGGGCCACGTAGTCGACGGGGTCGGCGCCGGGCAGGGCGATCTGCGACGTCAGGTCGTCGAGCGCCTCGTTGATGACGGCGTCGAACAGCTTCTCCTTGTTGCCGAAATGCCCGTAGATGCGCTCTTTGTTGACGCCGGCACGCTCCGCGATGCGATCCACGCGCGCCCCTGCCACGCCGTACGCGGCGAACTCCTCGCGGGCGGCTTCCAGCAGGGCGGCGCGGGTGGCGGCGGTCGAGACCTTGGGTGACATGCCCCCATTCTGCCACCAACAACTAGTTGGTTGAAAACCAACTAACTAGTTGACGTCCAACTGGTTGGTTGGCTAACGTCCTCTGGCATGGCACTCACGCTTCCCCGTACGGAGGCCGCTTCGGCAGTCCGTACCGATTACGCCCGTTTCGGCCGCACCCTGTTGGCGTTCACCCTCACCGCGGTCCTGTGCAGCGGCCAGTTGTACATCGTGATCCCTCTCCTGCACGACATGGCGACCGGCTGGCACACCTCGCCCGGCGGCCTGACCTGGCTGGTCACCGCGTTCGGCGCCGGCTACGGCATCGGGTTCCTGGTGTTCGGCCCCCTTTCCGACCGGTACGGCCGCCGCCGTCTGCTGCTGGCCGGTCTGCCGCTTGCCGCGTTGACCAGCGCGTTGGTGGCGTTGAGCCCGAACGTCGAGGTGGCCCTGGTGTTGCGTGCCCTGCAGGGGGTGGCCGTGGCGATGTTTCCGCCCGCCGGCATGGCCTACCTGGCCGAACGGCTTGAGCCGCGGCGCCGCGTGATCGCCATCGCCGCGGTGACCGGCGCTTTCCTGGCCTCGGCCGTGTTGTTGCAGGTCGCCGCGCAGGTGCTGGTCGAGACGATCGGCTGGCGGGGGCTGTTCCTGCTGTCGGCCGCCGGTTTCGCCCTCGCGGGGCTCGGCCTGCGCGCCGTCATGCTGCCCGACCTGCCGCGCCAGGCGGCCGGGTCGCTGCTGTCGGCCTACCGCGCGGTGCCCGGCCTGCTGTTCGACCGGGTGCTCGCGCTGCGTTACCTGGCGACGGTCATGCTGATGGCCGGGTTCGTCGCCGTTTACACCGGGTTGCAGATCTACGGGGGCACGTCCGCCGCCGACCTGCTCACGTTGCGCGCCTCCGGGCTGCCCTCGATCGTGCTGATGCCGGTGCTCATGCCGTGGCTGGCGCGGGTCCCCACCACGGCCAGGGCCGCCGCGTTCCTGGCCGTGGGCGCGCTCGCCCTGGCGGCGGTCGCGTTCAGCGGGGCTGGCGCGCTCGGCCTGGTGCTCCTGCTGGCGGTGTATGTCGCCGCCATCACCGGTGGCCTGCCCAGCATGAACGAGGCCATCTCCGCCCAGGCCGGACCGGCCCGCGGCACGGCGCTCGCGCTCTTCTCCTTCGCCCTCGCCGTCGGCGGCAGTGTCGGTCCGCAGCTCGCGGCCGCCTTCGGCGGATTCACCCCGCTGGTGTACGGCCTGGCGATCGGCATGGGCGTGGCCGCCCTGGCCGTCCTCACCTCCGCCCGCCGCTCCACCCGCACCGCCCGCTGACCCGCCCTGTACTGCCCACTGCTCCACCCGTACCGCCCGCTGACCCGCCCCCTACTGCCCGCCGACCCTCGTACCGCCCGCTGATCCGTTCAGATCCGTCCCTTCAAGGCCCTCATCAGACGCTCCGGCCCGGCGCCTGGTGGGGGCCGGTCTGCGTGTGGCGGTCAGTGGGTCGTGACGAGCCCGCCGAGCGACAGGTCGGGGCGGTCGACCCGCACATCGGGCAGCAGCCACGACGTGTCGATCGCCACCGTGTCGTTGAGCGCCCGCGCCAGGGGGTTGAGTGCGCCGAGCAGCGACTCGCAGTCGCCGTCCATGGAGTGGGCCAGCGAGCACAACCACATCGCGACGTCGTCGGTCTGGCCGTTGAGGTTGAACCGGGCCCGGAACGTCGCGCTCACGGGGTCGTAGGCGTTGTTCGCGTTGTTCAGGGCGAGCGGCGCGGTGTCGAGGAACGTGCCGATGGACGCGCGCTGACGTACCAGCAGGGTGGTGAGGTGGGCGAGATCGCGGGTGTTGGCGGCGATCTCACCCCTGTTGTCCTCGACGAAGTCGGCGACCTGTGTGAGCGTGGAGGACAGCTGACCCAGCACCGCGCGCAGTTCCTCGCGCTCGCCGTCGAGCTGCGCCGACACGCCCGCCAGGTCCTTCATGAACGCCCGGATCCGCGCGTCGTCGCGGGCCATCGCCCCGGTGATCGTGGCCAGGTCGCGGACGGTCTGCGCCAGGTCGTCGCCGTCGCCGGCCAGCACGGAGGCCGCGTCGGACAGGCCCCGTACGGTGGCCCCCACCGTCTCGCCCTGCCCGCCGAACGTGCCCGCCGAGATCCGCAGCAACCGCGCCAGCGCCCCCCGCTCATCCGCCGCCACACCACCCGCCCGTGGCCCCGGCGAGCCGGGCCATGAGGAACCGGGTTGCGGAGAAGGCGATGGCGAGCCGGATCGCGGCGAACCGGGTTGCGGGGAGGGCGGAGGGGGACCGTTCTCGGGCGGAATCGGTGGGGCGAGGGCGGCGGTGAGCTGGTCGTAGCCGCGTAACGCCTCGTCGATCTCGACCGGCGAGCGGCTGTGGCTCAGCGTGCCGCCGTCCTGGAGCACGGGCCCGCCCCGGTACGGCGGCGTGAGCTGCACGAACCGGTCGGCGATCAGCGACCGCGCCACGATGACCGCCTGCGCGCCGGCCGGCACCTTGCGCCCGGCGTCAAGGGCCAGCTCGACCCGGACCTGGGCGCCCGCCGGACAGACCGCGGTGACCCGCCCGACCCGCACCCCGAGGACCCGTACGTCGGAACCGGGATACAACCCCACGGCGGCGTCGAAGTAGGCGACGGCACGGACGCCCGTGACCGGCCTGAGCAGCAGATACGCCGCCCCCAGCGCGAGGACGGCGAGAAGTGCGGCGAGCCGGCGGTCCATCGGCCTTCCTCGATCGACATGGGCGTACGGTGACCAGAACATTACCGTGAGTCGCCACGCCGTCGCACCTTCCGGCTGAGCCCTACTCGCCGGTAGGGTGTTACCGACGGTAACAATGGAACGGCCAGGGAGTGGACGCGATGACCGGGTTCTGTCCGGAGCTCAGTGACGACGTGATCGAGGTGCGTGACTGGGTCCACGCGTTCGCCCGCGACGTGATCCGCCCCGCGGGCGCCGAATGGGACGAACGCGAGGAAACCCCCTGGCCCGTGATCCAGGAGGCGGCCAAGATCGGCCTGTACTCGCTGGACTTCTTCGCCACCCAATGGTTCGAGCAGAGCGGCCTGGCCCTGCCGGTGGCGTTCGAGGAGATCTTCTGGGGGGACGCCGGCATTGGCCTGTCCATCGTCGGCACCGGCCTGGCCGCCGCCGCGCTGTCCGCCAACGGCACCCCGGAGCAGCTGGGGGAGTGGCTGCCGCAGATGTTCGGCACCGAGAACGACGTCAAGCTGGGCGCCTTCTGCGCCTCCGAGCCTGACGCCGGCTCCGACATCGGCGCCATCCGCACCCGCGCCGTCCACGACAACGGGGACTGGGTGCTGAACGGCGTCAAGACGTGGGCCACCAACGGCGGCATCGCCGACGTGCACGTGGTCGTCGCCTCGGTGGACCCGTCCCTGGGCACCCGGGGGCAGGCCAGCTTCGTCGTCCCGCCCGGCACGCCGGGCCTGTCGATGGGGCAGAAGTTCCGCAAGCACGGCATCCGCGCCTCGCACACCGCCGAGGTGATCCTCGAGGACGTGCGCATACCGGGCTCGTGCCTGCTGGGCGGCAAGGAGAAGCTGGACGCCCGCCTGGCCAGGGTCCGCAACGGCGAACGCGCCGGCGAGCAGGCCGCGATGCGCACGTTCGAGACCACCCGCCCGTCGGTCGCCGCGATGGCCGTCGGCATCGCCCGCGCGGGCTTCGAGTACGCCAGGGACTACGCCCGCGAACGCGAGCAGTTCGGCCGCAGGATCGGCGACAACCAGGCGATCGCGTTCCTGCTCGCCGACATGGCGACCCGCGTGGACGTGGCCCGCCTGCTGACCTGGCGCGCCGCCTGGATGGCCCGCAACGGCAGGCCGTTCGAGCAGGCCGAGGGCTCGATGTCGAAGCTGGTGGCGGGCGAGACGGCGGTGTGGGTGACCGAACAGGCGATCCAGATCCTCGGCGGCGCCGGCTACACCCGGGAACACCCGGTGGAACGCTTCCACCGCGACGCCAAGATCTACACCATTTTCGAGGGGACGAGCGAGATTCAACGGCTCATCATCGGCCGCGCGGTAACGGGTCTACCGGTCCGTTGAATAATGTGAGTCGTGGGGTGGCGTGACTCCAGAGCGGTCATCGCCACCCGTCTTCAGCTCGAATTCGCCATTCGCTCAGCGGAACGCGGCGATTACTTGAGGAACTGGAAGATGAACGGCGCGACCAGCCCGATCAGCGCCAGGGCCTCGGTGAGGACGAAACCGAGCAGGATGTTCTGGCGGATCAGCGGATACGCCTCGGGCTGACGGGCGATGGCCTGCACGCCCTGGCCGAAGATGATGCCGACGCCCACGCCGGGGCCGATCGCGGCCAGACCGTAACCGATGGCGGCGATGTTGCCGGAGACTTGAGCGAGTACGTGCATTGCGCCGCCTTTCTGGCGTCCGGTGAAGCAGTGAATCGCTGGTCTGCCTGCATTTCAACCCGTGGACGCGAGAAAGAAAATATGGCGTTTCTCCAATTTGTCCGCAAAATGCTCGTTGATCGGCGTACTGGACAAATCGATCTACATGTAGAACGCGTGAGCGGATCCTTCCGTGCGCCCGGCGCGGGCGCACGGAAGGGCCGGTATCAGCGGGTCTGCCTGCCTTCGATGGTCGCGTCGTGGATGGTCGTGGCGGCGCGGGCCTTGGCGGCCGGCCGGGCGGCGTCGGGGCCGGGCAGGTCGCGGCTGTAGGCGTAGACGACGGCCGCCGTGGCGACCGCGCCGGTGTTCAGCGCGAGCGCCTTGTCGTTGATGTTGGCGATGGTGTCGCAGGCCTGGTGGTAGCAGGGGTCGTAGGGCTGTCCGGCGGTGCCGCCGAAGATCGCGGCCTCCTCGGGCGTCTTGATGCCCTCGGCGCCGGTGAACACTCCGCCGGAGGGGATGCCGGCCTCGATGAACGGGCCGTAGTCGGAGCGGCCGTCGAAGTCGGTGCCGTTGTGCCCCTGGTGCAGCAGGTCGAAGTACTTCTCGTAGAGCTTCTCGATCTCGTCGGAGCCGGGCGGGCCCGCGGGGGCGCCGACGCCGTCGGAGTCGTCGCCGTCGTAGATCTTGAAGGCGTAGTTGGTGGAGCCGAGCATGTCGTAGTCGAGGAAGAGCTTGATCTTGGACAGTTCGGCCGCGGGCAGGGTCTCCACGTAGTGGATCGAGCCGAGCAGGCCCAGCTCCTCGGCGCTCCACCAGGCGAAGCGCAGCCGGTTGCGGGTCGGGATCTTGCCCAGGGCCTCGGCGACGGCGAGCGTGGCGGCGGTGCCCGAGCCGTCGTCGTTGATGCCGGGCCCGGCCGGGACGGAGTCGAGGTGGGCGCCGGACATGACCACCTTGTTCGGGTCGCCCCACTTGGAGTCGGCGATGACGTTGTAGGTGGTGCGCATCTCGCTGACGGTGTCGGTCTTGATGTGGATCACGCCGCCGGTCGTGGCGAGTTCCTGGCCGACGTCGAAGCTGGTGCCCAGTACGGGGATGGTGACGGGCGTGCCGAGGTTGCCGCGCAGGGTCGCGGTGCGGCCCGGCTGGCCCTCGTTGAAGACGATCACCGCCACGGCCCCGGCGGCCTTGGCGTTGTTCGCCTTGACCACGAAGTCGCAGGTGCCGCGCTGCAGCAGCGCGATGTTGCCCGGCGTGAACCCGGCGAAGTCGGCCGCCTCGCACCCGGAGTTGGACGTGCTGGGCGTCGGGCCGGGCGGCAGGACGAGATCGACGTTCTGCAGCGACGCGGTGACCTCGCCGGACGCGGAATAGGTCATGGTGGCGAACTCGCCGACGGAGGAGCCGTCGGGCGGGGTCGGGGTGAAGACGCGCGGGCTGGGGGAGAGGCGCTCCATCAGCGCTGTGGACTTCTCCTCGAAGTAGGCGATGTCGAACGGCTGGAGGGTGACGTTGTACCCGGCCTTCTTGAGCTTGGCGGCGACGTAGTCGCGCGAGGCCAGGTGGCCGCTGGTGCCGGCGGCGCGGTTGCCGTGGTTGGCGTCGGCGATGCTCTGCAACGCCTGCAGATGCTTCTTCACCGCCGGCGCGGTGACCGAGTCGATCAGCTTCTTCTCGGCCGGGGCAGGCGTGGGGTCCGCCTGCGCCGCGGTCGGAAGCAGAGCCAGAGGCAGGGACAGTGCCGCGGCCGTCGCAAGGACGCGGAAGGTGCCTCTGCGCAGGGTGATGCGCATACGAGCTCCTCGAACTGAGATGAAACAGGTGTCTTTCCCGATTCAGCGGCCCAGGAGAATACATAAGCCGACAAATCCACCCGTGGGAAGAATTTGAGTCGTCCGATGTCGGACAAGTGCACCGTGGGGACTGGAGGCGCGCTACCAGCCCAGCTCGTCGCAGCCCTGGTGGTCGACCGGCTCGACCTGCAACGTGGCGTGCGCGATGTGATGGCGCTGCCGCAGCACGTCGCGGGCCCGGTCCAGGACGGCGTGGTTGTCGCCCGGCTCGGCGGTGACCAGGTGCGCGGTGGCCACGTTCATGCCGGAGGTGAGCGTCCACAGGTGCAGGTCGTGCACGTTGTGCACGCCGTCGATGGCCGCCAGGTCGGCCGCCACGGCGGCGGCGTCGATGCCCTCGGGCACGTGCTGCCCCAGGACGGCGAAGACCTGCCGCCCCAGCGACACGGCCCGGACGGCCACGAACACCCCGATGGCCAGCGCGACGACGGTGTCCCAGAACGCCTGCCCGGTGGCGGCCACCAGCCAGCCGGCCACGATGACGCCGACCGAGCCGGCGGTGTCGGCCACGACCTCCAGGTAGGCGCCCTTGACGTTGAGGCTCTCGCTCGCGCCCGAGCGCAGCAGGAGCAGGGCCACGAGGTTCACCACCAGGCCGACGGCGCCGACGACGAGCATCGGCCCGGAGGAGACCTCGGCGTGCCCGCCGATGCGGCCGACGGCCTCGATCACGACGTACAGGGCGACGCCGAGCATCAGCACGACGGCCAGCAGTGAGGCGAACACCTCGGCCCGGTAGGAGCCGTAGCTGCGCCGGCCGGTGGTGTCGGGTCGGGCGGCGATCCTGGTGGCGACCAGCGCCGCGCCGAGCGTGACGACGTCGGCGGCCATGTGCCCGGCGTCCGACAGCAGCGCCAGCGACCCCGAGACGAGACCGTAGCCCAGCTCGACCAGGAAGAACGCGCCGATCAGGATGAAGGAGACCGCCAGCCGCCAGCGGTGCCGCGCCCCGGCGTGCCCCTGGGCCTGCCCGTGCCCGTGTCCGTGACCCATCAGCGTTCGCCCTCCCGTTCCGGGTGGATGGCCTCGGTGTGCTCGGTGTGGGCCAGCGCCAGGTCCAGCAGCATCCGTACGTGCGGGTCCTCCAGCCGGTAGTAGGCCATCCGGCCCGAGCGGCGGGCGGCCACGATGCGATGGGCGCGCAGCAGTCGCAGCGCGTGGGAGACCGCCGACTCGCTCTGCCCGGTCACCGCCGCCAGGTCGCACACGCACAGCTCGCCGTCCAGCAGGGCGACCAGCAGCTTCAGCCGGTTGGGGTCGGACAGCAGGCCGAAGACGTCGGCGGTGTCGGCCAGGTCGGCGGCGGCGGGCATGCGCTCGTGCACGGCCGCGACGCGGTCGGCGTCGACCACCTTGACCGCGCAGCCGTCCACGGCCAACACGTGGTCATCTGAAGAACTGTTCACATGTCCAACTTAGCGGGACAGGCCGGTGATCTGTCAACCGCCTCAGGCCCGCAGCCGCGGGGTCAGCCGCCGCAGCGCCGCCGCCAGCCGGTCCACCTGCGCCGCCGAGGTGAACAGCGCCGGGGTGACCCGGACGGCGTCGCCCCCGGCCATGCCCGTGCGGGCGACCGTGTAGAGGCCGTAGGTGTCCAGCAGGGTGGCGGCGACGGCCTCGTTGTCGGCCGTGGAGGTGCGGCCGGCGATGCGGAAGGCGGTGATCGCGCCGTACATGCCGGGCTCGTCCGGGGTGAGGATCTGCAGGCCCGGCAGGTCGCGGACCTGGCTCACCCAGCGGTCGCGCAGGTGCCGCAGCCTGGCCTGCTTGACGGCCGCGCCGAGCCGCAGGTGGAAGTCGAGCGCGTCGGGGACCGTGAGGGGCGCCGCGACGTCCATGGTGCCCGAGTGCACCCGCGAGCGGATGTCGCCGGCCGGGAAGCTCTCGTCGCCGAGGACGGGCTCGACGTCGGCCAGCCGGTCCCGGCGGATGTAGAGGAACCCGGTGCCGAGCGGCGCGCCGATCCACTTGTGCAGCGAGAACGCGGCGAAGTCGGCGCCGAGGGCGGGCAGGGTGAAGTCGAGCTGCCCCCAGGAGTGGGCGGCGTCCACGACGACGTCCACGCCGCGCTCGCGGGCCATCGCGACGATCTCCCGGACCGGCAGCACCAGGCCGGTGCGGTTGTTCATGTGCGACAGCAGGAGCAGCCGGGCCCTCGGGGTGGTCCGCAGGGCCCGCTCGTAGGCGTCCAGCGCCGCCTGCCGGGTGGCGGGCTCGGGCAGGACGAACCGGGCGACCGTCGCCTCGCGCCGCCCGGCCAGCCAGTTCATGGTGTGCTGGGCGGAGGGGTAGTCCAGGTCGGCGTAGAGCACGGCGTCGCCGGGCCGCAGCCGCCGGTAGCCGGAGATGAGGTTCTGCAGCGCCTCGGTGCCGCCCCGGGTGAGCGCGATCTCCGCACGGGTGACGCCGAGCAGCGCGGCGATCCGGTCGCGAACCTCGTCCGCCCTGCCCTTGTACGCCGTGCGCAGCAGGTGGGAGTTGCGGGCGTTGAGGACGTCGACGTTGCGGTGGTAGGCGCGCCGGACCGGCTCGGGCATGATCCCGTAGTAGCCGTTCTCCAGGTTGACGAAGTCGCCGCTGACCCGGAACTGCCCGGCCACCTCCGCCCAGAAGCGTTCGTCCCGGGCCAGGCTCGCGGCGTCGGCGTCGGCGTCGGCGGCGGCGGCGGCTTGCGGGACGGCCTGCGGGGGCGCCTGCGGGAGCGCTTGCGGGAGCGCGGCCAGTGCGCCGGCCCCGGCGATGACCGCGCGTCTGGACAGGGCCATGAGACACCCCCAAGGTCGGGCGGCGCGTAATTGTGGCCGCGCCGGCGAATGCCAGTCTCGCGGAGAGGTCGCCGCGCGGCGAAAACGGCTCGCCGTCCTTCCCGCCATCCGGCGGGAAATCGAGAAACGGAGGGCGCTCAAGGTGATTCCCGGCGCGATTCCCGTGCGCCGGGAATTTCTTTACCTCGTCCTTGGCCTTTTCCCGGCGCGCCGCGCCGCGTGACGGGCATGATCTGCGGTGATGCTCACGACCAGGTCAGCTCCCGCGCTCCGCCCGCCCGCCTCGGGGGCCGGCCGGTGGTGGCCGCACGCGATGCTGGCCCTCGCCCTGCTGATCACCGTCGTGTTCGCGCACGGCGGCGCGTGCGCGGCCGTCGAGCTGTCCGAGCGGGCCCAGGCCGGGCCCGTCCCGTCCGTCCAGAGCGCCCACCTCGACGTGCACCGGCACGTCAGATGGCTGTCCGGGCGCATGCCGGTGCGCGACGCCGGGTGCCTGCACGGCGAGCTGCCGCCGGGCCACCTGCACGGCACCGAGCAGGAGTGCGCGGCCACCGCGGCCACCGCCGCCGCGCCGGTCGTGGCCGCCGTCCCCGGGCTCGCCGCCGGGCGCGCGGCCGTCGTGCCGGGGTCCGTGCGACCCGCGCCGCGGGCCGCCTCGCGACAGGCCGTTTCAGGCCACGAAAATCTCCGCGTGATGCGCATATAGGACGGGCGTCTTTCGCCGCCGTCCTTTTCCACCGCGCCCGCGGCGTCCTCCGTGCCGCGCGGCCGCCGTTCATCTCGGGGATAAATACCAATGTCGTACGACACTTTGCCGCGCCCTGACATTCTGCCCGCCATCGGAAATTCGGGTATCTGCGTCACCGTCGGAAACACGCCGCTGGCCTTCGTCGCCGCGCCGTTCGTAGCGGACGGCGGCGGCTTCTGGGCCAAGCTGGAGGGCTTCAACCCCGGCGGCATCAAGGACCGGCCCGCCCTGCACATGGTCCGGCAGGCCCGCGCCCGGGGCGAGCTGGCCCCCGGCGCCACGATCGTCGAGTCCACCAGCGGCACCCTCGGCCTCGGGCTGGCCCTGGCCGGGATCACCTTCGGCCATCCGGTCGTCCTGGTCGCCGACCCCGGCATGGAACCGCTCATGCAGCGGCTGCTGGTCTCCTACGGCGTACGGCTGGAGATCGTGCCGGAGCCGCATCCCACCGGCGGCTGGCAGCGGGCCCGCCGCGACCGGGTCGCGGAGCTGCTGGCCGAGCTGCCCGGCTCCTACTGCCCCGACCAGTACGGCAACCCGGACAACGTGGCCGCCTACGCCGGGCTGGCCCGCGAGCTGCTGTCCCAGCTGCCGCACATCGACACGCTGGTCTGCTCGGTCGGCACCGGCGGCCACAGCGCGGGCATCACCCGCGAGCTGCGCCGCCACCTGCCCCGGCTGCGGCTGGTCGGCGTCGACACCGTCGGCTCGACCATCTTCGGGCAGCCCGACCGCCCTCGCCTGATGCGCGGCCTGGGCTCCAGCATCCACCCCGCCAACGTCGCCTACGACGCCTTCGACGAGGTCCACTGGGTGAGCGCCGCCGAGGCGGTGTGGGCCTGCCGCACCCTGGCCGCCCAGCACTACGTCTCCGGCGGCTGGAGCACCGGAGCAGTCAGCCTGGTGGCCCGCTGGCTGGCCGGACGGGCCGGGCCGGGCGGCTGCGTCGTCGCCGTCTTCCCCGACGGGCCCTGGCGCTACTGGAACACGGTCTTCGACGACGGCTACTGCCGCGCCCACGGCCTGCTCGGCGTCACCCCGGCCGACGAGCCCGACGAGCTGGACGACCCCGCCGAGCGCGAGGTGCGCCGCTGGACCCGCTGCGCCGCCGTCCGCGACCCGCTGGCGGGCCGGCGATGAAGGCCACGCTGGCGCAGTTCCGCTCCTTCGACCGGCCGATCCGGCTGCTGCAGATCAACCAGGCGGGCATCAACATCGGCTTCTACATGCTCATGCCCTACCTCGCCCAGCACCTGTCGGCCGGCGCTGGGCTCGCCGCCTGGACGATCGGGCTCATCCTCGGCCTGCGCAACGCCAGCCAGCAGGGCATGTTCCTGATCGGCGGCACGCTGGCCGACCGGTTCGGGCACAAGCCCATGATCATGGCGGGGTGCGCCCTGCGTACCGTGGGGTTCGCGCTGTTCGGGCTCACCACGTCGCTGCCGCTGCTGGTGGCGGCCGCGGTGATCACGGGGCTGGCTGGGGCGCTGTTCAACCCGGCGGCCCGCGCGTACCTGGCCGCCGCGGCCGGGCCGCGCAAGGTGGCGGCCTTCGCCGTGTTCAACGTGTTCTACCAGGGCGGCATCCTGCTCGGGCCGCTGCTCGGGGTGCTGCTGCTGGCGGGCGGGTTCACCGCGGTGTGCCTGGGGGCGGCGGGGATCTTCGCCGTCCTGACCGTGCTGCAGGGGTTCTACCTGCCCGCGCGGCCCCGGGAGCCGGGGCGGGCGCGGCAGCCGGTGCTGCGGGCGTGGCGGCTGGCGTTCGGTGACCGGGCGTTCGTCTCGTTCGCGGCGTCGATGATCGCTTCGTACGCGCTGTCGTACCAGATGTACCTCGCCCTGCCGCTGGCGGTGCAGCGGGCCGGCGGCGGCCAGTGGGCGGTGACCGCCCTGTACACGGTGTCGGCGCTGCTCGGCATCGCCGGGCAGGTGCGCCTGACCGCCTGGTGCGGCGAGCGATGGAGCCGCGGCCAGGCGATCACCCGCGGGCTGACCCTCATGGGGGCGGCCTTCCTGCCCATGGTCGCCGCCGCGCAGCTCCACCTGCCGCGGGCGGCGACGCTGACGGCCGCGCTGGTGTGCGCGCTGCTGCTCGGCGCCGGGACGCTGGTGGCCTTCCCGTTCGAGATGGCCACCATCGCCGACATGGCGGGCGAGGAGCTGGTCGGCACCTACTACGGCCTGTACAACCTGGCCTCCGGCGCGGGGATCCTGGCCGGGAACCTGCTGTCGGGCGCGCTGCTGGACGTCGCCGCCGACGCGGGCTGGGCGGGGCTGCCCTGGCTGTCGCTGACCTTCGCGGGGCTGGTCTCGGCCCTGGCGGTGGCCCGCCTGGAACACCGCAGGGCCCTGCGCCCGCGCCTGCCCGCCGCCATGGCCACCTAGAGCACCGGCGACCCGGTCAGGGCCGGGGGCCGGCGTCCCCGCCGGCGTCGCCGGTGGCGCGCCTGCGGCGGCCGGCCACGACGGTCGCGGCCCCGCCCGCCACCAGGGCCGCCGCGGCCACCCACAACCAGCCGGGCACGCCGCCCGAGCCCGATTCCGCCTCGGCCTGGGCGACCGGCGACGGGGAGGCCGCCGGGGCGGCACCGGCCGTGGTCCCGGTCGGGCTCGCGGCTGTGGCCTCGGTCGGGGCCTCGGTCGGGGCCTCGGTCGGGGTGGCTTCGGGGGCGCTCGTGGCCGGGGTGGCCGGGGCGGTGACGGTGAAGCGCAGTTCGCCGGCGATCGGGTGGCCGTCGGAGGAGACCACCCGCCAGGCCAGCCGGTACCGGCCGGGCTCCAGCGGCGCGGCCGGCTCGGCCTTCACCGTGACGCCCTGGGCCCGCGGCTTGCCCAGCGGCAGGTTCTCGCCCGCCGGGCCGTCGAGCACGAGGGTCGGCATGGTCATGCGGGAGGTGAACTCCAGCTCGATGCTCTCCACCTGCGCGAGCTTGGCGCCGTCGGCGGGCGAGCTGCTCTTCAATCGGTCATGGGCCAGCGCGGCGGGCGCGGCGGCCAGCAGCAGCAGGACGGCGCCGCCGACGGCGACACCGGCACGAAGGGCCGCCCGGAACGGGCGACGCGCGGGACGAAGGGAAGAGGTCACTGCGAACTCCGAGGTTCCTGGATCCGGCTCGACCGCCGGATGGACATGCGGTCCGGCGCGCGACGGGACGCGAGGGGCGTGCCGCGGCGGCGCCGGCTGGGTCGACTACCTGCTGGAGGCACGCCGGACCCGCCGCATGACGGGGAACGTCAGCGGGCGGACGGCCGGGCGCGCGCGGCCGGGCGGGGCGGCCCGCGCCGGGAGAGCACCGGAGCCAGCAGCAGCGCCCGGTGACCCGCCACGGGAGGCCACAGCGGGCACGCGCGGGCGGGCCCGGCGGGCGGCGGAGCCAGCACGGACAGCCAGGCGCACAGGACGGCCCACAGCCGGGCCAGCCGGACCGTGCTCAACCGCAGCAACGCCGCCAGCGCCGCGTCCCCGCGGGCCAGCCACCAGCTCGACGAGAGGGCCACCGCCAGGTGGATCACCACCATCCCGGCGGAGCCGTGCCCATGGACGACGGCCCCGGCGGACGGCCCGGCGGGCGGCCCGGCGAAGGACGGGGAGGAGGCGTCGAGCAGGTGGCTCAGGCCGTACCGGGCGGACTCGGAGGCGTCGAAGAGCTCGTGGAGGCCGTACTGGGCGGCCACGCACATGGCCAGCAGGGGCGCCCGTCCACGAGGGCGGGAACCGGCGGCGTAGGCGGCCGCGAAGGTCGCCGCGACGGCCAGGGCCAGCGGGCCGGGCGCGATCGCCGTGCCGCCGACCAGCATGTGCAGGGCCGCCGAGGCCAGGACGCACACGGCCGTGAACACCGCGGCGCGAAGCGCGCGGACCACGGGACGGCCGACCTGCATCCGGCCATCGTGCCAGAGCCCGTCCAGGCCGTCATCCGCCCCCTTGCGCACCAGGCGGCCGCACCGGGCGACGGGGAGAGGGGGCGGCCGGCAAGGGCCAATGGGTCAATGGTGTTGCGGGGTTTCCAGTTCGCCGCCCAGGCGGTCGCGTAGCCGTTCCAGCAGGTCGGCCGTGGCGACGACGACCCAGCGGTCGCCGACCAGGTACGCGCCGCCGTACGCCTGGGCGATGTCGAGCCAGTCTCGTTTGCCCTGGTCGGTGCTGAACGTCACGATCGTCAGGCGCCCCTGGGGGGTGTCGCAGGCCGCCTGCCGCAGCTCGGCGGCGTCGGTCTGGAGCTTGCCGCCGGGGCAGCCGAGCAGGGCGGTGAGCTGCTTCATGTCGCCGGCCGGCACCTTCGGCGCGACGGCGGCGGCGGGGGCGGGGGGAGCGGCGCCGTGGTGGTGCGCCGGCAGCCCCTGGGGGACGGGGGCGGCCGCGCACCCCGCCAGCAGGGCGATGCCCAGGGCGGCGATCGCCCGCCGCGACGCGCGGACGGGGGCTTCGAGAAGTTCGGGCATGAGGTCGGTGTTCCGCCGGAGTGTAGATGGGACCGGTCCCCCGTGGAAAGACGCGCTTCCAGGGGCCGGCAGGTCAGGAGGTGGGCGGGGCGGGGGACGGGACCGGCGGCTCGGGGAGCTGGTTGTGGTTCACCAGGCCGGTCGATTCGAGGTACGTCATGTGGCGCATGACGAAGTTGATGCCTTCCTGGGCGAACCTGCGGATCTCGGCGTTCCTCGTCCCGGCCCGGACGAGCGCCAGGGTGCCGAAGACCTTGCCGTGCGCGGCGCGCAGCAGGTTCGCGTAGTCCTGGTCGAAGGCCGGGCCGCTCTCGGCCGCGAGCTGGGCCAGCCAGCGCTGCTGGTCGGGGTTGGGCTCGTCGGGCAGGGCGACGCCGAGCCTGGCCGCCGTGTCGCGGGTGATCTGGTCCAGCTTCTGGTGCTCGCCCATGATCTGCTTGCCGACCTGCTTGACGCGCGGCGACTGGGCGCGGGTGGCGGCGTACTCGCCCGCGGGCATCTCCCACAGGCCCGCCTGCCGCACCTTGATCAGCAGGTCGATGTCGGCGGCCGAGAGGGGGCCCGAGGGCGTGATGGTCCGTTGCGCGTCCGCGGGGTCGATCGACGGGGGCAGGATCAGCAGGATCGTCGCCGCCGCCGCCGCGACGAAGCCGCCCAGCATGAACATCTCACCGCGCAGGAGCCTGTGCATGCTCGAAGGTACGCGGGCCCGCCGGATCCGGTTCAACATAATCGGAACCGATTTCCTGGATACCCCCTAAGGGTATAGAGTGCGCCGTATGAGACGTCTTGAACCGCTCGTTCCTGAGAAGGCCCCCGAGAAGTCCCGTCAGATCCTGGACGACCTCGTCGCCCGGCACGGCACGGTGGGTGACATGGTGTCCACGATGGCCCACTCGCCCGCCTTGCTCCAGGGATACCTGGACTTCTCCCGGGCGATGAAGCGGGTGAAGCTCCCTCGCGCGCTCAGCGAGAAGATCTCGCTGGCCGTGCAGGAGTGGATCGGCTGCGGCACGTGCCTGGCCGCGCACACCGAGGGGGCGCTGGCCGCCGGGCTGAGCGAGGCCGACGTCGCGCTGGCCCGCCAGGGCACCTCGGCCGACGCGCGGGAGGCCGCGCTGATCGCGGTGGCGGTGCGGGTGCTGGTCGAGCCGTCGTCCATCACCGACGAGGAGGTGGCCGCGCTGCGCTCCCACGGCTGGAGCGACCGGGTGATCGCCGAGGTCGTCGGCCTGGTCTCGCTCAACCTGCTGACCGGCGCGTTCAACCTGCTCGTGGGGAACCAGCCGGAAGAGAAGTAGGTCAGGGGTACGGTGGTGATGTACTGGCTCAAGTCGATCGGCGGGCGACCGGACCCGGCTCCCGCACGCCCCGGCGACGGATGGAGGACGACATGACCGTGCGCGAACCGGCGGCATCCCCGCAGCGGCAGCACCGCGCCCACGCCGACGCGATCGACGCCTTCATCGCCGCCGCCAACGCCGACGACCCCGACCACCGTTCCGCGCTGCTCAGCCGCGCCCTCGCCGCCGACGTGGTGTTCTGGGGGCCGCTCGGCCGCGGGGCCGGCCGGGGCGCGGTGGCCGACTTCGTCACCGAGGTGGTGCAGGGCTACCGGGCCGGCGGCTGCCGCATGGTCCGCACGACGTCCGTCGACGCGCCGCACGAATGGGCCCGGTTCGGCTGGCGCTTCGAGGGGCCCGACGGCGCCACCGTCCTGTCGGGCACCGACATGGTCCATCTCACCGCCGCCGGCGACATCGACGAGATCGTGGTCTTCGCCGGCCCGCTCCACTGACGTCCGCTCACCGCCGCCGGCGTCCAGGACCTAAGCCCTTCGGCCGCGGGACGTTCGCCGCTGCCGCCACCGCCCCCGCGCGAGGGACCGTGGAGGCGGAAAGCGAGGTGGCGATCATGTCGATCGAGGTCAAGGACGTCATGGGACGCGTGGCGATCGCGGTGCTGGAGCACGCGTCGTTCGCCGACATCGTGGCGGCGATGAAGCGGTACGCGGTGGGCGCGGTCACCGTGATCGACGCCGACCGGCGGCCGGTGGGCGTGGTGTCGGAGGACGACCTGCTGCTCAAGGAGACCGGCCGGGCGCGGCACGCCGTGTCCGTCCTCGACTCGCGGGCGCGGCGGCAGGAGCACCGCAAGGCCGCCGCCGTCAGCGCCGCGGAGCTGATGACGTCGCCGGCGGTCACGGTCACCCCGGGCATGCCGGTGCGCGAGGCGGCCAGGATCATGCACGCCCGGCGCATCAAGCAGCTCCCGGTGATCGACCCGGTCACCGGCCGCGTCGTCGGCACCCTGCACCAGCGCGACGTGCTGCGCGTCTTCACCCGCCCGGCCGCCGAGCTGGAGGCGGACGTCAGGGCCGTGCTCCCGCCGGACGGCACGTTCGCGGTCGCGATCGACGCCGGCGTGGTCACGATCACCGGCAGGCCGGCGAGCGGGACGCGGGCCGCCGCGCTGACGGAGGCGGTCCGGGCGGTGGAGGGCGTCGTCGACGTCGTGACCGAGCTCGACCGCGACCGGGACGACCTGTTCACCGTCCCGCCGCTGCTGTAGCCGTGGCGTCCGGCGGCCTGATTCCGGCAGCGGGTGCAGGAGCTGGGACACTGAACGGTATGTCGGAAAGTGAGCAGCGCAGCCTGATGCCCCAGATGCGGCTCGACGAGCTGCTGGCCGAGCTGCAGACGAGGCTCAACGCCGTCCTGGCCACCCGCGACCGGGTGCACGCGCTGCTGGAGGCCGTGGTCTCGGTGGGCAGCGACCTCGACCTGGAGACGGTGCTGCGCCGGATCGTCGAGACGGCCACCAAGCTGGTGGACGCCACGTACGGGGCGCTCGGCGTGGTCGGCGAGGAGCAGACGCTCGTCCAGTTCATCCCGGTGGGGCTGAGCGAGGAGGAGATCGCCCGCATCGAGCACTGGCCGCACGGGCTCGGCCTGCTCGGCCTCCTCATCAAGGACGCCCGCCCGCTCCGGCTGGGCCGCATCTCCGACCACCCCGAGTCCTACGGCTTCCCGCCCGGCCACCCGCCGATGGGCACCTTCCTCGGCGTCCCGGTACGCGTGCGCGACGAGGTGTTCGGCAACCTCTACCTGACCGAGAAACGCGGCGGCGGCGACTTCGACGAGGAGGACGAGGCCATCGTGATCGCCCTGGCCACCGCCGCCGGCGTCGCCGTGGAGAACGCCCGCCTGTACGAGGAGTCGCGCCGCCGCGAGACCTGGCTGAAGGCGTCCTCGGAGATCACCACCAGTCTGCTGTCCGGCGCCGGCTCCCGCGAGGTGCTCACCACCATGGCGGCGCGGGCCCGCCAGATGAGCGACGCCGACCTGGTCCAGGTGCTGCTGCCCGACCCGTCGGGCAGCACGCTCACCGTCGACGTGGCCGAGGGCGAGGGCGCCGACGAGCTGCTGGGGACGGCGTTCGACGTCTCGGCGACCCTGGCGGGGGAGGCGTTCACGCACGCCGAGCCCAGGTCCGAGCGGGACCTGCCGGGCGCGCCCTACCCCGACTCGCCGCTGCGCCGGCTGGGCTACGGGCCGGGCCTGATGGTCCCGCTGGGCGCCGCGCCCCGCGCGCGTGGGGTGCTCATGCTGGCCAAGCGCGGCGGACGGCTGCCGTTCAGCGGGGCCGACCAGCAGATGCTGGAGTCGTTCGCGGGGCAGGCGGCGATCGCGCTGGAGCTGGCCGAGGCCCGCCGCGACGCCGAACGGCTCGGCCTGCTGGAGGACCGCGACCGCATCGCCAAGGACCTGCACGACGTCGTCATCCAGCGCCTGTTCGCCACGGCCATGACGCTGATGAGCACCGTCCGGCTGGTCGAACGCCCCGAGGCGGGCAAACGGCTGCAACACGCCATCGACGAGCTGGACGAGACCATCCGGCAGATCCGCTCGTCCATCTTCGCCCTCCAGGCCCCGCGCGAGGACGCCGCGCCGAGCCTGCGCACGAAGATCGTCGACCTGGTCGAGGGGGCCGGCGCGCACCTGGGGTTCATGCCCGGCCTGCGCATGGAGGGGCAGATCGACACCCTGGTGCCCGACGAGGTGGCCGGGCACCTGCTCGCCGTCCTGCGCGAGGCGCTGTCCAACGTGGTGCGCCACTCCCACGCCACCCGGGCCGAGGTCTCCATCGAGGTCGCCGGCGGCCGGCTCACCCTCGTCGTCGGCGACAACGGCGTAGGCGTGGGCGACGGCGGGCGGCGCAGCGGCCTGCGCAACATCGAGGAACGGGCCGCCGACCTCGGCGGGGCCGCCGAGCTGGAGACGCCGGAGGAGGGCGGCACCCGCCTGCGCTGGCACGTCCCGGTGTGAGGGCCGCGCCGGCACCTCGCGCGTCCTAAGTCCCGGGAGGTCGGGACCTTCGTCCATACCCCGCGTCATGCCCGCTGAGCTGTGATGAGACGGCACAGCCAGGTGATCGCGGCCATCCAGGCCGCCCCACCTCCGCATGAACCACGTGAGGAAGACATGACGAACGCACCGGCCACCACCCCCGGCCGCAGCCCGGCGTTGATGCTCACCCTGGCGACCCTGGGCTTCGCGGTGAACTTCTGGGCCTGGGCCCTGCTCAGTCCGCTCGGGCCGCGTTTCAAGGAACTGCTCGGGCTGTCGGCCGGGCAGCAGGCCCTGCTGGTGGCCGTCCCGGTGATCGTGGGGTCGCTGGGCCGCATCCCGGTCGGCGCGCTCACCGACAGGTTCGGCGGCCGGGTGATGTTCCCGCTGGTCTCGGCGGCCACCATCGTCCCCGTCCTGTTCATCGGCCTGTTCGGGCAGACATCGATGGTCTCGCTGCTGATCGGCGGGTTCTTCCTCGGCGTCGGCGGCACCGTGTTCGCCGTCGGGGTGCCGTTCGTCAACGCCTGGTTCCCGCCGAACCGGCGCGGCCTGGCCGTCGGGATCTTCGGCGCCGGGATGGGCGGCACCGCGATCAGCGCGCTGACCACCGTCCCGCTGGTCCGCGGCGGCGGCGCCGCCGTGCCGTTCCTCATCACCGCCGTCGTGCTGGCCGCGTACGCGGTCGTGGCGTGGCTGGTGCTGCGCGACGCGCCCGGCCGCGCCGTCGTCACCCAGCCGCTCGGCGCGCGCCTGGCCGCCGCGCTCAGGCTGCCGATCACCTGGCAGGCGTGCGTGCTGTACGCGGTCGCCTTCGGCGGTTACGTCGCCTTCTCGGTCTACCTGCCCGCCTACCTGCAGACCGGCTACGGGCTGGAGCAGGCCGACGCCGCCAACCGGATGGCCGGGTTCGTCGTGCTGGCCGTGCTGGCGCGGCCGATCGGCGGCTGGCTGTCGGACCGCGTCGGCCCGGTGCCCGTGCTGACCGGCGTGTTCGTCGTCACCGCCGGCACCGCGGGCGTCCAGGCGCTCACCCCCGGCCTCATGCCGGTCGGCACGATCGCGTTCCTGACCATGGCCGCCGCGCTCGGCGCCGGCAGCGGCGCCACCTTCGCCCTGGTCGCGCAGGTCGCCCCGGCCGACAAGGTCGGCACGGTCACCGGCCTGGTCGGCGCCGCCGGCGGGCTCGGCGGGTTCGTCCCGCCGCTGGTGATGGGCTTCCTGTACGGCCGGCTCGGCTCGTACGGCCTCGGCCTGGCCCTGCTGGCGGCCACCGCCGTGCTCACCCTGGCCCTGACGGTGACCGCGGTCCGCGCGCTGGCCGCCCGCCGGGTCGCCGGCCCGGCCGGCTCGCGCTGACCGCACGAAAAAGCGGGGCCCGGCGTCCGGCCGGGCCCCGCGCAATGGCGTCAGCGGTACGTCACCCGGCGATCCGGCGGCCGGACACCTGCTCGGCGTCGACCACGATGTAGTGGTCGCGGCTG
The DNA here is from genome assembly GCF_044465345.1 of Nonomuraea sp. NPDC049684. Taxonomy (NCBI): domain Bacteria; kingdom Bacillati; phylum Actinomycetota; class Actinomycetes; order Streptosporangiales; family Streptosporangiaceae; genus Nonomuraea; species Nonomuraea sp. NPDC049684. Next base: position 62,521 of record NZ_JBITLO010000001.1, on the reverse strand, counting down.
CCCGGAGCCCACGGGGACAGGGGCAGCGCGGCCAGCCGGGCCGTCTCGGCCGGATCGGTCACCGCCCGCGCGTGCCCGACCGCCGTCACCGACCAGCCGGTGCGCATCGCGGGATCGAACTCGTCGGCCTCGAACGCCACCACGGCGTGCCGGGTGGCCGCGGCCAGCTTCGACCCGATCGACGTGCGGATGACGACACGCTCGCCGTCGAGGCAGAAGTTGACCGGCTGCACGGCCGGCAGGGCGCGATCGGTGAAGACGATCCGCCCGATCGGCGTGGACGACAGCAGGCGCAGGCACTCCTCACGAGAGAGCACCTGGAGCCCGGACGAGTCGAGTTGCATGCTTCTCAGCCTCCCACCAGGTACGTTCCCGGCGTCAGAGGCGAAAGTCCCGATGCGGGTGACGCTCAGTCGCGACGGTCGGCCCGCAACCGCGCCGACAGCGCGGCGGCCTGCGTCCGGCGCTGCATGTTGAGCTTGGCCAGCAGGTTGGACACGTAGTTCTTGACCGTCTTCTCGGCCAGGAACATGCGCTCGCCGATCTGCCGGTTGGTCAGCCCCTCGCCGATCAGGTCGAGGATGTGCCGCTCCTGCTCCGACAGCGCCGCCAGCGGGTCCTGCCGGGCGGCCTGGTCGCGCAGCCGCTGCAACATGGCGGCGGTGGTCTGCGGGTCGAGCAGCGACTGCCCGGAGGCCACCGTGCGCACCGCGCCGACCAGGTCGGAGCCGTGGATCTGCTTGAGCACGTAGCCCGAGGCGCCGGCCATCACCGCGTCGAACAGGGCGTCGTCGTCGGCGAAGGAGGTCAGCATGAGGCAGGCCAGCCCCGGCAGCTTGGAGCGCACCTCGCGGCACACGTCGACGCCGTTGCCGTCGGGCAGGCGCACGTCGAGCACCGCGACGTCGGGCTTCAGCGCCGGGATGCGGGCGATGGCCGACTCGGCGGTCCCGGCCTCGCCGATCACCTCGATGTCGTCCTCGGAGCCCAGCAGGGCGGCCACGCCACGCCGCACGACCTCGTGATCGTCGAGAAGGAACACACGAATCATGTCTCCGACGCTACCGCCTCCCGTCACCCGGAAGTAGGGACCAAGGTCCCCGGCTGCCGGTCGTGGGCCCATCGGCCGGTACGAAGGGACTTTGGTCCCTGCCGGGAGCGCATGCCCGCCCACCAGCCTGGATCCATGACCGTTGTGGCAGGGGAAGAGTTGTGAGCGACATAGACGCGATCCCGGGCATGGGGCCGTTGCTGGCGGCCAGGAAGTTCTTCACCAGGGCGGAGGTGTCGGCCGACGGCCGCACCCTGCACCAGGTCGATCCCGGCGCCTGGGACCGCTTCTACCGGGACCGGTGGGCGCACGACAAGGTGGTGCGCTCGACGCACGGCGTGAACTGCACGGGCTCGTGCTCCTGGCAGGTGTTCGTCAAGGACGGCCTGATCACGTGGGAGCACCAGGCCACCGACTACCCGTCGGTCGGCCCGGAGTCGCCCGAGTACGAGCCGCGCGGCTGTCCCCGTGGCGCGTCCTTCTCCTGGTACACCTACTCTCCCTCGCGGGTGCGCTACCCGTACGTGCGCGGGGTGCTGCTGGAGATGTGGCGCGAGGCCAAGGCCAGGCTGGGCGACCCCGTGCTGGCCTGGGCGGAGCTGACCGGCGACCCGGAGCGCGCGCGGGCCTACAAGCGGGCCCGCGGCAAGGGCGGGTTCGTCCGGTCGAGCTGGGAGGAGGTCCTGGAGCTCATGGCCGCCGCCCACGTGCACACCATCAAGGACCACGGCCCCGACCGGGTGGTGGGCTTCTCGCCGATCCCGGCGATGTCGATGGCCTCGTTCGCGGCCGGCACCCGCTTCCTGTCGATGATCGGCGGCACGCTGCTGTCGTTCTACGACTGGTACGCCGACCTGCCGATCGCCTCGCCGCAGGTGTGGGGCGACCAGACCGACGTGCCCGAGGCGGCCGACTGGTGGAACTCCCGCTACCTGATCATGTGGGGCTCCAACATCCCGGTCACCCGCACCCCGGACGCCCACTTCATGACCGAGGCGCGCTACCAGGGCACCAAGGTCGTCGCGGTCAGCCCGGACTACGCCGACAACGTCAAGTTCGCCGACGACTGGCTCGCGCCGCACCCCGGCACCGACGGCGCCCTGGCCATGGCGATGGGCCACGTGACGCTGACCGAGTTCTTCCGCGACCGCCAGGTGCCCTACTTCACCGACTACGTGCGCAAGTACACCGACCTGCCGTTCCTGGTGACGCTGGAGCCGCGCGGCGACGCGTACGTGCCGCGCCGCTTCCTGACCGCCGCCGACCTGGGCCAGGAGAGCGAGAACGCCGAGTTCAAGACCGTCTTCCTGGACGAGACGACCGGCGCGGCGCAGGTGCCGAACGGCTCGCTCGGCCACCGCTGGGGCCAGGAGGGCGAGGGCCGCTGGAACCTCGACCTGGACGGCGCCGTCCCCGCGCTGACCCTGCTCGGCCGGTCCGGGCGCGCGGTCGAGGTGGACCTGCCGCGCTTCGACGAGGGCCCCACCGAGGGCGGCTCGGTCATGCGCCGCGGCGTCCCGGTCACCGAGATGGGCGGCAAGCTCGTCACGACGGTGTTCGACCTGCTCATGGCCCAGTACGGCGTGGCCCGCGACCTGCCCGGCGAATGGCCGGCGAGCTACGAGGACGCCACGCAGCCCTACACCCCGGCCTGGGCGGAGGAGATCACCTCGGTCCCGGCCGCCACGATCGCCAGGATCGCCCGCGAGTTCGCCCGCAACGCCGAGCGCACCCGGGGCCGCTCGATGATCGCGATGGGCGCCGGCACCAACCACTGGTTCCACTCCGACCAGATCTACCGCTCGTTCCTGACGCTGGTGCTGCTGACCGGCTGCCAGGGCGTCAACGGCGGCGGCTGGGCGCACTACGTGGGCCAGGAGAAGGTCCGCCCGGTCACCGGCTTCCAGCACCTGGCCTTCGGCTTCGACTGGCAGCGCCCGACCCGGCACATGGCCGGCACCGCGTTCTGGTACCTGGCCACCGACCAGTGGCGTTACGAGCGCATCGGGGCCGGCGAGCTGGCCAGCCCGCTGGGCGAGGGCAGGTTCGCGGGCCGCTCGTTCGCCGACTGCAACGCCCAGGCGGCCCGGCTGGGCTGGCTGCCCTCGCACCCGACGTTCGACCGCAACCCGCTCAAGCTCGCCGACGAGGCCGCCGCGCGCGGCGTCCCGGTGGCCGAGTACGTGGTGGAGGAGCTGAAGGCCGGGCGGTTGCGCTTCGCCGCCGAGGACCCGGGCGACCCGGCCAACTTCCCGCGGGTGCTGACCGTGTGGCGGGCCAACCTGCTCGGCTCGTCCGGCAAGGGCAACGAGTACTTCCTGCGCCACCTGCTCGGCGCCGACGCCGAGGCGCGCAACGAGGAGACGCCCGAGGGGCTGCGCCCGGCCGAGGTGACCTGGCGGGAGAACGCCGCCGAGGGCAAGCTCGACCTGCTGACGACGATCGACTTCCGGATGACGTCCACGGCGCTGTTCTCCGACTTGGTCCTGCCCGCCGCCACCTGGTACGAGAAGCACGACCTGTCCAGCACCGACATGCACCCGTTCGTGCACGCCTTCAACCCGGCCATCGCCCCGCCCTGGCAGACCAGGTCCGACCACGACGCCTTCCTCGGGCTGGCCGACGCCTTCTCCGAGCTGGCCGCCCGCCACCTGGGCCGGCGGACCGACGTGCTGGCCGTCCCGCTCACCCACGACACCCCGGACGAGCTGGCCCAGCCGGGCGGCCGGGTGCGCGACTGGAAGCACGGCGAGTGCGAGCCCGTCCCGGGCCGGACGATGCCCAAGATCGTCACGGTCGAGCGCGACTACGGCGCGGTAGCCGAGCGCGTGCGCGGGATCGGGCCGCTGTTCGCCGACCTGGGCCTGACCACCAAGGGGATCACCTACCGGGTGGGCCCCGAGCTGTACTACCTGCGCGAGCAGAACGGCGAGACCCCCGAGGGCCACATCTCCCTCGGCACCGCCGACCGGATGTGCGAGGCCATCCTCGCGCTGTCCGGCACCACCAACGGCCGCCTGGCCACCCAGGGCTTCGAGACCATGGAGAAGCGCACCGGGACCAGGCTCGCCGACCTGGCCGCCGAGCACGAGGGCAGGCGCATCACGTTCGCCGACACGCGGTCGAGGCCGCAGCCGGTGATCACCTCGCCCGAGTGGTCCGGCTCGGAGACCGGCGGGCGCCGCTACTCCGCCTTCGTCATCAACGTCGAACGCGACAAACCATGGCACACCCTGACCGGCCGGCAGCAGTTCTTCCTCGACCACGACTGGATCATCGAGCTGGGCGAGCAGCTTCCGGCCTACCGGCCGCCGCTGGACCTGCGCCGCCACCACGGCGACCAGCGCGACGGGCAGGCTGACGGGCAGGGCGCCGAGGTCACCGTGCGGTACCTGACGCCGCACTCGAAGTGGTCGATCCACTCGGAGTACCAGGACAACGCCTACATGCTGGCCCTGTCGCGGGGCGGGCCGACGATCTGGATGAGCGTCGAGGACGCCGCCTCGATCGGGGCCGCCGACAACGACTGGATCGAGGCGTACAACCGCAACGGCGTGGTCGTGGCCAGGGCGGTCGTCTCCCACCGGATGCCGGCCGGGACGGTGTACATGTACCACGCCAAGGACCGCAACGTGAACGTCCCGCTCACCGAGCGGTCGGGCCGGCGCGGCGGCGTGCACAACTCCCTCACCCGGCTGCTGCTCAAGCCCAGCCACCTCATCGGCGGGTACGCGCAGTTCACCTACGCCTTCAACTACTACGGGCCGACCGGCAACCAGCGTGACGAGATCACGGTGATCCGCCGCCGCGGCCAGGAGGTGACCTACTGATGCGCGTCATGGCACAGGTCGCCATGGTGATGAACCTGGACAAGTGCATCGGCTGCCACACCTGTTCCGTCACCTGCAAGCAGACCTGGACGAACCGGGACGGCGTCGAGTACGTCTGGTTCAACAACGTCGAGACCAAGCCCGGCGTCGGCTACCCCAAGCGGTACGAGGACCAGGAACGCTGGCACGGCGGCTGGCAGCTCGACGGGCGCGGCCGGCTCAAGCTGCGGGCGGGCGGCCGGGTCAAGCGGCTGCTCAGCCTGTTCTCCAACCCCGACCTGCCGGACCTGGACGACTACTACGAGCCGGCCACCTACGACTACGACACCCTGCTCAACGCCCCCGCCGGGCCGCACGTGCCGGTCATCCGTCCCAAGTCGGCCATCACCGGCAAGGACATGAACATCACGTGGGGCGCCAACTGGGAGGACGACCTCGGCGGCGCCCCCGAGCACGCCCACGGCGACCCCAACCTGGCGGCCATGGCCGAGAAGGTGCGCATGGAGTTCGACCAGACCTTCATGTTCCACCTGCCGCGCATCTGCGAGCACTGCCTCAACCCGGCGTGCGTGGCCGCCTGCCCCTCCGGCGCGATGTACAAGCGGGAGGAGGACGGCATCGTCCTGGTCGACCAGGACCGCTGCCGCGGCTGGCGCATGTGCGTCTCGTCGTGCCCGTACAAGAAGGTGTACGTCAACCACAAGACCGGCAAGGCCGAGAAGTGCACGTTCTGCTTCCCCCGCATCGAGGCGGGACAGCCGACCGTGTGCGCCGAGACCTGCGTGGGCCGGCTGCGCTACATCGGGCTCGTCCTGTACGACGCCGACGCCGTGCTCGCCGCCGCCCGCGTGCCCGACCCGCGCGACCTGCTGGAGGCCCAGCGCAAGGTCTTCCTCGACCCCGACGACCCGCAGGTGGCCGCCGCCGCGCGGGCCGGCGGGATCAGCGAGGACTGGATCGAGGCCGCGCGGCGCTCGCCGATCTACCGGCTGGTCATGCGCTACCGGGTGGCGCTGCCGCTGCACCCGGAGTACCGCACGCTGCCGATGGTCTGGTACATCCCGCCGCTGTCGCCGGTGCTGGACGCCGTGACCGGGGCCGGCGCGGACGCCGACGACCCCGACAACGTCTTCCACGCCATCACCGACCTGCGCATCCCGCTGGAGTACCTGGCCGGGCTGTTCAGCGCCGGGGACACCGAGGTGGTGGCCGGGGTGCTGATGAAGCTGTCGGCGATGCGCGGCTACATGCGGGCCCGCACCCTCGACGGCACCGTGGCCGGGGACCTGCTGGAGTCGGCCGGGATGACGGCCCGGGACATGGAGGAGATGTACCGCCTGCTGGCCGTCGCCAAGTACGAGGAGCGCTACGTCGTGCCCGCCGCCCACCGCGAGGACGCCGCCGCGCTGTCGGCCCAGGCCGCCGGATGCAGCCTGGACGGCGACGGCGGCCCCGGGATGAGCGAGTTCCACCCGACCGGCGTGACCGGCCGCCGCAGCGACGGACGCCTGGGTCTGAAGCTGTTCACCGGAAAGGGACCGGCGTCATGAGACTGCTGCCCGCCCCCGACGCCGTCGTCGAACGGCCGCGGGACCGCGCCGCGCTGCTGCGGCTGGTCTCGCTGCTGCTGCAGTACCCGGACGCCGGGCTGCTGGCCGCCCGCCCCGAGCTGCGCGAGGCCGTCGCCGCGCTGCCCGACGGGCATCCGCGCCAGGCGCTGGAGCAGTTCCTGTGGTGGTTCGGCGACCGGCAGCCGATGCCGCTGGCCCGCCACTACGTCGAGACCTTCGACCTGCGCCGCAGGTCCAGCCTCTACCTCACCTACTACCTGCACGGCGACACCCGCCGCCGGGGCATGGCCCTGCTGACGCTCAAGCAGCGCTACCGCGTTGCCGGGCTCACCCCGCCCGACGGCGAGCTGCCCGACTTCCTGCCCGTGGTGTGCGAGTTCGCCGCGCTGGCCGGGCCGGACGTGGGCGAGGCGCCGCTGCGCCAGCACCGCAAGGGGCTGGAGCTCATCCGCACCGCCCTGCACGAGGCCGGCTCGCCGTACGCGCTCGTGCTGGACGCCCTGTGCGCGGTGCTGCCCGGCATGTCGGAGGCCGAGCGGGCCGCGGTGGCCGACCTCGCCCTGGCCGGCCCGCCCGCCGAGGAGGTCGGCCTGGCCCCGTACGGGCCGCCGCTGAACGAGAGTGAGGTACGGCCGTGAGCGTCGTGCTCTGGGCGATCGTCCCCTATGTCGCTTTGACGATCTTCGTCGCCGGGCACGTCTGGCGCTGGCGGGTGGACCAGTTCGGCTGGACCACCCGGACCACGCAGGTGCTGGAGAGCAGGCTGCTGCGGCTCGGCTCGCCGCTGTTCCACCTGGGCGCGTTCGCGGCCATCGGCGGTCACGTGCTCGGCCTGCTCGTCCCCAAGAGCTGGACCGCGGCCGTCGGCGTGGACGAGCACCTCTACCACCTGGTGTCGGTCAGCGCCGGGACCGTGGCCGGGGTCATGGTCGTCGCGGGCCTGACGCTGCTGCTGGCCCGGCGCCTGACCAGCCCGCGGGTGCGGCGCACCACCACCCGCGCCGACAAGGTGCTGTTCACCGTGCTGGCCGTGGTGATCGCGCTCGGCATGGCCGCGACGGTGGGCAGCAACCTGCTCGGCGGCGGCTACGACTACCGGGCCACGATCGCCGTCTGGTTCCGGGGCGTGCTGACCTTCCGTCCCGACCCGCGGCTGATGGCCGACGTGCCGCTGCTGTTCCAGTTGCACGCCATGTCGGCCTGGCTGCTGGCGGCCATCTGGCCGTTCACCCGGCTGGTGCACGTGTGGTCGGCGCCGGTGGCGTACCTGTGGCGGCCCTACGTCGTCTACCGGCGGCGCGTGCCCGTCCGGGCGCGCTGACCGGCGCCCGCCGAAGGGGGAGGGGCGCCAGGATGAGCGTCGCCAGGGTGGCGGTGGCGCTGCTGGCCGCCGCCGGCGCGGCGCTGGTGGCGGCCGGCCCGGTCACGGCCGCCCAGGAGAGCACGGCCCGCGTCGAGATCCGGCTGGACCGGCGCGGACAGCTGATCAGGCCGGTCGGCGACGTCCCCTGCGCGGATGGCCCGGCGTCCTGTGCGCCGGTCGTCCCGGGGACGACGGCGGCCCGGCCGCGGACCTGAGGGCGCGAGGAGCCCGGGAAGGACAGGCGTGATGGGCGGTCAGATCGTGGTGGCGGTGGACGGATCCGCGCCCGCGACCGCGGCGGTGGGATGGGCGGCGGCCGACGCCGCGCGGCGCGGGCTGGACCTGCGGATCGTGCACGTGCGCCGGCCCGGCGGGACGGACGTCCCCGCCCGCGCGCTGGAGGCCGCCGCCGCCCTGGCGGCGCGGACGGGGCCGCCCGGGGTGACGACGGAGACGCTCACCGGGAACGTCGTGGACACCCTGGTCGCGGAGTCGTCGGCGGCCGACAGCCTGGTGCTGGGCTCGCGCGGGCTCGGCGGGTTCACCGGCATGCTGGCCGGGTCGGTGAGCGTCGCCGTGGCCGGGCACGCCGACGGCCCGGTCGTCGTCGTCCGGACGCCGCCGCAGGGGCGGCACGACCGGGTGGTGGTCGGCTTCGACGGCTCCGGGCACGCGCGGGCGGCCATGGACTACGCCGTCGAGCAGGCCAGGGCGCGCCGGGCGCGGCTGCACGTGGTCTCGGCCTGGCAGATCCCGGTCGCCTCGCCGTACGCCGCCGCCTACGGCAGCCTCATCGAGGTCATGCAGGACGCCGACCGCCAGGCGGACGGGCACGTCGTCCCGTGGCGGCAGGCCGATCCCGACCTGGTCATCACCGAGGAACAGCCGTGCGAGCACCCGGTCTCGGCCCTGGTCCGCGCCGCCGGGACGGCCGACCTGGCGGTGGTGGGCTCGCGCGGGCTCGGGGGGTTCGCCTCGGCCGTGCTGGGCTCGGTCGGCCACGGGGTGCTGCACCACGCGGCCTGCCCGGTGGCGGTGGTCCGGCCGCGCCTCTAGCTGCCGGCCCGGCCCTCACATGGAGTGGATGCGCCGGCCGGTGACGTGGTGGGGGACGATCCGGATGTGCAGCCGCCGGTCGCCGCCCGCCCACGGGGTGACGTCCGATCCGTCCTGCTCGTCGGGGGTCACGTGGTGGGCGGGCCCCTGCACGAGCACGCTCCACCCCTGCCGCCGGGCCTCGTCGATCCGGTCCACCTCGAAGCCCACCATGACCTCGACGCCCTCCAGGCCGGTCCGCAGATCCTGGTCGAGCGGGCCGCCCGCGGCGGTGCGGAAGACGACGGCGCCGTCGTGCACGCGGAAGTTGACGGGCAGCACCGTCGGCCCGTGCGAGCCGTTGAACGCGATCCGGCCGATGCCGCCGGGCGCGATCAGGCGCAGGCACTCCTCCCGGTCGAGGACCTCCAGGACGGGCTCGGCCATCGCGGGCCCGACGCCCGGCGGACGGTCGCGCCCGCCGCCCAGCAGATCCTGGCCGGTGGTCCCGAGCGCGTCGGCCAGGCGGGTCAGGGTTCCCCGGTCCGGGATGTCCACGTGCTCCTCCATGTACCGCAGGTAGCCGGCGGACATGTCCGCCCGCTCCGCCACCTGCTCGACGGTGAGCCCCAGCCGCTGCCGGTGGTACTGGATGCGGTGGCCGAAGTCGCCGGTCGCTGTCACTGTCTTCTCCTGCCTCTGCGTCCCCATGCGCGTCGAAGGTATCCAGCACCACGTACCCCGGACAGGGTCTTTCGCCCCTTCATGGGACCAACGTCCCTCGCCCCCGGGACGCACGGCCCTACGGCGCGGCGGCCGGGAAGAGGAGCCTGGCCTGCATGGATGTCCTGGATCTCTCCCGGTGGCAGTTCGGCATCACGACCGTCTACCACTTCCTCTTCGTGCCGCTCACGATCGGCCTGTCGATCATCGTGGCCGGACTGCAGACGGCGTGGCACCGGACGAAGAAGCCGGAGTACCTGCGGCTGACCCGGTTCTGGGGCCGCCTGTTCCTGATCAACTTCGCCATGGGCGTGGTGACGGGCATCGTGCAGGAGTTCCAGTTCGGGATGAACTGGAGTGACTACTCCCGCTTCGTCGGCGACGTGTTCGGGGCGCCCCTGGCCATGGAAGGGCTGATGGCCTTCTTCCTGGAGTCCACCTTCCTCGGCCTGTGGATCTTCGGCTGGGACCGGCTGTCGCCCCGGCTGCACCTGGCCACGATCTGGCTGGCCGCCATCGGCACCAACATCTCGGCCTACTTCATCCTGGCGGCCAACTCCTGGATGCAGCACCCCGTCGGCTACCGGATCAACAACGGCCGCGCCGAGCTGACCGACATCTGGGCCGTCCTGACCAACTCGACCACGCTGGTCACCTTCCCGCACGTGCTGTTCGGCGCGTTCCTGACCGCGGCCGCGTTCGTGCTGGGCGTCAGCGCCTGGTTCCTGCTGCGCAAGCGGGACGTCTCCCTCTTCCGCACCTCGGCCCGGCTGGCGCTGGCCGTCAGCCTCGTCTCGGCGGTCGGGGTGTCGTTCTCCGGCCACTGGCAGGCCCAGATCATGACCGAGCAGCAGCCGATGAAGATGGCCGCCGCCGAGGCCCTGTGGGAGGACGAGACCTCCGCCGGCTTCTCCCTGTTCGCCATCGGCGACGTCGAGAACGGCCGCAACCACGTCAACCTGCAGATCCCCTACGGCCTGAGCCTGCTGTCCACCAACACCCTGGACGGCGAGGTCGAGGGCATCAACGACATCCAGGCCCGCTACGAGGCCCTGTACGGCCCCGGCGACTACCGGCCGATCGTCGGCCTGGCCTACTGGTCCTTCCGGCTGATGATCGGGTTCGGCATGCTGTCGGCGCTGCTCGCCCTGGCCGGGCTCTGGCTGACCAGGCGCGGCCGGCTGCCCGCGGGCCGGTGGGCCTACCGGCTGGCCATCGCCGGGATCGGCCTGCCGTTCCTGGCCAACAGCATGGGCTGGATCTTCACCGAGATGGGCCGCCAGCCGTGGACCGTCTTCGGGCTGATGCGCACCGCCTACGCCGTCTCGCCGACGGCGGACGTCCCCTCGGTGGCCATCACGCTGGTCGGCTTCACCCTGGCCTACGCCGTGCTCGCGATCATCGAGATCCGGCTGCTGGTCAAGTTCATCCGGATCGGGCCGAACGAGCAGGACGAGCCCGAGACCGCCGTCCCCGCGCTGAGCTACTGAGGAAATCATGGAAAACGTCTGGTTCGTCCTGATCGCCGTGCTGTGGACCGGCTACTTCCTGCTGGAGGGCTTCGACTTCGGCGTCGGCATCCTGATGCCCGTCCTGAGCCGCGAGGAGGCCGACCGGCGGGCCGTCCTGAAGACGATCGGCCCGGTGTGGGACGGCAACGAGGTGTGGCTGCTGGTGGCCGGCGGCGCGACCTTCGCCGCCTTCCCCGAGTGGTACGCCACCCTGTTCAGCGGCTTCTACCTGCCGCTGTTCCTCATCCTGCTGGCGCTCATCGCCCGCGGCGTGGCCCTGGAGTACCGCAGCAAGAGCGACAGCACGCGCGGCTGGGACCGGGCGCTGTTCTGGGGCTCGCTCGTCCCGGCCTTCCTGTGGGGGGTGGCCTTCGCCAACATCGTGCGCGGCGTGCCGCTGAACGCCGAGCACGAGTACACCGGCACGCTGCTGACCCTGCTCAACCCGTTCGCGCTGCTCGGCGGGCTGGCCACGCTGCTGCTGTTCACCCTGCACGGCGCGGTCTTCCTGGCCCTGCGCACCACCGGCGACCTGCGCCTGGCCGCCGGCCGGATGGCCAAGAGCATCTCCCCGGCGGCGTTCCTGGTCGTGATGGCGTTCCTGCTGCTGTCCGGCGGCGGCGGCGCGCTGCGGTGGGCCGCCGTGGCGCTGGTCGCGCTCGGCCTGGCCGGCGCGGTGGCCGCGACCGTGCGCGGCCGTGACGGTTGGGCCTTCACCGCCAGCGCGGTCGCCGTGGTCGCCCTGGTGGCCGCCATCTTCACCGGCCTGTTCCCGAACGTCATGCCCGCCCTGGACCCGGCCAACAGCCTCACCGTCACCAACGCGGCCTCCAGCCCGTACACGCTGACGGTGATGACCTGGGTCGCGGCCGTCTTCACGCCCCTGGTGCTGGGCTACCAGGCGTGGACGTACTGGGTGTTCCGCCGCCGCCTCACCGGGGCCGCCTGAACCCGGCCGGACCGGCGGCGGCGCCGTCACCGCCGGACGGCGTCCACCGCGCCGGTGCCGGGCCGTGACCCCGCAGCGGCCCCGGGGCTCGTCGTGGCCCCGGGGGCCGTCGTCGTCACGCTCGCGTGGGTGACCCGCCGAGCTCGGTCACCGTCAGGGCGCGCAGCAGGTGCGGGTGCAGGCCCTCGGCCCGCGGCCGGGGCAGGCCGGCGGCGAGCGCGGCGTCGGTGAGCGCGGCCCGCGTCCAGGCCAGGTCGACCCGCCGGCCCGACTCGCCGGTGAGCAGCGGGTGGTCGGCGGGCCGGTCGCCGCACAGACGGCGCAGCGGGCGGCGCAGGTAGGGGGCCAGCGGGAAGGCGACGATGTCGCCCCGCCCGTCGTGCAGGGTGATCAGTACGGGGTCGCCGGCGCCTGCCAGGTGCACGTCGCACGGGGTCAGCCGGGCCAGCGCGTCGACGGAGGCGCCCGTGGACTCCAGCAGCCCGACGGCCACGGCCTCGGCTAAGCGCCCTTCCTCGGCCAGCACGGCGACCCCGCCGCGCAGCAGCCGCCGCTCGGCCGGGGTGGGCGGGTGGGCGGCCGGCGCCGGGAGAGCCGGCCCGTGCCGTCCGGCGAAGGCGTAGAACGAGGCCAGCACGGCCCGCCTGCGGATCACCGTCGCGCGGGCCAGCGGCCGGCCGGACGGCGCCAGGCCGGCGGTGAGCGCCGCCAGGCAGTAGGCGTCGACCTGCGACCCGGCCCCCAGCACGTCGCCGCCGGGATCCTGCCCGCGCAGCCACCGCAGGTAGGAGGCCAGCACCCGCAGCCGCGTGCGCCGCAGGGCCGGGGAGGGCCGCTCGCCCAGCCAGGCCGCCGCCACGCCGGCCGCCGCCGGGCCCAGCCCCTCGACGACGTCGACGTCGGCCGCGGGGACCTCGCCCCCGTCGCCGGGACCGCGCCGCGGACGCAGCCCCTCGATGCGGGAGACGAGGCCGCGGGCCTCCTGACCGGTGAGCGCGCCCCAGGACGCGACGGTGTCCGCGGCCATGCTCAGCACACGACCGGCACGGCGACGGGATCGGCGGCAGGGTCGGCGGCGGCCCGTGCCGGAGCACAACAGGACGAAAGGGAGGCGTGGAGGACGTCACTGCTCGCGCCCAACGGACCCATCATGATCTCGATCGTCTCATGGAACTGTGCCCGCGGGCTCCATCCGGCCGGGCCGCCGGGACCGCGGGACCCGGGGGCGCGGCCGTCCGCCGAGGTCAGGGTTCGATCAGGCCGGCGCGGATGGCGTAGCGGGTCAGGTCGAGCCGGTCGTTGAGGCCGAGTTTGGCCAGGATGTTGCTGCGGTGGCGGTCGACGGTCTTGGGGCTGATGACCAGGGTGTCGGCGATGGCCTTGGTGGAGTGGCCCTCGGCGATGAGCTTGACGATCTCCTCCTCGCGGGCGGTCAGCAGGCTGTCGGGCAGCGGGTCGCCGTGCCGGTGGCGGTGGAGGTAGTCGCGGATCAGCGCGGTGACCGCCCCGGGGTAGAGGAACGGCTCGCCGCGCATCGCCGCCCGGCACGCCTCGATGAGGTCGCGGTCGGCCACCGACTTCAGCACGTAGCCGCAGGCCCCGGCCTTCAGCGCGGCGAAGAAGTACTGCTCGTTGTCGTACATCGACAACATCAGCAGGCGGATGCCGGGCCGGCGGCGGGAGATCTCCCGCGCGGCCTGCAGGCCGGTCATGCGCGGCATGGCGATGTCCAGGACGACCAGGTCGATGTCGTGGGTGCGGACGGCCTCGACCGCCTCGGCCCCGTCGGCCGCCTCGGCGACCACGGTCAGGTCGGGCTCGGCGTCGAGGATCAGGCGGACGCCCTGGCGGACGAGCGCGTGGTCGTCGGCGAGCAGGATGCGGGTCATCGGGCGTTCTCCTTGGCCGCGCCGGGGACGGTGAGGACGATCTCGGTGCCGCCGCCGGGCGGCGAGTGCACGCTCAGGCGGGCCCCGATGAGCAGGGCGCGCTCGTGCATGCCGCGGATGCCGGCGCCCGGCTCGCCGATGCCGCCCCGGCCGTCGTCGGTGACGCGCAGGACCAGGTCGCCGTCGTCGGGCGTCAGCGTGAGCGTCGCCCTGGTGGCCTCGGCGTGGCGGGCGACGTTGGTCAGGCTCTCCTGGGCGATGCGGTAGAGCACCAGCTCGACCTCGGAGCTGAGCGGCGGCAGCCCCGGCGCCAGTCTACGCGTGACCTCGACCGTGCCGGTCTGCGACAGGTCGGCGGCCAGCGCGGTGAGTGCGCTGGTCAGCCCGAGGTCCTCCAGGACGCCGGGACGCAGCCGGTGGGCGACCTGGCGCACCTCGTCCAGGCTGGTCCTGATCGCCTCCTGGGCGTGGCCGAGCTCGCCGGCCAGCTCGGCGGGCGCCCGGTCGCGCACCCGCTTGAGCGCCAGGAGCGCGACGGTGAGGCTCTGGCCGATCTCGTCGTGCAGCTCGCGGGCGATGCGGCCGCGCTCGGCCTCCTGGGCGGCCAGGGCCTGGGCGCTGGCCACGCTGCGCTCCTCCTCCAGCCGGTCGAGCATCTGGTTGAAGGTGTCGGTGACGCTGCGCAGGTCGCGGTTGCCGGCGGGCAGCCGGTCGTGGGTGTGCAGCAGGTCCACCCGCCGCATGAGTGCGGTCAGGGAGGTCAGCGGGGCCAGGCTGGCCCGCACCAGGAACGCGTTCGCCGCCAGGATCAGCGCCAGGCCGATGAGCAGCACCGGGACCTCGGTCAGCAGCACCGGTGAGGAGACCGTCGCGGGGGACAGCGCCAGCACGAACGTGCCCGCGGCGAAGACCAGCGCGTTGATGACGAACAGGCGGCGGAACAACGCCTGGGCCGGGGTGCGGCCAGGCGGCTCCGGCGCGGTGGCGACGGCGTCTCTCATGCCTCCAGCCTGGGCGTTCGCCGCCCGCGCTGTCCACTGACCCGGCCCGGATACGGTCGCGCCCCCACCCGATATGGGGGCCGGACCCGATGGGCGCGGCCCCCCGCGCGGTGATGGCATGGTCTCCCCGGAAAACAGGGACGGACCGTAAGGAGGTGGGCGATGCGTGGCACGGACCTTCTCCGAGCCGCGGCGGCAGGACCGCTTCTCCTCCTGCCCGCCCGCGGGTCGCGGTCCGTCCCCCGGGGCCATTCGACGCGCGGGCCGCGCCGGGGGCCGGCCGCCGTCCCGTGGCCGGGGCCGGGCGCCTGAGCCGCCCCCGCCGCCTTTGTGACCTTCGCCCATGCCCCCGCTGGAGGCTCCCCATCAAGATCCGTCATACGACCGTGCCCCGAACCGGCGCGAACCGTCGTCACCCCGCCACTCCGACCACCGTGGACGGTGCCATGCGAGCACAGGACATCGCCGTCACCCTGCCGACCGTGACGGCCCGCGACTCCGTGGGACGCGCCGTGCGCCTGATGGTGGTCAACCGGCTGCCCGGGCTCATCGTGGTGGACGAGCGGGGCAGGCCGGCGACCGTGCTGCCGGGCACCCAGGTGCTGCGGCTGGCCATCCCCGGCACGTACCAGGAGGACCAGGCCCTGGCCCGCACCCTCGACGAGAGCGACGCCGAGCTGTTCTGGCAGGAGCTCGCCCACCTGACGGTCGGCGACTGCCTGCCCAGGCCGCCCGCCCGGCCCGTCACCGTGCCGCCGGACGCGACCCTCCTGGAGGTGGCGGCGCTGATGGCCCGCACGCGCAGCCCGCTGGTCGCCGTCCTCGGCGCGGACGCCACCCTCACGGGGGCGATCACTCTGGAACGCCTGCTGACCAGCCTGGCCATCACGAGCCTTCCGGACTGATCCGCATGAGCGCGATCCTGGCCATGGCCATCTTCGTGGTGGCGTTCTTCTTCATCGCCACCGAGAAGGCCGACAAGGTCAAGGTCGTCCTGGTGGCGGCCGGCCTGATGACCGTGCTGGGGCTGACACCGGGGGAGGAGGTGTTCTCCTCAGGGCACGCGGGCATCGACTGGAACGTCATCTTCCTGCTGCTCGGCATGATGATCATCGTGGGGGTGATCAAGCAGACCGGGCTGTTCGACTACCTGGCGATCTGGGCGGCCAAACGCTCGCGGGGGCGGCCGTACCGGCTGATGGCGATGCTGATGGCCATCACCGCCGTGGCCTCGCCGTTCCTGGACAACGTCACGACGATCATGCTGGTCGCGCCGGTGACGGTGATGGTGTGCGGACGGCTGCGCATCCCGGCGCAGCCGTACCTGATCGCCGAGGTGCTGGCCTCCAACATCGGCGGGGCGGCGACGCTGATCGGCGACCCGCCGAACATCATCATCGGCAGCCGGGCGGGGCTGACGTTCAACGACTTCCTCGTCCACATGGCGCCCGCGGTCGTGGTGATCTTCGGGGTGTTCGTGCTGCTCACCTACCCGCTGTTCCGCCGGTCGTTCCACTACAACGCCGAGCACGTCGCCAAGGTGATGGCGTTGCAGGAGCGGCGCGCCATCACCGACCCCGCGCTGCTGGCGCGGTCGATGACGGTGCTGGCCGCGGTGGTGACGGCGTTCGCGCTGCACTCCGTCCTGCATCTGGCGCCCTCGATCATCGCCCTGGTCGGCGCGGGGGTCATGCTGCTGGTCTGCCGGGTCGAGCTCGGGGACGTGCTGCGCGAGGTCGAATGGCCCACGCTGGTGTTCTTCGCCGGGCTGTTCGTCATGGTCGCCGGGCTGGTGCACACCGGGACCATGGAGACCATCGGCCGCGCCACCATCGACCTGTTCGGCGACAACTACTTCGCCGCGGCCACCTCGCTGCTGTTCGGCTCCAGCGTGCTGGGGGCGTTCTTCGACAACATCCCGTACGTGGCGACGATGGCGCCGGTGGTGGAGGAGCTGGCCGCCGCCGCACCGGACGCGTCCACCGGGCAGGCGCTGTGGTGGGCCTTCGCCTTCGGCGCCGACTTCGGCGGCAACGGCACCGCGGTCGCCGCCAGCGCCAACGTCGTGGCCCTCGGGATCGCCGCCCGCACCGGGAACCCGATCTCGTTCTGGCAGTTCACCCGGTACGGCATCGTCGTCACCCTGGGCAGCACGGCCCTGGCCTGGGTGTACGTCTGGCTGCGCTACTTCTGACCCGGGCCGCCCGGGTCAGGGGCGCAGCCGGTGGAACAGCTCGACCCGGGCCCGGTGGTAGTCGAGGTCCTCCTCGTCGTGCGGCACGCCCGCCGCGGCGGCCTTGCGGAAGTAGGCGTGCTCCCTGCGCAGCTTGTGCCGGACGAGCTGGGCGAGCGACTCGTCGTCGAGGGGGGACGCCGTGCCGCCCTCCTCGTGGTAGGCGGCCACGAACTCCTTGCTGGGCCCGGTCAGGTCGTCGCCCCACTCCAGCGCGGCGGCGGCCAGCTCCAGCTCGGGGGCGCCGACGAAGGTCTCGTCCCAGTCGAGGACGGCGACGATGCGGCCGTCCCTGGCCAGGGTGTTGCCGGTGTAGTAGTCGCCGTGCAGGGGGTGGCGTACGGGGTGCCCGGCGTGGAAGGCCGCCAGCCAGCGGTCGAGGACCGGGTCGTGCAGGCCGGCGGCGTCCGGGGGCGGGTCGCCGTACAGGCCGGACTCCTGGAAGGCGGGCACCGGACGCGGGCCGGGACGCAGCCCGGCCAGCGCGCGGTGGAGCCTGGCCAGCAGCCGCGCGCCCGCCTCACGCTGCGCCGGGACGTCGGAGTCTGGCCAGTCGCCCTCGACGTAGGGCCAGCAGGAGATCGGCCGCCCCGCCACGACGACCACCGTCGCGCCGCCCGCGATGGCCAGCGGGGCGACGGCCTCGGGGAGCGTGGTGGCGGCGTGCCGGGCGACGGCGTGGCACCACTCCGACTCGGCCACCCCGCGCGCGGCCGGGCCCACCCGGACGACGTGGTCGCCGAGGCGGTAGGCGGCCGACTCCTCCCCGCCGTGCAGCCGCTCGCCCTCTCCTTCGGCGCCCCAGGCCCGGGAGACGGCGGCACGGATCTCGGGGGTGAGGGGCGTCTTCGCGTAGATCACCTTGTCAGGTTATGGGGCTCAGGTCATGAGCCGGGACGGCTTGTGGAGTGTTCTGCCAAGGTCGGGCGACACGTGGCGCAAATTCCGCGCTCTCCGCCGGATGGCGCTTAACCTGCATCAACAGGATCATCATCCGCTTGTCACCCCGCGGTCAGGGCCGCCGGTGCCGAGCCCGCTCCGAATTCGGGACGCTCATGATCGTGCAGTCGCAAATCTCACATCCGCCCCATACCCGCCCGTCCCGGCGCCAGGGCACCGGTACGCCACCCGGCCCGGCGCGCCGCCACCCGCGCCGGATCCTCGCCGCCGCACCCTGCCCGCGCCGGGCCTTCCTGGGCCAGGCGCGCGTGAGCCTTGGAACGGTCCACGTTCCGGGGCCGGTCAGGCGCGACCTGCCGCCCGCCGTCGTCTCGCGCTGCCGTTAGCGCCGCTCGGGCCGGCCCGCCGATCACCGTCTGGGAGTCCCGCGTGTCCCATCCGACTCCACCCGCAGCGCCGACCGCCGTGCCGTCCGCTGTGCCGTCCGCCACGCCGCCCGTGGTGCCGTTCGCCGTGTCACCGGCCGTGTCACCGGCCGTGTCACCCGCCGTGCCGCCCGCAGGGTCGTCCGTAGGGGCGCCTGCCGGGGTGGGGCGGGGGCGGGCGACGTGGCGGCATGTCGCACGCCCCGGCCGGCGCGTGGAGATCAACCCGTGGCTGGCGCGGGCGCCGTGCTCGGTGCGCGCGTGCCTGCCGGAGGAGGCCGTCGCCGCCGGACGGACGCGCCGCGCGGCCCGGTTGTGCGCCGCCCTGCTGGTGCTGCTGGCCGCGCTGCCCGCCTTCCTCGTCATGGGAGCCGCGCCGAGGCGCTGGCGGGCCAGGACCGCGCAGGCGGCGGCCCGGCTGCTGCTGCGCGCGCTCGGCGTCCGGGTCGAGGTCGCCGGTCCGGCCGACCTCGCGGGGGAGGCGGCCGGGGTGCTCGTCGTGGCCAACCACGTCTCGCTGCTCGACCCGCTGGTCATGCTGGCCGCGCTGCCCTGCCGCCTGCTGGCCAAGCGGGAGGTGCGCCGGTGGCCGCTCATCGGGACGCTCGGCGCGGCCTGCGGGGCGGTGTTCATCGACAGGGAACGCCTGTCCACGCTGCCCGCCGCGGTGGGCCTGATCCGCGACGCCCTGCTGGCCGGGGAGGCGGTCGCCGTCTTCCCGGAGGGTACGACGTCCTGCGGGCGCGAGGTCGGCACGTTCCGGCCCGCGCTCTTCCAGGCGGCGATCGACGCGGGGGCGGCGGTGTGCCCGGCCGTCCTGCGCTACTACGAGGGTCCGAGCCCGTCGAGCCGGGGGAGCTGGGTGGGGGAGGACTCGGTGGCCGGGTCCGTCGTCCGGGTGGCCGGGACGCGGCTGCTGCGGGCCGAGGTGCGGCTCACCCCGCTCCTGCCGCCGCCCGCCCCCGGCCGCGGGCCGCGCGGACGGGCCGCCCTGGCCCGCGCCGCCGAGGAACGCGTACGCGCGGGCCTCGACTGACCGCACAGGCCGAAAACACAGGCCGTAAACACAGGCCCGAACACACAGGCCCGCGCCGCGGGGGAGCGCGCGCGGCGGCCTCGACCGACCGTTACTCGACGTAAGGATTCACCGATGTGGGGCAATTCGCCGCCGTCCGGCCGTGGGCGGAGGTGGCCGCGACGGGTCGTGCTCTGGGGCGCGGCCATCACGTTCGCCGTCTCGCTCGTGGCCGGCCTGGACGTGCACGACCGGCTCGTGCTGGGCGACATCGTGCCGCTCGGATCGCAGTCCCTGCGCGCGGACGACATCCTCCAGGACGCCTTCCACGCGGGCAACGCCGACCTGGTCCTGATCGCCCGCGCCGCACGCCCGGTCGACGACCCCGAGATCGACGCCGCCGGGACGCGGCTCACCGAACGCGTCTCGGCCGACCCGGGCGTGTGGCGGGTCACGTCGTACTGGCGCGGCCACGAGCCCAGGCTGCGCAGCGGCGACGGGCGCGCGGCGGTCGTCCTGGCCCACCTGAGTGGCGACAACGCCGCCCGCAACGCCGCCGCCCGCCGGATCATGGACTCCCTGCACGGCAGCTACGGCCCCCTGTCGCTGACCGCCACGGGCGAGGCCCAGGTGCGCGTCGAGGCGCAGGACCGCAGCGAGACCGACCTGCGCACCGCCGAGCTGATCGCCGCGCCGCTGACCCTGGCCATCCTGTGCGTGGTGTTCGGCAGCCTGGTCGCCGCCCTGCTGCCGGTGCTGATCGGCGCGCTGGCGGTGATCGCCACCATGGCCGTGCTGCGCCTGCTCACCGAGGTCATGGAGATCTCGGTGTTCGCGCTGAGCATCTCCAGCGCGCTCGGCTTCGCGCTGGCCGTCGACTTCAGCCTGTTCATCGTCACCCGCTTCCGCGAGCAGCTCGCCCAGGGCCAGGACGCCGCCCAGGCCGTCGCCGTCACCATGCGCACCACCGGGCGGGCCATGGCCTGCTCGGCGGCCACCGTGGCGCTGTCGATGTCGGCGCTGCTGCTGTTCCCGTTCACCATCCTGCGCTCGCTGGCCGTCGGCGGGATGACGATCAGCCTGACGGCGGCCGCGGCCAGCCTCGTGGTGCTCCCGGCCGTGCTCACCCTGCTCGGCGACCGGGTCAACCGGCTGCCCGTGCCCGGCCCGTGGAACGCCGCGCGCCGCTCCGCGCCGCCGGTCGAGGACGGGCCCTGGTACCGCCTGGCGGTCGCCGTCATGCGCCGCCCGCTGGCGGTGGCCGTGCCCACCACCGCGCTGCTGCTGGCCATGGGCGCGCCGTTCCTGGGCGCCCGCTTCGGCACCCTGGACGACCGCATCCTGCCGCCCGACGCGCCCGCCGCCCGCGCGGCGCAGGCGCTGCGCGCGGAGTTCGGCGGGCAGCAGGTGGTCGGCGGCACCATGATCGTGCTGCCGGACCTGCGGATGGCCGGGCAGAGCTCCGCCGGCCCGCTGGACGGCTACGCCAGGCGCCTGGCCGCCACCGACGGCGTGCTCCGGGTGGACACCGCCGGCGGCTCCTACAGCCGGACGGCCACCGTCCCCGGGGCGGGCCGCCGGTTCACCGGCGAGGCGGGCACCTGGCTGCTCGTCACCACCGCGCACGAGCCGTACTCGGTGGCCAACAGCGAGCTCGTCCGGCGCCTGCGCGCGATCCCGGCCCCCGGCCAGGCGCTGTTCGCCGGGCCGGGCGCCGAGCTCGACGACCTCAGGCAGAGCATCGGCGGCACGCTGCCCGCGGCCCTGGCGCTGATCGCGCTGGCCACCCTGGCCATGGTGACGCTGCTGACCCGCAGCGTCGTGCTGGCCGTCAAGGCCCTGGTGATGAACGTGCTCAGCCTCACCGCCACCTTCGGCGCCCTGGTCCACGTCTTCCAGGACGGCCACCTGCGCGGGCTGGTCGGCGACTTCACCGCCACCGGCAGCATCGACGCCCTCATGCCCACGCTGATCTTCTGCGTCGCCTTCGGCCTGTCCATGGACTACGAGATCTTCCTGCTGTCCCGGATCACCGAGGAGTACCGCGACCGCGGCGACACCGCCACCGCGGTCGCCACCGGGCTGCAGCACACCGGGCGGCTGTTCACCTCGGCCGCCGTCATCTTCGCCGTCGTCATGGCCGCCGTGGCCACCTCCGGCCTGGCCGTGCTCAAGATGATCGGCGTGGGCATCGCGGTGGCCGTCCTGGTCGACTGCACGCTGATCCGCACGCTGCTCGTGCCCGCCGTGATGCGCCTGGCCGGGCCCGTCAACTGGTGGACGCCCCGGCTGCTGCGCGGCAGACGGGCGCGCGGCGGCTCTCCCGGCGACCCGCCGCGCGTCCCCGTCGGCGCGGCCGCGGGCGGTCCGGGCGGCCCGGACGGGACGGATCCCGCGGCGCCGGCGGGCACACCCGCGAGCACGTCGTGACGACCGTCCGCGATCAGGACCACCGCCACGAGCGGCCGCCGTCCGGGCCGGGGCTGTCGCCGTGCACGCCGGACGCGTGCGTCCGGCCGCCGGTCGCCGCCGCCGGGCCGGTGCGCCGGGCCGCCCGCCTCCTGGGCTGCGCCCTGGCCCTGGCAGCCGCCCTGACGCTGTCGGCGATGCCCGCCCGCCGCCCCGGCGCCCTGCGCGGCCGCCTGGGCCGCCGCGCCATGGGCCTGATCGTGCGCGCGCTCGGCATCACCGTGCGGGTCCCCGGCGGCGTCCCCGCCCTGGACGGCCACGGCACCCTGCTGGTGAGCAACCACATCTCCTGGGCCGACCCGCTGATCATGGCGGCCCTCACGCCGGCCCGCCAGCTCGCCAAGCGGGACGTCGGACGGTGGCCGCTGGTCCGGTCGCTGGCCGCGGCCCACCGCACGCTGTTCATCGACAAGGACCGGCCGGCCGGGCTGCCCGCCGCGATCAGCGCCGTCGCCGGCGCGCTGCGCGACGGGGACGCCGTGCTGGCCTACCCCGAGGGCACCACCTGGTGCGGGCAGGCCATGGGAGCCTTCCACCCGGCCCTGTTCCAGGCCGCCGTCGAGGCGGGCGCGACCGTCCGGCCGGTGGCGCTGCGCTACCGCGAAGGCGGCGCGCCCTCCACCCGCGCCGCCTGGATCGGCGCGGACTCCCTGCCGGTCTCGCTGCTGCGCGCGGTCGCGACCCGGAACCTGGTGGCCGAGGTGACGTTCCTGCCCCCCGTACGCCCCGAGCCCACCGGACGCCCGCGCGCGGACCGGGCGGCGCTGGCCGCGCTGACCGAGTCGCTGGTCAGGGACGCTCTGGGCCCGGCTTGATGGACATTTGATGTGTCATACCCGGACCCGCCCGCACTCCTGGAGCACACTCGGACACGCCCCCCCATCCGCCGAGAGAACGGACGGCACCATGACCGACGACCAGATAACAGACGTGCTCCGCGGCCACTGCGCGCGGGTCCTGGGCGTCAGCCCGGCCCAGATCGGCCCGCACACCGACCTGCGCGAGGAACTGGACGCCGACAGCCTGGACTTCGCCGAGCTCTACGCCGTGGTCGAGGACGAATGGGGCACCTTCGCCGACGACCGGCTCCAGCGGGTGCGGACCGTCGCCGACATGGCCGCCGTCATCCGCCGCCACCTGACGGCGGTGGGCGGCTGATGCGACCCCGGGTCGCGGTGACCGGGCTCGGCCTGCGCACGCCCGCCGGCTCCGGCCCCAAGGAGCTGTGGAACGCGCTGCTCGCCGGACGCTCGACGGCACGGGCCATCACGTCCTTCGACACCTCCGCGCTCGCGGTGCGCTTCGCCTGCCAGGTGCCGGAGCTGGACGTCTCGGCGTACCTGACCGAGCGGCAGGCCCGGCGGCTGGACCGGGCGTCGCTGCTGGCGGTGTGCGCGGCGGGCGACGCGCTGGCCGACGCCGGTCATCCGCGGGTGCCGCCCGAGCGGCGGGCCGTGGTGGCGGGCAGCTCGTTCTGCGGCACCGAGACCTACGAGTCGGCGCTGCTCGACACGCCCGGTCCGGGCGCGCTGCGGCTGTCGCCGATCTTCATCCCGAAGATCATGCCCAACGCCGGCGCCGCCGCCGTCGCCATGCGGTACGAGATCCGCGGGCCGAGCATGTCCGTGGTCACCGCCTGCGCCTCCGGCGCGCACGCCATCGGCGAGGGCGTCCGGCTGATCCGCGACGGCTCGGCCGACCTGGTGGTGGCCGGGGCCGGGGACGCCAACGTCACCCCCGGCATGCTGCACGGCTTCAGCCGGTGCCGCGCCCTGTCGGTCCGCAACGACGACCCCGGGGCCGCCTGCCGCCCCTTCGAGGCCGACCGCGACGGGTTCGTGCTGGCCGAGGGTGCCGCGTTCGTCGTCCTGGAACGCCTCGACGACGCCGTGCGGCGCGGGGCGCGCGTCCACGCCGAGGTGTCGGGCTACGGCCGTACCAGCGACGCCCACGACCTGACGGCTCCCGCGCCCGGCGGCGAGGGCGCCCGGCGGTGCATGGACGCCGCGCTCGCCGACGCGGGCCTGGCCCCCGAGGACATCGTGCACGTCAACGCCCACGGCACCGGGACCGAGCTGAACGACCTGGCCGAGGCGCAGGCGATCGGCCGCGTCTTCGGGCCCGCCGCCGTGCCGGTGAGCTCGACCAAGGGGGTGACCGGGCACGCGCTCGGCGCGTCCGGGGCGATCGAGGCCGTGGCGTGCGTGCTGGCGATGGCCGAGTGCACCGCGCCGCCGACCGCCAACCTGGACCGGCTCGACCCGCGCTGCGACATCGACGCGGCGGCCGTGCCGCGCCCGATCGCGAGGGGGCCGGTGATGTCGAACTCGTTCGGCTTCGGCGGCCACAACGCCACGCTGGTCTTCTCGCCGGCCCGCTGACCGCTCCCGCCGGAGGGTCAGCCCCGCTGGGAGACGAACACGCAGAACGGGTGCCCGGCCGGGTCGGCGTAGACCCGCAGGGGCTCCTCGTCGTCGTCGATCCGGTCCAGCAGCAGCCGGCCGCCCAGGCGCAGAACGCGTTCGTGCTGCTCCAGCAGGCTCTCGACCGAGGGCACGGTCAGGTCGAGGTGGAGCTGCTGGGGCACCCCCGGCTCCGGCCAGGTCGCCGCCGGCAGCGTCTCGACCTGCTGGAAGGCGAGCTGCGGCGTGCCGTCCCCGGATCGCAGCACGAGCCAGTCGCGGCCGCGCTCGTCGTCGGCCCCGGGCTGCGGGGGCTCGTCGCCGGGCCGGTAGACCAGGTCCAGCAGGGACCGGTAGAACTCCGCCAGCGCCCTGGCGTCGGTGCAGTCGAGCACCACCTGACACAGCCTGATCCCGCCGTCCGTACCGGCCATGCGCGCCTCCCGTGATCGTCCTTCGTCCGTCATGCTCTCTGCACGGCGGGAGGGCACGTCAAACGCGCCGGCTTCACCAGGTGACCGGCAGGGACGCCAGGCCGTAGATCGTGGCGCGCGGGCGCAGCGGCACCTCCTCGGCGGGCACGGCGAGCCGCAGCCCGGGGAAGCGGCGCAGCAGCGCGGGGAAGGCCAGCCGCATCTCCAGGCGGGCGAGCTGCTGGCCCAGGCACTGGTGGATGCCGTGGCCGAAGCCGAGCTGCGGCCCGGCCTCGCGGGTGACGTCGAAGCGGTCGGGGTCGGGGAAGCGGGCCGGGTCGCGGTTGACGGCCGGCAGGGAGAGCGTCACGGTCTCCCCGGCCCTGATCGTCTGCCCGGCGAGCGGCACGTCGGCCCGCGCGACCCGGATCGGGCCGAGGTGCACGATGCTGAGGTAGCGCATCAGCTCCTCGACGGCGGTCGCCGCGACGCCGGGGTCGGTGCGCACCAGCTTCGCCTGGTCCGGACGGCTCAGCAGCAGGAACGCGCCGAGGGCCAGCATGTTCGCGGTGGTCTCGTGACCGGCGGTCAGCAGCAGGGTGGCCACCCCGGTCAGCTCCTCGTGGTTCAGCTCGCCGCCGGAGACGAGCTCGCCGAGCAGGTCCTGCGTGGGCTCGGCCCGCTTGCGGGTGACCAGCTCGGACAGGTAGCCCATCAGCTCGGCGCCCGCCGCGCCGCGCTGCTCGGGGGAGTTGTCCAGGTCGACCGCGCGGGCGGTGGTGTCCTGGAAGCGCGCGCGCTCGTCGTACGGCACGCCGAGCAGCTCGCAGATCACCAGCGACGGGATCGGCAGCGCGAACGCGCCGACCAGGTCGGCGGGCGCGCCGCCTGCGGCCATCTCGTCGAGCCGGCCGTCGACGATCTCCTGGATCCTGGGCTCCAGGAGCCGCATCCTGCGCATGCTGAAGCGGCCGGTGAGCAGCCGCCGGTAGCGGGCGTGCTCGGGGTCGTCCATGGCGATGAAGAAGCCCGGCGGGATCACCAGGTCGGCCAGGCCCTCGGGCGGCGCCAGCTCCTTGATCGGCGGCGCGGCGCCCTGGGAGGTGTTGCTGAAGCGCGGGTCGTCGAGCACCGCGCGGGCCTCGGCGTGGCCGGTGACCAGCCAGCCGGGGCGGCCGTCGGCGTAGATCATGCGGTGCAGCGGGCCGTGCAGCCGGGCGAGCTCGGCGGGCGGCTCGAACGGGTCCTCGCGGTCGAGCGGCAGGCTCTGAAGGATGTCCATGCCCTCAGAAAACCGCAGAGGCTGCGAATTTGCAACCTATGCATAAAAGCAGGGCATGCAGTAGGGTGGCGCCGTGGAAGGTCATCGCGAACGCAAGAAGGCCCGCACCCGACGCGCGCTGCTGGAGGCCGCCGTCCGGCTGTTCGCCGAGCGGGGGTACGAGCAGACCACCGTCGCCGACATCGCCGCGGCGGCCGACGTCGCGCCCCGCACCTTCTTCGCGTACTTCGCGAGCAAGGAGGACGTGCTCTTCCTCCAGGCCGGCGACCGCGAGCGGGTGATGCTGGAGGTGATCGCCGGGCGGCGGCCGGGGGAGCCGCTGGGGGAGCTGCTGAGCCGGATGTTCGAGGCCATGGTGCGCAGCCTGGCCGAGGACGACGAGCTCGGCTTCGCGCTGTCGCCGCTGCGGGCGCGGCTGATGGTCGCCGAGCCCGCGCTGCGCGCCCGCGGCCTGACGCTCATGATGGAGACCCAGCCCCGGCTGGCCAGGGCGCTGTGCGAGGTCTACCCGGGGCTCGACCCGGTGTCGGCGGGGGCGGCGGTCGGCAGCTTCATGGGCGCGCTGGCCGTGGCCGGGATGGTCGCCCAGGAGCAGGGCGGCTCCGAGGACGACGTCCTGGCCGCCGGGCGGCGCGGGATCGAGATCGCGGTCGACGGCCTGTCGAGCCTCGACCGGGCCTAGTGCGCGCGGGGCCGCCCGTCACGGCTCCAGGGCCTGGCGGGCGCGCAGGGCGCGGAGTTTGTGGCGGTTGCCGCAGCGTTCCATCGCGCACCAGCGGCGGGCGCCGGGGCGCGAGGTGTCGACGAACACCAGCGGGCAGTTGTCGCTCGCGCACTCGCGGATGCGTTCGGCCAGCGGCCCGGACAGCAGGTCGATCATCTCCCGCGCCAGGGTCGACAGCACCTGAGGGGCCCGCACCGGCGGAGCCCATCCGGCGGTGACGCCGTCGGCGGCGAGCTCGGGGACCAGGGGCGCGGCCGACGCGGCCCGGTTGATCACCGTGATCGCCTCGGCGGGCAGGGGGCGGCGCGCCGCCTGGGCGTGGGCCGCGTCCCAGATCGCCTGGCGCAGGGCCTTGGCGTCGGCGAGCTCGCCGACGGTCACGGGGGCCGTCATGACCGCCGTCAGCGGTGGCTCGGCCAGCCATTCGGCCAGGTCGGCGGGCTCGTGGAGGGTCTCGAAGATCGCGTACTGGCCCTCGCCGCCGGTGTGGGCGAAGTCGAGGCAGAGGGCGCCGGCGTCGAAGCGGAACGACCCGCCCTTGGGATCGTGCAGCACCCGTCCGGTTGCGTTCACTCGCATGACACCACTATAACTGGTGTCGCAACGAAACCTCTTTAACTGGTTTCAGAACGCGAGGAGAGAAGAACATGGGCGTACGGCACATCAACCCCGAAGGGCTTCACCGCAGCCCGGCCTTCAGCCAGGCCGTCGTGGTCGAGCAGCCGGCCAAGACCATCTACATCGGCGGCCAGAACGGCGTCGGCCCCGACGGCAAGGTCGTCGGCCCCACGGTGGGGGAGCAGGCCAGGCAGGTGTTCCGCAACCTCATGACGATCCTGGAGAGCGAGGGCGCGACCCTGGCGAACGTCGTCCACTGGCGCATCGCCGTGCTGGACGGCCACACGTTCGACGAGGGAGTGGCCGCCTTCCAGGAGGTGTGGAACCGGACCGACCCGCCGCCGGCCATCACGGTGCACGTCGTGGCCGGCCTCAACCCGGGATGCCTGGTCGAGGTCGACGCCGTCGCCGTCGTGTGACGCCCCAGGGACCGTCGGCGAGATCTCCGATCATGACGAACACCGCGGACGCGCCACCGGCCGGGCGGAGCGCCGCCCGGCCGCCCGGCCCCCACTGGCCGGTCGTCGCCCTGGTCTGCCTGGCGCAGTTCATGATGGTCCTCGACGTGTCGATCGTGAACGTCGCGCTGCCCGCCATGGAATCCGACCTGCGCATGGGCGCCGAGGGGCTGCAATGGGTGGTCAACGGCTACCTCCTCACCTTCGCCGGATTCCTGCTGCTGGGCGGCCGGGCGGCCGACCTCTACGGCCGCAGGCGCACCTTCGTCGCGGGCCTGGCCGTGTTCGCGGCCGCCGGCCTGGCGGGCGGGCTCGCCACCACGCCGGAGCTGCTGATCGCCGCGCGGGCGTGCCAGGGGCTCGGCGCGGCCGTGGTCGCCCCGGCCACGCTGACCATCCTCACCACCACGATCCCCGCCGGGCCGGCGCGGGCCAGGGCCGTCGCGACCTGGGGCGCGGTCGGGGCGGCCGGCGGGGCGGCGGGATCGCTCGTCGGCGGGCTGCTCACCGAGCACCTGTCCTGGCGCTGGATCCTGCTGATCAACGCGCCGATCGGGGTGGTCGCGGTCGTCGCCGCGCTGCGCCTGCTCGCCGAGAGCCGCGACGCCGGCGCCCGCCGGCTCGACCTGACCGGCGCGATCACGGTGACGGCCGGGCTGTCGGCGCTGGAGCTGGGCATGCTGCAGACCCCCGCGTACGGCTGGGGTTCGGCGCGCGCGCTGGTCCCGATGGGCGTGGGCGTGCTGGCGCTGGCCGCGTTCGTCCTGGTGCAGGCCCGGTTCGCGCGGGCGCCGCTGATGCCGTTGCGGATCTTCCGGGCCCGCTCGGTGTCCGGCGCGCTCCTGGTGCAGTTCCTGCTGGGGGCCGCGGGCTTCGCGCTCTGGTACTTCCTGTCGCTCCACATGCAGCAGGTGCTGCGCTACAGCGCGCTCCAGGCGGGCCTGGCGTTCCTGCCGCACACCCTCGCCGTCGTCGTCGCCGCCAAGGCCACGCCGTGGCTGGCCGGCCGGGTGGGGCTGCGTCCGCTGCTGGCCGCGGGCGCGCTGGTCTCGGCGGCGGGGTTCGCCTGGCAGGCCGCCGTCACGCCGGAGAGCGGCCTGCTCGTCGGGATCGTGCTGCCGGGCGTGCTCGTCACCGGCGGACTGGGGCTCACCTCGGCCCCGATCGCGCTGACCGCCACGGCCGGCGCCGCCCCCGGCGAGGCGGGCCTGGTCTCCGGCGTCCTCAACTCCGCCCGCCAGGTCGGGGGCTCCCTCGGGCTGGCCGCGCTGACCGCCCTGGCCGCGGCCCCCGCCGGCGCGCCAGACTCCGGGTACGCCCTGGCGTTCTGGGCCTGCGCCGGCGTCGTGACCGCCGGGGCGGTGGCCGTGCTCGCTCTGCCCAAGGTCCCGGACGAGCGTCGCTGACGGGGGATCGCGTCCGGTTGTGGACATACGCCCCCGGGTGGCGCGCGGCGGGTGGCGGGGCAGGGAAGAGGTGCCCCCGTCCCTCCGGAGGAAAGGGAACCTCATGATCACGCTGGTGCGACGGCTCGCCGTCATCTCGGCCATCGCCCTCGCCGGGGCGGCTCTGCCCGCGTCGTCCGCGCACGCGATGGGCTCGTGGGTCTGCGCCGGCGGCTCCCGCACCTACCTGGGCAGCGTCGTGGGCTACCACATCCTGGGGTCCGGCTGCACGGGGGAGGGTTCGGGAGCCGGGTCGATCACCATCCCGTCGGGCACCTACGGCTGCGCGGTCGTCAACCCGACACCCCAGCTGGGCATCGTCAGCGGCCTGAACTGCTGATCCCCGCTCGCTCGGCTCATCCCGACCGGTCGAGCAGCCACCGCTCGACCGCCGCGCTCATCCGCCCGCCCGCCTCCAGCGCCGCCGCCTTGGCGGCGGCCGGGTCGGTGTGCGCGGCCTGGCCGAGGATGACGCCGAGCACCAGATGCCCCCGTACGCGCGAGGCCCACATCAGGCTGCCGCCCGCGGCCGTGCCCGAGCCGGTCTTGATGCCGATGACGCCGTGCCTGTTCAGCAGCGTGTTGGTGTTGTGCAGCCGCCGGGCGTCCCCCGGGACGGACGTGTCGGTCTGCGCCACCACCGCCCGCAGCACCGGGTCGCCCATCGCCGCCCTGGCCAGCCTGAGCTGGTCGGCGGCGGTGCTGACGGTGGTGTCCTCGTTGCCGCTGGCCCCCGTGTACGTGCTGTCCGCCATGCCCAGGCGCCGGGCGGCGGCGTTCATCCGGGCCACGAACCGCTCCTGGGAGCCGGCGTCCCAGCGGGCCAGGAGCCGGGCCACGTTGTTGCCCGAGGGCACCATCATCAGCTCCAGCAGCCGCCGCAGCCGCACCGTCCGGCCCTGGACGAGCGGGACGGTCGACTCCAGCCGCGACAACGACTCCTCGGCCGCCGTGCGGTCCACGGTGATCGGCGGGCCGTCGTCGCCGGGCCGGAGCGGGTGGCGGCGCAGGATCACGTAGGCGGTCATCACCTTCGTCACGGAGGCGATCGGCACCGGCCGCGGGTCGCCGCTGACGCCCAGGCTGCCCACACCGGTCACCTCGACCGCCGCCTGCCCCTCCCGCGGCCACGGCAGGGACGCGTCCCCGGTGACCGGGGGAGCCCCGGCACAGCCCGACAGAACACCCGCCACCAGCACAAACATCAAGGAACGTCGCATACCGGCCAGGTTGCGCGACCGGCGTGTCCGTACGGCCGTGGCCGCGCATCCACCCGCGCTCAGCCGTGTATCAGCCCGGCATCAACCCCGGCGTCGATCCCGGCGTCGATCCCGGCGTCGATCCCGGCGTCGATCCCGGCGTCGATCCCGGCGTCAGCTCGCCGGGAGGCGGAGGACGGCGACCGCGCCGCCGTCCGGGGCGTTGGACAGGGTCAGCTCGGCGCCGATGACCCGGGCCTGGCCCGCCGCGATCGTCAGCCCCAGGCCGTGCCCGCGGCCCCGCTCGGCGGCGCCCGTGCGGAACCGGCGCGGCCCGTCGGCCAGCAGCTCCGGCGGGAACCCCGGCCCCCGGTCGCGCACCTCGACCACGTGGTCGCCGACCGCGATCTCCACCGGCGCCGCGCCGTGCCGGTGGGCGTTGAGCACGAGGTTGGCCAGGATCCGGTCGAGCCGCCGCGGATCGGTCTCGGCCACCGGGTCCCCGTCGGCCAGCACCCGCGCCTCGACCCCCACCCGGGACGCCGACTCCGCGGCCAGCCCGGCCAGCGGCACGCGCACCCGCTCGGCGACCTCGGCCCCGGCGTCCAGCCGGGACACCTCCAGCAGGTCCTCCACCAGCGCCCGCAGCACCCGCACCCGGTCGCGCACCAGGTCGGTGACCTCGCCCTCGTCCAGCAGCTCGACCACGGCGACCAGCCCCATCAGCGGGGTGCGCAGGTCGTGCGCGACGTCGGCGGTGAACCGCTGCTCGGCCAGCAGCCGGTGCTGCAGGCTCGCCGCCATCGAGTCCACGGCGGCGGAGATGCGGGCGATCTCGTCCCGGCCGCGGGCGTCCGTCCGGGCCACCAGGTCGCCCCCGGCGATCCTGCGGGCGGTCTGCGCGACCCGCCGCAGCCGCCGGTTGGGCAGCTCGGCTGCCAGCACCGCCAGCGGCACCACCCCGGCCAGGGCGAGCAGCCCGGCCTTGGCCATGTTCCGGTCGAGCGCCTGGAGGCCGAGCAGCTCGGAGCCCATCGCGATCCGCACGCTCCGCACCTCGTCGCCGCCGTACGGCTGGACCGCCCACATCCACGGCTCGTCCCGGTGGTCGAGCCCGTACCAGACCACCCGGCGGCCGGGGCGCAGCCGGTCGGCCAGGTCGGCGGGGAGCTCGGCGAGGGGCACCACGTCCTCGGCGGTCCCGGCGGCCAGCGACTGCTCCAGGGCCACCTCGGCCTGCGCCTGGCCGAGGTCGAGCGCCCGCTGCCAGGTCGCCCGGTGCACCAGCAGCCCCACCACGGCGGCGACGACGGTCGCGGCGAGCGTGACGAGAGCGGCGATCTTCCAGCGCAGCGAGGCCGGGTTCACGTGACGGCCAGCTTGTAGCCGAACCCGCGCACGGTCTCGACGCGCTCGGCGCCGATCTTCCTGCGCAGCCGCTGCACGCACAGGTCCACCACGCGGCTGTCGCCGTCCCAACCGTAGTCCCACACGTTGCGCAGCAGCGTCGCCCGCTCCAGGACGATGCCGGGATGGGCGGCGAACTCCAGCAGCAGCCGCAGCTCGGTCGGCGACAGCTCGACGCGCCGGCCGGCCCGCCGCACCTCCAGCGCGCCGGTGTCCACGCTCAGGTCCCCGAACTCCAGCACCGCCGCCCCCGCCCCTGCCCCCGCGCCTGCCCCCGTGCCGGGCCCGGCGGGCGTGCGCGCGAAGGTCGCCCGGCGCAGCAGCGACCGGATCCTGGCCACCAGCACCGGCAGGTCCACCGGCTTGACCACGTAGTCGTCGGCGCCGCCCTCCAGCCCGGCCACGATGTCCAGCCCGTCGCCGCGGGCCGACATCATCAGGATCGGCACCTGGCTGGTCTCCCTGATGCTGCGGCACACGCTGATGCCGTCCAGGCCGGGCAGCATCACGTCCAGCAGCAGCAGGTCGTGATCGCCCGTACGGGCGGCCTCCAGCCCGTCGAGCCCGTCGGCCGCCGTGGTCACCCGGTAGCCGTACCGTTCCAGGGCCATGCCCAGCGACGTGCGGATCACGGTGTCGTCCTCGACGAGCAGCAGGGATGTCATGAAATCGCACCATACCTAGCGAAGTGCATTGACCGGTTCCATCCGGGCGGCGCGCAGGGCCGGATACAGGCCCGCCAGCAGCCCGACGACGGCCCCGGCCACCGGCGCCACGGCGGCCGTCCCGACGTCCAGGACGGGCGTCCACTGCTTGACGGCGCAGACCCCGACGATCACCACGATCCCGGCGGAAGCGCCCAGCACGCCGCCGATCAACCCGGTCAGCGTGGACTCCAGCAGGAACTGCGCCGCGATGTGCCGGCGCGCCGCGCCCAGCGCCCGGCGCAGCCCGATCTCGGCGACGCGTTCCATGACGGTCACCAGCGTGACGTTGGCGATGCCGACCGCGCCGACGACCAGCGAGACCAGCCCGAGGATCAGGAACAGGGCGTCGACGTCGCCCTCCACCGCGTCGCGGGCCCTGGTGGGGCTGGGCGGCGAGACGACCTGGAGCAGGGCCTCGTTGCCGGGGCTGAGCGCCGAGGGCGCCTGCCGGGCGATCAGCTCGGCGGCCCCGAGCGCGGTGTCGACCAGGACGCGCGTCACGGTCCCCAGACCGTAGGGCCGGCCGGCCGTGGGCGGCAGGATGACCGCGCTGGCCAGGCTCTTCTCCCGCCGGAGATCCCCGAGCACCCCGATCACGGTGTAGGCCCGGGTGCCGATGAACACGGCCGGAGCCCGGTCGAGCCCCGTGATGCCGAGCAGCCGGGCCGCCTGCTGGCCGAGCACGACCACCCGGTCGCCCCGGGCGACGTGCCCGGCGTCGAAGTAGCGGCCCTCGATCATCCTGCCCTTGACCGCCGCGGGCAGGCCGGGGCTGCTGGAGACCACGGTCAGCGTCTGGTCGGTGACGCGGGCCGGGTCCACGACGTCGTTGGAGCGGACGACGAGGTTGGCGCTGCGGTCGGACTCGGCGAGCGCGGCGGCCGAGACCACCCCGCGCAGCCGGGTCACCCGGCCCACGTCGGCCCATCCGACCAGCGGGAACGGGTGGGCCGGGACCTCGACCGTGACGGAGGTGGCGGTCAGCTCGTCGAAGCGGCCGACGATCTGGTTGCCGGCCGTCGCGGCGACGCCCAGGGTCACCACGAGCGTGGTGATGCCGAGCACGGTGCCCAGCGTGGTCAGGGCCGAGCGCACCGGGCGGGCCAGCAGGCCCGCCACGGCCTCGGTCAGCAGGTCGCGCGGGTGCACGTCTACTCCTCCGTGAGGACGCCGTCGGTGATGCGGACCCGGCGTCCGGCCCGGTCGCTCACCTCGGTCTCGTGGGTGATGACGACGATGGTCATCCCTTGGGCGCGCAGCTCGTCGAACAGGTCGAGCACCGCGCCGGTGTTCGTGCTGTCGAGGTTGCCGGTGGGCTCGTCGCACAGCAGCAGCGACGGCTCGCCCAGCAGGGCGCGGGCGATGGCGGCGCGCTGCCGCTCGCCGCCGGACAGCCTGCCGGGCAGGAAGTCCACCCGGTGCGACAGGCGCACCCGGTCGAGGGCCCGCACGGCGCGGTCCCGCCGTCCCGCGCGCGGGGCGCGGCCGTAGATTTCGGCCAGCATGACGTTCTCCAGGACGCTCCGGTGCGGCAGCAGGTGGAAGGACTGGAAGACGAAGCCGATCCGGCCCCCGCGGACGGCGGTGCGCGCCCCTTCCCTCAGCGTGGTGGTCTCTATGCCGTCGAGCCGGTAGCTGCCGCGGGTCGGCCGGTCGAGCAGGCCCAGGGTGTTGAGCAGGGTGGACTTCCCCGACCCCGACGGCCCGACGACCGCCACGTAGTCCGCCCGCTCGACCCGCAGGTCGACCGACGACAGCGCGCGGACGGGCGGGTCGCCGGGGAACTCCTTGGTCAGCCCGCGAAGGTGGATGACCGGCTCAGCCACTGTTGACCACCACCCGCTCACCCGGTTCCAGGTCGCCGGTCACCTCCACGGCCCCGTCGGCGGACAGGCCGGTGCGCACCTGCACCTCCTCGGTCCGGCCGGGCGCGGTCTCCACCCGCACCCTGGCCCGGCCGTCCGCCGCCGTGACGACCGCGGCCACGGGGACCACCAGCACCTCCCCTCCGGTGGCGCCGATGGTCACGCGGACCGTGACGGGCTTCCCGGCGAGCCCGCGCAGCCCCTTCACGGAGGCGGGCGTGACCGTCACCGGGACGGCGCCCTTGGCGTCACGCCCCTCGATGGCGGTCACCGTGCCGGGGACGGTCGTGCCGGAGTCGGTCTCGATGCTCGCCGGCAGCCCCGCCTTGACCCGTTCGGCCTCGGCCGCGTCCACCGAGCCGGACACCACGAACCCGGCGCCGGTGACCGTGGCGACCGCCTTGTCCACCGGCTCGCCCGCCTTGACGGCCGCCTTGTGCAGGCGGACGGGCAGCCTGGGCAGGAAGACGATCTCGCCGGGCGGCACGGTGGTGCCGTAGGTCCGGGAGAACTCGGCCAGCAACGCCTGCGCCGCGGCCAGGTCGGTGCGCGCGTTGGCCACCTTCAGCCGGGCGGGGGAGAGCTGCCTGGCCTGCCTGAGCGCCTGCTCGGCGACGGCCACGGCCTCCCGCGCCGCCCGTACGGCCTTCTCCAGCTCGGCCAGCCGCTTCGCCCGCGCCGCTCCGGCCTCCGCCCGCGCGCGTTCCAGCGCCGACCGGGCGGCGGCCAGGTCCGCGCGGGCGTTGGCGACCCGGAGTTCGAGCAGGCGGGTGTCGGCGGGCGGCCCCGCCGTGGGGGCGGAGCCGGGCGCCGCGGTCGGCGCGGTGGTGGGTGCGGTGGTGGGCCCAGAAGTCGGCCCGGTAGACGGCCCGGTAGACGGCCCGGTAGACGGCCCGGTAGACGGCGCAGTGGTCGGCCCAGCGGTCGGCGTCGCCCTCGCTCGGGCGAGTTCCTGCTCGGCCGCCAGCAGCCTCTCCTCGGCCGCCCGCACCGCGCTCTCGGCGGCCTCGACGGCAGCCCCGTCCCGGGCCCTGGCCTCGGCGGTGCGGTCCTTGGCCCGCGCGCTCCTCAGCGCCTGTTCGGCCTCCTTCAGGTCGTGGCGGGCGCCGGTCACCCTGAGCTTCAGCGGGCGCACGTCCATGGCCTGGTCGAGAGCCTTGCTCTCGGTCGCCAGCACGTCCCGCGCGGTCCGTACGGACCGCGCCAGCTCGTCGCGCCGCTGCCGCAGCTCCAGGGTGGGCTGCTGGGCCTCGTAGCCGCGCCGGGCGTAGAAGCGCGACACCGCCGCGACGGTCGCCCGGTCGAACACGCCGGTCACCGGCACCCGGTGCCCGAGCCGGCGCAGCGCCTTCTGCAACTGCCGGACGTCGTCCCCCTCGGCGCCCGGGACGATGCCGCGGTGCATCGGCACCCTGCCCGCGAAGACGAACACCGGCCGCCCGTTCACCTCCATCAGCACCGCGCCCTCCACGAGCTTCCCCCGCCGGGGGGCACGGGTGGCCCGCTGGACGGCCTCGCCGCCGCCCACCACCCCGCCCACCACGCCGGCCAGCGACACCGCGCGCGGGGAGCCGTACTCCAGCGTGCCGCTGACGACGACGGTGGCGACCAGCCTGCGCCGCTCGACCTCGACGGTGACCAGCGACGGCACGGGCGGCCTGCGCGCGGCCGCCTCGTCGGCCGGTGAGCGCAGCCGGGTGCCCACCCCCCAGCCGGTCCCGGCGACCGCCAGGACCACGACCAGCACGAGCAGCAACTTGCCGCGAGGGGTGCGCATCACTGCTCTTGGAACCCGTACTTCACCCGGGCCTCGTTGGTGAGCCGCCGTTGCAGCGGGACGAAGGCCGCGTAGAAGTCCTTGCCGCACTCCAGGTCGGCCAGCGCCGACCTGATCTCCTTGGCCAGGTACGGCCGGGCGGCGGCGGCCGTGACCTCGCCCGCCTTGCCGAGCCGGTCGGCCTGCTCGCCCCACAGCGTCAGCCCCCGCGCGCTCAGCGCCAGCGGCCGGACGGAGGTCACCCGCTCGCCCTTGGACTTCAGGCACTCCGCGAACGGCCCGGCCAGCTCCACCAGCTTCGGATCGCCGTCGAGCGCCTTGTCGATGTTCTCGATCTCGGTGCTCATCTGGTCCTGGTAGTCGGCGAGCGAGGTGACCTTCAGGCCGTCGACCTGGCGCAGGGCGCTGACCCGGCACTCGTTCATGGTCTTCAGCCAGGCGTCCCGCCGGGGGCCGGAGAGCCCGTCGAGCGTGGCCTGGTTGGGGTCGGGGGCCCGGGTCTCGGTAGGCTTGGGGTAGACGATCGCCGAGAAGACGCCGAAGCCGTTCCTGCTCCGCTCGGCCTTCATCGCCTCGTAGTCGGCCGGGTCGGCGTCGGGCGTCCCCGGCCTGCTGACCGAGGGGGTGTAGGCGAAGCCCTTCTGCTTCATGCAGGTGGCGATCACAGTCTCCCGCTCGCGTAGCTTGTCCGCCCGGGCGTCGCCCCCGCCGGACGCCGGGGCGGCCTGTCCCGCCGGAGCCCCTCCGCAGCCGGTCAGCACCGCCAGACCGAGCAGACCGCACACCAGCACACGCATCAAGGGCTCCTTCACCGTGGGGACGCGCCGACCTTCGCGACGCCTCGGCCACTCTTGAGCCCTTTTCCCTCCGCCCGGCCTTGGCCGGGTATCACCGGGCGCTCAGCCGTGTATCGGCCGTGTATCAGCGCCCGCAGCCAGCCATCAACCCCCACCGAAACGGAGAAGAACCGTGCCGAATCACGTTCTCACCGGCACCCCGGGCGCCGGGAAGACGGCCGTCCTGCGGCTGCTGGAGGTCCACGGGTTCAGCGTCGTCGAGGAGGCGGCGACGGACGTCATCGCCCTCGGCCAGGCGCTCGGCCGCGCGGAGCCCTGGCGCGAGCCCGCCTTCGTCGAGGAGGTGGTCAGGCTCCAGCGGCGGCGCCAGGAGGCCGCCCCCGCGGGCGAGGCCGCCGTCTTCTTCGACCGCTCGCCGGTCTGCACGCTGGCGCTGAGCCGCTACCTGGGGTTCCCCGCCTCGCGTCTGCTCGCCCGCGAGGTCGAGCGGGTGGTGGAGCGGGGGACGTACGACGGGAAGGTGTTCTTCGTCCGCAACCAGGGGTTCGTCCGCGCCACCGCCGCCAGGCGGATCGGCTACGAGGAATCGCTGGACTTCGAGCGCCTGCACGAGCGGACCTACCGCGACCTCGGGTTCGAGCTCGTCGAGGTGCCCGCCGGGCCGCTGGCCGACCGCGTCGCGCTGGTCGAGCGCGCCGTCAGCCCACCCGGCCGCTCTTGACGAGCGCCCAGCACAGCGAGGCGAACGCGCCGGTGGTGGTGATCGTGCGGACGAGGTTGTAGCCGGCCCACTTGGCCTCGTCGAACGCGCGGCGCACCGCGGCCAGGTCGGCGATCCGGTCCGGGTCGCCGGCCGCCTTGATGGCGTCGTTGAGCGGCACGTTCACGGCCACCGTGAGCACGAAGGCGACCAGGTAGAGCACCAGCGCGACGATGATCCAGGGCAGCACCGCGCGCACGTTCTGGCCGAGGTGCAGCGCCGCCGCCAGGCCCGTGAAGGCCAGCGCGCCGACGAAGCTGAGCATGAACCAGGGGTTGAGGATCGCCCGGTCGACGGCCTGGAACGCCCCGACGAACGTGCGGTCGTCGGTCGCGCCCAGACCGCGCATGATGGTGTGCGAGTAGAGCCCGAAGACGCCCGCCGCGAGCCCGGTGGCCATGGTCGCCGCGATGAGCACGACGGTGCGCAGAACCGACATCTGTGTGTTCCCCCTGTTCGTCCCCGCGCCCGACGTCCCGGACGCGCGAGGACTAGTCAACGCGACACCGGGGGAGCGCGGCCATGGCCGAGACTCTCCCGCCCATACGCCAGACTCCATGGGGCGCCGGGGTCAGGGCGCGGGCGGGTTCCGGCGCGCGGTGACCAGCGCGAAG
This sequence comes from Nonomuraea sp. NPDC049684, assembly GCF_044465345.1. Lineage (NCBI taxonomy): Bacteria > Bacillati > Actinomycetota > Actinomycetes > Streptosporangiales > Streptosporangiaceae > Nonomuraea > Nonomuraea sp. NPDC049684. Next base: position 24,088 of record NZ_JBITLO010000001.1, on the reverse strand, counting down.
GACAGGTATTCCCCCTGGTCGGCTTCGAGCATGGCGATCGTCGCCGTCTCCTGCCGGGCGCGGGCCCACAGCAGCCAGTCGTGCCAGCCGCCGTCCTGCAGGCGCGCGGACGTCACCGTGACCAGCTCGGTGATCTCCCACTGGAAGCGCCACCACCCGGCGGTGTGCCAGGCGATGGCCTCCCAGCCGACCAGCGCCTTGACGTGGGCGGGGATGTGCCCGAGGTCGCGCACCTCGCGGGTCATGCCGGGCGTGGCGACGCCGAGCTGCCCGCCGGGCCGCAGGAAGCGGACCAGGTAGGGCAGGTAGGAGTCGGCCGTGCCGAAGTACTCGAAGGCGTCCACGCTGACGATGGCGTCGAAGGACTCCTGCTCGAACGGCAGGGCGTGCGCCTCGGCCCGTACGGCCCTGACGCGGTCCGCGACGCCCGCCGCGGCGAAGACGGCCGCGGCCTTCTCGGGCGCGACCCACAGGTCGGCGGCCACCACCTCCACCCCGAACTCGCGGGCCAGGAAGACCGAGGTCGCGCCCAGGCCCGAGCCCAGGTCGAGCACCCGCATGCCGGGCCGCAGGTCGAGGTCGCGGGCCAGGTCCTCCAGCAGCCACAGCGGATGGGGGCCCATGTCCAGCCCGAGCACCCATTCAGGGTCGTATTTGGAGGAAAGCGGATAGACGTCGGGACGCACGAGGTCCTGGATCGCTGACACAGCGGGCATCCCACCACGAAGGCCCCGCCCGTTCAACCGGTTATGTGCCGCCGGGGTCAGGCCGCGATGACGGCCGCGGCGGTGCGGCCCCCGTCGACGTCGAGGACGATGCCGTGGACGAACGCGGCCTCCTCCGCGGCCAGGTAGACGGCGGCGTGCGCGATGGCCTCCGGCGTGCCCACGCCGCCCGCCGGAGTGCCGTTCATCATGACCGCGCCGGCCCGCGCCGCCGCCGCGCCCGGCTCCAGGATCACGCCGGGCGAGATGGCGTTCACCCGGACGCCCCGCGGGCCGAACTCGGCGGCCCAGGCCCGCGTGAGGGTCTCCATCGCGCCCTTGGTGGAGCTGTAGAGCGCGCCGACGGGCACGCCCAGGCGGGCGATCCACGAGCCCAGGTTGATGATCGCGCCGCCGCCCGCCTGCGCCATGGCCGGAGCCAGCGCCGCGGTCAGGAAGAACGGCGCCTTGACGTTGACCGCGTAGACCCGGTCGAAGGTCTGCTCGTCGGTGCCGGCGGTGTCGTCGCCGGGGTAGATGCCGGCGTTGTTGACCAGGATGTCGACGCCGCCGCCGAGCACGTCGGCCGCCTCCCGGGCCAGGGCCCGCGAGGCCGCGGCGCTGCCGTCGAGGTCGGCCCGCACGAATCCGGCCCGCCCGCCGCGTTCGCGGATGCCGGCCACGACCCGCGCGCCCCGCTCGGCGCTGCGCCCGGAGACGACCACGTGCGCGCCCTCGGCGGCGAACGCCTCGGCGATCGCTCGCCCGATGTTGCTGGTCGATCCGGTCACCAACGCCCGCCTGCCCCGCAACCGTGCACTCATCACAACGCTCCCGTCAGTGTTCCGCCGGGACACGCCGCCCCGGCCGGTCCTGCCACTGTGCGCGGAGAAAATTGGACCCGCAAGTCCAATTCGGGGTCACCGGGTGAGGTGCGCCAGCAGGGCGGCGGCGGCCGGGTTGGCGGGCACGGGCGCGCGGCCGGCCAGCACGACCGTCCTGGCCGGATCAGGCTGGCGGATGCGCACGGTCGGCAGCCCCTCCCGCTCGGCCACCCGCCGGGGGACGATCGCCACCCCGATCCCGGCGCGCACGAGGTCGACCAGCAGCCGGATCTGGGTGACCTCGCAGGTGATCTGCCGGTGCAGCCCGCACCCGGCGGCCAGCCTGCGCACCGCGGTCTCCAGCCCGGTGCCGGCCTTGAAGTCCACGAACGGCTCCTCCGTCAGCTCCGACAGCAGGGCCCGCTCCGCGCCGGCCAGCCGGTGGTCGGGCGAGGTCATCAGCACCAGCTCCTCCTCCCAGGACTCGAACACGGCCAGCCCCGCGGGCAGCTCGGCGCCGTCGAGCGCCAGGTAGGCCAGGTCGAGCTCGCGGGCGAGCAGCGCGTCGAGCAGCCCCGCCACCGGGGCGTCGCGGACCGAGATCTGGACGCCGGGCCGCAGGCGGTGGAAGGCGGCCAGCTCGGCCGGCAGGTCGACGCTGGTGAGCGTCTGGATGGTGCCGATCGCCACCCGGCCGGCGGCCAGCCCGGACACCGCGGACACGGCGTCGGCGGCCGCCGCGGCGTCGGCCAGCAGCGCCCGCGCGGCCGGCAGGAAGGCGTGCCCGGCCGGGGTGAGCACCGGCCGCCGCCCGGTGCGCTCGAACAGGTCGGCGCCGAGCTCGCGTTCGAGCTTGCGGATGGACGTGCTGAGCGCCGACTGCACGATCAGCTCGGCCCGCGCGGCGGCGGTGAAGCTGCCGTGGGTGGTGACGGCGACGAAGTGGCGGAGCTGGCGCAGTTCCATCCATCTACGATAGCGATGGCTGCCAGCGAGACGATGTGTTGGATCGATCAGTGTGTGCCAGGACATCCTGGTCCGCATGGAACGACACGTACCTGCCCTGTGGTCGGCCGCCTACTGCTCCCGCCGTCCCGCCCCGGTCCGGCTCGCCGGGCGGGGGCTGCTGAGGATCCTCGACTTCGTCCGGGCGCTCGCCCTGGCCGACCACCGCACGTTCGTCTCGCACTGAGCGGGTCTCAGCCCGCGTTCTCCCGGTGCCGCAGGAGCAGCAGCGCGATGTCGTCGGTGTGCGGGGCGTGGTCGAGCAGCGTCCCGGCGACCTGCTGGAGCTGCTCGCGCGGGGCGCTGGTCAGGTACGCCGCCAGCGTCCCGATGGCCTCGTCCAGGTCCACGCCCGGCGCCTCGACCAGCCCGTCGGTGTAGAGGGCCAGGACGGCGCCCGGCGGGAACGGCACCTCCACCGTGGCGTACTCGGCGTCGGCGTCGATGCCGAGCAGCAGGCCCGCCGGGATGTCGATGATCTCGGCCGGCATGTTGGGCGGGCGCAGCAGCGGCAGGGGATGACCGGCGTTGGCCGCCCGCAGCGTGCGCAGGCGCAGGTCGAAGTAGATGAGCAGGCAGCTGGTGAACAGGTCGGTGTCCAGGTCCATGAGCAGCCGGTTGGTGTGCTGGAGCACGTCCCCGGGGCTGGCCCCGACGGCGGCGTGGGCGTGGATGGCGGTGCGCACCTGGCCCATGAGCGCCGCGGCCGTCATGTTGTGCCCCTGGACGTCCCCGATGACGGCGGCGGCGGTGGTCTCGTTGAGCCGGATCAGGTCGTAGAAGTCGCCGCCGATGCCGACGCCGCGGGTCGCGGGCACGTATCGGGCGGCCACCTCCAGGCCCGGCATGTCGGGCAGGCTGCCGGGCAGCAGCGAGGTCTGCAGGCTGTGGGCCAGCCGGTCCTTGGTGTCGTAGAGCAGCGCGCGGTCCAGGGCCTGGCCCATCAGCCCGGCCAGCGTGGTCAGCGTCGCGCACTGCTCGGCGGTGAACGGCCGCGCATGGTCGAAGGCCAGCAGGCAGACGCCGAAGGTGTCGTCGGAGACGGTCAGCGGCAGGAAGGCCCAGGCGGCCATCCCGTCGTCCTGGACGGCATCGGGGAAGGCCCGGCCCAGCTCGTCCCGGTCGGCGAAGAAGGCCGGCTCGCCCGTGCGGATCACCTGCTCGGCGGGGCTGGGCGCGGCCAGCGTCTGGCCGTCGAAGCGCTCCAGCACCTCGGGGACGTAGCCGTGGGAGCCGACGATCCGCATCCGGCCGCTCTCCGCCCTCATGATCGCCATGGCCTGCGCCTTGAACACCGGCATGACGTGCTCGGCGATGAGATCGACGACCTCCCTGACGTTCAGCGCCCTGGTCATCGCCGAGGCCATGTGCAGGAAGTTGTAGAAGACGTCGGCCCGCGGCAGCCCCGAGTTGTCCGGGGCGAAGGCGCGCGCGGGCCGCTGCGCGGACAGGTCGGCCCCCGAGGGGGTGATGCGCAGGCTCACCCCCGTCGGGTCCGGGTGCAGCACGAACTCCAGCTCGTGGCCGTCCGGCCGGCGGGCCGTGCAGGAGGCGACCTGCTGGCCGACCACCGCCGCCCGGCAGCGGTCCTGGAAGGCCGGGTCCTTCAGCCACGTCGCCGTCTCCCACAGCGGCGTGCCCAGCAACTCCGAGACGGTGGTGCCGAGCAGCCCGGCGGCGGCGGGGCTGGCGAAGGTGACGACGCCGTCCAGGTCGAGCGCGACGGAGCCGTCCCGCAGCCGGTCCAGGTAGCCGGCCGCGGCCACGGCCTCGTACGGGTCGGGCATCGGCGGCGGCACCGGGGTCAGCACCCGCGGCTCGCCGCCGGGGCGCAGCGGGCATCCGCTGTCGGCGGCCTGCTCCAGGACGGCCGCCAGGCGCTCGCTGGCGGCGGCGATGACCTCCTGCTCCGGCCCGCTCAGCTCGGCCGGCCGCCCCTCCGGCCAGAGCAGGATCCACGAGCCCCACATGCGGGAGTCGCTGTGCAGGGGCGCGGAGGCCGAGGCGAAGGCGTACGGGAAGGCCAGGGCCGTGCCGGGGAAGCGGCGGGTCAGGTCCTGCGCGGTCGGTACCCACACCAGCCGCCCCTGGCGCACGGCGGCGGCCACGGGCGCGCCGCCGTCCAGCCGGACGGTGGTCCACGGCTTGACGAGCTGCGTGGGCAGCCCGATCTCGGCCTCCATCATCAGCACCTGCGGGGAGCCCGTCAGGAGGTAGACCGCGCCGATGTGCGCGCCGGTGTCACGGGCGGCCTGGGCGAGCTGCTCGTCCAGCGCCGAGGTGTACGGCCGGGTCCCCTCGTCGGCGTGGCCGCCCACGGGCTAACTCGTTCCGTCCTGCGCTGACGTCGGCGCCGCGTCCCGTTGATCGCCCATAGGACAACTGTAGATATCCGTATTGGGGGTGATGCTCACCGTTGCCGGATTCTGGCGAAGAGGTGGGACGAATATGAGCTTTGCGGCGGCCGGCTGTCTGGTGGGGCCAATTGGCCGGAACGTGACAAAGCGGCGGGGTTCTCGGCCAGTTGATCGCTGTCTACACTCCGGTTCGGACGCCAACCCACCCCGCCCACGGGGAGGGGAGGCGGTCCAGCTCGTCACCCACCGGGGAGGGTCATCGATCTCTCCGGCATGCGCGCGTGGGGGTGACATGACGTCCTCGGCCGGTCAGGCGGGTTCTTGCAGCTCCTCGGCCAGGAGGTCTTCGTGTTGTCCCGTTCGTTCTCATCCCGTTTACGCCGGTTGACATCGGTAGCCGTCGGGCTCGGTGTCGTGATGGCCATGAGCCCGGCCGTGGCACGTGCCACGCCCACCCCGCCCGCGAAATGGCGGTCCGTGCCGCTCACCGGCGCCGAGGTGGTCGAGGGCGCCAAGTCCCCCACCGGCAAGCTCGCCAAGAGCGACGCCGCGCTGCTGAAGGCCACCTCGCCCGCGCCGGTCAACGTCATGGTCAAGCTGGACTACGACTCGCTGGCCGCCTACCAGGGCGGGCTGGCCGGGCTGCCGGCCACCAGCCCCGCCGTCACCGGCAAGGCCCTCGACACCAGGAGCGCCGAGGCCAGGAAGTACGGCACCCACATCCAGGACGTCGAGAACGCCTTCCTGGGCGAGCTGGCCAAGAAGGTCCCCGGCGCCGTCGTCGGCCAGCGCGTCAGGACGGTCTACGGCGGCATCGCCCTGCGCGTCCCGGGCAACAAGGTGGCCGACGTGCTGCGGCTGCCCGGCGCGGTCGCCGTCCAGGAGGACAAGCCCCAGCAGCTGCTGACCGACTCCAGCCCCGAGTTCATCGGCGCCGACACCATCTACGGCAAGCTCGGCGGCAGCTCCTCGGCGGGCAAGGGCGTGATCGTCGGCGTGCTCGACACCGGCGCCTGGCCCGAGCACCCGTCGTTCGCCGCCGCCCCCGGCCTGCCCGCCCCCGGGCCCACCAAGGACGGCACGCCGCGCGTGTGCAACTTCGGCGACAACCCGCTGACCCCCGCCGCCGATCCGTTCACCTGCAACAACAAGCTGATCGGCGGGCAGCCGTTCATGGAGACCTACAACGCCGTCTACGGCGGCGAGGTCTACGGCGACAGCGCCCGCGACTCCAACGGGCACGGCACCCACACCGCCAGCACCTCCGCGGGCGGCCCGGTCGCCGACGCGAACCCGCTGGGCATCAGCCGCGGCCCGATCCACGGCATCGCCCCGGCCGCCGCGGTGTCGGTCTACAAGGTGTGCGGCGCGCAGGGCTGCTTCCCCTCCGACTCGGCGCAGGCCGTGGCGCGGGCCGTCCTGGACGGCGTACGCGTGATCAACTTCTCGGTCTCCGGCGGCAGCGACCCCTACAGCGACCCGGTCGAGCTGGCCTTCCTCGACGCCTACGCGGCCGGCGTGCTGGTCTCGGCCTCGGCCGGCAACTCCGGCCCCGGCGCCGGCACCACCGACCACCGCGGCCCCTGGGTGACCACGGTGGCCGCCTCCTCGCAGTCCAGGACGTTCCAGTCCACGGTCACGCTGTCCGGCGGCGGCGCCACGGCGACGATCAAGGGCGCGTCCATCACCGCGGGCCTGGCCTCGCCGCTGCCCGTCGTCCTGGCCTCGGCGCCGCCGTACTCGCGCGCGGCGTGCGACGTCCCGGCCCCTCCCGGGATGTTCACCGGGAAGATCGTCGCCTGTGAGCGCACCCCCAACCGCGTGCTGAAGAGCTTCAACGTCAGGCAGGGCGGCGCGGCCGGGATGATCCTCTACAACGCCTTCCCGTTCGACGTCTTCACCGACGCGCACTGGCTGCCGTCCGTGCACGTGGACAAGCCCGAGGCCGACACCCTGCTGGCCTTCCTCGCCGCCCACCCCGGCGCCACCGCCTCCTTCACGCAGGGCGCCAAGTCCACCTGGCAGGGCGACGCGATGGCGCACTTCTCCTCGCGCGGCCCCGGCGGCGACTTCCTCAAGCCGGACGTCACCGCGCCCGGCCAGCACATCATGGCGGGCATGACGCCGACCCCCGAGTCGCCGCTGGAAGGCCCGCCCGGCAACCTCTACCAGGTCATCTCCGGCACCTCGATGTCCGCGCCGCACGTGACCGGCTCGGCGGCCCTGGTCTTCGCCCTGCACCCCACCTGGACGCCCGGCCAGGTCAAGTCGGCCCTGGAGACCACGGCCAAGACCGCGGTCACCAAGCAGGACAGGACCACCCAGGCCGACCCGTTCGACATGGGCGGCGGGCGCATCGACCTGACCAAGGCCGGTGACCCCGGACTGACCCTCGACCAGGACGCCGCCGGCTTCGTCGCCTCGGCCACCGACCCGCTCAACCGGATCGACCTCAACCTGCCCTCGGTGAACGCGCCCACCATGCCCGGCGTCATCACCGCCAAGCGCACCGTCACCAACACCACCGGCTCGTCGCTCACCTTCACCGCCTCCGGCACCACCGTGAGCGGGGCCACCGTCGCCGTGGTGCCGCCGGTGTTCACCGTCGCGCCCGGCAAGAGCGCCAAGCTGAGCATCGTCGTCACCGCGCCGGAACTGCCCGACGGCCAGTACTTCGGCCAGGTCAACCTCAAGCAGGTCGGCGGCTCGCGCGCGCTGCACCTGCCGGTGGCGTTCTACCGCAAGCAGGGCGCGGTGCCGGTCGAGCAGACCTGCGCCCCGGACACCATCGCCAGGAACACCGGCGAGTCCACCTGCACCGTCACCGTCCGGAACACCACGTACGAGGACGCCGAGGTGACCGCGCTCAGCACCCTGGACGCCCGCCTGCGCCTCAACAGCGTCACGGGCGCGACCAAGGTCGGCACCCAGGTCGCCACCACCAAGGCGACGCTGGCCGCCACCCAGCCCGCCCGGCCGGCGATCGCGCCCGGCGCCGGACCGGCCGGCTACATTCCGCTGGACGCCTTCGGCGTCACGCCCACCCCGATCGGCGACGAGCAGGCGCTCAACTTCACCGTGCCCGCCTTCCAGTTCGCCGGACGCGGCTACACCCGGCTCGGCGTGACCTCCGACGGCTACAGCGTCGCGGGCGGGGCCACCGGCGACGACGTCTCCCCGACGCCGCAGACGCTGCCCGACCCGGCGCGGCCCAACGGCGTGCTCGCCCCGTACTGGACCGACCTGGACGGCACCGCCGCGCCGGGCGTCCTGGCCACGATCCTGACCGACGGGGTCAGCGACTGGCTGGTGGTGGAGTGGCGGCTGAACCTCTACGGCACCACTGACCTGAAGGTCTTCCAGCAGTGGATCGGGCTCAACGGCGTGGAGGACGTCAGCTACGCCTACGACCCGGGCAACCTGCCCGGCTCGCCGCCCGCAGGCTACGGCCTGACGGTCGGCGCCGAGAACGCCGAGGGCACCGCCGGCGCCCAGATCTCCGGGCCGCCCACCCAGGATCTGGTCGTCACCAGCACGCCGGGGGCGCCCGGCGGCAGCCTGACGTACTCGATGAAGGTCAAGGGGGTCAGCGCGGGGGTCGGCAAGATCACGACCGTCACCTCGACCCCGCAGGTCAAGGGCATCACCGTCGAAGTGGACAAGATCACCGTCCAGTGACCCGCCGGCGGCCGCGGGCGGCGCACCCGCCCGCGGCCACCGTGGCCCGGCTTCCGGCTTCCGGCTTCCGGCCGAGGGACGCGGTCGCCGCGCCGTTCGCGCGGGGTGCACAGGCGTCCGGGTCGTCCAGACCGGCGCCAAGCGCGGCGCAGGTCGTTCCCAGGTCTGCGCCAAGAGCGTTCGCCGAGCATGGGAGTCGTCACCCGACCCGGACCACTCTGACAGGAGACGGACATGCCGGCTTCCACCACCGCTGTCCCCGCCGGACGGGCGCAGGTCGTGCTGGCCGTGGGGGCGACCCGGAGCCGCCGTGGCGTCGCCGTCCCGGCCGCCGCACTGCTGGCGGTCGCCGGGGTGCTGGCCTTCGTGTCGGGGTTCTACGACGGCGGTTACGCCGCCGAGCTCACGGCCGGGCAGCGGATCTACCAGATCGCCCTGGTCGCGGCGCACCTCGCGGTGGCCGTCGTGGCGGCGCTCAGGCTGGCCGGACTGCTCCGCCGGCCCGCGCGCTCCTGACGTCGTCCTAGTGGGCGGCCTCGTACTTCTCGACCACCGAGGCGGCGATGCGGCCGCGCTCGCTGACGGGCAGGCCGTTGGCCTTGGCCCACTGCCGGATCTCCGAAGACTTCTCCCGGCTCAACGCGCGGCTGCCGGTCACGACCGCCCGCCGCCCGCGCCCACCGCGATCCACGCGAACAGGACGGGCCTTCACGATGAAGGGCGCCAGTGCTTTACGCAGCGCGTCCGCCTTCTCCTCATGAAGGTCAATCTCGTAGCTGCTGCCATCGAGTGCAAAGACGACGGTCTCATGAGCCTCCCCACCGTCTACATCGTCGATGAGAATCTCTTGAATCTGCTTAGCCATGGTGGCACTCCATGCTCGATACGGTTGTTGCGTACTGTAGCGCCCTTCAGTAGCGTGCGGGCAACTTACCTCGGCCCGGCGCCGGTGAACGCGGAGAACTCACCGGGCACACCGCCTGTCAAAGGCATTTCAAACGCGGCGGGAACCGCGCGTGCCCGGGGTGTCACGGCGGCTTCCTTGCTTATCTCACCTGGGAATGGCCGGGTCATGTGCCAGGTCGCCGGGCCGGCGGGCGGGCGCGGCGGACGCGGGGCCGCCCGGCGCGCGCACGCGGACGGGGTGAGCGCGGGAAGGCGGCGGCCGCGGCGGTGCGCATCTTATCGAAGATGAATTCAAAGGTGTGCTTCAATGTGTCCGCGTCGCTGCCGGGTGCGCGCCGCCGTCGCTTCCCGGCTTCGGCACACGGTTTTCCGGCGTCCCGCGAGCTGTGCGCCGACGGGGGCCCTATGGCGTCAACGCCGGGCAAGGCGTAGAAGTGCAAGTGCGAATGCGACGGGCCCGGCCGTCTTACCGCCCTTTTGTTTCTGACCGATTTATCGGGCGGGGCGGCCGAACCACTCCGTGACGCGGCGGAGGGCGGCGTCCGGGCCGTCGAGGTCGAGCAGGAGCTCGGGGGCGGCGAGCGCGGCCACCTCCTCGAAGGCGTCCTGATGACAGGTCAGCCGCCAGCCGGGCCAGCGCTCGGCCGGCCGCGACGGGGGCAGCGAGCAGTCCAGCGACCACCAGTCGAGCGTGCGGGCGGCGGCGTCGAGGTGCACGCCGTTCCAGGGGACGGCCTCCAGCGCCGCGAAGGGCGTCGCCAGCTCCTGGGGGCTCAGCAGGGCGGCGGGGCCGGCGAGCAGCACGCGGGCCAGGCCGGTGCCCCACCAGCCGGCGAACGACAGCCTCCCGGTGGTGTCCCGTACGGCCACGAGGGTGTCGGCGACCACCGACAGGTCGTCGTCCTCCGCCGGGCCCTGACCCCATTGCAGCGGCAGCGGCGCCGGCGGGTCGTCGAGGCCGGCGACGGTGTCGTAGCCGAGCCCGAGGTGCTCCATGACCTCGTGGAGGCCGCGGGCCGCCCACTTCACCGTCCAGCCGGGCCACCGCGCGGCGAGCAGGCCCAGCCACGCCCGGATCTCCAGCACGGACGTGCGCCACACGGGCCCGCGGATCTCCAGGGAGCAGTGGACCAGCAGCAGGCGGCGGGACACGTCCAGCACGGCCACGGCCTGCCAGCGCACCGCGTCGCCCCAGCCGAGGGCGTGGCCGTGCTCCTGCTCGCGCACGAAGGCGGCCAGCCGGTCGGGGCCGCGCAGCAGGTCGCCGTAGAAGGTGCCCGCGCCGCCCCGGCGTGACCAGACCCGATGGCCGCCCGCGTCGACGATCACGTAGTGCGCGTGCTCGGTGCCCATGCCGCCCAACCTAGCCCGCGCCCGGCCGGGGCGGTCTCCAGCTGATCCGTGGCGGGACGGGACGGGGCTCGTGACAATGGGCCCATGCGCTACCTGGATGCGGCGGACCCGCTGGCGGTGTCGGCGGCGGCGGCCGTGCGGCTCGGCGACCTCGACGGCGTACGGCGGCTGCTGGCCGGGCATCCCGGGCTGGCCCGCGTCCGGCTGGGCGAGGCGGGCGGGGTGTCGCGGACCCTCCTGCACGTCCTCACCGACTGGCCGGGCCACGTGCCGCGCGGTCCCGCCCTGGTACGTGCGCTGGTGGCGGCCGGGGCCGAGGTCGACGCCCGCTTCGCCGGCCCGCACGCCGAGACGCCACTCATGTGGGCCGCGAGCTGCGACGACGTCCCCGTGCTCGACGCCCTGCTGGACGCCGGGGCCGACGTCGAGGCCACCGGCGCGGTCATCGGCGGCGGCACGGCCCTGTCGGACGCGTGCGCCTTCGCCCAGTGGCACGCCGCCCGCCGCCTCGTCGAGCGCGGCGCGTCCGCGCGGTTGTGGGAGGCCGCCGCCCTCGGGCTCATGGACCGGATCGCGGCGGCGTTCGAGGCCGGGACGCCGTCCCCGGCGGAGGTGACGGAGGGGTTGTGGGCGGCCTGCCACGGCGGGCAGTCGCAGGCCGCGGCGTTCCTCCTGGAGCGCGGCGGCGACCTCGCCTGGGTGGGCTACGACGAGCTCACCCCGCTGGACGCCGCCCGCCGCGCCGGGGCCGACGACCTGGCGTCCTGGCTCACGGCCCGCGGCGCCCGCCCAGGCCCCCGCCACCCCGCCAACTGACCTTCAGCTCAAGCACCGGCCCCCGTCGGCACCTTGCGGCAGGCCACGGCGCTTCGCTGACCGGTTCCCGCTCAGGCTTCCGTGCCGCGCGCGGACTCGGCGGCGCGGGTCAGGAGGGCGCGGCGTTCCTGGTCGCTGTGGGCGACTGCGGCGGCCCGCCGGAACAGCGCCGCCGCGCGGGCCGGGTCGCCGTCGCGGGCGGTGAGATCGGCCTCGGCGGCGATGGCCAGCGGATGGCCGTCGAGCTCGGCGCGGGAGCGCTCCAGCAGGGCGAGCCCGGCCCGCGGCCCGTGGGCGTACCCGTGCGCGACGGCCCGGTTCAGCTCCACCACGGGCGTGGGGTGGAGCAGGGCCAGCTCGTCGTAGCAGCGGGCGATCCGCGACCAGTCGGTGCCCGGCAGCGAGGACGCCGTGGCGTGGCAGGCGGCGATGCGCGCCTGGAGCCCGTACGGGCCGTCGCCCTCGACGGCGGCCAGCAGGGCGAGCCCCTCGCCGATCGCGGCCCGGTCCCAGCGGGAGCGGTCCTGCCGGTCGAGGGGCACCAGGTCGCCGGCGGCGTCGCGGCGGGCGTCCCGGCGGGAGTGCTGCAGGAGGAACAGCGCCAGCAGCGCCGTCACCTCCTCCTGCTCCGGCATGAGCCGTCGCAGCAGCCGCGCCAGCCGGATCGCCTCCTCGGCGAACGCGGGCTCGCCGCCGGCGTCGTACCCCTGCGTGAACAGCAGATAGAGGACGGCGAGCACCCCGGGCAGCCGCTCGGCCAGCGCCGCCCCCTGCGGCACCCGGTACGGGATGCCCGCCTCGGCGATCTTCCGCTTGGCCCTGGTCAGCCGGCGGGTCATCGCCGACTCGGTGACCAGGAAGGCGCGGGCCAGGTCGGCGGTCGGCACGCCGCAGACCGTCCGCAGCGTCAGCGCCACCCGCGACTCCAGCGCCAGCGCCGGATGGCAGCACGTGAAGACGAGCCGCAGCCGGTCGTCCACGACCTCCTCCTCCCGCCCGTCCCCGGGCCCGTCCTGGACGGTCAGGGCGAGCGCCGCCAGCTCGGCCAGCTTGCGGCGCTCGATCGAGACGCGGCGCAGCGCGTCGATCGCGCGGTTGCGCGCCACCGTCATGAGCCAGCCGCCCGGGTTGGACGGCACGCCCTCCTCCGGCCACCGCCGCACGGCCAGGGCCAGCGCCTCCTGGGCGCAGTCCTCGGCGAGGGTCCAGTCGCCGGTGACCCGGATGAGGGCGGCGACGATCCGCGGGTACGCCTCCGCCGCCGCCTCCTCCAGGGGTTGTCTCACTGCTCGAAGTCGGCGAACGGCCGCAGCTCCAGCCGTCCGTGCCGGGCCATGGGGTGGGAGCGGGCGACCTCGACCGCCTCGTCGAGGTCGGCGCATTCGAGCAGGTCGAAGCCCACGATCACCTCTTTGGTCTCGGCGAACGGCCCGTCGGACAGGACCAGCTCGCCGCGGCGCACCCGCACGGTGGTCGCGGCCGACTCCGGCGCCAGCACCGCGCCGCGCACCCGCCGCCCGCGGGCGTCGTTCTCGGCCACCCACGCCTCGACGTCGGGCAGGTTCTCCTGGTCGGTGTCGGGCTCGGTGTCGGTGCAGACGAACATCATGTACTTCATCTCGCGCTCCTCGGTCGGACGGCGTCTCACCATGGTGACGAACGGGACCGACGGAACCGGACGGCGCCCCCGAGATTTCTTCCGCCGAGGGATGGTCAGGCCGACACGGCGCGGCGCGCGTCCAGGCGGCCGGCGTGGCGGCGGGTCCGCAGGTCGAGGGTCAGCAGCGAGCCGAGCCCGGTCTGCTCCAGGACGACCTCGTCGCAGAGCTGCTGGATGACCCACAGGCCGTACCCGTGGGAGGCGGTCGGGTCGAGGCGGGCCGAGGACAGGTGCTCGTGGGTGAGCCGGCCGGCGACGTCGAGGATCTCCACGATCACGCCGTCCGCGCCGCCGCGGGAGGTCACCATGCCCGTGCGGCCGCCGTGGTCCAGCACGTTGGTGACCGCCTCGTTGACCGCCACCACCAGGTCCTCCAGCCGGTCGGCGGGCAGCCCGCAGTGGCGGCCGTGGACGCGGATCAGGTCCCTGATGAGGGCAAGGTCAGTGCTGATGGGGCACTGGAGCTCGAACTGAAGGGTCATGATCGTCTCGCGTGGCGGGGTCGGATGGGGTGGCGGGCCAGTCTCCAGCTTTCCCGCCGGCGGCCACTCAAACGTGTACCGCCGCTGTTCGCAAGTCGGCGGCATGAGGGACGCAGGACCGGGTAGCGCCATAAGTGCAGAAACTTCCGGCACGCCCACGGTCCCCAGACGAACCCGGAGGCTGACGAATGCGGCATGGCGACGGCGACCAGAGCACGGGCATCGACCATCCCAAGGGGAGCGGCCAGATCACGGGAAGCGGCGGCGGGCTGGGCAGGGCCGCGCTGTGGCCGGCCTCGGTGCTGACCGCGGCGGTGACCGCCGACCTGCTGCGGCGCCGGTTCGCGCCGGCCCGGGTGCGGCTGGCGGAGGCCGCGAGCGGGCTGCTCGAACGTACGGGCGTGCGCCCCGCCAGGCCGCGCCTCACCGACCGGGAACGGCTGGACCGCCAGCTGCTCACCTGGCGCCAGGCCCACCCGGAGCCCTCATGGCCCACCGGCCGCATGGGCCCGGCCGGAACCAGCAGCAGCTGACCGGCCCCTCCCACAGGATCCGCGGCTAGCCGGGGCCTCGTAAGGTCTGCGGGACCGCTGTGAGGTGGGCCGGCGGCCGTAGGTGCTGCGGGCGTTCGGGTCAGGTGGGGCCGGCGGCGCCCCGCCGGGCCGTCGCTCCTACGCCTGGCCCACGTGCAGGTGGGAGCGTTCGCCGTCGTGGTCGAAGATGGTGAGCAGTTCCACGGGCCCCTCGTGGGCGCCGACGGCGTGCGGGGTCATGGTCGAGAACTCGGCCGCGTCGCCCGCCGGCACCAGGACGGTCCGCTCGCCCAGCAGCAGCCGGGCCGTCCCCGACAGGACGGTGAACCACTCGCGCCCGGGATGCGCCTGCGGTTCGAGCGGCCGGTCGGGCGTGATGCGCATCTTGGCCACCGTGACGCCGTGCAGCGACCGTTCCCGGGACAACAGCCACACGGTCATCCCGGGGTGGTCGCAGGGGAGCGGCCGGATCACCACGTCGTCGTCCTCGGTGGACTCCACGAGCTGGTCGAGCGTCGTGCCGAGGGCCCGCGCGATGGGGACGAGCTGGTCGAGGGCGATCCGGCGATGGCCCGTCTCGATGCGGCTCAGGTTGGACGGGCTCAGCCGGCACCGCGCGGCCAGGGCGTCGAGCGACCAGCCCCGGGCCAGTCGCAGGCCGCGGATGCGCCGCCGGACCACGGCGTCCAGGTCGACTTCTTGCGTCATAGGCAAGATTGTATGCCGCACGCGCAGGAGCCCCCTACGGTGAACGCATGGAAGCACATCACCACGCACATCCCGACCACGGACAGCACCACCACGGCGACGAATCGGCCCTGGCCGACCTGCTCGACCTGGACGCCGAGGTGCTCGGGCCGTTCCTGGACGAGCTGACCGCCTGGGTCGCCGAGCAGTCCGGCCGCACCCCGCGCACGGTCGCCGACCTGGGCGCCGGCACCGGAACCGGGACCCTGGCCCTGGCCAGGCGGTTCCCGTCCGCCGAGATCGTCGCGGTCGACCGGTCGCCGGTCATGCTCGACCGCCTGCGCGCGGCGGCGCGCGGCCAGGGGCTGGAGGAGCGGGTGCGCGTGCTCCAGGCCGACCTGGACGCGGCCCTGCCGCCGCTCGGCACCCCGGACCTGGTGTGGGCGGCGGCGTCGCTGCACCACGTCGAGAACCCGGCGCGGCTGCTCGGCGAGGTCCACGCCGCGCTGCGGCCCGGCGGGCTGCTGGCGGTCGTCGAGATGGACGGCATGCCGCGCCTGCTGGCCGACGAGGCCGGAGCGACGCTGGAGGCGCGCTGCCGGGAGGCGCTGGCGGGCAGCGGCCCGGACCCGTACCCGGACTGGGGACCGGTCCTGGCGGCGGCCGGATTCGAGGTGGCCGCGCGGCGCGACTTCCCGATCGAGGTGCGCCCGGCGCCGCCGGGCGCGGTCCGTTACGCGCGGACGGTGCTGAGCGGCTACCGGTCGCGGCTCGCCGGGAGACTGGCCGAGGGCGACCTCGCCGCCCTCGACCGGCTGCTCTCCGCCGACTCGCCGGAGTCCGTCCGGCACCGCGAGCTCGTCGTGCGCGGCACCCGGACGGCCTGGGCGGCCCGCCGCCCCTGACCGGCCTCGCCCCCGAGACGGCGGCGAGCCCGAGACGGCGGGCGAGTCCGAGGCGGCGAACCCGAGGCGGCGGCGAGCCCGGGGCCCGACCGCGGGACCGATACGTTGGGGTGCGTGACGACTGCTCCCCTTGGCACCCCCCAGGTCGTTCGTCCGGAGGCGTCCAGGCTCGCCTGGCTGGACGCCCTGCGCGGCATCGGCGCGCTCGCCGTCGTCGGCGAGCACCTGACCACCTGGGCCATGCCCTGGCTGCGCCCGACCTTCTTCAACCTGGGCGTGTACGGCGTCCTGGTGTTCTTCCTGGTCAGCGGCTACATCATCCCGTCGTCGCTGGAACGGCACGGCGACGTGCGCGCCTTCTGGATCGGCCGCGCCTTCCGCCTCTACCCGCTCTACCTCGCCGTCATCGCCGTGGTCCTGGCCCTGTCCTGGTGGATCCCGGTACGCGCCGAGGTGCCCAGGGACGCCTCCTCCGCCGCGGCGCACGCCACGATGCTGCTGGACGTCGTCGGCGTCGCCGGGGTGATGAACACGATGTGGACGCTCTCCTACGAGATGGTCTTCTACCTGATGGTCACCGCCCTGTTCGTGACCGGCGTCCGGGACCGGCGCGGCCTGGTCGCCGTCGCGTTCGGGGTGACCGCGGTCGTGGCGGGCCTCGCGCTGAGCGCGGCGCCGCTGACCGGCGGCTGGCTGTCGTGGGCGTCGTTCGCGGTGTTCGCCGCCGGGCTGGCCTGCGTCGTCACGGGCCGGCTGCGCAACGTGGCGGCGTGCGCGCTCGGCGTCATGGCCCTGGCCCTGCTGCTGCTGAGCAGCCGCGTCCCGTGGTTCGGGGCGGCGATCCTCGCGGTCATGTTCACCGGCACGGCGATCCGCCGGTGGGAGAGCGGCCAGGGCTCCCTGTGGCCGGTGGCCCTGGCCGCCTCGCTGGTGACGGTCGCCCCCTTATGGGCGCTCAGCGCCGGGTGGTGGTGGGTGCAGCCGGACGTGTGGGCCACGACCGTCGCCCTGGCCGGGCTCACGTTCGCGGCCGGTCTGGCCTGGCGGGCCCGCCGGGTGCCCGCCGTGCTCACCTGGCTCGGGCTGATGAGCTACTCCCTCTACCTGGTGCACCTGCCGGTGCTCCTCGTGGTGATGGAGGTGGCGGGGGAGATGCGCTGGTCGCCGCTGCCCCTGCAGATCGGCGTGAGCGTGCTGTTCCTGGCTCTCGTGCTGCCGGGCAGCCGGCTGACCTACCGTTTCCTCGAACGTCCGATGCAGCGGCTCGGCCGCCGCCTGACCGCGTCCTAGGAGCTCCTACCGGCGCGGGTCGAGCACGAGCTTGCCGGTCGTCCGCCGTTCCCTGAGCTCCGCGTGCACCTGCCGCACCTCCGACATCGGACGGTCCCCGCCCGCGACCACCCGCAGCTCTCCCGCGATCACCCGCGCCGCCATCTCCGCGTACGCCCCGGCCAGGACGGCGGGCCGCTGGAAGGCGTTGAGCAGCCAGAATCCGCTGACGGTCGCCGAGCGGGGCTGGAGCGCGCGAGGCGAGACCGGCTGCGGTTCCACCCCGCCCGCCATCCCGTAGAAGGCGAGCCGGCCGAACGGCGCCAGCGCCGCCAGGCTCTGGTCGGTGACCCGGCCGCCGGTCATCTCCAGGACCACGTCCACGGGCTCGCCGCCGTTGGCCGCGCGCAGCGCCGCGGTGAGGTCGTCGGCGGCCGGGTCGACGGCGGCGTCCGCGCCCAGCGACAGGGCGAGCTCCCGCTTGGCGGGCGTGCTCGCGGTGGCGATCACCCGGCCCGCGCCCGCCGCCTTGGCGAGCTGCACCGCCAGCGAGCCGACGCCGCCCGCCGCCGCGTGCACGACCACGCTCTCCCCGGCCTGGACCCGGCCGGTGTGGCGGACCAGCCACCACGCGGTGAGCCCCTGGGCCAGCAGGGCCACCGCGGCGACGTCGTCGAGCTCCTCGGGCACCGGGAAGGCGGACGCCTCCGGGATCGCGGCCTTCTCGGCGTACCCGCCGCGCTCCAGCATGGCGGCCAGGCGGCGGCCGTCGGCCGTCCTGCCGACGACCTCGCCGCCGGGGACGACCGGCAGCGTGGTCGCGGCCAGGTAGGCGTTCTCGCGCATCAGCGTGTCGGCGAAGTTCACGCCGCAGCGCGAGACGTCCACGACGACCTGGCCGGGGCCGGGCACCGGCTCGTCCACCTCCCGCACCCGCACGACCTCGGGACCGCCGAACTCGGTGATCTGCACGGCTCGCATGGCAACTCCAATGGAATCCAGTTTCAAATGGTACTGAGTACCATAAGGGACGCCGTCCGCAAGCGCTAGACTGAGGCCGTGACCGAGCCCTCCCTGCGCGCCCGCAAGCGACAGCGAGCCCGCGACGAGATCATCGAGGCGGCCTACCGGCTCTTCGCCGAGCGCGGCTACGACGAGGTGACGGTCGCCGACATCGCCGAGCGCGCCGAGGTGGGCCGCACCACGTTCTTCCGCTACTTCGGCGACAAGCAGGAGGTCGTCTTCGCGGGGGAGCACGACTGGCTCGACGGCCTGGCCGCCCACCACCGCGAGCTGCGCGGCGACCGTCCGCCCGGCCTGCCGGAGGCGCTCGCCCAGGTGCGCGAGCTCACCCTCGCCCTGTGCGCCAGGGCCACCCTCGACCCCGGCCGCTACGTCCTGCGCGAACGGCTGATCGCCGATCATCCCGAGCTCGGCGACCGCACGGCGCGCAAGCAGCGCCGCTTCGCCGAGACCATGACCGAGATCCTGCGCGAGCACGGCGCCACCCCCGAGACGGCGGCCCTGGCCCCGCAGCTCGCGCTGGCCTGCTACACCGCCGGCCGCGCCGTCGCCGGCGACGACCCGGCGGCGCTGGCCCCGAGCGTGGCCGCGGCCTTCGACCGGCTCGGCCTCCTCCCGCCCGCCGCCTGACCTCGGCGCCCGGCCGCCTGCCGCCCGGCTCAGCGCACGTGCACGCCGATCAGGCAGGTGTCGTCGTCGGTGTCGGAGTTGCAGTGGGTGAGCAGGTCGTCGAGCCGGTGGTCGAGGGTCGCGGCGGTACGCGAGGCGACGGCCAGCAGCCGGTCCTGGGCGTGGCGCAGGTTGTGGTCGCGCCGCTCGATCAGGCCGTCGGTGTAGAGCAGCAGCGTGTCGTCGGCCTCCAGCTGCAGCCGTCCCTCCTCGTAGACGGCGTCGGCGAACGCGCCGAGCAGCGGCCCCTTCACCATCGGCAGCTCCGTGCCCTGCGCGCCGCGCAGCAGGATCGGCGGCAGGTGCCCGGCCCTGGCCCAGCGCAGGACGCGGGTCGCGGGGTCGTACAGGCCGCAGATCGCGGTCGCCGTCATGCGGTCGGCGAGGTGGCGGGCGACCAGGTTGAGCCAGCTCAGCAGCCGGGCCGGGCCCGCGCCGGTGGCGGCCAGGCCGCGCAGCGCGTTGCGCAGCACCACCATGCCCGTGGCGGCCTCGACGCCGTGCCCGGCCACGTCGCCCACCGACAGCAGGATGCACTCCGACGGCAGGACGACCGCGTCGTACCAGTCGCCGCCGACCAGGTCCTCCTTCTGCGCCGGACGGTAGCGGACCGAGATGCGCAGCCCGAAGGAGTCCATGCGGCCGTGCGAGGGCGGCATGATGGCGTGCTGGAGCTGGAGGGCCAGGCGGTTGCGGGCGGCGGACTGCCGTTCGGTGTGGGCCAGCCTGTCGCGGGTCACCGCCAGCGCGACCTCCGTCCAGTGCTGGGGCGAGACGTCCTGGTAGGCCCCCCGCAGCGCGGTCAGCCGGCCGTCGGGGGCGAACACCGGCTCGGCCACCACCCGCAGATGGCGGGCCACCCCGTCGGGACGTTCGAGCCGGAACGCCGTCGCGGCCGGCCGCCGGTGGTGCAGCACCGTGCGCAGGAAGAGGCCCACGGCCACCTCGTCGTCGCGATGCACGTGGTCGCGCAGGCGCTCCAGCGGGACCGGCCGGGCGTCCGGCGGCAGGCCGTACAGGGAGAACATCTGGGCGTTCCACATGATCTCGCCGGTGAGCGCGTTCTCCTCGAAGCCGCCGATGCGGCCCAAACGCTGGGCGTGCTGCAGCAGGCGGGCCTGGTCGTCATGGTCGCGCCGGACGAGCAGCACGCCGCCGCCGTGGCGGGTGATGCTCACCTCGGCCGTGGAGGCCGCGGTGAAGGGCATGTCGGCGGAGCGGAACGGCTCGCCGGTGGCGTGCACGTGCTCGATCCTGGCCAGCAGTTCCCCGGCCGCGAACGGGTACGCCTCCAGCAGCAGCCCGCCCGCCCGCACCGCCGACGACGCGTTGGCGTGGTGGACGCGGAAGTCGGCGATGTGCCCCTGCGGGTCGAGGTGCGGCACCAGGACGAGCGCCGGGTCGGACATGGTGTCGGCCAGGGCGGCCAGCTCGGCCAGGGCGGCCCCGGCGCGCGCGGGCGGCCCGGGGGAGTTCAGGGTCAGGGCGCACAGGTCGGCCAGCGCCTCGATCTGCCGTTCCATCCTGGGCGTGGGCTCGGGACAGCCGCCCGGCCAGCAGATCTCCAGGACGCCGAGCACCCGCCCGCCCAGCCGGGCCAGCGCGGTGACGCGGCCGCCGGTGAGCTGGTGGCGGCCGATCGAGGGCGGCTCCTGCGTGGTGTGCCACAGCGTGCGGCGTTCGATCAGCGTGCTGGTGGCGGGCGTGACCAGGCCCGGGGGGACCTGCCGCCACAGCCCGGCCTCCTCGGCGCTGAAGCCCGCGTGGCCGGCCAGCGTCAGCGACGTGTCCGGCCCGGCCGCCCACACCGCGACCGCCGTCGCGCCGATGGGCAGCAGGGCCGTCTCCAGCACGGCGTGGGCCGCCGCCTGCACGTCCGTGGCGCCGAGCGCGGCGCTCTCGGCCGTCCGCAGCCGCACCGCCGCCTCCGCGTGCCCGGCGGGCGGCTCCTCACCGCCGTCGAGCCCGGCGGCGCCGGTCAGGGACGCGTCGGCGATGGGGTCGTCGGCGGCCCGGTTGACGACGTCGGCGGCCAGCTCGGCCTGCGAGCGCCCGGTCCGGGCCGCGAGCGTGGCGAGCTGGTCGGCGGCCTGCGCCGGGGCGCAGCGCAGGCGTTCGACCAGGATGCCCTTCGCCAGCTCGATCAGCGCGCGGTCGTCGGCGGCGCGGCGGACCTCGTGCAGCTCGGCGCGCAGGCGTTCGACGGTCGCGGCCAGCCTGGCCAGGCCCGTCTCCTCGGCTGAACTCCCCATGGCGCGACTCCTCACCGGATCAGGCCGGATCCATCCAGTGCTGGATGCGTTCGATCAGCTGGTGGGCGTCGACCGGTTTGGTCACGTGGTCGCTGGCTCCGGCCGCCAGCGACTTCTCCTGGTCGCCCGGCATGGCCTTGGCCGTGACCGCGATGATCGGCAGGTCGGCGTAGCCGGGCATCTCGCGGATCGTCTCGATCGCCGTGTAGCCATCCATCTCGGGCATCATCACGTCCATCAGGATCAGGTCCGTCTCGGGGTGGGCCGTCAGTGTGTCGATGCCCTTGCGGCCGTTCTCGGCGTGCAGCACGTCGATGCCGTGGATCTCCAGGATGCTGGTCAGCGCGAACAGGTTGCGGGCGTCGTCGTCCACGACCAGGACCGTGCGCCCGGACAGCGTGTCGTCGATCTCCCGGCCCGACGCCGCCCCCACCGTCCGGGACCTGACCAGCGGCAGCACGTCGCCGGGCTGGTCGGCGGTCAGGTGCAGGGCGATGCGCTCGCGCAGCTCGTCGAGGCTGGACAGCAGCTCCAGCGGCCGGTCGCCGACGCGCGTCTCCCGCGACGGGCCGGAGCGCCAGTTGTCGTAGGCCAGCACCGGCACGCCGTGCAGCGCCGGATCGCCGTCCATGGCCTCCAGCAGGTCGTAGGCGGCCCGGCCGGGCAGGTCGAGGTCGAGCACGACGCAGTGGCACGGCTCGGCGGCCAGCAGGCTCGCCGCCTCCTCCGCGCCCCTCGCCTCGACCACCTGGACGGTCCCGCCGAGCGGGTCGGGCGCCCCGGCCAGGCCGCTCACCACGCTCTCGGTCACCAGCGACAGCAGCCCGTGCGGGCGTTCCTCGATCACCAGCAGCCGCCGCGGCTGACCGGCCACCGGCAGCGCGTGCCCCTCGGCGCCGGGCTGGGCGACCGGCAGGTACAGGGTGAACACGCTGCCCTGGCCCGGCGTGCTCTGGACGGTGATCGCGCCGCCGAGCAGGTAGGCGATCTCGCGGCTGATGGACAGGCCGAGGCCGGTGCCGCCGTACTTGCGGCTGGTGGTGCCGTCGGCCTGCTGGAACGCCCCGAAGATCACTTCCAGCTGCTGCTCGGGGATGCCGATGCCGGTGTCCATGACGCGCAGGGCGATGGCGGGGGCGTGCGGGCGCACCGCGGCCGGCAGCTCGCCGTGCGCGGCCGGTTCGATGCGCAGCTCGACGCCGCCGGTCTCGGTGAACTTGACCGCGTTCGACAGCAGGTTGCGCAGCACCTGCCGCAGCCGCGAGTCGTCGGTGAGCAGGTCGGCCGGCACGCCCGGCCCGGTGGTGATCCGGAAGTCGAGGCTCTTCTGCGACGTCATCGGCCGGAACGTGGCCTCGACGTAGTCCAGGAGCTGCCGCAACGGCACCCATTCGGGATTGATGTCCATCTTGCCCGCCTCGACCTTGGACAGGTCGAGGATGTCGTTGATCAGCTGGAGCAGGTCCGAGCCGGCGGAATGGATGATCCCGGCGTACTCGACCTGCTTGGGCGTCAGGTTGCGCGTGTGGTTCTGGGCCAGCAGCTGGGCCAGGATGAGCAGCGAGTTGAGCGGGGTGCGCAGCTCGTGGCTCATGTTCGCCAGGAACTCGCTCTTGTACGTCGAGGCCAGCGTGAGCTGGTGGGCACGGTCCTCCAGCTCCTGCCTGGCCTGCTCGATCTCCAGGTTCTTGGTCTCGATGTCCTGGTTCTGGCGGGCCAGCAGCGTGGCCTTCTCCTCCAGCTCGGCGTTGGAGCGCTGCAGCTCCTCCTGCTGCTGCTGCAACTCCTCCGAGCGGGCCTGCAGCTCGACGGCCAGCCGCTGCGACTCCTTGAGCAGCTCGTCGGTGCGGGCGTTGGCCACGATCGTGTTGAGGTTGACGCCGATCGTCTCCATGAGCTGGTCGAGGAAGGCCCGGTGGACCGGCGTGAACGCCTGCACCGAGGCCAGCTCGATCACGCCGAGCACCTGCTCCTCGACCACGATCGGCAACACGATGACCGAGCTCGGATCGGTCCTGCCCAGCCCCGAGGAGATCGTGATGTAACCGGGCGGGACGTCGGCCATCGTGATCGTCCTGCGGCTGCGGGCGGCCTGGCCGACCAGCGCCTCGCCGAGCCGGAACCTGGTCGGCCTGCCGGGGTCTGCCGGGTAGCCGTAGGCGCTGATGAGCTGGAGCTCGTTCTCCTCGGCCAAGAAGAACGCGCCGTACTGGGCGCCGACCAGCGGCGCCAGCTCGTTCATCACCAGCTCGGCGACGGCCGCCAGGTCACGGTGGCCCTGCATCAGCCCCGACATGCGGGCCAGGTTGGACTTGAGCCAGTCCTTCTCCTCGTTGGCGCTGGTCGTCTCGCGCAGCGACTTGACCATCGAGTTGATGTTGTCCTTCAGGTCGGCCAGCTCGCCCTCGGCGTCGACCGTGATCGACCGGGTCAGGTCGCCGGAGGTCACCGCGCTGGTCACCTCGGCGATGGCGCGCACCTGCCGGGTCAGGTTCGCGGCCAGCTCGTTGACGTTCTCCGTCAGCCGCTTCCAGGTGCCGGACACGCCCTCGACCTCGGCCTGGCCGCCAAGCCTGCCCTCCCGGCCCACCTCGCGGGCCACGCGGGTGACCTCGGCGGCGAAGGAGGAGAGCTGGTCGACCATCGTGTTGATGGTGGTCTTGAGCTCCAGGATCTCGCCGCGGGCATCCACGTCGATCTTCCTGGTCAGGTCGCCCCTGGCCACCGCCGTGGTGACCTGGGCGATACTGCGCACCTGGTTGGTCAGGTTGTCGGCCATCGAGTTGACGTTGTCGGTGAGGTCCTTCCACGTGCCCGACACGCCCCGGACGGTGGCCTGACCGCCCAGGTTGCCCTCGGTGCCCACCTCACGCGCCACCCGGGTCACCTCGTCGGCGAAGGCCGACAGCTGGTCGACCATCGTGTTGATGGTCTCCTTCAGCTCCAGGATCTCCCCCCGCGCGTC